>CBDDKG010000005.1:0-316829 GCA_965230105.1 Roseivirga sp. | reverse complement strand
GCTGTTAGAATTGAAGATGACATACTAATCACCGAAGACGGTTTTGAATTGCTCTCGGCTTTCGCACCAAGAACCACTGAGGAAATTGAGAAGTTAATGAAGGAGCCTAGTCCATTAGATCAGTTTACACTACCTGAGCTAAAGGGAAACAAGTAGAAATAGATACAGATATTGAAAAAAAGGGTGGCCCATGGTTCACCCTTTTTTATTATCCATTCGTACCAGATAGACCTCAACTCATCCCAAAGAGGTAATTTGAGCTAATTACAGGTCGAGATCGAAGTTATATTCGATTGACCAACTGAAGTAATTATGAAACGACTTGATACTTTCACTTACTTATTTGTAGCCCTTCTTTTATCCTTCAATCTTGTCCTGGTTAACTGCTCGGGAACAGATGACACTGACGGACCTACCGAAGACTTTGAAATCGCAGGCACCTATTGCTTGAACTTCTCTCTAATAGGAAGTGACATGGTAATATCAGCAACAAATACCCAAGGAACTTTTGACGTTACAATCAACGACTATGATGGTGGCCTATGGTCTGGAAGTGGTAGCGGAACACTCGACAACAATACCCTTAGGGTATCAGGCACTATGACTACAGAGGCAGGTACTGCCAATTTTGAACTCGATCTAGCTATCAATGACTCCGAAGAATCACTCGAAGGAGTTTTCCATGTACTCGGTCCGCAGGGCAACGAATTATTCAACTCCAGCCTAAAAGGCGTAAAAGGTTCTTGCTCATTCGAACTGAGCCCTGATGATATCAGCGACATCATTGGCCAACCTTATTTAACAGCGCTTCATGTAGAACTAGATAAGATCGAGAAGATATCTCGCTACAGATCAGCAGCGGGACACAATTTCGTAGACTATAGTGGCGAAAGCTGTGTAAACCTTAAGCACTATTTTCACACATATGATGAAGGACAACCTCCGGCTCCATCCGAACTACCTTCTAGCCTCACCTACTTTGTGCCAGCCAATGGTACCGTTGTTACCATGGGACAAGCACGGCCTTCGGAAGATTCCAACGACTACGAAATCGATATACAATTAGAGGCTAATCCAAATGTCATTGTTCGTGTATTTCACCTAACCCCAAGCGCTGGCATAGAGGTAGGTGCGTCAGTATCAGCAGGTGATGTTCTAGGCAGCTCTCCTAGTGCTCATTTAGATTCTGGAGATTTTGCAGTATTCGTTCTAACCGACCAAGGTTATCGCCATATTTCAATGTTTGAAATTATGAGCAATGAAATATTAAACGAGTACATCTCACGGGGTGTTAATCAGGATTGGAGGCAAGATCTCTATTACGATGAATCAGACACCTACCCTAGCCAAATCACATGCGAGAACGGTACTTGGGGCAATTTAAGGCATCCAATGTCAAGATTTGAACTGGATTTCTTTGTACTTGATAATTAGTCAATTAATTTTAATCAGTAGGTTTCAGATTCTCAACTAGCTTCGTATATTTGCAGTCCGAAATTTAGAAGCACAGAAAAATGGCTAAGAGTAAAGGGAATAGAGTTCAGGTAATTATGGAGTGCACCGAGCACAAAGAGAGTGGTATGCCTGGAACTTCTCGTTATATCACCACCAAGAATAGAAAGAATACGACTGAAAGATTGGAGTTGAAGAAATACAATCCAATTCTTAAGAAATATACAGTTCACAAAGAAATTAAATAATCATGGCTAAGAAAGTAGTTGCAACCCTAAAGAAAGAAGGCGGAGTAAAATACGCTAAAGTGATTAAGGCGGTAAGATCTCCAAAAACTGGAGCTTACACTTTCAAAGAAGAAATGGTTACGGAAGATATGGTTAAATCTGTATTAGCCGATAAGTAAGAATTAGCTTTTATATCATAAATTAAAGTCCCCATTTGAGGGACTTTTTTGTTACATCAAATTCAATTCATCAGCATGGCATTATTTGGATTATTCTCGAAGGAAAAGAAGGAATCTCTAGATAAAGGTCTTGAAAAGACCAAAGAAAACATCTTTTCTAAGATAGGCAGAGCTGTTGCCGGAAAATCTAAGGTAGATGATGAAGTACTTGATGAATTGGAAGAGATACTGATCACATCTGATGTTGGGGTAGATACGACCGTAAAAGTCATTGAGCGAATTGAGGCTAGAGTGGCCAAAGACAAGTTCATGAATACCTCTGAACTAGATCAAATTCTAAGAGATGAGATAGCCGCACTTCTATCGGAAAACAATACTGAAGATCTTGCCGACTTCGAGTTACCCGAAGGACATAAACCTCATGTGATTTTGGTAGTAGGAGTTAATGGTGTAGGCAAAACGACCACCATTGGAAAACTGGCCTCTCAGTTCAAATCAAAGGGGAAATCGGTTGTTTTAGGGGCGGCAGATACTTTCAGAGCAGCCGCTGTTGATCAATTGAAACTTTGGGGCGAGCGTGTGGGCGTTCCGGTAGTGGCACATGGTATGAATACCGATCCAAGTGCAGTGGCCTTTGATGCGGTTAAGCAAGGAGTAGAAACTGGTGCTGACTTGGTAATTGTTGATACGGCCGGTAGGTTACATACAAAGGTTAACTTGATGAATGAGCTCTCCAAGATTAAGAGAGTGATGCAGAAATTCATCCCTGAAGCACCGCATGAAATTATGTTAGTACTGGATGGTTCCACAGGGCAGAATGCCTTCATTCAAGCACAAGAGTTTACCAAGGCTACAGAAGTATCTGCATTAGCCATTACAAAATTAGATGGCACAGCTAAAGGCGGTGTTGTTATCGGAATCTCCGATCAATTCAAAATACCCGTAAAATATATAGGCGTAGGAGAACAAGTGAACGATCTTCAAGTCTTTAATAAGGCAGAATTTGTAGACTCCTTATTCAAGAAATAGGGCTAATCGAGTCAAGGTTATCACTTTTTACCAACGGTATAATTTTTCTAAACCCTGAACGTTTGCGTACATTTTACTGCACTCATTCGGTCATTCGTAAGTCCTAACCATTTATTACCCTCTATATATCAGCGACTTACAAGCTTGGCATCCATATTGTTATGTACTTACATGGATAGAAAACATTTGTACATTAACGAACAGGCTTATGAGCGCTATAGCAATCCAAATTCCACAGATTAGTGGAGAACAAGAGATCGAAGTAGAAGTTAAAGTGAACGGCAAAAAAATGTCGTACAATTATCGAGTGGAGGTATTCTACTGGGCTGATTGTGATAACCCAAGCGATGACCGAGTGGATTGCATTAGACAAATCCTGGATAAATACGATTCAAACTGGGAGCTTTATACCATAGGTATGCCTACTGAGGAATTGGTGCCTATCACATTTCGTAGAAAAAGAGTATAGTCTGTACCACAGGTAGTTCACCTCCTTTTATTTGTTAAATTTGCCCTTCGTGAAATATGAGGCATGAAGGCGAAGGGTTTAAAGAAAGATAAGGTCAATATTGTTACACTAGGTTGCTCCAAAAATCTGGTGGACTCCGAGGTAATGCTCACCCAACTCAAGGGTAACGGCATTAGCACTACACATGAAGCACAAAATGATGACGCAAATATTGTTGTCATTAATACCTGTGGCTTTATTGATAATGCAAAACAGGAATCAGTTGACACCATCCTCCGTTATGTAGATGCAAAAGAAGAAGGGCTTGTTGACAAAGTCTACGTGACAGGCTGTCTTTCTCACCGCTATAAAGAAGATCTTGAAAAAGAAATTCCCCAAGTTGACGCCTTCTTTGGTACGATGGAGTTGCCTGCACTCCTTAAGAAATTCAAAGCCGATTATAAACACGAATTAGTCGGTGAGAGAATTACGACCACCTCGAATCACTATGCTTATCTAAAGATTGCTGAAGGCTGTGACAGACCATGTTCATTCTGTGCCATTCCACTAATGCGCGGTGGACATAAATCGCGGCCAATCGAAGAACTGGTTCTCGAGGCGAAAAATCTCGCTAGAAATGGCACCAAAGAGCTGCTCTTAATTGCTCAGGATTCTACCTATTACGGCTTGGATCTTTATAAGAAAAGAAACCTGGCAGATTTACTGAGAAACTTGTCTGACGTTGAAGGCATAGATTGGATTAGACTGCACTACGCATTTCCCACAGGATTCCCAATGGATGTTCTTGACGTAATGGCCGAAAGAGACAATATCTGCAATTACTTAGACATCCCATTACAGCACGGCTCGACTAATATGCTCAAGCTCATGCGCAGAGGAACTACTCGTGAGAAAACAGAAATGCTTCTGGACCAAATGCGTCAACGGGTTCCTGATATTGGTATTAGAACCACACTGATCGCTGGCCATCCAGGGGAAACTGAAGCTGACTTTGCTGACATGGTCGACTTTGTTGAAAAGTCTCGTTTCGACAGACTTGGTATCTTCACATATTCTCATGAAGAAAATACACATTCTTTCTCATTTGAAGATGATGTGCCAGAAGAAGTAAAACAAGAGCGTGCCAATCACGTAATGGAAATACAGGAAGAAATTTCTCGTGAAATCAACGAGAAGAAAATTGGTAAAACCCTCAAAGTTTTAATAGATAAGAAAGAGAGTGGAAGCTTTGTGGGAAGAACTGAGCATGATTCTCCAGAAGTAGACAACGAAGTTTTGATTGACGCCAAAGAGCACTATTTACGTATCGGTGATTTTGCAAATATCAAGATTACAGATGCGACTGAATTTGACCTTTATGGGGAACCTGTCGATTAATCAAATTGTCAATCATAGATAAACCCCATTTAAGCCTTTAAAACGTTTATGGACACATTGGAAAAAACTGACTGTTTACTCGCTAAAATTGAGTTTGCTAAGACAAACAGCTTCTCAAAGTTTTTCCTGGACTACATTAACGGGCATGCCGACCTACAAACCTTCCATAACGGTCTACCCACTGCTGAGAACCTTGTTGCCCAAATAGACAAACGAAACTTTCCAATAGAACACAGGTCCGTACTCTATTCCTCACTCATAAGTCAATACGAGCATATAGACATTTCGGAAGGCACTCAAAAGAACCTGGAAGACCTTAAAAGTGAAAAAACCTATACCATCACTACTGGTCATCAGTTAAATATTTTCACGGGTCCTTTATATGTTATCTATAAAATTGTCTCAATCATTCGTGCCTGTCAAGAGTTGAAAAAACTCAGACCAGACTGCAATTTTGTACCTGTTTACTGGATGGCCAGTGAAGACCATGACTTCGAAGAAATCAATCACTTTAGGTTTAACGGGAAAAAGTTCGCTTGGGAAACGGATCAAATAGGTGCGGTAGGTAGGTTTAATACCAAAACGATCAATCCAATCTTTGATCAGATTATTGGTATTCCGGACTTCTTTAGGAATGCCTATTTGAAAGAAAAAAATCTAGCAAGTGCCGTAAGGCATTATATGAATCAACTCTTTGGTGAGTATGGATTGGTAATCATAGATGCGGATGACAAGGCGCTCAAAACATTATTTAAACCAGTCATACAGTCCGATATCTTTGATCAAAAGCCCGAACAACTAGCTAAAGCAACTACAGGCGAGATAGAGTCGAAGGGCTATAAGACACAGGTTTTTCCTAGAGAAATTAACTTCTTCTATTTGAAAGATGATCTTAGATCCAGAATTGTAAGGAACACGCAAGGCTACGAGGTACTAGATTCAGGTATCTCTTTTAACGATGAAGATATTAGAGAAGAAATTGAGCAGTACCCGGAAAGGTTCAGCCCTAATGTCGTATTAAGACCACTCTATCAAGAATACCTATTGCCCAATCTGGCATATGTAGGAGGACCTTCAGAGTTGGTCTATTGGCTACAACTTAAAGGAATATTCGATCACTTCAAGATTACTTTCCCTCTGCTCATGCCTCGAAACTTTGCTGGTGTAATGACCAATGGGCAAGTGGAGAAATTAAATAAAGCAGGTCTTAGTTTTGAAGATATCTTTAAAGAGGAAAATGCACTGGTGAAAGAAAAAGTGGTTGCCAATACTCAATTTAAGATGGATTTGGATGAGCAGAAACAACGTTTAAGTGCACTGTTCGATGAAGCTAAGGGGCAAGCTATACAGGTAGATTCAACCTTGGAAAAGTTAGTATTAGCTGAGTTCAGGAAATCTGAAAAGAGTCTTGAGAAAATTGAACACAAGATCCTTAAAGCTGAAAGAAATAATCAAGAAGTATTGGTCAATAGAATCTATACCCTAAAAGAAGCCTTATTCCCAGGGGGTGGTCCTCAAGAAAGAAAGGACAACTTCTTGAATTTTTATATTAGTAATCCAAATTTCATAGCTTCATGTCTAGAAGCGTTCGATCCATTCGACTATCGCTTCCATATGATAGAAGTGAATGAATAAAGAAGTCCTCAGGTCGCTGTTTCTAGAGAAGCGTCAGACACTTACGCAACAAGAGTTTGAACGGAGGAACGAATTACTCCTCGCGAATTGCTTTTCATTTCTTGAAACAAATAATGAAGTTGTTCATTGCCACCTATTCTTACAAATAATCAAGTATCGAGAACCGAATACCTGGCCTTTGTTTGAAAGACTAAGACAGAGCGATCAACATAAGGTATATCTTTCTAAAACGTTATTTAAAAGGAAGTTACTTAAGCATTTTCTCATCAATCAAAACACTGAATTAGAAATTTCAAAACTGGGTATACCGGAACCTGTAAGTACCGAAGAAGTAATGCCCAACATCCTTGATTTGGTATTTGTACCGCTCATTTCTTGCGATGGAGCCGGCAATCGGATCGGTTATGGAGCCGGCTTATATGACCGCTTTTTGAACGAGGTTCGAAAAGATTGTTTAAAAGTGGGTATTGGCATAACAAGTACACTGGACAACATCGACTACAACAACGAGTACGACATACCTCTAGACTACTACATTTCTCATTTAGGTATTGATCACCTTAGCTAGACTATCCGTTTCCTAATTACTTGCTCTTTTTCAACAGCTTGATAGAAGCCGTTCTCAGACCGTTTGATGCATTCAAAATGTAAACGCCATCAGAAAAACGGGATAAGTCCAAACTTACCTGCTCCTCATTTGTATAGGCATCAACTTGCTGACTTTGAATCACGTTACCACTTACATCGACCACCCTCATTTCGAAGTTGCCTTGGAAGTAGGTTGGGAAAGCAAGATTGAATACGCCTGTTGATGGGTTGGCATCAACGATTATTCGTTCTTGATTACCCAAAAGTTGATCATCAATGGATGTCACAAGATTTTGTATTGTATAAGTTTCCCTCGCAATCGCATTTCCGCCAAAGCGATTGCCTATAATATCCTCGATATCTTGAGAAAGAGAGAAATCTATTCCAAGGGTTCCATCGGATAAAATATCATTAATGGTTACTTCAAAGATTCCAACACCCAGAGATGACAATGACTCTATTGCTGCATCAGGTGACCCTTGAGCCAGCACAATGTCAGTTAGGTCTACGTTTTGAACAGCCTCGGAGAAAATGATTTGAAATACAACCCTGCTTTGGTCTGTAAATTGATCGGATGGGTTTCGCCTAGTGATTACCGCGGTAGGTGCTGTTATGTCGTTACCAGAGGCTATAATGTATATCTGATTTGAAGCGATGTTTCCATCAAACCGGTTGCCTGCTTCATCTTCAATATCCTGGCTTGGCGTAAACTCAATACCTAAAGTACCATTTCGTAGAATATTCGAGACTACCAGTTCGTATCTTCCCAAAGCAACCTCAGATATTGAACTCAGTGAGGCCGTAGGAGAACCAGCTAGAAAGGTAAAATCACTTATATCTACATTTCTTACGGATTCTGAAAAGAGTATTTGGAAGCTTACTTCATTCTTATTAGTGATCTCACTAGATGGATTCTTTCGCGTAACAAAGGCTATTGGGCCAGAAACATCTCCCGTTTCGGACACAATATTATAAGTCTCATTTAAGGTGGTGCCTCCGTCAAAGTCATTGCCTGCCCTATCCTCAATATTTTGACTGGAGTTGAAGTCAATTCCCAAGGTACCTACACCACCAATACTGGTAATTAGTAATTCGAACCTTCCAACATCTGTAGCCGTTATGGTCGATATAGTGGCTGATGGTGACCCATTACTCAGAACAAAATCTGTTACATCAACATTTTGAACCTCTTCTGAGAATAAAACTTCGAAAGTGACTTGCGTAAGGTTAGTTGTTTCCGATGCTGGATCATGCCTTGTTATACTCACAGAAGGAGGTGTTACATCAGACTGAATTGTGTATGACTCTATAGCAGTAGCATTTCCGTCAAAAGCATTTCCTCCATTGTCTACGATATCCTGACTACTACTGAAGTTAACCCCAAGTGTACCGTTCGCAGCAATGTTGGTAACAAGCAATTCATATCTACCTCTTTCCAATTCAGTTAGACTGTTAAGGGTGGCTGAAGGGGAACCAGAGGTAAAGACAAAATCGGTTAGGTCTAAATTCTGAACAGCTTCTGAAAAGAGGATCTGGAAAGTCACTTGATCCCGATCGGTGTTTTCTGTTAAAGGGTCGAGTCTCGAAATCACTGCTGTAGGTGCCGTAGTATCATTCTCGATAATATATGTCTCCCTGGCTATAGCCGTTCCTCCAAAAGAATTACCTGCGTTGTCTTCGATATTCTGACTACTGGTAAAATCAATGCCTAACATTCCATTTCCACTAATATTAGACACAATCAACTCATACCCTCCTGTGCTCACTTCTGTCAACTGACTCAAAGTAGCCATAGGCGATCCTTCAATCAATACAAAATCATTCAAACTCACGTTCTTTACCTCCTCAGAAAAGAGTATAAAAAAGGTTACCTGATTTTGATCTGTAATTTCCGAATCTGGGTTCCTTCTTGCAATTACGGCAGTTGGAGCCGTCACGTCCGCCTCTATGGTATACGTCTCATTGGCTGACACATTTCCGTCAAAGTCATTCCCTACTTCATCTTCTATATCCTGACTCCCTACAAACTGAATTCCAAGAATTCCGTTACTCAGGATATTGGTTACGGTCAGTTCGAATCGGCTTGAGCTGGTACTGATCAGTTGGGAAAGTACAGCTACAGGTGAATTGGCAATCAGTTCGAAATCCGTGATATCCACATTATCGACTCCTTCTGAAAATAGCACTTCAAAAGTGACACGATCTCTATCTGTTACTTGATCAGTTGGATCCAATCTAGAGATAGTTACAGTTGGTCCAATCACATCCGTTTCTATGGTATATGATTCATTGGAAATTGGATTTCCATCAAAGGCATTCCCTTTGATGTCTTCGATATCTTGAGTTTCACTAAAATCGATACCAAGTGTGCCGTTGGGTCCAATTCCTGTGACTAATAGCTCATAACGATCTCGATCGACCTCGGTGATACTACTCAGCGTTGCACTCAATGAACCTGGTGTAATCACAAAATCATTTAGGTTCACATTCTTTACCGCCTCAGAAAAGAGTATGAGAAATGTCACTTGTTCGCTATCAGTGGTTGCATTAAGAGGGTTCAACCGAGCTATGGTTGCTGTCGGGGCGACAACATCAGTTTCTATGACATAAGTCTCTCGAGCAGTCGCATTTCCATCAAAAGCATTTCCACCGTTATCTTCAATATCTTGAGAACCACTGAAATCAATGCCCAAAGTACCATTAGTACTTATGTCCGTCACCAACAATTCATATTGCCCTCGTTCTATCTCAGTTATACTGCCAAAGGTGGCTGAAGGTGAACCTGAATCAAAAACAAAGTCAGTCAAATCAACATTAATGACACCCTCAGAAAACTGAATTAAGAAAGTCACCTGATCCTGATCTGTTGTTTCAGTCAATGGCGCTAATCTCGAAATGACAGCTGTTGGTGCAATTATATCTGTCTCAATAATATAGGATTCTTTGGCAATGGGATTTCCATCAAAAAAGTTGCCAGCATCGTCTTCAATATCCTGAGTGTTACTAAAATCAATGCTCAGTGTACCACTACCGCTGATATCTGTAACAAGTAATTCATATCTGCCAATTCCCACTTCTTCAATTCCATTAAAAATTGCTGAAGGTGATCCTTGCGTGAACACAAAGTCACCTAGGCTAACGTTATTAACCGCCTCGGAAAAGAGGATCAAAAAGGTCACTTGATTTTGATCGGTTACCTGAGAGGTGGGGTCTAGTCTAGAGATAACGGCAGTCGGTGCTACAATATCGTTATCTATTATGTATGATTCGGAGGCCAAGGCTGTTCCGCTAAAATTATTACCCGCTAAATCCTGGATATCTTGATTATTTGTGAAGTCCAGACCTAAAGTACCATTATCGAGTATACTCGAAACCACTAGTTCATAGCCCCCTGTACTCACCTCCGTCAAGCGACTTAGCGTAGCTGCCGGAGAGCCATTGGTAAGCTTAAAGTCGGACAGATCTATATTCTGAACACTTTCAGAAAAGAGAACAAAGAACGTCACTTCGCCACTATTTGCAATTTGAGAGGTTGGATTACGTCTTGTAATGGTAGCAGTTGGTGCAGTATTATCGACAATATTATAAGACTCAATAGAGCCTACTCCATTGGTCAGCGCATTACCTTGAACATCGGTAATGTCATTGCTTGTGTTAAGTGTTAAGTTCAGTGTTCCTTTCCCATTAATATTTGATACGGTGATATCATAAAACAGTCCATTCCCATTGGGAACAATACTTGTGATTTCAGCAGTCACATCTCCTGACAATACAAAGTCATCGGCAGAAACATTTATTACCCTTTCTGAAAAGGTCACTCTAAATTGAACACTGTTCGCACTTGTATTTATTTCGTTAGGATTTAACCTAGCTATGGATAAAGCATCAGGACTAACTATATCAAAGTTGAAGGTTATCGTATTGGATTCTGCAACCCCATTCACTCCTTGGACTGCCATTCTAAGTTTGTAGTCACCATCTTGGGTAACTGTATATTCACTAACACTTGCACCAACTATTGGCACTCCATTTCTGATCCACTGATAGGCTATACCTCTTCCTTGTACAAAAGACACATTTCCTCTAAGCACAGCAGTACCGGCCTGTGTTCCTTTTGAAAAGTTGATATTCGGATTGATTCCTACCTGATAAAAGCCTTTGAAAACACCATTTCCATGAGTAGCAGCTACGACCGCCCCATCAATTGGGCGAACCTCTACAGAAGCAACAACCACATTGCCAATTTGGTCTACCGCTTGTTGTTCCCAAACGGTATTATCACCATCTAGTGTTTGCGTCATAAAGAGCCCAACTGAAGTGGCAGCAAAGTAATAGTTACCTCCAAAACCATCTGGTAAAATGGCAAGGTCTCGAATCGAAGGACCTGCACCTGTTCCATCAGCATTTTCTTCCAGGTTGCCTGAGACCGAAGTCCATGAATCCCCACCATCTTCAGAATACCAAATACTCTTCACTTCATAATTTGAAAAGGAGATCATTACTCTAGACCCGTTATTCGGGTCAACGGATATACTTGAAACATAACCAGCCGGAAGTACTGACCTGTTCAAGGCGGTCAAATCAGCAATACTAGAGACGTCACGTGTATCTGATATTTTATAGAGCCTCCCAGAGGAAGTGCCGAAGTAAAGTATCCCTTCTGGACGTATGGACATAGACATAGCAGATACAAAACCATTTATCTGGGTATTGGTGCTACCGTCAATTGTTATCCATTCTCCGTCTCCTGGGTTTGTCCTGATATCATTTGTGGCATAGAGCTTCTCATTCGCACCTACAAATAATTGATCTTGATGCACTGGGTTCACTACGTAAGGGTTCACCTGCAAAAACTCATCTGAATCTGTCGAGGGAGAAACTCGCGTGAAATTCTGGTAACTACCATCAACTACTTCAGCTCTAAGCATAAAGGCATCTTGTGCTGACGCATACAAGGCGTTATAAGAAATTGCTGCTCGTGCACCATCACCACCAACAAGCTCAAGCCAATCGTCCTGAGCACTATTGCTAAACACGATCCAAGTACCATTGTCTTGCATTCCTCCTACTATCTGGTTATCTCCAAGAAAGTATTCCTGTATTGCTGCATGAGAAAATTGTGATGTCAAATAACCATTATTCAAGGACTCCCAGGTTACTGGAGAATTGTCGTTGGAAGTTGCAGTATTATCTCTGGTTAGGTGAACTCCACCATCGCTTCCGGTCAACATTTTATCTGGATCAGAAGGGAAAAACGATATCTCGTGAAGATCAGGATGATGATTAGGGTAGGACGGAAAACTTTGATCATTTCCCCCATCAGACAGATACCCGCCAATGTGACTGGTTGAATTGGCAGTTGTGAAAGCATTATCCGATCGGAGTAGATTCGTACCACCAATAAATACCAAATCATTATCGCCCGGATGAACTGACGTGATCATGTTATAACCCTCTTGAGAATCGTAACCTTCTCCCGGGTCGTTAGAAACACCCAGATTATTTGAACGATCGGTCCAAGAGTTATTCGCAACATCTAAGACAAACAATTGATCATCTGTAACAGCATAAACGACATTCTCATCTGAAGGATCGATAGCCAGCTCTATTCTTGTATAAGTCGCATCGAGGCCAGTAGGATTAATGTTTGTCCAATTGACACCATCATCCGATTTAAAAATTCCATGTTGCGATATACCGTTCGCTGAATTGCCAATAGTTGCAAAAACCATCCCGGTAGAAGACACCGTTACATCACAGGTTGCAAAGCCGGTGTTATTTTGACCCAATACGATTTCATATGTACTAAATCCATCCTCACTGCGTATGATTTTTCCGTTACCAGCAGCGTAAATCTCAGTTCCCTGAGCATTAGAGTAATCGATGACTAGTTCGTCAATGGTTGTAAATGTACCATTCGTTAAGACCACCTGTGTACCTACCTTCCCTGCAACGGCTGTTGATAAAAGTAGATCCCAACTATCTCCATTATCGGTAGACTTGTATATTCCATTTCCGTAATAAAAGGCGCCAACAGCATCTGCCGAATTTCCGATGTTTTCCCCTGTTGAATAATACCATTCATTGGTTTTACCCGCTCTTCGATCCTGTATGATCGCTGAAACGGCAGGGTGCTCCTGAAGACCGGTGGTTCTTGCCCATGATGCTCCCTGGTTAGACGTTTTCCAAACACCACCCGACACACCAGCGGCCAGAATAACATTCTCATCTGCAATATCAATACCTAATGCTCGAGTACGTCCACCAATGTTATAGGGTCCCATACTGGCAAAAGGAATAACAACATTACTCTGGGCATTACTTCCACTTACGCTGCTTCGTATGCCATCGATCTTTTCTGAGGGTTGGAGTGACTCTTGCGCAAAACCTATTTCACGCTCTCTGATGATTGATGGTATTCTTCCTGTGGAAGGATCTGCCAGTTGCATTCGTTCAAACTCCCATCGATCCTGAGGGTTTTCTTTTTCTTTTTCCTCACGATCAACGGCCAATGGCGCTTCCAAAGACAATCTTTCAGTCCTTACTTCATTGACAATAAAATTCTGCTTCTGATAGCGAATTAAAGAGAGCACTGTTAATCCAAGTAAGGCAGTATAAATTATTAGAGAGCTCTTTTTCATAAGTAACACTATTCTGAGATTTTAAAAATCATCAACTTACCTACCTGACGTTCTCTTGGTGTGGTTACGTCCACAACAAGTTCATCACCCTGCTTTGAATTAAGCCTCTTGGAAGCGTTAAGAACTACTACTTCTTCTATTGCTGGCTCGATGCTCGCAAAGGTGGCACCGTACTTCAGCGTTTTAGTAACTTGGAATTGATACTGATACCAGCCATTCTTTTTACCAATGGCAGACATTAAAATCCCTTGCAAACGGATGGCATCTTTGGCCATTGTGGCCGGAGCTACGTTGACTACTTTTTCAGAAGTTTTTACTTTGTTATTTGGAGACTGGACAGCATATGAGTTCCGAGACACGGAACAAGCCGATATGACCATTAAGAATAGCGTACCTATAGTCAGCGTGGTACGTACCCTAGAGTACTGATCCATTACAGAATGTAGTGTAGGTGAAAGTTAAAGGTGATTATAGCATAAAAATCTGAATCTTCCAGCTCTTTTATGTAAAACCTGACTAAAGCCCTAGTTATTGGTCTATAAAATACTCTTTAAATACAAATAAGTGCAACTTACAATTATTAGGATCGCCAACTAGTAGCAATTAAAACGTTCATATAAGATTAAGAAGGCCATGTCAAGAAGGCTCGAGCATGATGAAAAAAGGAGGTGAAAACCACCCCCTTTAAAACTATCTTGAACTACTTGATTTCAGCAATTTGATGGATGCAGCGCTTCGGCCATTCGAGGCCTTAAGTATATAAAGACCATCTGGTGAACCGGTAAGGTTTAACTCTATCTGATCACCACTGGTATATCCCTTAACTTCTTTCAATACTGCAACCCTACCCTGAGCATCCACGACTCTCATTTCGAAATCTCCAACGAATGTGTTAGGGAAAGCAAGATTGAAGAGCCCGTTAGACGGGTTGGCATCAACTAATATCCTTTGAACATTCACAAGAAGAGGATCATCAATGGAGGTGATGACATTCTCAATGGTATAGGTTTCATCTGTAGTCACAGTACCATCAAACGCATTTCCAGCGTTATCTTGAATATCCTGACCTGCAACGAAATCCAGACCAAGTGTACCGTCTTCCACAATATCAATCACTTCTACTGCATAAACTCCAGCACTTGTCTCAGTAACAGAACTGAGAGTGGCCGAAGGCGACCCAGCAGCAAGAGCAAAATCACCAACATCAACATTTTGAACTGCTTCGGTAAATGTCACTGTAAAAGTCACTCTGTTTTGATCTGTGGTTTCATCCGTTGGAGTCCCACGTGTAATGGCAGAAGTCGGAGCTGTACCATCCTGTATTGTATAGTTTTCCTCAGAAATCACCGTTCCACTAAATGCATTACCAACAGCATCTGTGATATCGGTAGAGGCTGAAACGTCCAGGCTTAGTGTACCATTGCCTCCAATATTGTTTACGGTAACGTCAAAGACAGTTCCTTCTGTAGCTACGGTAACATCGCCAATAGTACCAGAAGCATCGCCAGAGGTTTCGAAGTCAGAGGCATCAACGTTAAGAACAGACTCTGAAAAAGTAACTTGAAACTGAACTGTTGTCCCAGTTGTATTTTCATCAGTCGGATCGAGTCTGGTAATTGAACTAACGTCTGGACCGGTACCATCGAAATTAAATGAAACCGTATTTGAAAAACCTCTATTTTCATTGCCCTGTATCGCCAAGCTGAGCTGATAATCTCCACCATCAGTCACTAATAGTGTATTGCTTGTTTCACCATCAATTACTACACCATCCTTTAGCCATTGATAATTCATTCCCTTTCCATCAACAAAAGAGACATTACCGCGAAGCAATGCTGTGTTTGGTTCCGCTTGGAGAGAGTAGTTGATATTCGGAACAGTTCCTACTTCATATGTAGCTTTGAAAACACCATTTCCATGTGTTGAGGCCACAACAACTCCTTCAATCGGTCTTACTCGGACGGTAGATACGACCACATTACCGATTTCGTTTACACCTTGCTGGGTCCAGACCGTATTATCTCCATCCAGTGTTTGAGTCATAAACAATCCTACAGACGTACCTACAAAATAATAAGCACCCCCATTGCCATCAGGCATTATGGCAGAAGACCTAACGGATGGACCCGCACCTGCACCGCTTGGACTTTCTTCCAGATTACCTGAAATGGATGACCATGAATCACCTCCGTCCTCTGTATACCATACACTGATTACCTCATAATTGGAGAAGGTTGCAACTACTTTATCCGCATCATCCGGGTCTACCGTGATGCTCGACACATTACCTACTGGCAACCCATCTCTGTTTAACTCAACTGCTTCAACCCCTGCTTCAATATCTCTTACTTGATCGACTTTGTATAGTCGGCCGGATCGAGTGGCAAAATAAAGGACACCTTCTGGCTGTGTTGACACCGCCAAAGCTGAGACATTTTGATTAGTCAATGAATTGGGGCCTCCGATTTCTGTCCAATCACCATTGCCAGGATTTGTCCGAATATCGTTGGTCACAAATACTCTACCCCGTGCTCCCACAAAGAATTGATCTTGGTGCACTGGGTTGTACGTAAATGGGTTAATAAATAGATAGTCATTATCATCATTAGTAGGCGATATATTTCCTTCAAACTGATAAACTCGATTTTCATCAGCCTCATACCTGAAAACATTACCCCGCTGAGAGGATGCTACAAGTGCATTATAGGTAATAGCTGTAAATGCCCCATCACCGGTTCCTACATCAGTCCAATCAGCAGTTGGATCTGATTCGAAGACTGCCCAAGTACTATTATCCTGCAAACCACCAGAAATCTGATTATCACCGAGGTCATAGTTATGAATATCAATGTGATAGAACTGTGTAGTCAGGTAGCCATTGTTTAAGGAAACCCAGTCTATTGGTGTAATTGTATTTGTGGCGGCCAGATTATCATCAGTCACTGCTACTCCGCCATCAGTACCCGAAAGCATTTTATTTGCATCCGAAGGAAAGAAAATTGTCTCATGCTGATCTGGGTGCTGATCTGGATACAAAGTACAGCAGTTGCCCGGTCTATATCCTCCAACCTGCGATCTATTGGCATCTGTGGTAAAGCCATCCGTTGATCTCAATAGGTTTATTCCACCTACGAAAACAACATCAGAATTATCAGGATGAACTGTGACATAAAGATTGTACCCTCCTTGAGAGTCATGCCCATTAATCCCGTCATCCGTTATGACATCTAGCCTCGAGGTCAAGTCACTCCAAGTTCCTGTTGCGTCACTATATAAGAAGAGATTACTCGGTGCCAAGACATAAACCCTGTCCTCATCGGCAGGATCAATTCCTAACTCTAGTCTTGTAGAAGTAGTAGGAAAACCTGTCGGAAAGTCTATCTCAGTCCATGTGATGCCATCATCCGATTTAAAGAAACCATCGACCGCATTAGCCCCATTAAAACTTGAATTGGCAATTGCTGCGTATACCTTACCCCCCGATGTAATTGCAACATCAGAAAAATTTCTCCCCGTATTTTCAGAACCTAAGACAATATCCCAAGTTTCAAAGCCATCTGTTGACCTGATAATCTCACTAGACCCAGCAGCATATATTTCTGTTCCCTCACTATTGGATAGGTCTATAGCCAAATCATCAATAAGAGCAAACTCTGCTCTATTATTTAAGATTACATCCGTACCACTTGTCCCAGCAACAGCCGTAGCATCAATTAAGGTCCAGGAGGCACCATTGTCTGTGGATTTATATATACCATTACCTACATATATATCTCCGTTATTGGTAGCAGAATTCCCTCTTCTCTCCCCGGTAGAATAGTACCACTCATTTGTCTTGCCAGATCTGGTATCTTGTACCAAAGCACTAACTGCAGGATGTTGCTCGAGCGCTGTAGTCCTCGTCCATGAGGTCCCAGCATCAGTCGTTCTCCACATACCACCAGAGACACCTCCGGCCAGAATTATGTCTTCATTGTTTACATCGAGACCCAAGGCACGTGTACGCCCGCCAATATTGAAAGGTCCTCTGTTAATAAAATCCTCAGTTTGTGTTGAAGTGGCGGCTGCCGCACTTCTCACACTACCTGGCGCACCGCTCCTTACTGCGTTGATCTGATTCAGATTTTTCTTCGCAAAGGCTAATTCACGTTGCTGAATGTACACTGGAACCTTCCCAGTTTCCGGATTTTTCAGCATATCAATCTCATAGTCAATCCGCTCCTCAGGATTTTCACTTTCCTCACCCTGGTTTCTAAATGATTGTACTATATCGGCACTATTGACTGATGTTCCTTGCTCGGCCACTTGATAAGTTGGCCTTTGGTTACGATTGAAAGATATCGCAATAAGTAGTGCTATACTAAGCACCGTAAGTGTTAGAAATAATTTCTTCATGTCTAGTCTTATTCTACAATCATGTTTAGGGTCAACTGCTCCTCTGCCCCTCTCCCTGTGGAGAAGGCATCCATCATTACTTCGCTATTTTTTTTGAAAACTACTCCAGGCGTATAGAGCAAAACCATCTCGCCTACCTTAGGTTCAGCAGTAGAAAAGGTAGATCCTAATCTAACAATCTCGGTTACCTTGAAGGTATACTGATACCGATCGGCAACTTTCTTAGCCTTGGTCATAATTTGACCTCTCAGCCTGATTGCATCTTTATTCATCCGCTCTATTTGTGCTTCTAAAACACCATCTGTATTGACACTGTAGCTGTTCAAACTTTTACTTGTTGAACAGCTGGTCATAAACACTATCAAAGTCAGCAAAGAGAGGAATAATAGAGGTTTTTTTCCGTAATCGTCCATTCCAAATTTATTGGGGACGAAATATACAATTTATCTCCAAAGAATGAAGGAAATGGCAACGACAATTGAGTTCAAAAAAAGTTAAGAATGGACGTCAGTTTATGTTAGTGAGTGATAGGATACACAAATGGCTCTTTCATCGTCAATCTGCCGTACATGAATGTCCAAAATTATTAATTGGAACGTTTTAACAATTTTATTGAGGAACGAGCATTCTCGTTGGCAATATTTAGCACATAGAGACCATCTGGAAGCTTACTCAAATCAATAGGTACTTGATCTCCCTCGCTATATCCTCGAATATTACTTGAAACTTTTCGCTGACCATCAGCGCCTACCACTGATAAATCAAAGTCCCCAACGTACTGATTAGGAAATGCCAGATTGAAAAGCCCATTGGAAGGATTTGCATCTACCACTATCTCTTCAATTTCTGTCAATAGGTTATTGTCAATTGAGGTGATATCGTCTCCTTCATGTACAATGGTATTAGATAATCCGGTAGTGCCATCCTGATGGGTAACTCTTGCTTGGTAGGAGCCTGTCAGGTTACTTGTAAAAGAATCTCCGTTTGAATTAGGTATAGCCTCACCATCCCTTATCCACTCATAGGCGAAAGGAGTAGATGAATCGAAGGACAAATTAGCCCGCATTACGATTTGACCTGTTTGTGCGTCCAGCGAATAGTTGATATTAGGATAGTGACCCACATCATACTGTGCCTTAAAAACCCCATTGCCGTGAGTAGAAACAGCTACTGTGCCGTCAATCGGTCTTGTTGTAATCCAGCTAACAACTACCTGCCCGATAACATCTGGTGATTGCTGAGTCCAAACGGTATTGTCTCCATCTAATGTCTGTGTCATGTATAAACCAACAGACGTACCAACAAAATAGTAATTACCTCCTTCGTCATCAGGCATTATGGCAACAGCTCGAACCGAAGGACCATTGCCCGTACCATCCGGATTCTCTTCCAGATTACCTGATATTGAAGACCAGGATGCTCCACCATCAACAGATTGCCAAACGCTTCTGACGTTATAATTGGAAATAACAATTACCACATTGTCTGCATCACTCGGGTCTACTGCTATGGCTGCCACATTACCGGCCGGTAATTCGCTGGTATCCAGGATTTCTGGAGCAGTTCCATCCTCGAGGTCTCTGACATCATCTATTTTGAACATAGTGCCGCTTCGGGTTCCAAAGTAGAACACCCCTTCAGGCTGGTGAGAGAGCGCCATCGCTGATACTCTTGAATTATTAGGTAGACTTCCTCCCCTTATTTCATCCCACTCCCCAGTACCTGGGTTTTCTCTCACATCATTCGTAAAAAACACCTTACCCCTGGCAGCAATGAAATACTGATCTTGAGCAACGGGGTTATAGGTAATAGGTGTGACAAATAAGAACTCAGCACCATTTTGACTAGGATCAGGAGAAATATCAAACGCATTTTGATAGGTATTACCGACCAGTTCATAACGTCTGATAGCTCCGATTAACTGAGTGGAAACAATTAACGAGTTATACGTAATCGCAGCATAAGCACCATCGGCAGTAAGCACTTGTGTCCATTCCTCATCTGTCTCATCAGTAAATTTGGCAAAACTGCTATTGTCTTGCATACCACCTACAATTTGATCGTCCGAGTAATCATATTTCTGAATTGCTAGGTGGTAAAATTGAGAAGTTATATAACCATTATTTAAATCAGTCCAGTTAATAGGCTCTGTAGTGTTTGAGGCAGCAGGGGCAACATTATCGGTCGTTATATGAACACCTCCGTCCGTTCCTGACAACATTTTGTTTGGGTCGGAAGGAAAAAATGCAAAGCTGTGTTGATCTGGATGGTGGTCGCTATATAATCCAGATTGATTAGCCGTATTGTATCCTCCAACTTTTGATCTATTATTATCAGTTGTAAAACCATCTGTAGATCTTAAAAGGTTAGCTCCCCCTAAGAAGAGTACTTGATCATCGCCAGGGTGTACGGCCAGATAAAAATCATAGCCAAATTGTGTGTAGTGACTAGCAAAGAAGTCATTACCAAGCCCCATGTTATCAGTCAAATCCGTCCATGTATCAGTATCATCATCATACAGTAATAGATTTCCCTGATTCACATTATTATCCAAATCTTCCGTTGTGACACTCGCAAAATAGAGTCTGTTTTCGTTTTGGGGATCAATGGCCATTTCTGCCCTTAATAAGGTGGTCGGAAAACCTGTCGGAAAATCGATTTTAGTCCAATTGACACCATCCTCAGATTCAAAAAGACCCTGATCAGTATTAGTGCCACTCGGTGAAAGGTTACAAATTACTGCAAATACTTTACCTGTTGAGGTAATTTCCAAGTCTGTCCAATTCTCATCATCATTAGATCCCAAGACAATTTGATAAGTTTCAAAACCATCTTCGCTCCTTATTATTTTACCAATACCAGCGGCATAGATCTCGGTTCCACTTGGATTTGATACATCAATATTTAATTCATCAACCAAGGTAAAATCACCCTGACTCACAACACCGGGCGTATCGCCAAACCCATCAATGACAGTGGGTGCTATTGGCGACCAGGTAACACCATTATCCTCTGACTTATAAATTCCATTTCCGAAGTAGAAGTCACCATTGATCTCAGCACTGCTCTCCAGCATCTCTCCCGTGGAATAGTACCAGGTATTCGTTTTCCCATTTCTTGTGTCTTGAATAATATCTGTAACTGCCGGATGTTGAGTTAAGCCACTTGTTCTTGCCCATGAAGCACCTTCGTCAGTAGACCTCCAGACCCCTCCGCTAACTCCTCCAGCGAGAATGTTGTTTTCATCTGTAATATCAATGGCCAAAGCCCTAGTTCTACCACCGATATGAAAAGGTCCGAAGTTCTGAAACGTGGCTTCATTCGTAGCACTAGTACTACTGGCTTGAGCACGCTGAAATCTGGGCCTTGATTCAATTTTCTCTACTAAGTGCTCTTCCGCAAATTTCAACTCCTTTTGGCGGATCAAGGCCGGAATCTTACCAGTTGCAGGGTCCTTGAGTTGATTGAACTCAAACTCAGCTCGAGCTCTTGGATTCGTGTTTTTATCCTCTCTCTCCTCTTGGTCAAGCTGTATGTCTCCAAGCTCTCGCGCTTCGACCGATCTCGAAGACACGCTATTGACGATTGATGCCTTGTCTACTATCAACAACATTAAAGACGCGACAAGAAGTATAGACACTATAAGGAGTATTCGTTTGTTCATTTCACAACCTTTCTTAATAGGTTAAACATTAAGTTGTCACCGGTTTGATTTTTGGTGGCTGCCACATCTATCAAAACTATTTCGCCCTTTTCAAAATCTATATCTGAGGGGGAGTTTATGCTAACCGTTTCACCAACTTCCGGTTCTTGTGTTCTGAAGTTTGATCCGATACCCGCCACTTCCTTGACTCTGAGGTTAAACATCTTCCGATTATTGATCAGGGCTACATCTGTAATTACTTCACCACTTAACCTAATGGCCTTTCTTGGAAGTTTTTGAGGCGTCAAAACAGTTTGATCTTCAGGAACATTAATGGATTTCTGTGTAGTGTTAACACTTTTACAGCCCATAAGCCCTATAGAAAGTAGAAAAATGAGAATCGGAACAACAGTGTTTTTTGTTTTACTAAAGGTCATCTGTGCTATTCTTTACCATGGAAGATACAATTTATCTACCATTTTCTCCTAAGTAAAAGAGGCACCAAAAGAAGCAACCGACTTTAAATAGATGGCCTTATAGCCCTTACCATTTCCTTTTTACCCGGAGGTCCAGGAAGCGTTTCAACTGTTAAGCCTAGGTCAGCCAAATCTCTTTTTAATTGACCTCGGGCACAATAAGTCACAAATACTCCACTGTCATTTAACAACGAACAAACTTTGGAAAGCAACGCTTTCTCCCACATTTCTGGCTGCTTGCTAGGCGCAAAGGCATCGTAGAAGACAAGGTCGAATTTAGATTCAGTTTCAAAGCCTGCTAATGGGGATTTATACTTTGTAAAAGTGAAGTTATCTAAAGCTGATATGGGAGTCTCCCAAGCACAGGCATGAAGCTTTTCGAAAGACTCGCGCGATATACCATCTATTAATTCATCATATTTCAACTCAGTGACCAAGTCAGGAGATAAGGGAAAAGGTTCTAAAGTGGAAAAGTCAATATTTAGCCCTGGACTTCTCTGAGCATACTCCTGAACCAATATGGCATTTAAGCCTGTTCCCAAACCGACCTCAAGAATACTGATATCATTCTTTCCTCTTCCGACTATTAAGTTCAGGCCTTGTTGGATAAAAACATACTTAGATTCTGTTAGAGCACCATGAGTTGAGTGATAGGTTTCGTTTAGCCCCTCATTATAAAGCGACTGTGAACCATCTTCGGTTTTTATGATCCTAATGCTGCCTGTCATGACCTGATGATCAATACAGTAGCAAAAGCGGCCACCCCTTCTTCCTTACCTACGAAACCTAGCTTCTCGGTGGTTGTTGCTTTTATTGACAAGTCCTCCTCTTCGATCTTCATCACATCACAAAGACATGATTTCATAGCTGGTATATGGGGGTTAACTTTTGGTTGCTGCAGACAAATGGTAGAATCAATGTTACCTATCTCAAAGCCAGCATTTCTAATCAGTTCTACGACTTCCTTTAGCAAAATTTTACTGTCAATCCCTTTGAATTTAGGGTCCTGATCAGAAAAGTGATAACCAATATCTCGCATATTGGCAGCACCTAATAGGGCGTCACAAATAACGTGTATAAGCACATCGGCATCTGAATGCCCCACAGCACCATGGGTGTGTGGTACTCTGATACCTCCTAGCCAAAAGTCTCTATCTACTTCCAGCTTATGAACATCATATCCAAATCCCGTTCTTATTTTCATGACTATCGCTTTGCTTTATATCTTAAAACTGAGGCATTTTCTCTACGTAGTATGCGGTGAGCAGCGCTCATCACAGCGTCTGAAGTTACAGCTCTCACTTTTTCTACCTCTTGATTGACCAAGTCCAAATCACCAAGCATGTCGGCATAAGCTAAATTCATGGCTCTATTGAGTAACTCCATCTCAGAGAAAACCATTGTAGACTCTGCCTTGTTTTTGACTTTCTCTAATTCTTGCTCTTTTAAGCTGCTTGACTTAAACCCTTCCAACAATTCCCAAATAGAATTTTCAGCTGATTCAAGGCTGTGATTTCCATTCAATTTCCCTTGAATTACGAGGAGTCCCGGATCAATTGAACCCATGACATATGCGCTCAGAGAATTGAACACTTGCTTATCTTCAACCAAAGCCTGATAGAGTCGGCTTGATTTACCTCTTCCTAGAATATCACTTAATAAATCTTCGGCATGATAGGTTTCATCATTTCTACCAGCCATATGAAAAGTCATATATAAGGCATCCACCGGGACGTTCTCTTCAACCTCTAACAACTGATAAGACTTTTGAACTGGCTCTATCGGAATCTCCCTCGTTATTGCCTTTCCCTTCGGTATGGAGTCAAACCATTTCTCACTCAATGCCTTGACTTGATCTAGTGTTACATCTCCACCGACCACTAGCACCGCATTGTTAGGCACATAGTATTTATGAAAGAAGGCTTTGACATCTTCCATAGTAGCCTTTTCAATGTGCTCAATCTTTTCTCCAATGGTGGGCCACTTATAAGGGTGCTTTTTATAGGCTAATGGTCTAAGTTTTAACCAAACATCTCCATAGGGTTGATTTAAATACCGTTGTTTAAACTCTTCAATGACAACTGATCGCTGAACTTCCAAAACTTTCGGGTCGAAAGATAGGCTGAGCATTCTGTCAGACTCAAGCCAAAAGGCTGTTTCTAAATTCGCTGAAGGAACAGTGATATAGTAGTTAGTAATGTCATTGGAGGTGAAAGCATTGTTGTCACCACCAACAAACTGAAGCGGTTCGTCAAACGAGGGTACATGCTTAGAACCACCAAACATTAAATGTTCGAATAGGTGTGCAAAACCCGTTTTTTCATGTTGCTCATCTCGGGCCCCAACTTTATATAGTAGGTTAACCACTGCCATTGGGGAAGAGTGATCCTCATGAACGACCACTTTCAACCCATTATCTAAAACAAAACTTTCGAATGCTATCATTGCTGGAAGGTGAGCGAAATTAAAAATATGATCTTTAATTTTAGCAATAGCCGCATTACTTTAATTTTGCCAGCTACATACTAACTTATGAGATTCAAAAAAGCCGGTTATTCCAACCAGGAACTTCTAGACCTTTACGAACAGATTTTAAGACCTCGAATGATAGAGGAAAAGATGCTGATCCTGCTTCGTCAGGGTAAAATTAGCAAGTGGTTTTCAGGCATCGGTCAGGAAGCTGTATCGGTCGGAGCAGTTAACGCCATTGAGCAAGATGAGTTCATTTTGCCTATGCATAGAAACCTTGGTGTATTTACAGGTAGAAACGTACCGTACAACAGACTTTTCGCACAGTTTCAAGGCAAAATGAGTGGCTTTACCAAAGGCCGGGATCGGTCCTTCCATTTCGGCACCATAGAGCACCACATTGTTGGCATGATCTCACATTTAGGGCCACAAATGGCCCTAGCTGATGGTATTGCACTGGCGAATAAACTCAAAACAGAAAAGAAAGCGACCCTGGTATTCACCGGTGACGGTGCCAGCTCCGAAGGGGATTTTCATGAGGCCTTAAACGTGGCAGCCGTCTGGGATTTGCCTGTAATCTTTGTAATTGAGAATAATGGCTATGGACTTTCAACACCTAGTCGAGAACAATACAGATTTAAGTACTTCGTGGACAAAGGTCCAGCCTACGGCATCAAGGCAGTTCAGGTAGACGGAAACAATATCCTGGAAGTACATCGTACCATTAAGGAATTGGCCGAAGAAATAAGGCAAGATCCTAAGCCGATTATTCTAGAGGCCATGACCTTCAGAATGAGAGGTCATGAAGAGGCCAGTGGAACAAAGTATGTACCCAAAGCACTTATGGAGCATTGGGCGAAAAAAGATCCAGTTGAGAATTATGAGCAATATCTCATAAAGCAAGGGATTCTCGATGAAACTACAATTGCAGAGATAAGAAAGAATATCAAGGCAGATATTGAGCAAGGCCTTGAGACTGCCTATGCCGAGCCATTACCGACTGTAGATCCGCAACAAGAAATGGCTGACTTGTTTGAACCTTTTGAACAAGAAGTGATCTTGCCTGAAACTGAGTCAAAGTCTGAAAGACGGTTGGTTGATGCCATCTCTGACAGTTTGCGACAGAGCATGGAGAAATATTCCAATTTGGTGATCATGGGCCAGGACATTGGTGACTATGGAGGAGTCTTCAAAATCACCGAGGGTTTTGTTGAGCAATTTGGAAGAGAACGTGTAAGGAATACACCACTTTGCGAATCAGCAATTATCGGTACAGGTTTAGGACTTTGTATAAACGGGTATAAAGCTGTGGTAGAAATGCAGTTTGCAGACTTTGTTACCTGTGGCTTTAATCAAATCGTAAATAACCTTGCCAAGATTCACTATCGTTGGGGTCAAAATGCTGATGTGGTCGTGCGTATGCCAACTGGAGCTGGTGTTGGTGCCGGACCATTTCACTCACAGTCTAATGAAGCTTGGTTTTTTCACACGCCAGGATTGAAAATTTTATATCCCTCTAATGCTCACGATGCCAAAGGCATGTTGAATGCTGCTATCGAAGATCCAAATCCGTATTTATTCTTCGAACATAAGGCATTGTACCGCTCCCACAGTCAGGAAATCCCTGTAGATTACTACACCACGCCAGTCGGCAAAGCAGTATTGACAGAAACTGGTGAAGACTTGAGTATAATCACTTACGGCATGGGTGTTCATTGGGCCAAAGAAGCCATTAATGCCTTGGATGGTATATCAGCGGACATTTTAGATTTAAGAACACTATTACCTTGGGACAAGGAATCTGTTGAGGCGTCTGTGAAAAAGACAAATAAGGTTTTGGTATTACATGAGGACACTTTGATAGGTGGAATTGGAGCTGAAATATCGGCATGGATCAGTGAAAACTGTTTTGAACATTTAGATGCTCCAGTAATGCGAGAAGCCAGTTTGGACACACCGGTTCCGTTTAGTCAGCCGCTCGAAGAAAACTTTTTACCTCAAAAAAGACTTTTAGAGAAGTTGAAAAACTTAGCAGCATATTAAGACCATGTTCTGGAAAAAAAGTAAACCTGTAGAAGGCGTTAGTTGGAACCCACTCACGTCTGAGGACCAAATCCGTGATTTGATTGAAGAAAGCAAAGAGCAACCTGTATTAATCTACAAGCATAGTACACGCTGTGGAATTTCTAGTATGGTGCTAGACAGGCTGGAAAGAACATGGACCAGTGAAAACAATCCGATTAAACCTTACATCTTGGATTTGATAAGCTTTCGAAGTGTTTCTAATGCAATAGCTCAACAGTTTCAAGTGTATCATGAATCTCCTCAGGTTATTCTCTTAAAAGACGGAAAAGCCATTTATGATGCATCTCATATGCAGGTTTCTTTTGATGCATTGAAAAGTCAGGTTCAATAAAAAAGCTTCTTGATCACTCAAGAAGCTTCTATGTTAATATACGACCGTCCAACAACCGTCAACCCAAATTCTGACACCGTTGAATCTTTGATACCTACCTGGTACCCATCTGTGATTTGCTCTTCGGACAGTCCAACGACCATCTACCCAAACATCTCTTCTAAAGCGAGGACTATATCTCCAGTGACCAGCAATCCATATATGTCTGTTACTTGGTCTGTACCCTCTGTCAACGAGAATTCTTCTTCCTCTTCTGAAATCATAGTCATAGTATCTGATATTTCTACGACCTACGGTATTTGAGTAACCGTAATTTCTCCAACCTCGATCTCTTCTCACTCTCCTGTCAACAACCCTTGAAGTTCTTTCTGCTCGATACCCTCTATCGTTTCTTTTAGGCTTCTTACCTTGCCTTCTATTATTCAAGGTTTCTTCCTTACGAGGCTTTCTATTGTCTTGCCTGGTGCGTTGTGCCAACAAATCAGCTGACAAACCAGTGAATAATATTATCGCTATTGTTAGTAAAGCTCTTTTCATAACCTTGAGATTTAATGTTCTACTTTCATTTCAAGGTCCGGACCATTTAATAATGCATTGTACATACTTATTCCATTACCGTGCCAAAAATTACACACTCATGAATTGGACCATCTTATAGCTCCCAGATTTCTTAGGAAATTCTTAACTTAAGGAAGCAACCAAAACGTACTATTGTGGCTTTCCGTGGATCATTCAGGGGCATCATGGTCTCTCTCCTCTTTATCTTTTCAACAGATTCTTTATTATCTCAAGACCGTTATTCAGATTACGGTAGTTCCGATAAAACCGTAGTGTATCGTGAGAATTTTGGTGAGCCTAACAGTAAGTGGGAAGTTTATCGCAGCGGCTCACGAATGGGCAAAATACATGATGGCGTATTGGATTGGATATCACTGAACACTAGTGCCCAAATGATCTGGCATACACTTACAGATATGGACTGGTCGCGTGATTGGCAAATTGAAACAAGAGTAAAATTTGTTACGGGTAAGGAAAACTCTTCAAACGATCTTGTTTGGAATATCGATGAGAACAATCGTGATAAGTATCATTTTGGTTTTACAGGGCAAGGCAAATATGTGTTTTCAAAAAAAGTAGGGTCTGAATACAAAAGCATTGTCCCCTTTACCGCATCAGATCTTGTGAACACCAGTGCATTCAATAAAATTACTGTTAGAAAGAAGGGCAATACCTATTACTATTTTTTCAATGAGCGACTCTTGACCACCAAGAACTATCACACCGTAACGAGTGATAAGATCGGCTTTATGGTTGCTCCTAATACCACAGTACAGATAGACTATTTTGATGTATCTTATTTAAAACCGAAAGATCTCTCCTTAACATCAAGTCTACCCTCGGGAAAGAATTATGTGGGTATCATGACAAAATACAATGGCTACAATCTCCAACGCTGGAAGACAAGAGACGTCTTTCCGAAAGATGCTATCAAAAGTGATTGGGATGCGGGGTATCACATCTCTGACTTGAGCTATGACAATAATAAATGGAGCCTAGTAATGTCAAAGGGCACTGGCTATTCCACCCAAACATGGATCACAAGAAAAGATTGGCCAAAAGCTGATATTAAAGAAAAGTGGGATGAGGGTTATCATATTACAGAGCTAAACTATGGCAATGGAGTGTGGGCCATAGTATTTTCCAAAGGATCACCCTATAGTAGTCAGAGGTGGTCAACCCGAAGCACCTTCCCTTCTGATAAGATTAAAGAGTTCGGAGACTTGGGTTACTGGATCTCCGAGATTGCCTATGGTGTAGACCGATGGGCGCTAGTAGCTTCTAAGAATACTAATATCAAAGGACAGAAATGGTTTAAGAAGGCCAATTTTCCTGAGTCAGAGATTAGCCAATTCCAAAACCAAGGTTATGCGGTGACTCAACTTTCTCGCGAAAACAACTGGTGGGTGCTGGTTATGACCAAGTATAGCAGCAATCGACCGCAACAACTTATTACTTCGAATACCTTTCCCAAGGATGACATTCGAAAGTACTGGGATCAAGGTTATTATTTAACGGACCTGTCTTATGGTCTTACGAAAAAGGCAAGCAACTCCGTAAGTAACGTGTCTACAAGTACTAGTTACAAACCGAAAAACCTAAGGCTGTCACTTCTTGGTACCTGGTATGGTGGAGCTGAAGGAGATAATGACAATGGCTACCTCAGGTTCTATAGTGATGACATTGCCATGATGATAAGCGACCAGGGAGATACCGTAGGTGGCTATGGTTACACCCAGGGGGGCGTGGAGCTTGACTTGGCGTACGAAGTCAATTCGTTCAACACACCTAATCAACTCGACTTTGTATTCAAATCCGCTGGAAACACCATTGGTAAAATGAAGGGCATTATCAGGTTCAAGGATGAAGATACCTTTGAACTTAAGCTTGCCAAGGAGCTTGATGACCCAAGGCCATCCAACTTTATTAATACGACCACCTTTAAAAGGGTAAGGTAATTACTTTTGTCTGGTCCAGATTTCTCTTATGGGGTTACCCGTAGAGCTGAGGCCACTGTGGTCCCATTTGTCTCCATCTACGTTGTAATCAAAACTCAGATCTGCCCCGACACGATCAGGGTTTCTTGAAAAGAACTCTATGTGTTCATTGTATTTACCATTTTCAAGAATCACTGTTCCGCCTCCCGTTCCTGAAAATTGCCTGGTGTCAGGATTATAGGCTGCCCATTGAAATCGAGTACCCGTAATCATTTTAATTGTTTTTCTAGGTCCCATACGCATCGCAGTCATTTCTCCGTTTCTCATTCGGTCTGTAATTCGCCAAGCTCCTGCCAAATCCCCACTCCCATTGTCGGACCTATTTAGCTTCATTTCGTAAGACTGACCATCTGCCTCAAAATTCAACGTTACCTGGCTACCCTTTAAACTAGCGGTAATCTCATATTCAACGCCAATATGATCAGCATTCCAAGTATCAAATTCTACCTTCAGAGACATCTTATTGCCCATTATTTCAATCATTCCTCCCTGACTACCCACAAAAGTCTTCTTTTCAACATCGAATTCGGTATAGAATGCATAAGGTGCTTGGATTAGCATAGCACCTCGATGTGCTAGTTTCTCCCCATTAACAGTCTCTATTTCCCATGCACCCTCGAGTGCATTGGCTAAGGTTAATTTACTCGTATTAGGGCCTGTTAAAAGGCCAATTGAGATGATTAAGAGTGTAGATAAAGTTTTCATAGGCTCTCATTTATACCTCAAAATATGCAAATCGATTGAAAAATAGAATCGATATTTGATAGAGGCTGAATGATTGCGCTCAGGAGTGTGGCAAATTATCTACGAAATTTAATTACAAGTTTTTGCAATTATTTGAAATAGACCTATCTTTGCATCCCAATTTAGAAAGCGTAGAGTAAATGGCAAATCATAAGTCAGCATTAAAAAGGATCAGATCAAACGAAGCGAAGCGTTTGAGAAACAGATATCAGAACAAAACCACTCGTACTTTTATTAAAAGATTGAGAGGCACTTCTGACAAGAGCGAAGCTCAAGAGCTTTTGAAGAAAGTGATCAGCATGTTGGACAAACTTGCTAAGAAGAACATTATTCATAAAAACAAGGCAGCCAACAACAAGTCAAAGTTGACGAAAATGGTTAACAGTCTTTAAAAAAAAGAAAATTGAAAAAACCGGATCACAATGTGCTCCGGTTTTTTTATATCCGAACTTTATTATTTTACTTATTATTTTATATTTATTCATGCAAATATTTTAATCAGTGAATAAAAAATTGACCATTCTGAGTTGGGCTGAAGAAGATAGACCTAGAGAAAAGCTACAATTGAAAGGCAAGTCCTCACTTTCCGAAGCGGAACTGGTTGCCATACTCATCGGCTCAGGTTCACAAAGTCAAAGCGCAGTAGAATTATCAAAGAGCATCCTGTCATCCGTCCAGAATGACCTCAACCGACTTGCCAAGTTGGGCATACAAGATTTGACAAAGTTCAACGGAATTGGTGAGGCAAAGGCCATTTCAATAGTAAGTGCATTAGAACTAGGCAGAAGAAGAAAAGACATTTCTACTCAAACAAGGCCACAGATTCTAAGTTCACAAGATGCCTACCGACTGATGAAAGCAGAATTGATGGATCAACCTACGGAGCAATTTTGGGTTATTCTTGTGAATCGAAATAACAGAGTGATCCATAAAAAGCCAATCAGTCTTGGGGGTATTTCAGGAACAGTGGTCGATCCAAAAGTGGTTTTCAAAGTAGCCCTGGAAAACTTGGCTAGCGGAATTATCCTTGTACATAATCATCCGAGCGGAAACTTAAAAGCTAGTGAAGCAGATGTTCGATTAACAAAAAAACTAAAAGAAGCCGGTTCCTTACTCGAAATCCCCGTACTCGACCATATTATTTTTACAGACGAAGGTTACTTAAGTTTTATGGACGAAAGTATACTTTAAGCTCAAACAATTCCACGCTGAGATACAGGCCTTATTATTTCATTTTCAAGTCGTTCAAGTATAACTTCGCACTGCATTTGTGCATGGATTGAACCTACTTTAATGAAGCGAAATACAATCTTTGGTTTACTGGTTGTGGCCATAGTTGCCATCACTGTTCTTAATTTTCTTACGGTTGGCGAGAATTCTGAAGACTATATCGAAAGACTAGAAACCGACCGAAAAGATAAGAACAGCTTCATGCTCTCATCTACTTCGCCCCTGACCTTAGAAGACAAGAATAGCTTTAAAGGACTAAACTATTACCCTATCAATGAAAACTTCAAGGTGACCGCTAAACTCACCATGATAGATAAGAAACAACCGATCTTCATTCCATCTACCACAGGAGAAGAACTTAAGTACATTCCCTTCGCATATGCCGATTTTAAAATATATGATATACAACAACGTGTCATTCTTTATCAAGATTGGGAGGAGAAGGACCCTAACAAACTATCTCTGATGTTTGCTGATGACACCAGTGCCCGAGAAACTTATGGTGGTGGAAGATATCTGGATGTGCAATACAGGAATACAAATGCCGTCACCCTTGACTTCAACAATGCGTACAACCCCTACTGCCATTTCAATGCAGAATTCAGCTGTCCAATCCCTCCTAGGGAAAACATGCTCAATATTGCTATTGAAGCAGGTGAAAAGCTGTATAAAGTTGACTAATGCGCCAAATCAAAAGGCTAAATCCTTAATTTTGGCTTTCTTTTAATTCGAGCAATTCAATATTCATGAAGATTTCTCTCAATTGGCTTAAGCAATACATTGACCTACCCGAGTCTCCTACTGAAATTGGAGATCTATTGACGCATTCCGGGCTTGAAGTAGAAGGCCTCGAAGAGGTAGAAAGCATTAAAGGGGGACTAAAAGGCTTAGTAATTGGCGAAGTGCTTACTTGCTCCAAGCACCCTAATGCTGACAAGCTAAGTGTCACCACAGTTGATATAGGTACTGAAGAAGTCTCGCCAATTGTGTGTGGAGCTCCAAATGTAGCCGCTGGACAAAAAGTTGTAGTAGCCACCGTCAACAGCATGCTCTATCCTTCAACTGGAGAAGCCTTTAAGATTAAAAAAGCGAAGATCAGAGGTGAGGTATCAATGGGTATGATTTGTGCCGAAGATGAAATCGGTCTGGGAGCCAGTCATGATGGCATCATGGTTTTAGATACGGACCTTCCTAACGGAACACCGGCTGCAGACTACTTCAATCTGGAATCAGATTTTGTATATGAAATTGGCCTGACGCCCAACCGTGCTGATGCTGCTTCACATTTAGGAACGGCCAGAGATTTAAAAGCACTCTTTAACAGAGATATTTCATTACCATCAGTAGAGGCCTTCAAAGTTGATAACAACTCAAGTAAAACCAAGGTAACGGTTGAAAATACTGAAGCCTGTCCAAGGTATTCAGCGCTGTCAATCACTGGGGTAAGTGTTACAGAGTCCCCTGATTGGCTGAAGACCAAGCTTATGGCGATTGGCATCAACCCGACAAATAATGTGGTTGATGTGACCAATTATGTATTGCATAGTCTGGGTCAACCCATGCATGCTTTTGATGCTGCTGCCATAACAGGTGATCATGTAGTGGTCAAAACCATGCCTGCCGGCACCAAATTCACAACACTAGACGAAAAAGAAAGAACACTATCGGACAGGGACCTCATGATCTGTAATGAGAATGACGGTATGTGCATTGCAGGCGTCTTTGGAGGTATAAAGTCAGGTGTGACCGAAAAAACTACAGATGTCTTCCTAGAAAGTGCCTACTTCTCTCCTGATTATATCAGAAAAACTGCACAAACTCATCAGCTAAAGACAGATGCCAGTTTCCGTTATGAGCGAGGTACTGACCCGAACATGACCGTGTATGCATTGAAGTATGCGGCACTGTTAATCAAAGAGGTAACCGGAGGTCAAATCAGTTCTGAAATCATTGACATCTACCCAGAGCCAATCGGAGCATTTGAAGTACCCGTGACGTACAGAAACATTAATCGACTTATCGGCAAAACCTTATCGAAGGATCAAATAAAAGATATTCTCATCAGTCTCGATATCGAAATTTCAGATGAATCCACTGAAGGGTTTACCGCTATTGTACCTCCTTATCGAGTCGATGTTCAACGAGAAGCTGACATCGTTGAAGAAGTGCTTAGAATTTACGGCTACAACAACATCGAATTAAAGGACACACTTAGTAGTACATTTCTTTCAGAGTTCCCGCAGAGAGATGCGGATGCGATTCAGCTTGAGATATCCAGATTGCTGGCAGGGAGTGGTTATAATGAAATTGTTACTAACTCATTAACCAAACACACTTATGCAGAAGCAACTGAAAGCCTTGACGACAACCAAAATGTAAGCATCTTAAACTTCCTAAGCGAAGACCTAAACGTGATGCGTCAAAGCCTTCTATTCAATGGGCTCGAAGTAATTGAAAGGAATATCAAGCGAAGACAAACAAACCTGAGGCTTTTCGAATTCGGAAAGGTTTATCAAAAAGTCAACGACAAATACAAGGAGGGAGAACGACTTGCACTTTTCATTACAGGGAATAATGCAGAGGAGAACTGGCTAGAGAAGAAAAGAGAAACCCATTACTTTGACTTGAAAACCACCATAAGCCAACTGCTCAATAAATTCGGCATAGAGAATTATGAAACCACTGAATCTGACAGTGATTTGTTGGCTTATGGCTTAACAGTTTCTACAAGGAAAAAGCCCTTATTGACCTTAGGTAAGGTGAATACAAAACTCACTAAGCTCTGTGATGTCAAGCAAGAGGTCTTCATGGCGGATATAGATTGGGCATTCCTACAGTCACTCTATCCTCTGGGTGTAGACTTTAGGCCTATCTCCAAATTTCCAGAAGTTAAGCGAGACTTATCATTAGTTGTTGACAAAGCGATAAATTTTGACCAGATTAGGAAACTTACCTTAAAACTTGAAAGACAACTTATTACAAGAACGAATGTCTTTGATGTTTATGAAGGTGATAAGATTGGTCAAAACCAGAAGGCTTACGCAATAAGCTTCTTTTTGCAAGACCAAGAAAAAACCTTGAATGACAAAGTGATTGATAAAACAATGAACAGACTCATCCAGGGATTTGAAAAAGAACTAGGTGCAATAATTAGAAAATAATGGCTGTTGAATCAATTGACCAAAAGCTTCTTCAACTTGAGAACAACCTCAAGTCTCTCATACATTCACAACAAAAAGAGAAAGAAGCCAAGGACCAATTGCTGCAGAAAAACGACCAGCTTCAGGCAGAAGTTGAAGCACTGAAAGCGCAATTATCAGATTTTCAAAATCAGGATAAAATCGCTAAAATTGTATCAAGTACTACAGTAGAGAAGGAAGAATCTGCTGAGTTGAAACTTAAGTTAAACGAGTATATTAAAGAGATAGACAGGTGCATTTCGCATCTGAGCTAAGCCACATAAAATAGATGGATCTTCTATCAGTAAGATTAAAAATAGGAGACCGTGAGTACCCAATGAAGGTGAAACCGGACGAAGAGGAAAGGGTACGTACTGCTGGTAAATACATTAATGATCAATTAAAATCCTACCGAGAAAAGTTCGGTATTGACGATAAAGAAGATTTGTTGGCCATGGTCGCTTTTGATTGCATGGTTGCCAAATTAAAAAGCGATGAGTCATCAGGTGCAATCGATAGCACCACAGAAGATAAGATTCAATCGTTGAACCAAATGATCAAAGACGCTATCTCTTAGGCTCAATTCAACTCTACACTTCTTCTCCTGTACAGATTATAAATACCTATGGGAGATATACTTACAATTATACTAGTGGCCATTGGAGCATTGGCACTAGGACTTTTTTTAGGGCGTATAGCTTTGCAAAAGGCAAACAAAAAGGCCCTCTCAGAAATTGAGGAGAAGAGTAAATTACTAATCAAGGAAGCGGAAATCACGGCAGAGAGCATTAAAAAGGATAAGATTCTCGAAGCCCGTGAGAAATACATTAAAATCAAGGCGGACTTCGAAGAAGAAGCCAATCGCAAGAAAAATCAAATCATCTCTAATGAGAATAAGCTGAAGCAAAGGGAATCCAAGATTTCCAGTTTACAAGAAAACATTAGTCGAAAGGAAGCCGAGCTTGATAGCCTGAAAGAAAATGTTGAAGCTCAATTAGAGATCGTCAAAAAGCGCAAAGAAGAGCTGGAAAGTAAGGTTGAAGCCAAGGTTAAAGCTTTGGAAAAAGTAGCCAATCTATCAGCAGATGATGCCCGGGAACAACTTATTGAAACGCTTAAGGACGAAGCGGAATCTAAAGCCTCTGCCCTAGTCAAAGACATCATTGATGAGGCAAAACTATCTGGAGCCAAAGAGGCAAAGAAGATAGTGATCGAATCTATTCAGAGAACAGCTACTGAACACGCCATTGAAAATTGTGTGTCCATTTTCAACATTGAAAGTGATGACATTAAAGGGAAGATTATCGGCCGGGAAGGAAGAAACATCCGAGCACTCGAAGCAGCTACTGGGGTTGAAATTATTGTGGATGATACACCTGAGGCCATTATCATTTCTGGCTTTGACCCTGTTAGGCGTGAGATAGCAAGGCTATCTTTGCACAGGCTTGTTACCGATGGTAGAATTCACCCAGCCAGAATTGAAGAAGTAGTCGCCAAAACTACCAAGAATATCGAAGAAGAAATCTCTGAAATCGGAGAAAGAACCGTGATTGATTTAGGAATACATGGCCTCCACCCTGAATTAATCAAAATGGTTGGTCGCATGAGATTTCGATCATCATATGGTCAAAACCTATTACAACACTCAAGAGAAGTTGCCAATCTATGTGCCACCATGGCTTCTGAGTTAGGCCTGAATACCAAACGCGCAAAACGTGCTGGACTTCTTCATGATATTGGCAAGGTATGGCCTGAGGAGCCCGAGTTACCTCACGCAATTCTTGGCATGGAGCTGGCCAAAAAGTACAAAGAACATCCTGCTGTATGTAATGCCATAGGCGCACACCATGATGAAGTTGAAATGACATCGATGATCTCTCCATTAGTCCAGGCTTGCGATGCCATCTCAGGTGCCAGACCTGGTGCCAGAAGAGAAGTAATGGAATCCTATATCAAGCGATTGAAAGACCTTGAAGCGCTTGCCCTTGGGTTTGATGGTGTGAACAAATGCTATGCAATCCAGGCAGGCCGGGAACTGAGGGTAATGGTAGATGCCGAGTCTGTTACCGATACGTTGGCAGGACAATTGTCCTTTGATATCTCGCAAAAGATAGAAAAAGAAATGCAGTACCCTGGCCAAATAAAGGTTACTGTTATTCGCGAAATGCGGGCCGTTAACTACGCAAAATAGGGAATCAACCCAAGCAAAACTCTTTAAGGTCGAGTGCAACAAGTATTGCACTCGACCTTTTTTATGCACTCTATCTAGCGTGTTATTTTAAAAATACCCAAAACTAGGTATTGTCCTCCCTTACTTAAACCGTCAACTTTGATACAGTCAGTAAAGATTCAATAGTAGTCTGATTTAGTTGAGTCTCTTGGATTCGGGGTCACGGAAGGTGACCCCTCCTCTTACACATTGGCCAATCAAACACACGCGCACTTATTTAATTTATTAACCAACAATCAAAACCAAATAGTAATTTGCTTGATACTATTATTCTAAGTGCATAAAAAAAGCCTCCCGAATAAACCGGGAGGCTTTTTCATTATTAAACTAATTCTTATCCGTTCAAAACTTTAGCCATTGTCTCTCCAATATCCGCAGGTGACTTCGCAACGTGAATTCCACATTCAGCCATAATTCTCATTTTAGCTTCTGCTGTATCTTCTGCTCCACCAATGATAGCACCCGCATGCCCCATTCTTCTACCTGGAGGCGCTGTCTGTCCAGCTATAAATCCTACCACTGGCTTTTTGTTACCTGTACTCTGAATGTATTCGGCAGCTAGTGCTTCATAATTACCACCAATCTCGCCAATCATTACAATGGCATCTGTTTCTGGGTCTTCCATCAATAACTCAACTGCATTTTTTGTAGGAGTTCCAATAATAGGATCACCACCGATACCAATGGCGGTGGAAATACCTAAACCAGCCTTAGCCAACTGATCCGCAGCTTCATAAGTCAAAGTACCTGACTTAGACACCAGGCCAACTCTTCCTTTTTTGAACACAAAGCCAGGCATAATACCAACTTTTGCCTCTCCAGGAGTGATCACCCCTGGACAATTTGGTCCAACCAGCGTAACATCCTTTCCTTTGATATATTCCTTCGCATAGACCATATCCTTTACAGGAATTCCTTCTGTAATCGCGATGATTACTTTAATACCAGCATCTGCTGCTTCCATAATAGCATCAGCTGCAAACGCAGGGGGAACAAAGATGATAGAAACATTAGCTCCTGTCTCATTTACCGCATCTTCTACAGTATTGAAAACAGGTTTATCCAAATGAGTCTGCCCTCCTTTACCAGGTGTAACACCTCCAACTACATTGGTGCCATATTCAATCATTTGACCAGCATGAAATGTACCCTCAGAACCGGTAAATCCTTGCACAATCACTTTCGAATCATTATTCACTAAAACGCTCATCGCAGTGGGTTTAATTTTGACGCAAAAATAGAATATAAAATGGCTCGACCAAAGAGAATGTACCTCAAGAAACATCCTTTAATCTGGAAGACGGACCCATAAAATTGACAGCACTCCGTTTAACGCTTTTTAACTAAAAAAATGCCAGATCAATTGAAACTATTTCGCATAAGCCAGCGTCTATATTGCAGAAGTTAATTCTAAAAGAGAGAGATAAGTGAAGCAAGATCAGAATTAAATTCTACGAGAGAGCGATTTAAACATAGTTAGTTAGTTTTTAGTATTTTAAGGTTGAAGATGAGAGGGCCCCGACAAGTCGGGGCTCTTTCTATTTATTGACAGCCTGAAACAGGCAGCCGACAGTAAATTTCAATAGACACAATCACTTCACCTTTCAAAAACACGTAAGCCACCATCAGCCATTTAGATAGGTGGTATATGATAATTCTATTCATTCCTTTATCTTTTGTCCCTAAGCAAAAGTTCGGACAGTTAATAGCTTCACTTTTGGTTTCATACAATCACTTTAATCGGTTCAATTTTGAAACAACCCGAATTTCATGGAGCAAAAATCTTTGGCCTGATTGCCGGACCTGCTCTTTTTGCGTTGCTAACCCTTTTGAATCCCTCCTCATCATTGAGTCCTGAGGCTTGGAAAGTCATAGCCGTGGCGACTTGGATGGTTGTCTGGTGGATCACAGAAGCTGCTCCTATTGCTGTAACAGCCCTACTCCCAATTGTGCTCTTCCCATTGACAGGAATTTTCACAGTCGATGAGGCAACTGCACCCTATGCCAATAAGATCATTTTCTTATTTATGGGGGGCTTTATGTTAGGCCTGGCAATGGAGCGCCATAACCTCCATAAACGAATTGCATTAAACCTAATAAGACTTACAGGTACCAATCCGAATGGTATAATCTTAGGCTTTATGCTGACTACTGCCTTTATTTCCATGTGGATCAGTAACACTGCCACCACAGTTATGATGCTACCCATAGGACTGTCCATCATCAATTTACTTGGGATAGACCAGGCTTCGGAGAGAGGGAAGAAACGCTTTGCACTGTCCTTAATGCTAGGCATTGCATACGCGGCAAATATTGGAGGTACAGCGACCATTATAGGGACTCCACCCAATGTAGCCTGGGTGGGCTTCATGAGTGATATGCTCAACACCGAGGTCACTTTTGCCAAGTACCTAAGTGTAGGGCTACCCATATGCCTTATCATGCTTAGCATAACTTACTTTCTTATTACCAAAGTCCTTTATCCCAGTGGAATTGCCAAGCTATCTGATTCTGCTCAAGTGATCGAAAACCAGCTTTCTGAACTAGGAAAAATCAGCAAGGCTGAGAAAAGAGTTGCGATTATCTTTGTTGCTACAGCATTGGCATGGATACTAAGAGGAAGTATCAATAGTTGGCTTGACACGAGTCTGTTAAACGACTCTATTATTGCCATTGCAGGCGGTATTTTGATGTTTATTACTCCTCTAGAAATAAGGAAAACTAAGTTCCTTTTGGAATGGGAGTATACTTCAAAACTCCCTTGGGGAATCCTTTTACTATTCGGAGGTGGGCTAACACTAGCCAAGGCCATGGAGAAATCCAATATTGTTCAAGTCGTGGGCGAAACCATTGCGGGCAATGGCGATATCTCTCCCATCCTATTGATTGCCGGCCTGACGGCATTTATGCTTTTCATGACCGAACTGATGAGCAATGTTGCACTTACAGTTATTTTTGTACCCGTGGTCATCGGTATTTCCGTCAGCCTCAACATTAACCCCATGTACCTGACCATGCCTGTCACTTTAGCTGCAAGCTATGCCTTTATGATGCCAATATCCACACCACCTAACGCCATTGTTTTCTCTAGTGGAATGATTCGAATTAAAGACATGATGAGGGCTGGTGTTCTTCTGAATGTCATTGCCATCATATTGCTTGTCATCCTTTCACAGACCTTGATACCAGCCATTTATTGATATGAAAGAATCAGCAATCATTTTCGATCAACTTGTACAAGAAAGACGATCGGTCAGGGTTTACAATGCTGACGCTCCTTTTGATCATGAATCGGTAAAGCGCAGCATTGAAAGAGCGGTTCTCGCACCAAATAGTAGCAATATGCAACTCTGGGAGTTCTATCGTGTCAAATCGCCTGAAGCGTTAAAGCAAGTGGCCTGGATGTGCATGAATCAAAAGGCTGCAAAAACTGCCAGAGAACTGGTAGTAGTGGTCACAAGACGAGATTTATGGAAGAAGCGACAAAAAGTCTTACTCAAGGAAATTGAAGGCGTCTATGCCGGAAAAGAAGACAAAGGTGCCAAGAGAGCAGTTGGCTATTATAAAAACCTCATCCCCAAATATTATTACTCCGATCCACTGGATCTTTGGGGAATAATTAAGAAACTCATCTACTTTTTTGTAGGGCTCAAGCGACCAATGGTCAGACACGGGAATCGTGCTGATATTAGAATCTCTGTTCATAAAAGCGCGGCACTGGCAGCTCAAAACTTTATGATGAGTATGCAAGCCGAGGGCTATAACACCTGTCCCATGGAAGGTATGGATGCTAAACGTATAAAGAAATTCCTAGGCCTCCCTCGAAAAGCAGAGGTCAATATGGTCATCGGTTGTGGCCCTGGATTGGAAGAAGGTATATACTCTCAGCGCTTCAGAGTTCCGAATGAAGAAGTGATTTTTGAAGTTTAATCTTTATATTCAGTCTCAACCACAACCAACTATGAAAAAGCTTCTAACTGTATTCTTAATCCTCTTTGTCTGCATCAGTACAACTTCTTGCATCAATTTCATAGAAAGAGTATTCTTCAATGCCAACGGGAGTGGTGAATATACCTTCTCGGTGGACATGAATCAGCTGAAAGCACTAGCTGAAATGAGCGGTGAAGACATTTCTTCGGAGAAAATGATGAGCGACATGAACATGGATGAAAACGAAATGGTCGCAAAACTCGAAGCAATTGATGGTGTCAGTAATGTCAGAACTGAATTTGACGATGAAAAATTTACCGTCACAGTTGGCTTCGATTTTGCAGATATTGATGCGCTCAATGAGGGTATGAGCACCTACCTGGCTGACTCCACAAAATCTGAAATCGAGCTGTTCGAATTTTATAGCATGAACAAGAAAACGATTACCAGGACAGGCATTAATCGTATCATGGAGTCCTTTGAAGAGGGTCTGAATCAAGGAGCGGGTGACGAAGAAGTTGATATGGGCATGATGAAAATGATGTTCGGTGACTTGTATTTTGCCACTGAAATAGCTTTTGCTAAAAAGATCAAGTCTTTCTCAAATGAGGAGTATGAACGCAAAGATGACAACACTATTCGCTGGATCGTTTATCCCTTCAAGGATGAAGAAGCTAAAAAAGACATGTCCGTAGTGGTCAAAATCAAATAGCCTTTCGTCTTAACGCTTCCTTAAGCTCATATCGGCATCACGCTTGGCTTTGAATTCTGAACCTTCATTCCATTGCGGAAAATAGGTCTCATTCGCAATGCGGTAACCTACATTGAACAAGAGCTTAGCATCCTGAGCAATACCCTTCAAATCCCACTCTTCAGGCAAGTAATTATCTTGTGGCTGGTGATATCTGATGGCTAAATACTCCTGAGTTTTTTGATCGGTAAACTCAACTCCTTTTTCCATAGACTCATACGAGCCAGAGGCATACAGTGCTGGAATCCCAACCTTAGCAAAGTTGAAATGATCTGATCTAAAGAAGTACCCCTTTCCTGGGTCCGGGTCTGGAATCACATATCTTCCTTGTTTTTCCGCTTCAGCCGTGGCGTACTTATCAAGCTCCGATTGGCCATAGCCCGTAATTGTCAAATCCTTCATCTCTCCATAAGCCGGAAGTCCATCCATGTTAATATTGGCAACCGTCTGATTAGGAGGGAAAATTGGGTTCTGACCATAATAAGCGGAGCCAAGCAAACCTTGTTCCTCAGCAGTAACAAATAGAAATACCACCGATCGCTCAGGTTTGGTCTCTAGCTTAGCGAAGGCCTCAGCAATACCTAGCATTCCAGTCACCCCTGTGGCATTATCATGTGCTCCATTGTAAATGGAATCTCCATCTATCGGAGTCCCCACACCCAGGTGATCCCAATGTGCTGAGTAGATAATGTATTCGTCAGGTCTATCAGTTCCTTCGATCATTCCCACTACATTTCTCGACATATCCTTTTTGATGACATTTTTGACTCCCACACTTGCTGTCAAACCCATTGAAACGGGTCTAAATTCCTTGCTTCTTGCCAAGTCTGAATAATCTTTGATTCCTGCTTCTCTAAAAAGGGAAACAGCAGTATTTCTAGTAATCCAACCCTGAATGGCACATTTATAAGGCGGGTTTGCATCATCAAGATTGAGCTTAGCCCCTGTCCAGGAACTCTCAACCACCAGCCATGGGTAACCAGCTGGAACAGTCTCATGAACGATCAGCACTCCTGCGGCTCCTTGCCTGGCAGCCTCTTCATATTTATAAGTCCACCTACCGTAATAGGTCATTTGATCTCCTTTAAACAGTGTACTATCTCCTGACCCAAAGCCAGGATCATTTACTAACACAACTACTGTTTTACCCTTTACATCAAGCCCTTCATAATCATTCCATCCATATTCCGGGGCAACAATCCCAAAGCCAGCATAGACCAATTCTGAATTTTCAATCGATACTTCCTCTTCAACGCGCTCGGTATAGACCACTACAGAATTACCAGTTTCAAACTCAAGTGTTTTTCCATTTCCCTTGACTGTCATTACCTCAGATTGGGTTCCAGTAATCTCGACCAATGGTACTTCTTGAAAATAGCTATCTCCATTACCAGGTTTTACTCCCATCGTTTTAAGCTCTGACTCCAAGTAGTAAATCGTCTTTTCTTCACCTTCAGTAAAAGGCTTTCTACCTAAAAACTCGTCTGATGCCAAGATGGACATATGTCTGTCTATGGTAAGCGTATCAATTGTGACTTCGGGAATTTCAGTAGTCTCTCGTGACTGGCAACCTGCCAAAACTAACACTACCAATAGGCCAAGTACTATTTTCTTCATAATGCTCTTCATTAGGAGTTTTGAAGATAAATAATTTTATCCGCTAATATGGCTTAGTTGAACTAGGTGATTAGTTTTATGTTATGAAGTGTTTCAGTTCTGTATTGAATATTGTTTTAATCTTGTCCATTGTACCCCTTTCTGCTCAAAGCTATTCTGATATTGCCAATCAGAAGACAGGGAATTACAGCCTCGAACCTTCTCCCCTAGTTGGTCTTTGGGAAGTTACCAAGGTCATGGTTGGCGATGAGACACTTACGCCCACGGCTAAATGGTTTGAATTTCTTCCTGATGGCACACTTTCTTCCGGCAATGGCTGGCTCCAGAATTTCTTTGGGAGTTTTAACTATGACCAAGATACTCAAGAGCTCATACAGGCGAGCCAAGGTAAAGCAGATGAATATGGGGCTTTTAAAGTGACTTTGAATGATGAACAAATGACATGGAAAAGAGTAGAGGACGGACGGCCTGTAGAAGTAAACCTTGTCAAAACAGACAAAAAACCGCTGGCTCCATGGGATTTGATTGTAGGCCGATGGAGCATCGAAAAAGCCGAAGGTCTTGACCCTGAAACAGGTGTGGTTAAATCAGAATATTCTATGCGACCTGGTGTCTACTTTTTCCGATGGGACAGAGAGTATAGAAAGTACGATGAAAACAATGAAAGAACCGAGATGGGCATTTGGCACATTGGTTCTCATTCACCTACACTTAGTATCATGGCTCAGGACGGAAAAACCAATGTTAAATGGGAAATTGCCTTCGAAGGCCAGCAGATGATCTGGATACAGAAAGGTGGTGCTGAAACAATGAAAGTGTATCTTAGAAAGGAATTATAGTTTAACAATAGGTATATATTGTTGTTTCGGTATATTTCCTAAATCGACCTTAAACCAACCAAAATGCAGAAACACATCATATATTCTTGTCTACTTCTGACTTGCATGTATGCCTGCAGCCCCACTTCAAAGCTCAGTCAAAAACAAGAAGGGACAGCTGATGACAGAGATAAGATGCTGTTTCTGACTTTAGAAGCCACCAGGTCTGAAGCTTCAGTCTCATTCAAAATTTTAAATCAAAAGTTAGTAGATGGAAAGATTAAAAGAGCGATGCCATCAGAACTAGATCTTTCTGAATTCATTATGATTAGTTTTAATGATAGCAAGGGAAACTCTTTATTGGAGGTCGCCATTGAAGACCCATTAAATAAAGCTGTAGAAGTACCTTCGGAGAGCGGCACTTTCTCAAGGCAACAAGTCGAGCTTGACAAGTCCTCGGTGGTTTTAAGAGTTGACTACTCCAGTAGAATGGACAACATCTCCATTTCGCATAATACCAATGGGCTTATTACAACCTTAAAACTTGACCAACAATGAGATTAAGACTGATAATAGCGGCATTAATTGTGAATTGTTCAATCAGTTTTGGGCAAACATTTCCTACAGATACTTTGATCTATAATGGCCCCGGTGAAAACAGAATTAATCTTGTGTTCCTTGGTGATGGGTATTTAGCAGAAGATTTGGATAAGTACATTACTGACATTAACAACATCACTGCCCAACTTTTCGATGCTACACCATTTAAAGAATACAGCAACCATTTTAATGTAATAGCAATCAAAGTTCCATCTAATGAAAGAGGGGCTGCCAGAGACCCAAGTAATCTGATAGACAACTATTTTGGAAGCACATATAACTTTGCTGACATCGACCGGCTGTTGGTTCCCACCAAAAATAGTGTCGTGGCATCCGTCTTAGCGGACAATTTCCCACAATACGACCAGGCCTTCGTTTTGGTTAATGATGACAAGTATGGCGGCAGCGGTGGTTGGCTAGCCACTTCCTCAACCAATGCTTCAGCCGGTGAAATTGCTATACATGAAATTGGCCACTCCATGGCAGGACTATCAGACGAATATTGGGCAGGGTCTCAATTTGCAAGAGAAACGGCTAACATGACACAGGAGACCAACCCTCTTCGAGTCAAGTGGGCAAATTGGATGGGTGATTTCGACATTGGAATCTATTCTCATAGCGGAGACGCCACCTGGAAAAAACCTCATCAGAATTGTAAAATGCAATTTTTAGGAGTTCCGTTTTGTGCTGTTTGTAACCAGACATTTATAAATACATTCAGCGAACTGACTATCAACTACGATGATTTCACACCTGAATCTCAGAACGGTCTGAATAACCAAAACAACTTTGATGTATCCACTCTGGAGCCAACACCGAATACTTTGAAAACATGGTGGCTTTTGAACGATGACACTTTGGCAAAAAACAACAATACACTTTCAGTTGCCACCTCTGACTTTTTGAATGGGTCTAATGAGCTAAAACTCACGCTTGTCGATACGACAGCTTTATCGCGCCTGGATGTTCTTAATGCACAAAGCGTTACCTGGACTATCGATAGAAGTTCCTCTCCAGAAACTATTTCAAGCAACCAAAAACGGTTCCTGATCATCAGAGCTGATCTGGAACCTGATATTATCACCTCAATTGACGATTCATTCATTCAAGAGATTGGATTCAAAGCTTATCCAAACCCCACATCAGACTTACTCACAATCACTTTCAGCAACACAAAAACCGTCAAGTTCAACCTGCAGTTAGTAGGAATCGATGGTCAGACGCATCAGAACATTCCAGATCGAACGCTCCTCCCAGGCGACCAGGTTTTCGAAATAAATACTGCTCAACTTAAAAAGGGTATATACTTAGTACAGATGCTGGTTGGAGACAGATTGGTTGTTCACAAAATCTTGAAATAGCCTACTTAAAGAAACAGTGATCAAAAGTCTAACTACTCATTACTAAATACTCATTACTCTAATACCCATACTTCTCTTTCCACATTGCCTTGAGGCGCTTGCGCATTTCTTCTTCCCGTGCATTCTTCCCAGGATCGTACAGCTTAGTACCTTTGATTTCTTCAGGCATAAACTCCTGATCAACGAAATTTCCTGGAAAATCATGTGAATATTTATAGCCTTTGCCATAGCCCTCCTCCTTCATGAGTTTGGTTGGTGCATTTCTGATCGGCATAGGTACTGAAAGGTCTCCTGTCTTGCGCACGATACTTTGCGCTTGATTGATCGCCATATAAGCCGCATTACTTTTGGGTGAAGAAGCCAAATAGGTAACTGCCTGAGAAAGTATAATTCGACCTTCAGGATAGCCGATTAAATTCACAGCCTGAAAGGCATTTGTTGCAATAACCAAGGCCGTTGGGTTGGCATTTCCAATGTCTTCAGAAGCAAGAATAACGAGCCTACGCGCAATGAATTTAATATCTTCTCCGCCCTCTATCATCCGGGCGAGATAGTACACCGCTGCGTTAGGATCGCTCCCTCTAATAGATTTGATAAAGGCAGAGATGATATCATAATGTTGATCTCCAGATTTATCATAAATGGCCACACGTTGCTGGGCAATCTCCAGCACTTTATCATCAGTAACAGTTACCTTGTCTCCGCCTAGGTTTTCAACGACTAGATCGAGCAGGTTCAGTAATTTCCGAGCATCACCACCTGATATGCTAAACAAGGCCTGAGTCTCTTTCAGATCAACTTTCTTCTTACAGAGCACTTCATCCTTCTCTAGAGCCAGTTGAACCAAACGTTCTAAATCTTCTTTGGAAAGCGCCTTAAGGGTGTACACCTGAGAACGCGATAATAGTGCTGAGTTTACCTCAAAGGAAGGGTTCTCAGTAGTAGCACCAATGAGGGTTATATCGCCCTTCTCCACCGCACCTAGTAGTGCATCTTGCTGAGACTTGGTAAAACGGTGAATCTCGTCAATAAAGAGTATGGTGTTCGTCTGAAACTTAGCCCTTTGAATTACTTCTCTGACTTCCTTCACGCCTGAGCTGATCGCACTTAAGGTGAAGAATGGAGCTTTCACGGCATTGGCAATGATATTAGCAATGGTCGTTTTGCCTACACCAGGAGGTCCCCAAAGGATCATAGAAGGAATACTCCCAGACTCGATGGCCCTTCTCAAAACTCCATTTTTACCAACCAAATGCTCTTGACCAATCAAGTCGTCCAAGGTCTGCGGCCTGATACGTTCAGCAAGTGGTTTGGAGGCATAATTCATTCCCTGAAATTAGGAATGTTGGCTGAGAGAATCAGTATACCTGCCAAGAAATTCGAACAAGAATTCAGTATTCCTTATCACTCATAACGCAATGATTCTATCGGATTGGTTATGGCGGTTTTTATGATCTTTTGACTCACCGCCAGCAAGGCCACACCCAAGACCAAAATCATAGGAATGAAGAAAAGGAAGCTCGAAATATCAATATGGAAAGCAAAACTATTTAGCCATCGATTAATCCCATAGTAAGCCAATGGCAATGCCAGAGCAAAACCCAAAAAGGTAAGCATCAGTATCTCCCTGGTCAGTAGGAAAAAAATTGCAAATACTCTCGCACCCAAAACCTTTCTGATTCCCATCTCTTTTGCCCTTTGAGAAGTGGCAAACGAGGAAAGTCCATAGAGTCCAAGGCATGCCACCATGATGGCCAACAATGCGAAAACTGTAAACACTTTGGAATTCAATTCATCGGACCTGTACTGACCATCAAAATGGCTATCAAGGAAAAAATACTCTGGTGGATTGCCTGGAAAGACTTCACCAAACACTCGCTCTACATCCTTCACTATTTTCTGCACTTGATGTGAATTTAGATCCAATGCATAGTATGAGTCAAAGGCTTCGCTTCTCACAAAATACATGGGGTCTTTCGGCCTGTTCAGAGATTCATGATGATAGTCTTCTATAATGCCTACAATCTCTCTAGGCTCCCGGGTAAATTCATAAATAGTTTTGCCGATCGCTCCTTTTAGATCTAAAAAGCCCATTTCTTTCGCGGCAGAAATATTAAGAATAATAGGAGTACTGCTATAGCCTCTTTCGGGATCGAAGTTTGAGCCCGCAACAAAGTTGACATTCAGAATATCCAGAAAGTGATTATCTACCAAAACGCGTTCGATAGCATGCATATGCTCTTCACTCTCAGAGACTGTGGATATGGCAATACCCCTTAATATCCCACTCCCTGGTATTTCAGTAGTGGTGCCTACAGCACCAACACCAGGTATGGCTGCCACCCTTTCTTTGAAGAGTTGAATGTCATCCACTCGTTCTTCCAAACTACTCCCATTTCTTATAGTCGGGTTTTTGAGAATTAGGATTTGTTCTTTGTCAAAGCCCAGGGTTCTGCTTTTCATAAAGTCGATCTGCTCCTTGATCGCATAAGTACCTATAATCAGTACAGAAGTAATCAATAGTTGAAAAACAACGAGGGCTTGCCTCAAGCTGACACCTGATGTTGTTACACTCAATTTCTTCTTGAAAGCATCTAAGGTTTTATAGCGAGCAATGATTATGGCCGGATACAAGCCAGAAAGCAGCGTACCTACACAAAAAATAATCGCTGCAAAACCGCCATATTTACCCCAATCAATGGAACCCAAACTCAATTCCTTCTCAATGAAGTTGTTGTAGGAAGGTTGTAATAGTAAAAGAGACCCTAAGGCTATTAATAAGGCCATCAAATTTAACAAGAAGGCCTCTGTAAAGAATTGACCAATGAGCTCATTCATTTGGGCACCAAGTACTTTTCTGAGTCCCACTTCTTTGGCCCTGTCTAATGATCGGGCGGTGGACAGGTTTATGTAGTTCACCCATGCAATGATCAATATGAAAACCGTAATGATGATCAGCATTTGTATAGCGGTGCTGTCTCCCACCCCTCCAACTTCATTCTGATAAGTCGAATTCAGGTGAACGTCCTTCACAGGGGTGAGAAAGTATGAGTTAACCCTTAGGTATTGACCATTTTCATCCTTTTCCGTATAGCCCTGCTTGTACTTAAGTGTAATGGAGGACATTTTTTCCTCAATTGCCTTTGGGTCGGCATCCGACCTTAACCTCACATAGGTGAGGAAGGAATAATTCCCCCAATCATTACTATAATCCTCTTCCCCTCCCTCCAGCGAATACAAGGTAGCATAGGAGATCAGCACTTTTAGGCTAACCTGCATATTGAAATCGGGCACCTTCATAATGCCAACGACTTCCAGGTCCTTAGTAAAACGAACATTACTGTAACGAATCGTTTGACCTAAAGCTGCCGTTGAGCTTCCAAATAACTTCTCAGCGTATGACTCTGTGATCAAAACGGTATTGGGTGCTGCCAAACCATTGACACCTGAGACTAGAGATATGTCAAAGAGATCGACCATCTCATGATCTCCAAAATAAGTAGCTGGTTCTTGATAATTGATCGATGGATTTTCCAGGCTGCTAATGATGTTAGCTCCCCCTCGGTCTTCGGAGACATTATATAACCTGGCAGCTACTTCTACTTCGGGAAGCTCCTTGATCATAGCAGGTGCTACACCTGAAAAGGTCATGGCACTTTCATAAATCGTCTGCCCAAACCTGATGTAGTTATTCTCAACCCGATACATGGTTTCTGCCTGGCTAAACTGATCATAGTCCAACTCATCGGAAACATGCTGCATAATCAATAAGGCAATGGCTATTCCTGAAGAAAGCCCCAATAAGTTCAACAAACTGTAGGACCAATGTCTTCTAAAGTTTCGGAACGAACTTTTGACAAAGCTCAATAGCAGACCATTAAAGGCTCTGGGCTTTGATTTTGTAGGTTTGAATAAGCGCAAGGCACTTATCACATCAGCCAAATACCAAAGTTGAGCAAACAGCACTCCCTTCTTCTGGGCCCTCCATTCAAAAACCTCCAATAGGTCTCCCTGAACTTCGTCCAAGTACTCTTTTCTGCACAGTTTCCCTAGTAACCAAGTCGCCAACTTAGGAGGGGATTTTGGGTTTTTACCTTTCATAATTACTCCCTATGTAAGAGGTATATAGGGTTAACTCTTGAGGCTGCCACCGTCTTTAGACTTACACTTGCAAGACTGACTAAAAGAATCAACAAACCTGGAAGCACAAAAAACATAAAGCCAAGACTTATGCGATAAGGAAAGGATTCCAACCAGCCCTCTACTGCCCATAACGACAGAGGTGTAGTCACCAAGGCCGCCAGTAAAATCAATACAAGAAAATCTCTATTCAAATGATTCACAATACTCGATGCCTTCGCCCCCAATACTTTCCGAATACCTATCTCTTTACTTCTGGATAGGGTTATGAAAGACGATAGGCTATAAAGACCAATACTGGCAATCAGTATAGCGATCAAGGCGAAGAAGCCAAATGATCTGCCAAAGCGCTTTTCATCCTGATAGTTCTGCTCAAAGTGGTCGTCAAGAAAATAGTAATCAAAAGGATTACCTGGAAACACAGTATTAAAGGCTTCTTCCACTTCAACCAAGCTCTTTTGAATGGAGCCACCATCGATTTTAATTAAGTGATAATCTAAGCCCCAACTACGCGTACCGACAATCATGGGCACCACCTCATTCTTTAAACTTGTGTGGTGATAGTCTGAAATGACACCGATAATATTTACCCACTCATCGCCCTCATAAAGCCTTTGGTTTACCACCTCCTCAGGATTACTAAAACCCAGTGCCTTTACCGCTGATTCATTCAGCACCACAGACTTTTCATCAACCACCGTATTTCGAAAATCACGCCCAGCTATAAATGGTATATCGAGCAGTTTGAAATAATCATACTCCACAAAAATGGCTCTTGCTTCAATTTCATTGTCTTCAATCTCTGTTAGGTTGATGTCCTTTCCTTTTCGTAGCATACTGCCCGGCAAGGCGTCAGTGACGGCATATTCTTTTACAAAGGATTTTGAACTCAACAATGATTTGAAGAGGTTTTTATGATCTTGATCCTCATCTGCAATCATATTGAGGTTACCAGGTTTTGCAATGACCAAAACCTGTTCCGGCTCCATTCCAAGGTCATTGTTCATCATGAAATCTACCTGCTTTACAATGGCCAGTAATCCGGTAATCAGGAATATCGATATACCCGCCTGTAAAATCACTAGCCCTTTTCTTACCAACAGTCCACTTCCTGAAGTTTTGAAAACGCCTTTAAGTACCGTTGCAGGTTTAAAGCCAGACAAGACGAAAGCCGGATAGATACCAGCAACCAGGCCGGAAAACAGTATAATTCCTCCAATTAGGAAGGTATGAGTTAAATCATTGAAGAGATACCACTTTTCAGTTACTGGTAAAAACTCGTTGAAGTAGGAGAAACTCAGGCTGAAGAATAGAATACCAATGGCAAAGGCAATAAAACCGGTTAACACAGATTCAAATAAAAACTGCCATACCAGTTGTTTTCTTGTTCCACCCAGCACCTTTCTCATCCCCGTCTCTTTGGCACGACCAAGCGCAGTAGCAGTAGTCAGATTAATAAAATTAACCCAAGCCAATACCAAGACAAAAACACCCAAAACCAGTAATGTATTTAGCTTTTGAACATCTGCCACCGCTTTCACCTCTTCTCTAATTGCCGTGGAAGTATGGATATTGGTAACCGGCATCAAGCTCAACTGATAAGCGTATCCAGGATATGTTATTGGGGCATTAATCTTTTCCTCAAGTACAGTGGTAATTGCCTCGTGGTTGGCATCTGATGTCAGCTTCACATAAGTTAGAAAATCATGAGCTCCTTCCCAGTCTTCATCATAACGAAACCTTGCAGTCAGGTCTCTTTTCACCTCTCGCGAATAGAGGGTCTTGAATGAGATGAGCATATCAAAAGCCAGATGAGAGTCTCCTGGGAAATCTTCAAACACACCACTAACTGTGAGCACTTCATGGTTTTCATCATCATCATCAAAAATTATGGTTTTGCCAATGGCAGATGCTCCCTGAAAATATTTTTGCTGCAAAGACTTAGAAATAATGATTTTGAAAGGCTCGTCCAAAACGAATTCTGCATCACCTTCAATCATATTTAAGCCAAGTAGTTTTGGAGTACTCGCTGTAGCATGCATTACACCAGATTCATTGAAGGAGTTTTTTCCCTTCTCATCCAGACTGATCACACAGTTGTTCTCACTGCCAGAATTAAAGAGTTTAAAATAATCTTCGACCTGAGGAATTAACTCATAAGCATTTCGGCCTATTGCAGGAACAGCCTCGGCATTCTCAAAAACCAAGAGCGTATCCCGCAGAAGCATACTATTGATGCGAAACAGGTTCTCATGTTCCGGAATAAATGTATCGTAATTTTTCTCGAATGAGACGTATTGAAAAATTGCTAGAAAAACCATGAACCCACAGGCTAGACCGAATAGGTTGGTGACCGTTTGAGATTTGTTACGCATAAATGTGCGTAATGTGACCTTTAAAGAAATCATTGCTAAAAAATTAAGTTTGACCGTTGTTTTGTTGTGTATTCTCATCAGCCTTATGGCTGAAAATGCATCTAAAAAATATCGGAGGTTGGCGACCGACTTACCCTTCTCCTCTACCCGCCAACAATAGATCTCATGCACATCTCCCAATACCTCTTCGGCATAATCCTTTCGGCAAAAGAGCTTGACCAGCCATTCTGCAAACTTTGGAGGCATTATGGGCTTATCCATGTTCATTAAGATATTTTAGGGACCATATCCCAAATCTGAGTTTTGGTCTTCACTGCCTCTTCAGCACTGTAATAACCAAGTTCAGTAGCCTCATACATGACTTTTCTTCTACCCCCCCGTTGTGCAGAAGGATCTCCAGTGTAGGACTTCAACATCTTCTTTTTTTCCAAGCGCTTCAACACCATTACTACCGCTGGCAATGTGATGGACTTGTTTGTATGCTCGGCATATAGTTTGACCAACTCTGCACCGTAAGATTCTCTTTCTCTTAAAACAAGCAAGAGAATCAACTCTTCGAGGGCTCCCAATGTCTGATTCATAATTCTAAATACTTATTACCTAAACGCAAGTATACAAAACATTTGTTTAGGTAATCAAATTATTAAGTAAATATTTGTTTAGGTAATTGCTCTATGTTCAGGTAAAATGGCAAAGAATTAAAATAAAAAGCCTCCAGAATACCTCAAAAGCCGGTTTTAGGGGGTTTACCGCTCCCGAGGATTTTCTTCCGCTCCCTTAAAACCTCCATAGGATGAGAAATGCTCAGCGTAAGTTTGAGCAAACAAAACTCAAAATATCATGAAACAAAGAACCCTAAAAGTGAGCATTATCGCGCTCTGGACGATAGTATTTAGCATCGGAAATCACCTGTCCTATGCTGAAGTAACAGCAGGTATCAAAACCAGAGTGATCGGTAAAGGGCAACCTGTAATTATGATTCCTGGTCTTACTTGTGACGGAACGGTATGGGACGAAACCATCGAGGCCATGGGAGATAATTACCAATACCATGTCATGACACTACCTGGTTTTGCAGGAAACGCACCTTTAAAAGACTTGGAAGCTGGTTTCTTTAAGCAAGTAGAGGCCATGGTTTTGGACTACATTGATGAAAACAAGATTAGTAAACCCATTATTATAGGACATAGCCTCGGTGGATTTATGGCCCTGAACATTGCCATTAAGCGACCGAATCTTCCTGCAAAATTGGTCATTGTCGATTCCTTACCCTACCTCACTCAGGTCCAAATGCCACAGGCACAAACACCCGAGCAGGTAGAACAAATGGCTCAGCAAATGAAGTCTATGGTGGCAGCAAGTGCTGACCAACCCAGAGCCAACAAGGTAGCTTATCAAAAGCAAATGCTCCAGTCCATGATTATTGACAAAGACAAAATTGAAATTGCAGCTGGCTGGGGTGCTGACAGTGATCTGCACACCGTAGCGCAGTCTATGTATGAAATGTACACGACTGACATTCGAGAAGATTTGGTCAAAATCAAAGTACCTACACTGGTATTAGGTGCCTGGGTGGCTTACAAACCTTATGGCAGTACCAGAGAAAGTACTTTAGCTATCTATACCGGTCAGTATGAGAAGTTGAATAATGTCATTGTCGATATGACAGATATTGGCAACCACTTCATTATGTGGGACGATCCAGAGTTCTTCTACGGCTGGCTGAAAAAATTCCTCTAATCTACAATTCATGAATGGTGGATGATTAATGTTAAATTATCCACCATTCTTTAAAGCGATGGGTAAGAAACTGGTTTATTGGTTGTGTCAATTTGGAGGCTGGCTCCTTTATATAGCGTTCTCAACCGCTATGATTGCTGTTTTTGGCGGCATAGCCGCTCTTACACAATCTGCCTTACTCCTACAGCTTATCATCTTTATTAACCTGCTTCTCTTTTCACACCTATTCCGACTCTATTTTCTGAAGCAGAAATGGGCTGAATTGAAGATTACTCGACTGGCCCCACGCGTTCTCTTAGGCGCACTAATCGTGGCTACTGCCGCCCAAGCTGCAATCCATATGCTGATATACTTTGTTCTACCGCTAAGTGGTCTCACAAATTTCAGTTGGATAGCTTTCGGTGGATACGTGCTGAGTGTTTTTGTGGTGCTTATGCTGTGGTCAACCATTTACTTCTTTATTAAGAACACTGAGAAAAATCGTCAAAATGAGATGGAGAAACTGGCCTTAAAGTCGGATCTACAGGAAGCAGAATTGATGATCCTAAAGAACCAGATCAATCCTCACTTTCTCTTCAATGCCCTAAACAATATCCGTTCTCTGATTCTGTCAGACCAGAATAGAGCCAGGCAAATGGTCACCCATATTTCGGATCTGTTACGATATTCCATTCAGTTCAATGCTTCGGAAAAAGTCACCCTTAGCCAGGAAATGGACATTGTGCAGGACTACTTACAGTTGGAATCAATTCAGTTCAACGATCGCTTGGCCTATGTCCTGAATATTGCCGAGGACACCCGGGAACTTAGTATTCCTCCCATGGCCATTCAGTTGCTGGTCGAGAATGCCATTAAGCATGGTCTGTCCATTCAAAAGAATGGAGGGTTTATAAGGATCGAATCGAGTAGAGATAACGATTCTCTGGTTATCAAAGTAACCAATACAGGTCAGTTGGGGCAAAAACAAGGTCGAGAAGGGATTGGCCTCAAAAACCTTGTGGAACGCATGAAGATTCTTTTTGGCCCTTTCGCGAAATTCAGTCTGGAGAATTCATCTAAAGATACCGTCACCGCTACACTTAATATCCCCATCCAATGAAATCGTTTATTGTAGACGACTCACACCTTGCAAGACAAGAACTCAAACATTTGCTCAAGTCTTTTGATGACATTCACATCATTGGAGAAGCGGAGAATGCCGAAGAGGCAAAAGAGCTCATTGAGGAATTAAAACCAGAGTTAATATTTCTGGACATTCAAATGCCTGATAAAGATGGTTTTGAACTTTTGACCCAATTGGAAGATGTACCCGAGGTTATTTTTATCACAGCCTTTGACCAGTATGCGATGAAAGCCTTCGACCATAATGCACTGGATTATCTTCAAAAGCCAGTGAAAGAAGATCGTCTGTCCTTGGCCCTTGAAAAAGCCAGAGAAACCATAAAACTACGTGCCGATCAAGAAGCAAAAAGTCAGCAATTGGGTATTAACAACCAGGTGTTCGTTAAGGATGGTGAGGCCTGCTGGTTCGTCAGTCTGGCAGAAATCAGGGTGTTGGAAATCATGGGTAGCTATACCAGAATTTACTTCAAAGACCAAAAACCTATGATCCCCCGATCGCTCAACTATATGGAAGGTCGCCTCGACCCTGAAGTATTCTTTCGAGCCAATCGACAGCAAATCATTAATCTCAAATACATCGAAAGAATTGAACCCTGGTTCAGTGGCACTCTAAAAGTGTACTTGAAGGATGGTGAAGAAATAGAAGTATCTCGCAGACAAAGTATTAAATTCAGGGAGTTAATGAGCTTCTAATGTTAAGAACTTCTTTACTCCTCAGCCTACTCTTGATGGTCATCCTTGGCTGTCAACATACAACAGAAAAAGGTACTGAAGAAGACCTGTTGACCACTCTTAACAAATTCAATACGGCATTTGCCGAAGGAGATTTAGATTTTCTCGATCGGCATACAACGAGTAATTACCAGCATACCAATAATTCCAATAAAGCCTTTGGCAAAACCGCGTGGTTTGAATACCTGGCATCCAGAAAAGAAGATCTGGACAATGGTGTACTTAGGTTAGAACGTTATGCAATGTCTGAAATAGACGTTCAACTCTATCAGAATTCGGCTCTGATTACTGGCCTTGTCTACACCAAGGGTAATCATTACTCGGAAGCCTTTGACCGACAACTCAGGGTTACTCACCTCTGGGTATTTCAGGAAGGAACCTGGAAAAGGGCAGGCTTCCATGATACACCGGTGGATTAGTCACATTAATCCATTTATTTCCTTGGGAAGCTTTTTCTTAAATTTTAATTTTCATCCATGAATAGGGCGGAAATTATAGGCAAGTTAGAAGAGGTATATGGGCGATTAACTAATTTTCTTCTGGACCTCTCGCAAGATGAATACGAATATGCTCCAGAAGGCAAATGGAATGCCGGCCAGCAAGCAGAGCATTTAAGTAAAAGTGTAAGGGCAGTTACTACCGGCCTGACTGTTCCGAAGCTGATGATTGGCTATAAGTTTGGCAAGGCCAATCGACCCAGTTTAGAATATCGACAATTAGTAGAGAAGTATCAGAATAAGCTATCGGATTACGATGGTCCTCCGCCATCAGCTTATAGTCCTGGCAAAGTGAAATTTGTCAATGCCCAAAAAAATGTCAGGAATCTACAAGAAGCTATCCAGGCAATGATCAAAAGACTCGATGGTTGGTCTGGATCCGACATGGACAAGTATATTTTTCCACACCCGCTGATGGGCAAGATTACTGTCAGGGAGATGCTCTACTTTACCATCTATCATGCCGAACACCACCACGGTTTAATTCGCAGGTACCTAAAAGGGGTTTAAAGCATGAAGAGGCTTTTAGCATTTATTCTCACCATTCTTTCTTTTGGGCAGATGCAGGGACATGAAAAACAAAAACCAGTTCAGGTAGCCGTAATCGGTCTTACTCATACCCATGTGCATTGGATTTTAGGCCGTGAAGACAGAGGTGATATTGAAATCATAGGCATTGTTGAACCCAACAAGGATTTAGCCCAGCGATATGCCGATCAACACGGCTACTCCATGGATATCGTCTATGATTCCATGGAAGCCCTGATGGAAAATCAATCGCCTGAGGCCGTTACAGCCTTTGGTACTATCTACGATCATCTATCTGTAGTAGAATTCTTCGCTCCCAAAGGCATCCACGTTATGGTTGAAAAGCCTTTGGCCGTCAGCCTGGACCATGCCAAAAAAATGCAGACTCTGGCCAGAAAGCACAATATCCACCTACTGACCAACTACGAAACCACCTGGTATGGCAGTAATTTCAAAGCTTATGAAATGGTACATGAAACGGATCAAATCGGTGACATTAGAAAGATAGTGGTGCATGATGGACATCCGGGACCAAAGGAAATCGGGGTCAATGAAGAGTTTTTAGAATGGCTAACTGACCCGGTCCTTAACGGAGCAGGTGCGCTTACAGATTTTGGTTGCTATGGTGCCAACCTGGCCACCTGGTTAATGAAGGGGGAACGCCCGGAATCTGTATTTGCCATAGCACAAACCAACAAACCGCGCGTGTATCCCAAAGTCGATGATGAAGCGACCATAGTGCTGAAATACCCAAAGACACAGGTTATCATACAGGCATCTTGGAATTGGCCAGTTAGCCGAAAGGATATGGAAGTCTATGGTGTCAAAGGACAGGTTATTGCTGATAATAGCTCTACACTGCGCTACCAATTGGGTGATGATCATGAAGAAGTAATACTCCAAAACCTAAGAAAAGAAAGCCCACTAGACGATCCATTCAGCCTATTAGCGGCTGTGGTTCGGGGAGATGTCAAACCTCTGCCTACCGACCTATCTGCTCTTGAAAACAATATGGTAGTTATGGAAATCCTTCAGGCTGCTATGAAGAGTGTTAAAACAGGTAAGTTGGTTAAGTTGAAATAACCGCTTTGATTGTTCCCCTCTTTTCAAGGAGGGGTTAGGGGTGGTGATTATTTCAAAAACTTCAAACAAACCGGAGTAGGTACTTCTGCCACAAAGCCAGTCTCGGAAAGCATACCCGTTTCCTGATCAATGGCAAAGGTCACAATGGTGTCTGAATCCTGATTGGCAGCCAACAGAAACCGACCAGAAGGATCAATCTCAAAATCTCTTGGGGTTAAACCCATGGTGGATTGACGTCCCACGAGTGACAAGCCTCCATTTTCATCAATGGAAAAAACCACAATTTCGTTCAACTCTCCACGATTGGAGGCATAGAGAAACTTACCATTGGGATGCACTTTGATAGCCGCACTGGCAGGGTCTCGATTATCGCCTTCTTCCTGCACAGAAATCATCTGGGTGGTTCTCCTCATGCGAACATCCTCTGATGTGCGATAAACCTCTACTGTACCAATCAACTCATTCAGCATATAGGCAATTTCCAAAGTGGGGTGAAAGGCCAGGTGCCTTGGCCCTGACATGCGTGGAGAATTAGGATAATCACCCACATAGTTCAGCGTTTGCGACAAGGTATCCAGTTCATATTCATAGGTCCTATCTGCGCCAAGGTCAACAGCTATGACCCAGTCCTGAGTGGGGTGTTGAATAATTTGGTGAGCATGAGCAGCTTCTTGTCGAGAATGTGAAGAACTACCCGAGTGCTTCTTGTAAGAGGTATAGTTTTCCAACATACCCTCTTCATTAATTGGAAAAAGGGCAACACTTCCACCATCATAATTAGCCACCATTACGAATTTTCCTGTATTGTCAATGCTTACATAACAAGGGTACTGTCCCATGCTTCCGACCTCGTTCAAATAACTAAGACTATGATCTACGGGGTCGTATTCAAGAGCAGTGACCGAAGCAAACTCATCCTCACCTCCATTGAATTCGTTGACAGCATAAATCCATTTGCCATTTTCATGCACTGCTAAATAAGATGGGCTAATCAAGGCGTCTGAGGTCGACAGATACCTGAGGGCACCAGTCTCCTTATTCATTTCGTAGACGTAAACCCCCTCACCTTTGCCATCCACATGCCCTTCTTTTTGGGTATATGTTCCAATAAAAAGGATTTCAACATTATCCGGCTTCTTCACCGTTTCCTCCTTATTGGATGACTGACAACTTGAAATTAAGAATAGACCGATTAGGGCCAGCAAGAAATGCTTCATATCAGAGGCTTTTTAACACTTTGATCAATTGATCCATATGATCATCGGTAAAATCCAAGTGTGTCACAAAACGAATGAGTTGTGGTCCAAAACCGAAAGCATGGACATCATGATCAGCCAGCTTTTTGATAAAACTCTGGTTGTCATATTTATCCGTAAGCTTAAAAATCAAGATGTTCGTCTCGCAGGGATATACTTCTTCCACATAATCCAAGCCCTTAAGGACCTCCGCAATTTCTTTGGCCTTTTTATGATCTTCCGCCAATCGCTTCACATGGTGATCCAGTGCATAGAGACCTGCTGCGGCAATGTAACCCGCCTGCCTCCAGGCACCTCCCATTACTTTTCTGATCCGTTTTGCGCGCTTAATATCATCATGCCCTCCAAGGAGTAATGATCCTACTGGAGCACCTAAGCCTTTGGACAGGCAAATTGAAATCGTATCGAAGACCTCTCCGTATGTTTTGGCCTTCTGGCCTGTGGCAACCAATGCATTGAATAGTCTGGCACCATCCAGATGCAATGACAGATTATGTTCGTGGCAGGTTTCTCTGATGGCCCAGATCTCTTCAAAATCGTAGCAGCTTCCACCTCCTTTATTCATCGTGTTTTCGAGTGAAACCACTTTAGACACAGGTGCATGGATATCGTCAGGTTGAATAGCGGCTTTGACATCTGCTGCGGTAATCAACCCTCTGTCACCTTCCAGCAAGCGAACGGAGACCCCTGAGTTGGACATCAATCCGCCACTTTCATATAGATAAATATGTGAGTGTTTATGGCAAATAACTTCGTCTTGAAGTGTGGTATGCAGGCGAATACCAATTTGATTCGTCATGGTACCGGAAGCACAGTACAATGCGGCATCCATTCCAAACATATGAGCTGCTCTATGTTCCAGAGCAGTCACCGTTGGGTCTTCACCGAACATATCGTCCCCTACTTCTGCTGTCATCATGGCTTCCAGCATCTCAGGGGTAGGTTTGGTCAGCGTATCACTTCTTAAATCAATCACTATTTAAAATATTTAAACTTTGAACTCGAACTGGGTCTTAGTCCTTCCAATATCTTGGCTGCTTCTATCGGTCTATCGGTAGCCAAAATATCAGCTCCCCGATTCACAAAGCCAGCATATATACTATCGCCTTTAGCGATGGCTTTTTTGTCAAGGTTACCCAGAACACCTAAAATAGCATAAATACCCTTGTCATGCAGAAACTTATACAGAGAAGGTTCCGGCTCTGAAACACCAGTAAAGGCAATCATGTTCTCATCCGGAATACCCATCGCCTTGTGTGCTTCATAGGCCGAAATATTACCGATACCGACCGAAATCATAAGTTCCGAATTCAAGTTATAAACCGTCTGTGCATCATTAGCAGAATAGGTAATAATGGCTGCATAATTTTCTGTTTTAGTTGCCGCTATCAAATCGGTAACCATTTTAAAAGGAACCCCTCTCTTGACATCCAGGGTCAAAAGTGCTTTGCCATCGGCCCAACGTAAGACTTCTTCCAGTGTGGGGATTCGATCTTCAGTTGCGTTTCCCTCATTATCCTCTAAATGTAAAACCTCGAGCTCATTCCAAGTCTTCTCTCTCACTTTTCCCGTGCCATTAGTTGTTCGGTCAAGTGTATTGTCATGCATCATCACTAAAATGGAGTCGGCTGTCATTTCTATATCACATTCAATAACAGCCGGAGTGTAGCTTATGACATAGTCAAAAGTTCGAATGGAGTTTTCAGGATAACCCGGATAGGGACCTCCTCGATGCGCACTTACCATAGGCACGCGATCCTCAGTCCAGGAATAGAAATCTTTAACACCATAGAGTACCATGGCCATATTATCCATCCCTTTCAAATCGGGTGTATCGGATGCCTTATGATCTGAACTGCAGCTAGCAAAGATCACAGCGAGGAAAAGGGTAAAGAATAAATACTTGAAGGTGCGCATCAGACTAGTAAGGATGAGGAAAATGCATAAGCATGCAAGATAGTCTGAAGTGGCAATAAACGAAGCCCATTGATCAGAAAGTCATCCCCGATGCGGCAGACCATATGCCAACCGCATCGGTAATCTCCATTTAACCTAAACATATGAAGATCAGATGTCAAACATCTAAAATGACCGGACCGTCTGTCACTTTATGGGTGTGTAATCTCCTAAATGGCTCCTCAAACGTTGGAGCTCATCTCGAATTTCATCATGTAAAACGCGCGGCACTTCTTTCAAGTAGCCAGCAAAATGATTATCCAGTTTAATGATCATTTCGTTCTTGCTCTTCCTTCCTTTCTCAGTGAGTACCACGTGAAAGGATCTACCGTCTTCCTCATTCACAACCCTTTCAATCCATCCATTCTTTTCCATTCTCACGAGCATTCGCGAGATAGAAGGTAAATCCTGAAGTGTCACTCCACTGATTTGAGTAGGTGTAACACTTCCATGGTTCCACAGAATAATCAAGACCTGCCATTGCTCGGGTGTGACCCCATAAGCTTTAAGCCCTCTAATCAGCTCCCTGTGAAATAGCAGGTATGCGCGATATAGATTATAGCCGAGATTATTGTTGAGATGAAAGAGAGCCTTACCGAAATCCATTTTTGGTGGTAAATCTGGTCGAAATATAGGCTAAAAAACTTGTCTAGACAAGTTTTTTGATAAAACTTTCCCTGATCGAGAAATATTTTTTCAAAGAGATTCAACAGGTAATTCTCCTCACTCTTGAAATGAGGGAAATAGATTAGGAATGAAGCAAAATGTTACTTTTTAGCAGAACCGGACTCCAAATCACTCAGTTCCAAATTGAGTGCTCTGGTAGAGATTTGCGTCTCAATAAATGACAAAACGAGCGATCCCAAGAGTAAAAAGAGGCTCAAGCCGAAAATATAGTCTGCGACTACTTGTCTGGATAAATACATAAGGACCATACTCAGTACGCAACAGAAGAAACTGCCAATGCCCAAGGCTTGCATATTTCGGATCAACAAGAGTCTGGTCTTAAGGTTTTTAATTTGGCCCAAAACGGTTTCGGGCATATCGGGCATGTCTTTATATCGTTGCCTTAGTCCACGGGCTAGCGTAGCCAGGGCCACAAAGCGGTTGGTAAACGCCAATAGGAGTAGCGTAATTGCAGGAAAAAGTAGAGCCGGAGTTGAAATGTCTATTTCCATATCACTTATTTCCTTTTGTCTGGGAACCTATGTTCTATTTTCTTCCATCCAAAATAGATCGTGCTTAATCCGGATAGGTAAAGAATAATCTTTGAATAATAAATATCCATTTCGGATAGCCCCAGATCCAATACATATAAGGCCATCACTCCAACGGCTGTTAAAAACAACCCCATCCAAAACAGTGAGTTCACTTGTTTTTCACTCATTTAGCAAAGATTGAGAAAAAAATTGAACCTGCTAAATCCAATCACCAAACCACTCCCGTATGTATGCCTGAAATCAAAATTCAGAACATATGAAAACGAAAATCACACAACTCGCACTGACTGCCTTATTAGTATTTGGCCTTCAGTCGGCTCACGCCCAGAGTACCGTAATGGTGGGTGGAGAAACCATGTATCCCAAGAAGAACATCATTGAGAATGCTGTTCAATCTAAGGACCATACGACTTTAGTTGCTGCTGTAAAAGCTGCCGGTTTGGTTGAAACGCTTCAAGGCGATGGGCCATTTACAGTCTTTGCCCCTACCAATGCTGCTTTTAATAAACTGCCAGATGGCACAGTAGAGACGCTTGTAAAACCTGAGAACAAGGAGCTGCTTGCCAATGTACTCACCTACCATGTGGTTGCCGGCAAGATGGATGCCAAGGCTTTGATGAAGGCCATCAAAAAAGGAAAAGGTAAAGCGGAATTGAAAACCGTCAGTGGCGGAAAACTAATCGTCATGATGAATGGTGCCATGAACATTACTTTGAAAGATGCCAAGGGCAACATTTCGAACATTTCTCTTTATGATGTCTACCAATCCAATGGTGTCATCCATGTAATCGACACAGTCGTTATGCCGGGCTAGCCTGCTCATTATTTAAACAAACCATTTAACCCATTGAAAATTAACGTGATACAAATCGCGAACAGGAAAACTATACCCAAAAATCAAATACAATGAAACGAAAAGTAACCTTTATGACGGCCCTCTTGGCCATCGCGACCAGCATCTACTTGATTGCTGCCGACCACAACGAAGCGCTTGGCGTGCAAGACACAGGGTCTGACATTGCCGATCTCTTTGCCTATCAAAGTCCGCAAAATTCCAACAACCTGGTTTTTGCTGCTACTGTACAAGGCTTGTTAAGCCCAAGTGCAACTGCAAATGCTCAATTTGACGAAAACGTCATGATTGAATTCAACATCGACAACGATGGAGACGCCATTGAAGACTTGGTCATCCAATGCATTTTTGAAAATGGACAAGTATACGCCTACGGACCTTATGCTCCTATGTCTACAGGACTCAATAGCTCCATAGATACGAATGCTCCTTTGGCACAAGCCAACATCACAGCCTATGGTAGCAGTGCTGTGGTAGGATCGAACAACGGAGTAAGCGTTTTCGCAGGCCCCAGAGATGATCCATTCTTCTTTGACTTAGATCAGTTTGGTGCCATTCTCGGTGGAAATGCAACATCATTCAATGACCCAGGAACAGATGCCTTTGAAGGTACCAACGTACTGGCTGTGGTCGTAGAAGTACCCAAATCAATGGTTGGCACCGGTGACTCTATTAACACTTGGGTTGAGACCAAACGCAAACAATAATCCTCACTTCTAAAAAGAATTAAAATGAAATTTATCAAAGTAAATAAACTCGTTGCACTCCTATTTATAGGAGCGCTAACCATCGGTTTCACATCATGTGACAACGATGATGACAATACACCTGATGTAGCCGCAGTCTATGCACAAGAAGACCAAATGGGGCGTCCAGCTGTAAACACTGTCTTTATTCAGGGAGCCAGAAAAGATGTTTTCAATGTGACCATCCCATCGCAAATGGGAGCTGCCTTTGGGCAGGAAATCCAAGATAGATTGCTCGCCCTAAATGCTGGTTATACAACCAATGCATTAGGTTTAGATGCCGCTACATTCTCCGGTGTTTTGGCAACAGACATACTGACCGTATCGCTGACAGGTACAACGACTTTCTTTGATGGAGTCAATGTATTAACTGGAAGAACACTTTCAGATGATGTCATCTCTACTGAGCTCTTACTCATCTTCGGTGGCCCTGATGGTACAGCTAACCCCGGCCTAACGGACGACCATGTTGATGGCAATGACAAACCATTTCTAAACACATTTCCCTACTTGGCAAGCCCTTGGTAGTCAATCATTTTCATACAATCATATGCGACTCAGCCTTCCTTCATTAGGAAGTGCTGGGCCGCAAAAAAATCTCACCCATGAAATCATTTCTCACACTCTTACTCACAAGCCTCCTGATTGTTTCCTGTCAGCAAAGTCAGAAACCAATAGCAGAGGCAACAGATTACGACAGCTTATTATCGGTTTCTACTAAGGCAAATCGAGATCTCAATGCAGACATTCAATTCTGGCAAGAAAGACTATCAAAGTCTCCTAAGAGTCATATTAACCTTAGCCAACTAGCTGGCCTTTATAGCAAACGCTTCAGAGCAGATGGACTGATCGATGACCTACATATTTCCGATAGTCTTTACCAAAAGTCTCTAGAGTCAAATCCATTCAATAAGGCAGCCACTTATCGAGCATTGAGTGCAAATGCGGTAACACAGCATGAATTCCCAACAGCGAAAATGTATGCGCTTAAGGCGGTAGATGCTGGTGAAGACCAAGCGGCCTCTTACTATATGCTTTTCGATGCCCTGATGGAATTAGGCGAGTTTGAAACTGCTGAGAGCATCCTCAATAAACAACAGAGCAAAAGTTCCTTTGACTATCTGACAAGAGCTTCCAAGTTCGCGGATCATCAAGGCGACCTTGACAAAGCCATTGAACTTATGGAAATGGCTTATGAAAGAGTAAAATTCGACAATTCTATTATGCGCTGGAGCATTTCCAATCTTGGAGACATGTATGGTCATGCCGGTAGAATTGAAGACGCTTACCAAGCCTACCTAAGTGTGCTTAACCATGACCCCCAACACTGGCATTCATGGAAAGGCTTGGCATGGATAAACTTTGCACATGATGGCAACATGGATGAAGCCAAACGAATTCTTCGTCACATCGATGAACACAGCAATGATCCACAGGTAAAACTCATGCTGGCAGAAATTGCCGACTATGAAGGCTTGGGGAGTGAGAGCCTGCAACTAAAGCAAGCCTTTTTTGCGCAGGCCTCCTCTCCAAAATACATGGGCATGCACAATAAATACCTCATTCTATTGGCTAGTGAGGATTTAAAGATGAATGCTGAGGCCATTATAGAAGCTGAAAAAGAGCAGGAAAAACGCCCTACACCTCAAATGTATGATCTGCTGGCCTGGACATACCTCCAAAATGGTGAATTAGAAAAGGCACTCAAAATCGCCAGCCTATTTGTAGATGGACAGTCCTCCGAACCAGAAGTACTTTATCACCTGGGCCTCATTTATAAAATGAATGGGCACCTACGAAAAGGTCAGGAATACCTCAAAGAAGCGCTGGAAAGCGAATTCGAGTTAGGACCACTGACAGCCCAGCGTATCCGAGAAAACCTGAAAAGCTAGAGAAAATGAGATCCTACATCTTAATCCTTTGTATTAGCCTATTAGGTTTCCAGGCCCTCGGACAAAAAGGTCTTGTAACCGGTGTAATAGTAGATACTCAAGGCGAACCCTTGATAGGAGCCAATGTCGTGTTAATAGAAACATTGCAGGGAAGTCCGACCAACAGACTGGGTAAGTTCTATTTGGACAATGTTGACAGCGGCAAATACCAATTGCAAGTGAGTTTCATTGGATTCGAAAAACACAGCCAAGAAATTATCATTAACAATGGAGAAAAAAGGGAGATTGAAGTGACTTTGTCACCCGCCAAACTATCACTCAAGGATGTTGAAATAAGGCCTGACCTCGGTCAAAATCAATCTCAAATATCAGCTATTGATATCGGACTAAGACCCATCAAGTCTTCTCAAGATGTATTGCAAATCGTTCCAGGGCTTTTCATTGCCCAACATGCAGGTGGAGGAAAAGCAGAACAGATATTCTTAAGAGGTTTCGACATTGACCATGGTACTGACATCGCTCTCACTGTAGATGGTATGCCTGTGAATATGGTTTCACATGCCCATGGACAAGGCTATTCAGACCTGCACTTTGTGATCCCTGAGACCATTGAAAGAGTGGCTTTTGACAAAGGCCCCTATTACACTGATCAAGGTAATTTGAATACAGCGGGCTTTGCGGCCTTCTCAACTAAAAAAAGACTCAATGAAAGTTCAGTTAAGTTTGAAGCAGGGCAGTTTAATACCTTTCGCGGTGTTGGTTTGTTTAACCTCCTGGCATCAAATAAGAAATACGCTCCAAGTCTGTATTTAGCGACAGAGTACTCCATCTCTGATGGTTACTTTGAGAGCCCACAAAACTTCAACCGATTTAATTCACTCTTGAAGTTTAACCAGCGACTAAACGATCAGAACAAGCTTGAAGTTTCCCTTTCTGCCTTTCGAAGCCGTTGGAGTGCATCAGGACAGGTGCCTCAACGAGCTATCAGCAGTGGTCAAATATCAAGATTTGGGGCAATTGATGATACAGAGGGTGGCAATACAAGCAGATATAATCTCAATGCCCAGATGATCACTGAATTCAACGATGGTTCATTTATTGAGAATCAGCTCTTCCTATCTCGATATCATTTTAACCTGGTTTCAAACTTCACATTCTTCCTGAATGATCCGGTTTTCGGAGATCAGATTACGCAATCAGAAAGCAGAACTTTGTTGGGTAGTAAGCATAGTTATTGGAACAACTGGTCTTTTCTTGGACGCGATGCATCCACTGAATTAGGAATAGGTTTTCGGCACGACATCATCAATGACAATCGCCTATCCAGAACTTTTCAAAAGAACACAATCCTTGAAGATTTGGCATTCGGAGACATCAGGGAAACTAATCTTTACCTGTTTGCTGAAGAACAAGTGAGCCTGACGAAGAAACTGGAACTCACTACAGGAGTCCGATATGATTGGTTTAGTTTCGGCTATGCCGATAAACTCGCAACATCACAGCCTGATGTAAGTCAGGGCATTTTCAGTCCTAAGCTCAAGTTGAGCTATACCGTCAAGCCCAGTCTCAATTTGTTCATCAAGTCGGGCGTTGGTTTTCATTCCAATGACTCCCGCGTAGTAGTGGCAAGATCTGGTGAACAGATTTTACCGAAGGCTTATGGCCTGGATATTGGTTCCATCTGGAAACCTTCTGATAAACTGTTAGTGAACCTAGCTCTATGGAGATTAAACCTCGACCAGGAATTTGTCTACGTTGGGGATGAAGGGATTGTAGAAGCCGGGGGTAAAACTACAAGACAAGGAATAGAACTTGGGCTTCGCTATCAATTCACACCGAGCCTTTATGCCAGTATGGATGTCAACTATACCAATCCTCGTGCAGTAGAGGAAGCTGAAGGTCAGCAGTATATTCCATTGGCTCCGACTTTTACCAGTATCGGCAGCCTGATTTATGATACAAAGAAAAAGTTCAGCGGCAGCCTAAGCTATCGACTATTGGGAGATAGATCTGCCAACGAAGACAAGTCCTTGATTGCTGACGGATACTTCCTATTGGATATGACCATGAACTATCGAGTCGGACGCTTTGATATTGGGCTCTCAATCGAGAATCTATTGAACAGAGAATGGAAGGAAGCACAGTTTGAGACTGAGTCGAGATTATTCTCAGAGGCCACTTCAGTAAGTGAAATACATTTTACCCCAGGTACGCCATTTCAGGCAAGACTATCCCTGGGCATTAAGTTATGAGTTGTTGATTAATTGGTTGAGATGGGTCGTTCCGAGGAGTCGGAGCGGCCTTTTTTATTTCTTCAATGGATTAAAGTCAATAAAATTGATCTAATTATTTTTTTAGATTAGTCTAATTTTATAATTTTACATACCAAAAAAATATAATCGACAGCTCTAATCATGAGGCTAAACAGGTTTCTATTCGGTTTTTTCTTCGTTTTATTCTCCTTTTCCGCTTGGGCACAGGAGGGCTCAATTAAAGGAACCCTGTCTTCACAAGGCACCCCAATGGTATTGGTGAATGTAGGTTTATTGGGTACTTCTTACGGTGATGTATCCGATGAAAACGGTGCTTTTAGCATTGAGAGCGTACCCTATGGAAGTTACACGCTCGTGGTTTCCATGGTCGGTTATGAAAAAATTAGTCAAGCTGTTAGACTCAGTACTGAGACACCTGACTTGACCTTATCTTTCGACCTGGTAGAAAAAATTAATGCGCTCGATGATATCGTGGTTTCTGGTACTCTGAAAGAAGTGTCCAAACTGGAAAGCCCAGTTCCTGTGGAAGTATATAGTCAAAAGTTCTTCAAAGCCAATCCTACACCTTCCATCTTTGAGTCGCTACAAAATGTAAATGGTGTTAGGCCACAGTTAAACTGTAATGTCTGCAATACGGGAGATATTCACATCAATGGTCTCGAAGGGCCATACACCATGGTATTGATCGATGGTATGCCCATTGTCAGTGGCTTATCTACGGTTTATGGCCTAACGGGTATTCCGCAATCTCTGATTGAGCGAGTTGAGATTGTCAAAGGACCGGCCTCTACCTTATATGGATCAGAAGCCGTAGGTGGCCTAGTCAATATTATCACCAAAAAACCGGGCAATGCTCCTCAGGCCTCAGTAGATGTTTTCGCTACAGACTGGGGTGAGGTAAATACTGATATTGGATTGAGGTACAATCTGGGTAAAAGAACACAGTCATTATTGGGTATTAACTATTTCAATTACCAAAACCCAATCGATAATAATGGTGACAACTTCACTGATTTAACCCTTCAGAATAGGATCTCTATCTTCAACAAAATCAACTTTCAGCGCAAAGACAATCGAGTATTCTCAATAGCAGGTCGCTATGTTTATGAGGATCGCTGGGGTGGTGAAATCCAGTGGAATAGCGAAAACAGAGGGGGTACAGATGTATATGGAGAAAGCATATACACCAGCCGGTGGGAGACATTTGGTGTATACCAATTGCCAACGAGCGAGCTATTGAATTTCCAGTTCAGTGCTAATGGCCATGTGCAAGATTCATTTTATGGAGACACCGAGTACGATGCCGATCAATATGTTGCCTTTGGGCAATTGACATGGAATAAAAGCATGGGCAAGCATGATATTGTGGCAGGAACTGTCTATCGTTACACTTATTACGATGACAATACACCTGCAACATTTAATGATGACAGCAATGACAATAATCCATCTAGAACCCATCTGCCAGGCGTATTTATTCAAGATGAGATTTCTTTAAAACCCAACAATAAACTATTGCTGGGTATGCGCTATGACTATAATAGCCTTCATGGTGGTATTGTGACTCCCAGGGTCAATTACAAATGGAACTCTCCGAATAAAAGGAACATTCTTCGCATCAGTGCTGGCAATGGCTATAGGGTAGCCAATGTCTTTACGGAAGACCACGCGGCACTCTCTGGTGCGAGAACAGTGGAGTTTGATGGGGAGCTAAGACCTGAAACGTCTTGGAATACCAACATCAACTTTGTAAAGAAGTTCTATACCAGCAATAGCACCTATATTGGTCTGGACGCCACTGCCTTCTATACCTACTTTACAAATCGTATTCTACCAGATTACGAGACTGATCCAAACAAAATCATTTATAGTAATCTGGAGGGAAACTCTATTTCACGTGGTATTTCTGTCAATGTGGACATGGTCTGGGACAATGGATTGAAAATCAATGGCGGTCTGACCGTAATGGATGTCACGGTAGAGGAAAACGGTGAAAGAACCCGACAAATTCTCACTGAATCAGTGCAAGGTGTTTGGAGTATAGGCTATACGTTCAGCAATGGTATTCAGGTGGATTATACTGGTAATTTGTATGGTCCAATGCGCTTGCCACTCTTAGGCGAATTAGACGATCGACCTGCAGAATCTCCATGGTTTAGTATTCAAAACATCCAGCTGACCAAGAAGTTCGGTGATCAATGGGAGGTTTATGGAGGAGTTAAAAACCTATTGAATTTCACTCCTGCCGATAATAGCATCGCCCGGCCATTCGATCCCTTTGACAGGAATGTGACCTTCGGCAATGATGGGCAGGTAATTCCCACACCAAATAACCCTAATGGTCTTACTTTTGACCCAACCTACGTATATGCTTCAAACCAGGGCATCAGAGGTTTCTTAGGTTTAAGGTTTACAGTTCGTTAAGTAATGAAAATTGCTTTAGCTTTTATATTGAATATAACACTGGGATTGAGCGTAGCTCATGCACAAGACTATGCTCTAAGTTTTGAGAAGCTAGAAGCTGTACAAAAGACAGACCCAAGGCCTGTGGTCGTTTTCTTGCATGCCCCCTGGTGTAACTTCTGTGAGAATATGAAGCAGACCACTTTTCAAAATGAGGAGATCAAGTCTCTGCTTACAAAAGACTTTCACTTCGTAAGCTTTGACGGAGAATCCAAAACAGATGTCACCTTTCTGGGTCAAACTTTTAAATACAAACCGAATGGTACCAATACGGGTACTCATGAGCTGGCACAGCAACTTGGGGCCAAAGACGGAGTTGTGGCCTATCCCACCCTTGTTTTTCTCAATGCCAAATATGAAATTCTCCATCAACAGGATGCTTTTGTCAATGCCAAACAACTTAAGAGGGCATTAAAAAAGTTGCGCTGATGTTTCTAAAGACCTCACACCTTTCTACCCAAAAATAGGGTCAGACCAATTGCAAAAAATACTAGTACTAGTGATCGAATTAGCCGCATTGACAGTTGATCCTTGAACCTTTGCGCTTTACCTTTGTTTGGAATTAGTCTAAATAACAACAATAACTAATCCGATCGGAATGAGAGTCAGTTTACTTAGCAGGATTTTATTGATTTGCTGTGTTCTTATCCAGTTCACCGCCACTGCACAACAGTCGAATAAATTTCTAGACAGAGGTTTTTGGAGATTACAACCCTCTTTAGAAGAGGTGAAACAAAAAGTAAAGGAAGGCCACTCACCTACTGAGTTTACTTCTTCAATGTTTGACCCTACTACCTATGCCATACTTGAGAATAATGCTACAGATGTAATCAAGTATTTGGTTAAGCAAGTAGGCGAAGTCAATACCATCACCCATGATGCCCGAACTTATCTCCACTGGGCTGCCTTAAGGGGCAATACTGAAGTGATGGAATATTTACTGTCAAGTGGAATCAAAATTGAGCTAGTCGATGATGGCGGCAACAATGCCATGATGTTTGCAGCACGTTCAGGTCAAGCTAACAAAAAGGTATACGAACTGTCTATGGCCAATGGCTTAGACATTGCAGCGAAGAATCCGCGAAATGGTAGAAATGTCTTAATGACTTTCGCAGGTCGACTCGAAAACACCGAAATGCTTGATTACTTCATGGGCTTAGGTGTAGACATCCATGAGACGGATGATAATGGTAATGGCCTCTTTCACTATGCGGCTTCCACTCGGAATAAAGAGTTATTACAAAAGCTTGTTGATGATTACAAAGTCGACTTCAAGGCTAACCCAAAGACGGGGGAGAACGCTTTCTACTTTGCGACTAACAGAAACTTTGGTGAAAATGAAGCATCTCCAATCTTATTATTCAAATACTTTGAAAGTCTGGGGCTTGATCCTGCGAAATCGACTAAGTCAGGCAGAAATGCGCTACACAACCTTGCATTCCGCTCCAATGATGTCAAAACCCTCCAATACTTCATCGATAAGGGCGCTGATGTCAACCAGGTAGATAAAGATGGTAACACTCCCCTGATCAATGCCTCAGCCAGAGGTGGACTGGAAAAAGTAAAGTTCTTGGCAAATAAGACTAAGGACATCAATAGCAAGAATAAAGAAGGCTTTTCCAGCTTTATGCGAGCCATCAAATACAATAATATGGACGTAGTCGAATTTCTTGCCGATGCCGGAGCTCAAATAGAAGTCAAAGCAGATGGAGTTTATGACCTAGGTTACCATGTCGTAGATGGCACGAGAAATAATCTTGATCTCTTCGATCAAAAGATGAAGTTCTTAATGTCCAAAGGTTACAATCCCAAAACAACACAATTTGATGGGCAGACGCTGCTGCATGTGGCCATTTCACGACAGAACATTGAATTTCTGAAAAGGCTTATTGCTCTGGGCATTGACATCAACGCAAAAGATGCGAATGGCCAAACGATCTTACACCATGCAGCCATGCTATCAGAAACCAGCGATTTACTCAAATTCTTAATCGCTTCTGGAGCCGATAAAAACGTCAGAACTGAATTCGAAGAGTCTGCATATGACCTGGCCATGGAAAACGAAATTTTAGGGGCCAACATCACCAATATTGAATTTTTGAAAACTCAGAAATAATGAAAAACAAATTATTAATCGCTGTTCTCTTATTGGCAGCAAGCATCAGCTTTGGATTTAAATCGATTAACAACGAAGCTGTCACATACAAATGCCTCATCCAGCTGACCAACTATGGTGGCGAAGGTGCCTATGTTGTGGTTTCAGTATTGAATACTGAAGGAGAATATGTGAAGACCGTGTCTGTACATGGCGATGATGAGGATTGGTACGAAGATCTACCGGCATGGTATGAATTCTATCCGAGCAATAAAGTAGAAATTGACGGTATGGCTGGCGCCTCTATCTCTAGTGGGGGAAGAAAAGTCGCTACAGTAAGCCTTGATGCTTCAATGGTTAATGCCGGTTACAAATTAAGGTTTGAGACTGCGGTAGAAGATCAGGATTATCACGAAAAGGATCTAGAGATAGACTTGACAGATAGCATGGCGGGTCAGCGATTAAAAGGCAATGGCTACATCCGCTATGTGCAGTTAATTCAAAAATCGGCTAGTAAATAACTGTATGTCACTCTCATTGTGGCGGGTCACACACCTCTGGCTGGCTATAATCAGTACGATATTTCTTCTGATAGCGTCTATTACAGGCGCTATCTTGTCTTTTGAGCCTATCTATCAAAAGACACATCCCTATCAGGTAAAAAAAGCAGATGACCTACTATTGAGTGAGGCCATCACCAACATTACAGCTCAGCATGAAGAAGTTCTTAACATTTCTCGTGACAAGAACGGCTTTGTTTCTATCCAAACCATTGATTCAGACACCCCTTTTTATGTCGATCCATTCACAGGTCTGAAAATTGGTGAGCTTATCCGAACCCCTAGAATCTTTGAATTTAGCCGCAGTTTGCACCGATCTCTATTTCTGGGTCAGATCGGAAGGTTTCTCATAGGCTTGGTCTCTGTCATACTCTTGTTTATGGCACTTAGCGGTTTCTTTCTGATACTTAAGAAGCAGGGTGGTATCAAAAATTACTTTTCGAAAGTCATTAAAAACGACTTCTACAAGGATTACCACACACGCTTCAGCCGCTGGCTGATCCTATCCATCATAGTGCTTGGCGCCACTGGCACCTATCTATTTATGGAGCGGTTCAATTTGGTTGTCATACCACCACTCGATCACTCAATAGATGAGACCCGACTCACAGAAGAACCGAAACAACCCCTATCCTCCTTTGAGCCATTCAATACCTACACACTTGAAGATCTAAGAGAACTCAACTTCCCATTTGCCGAATTCCCTGAGGAATACTACGAAGTCAAACTTAAGAATAAGGAACTCCTGGTCAATCAGTTTAATGGGACAGTGATCAGTGAGCTTGACTACCCTTTGGTAAAGCTAGCATATCAGTTAAGCTTTAACCTTCATACGGGAGAAGGCACTATCATTTGGGCGTCTGTATTGGGACTTACCGGAATCGGTATTCTATTCTTTATCTATAGTGGTTTTGCCATTTACCTGAAAAGAGATAAGAGTAAAATCATAAATCCATACAGCAAAGATGATAGCGAAATTATCATTCTGGTAGGTTCCGAACAGGGCAGTACCATGCGTTTTGCCAGGGCTTTGCAAAAGAGTTTGCTCAAGCTTCAACACAAAGTACACCTAACCGGCATGGACGAATATGAGTCCTTTAAGAATATGGAGCAATTACTCGTCTTGACCTCCACCTATGGTGTGGGGGAAGCGCCTGAAAATGCCAAAAAGTTTATTCATAAAGTTCGAAACACAAAGCAACAACAACCCTTCCAATATGCAGTTTTAGGCTTTGGGAGTACGGCCTATCCTGACTTTTGCCAGTTTGCTATTGAGTCCAATGCTCAGTTAAGCCAGGGAACAGAGGCTACTCAGCTTGTACCATTGCACAAGGTGGACAATGAGTCCAAAGACGAGTTCATGCACTGGGTTCAAGCCTTAGGAACGAAAACGGGCCAGAAAATCTCGATTGATGAACAGGATCTGGCCATTCCAAAAAGGAAACAACTTCCATTCTTGGTCACAGAAAAATGTGATTCTCCTAACTCATCAGATCAAACGTTTCTTCTGACTTTAAAGTCTTCAAAACGCAAACTGAAAGCATACCAGTCGGGAGACCTATTATCTGTAATACCTCCAGGGGAAAGCCGCGAGCGCCTGTATTCCATGTCTGTGGATAACGAAGCATCAACGATTACGCTCAGCATCAGAAAGCATGATATGGGCATATGCTCGTCCTATTTAAGTGAATCAAATATTGGCAATAAGGTATTGGGTAATCTGAAGACCAATCCAGCATTTCACCTACCTAAAGAAGCACCGGGGGTTATTATGATTGCGAATGGAACAGGCATTGCTCCTTTTCTCGGCATGATCAATGATAGCCCACTAAAACAGCATATCTCACTGTTTTGGGGAGGGCGGAATACAGCTTCTTATCAACTCTACCAAGAACAATTAGACAGAGCCGTTACCACTGGAAAGTTGAATAAGCTCATCACAGCCTTCTCAAGAGAAGGCGATGAGAAACAATATGTTCAGGATGCCATCAGCAAAGAGTTAAGGTGGATTACCACAGCCCTCAGCCAGGGACATGTCATTATGATTTGTGGTGGACTCAGCATGCAACAGGCAGTTGAGAAGGTGCTTGCTGAGCACCTCAAAAAAGGTTCCGGACTCAGCCTGAATCACCTGAAAATGTGTGGTCAGATTAAGACCGACTGCTACTAGTCCAAGTGCCTTCCGAAGCTATTCCATTCTCCCTTCGAAATCACTATTAGTAGTAAGCAATACTACTACAACTAGCGATTGTCCGAGTCATACTTCGAGTATACATTTGTGTCATTGTTTAGAATTAGTCTAAATAATAATAGTGGAGAAGTTGCAGTGGAAATACCTCGATCGAGATCACTAAGGAGGAAATGCATCACTAAATCACAGAATTGAAAATGTAAGTGATGGATACACTCTACTGCAGGAGTCATCAGAAGGGTGACTCCTACGTAATTGAATACTCTTCATATAATCAGTCAATAACTCGCTCTCTTCGGAGGGCGAGTTTTAAAACCAGATACTATGAGTCAATGTAGTCCAACAATCTTAGTAGATAGCCCTCACTTAAATATTTCCTTATGCAAGTGTTGTAAGCGCGTAGGCCTATACTATAAAAACATACTTGTAGGATTTGAAATTGAGGAGTTCAACAATTTTTATCAGGGAGTTACAAGTTCGGAGTTCTTTAAAAACGCCACCAGGTTTCCAAATGGTCAGGACTATACGGTACTGGAAACTTGCCATCCTGACATACAATTTTGTTTTAACCTAGAAGAGTTTGGAGAACTCGTTACGGTTTTGGAAGAGGCCATGCTCATGTTACAAGTGCACGAATCTCTAGAAATAAAAGAATGACACACAAAATAATCATACTGCATGAGTCGGAAGACATCCAGATTTATAGGTGTAAGTGTTGTAACCACTACAATGTGAATTATAAGAACCTCTTCATGACCTTTACGAGGCGAGAACTAAGAGCATTCTTGAAGATACTGAAATCGCTCACCATTCAGCACTACACTGCAAGGCATCCACAAGGCCTGAAAGCTGTAATCAGTAATTCAAAATTTGACGGTCATGGTATGGGTTTCACCCAGGAAGAAACGCAATACATCATAAGTGAAATCGAGCAGGCAATGCTGATGGATCAGATTAACAAAACACTTATTAGCTAAGAAACTAAGTCCTTGATGGATCAAACTAAATACTAAATCATATAGGAAGATGGATAAAGGATCTATTCAAGGCACAAATTCGAATCGTGGTCAATCGATTCTCAATATAGATTTTGACAGGGTCATCAATGAGGTTATTGCAGGCAACACTTCATTAACAGATGCTGAACTAGAGGGCATTGCCAAAATTCAGTGCCCCTACCTAAACGAAAAGATAAGGCTCAAAGGAAAAAGTAAGTAAATGCCAAGAATTGGACACGTCATTAATGAAAATCCTTTTGGGAGCATCGCTGTCAGTGATGTGGGAGATTCATTTTTGGTGAAGTCCGAGTATATGAGTCTTGAACTTAGTCCTCTTGGCATCGCTTACTTCAAAGACTTTATAACAACTCAACAACAAAGTTTTCAGTGGTTCAACACCTTGTTAAACAAGAAGGCACTCGTCCAAATAGAGCGTCTTAACATTCACTTCGTGCTTTCAGAAGAACAGTTAAATCAATTGGAATCATTGCTCATCGAAACTCAGCTGATAATAGAAAGTAGATTATTGGCTTTGCCAACACAAAAAGACAGTACAGGAAACAGAAAATAATACATGGAAAAAATTGGTTTGTTTTATGGCTCAGATACGGGCTCTACTGAATATGTATCTGAACTTATCATCAAAAAATTAGGAGAGGAAATGCTAGACGTTTATGACGTTTACAAGGTGAAGAAGTCGGATTTTGATCAGTATGATAAACTAATTCTTGGCCTGTCTACCTGGTTTGATGGCGATTTGCAAAGTGACTGGGAGAGCTTTTTTGAGACCTTCCAAACCATCGATTTTAGTGGCAAAAAAGTAGCTCTATTTGGCCTGGGGGACCAGATAGGCTATGGCGAGTTCTTTATTGATGGCGTTGGTATTCTTGGCAATGTCATCGCCCAAAATGGAGGAGAGATTATTGGTGTCTGGCCTACCGAAGGTTATGACTACCTAGAGTCTGTTGCAGAGTTTGAGCCTGGCTGGTTTATGGGTTTAGCTGTCGATGAAGACAACCAAAGAGACCTGACAGTGGACCGTGTCGATGCCTGGCTGGAACAGATCCAAGAGGAGTTTCCCATTATTAGCGATTCAGTGATGGCCAATTAGTCTCACACAATACGTAGTGTTAAACCAGATATGTTTCTAACAGAAGTGGTTTTAAATTTCAAAGGGGCGACTGAATAGTTGCCCCTTTCGGTTAAAAGAAAATTTAACTGCTAACGTTGTTCTTGTTCCTTCAGCCGTTATTCTGTTTTTAATCGTAGACAGTCCTATCATAAGCTAATAGAAGAAGGAACACCACGAAGTGGGTCCCCTCTTCAACTCATGATATGAAACAATTTAACTAATCACGATATGCGTTTATAATATCATTCAACTCTTTCTGAATGGCTTCGCTGTCATAAGCATCAGCTTCCAAGACCTTATCTCCCAGGGCAAAAATTCTTTCGTACATAACCTTCTCGTCCACTTTTCGCTTAAAGGTCAAAGTTGATTTTGATGCAAAAACTTCATCCCACACCTGTCTAACATCAGACCAGTATTGCTTATTTTTCGCCCACCATTCGTGAGCATCTTTACACTCACTGTCATCTACTTTTGTATAGGTATTCCAGCCTTTCTCTTGGGCTAATAACTTGTCACCTTTCTCAGACCTGATGACCTTATCATTATCCTGCTCATGTACCCAACCTTCTGGTGTCAACTCCTGACGGTTAGTTCTTACCATTAAGTTGTAATCCGTCCGTTTGGAATACTCACGTCTTGGTAGAGGAGAATCAGCAGTATTCTCCCAATAGTGTCGACCATCTACATGTACCCAGCTTGACGAACCTTCGTAACGAAGACTACCATCTACCTGATAAACTTTCTGAGACCACTGGCCTTTGACGTCTTTCTTTGAAAGCGCTTTATACTTCCAACTGTTATCCTTGTCATAGGTATAAAAGTCAGTGTTTTGATAGATCCAGTCCTGTCTCCAATGCTTCACGATCGTCTTAGGAGCCACAATCAGCAGGTGCTGCAAAGAGACCTTGTTTTTATCCTCCTCGACCAACTGAACCCACTCAAGGCCTTTTGATTTATAGTTTTTATGGAACTCATAGCGCCTGTCTGGTGCGAAGGTTTCGGCAAAATTGAACCTTACCTTGTAGCACCCACACATTTCTTTTATCGCAGCGACATCCTGCTTCTTTTTGCTTTGTGCCCATGTACTCATGCTGATGACACATAGGGCGATAATTAATAATTGTTTCATATTCAGTCTGTTATAATAGTTCGTGATTTCAGTCTTATTGGACTAGCAGTTCATACTGAAACTGAGGGTTTCCTCTGTCTCCGGGTTGCGCATCCACAAGGCGAGTAAAGCGTAGTTTGTAATAGTTCTCGTCAGTATCCTTCACCACATAGAAGATGTCATCTTTAATGCCGGTTTCAACGTTAGAACCTGGTTGTGCCACATTTCTCCAGCCACTACCAATGGCGGCTACTTCAGTGGAAAAATTCAAAGCACCAACGGCACCAATGGCAAAGTCTTCGTAGCTAGTGCCAGCCGCGATCTCTACCATGGCCACCTCTACTCTATTGGCATTGATTAAGATGTAATCTCTAATGGCGTAAGGGATGGAAACGTCCTGACTTATCGGTAAGAGGTTTGTGAAAATGGTAAAGACAAAATCCCAATCATTCTTTTCAGGAATTGAAGTGATAATACCATTGTCGAAACTTACCGGAACAAAGTCAACATCATTGTTTTTCGTGATATTCAGTTCCTGGAAACTTGTCGCACCAATTTCGGCATACTGCAGGGTATAGCCATTTGAGTTTCTCAGGGTACGGATCTTCATCCAACCTCTTGGAGAACCATCAGGGTTCTTTCCTCTGTTGATGATATATACTTGATTATCAGCATCCGTAGCTGATACTTCAGCAATAGCGGTCTTGGTTAAGTCACCTGAAGGGTCATCAGACCAGCTTGCAGCACTGAATAACCATGCTGGTGGTGGACCAAATAGGGCTCCAAAGATGGCATCAATATTAAGTTGTGCACCAAAACCAGCAGTATCTGCAGCAGTGATGGCATTCAAATCGTTTTTGTCAATGGATCTGGCCAAAGTACTGGCCGAATTATTCAGAATAACTCTGAAATCAGTACCCGTATGAAAACCGAGATCCCATGAGTTTCTGCTTACAGAAGACTGACTCTCCTTTGACAAGTCAATGAAAACCTGATTCGGCTGGGTTGGACCACCCACGGCAGGATCAATAATGGCTCCTGTAGCTGGCGGATCGATAGTCGGGGTATCATCGTTAGAACAGGCGGTCATGGCAAACAGGCCAATGACAGCCAGGTAATAGGTTACTTTTTTGAGTATCATGTTATTTTAGATTATAGCTTAGTTTTAAGAAATAAGATCTTCCATAGGATATGGGTACAGAAGGTCCTCCGGAGTGGGCTCCTCCACCCACACCTGAATTATTGATATTGATTACATTTAAAATATTTTGTGCACCCAGGGTCAGCTCGAAAGCATTACTCAAAGGCTGAATTATGGTAGCATCCAACCAGTGGAAATCACTGATTTCTCCAATGCTGATCACCTGCTCATTCTGACTGTTTGTATCTGTGAAATAGGACTGCAGTCGGCCGGTGTACTTGTAAAAGGCATTGATGGAGGTACGGCTTTTTGAAAAGCGATAAGAAAGATTAGCATTGAACTCTGGAGAGTAAAAGAAGTCGTCCAGACCCTCCTCATTATCTGAAATTCTATTGAAACGGCCGATATAAGAAAAGCCAATATTCGCAGACAGCGCCCCGAACTGAGCCTTCTGGGTCAGGGTGAGCCCCAAGGTTTTAAAACGCTCAATATTCAGGTAGGTGGTGCTGGTAATATCATTGACATTCTGCCCCAAAGAGATCTGATCACTAATACTATTGTAGAAAAGATTCAGATCTACATCCACATTGGTAGATGCAATCTTATACTTAGAAATAGTATTCAGGCTGAAATGATTCGAGGTCTCAGGCGTCAGGTCAGGGTTTCCGAAAATCCTATGATTGGAATCGACAAACTCAAAGTAAAGCTCCCGTACCGATGGCGCTCTAAAGCCGCCTCCATAAGAAATTCTGAATTGTAAGGCCTCGCTTTGATGGTACTTAAACTGCAGTGATGGAATCAGCTGGCTGCCAAAGACACTATTCGTGGTAAAACGAAGACCGGGTCTAAAAGTGGCCTTTGCAGCCGGTCTCCATTCTGCAGAGGTATAAACTGCATACTCTTCGATGCCCTGTTCCGCATCCAGGATTCTCCCCCCTCCTACACGCTCCAGTGAAATTTGGTAGCCTACTTGTAAGTCAAAGGCATTAGCAGGACTTAAAAAGCCTGTTCCACCAAACTCCCATACGCCATAGGTACTTAGGTCTTGATCACCATCTCCGTTTGTCAACTGTTCGGCACCCGTGACAATATTCTTGGTAAAGCGTCTCTTATCTCTTTCGAAATCAGAAAAGGAAGCAAAGGCAGTATATCGATTTAGGAAGGGTAATCTTCCTTCCGCCTGCAGCTGATGAGAATACCTTCTAGAATCATAGGTTTCATCAATAGCAAAGGGCTGATTTTCTCCTGAAGGCAAGAAGTTGTTTTGAGCTGCTCCAAAGTCTTGAATAAGCTCATTGAGTGCATCAAAGCGATAATGTAGACTATGGTTATCAGACTGATACCTCAGCAAGCCGTTCCCTAACCACTGTCTTTTCGGATTCCATTCATTCTGCCTGACACCAGCGTTCCCCTGAAAGCCTAAGAAATCATTATGCTGAGCGCTCACTAGAAATGACCACTTCTCATTCAACCTGTGGTTAACTCCTATGGATTGCACATGCCGACCTGCATCCAGACCCAACTCATTGCCAGCCGTCTCTGACTGAATATCGAGTCTAACTTCTGTTCTACTATTGAAGTCCTTTTTGGTGATGAGGTTAATCACACCAGCCAATGCGTTAGCCCCAAAATTCACGGCCATAGGGCCTTCCACAATTTCTATTCGCTCAATATTCTGGAGATTAATCTGACTCAGGTCTGCACCATTGCCATTACCCGAGCGGTTAACTAGTGGAATACCGTCTACCAGGATCTTTACATTCTGACTTGAAATACCCTGCAGACTAATAGATGAACTGCCAATGGCTAAATCCTGACTCACCCGAATATTTAACTGGTTGCTGAGTACCTCTTGTAGGTTGAAAGCACCACGCTGTTTAAACTCTTTTGAATCGATTGTTTGTACTCTGAAAATGGAATTACTGGCCGCTTGAGGATTAAACTGACCTGTGACCACCACCTGATCTAACTCCGTGATTCTGGGCACCAGCTGAAATGCATTGACATCACTGTTATATAGGGTGTCTTGATAGGCTTCATATGCCAGATGACTGGTCTGAATGATCAGTGGAAAAGCGAGATCAATTGTCACCTCACCCCTGGCATTGGTGACGGCTACAGCACTACCTTTTCCAGCAATTGATTCCAGCTTGATGACAGCACCAGATACTGGTTCCTTTGTCTCAGCATTGGTGAAAAGGAGGCGCTGACCCAAGGCCTGAAAGCTTGTTGAGATAACCAGAAGCGCGATAAATGATGCTCTTTGCATTTATTTAGAATCATTCTTAATAGATGCAAATATAGAGGGCGGTTGCTCCACCGGAAATCACTAGTGCTGGTATAAGTGAGTCACTAGTACTAGTATCAGAATCACTAGTGGTAGTAGTTTGAGACTTGAGATATGAGTATCTGGATATGAGTACTTCTGGTTCGCACTTGCAGTGCGGACCTATCTTATATTAAATAGTTAAGGTCAGCACTCACTACAAGCCTGCCTATCGGCAGACAGGTGAGCGCTAGAATAGAGAAACTACCCCACATTCCCGATCACCTGCATGGTTTCCAGGTGAGGTGCTTCACTACCACCTTTAGGTTCGATGGTTACGGCAAAGGCTACCGCCTGAGCGGCAGTATTCTTCATTTTGATCAAGCCTTCAGTGCCTAAATCAAAGACTCCGGCATCCACCGGTTTGCCATCTATAATGGCCCAAAGCTGATACTGCTGGTCTTCGGACAGGGTTTTAAGGTTTTGGATATTGAGGAAGAGTTCTTCGGTGCGCTTGTTCCAGAAGACACTGGCCGAAGCTTCCAGGGCATTTTCTGTTCCTGCCATCGATACTCTCAAAAACTCCGAATTGCTCATAATGGCCAGGTCACTTTCTATACCTTCCAGCCTTTGGTTGACTTTGTTGTATTGATCGGCCATCAGGCTATTGGAACTCGCCAACTCCGCATAAGCTTCATTGATAGACTTCCACTTGGCACGGTAGTCATAAGCCATATAGCCGCTGATCAAAGCCAGTGCTACTGAAGCGGCTACCAGATACTTCCAGGTAGCCGATGGCTGTTCCATGGCTACCACTTTAGTTTCTTTGGCGGGTGCACTTTCTTCAACACCAGATAGTATGGCATCCTTTAAGCCAGCCGGTGGCGCCACTGCTGTTTTAAGAGCTATTGCTTCTAAAGACAACTCGATCGCTTCCAATTCAGCTTTTAGCTCAGGATATTGGTTGAGCATATCCTCCACTCCTTTCCGCTCTTCAACAGATAGGGTATCGAGGGCATAAGCCTCCAAAATTCCAGACGATATGTACTTTTCTATATCCAAGCTATTCCAGTCGCTTTCTTAAATGTTTTAATGCAGACCTCAGTCTGGTTTTGACGGTTCCCAGGGGAATATCAAACTCTTCAGCGATCTCCGAATGCGTAAAACCTTCGAAATATACTTTAAGCAAAACAAATCGCTGCTCTTCTGCCAGATCATTCATGAGTTCTTTCACACCAATACCATCGACAGGAAGTTCAGTTTGGTTCTGACTATCAATGGTATATACGTAGTCATCAATCGAATCAGTTTTAGCCGATCGGTTGATTTCTTTGGACCTCACCTTATCGATGGCCGCATTCCGTGCCATATTAAGCATCCAAGTGAAGAAACGTCCCTTTCCAGAGTCGTATTGATCGATCTTATTCCAGATTTTCATAAAGATATCCTGCACCACTTCGGTAGACAGCTCTTCATTCTGGACAATTCTCTCCACGGTACCATACAAAGCGGCCCCGTACTTATCGTATAGATAAGCCAGGGCCTCTTTGTCCTGACCTTTCAGTCGGAGAACTAGTTCGTTCTCGTCAATATGGTGGGGTACAGGAGAAATATATAGTCTTGTTTACAAGTGAATTACTTCATCATAAGCCGCAGCTGCCGCTTCCATCACTGCCTCAGACATAGTCGGGTGAGGGTGAACCGTTTTGATGATCTCATGCCCGGTAGTCTCCAGCTTTCTGGCTGCCACAACCTCAGCGATCATCTCCGTTACATTAGCTCCAATCATATGAGCACCTAACCACTCGCCATACTTGGCATCAAAAACCACCTTTACAAAGCCATCGCTCGCACCTGCAGCCTTGGCCTTACCTGATGCCGAGAATGGGAACTTACCCACTTTCACATCATAACCGGCCTCTTTCGCTGCTTTCTCGGTATAACCCACAGAAGCAACTTCAGGACTACAGTAAGTACAACCAGGAATGTTATTGTAATCCAATGGCTCAGCATCCATGCCTGAAATCTTTTCAACGCAGATAATACCTTCGGCAGAAGCAACGTGTGCTAAAGCAGGGCCATGTACAATATCACCAATCGCATAAACGCCTGGGATGTTGGTTTTGTAGTAGTCATCAACGATCACTTTGCCTTTATCAGTAGCTACGCCAACGTCTTCCAGTCCGATACCTTCAAGGTTGGTAGAAACACCCACTGCAGAAAGTACTACATCTGCTTCAAGCACTTCTTCGCCTTTCTTGGTTTTCACATGCACCTTGCACTTTGCACCTTTGGTATCGACTGAAGTCACCTCAGAGCTGGTCATGATTTTCATCTTCGCCTTCTTGTAAGTTCTTTCCAGTTGCTTAGAAACTTCCTCGTCTTCTACAGGAACAATGCGATCCATATACTCAACGATGGTCACTTTTGTACCAATTGAGTGGTAGAAGTACGCAAACTCAACACCAATAGCACCAGAACCTACAATCACCATTGACTCTGGCTGCTTGTCCAATACCATCGCTTCGCGGTAACCGATAATCTTTTTACCATCGATCGGCAGATTAGGCAGTTGTCTTGAACGACCACCTGTTGCCAAAATGATATGATCGGCAGAGTAATCTACTTTAGAGCCATCTTCAGCAGTTACTTCTACTTTCTTACCAGCTTTCAGTTTACCAAAACCAGCAATGTGATCAATTTTATTTTTCTTGAATAGAAACTGGATGCCTTTGCTCATACCTGCAGCCACGTCACGGCTTCTTTTCACCATGCCATCGAAATCGGCTTCCGCTCCTTCAATCTTGATTCCATAATCCTGTGCATGCTGCACATATTCAAACACTTGAGCACTCTTCAAAAGTGCTTTGGTAGGAATACATCCCCAGTTCAGGCAAATTCCGCCTAGCTCTGAACGCTCAACCACACCTACTTTCATACCGAGCTGAGAAGCTCGAATCGCTGCCACATATCCTCCAGGGCCACTTCCAATGACTATTAAATCGTATTTCGTTGCCATATTTCTATTTGATTTTTCTCGTTTTGAAGAGCCGCAAAGTTAAGCCAAATCCAATGACAAAAAAATACTGGAATTGTATGAGTTAATCCTTTTGGTTTTATTTGAAGATTGATTTCGGTGAGCACAAAACCGAAAGCTTAATTTTTGACTTCAAAACAATTTATATGGGTCTTTTAGATGGAAAAACTGCTTTAGTAACTGGTGCTTCAAAGGGCATTGGCAAAGCAATAGCAACTGCCTATGCACAACAAGGTGCAAATGTGGCTTTTACGTACCTCTCAAGTGTTGAAAGAGGACAGGCATTAGAAGCCGAACTTGCTGCCTTTGGTACTAAAGTGAAAGGTTTTCGTTCCAATGCAGCTGAGTTTGATGCAGCTGAACAACTGGTGAATGATGTAGTAACCGAGTTCGGTTCGCTCGATGTAATCGTTAACAATGCAGGTATCACACGCGATAACCTCTTGATGAGAATGTCGGAAGAGATGTGGGACGAGGTGATCAATGTGAACCTAAAGTCATGTTTCAATACCGTAAAGGCAGCCACCAGAACTATGATGAAACAACGTGCCGGATCGATCATCAATATTACTTCGGTGGTAGGTGTCAAAGGAAATGCCGGCCAGGCCAACTATGCCGCTTCTAAAGCGGGTATCATTGGTTTTACCAAATCTGTAGCACTTGAACTGGGTTCAAGAGGTATCCGATCTAATGCCATTGCTCCGGGTTTTATCGAAACGGAGATGACGGATCAGTTGGATGAAAAGACCGTTCAGGGATGGAGAGATGGTATTCCATTGAAGCGTGGTGGTTCACCAGAAGATGTGGCCAACGCATGCGTTTTCTTAGCGTCAGATATGTCTGCTTATATGACAGGACAGACCCTTGTTGTAGATGGCGGCATGATGACCTAAACGCCATTCATAAAATTCATTTACAATTTTCGAATCGGTTAATGGCTTATTTACGTTGTTATGCGTTATACTGTCATTAACCGATTTTACTTAGGCTTCTAAGCATTGTATAACCTTTCTACACTCCTTTCCAAAATTTCCCTTCAGACAGAGTTCTCTTCGTGGTTTATACCATTATGTCTGTTGATTGGTGCAGGATATGCGGCATTGTTATACACCAAAAATTCTCCCTGGAGTAAATCGGTTAATCGGTTATTAGCGGGACTTAGGTTTGCCCTGATCAGCATCATGTGCTTTTTGATTTTGGGACCTCTACTTAATCAAATAGAGTTTTTCGAGGAAAAGCCGATTGTTGTCTTAGCCGTAGATGATTCTGCCTCTTTGCCCGATGGCTATGATTCCACTCAGTTTATTGACGTAAGAAATCAAGTGGCTGCAATGGCCGATCAATTGGAGGATGCAGATCTTGATGTACGCATCAGAGGAATAGAAAGCTATTATGACAATGCTTCTGACATACAGTTTAACCAACAGGCCACCAATCTTCATAGCATACTAAGGGGTGTACGCCAGGACTTTGAACAACAAAACCTGGTAGGAACGATACTCGTGAGTGACGGCATTCACAATTATGGCAGTTCACCACAATTCCTGACCCTAAACTACCCTGTCTTCAGTATAGGCGTAGGTGATACCATCCCTGCCCGTGATCTCAGTATAAAGCGAATCAATTACAATAAAGTAGTCTATCAGGGCAATCAATTTCCTTTGGTGGTAGACATTTACAATAATGGATATGTGGATGAGAATGTCAGTGTAGAAGTAAGAAAACAAGGTGCCTTGGTGAGTTCTCAAAGTATAAACCTTCAAGGCAATCAAGAAGTAAATAGCCTCGAATTCATACTGGATGCTGAGACCATTGGTGTAGAAGCTTATAATATTGTAATCGTACCCAAAGAGGGTGAAAGTTCTACTGTCAACAATACCAGAAGGGCCTTTATTGAGACAGTCGATAGCAAACAAAAAATACTGATTGCTGCCGCATCACCTCATCCTGATGTAAAAGCATTAAAAAGCCTGATTGAATCAAAAGAAGGTACGGAAGTTCAAATCTACCTGGATGGCATTACAGAAGATACCCCTGATGGACCTTTTGACTTGCTCATCATGCACCAGCTTCCAGGTGTTACAGATCTTCCGCCATGGCTGACCAGTTGGTTGGACAAAACAAATACTTGGTTTATTACAGGTACAGGGTCACTGAATACACTGAACCAGGCCAATCCAGTGATCAGCTATCAGAGCTTCGGGCAATCTGATCTCGTGGGAGGAAATTTGAATCCGAACTTTGAGCTGTTCTCTATTGACGAGACGCTGCTCAGCAGAGGTAGAGACTACCCTCCCATTAGAGCGCCATATGGGCAATTTACTCTGAAGAACAATGCCAATATCTTCCTTTATCAAAAGATTGGCAATGTTCAAACGAATAGACCGCTGCTAAGTATTTACAATGGGGATGAAAGAAAGTCAGCGGTGCTTTCAGGCAGTGGTATATGGAAATGGAAGCTTCAGGAAAGTGGTCTTTATGAGACCCCAGAGCTCTTTAATGAACTGTTTGGCAAGTTGATTCAATACCTGGCCACCAAGGATGATAAAAGAAATTTCAGGGTCAGTACTACGGAAGAGAGCTATTTCGAGAGTGAACCTGTGGAATTCAATACTGAGGTCTATAATGAGCTCTTTGAAAAGGTCTATGACTATAACATTGACCTAAAAGTCACCAACAGTGAAAACGAAACCGTAGAATATAACTATGTGAATACACCCACTGAGAACTATCAACTCAATGGATTGGCGCCGGGGGTTTATCGATATACAGCATCCACCAGCCTTGCGGGCAATCGCGAGGTAGCCAGCGGTAGTTTTGCGATCCGGAAATTAGCTTTGGAAGACATTGATCTCACAGCTAATTTTCAGCTTTTAAGGAATATCTCTAACAATTCGGAAGGGAGGTTCTTCCCATTCCATCAGGCGGATCAAGCAGTCAATGCCATAGAGGCTCTTAATCCAAGACCTTTGGCCCGCTCCAATGAAAGACTAAATCCAATCATTCATAACCCCTGGATTCTTCTGCTATTATTGGCACTTCTTTCGGTGGAATGGTTTACTCGTAAATACCACGGCAGCTATTAAACGTTAAATCAAATAATTTTCTATTCATTTGTGGCAACATTAAACTAATCATTTAGTTTATTTGTACATGCGCACATTACTCCTTAACACCATTTTACTTGCAGTTCTGGTTTGCTCCTGTGATATGACGGCCGTTCGTGAAGAAGCCGATGAGTACATGAAGGAAGGTGATTTCAAAGCTGCTGCTGCCGCTTATGATCGGGTCATTAAGCTAGAACCCGAAGACAAGTATGCCCTCTTCAACCGTGCATTGGCCAATGAAAAGCTTGAGGAGTTTGACAAAGCCTATGATGATTATAACACCCTTTTAAGACTTCGATTCAACTCTAGAAAAGCCACTTTAGGCAGAGCCCGTTGCTCTTTTGAATTGGAAAATTTTGAAGGTGTCATCTTTGATACCAATACTGTGCTTAATGTTGAACCTGATAATCTGGAAGCCCTTTCTTTAAGGGGTAGAGCTCATGTTAAACTTGGCAATAGTAATGAAGCCATAGGAGATTTGGGAAGATATCTTAATGATCGACCTGACGATGTACAAGCCCTGATCAGTCGAGGTGCAGCATGGGCCAGAGCCGGCTATGGTCCCGCGGGAATTAGAGATTTTGATAAGGCCTTAAAGGTGGACCCTAACCTTCCGGTTGCCTACTTTAACAAAGCAGCCGTGTTTCTTCACTACGAGAATTACGATGAGGCCATTGAGAACTATGATCTCGCCATAGAAAAAGACCCTGAATACACTGAAGCCTATACGCGAAGGGGAATGGCTAAACTTGCCTCATCCTGGCATGGTGTAAGCTCAGCCTGCGCTGACTTCAAGAAAGGAGATGCCATGGATGACGAACTAGCTACCGCCTATATGAACGAGTATTGTAAATAATTCAATTTCTCTGTTTTATTGTAGAAAATTCATCTGATATGAAGAGACTACTGAAAACAGGCAAGAATTCTTCTGCCGTCAACTTTGGACTGCTCATCTTTAGAGTTGCGACAAGTTTAATGATGTTCACTCACGGTTATCCTAAATTCCAAAAGGTACTTAGTGGCAACTTTCAATTTGGCGATCCACTAGGCATAGGGCCAGAAGCTTCACTGATCATGGCTGCTTTTGGTGAATTCATTTGTTCCATACTCTTGATTTTAGGGTTGACCACACGATATGCACTTGTTCCACTGATGATTACGATGATTGTGGCACTGGCGACAGTACATCTTGATGATCCCTTCAGAGGTCAGGAAAAGGCATTCTTGTATCTATCGGCTTACCTATTTTTGTTTATCACAGGACCGGGGAAATATTCAATGGATCAGAGGCTCTTTAATTAGCCTCTATTTCATCATCGATCTTTTCAAGGATTGACTTGATATTCGTCAAACCTATATCAAATTGTGCCTTAGTGCTTACTTTGTAAATCATACTCCATTGCACCAGATGCTTGAACTCATCTGTTTGAATTAATGTCATTAATTTTCTTTTGTTCACAGCATCTATAAGACCAAAATTGAGGTTTGGCGCAAATGGAAAATGTTCAATAGTATAAGTGATAAGCTTCTCCTTTACGTGATTAGCGTCTATTCTCGTCCACTCATGAATATTCTCATAGGAACGCTCATACAACCCAATGATTTCCTTTGATAAAGTGTCGTTTTGGATAATGTGATTAGTACCCAGACTCTTCATTTCCTGATAAGTAATATCTTCTGAATTAAAGGGAATATAACTTAGCAATGTCACCACATCTAGTGCGGTACTATCCGTAAATGTCGCATCTTGGCTAAGCAAGATCAGTCTTTGGGCCGACTCTATCTGACTCGCCATTAACGCAGCGCCTCGGGAAAGAATCGTACTATCATTGATTAGGTTTGCCTTGAAACTTTCTAACAATTGTACTTCCTGTTTTTCCTCTCTTTTTTGTTGTCTATACTCGTTCAAAGCAAAGGATACAGAAATACCAATAATCAAAATCATCAGCTCAGCAAGAAAGTACTTGATGTTTCGGGAAGGCCCATTCTTCTTCATAATAAGAAAGCTAAAAAACAATTCTCATACTCCATAATGGTGAACGGTATTAAAAACCCAAACCAAATCCATTAAATTCGATCCAAATATTTTTTCAATGGAAACTATCCTGGTTGCACATGAGGAATGGAGCACTTCAAGGAAAATCGGCTTCAGATTTATCTTTATTCTCTTCCTCTTATTTATTCTTCCCTTCCCATTCACTACCCCTTTAAATGTCTTCAATGAATTTTGGTTAGATACTCAGTTCGGAAACTTTTGGACTTGGGTCACCAATCAAGTCGGGACAAAACTACTGGGCCTAAATGAGCTTTCCAGCACGCCTACTGGTAGTGGAGATATGTCCTTTAATTGGGTTCAATATGGTCTGTTTACCAGTTTGGCAGCCATTGGCACCATCATTTGGTCATTGATCGATAAGGGCCGCAAGAACTATTATCGTCCATGGCGCTGGTTTGTGCTGATCACCGTCTACTACTTGGTGTTCTACATGTTGCTCTATGGCTTTATCAAAGTCTTTTGGCTTCAAATGCCTCAATTGAGGATAGACCGATTGCTCAGAACTTATGGTCAATCAAGTCCTATGGGACTACTTTGGACGTTTATGGGTGCGTCTAAGACCTACTCCGTTTATGCCGGAATGAGTGAAGTAATCGCTGGCACATTACTTATCTTCAGAAGGACCAGAACCCTTGGTGGGCTTGTCACCTTTGGTGTCATGTTCAATGTCTTTATGCTCAATATGGCCTATGACGTTCCCGTAAAGCTCTTTTCGGCCCAACTGATGTTCATGGGACTTTATATCGCTATGATCGACCGGAAGGCCATTTTCGGTTTGTTACTCTTTCAAAAACAGGAGAAGATCACCCCATGGCCACCCATGTTTAAAACGCCCTGGAAAAAATACACCCTATTGGTGATTCAGGTACTCCTAATTTTCTATTTCTTCCAGTCACAAATCAGCCGGGATTTGAGGAGCAGGAAACAATATGGGGAGCTGAGACCTAAATCAGCACTCTTAGGTCTTTATGATGTAGAGCACTATGTCAAAAATGGAGATACTTTGCCTCCGCTATTGACTGACAAAGTAAGGTGGCAGCGACTCATCTTTGAAGATCCAAACCGATCGATTGCCATATTTATGGACGATAGAGTCAGGTACTATTCAAGTACGATCGACACCGTTGAAATGACCGTGACTTTTAGTATTGGAAGAGACTCCCTCAGAAAGGAATATCCATTGACTTATCAGAAACTCGATGACGGTCTTACCCTAAGTGGGGTATTTGAGCAGGACACGCTACAAATGAAGTTGAAGACCTATGATCTATCCAATTTCTATCTGACCAATCGGGGTTTTAATTGGGTAAATGAGGTCCCATGGCACCGTTACGACCCTAACCCGAAGCCCAACTGGTAGTCTAGACTGACCATTTCAATACAGTTCTGAGCCATTTCAGTACGCGTAATTTGATTAATTAAACAAATGTTAATTATATTCGTCACGATATTATAAACAATTGTTAATTATATGAGCGAATATTCCCTTGGATCACTAGAAGAGACCATTCTGGTGATCGTGTTGATGAAAGAGGAGCGTTATGGTGTTGAGATAGCCAAAGTCTATGAAAAACATGTAAAACAGAGCATATCCCTACCTGCCATCCATATTGTACTGAAGCGACTGGAGAAAAAGGGGCTGGTGAAATCATCATTTGGTGAGCCTACCCCTGAACGTGGAGGTAAGCGAAAGAAATATTACCAGGGAACACCAGCTGGTTATCGAATCGCTCAAGAAATACAACAACGCAGATCAGAGATGTGGTCGCTGGTTCCAAAACCATCATTACAATATGGCCTCATTTAAGAGCCCACCATATTGGGCCTTACGGTTGTTGCAATACGTCTGCCCCACTGACCTGGTCGAAGAAGTGGAAGGAGATCTATATGAAGCTTTTCAGTGGCGTGCCACGGAAAAGGGGGTTTCTTATGCACGCAGAAAATACATTTTCGAGGTAATCAGATGCCTCAGGTACTTTAGAATCAAAGTTCAAACTCAAAATAATAGTGTCATGTTAATCAAGAATTATTTCAAAATCGGCATCCGATTTCTATGGAAAACCCGAGGCTACTCCAGTCTGAACATCCTTGGCCTTGCCTTAGGAATCGCCATCAGTTGGCTGGCTTACATTTTCGTAACCGATGAACAATCATTTGATGGTTTTTATGCCAATGGCGATTATGTTTATCGATCCACTGCCACCATGAGCAGTGCAGATCGCGTAGATCGTTTTGCCGGTTCTTCCTATATCATGGGGGAAGAATTCCCCAACCAGATTCCAGAAATCATCAAGAGCAGTCGATTCAAAAATGCATCGACTCTGGTGAAAGTAAAGGACGCTTACCAACAAGAGTCCTTCCATTATGCTGATCGTGATTTCTTCGAAATATTCTCCGTGGACTTTCTTATCGGTAACCCAGGGGAGTTCACCGACCCACTATCAATAGTAGTCTCCGAAACTACAGCCGATCGCCTAGGCATTGCAAAAGCCAGTGGCCAGCAAGAGATTACCGTCTCAGCCGGAGAAGAAGATCAAACATTGAAAGTAGTGGGTATCTACAAAGACTTTCCGCTAAATACCTCGATTCGGCCTCAAATTATCTTCCCTTTTTCAAGTTGGGCAGCGGATAATGAGCCCAGAACAAAGGTCTGGTTCGACATTAACATGAATTCCTTCTTCCAAATCGATCCAAATTCAAGTGCTGAAGTGGTTGAGCAGAAAATGAATGATGTCTTCCCGACTGACCCTGAAATGGAAGAAGTTCAAGTTAGCTTAGGTCTTCAGGCATTAACAGATATACACCTCAATCCTGAGTTTGGCACTGGTAATGGCATAGCAGCCAGAGGTGACAACGAGCTGATTACCATTGTGACCATCATTGGTATATTCTGCCTGCTGATCGCCTGTGTCAACTATGCCAATTTCGCGGTTGGCAACTATATTATTCGATTGAAAGAAGTTGCCCTTCGTAAAGTTTTCGGAGCTGAGAAAACCTCGGTATTCAAGCAGTTTGTAGCAGAGGCATTTATCTCAGCCTTTCTGGCCTTAATCTTATCGATCATTTTTATGGCACTTATGCTGCCAGGTTTCGCTGAGTATGCTGAGAAGACCTATACGCTTGATATTATCTTTAACAGTGAGGTGCTCTTGGGTGGACTCCTTATACTCGTAGTGGTTACCTTGCTTTCTGGCATCTACCCTGCCCTATTATTATCACGTTATAAAACCATTAATGGGCTCAAGGGTAAATCAAAACTAGGGGGCAAAAACTATCTGGCCAAAGGCCTGATTACCCTTCAGTTTGCCATTTCTGCCTTTCTAATTGCCGGTATGCTTACCATGAATGGCCAGCTCAACTTTTTGCTCAATCATGACCTGGGCTACTCAGGAGAAAAAGTAGTACGCATATTCAGGCCTATCCGAGATGCACAAACTAAAGAGAGCTTTAAAAATGATATACTGGCTATTGCTGGTGTAGAGCATGTCACCATTACATCAGGATTTAATGGCACCAACTATAAAGATGCAGATGATGTGAGGGTCGATGTACGTCACGCACGCATAGATCCTGATTACATAGCAGCCATGGGTATAGAACTCGTTGAAGGTAGAAGTTTTAGCAAGGAAATATCCACAGATGCCATGGGAGCCGTTATCGTAAATGAGGCATTTCTTGAGAAAACAAAGCTGGAAGATCCCATTGGCAAGCAAATCTATTTTGGCTATGGTGAATTCCAAAAACCGACCATTGTAGGTGTTGTTAAAAACTTCAACTTTGAGTCTTTGCGCTCTGGAGTAGACCCGCTGATCATGTGGATGGGTGATCGACTACTCACCTATAATACTTATATCAAGTTCTCTGATATCAATCAAGACAAGATAGCCCAGATAGAAGCGATCCATGACCGATATTTTTCTCCATATCCATTTAGCTATGGCTTTGTGGAAGATGACATTGCTAATCGATATGCACTAGAAGCAAGTATCAAGAAAATTGCCCAAGTAGGCTCGGCAGCGGCTATATTCCTTTCCTGCCTTGGGCTAATGGGTTTTGTAGGCAACCAAATACGTCAGCAAATGAAGGATGTCAGTGTGAGAAAAGTGGTTGGGGCGAATGCCAAGCACATCTTTGGGCTGTACCTCAGCAAGTACATATGGCTTTTATTGATTGGTGCAGTAGTGGGGCTTGCCATAGCAGTCAGTATTATGACCGACTGGCTAAACAACTATACCTACAAAATTGACTTTGGCTGGACCATCGGAGCAGCAGCCTTAATTTCGGTATTGGGAGTAGCCGTATTGACGGTATTTTCTCAGTTATACAGAGCACTGCGTGCCAATCCGATTACCTACCTAAAGGAGGAATAACTACGCCACTCATCAGAAAAACAGGCCTCAAAGTGTGATTCAGAACCTTGAGGCCTTTTTCTTGCCTTAAAAAGTAATTATATTATATGATCACTTTTTAAACTTATTCCATGACAACTGCCGGATATTCAGGCACACCTTTAGCCAAAAAACTCGGAATAAAGGACAACTACGCTTGCCACTTTTTACAAATCCCTGAGTATTACTTCAACTTATTCGAGGCAATGCCGGATATAGAGGCTATCGAGAAACCAAAGGCTGAAAGCATAGACTTTGCTCATGTATTCCTTATGTCTCAAGAGGACATGAAATCTCTGATTCCACCTGTGAAAGGCTACCTGAAAAAGGATGGCACCCTATGGTTATCGTGGCCTAAGAAGGCCTCAAAACTCAAAACAGACCTTGACGGTAATGTGATCAGAAGTTTTGGCTTGGGTATTGGACTCGTTGATGTCAAAGTAGCTGCCATTGATGATATCTGGTCGGGTTTAAAATTTATGTACCGAGTGAAAGATCGATAGTACCCGCTTCAGGGAAGCGCTAAAAACAAAAGGGATTTTTTATCCTTGTAAAACCATTCTATGCTAATTTTGCCCTATGCAAAACGATCCGGAATTAAATGGTAAATACCTCGGCTCTATTACAAAGGATTTTGTAGTGGTAGCCGATACCTTGAAAGAGGCATCTTATCAAGTCAGAAAAAGGGGCTTTTCTGATTTTCCCATATTCCCTATTTCGCAAACTGATATTCCCATTGGCCAGTTACTCATTGGTCGCAATGAACTGAACACGGAGTGGAACTATCATATCACGTATTTGGATGAGTTTGTACAGCGCAAACTCGTTGATGACGAGAATGCTTTTAAGCAGGCTTTCAAGAATCCAGATGAGTTTTGCTGCCTCTTTGTAGTGGACCAGACCTTTACCAACTTCTTATTTGTGCCGTTCCCAGAAGACGAATAACCAAATGCCTTTTCTACCGTTGTCTTATAAAAGTCAATATGGAGGCGGTAGCTCAAGAAAACAAAACACTGGTCCGTAGCTTGCTTGGCAAGCTGCAAGAAGTAGGTAAGAATATCACCTGGAGAATTAACAATACCTACAGCAACGGCATCGACAATACCGTCCTTGAAATTCAAATTTTTGAGAACAAAATTCAGACAGGGCGCATTGCTTTTCAGCTGGAAGATGGCCACGTCATCAACTATCGGTACAAAGATCTTGAAAAGCGGCTTCCAATCCAGATTATGGATATGCTCTTGGACGTTATTGGCTATGAGTTAGATCAGGCCTAGCCTCAAGACCTCTCCTCAACATACTGATCTATATACAGAGCAAAAAGCCTTCATTAGCTTTTTTGTTCTATCTCCTACCTTCCCATTTCCTATAAGCTGATCATCAAGCTTTACCACTGGCATCACCTTTTTATTGGTGCTGGTAATAAAAACCTCTTCCGCATTCAGCAACTCTTCCAAACGAATCGGTCCTATTTCGATATTGAATAAAGATTCAGCACATTTGAGCACATTTTTCCTGGTCACACCTCCAAGTACTCCCTCCTTATTAGTTCTCAGTGTCTCGCCCTCAAAAAAGTAGATATTACTTCTGGATACTTCCGAAACGAATGTTCCGTCATGATAGAGTACATCCGTATGCCCTTTGGCCAACCATCCCTTTTGGAGTGATAATGCTGGAGCATAATAGGTAGACTTTACTTCGGGGAAATCTCTGTGATATTGGTGCAGCATCAGGCTAATCCCTTTCTCAAAGAGTTGAGTGTCAGGATCCTTATGTGGGTTGTTGAGAATGATAATTTGTGATTGACCTGGTGAAAAACCATCCTCTGATTCACCCCCAGTGACAATAATCTTAAAATTACTTGCCGAAAACTGATTCTTAGCAATCAACTTCTCGATCACTTTTCTTATCTCATCTCGTGAAATGGGCAGCGCTAAGTTGATCTTATTTGCGGAGTTCTCGAGACGATCCAGATGATCCTCCAAAAAGAGTGGAACATTGCCGATCGCCTTAAAGAAGTCGAACACTGCATAGCCCCTTAAAATACCCACATCATCAATTGACAAATTAATTAGACGCTTTGGCACAAAGTTGCCGTTAAAGTAATGAACCGTCTCTTTCATCTTCGTATTGGTTTGCCCATGCACTTGTTAACTTGCTAAAGATATGCCTAAAGATTATTACCATATCCTGGGAGTCAAAGAAAATGCAAGCACGAAGCAAATCAAAAAGGCATATCGTGAAAAGGCAAAAAGTGCGCATCCAGATGTAAGCCCCAAAAAGAATGGCCTCATGTCCATTCAAGACATTAATGAAGCATATAGTGTACTCTCCAATAGCGAATCCCGAGAGGAGTATGATCAGGCCCTCTTGGAATATCGGAACCAAGTCTCAAATACAGAGAGTAGCATGGGCCGAGAATTCGACTCCTTCTTCAGGTTCGAACCTAAGAATGTATATCCACCTACCGATTATGAGGCCAACGCCAAGCATTCCAAAACATTCAATCTGGTATTTCTGGTGCTGGCATTCCTCTTTTTAGTAGATATGACTTTCTACAAGCCGATTCAAAGAACTGAGATTGTCAGGGTCAACCAGACCAGGACATTCAATAATGGATCCTACATCACTGAACTTAACTATGTGAGTGCAGAAGGGATAATTTTTAAAAGTCCTGACGGGAATTATGACCTCAAAGCAGGAGACATTATTGAATACAAAAGAAGTCTTCTATTTGCTAAGATTAGGGGTTTTAAAGGCGGTCAAAAAACAGACTTCCTATACTTTAGTGATCGGTCATACGTAACGCTCATTAGTATTTTGGCCATAATAGCGGCTATATTAGGCCTTTCCAAACTACTCACCGCAGAACGTCAATTTAACGCAGCCATCATTTCAGGCTTTCTATGCGTGATTCTGATCCTAAGCCTATTTTTCGCTTAAGTGATTCCATCCTTGGGCGGATAAAGGCACCTGATTACCCTTCTTGGTCATAATGATATTTCCTTTAGATAAATCCTGTGCATGGCCAATGAAATGGATATCAGCATGCTTATCCAATTTGGCATGATCAGACTGCTTTATGGTGAAAAGGAGCTCATAATCCTCGCCTCCATTTAATGCTGAAGTCATAGGATCAAGATTGAATTCTACAGCCGTTTCGTAGGTCTGATTATCGATCGGCAATTGATCTTCATAAATCACAAAGCCTACTCCTGAATGCTTAGAAAGGTGTAAAGTTTCCGAAGCCAGTCCATCAGAAATATCAATCATAGAAGTCGGAACCACTCCAATTTCTCTTAACTCATGGATAGCGTCCATACGGGCCTTGGGCTTCAGTTGGCGTTGTACCACATACTGATACTTGTCGAGCTGTGGCTGCATATTCGGGTTAGCCAAAAAAGTCTGCTTTTCTCTTTCCAAAACCTGCAAGCCGATATAGGCTCCTCCCAAATCGCCTGTTGCACAAAGGATGTCATTATTATTAGCGCCTTTTCTATAGGTAATCAAATCCTTGGACGTCTTGCCAAAAACAGAAACAGAAATTACCAATCCGCTTGTAGAAGCGGTTGTGTCACCTCCTACAACGTCTACATTAAAATCTTCTGCGGCAGCCTTTATGCCAGCATAAATGGCTTCGATGGCTTCGACTGAAAAGCGGTTACTTAGGGCCAGAGAAACAACTACCTGCTGAGGAATGCCATTCATAGCGGCAATGTCTGATACATTCACCGCTATAGACTTATAGCCAAGATGCTGAAGCGGTGCATAGGAAAGGTCAAAATGCACTCCCTCAACCAACATATCAGTAGAAATCAAACCATACTCATCACCCTCATCGATTACTGCGGCATCGTCTCCAATACCCATTACGGTACTGGATTGCTTGGTTGTCAAGCCTTCTGCCAAACGGTCAATAAGACCAAACTCCCCTAACTCCGATAACTCTGTTCTTTTTTCAGACATGCCTATTCCTGATTTTGGAGGGCAAAGATAATGGATAGTTTCGAGTTGGGCTTCCTACATGTGGTTGTCAATAAAATTCTCACTTAATTTGTCCCAATGAAGGATAAAGTCATCATCATCACGGGAGCCTCCTCCGGTATAGGCAAAGCCCTGGCTCTGGAGTTTGGAAAACTAGGAGCGAAAGTGGTCATCACTGGAAGAAATGAAGAAAGGCTGAGGGAAGTGGGCCAGGCCCTTGACAGCTTGAATGCACCGAATCTATGCTTAAAACTTGATGTAGCCAAGGAGAGCGATAATGAAAGCCTTGTCAACCAAACCATCGAGGCCTTTGGGAAGATTGATATCCTCATCAACAATGCAGGCATTTCGATGAGAGCCCTATTGGAAGAAATTGATCTCGATGTTTTCCGAAAGGTGATGGACATCAATTTTAATGGCACCCTATACGCCACTAAATATTGCCTGCCTCATATCCTCAAAACTAAGGGCAGTATAGTGGGGATTTCTTCCATCAATGGCTATCGCGGCACACCGGCAAGAACCGCCTACACAGCATCAAAATATGCGATGAATGGCTTCTTTGAATCACTCCGTACTGAGGTGATGCATCGTGGCGTTCATGTCTTGGTGGCTTGTCCTGGATTTACAGGCACCAATATCCGGAATGCGGCATTGACAGCGGACGGCACCTCTCAAGGAGACTCACCTCGTGATGAAGGTAAGATGATGACAGCCGAAGCCGTGGCTCAGGGTATTATCAAAGCGATTAGAAAACGTAAACGTGATATTGTCTTTACTTCACAAGGCAAGTTAGCAGTCTTCTTAAACAAGTGGATGCCAGGCAGAATGGACAAAATCGTCTTCAATGTTTTTGCCAAAGAACCAGATTCTCCTTTTGGCAAATAGTTAATTGCTCTAGGCACTTAAGATGAAACTTGGAGAAATATATAAAGCAAGCTGGGACGGTTCAATCATGAGAGTAATTGGATTTGATGAATTTGAGGTGCTCTATGATGGATATTGGGAGCATGATAAGTCTTGGACTTTTGCTTCCAACTTGAAACAGAAATGCTCATTTTATCGAGCTTCAAGAAATGTTTTTTCGGAGAAAGCTAGTTTAATTGACTTCAAAGAGTTGACTAAAGAAGAACACGATATTTTTCGACCAGATTTAACGATTAGGACGTGTAGAATCGAAAATGCTTCATGGTCAGATTCTGATTTCAATTTAGAAGAATCTGACATGAAGTCAATTAAGTCTGAAAAGGTTTGGCTCTATCCAATTGGACCAAAAGGAGGGTTGAAAAAGGGAGAGTTAATAACCGCTCAGAATAATAAAGAGTTTACTGTATCTGAATTATTGGAATCGGCAAAAAGAATTCAAAATTCTGTAAATCTTAATCAGACATATGGAATTGGGATTTACAGAATGGGAATTCAAAAGCAATTACCTTCATACTACGTTGGAGAATTTATTGACTTAGCAGGCATAATGAAATAAAAAGAAAAAGCATAGAACAAAGTGTGTAGTGCTTAACTTCGGGAAACGGGCTATACATGGAATGGTAATAATGATTCATTAAATTCACTATTGACTAATAACCATTAACTAACCACCAACCCGTGCAGCAGATTCTGAAGACGTATCAAAGGCGGTTGACCAACCTATCGGGCAACAACCGTTCCTTGCTACTCCTTAGGCTAAATGCTGAACAGTTTTTGGACCTTCACGACCTCGATCATGTCAATGGAGAACCATCCTGGAACCTTGTCGATCAAATCATTTCTCGTAAGTCAAAGGTCAAACTTATTCCCATTTCAGATGCACGAGATGAGCAATCGAATAAACTTTCGACCCGATTAAAAAAGCTCCAACGTAGAGAGCAGTTTATTTTTCAAGAAAGTGGCGCTAGAGACCTTTATGTAGGTTGGCCCTTCGTAGAAGGAAAGTTTAATGACGGAACCAGTCTCAGAGCACCATTATGCTTTTTCCCAGTAGAGTTGGATCAAACTAGTAGAGATTGGATTTTATGCCCCAAGAAGGACGTAAACATAAGCTTCAATAAAAGTCTCCTGCTAGCCTTTGCGCATTATAATCAGATTGACTTAGCCGATGAGCTGGTTGAATTTACCTTCGATGGTTATGACAAAGAGAGCACCGCTTTTAAGAACATGCTCTATGAGCAGTTAAGAGAAAGTGCTATTGACCTCCGGTTCAGCAGAGAGTTTTACGGAAGCCAGCTCGAGTCATTCGCCCAAAAAAATAAGGAGAGCCTTGACCTCACATCACAAGAAGGCGAAGTGAGTATTAAAATGCAGGCAGTGCTCGGTATTTTTCCTCAGGCCGACTCTTACCTGGTCCCTGACTATGACTTTATGCTCGACCAGATCGAAGCGGATGACCTTGATCAATTCTTTGAAAACAAAAGCCTGAATGAGCCAGAGCCTACTTCTGAAGACTTTGATCCCACCAGACACTTCCTGAGGAATGTCAATGAATACGAGACTTTCTCCCCTTTTGCCCTGGATGCCTATCAGGAAAATGCTTTGAATGCAGTAAAAAAAGGAAACTCTATTGTCGTTCAGGGCCCACCAGGAACGGGCAAATCGCAATTGATCTGTAACCTCATTTCAGATTTTATCGCCAGGGGAAAAAAGGTATTGGTGGTTAGCCAAAAGCGAGCTGCGCTGGATGTCGTCTACGAACGTCTAAAATCCATCAAAGCCGAAGACTTCGCCACATTAGTTCATGATTTCAAGGCCGATCGAAAGGCAATCTATGATCAGTTAGCCAATCAAATCGAGCAGCTTCAGGGTTATAAAAGAAGCAATACCAGCCTCGATGCACTGCAGTTAGATCGCGCCTTTAAACAGGCCAGTCTAAGTATTGAGGATGCTACGGAGTCACTTGACGAGTACAAAAAGGCACTATTCGATACGAGCGAATGCGGACTCTCCATTAAGGAACTCTATCTCACCTCAAGCCCTGACTTAGCATCCATTCCGCTCGTTCAGGAATACAGCGACTTTCATTTCAATAAATTGAAAGCATTCAAGAAAGACCTTTGTCTTTATTTTGACTATGCCAAAGACTTGAATGTCGAAGAGCACCCATGGTCAGACCGTGTGAGTTTTGCTGCCTTCGGGCCTTCTGATTTGCAAGCCACTCTTAATTATATTGATGAGATCCTTGAAGTAGCTACACAATTACAGCAAGAGGTGGGTGACGTCATCGGTGAAAAGGTGGACTATGATGATTGCCGCACTATTAGCGAGAACCTGAATCGTCTCGAAGAAATTCAGGCCTTGCTCAAAACGGAAGATACCTTTAAGTTATTCCGGCCTATGGTAGTTTTTGGTAGTGAAAGTGCAGGTTTACTGTGGCTTCAAAACACTCGGAAACTTATTAATACTTGCTTTGCCGATCATGGTGTAGAACAAAGCATTCCCGCCAACGAAATTGGTGAGGTCCAAGGCATCTTGAAGCAACGCAGCGATGCCAAAAACACTTTTTGGAAGTCTTTGAAATGGAGGTTTTCAAAGGAGAAACTGAGGCTTGCCCGAATATTGGTAGCCAACGATCTCAGAGATGATAAAGCTGCGCTCAGAGTATTGACAGCACGCATTGACAATCGACTAAACCTTCAACACCAGCTAACTAAACTCAAAGGCGTTGGGTGGATAGAAGATGTACCACAGTCTACAGATCAGGAGGTTATTAATGATTGGTTGGATCAGATGGAGAAAGCGATCAACGCAAAGACATTATTCGACTCCTTTGCTAATTTCAAAGAGTTCTTCCCACTAAAGAATTCCTCATCGAAGATATTTGGTGGCAAGCTCAAAGCAATCGGTGAAATCCTTAAGAATCTTCCAGACAAAAGGGCCAATTGGAACAAATATATACTTCCAAGGCAGATTGATATCATGCTGGCTGATCCTAAATATGCTGATGCATTAAGGAAAAGTGTAAGAAAAGACTTTGACGTGTTGATTGCCTTGGATAAAATCAGAGCATCATTTACTGAGGCAGAGAGGGCTGCAACGGATAAGATTATCGAGCATGACATTCAGAGTAAAGAAGAGGCCCTCCAGCTATTCGACAATAGCATTCGGCTGGCCTGGATCAATCACATCGAAAATAAATATCCTGTTCTGGCAGATGCTTCAACACTAAAGTTCCAGACTATGGTGGATGAGCTGCAACAGTCAGTTGCTGACAAAGCTGAAGCCAGTGCTTCTATATTGTTACAACGCACCAAGGAAAGAACCTATGAAGGTTTGGAATTCAACAGACTGAACAACCAGGTTACTTATAGAGACTTAAAGCATCAGGTTACCAAGAAAAGAAAGATTTGGCCTCTGAGAAGGCTAATTTCCAACTTTGAGCATGAGCTTTTCAACCTGGTACCATGCTGGCTGGCTTCTCCTGAGGCTGTCTCAGCCATCTTTCCAATGGAGTCCTTCTTTGACCTGGTCATTTTTGATGAGGCAAGCCAGTGTTTTACCGAAAAGGGTCTTCCCGCTATTTACAGAGGCAAGCAGGTCGTCATCGCTGGGGATAGCCAACAGCTCCGGCCCAATGACCTTTACAGGGTAAGGTGGGAAGATGAACAGGAAGAAATGGCGTTGGAAGTCGATTCGCTATTGGAATTAGCCAATAACCATCTCATGCAAGTTGACCTTAAAGGTCACTATAGAAGTCGGTCGATGGCCTTGATAGACTTTTCTAATCAACACTTTTACAAAGGAAAGCTCAGCGTATTACCAGACTTTAAAAGTGTCAATGACACCGAGCCGGCTATAGAATACATCAAAGTAGATGGTCAGTGGGAAAAACAAACCAATTCGGTTGAAGCCGATCGAATTGTAGCCTTGGTAAAATCGTTTCAAGAAGAAGAGAACGACAAGTCCATGGGCATTGTCACGTTCAATGCACCTCAACAGGCACTCATTCTCGATCGGTTGGAAGAAACTGGTTTAAGCCATCTCAATGACTTGTTCGTTAAGAACATTGAGAACGTTCAGGGAGACGAAAGGGATATTATCATCTTTTCAACTGCCTATGCACCCAATGCCGCTGGCAAACTTTCGATTCAGTTCGGTAGTCTGAATCAGGCAGGTGGTGAAAATCGTTTAAACGTAGCGATAACCCGAGCCAAAGAAAGAGTAATCATAGTCACCTCAATATTGCCGTCAGCGCTCAAAGTCGACCATGTGAAGAATGAAGGACCAAAGTTATTAAGAGCATACTTAGAATACGCCCATGAGGTTTCTAACAATCATTTCAAACCTTCAAAACTGCCTTCAACGGAATTTGGACTAGACTGGTATTTGAAGAGAAAGCTGCAAGCATGGGAAAATGATCTCCCAGTGTCATTCGAATATGAAGACGTTTATGCTGATCTCTCCATTAAGAGAGAAAACGAGTACCTTGGGTTACTATTTACGGATGACGATTATTTTTATAATAGCCTCTCATCCAAGGAGGTTTTTGCCTATCGACCTGCGCATATAAAGTCAAAAAACTGGCCTGTTGATATGATCCTGTCTCGTGAATATTGGATGCACAAGGATAAGACCAGAGAAAAGCTCAAGAGGTTTGTTGATCAGGTGAGTAATCAATCCTGATTTGATTCTTCAATTCTTACACCGACAGAGTAAGTCCCTTCTAAATCGGTCTTTCGCATATACTGCGCAATTCTCAGGTTATAGCGCCCAGTGCTGGGAAAACTGTACCCAGACAGAATGGCCTCACTATGCTGGAAAACACTATTCCCTTTTCCAAAAGGCTTTCCGGTAGTTTCATCGAACAACTGGAAGTTAACAAGGTCTGAAGCTAATACGTTACCTGCGCTGTCCTCTAAATAATAGGTCATATAGCAGTTTCTGAATGGGAAATCCAGACTATTTCTAATCTTCAGGAGAATGTCGTTACCTGATAGTTCTTCAATTTGAAACTCGAAACTTGGAATCGTATCCATATGCCATTTCTGACCTTCAAAATCATAGTCAGATTCATAGACCCTTCCACTGTCACAGCTAACAATCATTAAGGCAAAAAGCCCAATTAAGGATAAGGCGTACTTATTCATTGTTGCTTGACTTTTTATTTCTAAAACGTCTTTTCTTTTTTCTATTCCCTTGTCCCTTATTAGGACCTCCTTCTTGCGGCTTTTGTTGATTCGATGACTTTGCTTGAGGTTGTTGGTCTGTCTTTGCCTGTGGGTTAGTTGGCTTCTTTTTACGGTTTCTATTCTTGTTGTTTCTTCTTTTCTTGCCTCCAGCATTCTTCTTTCTGAACTTTTCGTCCATTTGTTCAAGATCTCTGTTAATCCGATTATCAGCAATCGCGACCTCAATAATATCTAAAGTCAAGCTTTCAGGAAGCTCTCCAGCTTTGTTCATCTCCATGATTTCCTTCACACGTTCTGTGGAAATCGGATGCCAGTTATTGTCCTTATCAAAACTGAACCACATCAATTTTCTAAAAATATCTGTCTTCTGAAGACGTGCATCTCCATTCTTGGTCTTCAGAAACTTGACTTCAGGGATGTCTTGTAGGGCATCCATATAAGTCTCCAACTCATAATTAAGACAACACTTTAGTCGACCACATTGACCTGACAGTTTGCTTGGGTTAAGACTTAGGTTTTGATAGCGCGCTGCAGAGGTTGAAACACTCTTGAAGTCTGTTAGCCAGGTAGAGCAGCAAAGCTCTCTTCCACATGAGCCAATCCCTCCTAACCTGCTCGCCTCTTGACGCAGACTGATTTGACGCATTTCAACTCGGATTCTAAATTCTCCCGCCAACACCTTGATCAGTTCACGAAAGTCGACACGTTCGTCAGCTGAATAGTAAAAAGTAGCTTTGGTATTGTCTGCCTGAAACTCTATATCTGTGAGTTTCATGGCGAGTTTTTGTTCTAAGATGATGTTTCTCGTTCGATAAAGAGCTGGATTCTCACGCTTCCTTACCTCCTCGAATTTTTCAAGGTCATTGAGAGTGGCCTTTCTATAGATCTTGCGGATATCATCATTATCTGCAATGCTCTTTTTCTTCATTTGGAGACGCACAAGTTCTCCTTGCATCGATACATACCCAATATGGTGTCCACCTTGTACATCTACTACAATGGCTTCTCCTGTGACTAAATCCAGATTTGAAACGTTGCGATAAAAATCCTTTCGTCCATTTTTGAAACGAACTTCTACTACATCGAATTTCTCCTGGACAGGGATGTCCATATTCGAAAGCCAATCAAATACATTGAGTTTGTTGCAACCACCGGTAGAACAACCACCATTATTGTTACAACCTGCTGTCTTTCCTTCAACGCTTACGCCACAGCTACAGCTCATAGGTATCTATAATGCCCATTAGGGCTTTGAGTCTATTAATCTATCAATCGCAAAATATCCTGACCAATATCTCTTCTGTGATATACGTCTTGCCAAGAAATATTTGCTATGCCATTATAAGAATTTTCAAGGGCTTTTGCTACCGAATCACCTCTACCGGTAATCGCAAGCACACGCCCCCCGTTGGTCACCACTTGCCCATTATCGGTCAATTTGGTACCCGCGTGAAACACAGTTGCTCCTGAAACTCCTTCGATTCCGATAATTTGATGTCCCTTCTCATAGGCCTCCGGATAGCCCCCTGCCACCATTACTACGGTAGTCGCAGCTTCTGGGTCTACTTCAAAATCAGTGTCGCTCAGGCTGCCTTTCGCTGTTGCCTGTAATAAATCAACCAGATCCGATTTGATTCGAGGCAACACCACCTGAGTTTCAGGGTCTCCCATGCGCACATTGTACTCAATCACATAAGGTTCCCCTGCCACATTCATCAGGCCTATAAATATGAAGCCCTTATAGTCAATGCCATCTGCTTTGAGTCCGTTCACCGTAGGTTTTACAACGCGCTCTTCTACTTTACTCAGAAAGTCACCTTTTGCAAAAACCACAGGAGAAACAGCTCCCATTCCACCTGTATTCAGTCCCTTGTCTTGTTCACCAATGCGCTTATAGTCCTTCGCTTCTGGAAGAATCTTGTAACTCTCACCATCGGTCAAAACAAAAACAGAAAGTTCAATACCCTCTAAGAACTGTTCGATCACCACTCGACTGGAGGCCTCTCCAAACTTGGCATCGACCAGCATCTCTTTGAGTGTCTCGCGTGCATGTTCATGCGTTTCGGCAATGATTACACCTTTCCCGGCCGCCAGGCCATCAGCCTTTAGTACAACTGGAGTCGGGTGACTTGAGACATAGTTCAAACCTTCCTCTAATGTTTCTTTTGTAAAGGTCATTGATCGGGCGGTTGGCACATTGTGTCTATCCATAAACTTCTTAGAGAAGTCTTTACTACCCTCAAGTTCTGCACCAGCTTTTGAAGGTCCTACCAGCCCAACTTTAGTCAATTCTCCATCAGCTTTGAAATAATCGCTTATGCCATTCACCAATGGATCCTCTGGTCCAACAATCACAAGATCTACATTATTTTCCTTTACAAAGGAGCCTATAGCATCGAAGTCATTGACACCGATATTGATGTTTTCTCCGATCGCAGCTGTACCTGCATTTCCTGGAGCTATATATAATTTATCACACTGTGGGCTCTGAGCGATCTTCCAACCGAAAGCATGCTCTCTACCCCCACTTCCTAAAATCAGGATGTTCATGAAGTCAAAAATTTTAAGGGATAAAGGTAATTAATTTGCGTATTCAGAGATGAATTTAATCCGCATCAATCGCATATCCTCTTCAGCAATATCTTCATCTTCGAATTCATCTAGCGCTTCATCAATGTCATCAGAATCGGCATTGAGGAAATAGTCCATGATGTCTTCCTGCCTTTCTTCGTCCAAAACATGCTCCAGATAATAGTCGATGTTCAATTTAGTACCAGCAAAACAGATGATTTCCATCTCATCAATCAACTCACTCAAAGACCAATTCTGGCCCTCAGCCACTTCTTCTAAGTCAATTTTACGATCAATCTGCTGAATGATATAGATTTTGTTCTTTGACTTTGAGCCTGCCGTTTTAATCACAACAACATCTTCAATACCGATATCATTGTCTTCTACATATTGCTTAATTAGCTCCAAAAAGCTCTGCCCAAACTTCTGCACCTTACCCATGCCAATACCATTGACATTTGCTAATGCCTCTGCGGTAGTCGGATAAGTGGTTGCCATCTCCTGAAGTGATGGGTCTTGGACAATTACATATGGTGGCAAATCTCGGTCTCTGGCAATTCGTTTTCTCTCGATCTTCAGCAACTCGAATAACTCTTTGTCATAAGAATCCCCAATGTGAATTGGAGAAGAACCTTGCGATTCATTGTTCTCATCCTCTTTTTTATCGACATCACTAAAGTCTAAGTCTTTGATAATATCAACGCTATGAGGCTTCTTAATAAAATCCTCACCTTTCTCGGTCAATTTGAGTACACCGATGTTTTCAATGTCTTTTTGCAGGAATTCATTGAGTAGTGTTTGACGAACCAGAGATTTCCAGTAATGCTCATCTTGATCCTTACCAGCTCCATAGACTTCGAGTTGGTCATGCCCATAGCTCTTGACGTATTGATTCTGAGAACCTCTGATAACGCTTACCAGGTGGGTAGTTCCAAATCTTTCTTCCGTCTGCTTTACTGTCTTTATGACTGTAACGATTTCACTTTTTCCATCGAAACTCTCTCTCTCATAGCGGCAGTTGTCGCACAGACCTGATTCACGACAAGCCGTATCATCATATTCCTCACCGAAGTAATGTAGCAACTGTTTTCTACGACAGACAGCAGACTCAGCATAGGAAGACATTTCATCAAGTAGCACCTTGGCATTCTCTCTTTCAGTAACTGGTTTATCCTTATTGAACTTTTCCAGTTTGAGAATATCCTCGTATTTGTAGAACATGACGCACTGACCTTCTAAACCATCACGTCCAGCTCTTCCAGTCTCCTGATAATAGCCTTCTAATGACTTTGGCACATCATAGTGTATTACAAAGCGCACATCCGGCTTATCGATACCCATACCAAAGGCGATCGTTGCGACAATCACATCAACTTCTTCATTTAGAAAATCGTCTTGGTTTTTCATCCGAACAGAAGGCTCGAAACCTGCATGATATGGGGCTGCTTTTATCCCATTGACTTGTAAAAATCCCGCTATTTCTTCGACCTTTTTCCTACTCAGACAATAAATAATTCCCGATTTCCCACTGTTCTCCCGTATGAACTTTACCAATTGCTTCTTGACATTTTTCTTTGGCCTCACCTCATAATAGAGATTCTCCCTGTTAAAGGAAGACTTGAATAGATCGGCATCTTCCATATTCAAATTACGCTGAATATCGAGCTGGACTTTGGGTGTAGCAGTGGCCGTTAAAGCAATGATCGGTATATCACCCACCTGAGCGATAATTGATTTGATCCGTCTATATTCCGGACGAAAATCATGTCCCCATTCTGAAATACAATGGGCTTCATCTATAGCAGCAAAAGAGATGTCTGCTTGTTTTAAAAACTCCACATTCTCCTCCTTGGTCAAGGACTCGGGAGCAACATAAAGGAGTTTCACTTCACCCTCGAGTGTAGCCTTTTTTATTTTGTTGATTTCCGACTTTGAGAGCGTTGAGTTTAAGAACCTGGCGTTTATCCCGAAGGCATTTAGCTGATCCACCTGATTTTTCATCAGGGCGATAAGAGGGGAAATAACAATCGCGGTCCCTGACTGCATTATGGCAGGCATTTGGTAGCACATAGACTTGCCTGCCCCTGTGGGCATAATGACAAAAGTGTTTTTGCCTTCTAGTACATTCTGGATTATTTTTTCTTGATTGCCTCTGAATTTGTCGTAACCGAAGACTTTCTTGAGGGTCCCTCGGATTTCTTCTACACTTATCATATTAATTTGGCCAACCTAAAAAGGATAAAGTCCAATGCTTATCTTTGCTCGGACTTTTAAAAAGTGACTGAATTGAAGTTACAGAAAAATATTCAAACAATAGCCAAGAAAACGCTTCTCAAGGAAGCTGAGGCAATTAAGAATGTAATCGAGTATATCGATGAGGATTTTGAGCAGACTGTACTCGAAATACTGAATATGAAAGGCCGTTTGGTGGTCACAGGTATCGGTAAGAGTGCTATCATCGCAAATAAGATAGTCGCCACTTTAAATTCAACCGGTACTCCTTCCATATTCATGCATGCTGCAGATGCAATTCATGGTGACTTGGGTATTATCCAGCCAGATGATGTAGTAATGTGTATTTCAAAAAGCGGAAATACTGAAGAAATCAAATTGCTCGTTCCGCTCTTAAAACAGACAGGAGCAAAAACTATTGGGCTGGTCAGTAACGAAGATTGCTTTGTAGCAAAGCATGTTGACCATGTCTTGAAGGCAATAGTGAGTGAAGAGGCAGATCCTAATAATCTGGCCCCTACAACAAGTACTACCGTTCATATGGCCATGGGCGATGCCCTGGCGGTCAGTTTGCTGGAAGCAAGAGGCTTTACAGCTCAAGATTTTGCCAAGTTTCATCCTGGAGGTGCCTTGGGCAAACGGTTATACCTGAAAGTAGATGATATCTATCCCAAGAATGAATTACCGATCGTGCAAGAAACCGATTTGGTAAAAGAGAGCATTTTGACCATTTCAAAGAAACGTCTTGGTGCAGCGGCCGTTGTAAATGACAGAGAAGAGTTGGTGGGAATATTCACAGATGGAGATTTGAGGAGAATGCTGGAGAAACATGATGATTTTTCAGCATTGAAAATAAGTCAGGTAATGACCCATAATCCTAAAACCATTAAAAAGGGGGAGTACGCGATTAGAGCTTTGAATGAAATGCGCGAGCACGACATCAATCAATTAATCATTATTGACAACCAGAAGGTAGTAGGTTTCCTACACATAAGCGATTTAATCAACGAAGGAATTATTTAGAATGGCAAATAATTATGTAGTCATAATGGCCGGAGGAATCGGCAGTAGGTTTTGGCCTTATAGCCGTGCTGAAAGACCAAAACAATTTCTGGACGTGCTCGGCACGGGTAGGTCACTAATTCAAATGACCTATGATCGCTTTTTAAATATTGCTTCAAGTGATAAGATTTATATAGTGACCAATGCTCGTTACAGAGATTTGGTAAAAGAGCAATTGCCAGATCTGAGTGATGATCAAATACTCCTTGAACCCATAGGACGCAACACCTCAGCAGCTGTGGGGTATCCCGCATTTAAGATTAAACAGCGAGACCCTGAAGGCGTAATGATTGTGGCGCCATCGGATCATGTGGTTTTCAAAGAGAAAGTCTTTCAAGAAAATGTCAATACAGCTGTGAAAGCAGCCAAAGGCTCGGAAAAACTAATCACCCTAGGTATTGTACCTTCTCGTCCGGAAACGGGTTATGGCTATATTCAATACCACTCCAGCCCACTAAAAAAGGTCAAAAAGGTGAAGACATTTACTGAAAAGCCTGAATTAGAACTTGCTAAAAAATTTGTGGACAGTGGTGATTTTGTCTGGAACGCTGGCATCTTTATTTGGTCCATCGAAACGATCACAAAGGCTTTCCATGAGTATTTGAAAGACATGGCTGTGATCTTTGAGGAAGGAGCTCAAAAGTACTACACCGATCAAGAGCAGGCTTTTATTGATAAGGCTTATTCGCAATGCAAGAGCATTTCAATTGACTACGGCATTATGGAAAAAGCATCCGATGTCTATATGGTGAAGGGCAAATTTGATTGGTCAGACTTGGGCAGTTGGGATTCCTTACACGAAATCAGGGAAAAGGATGATGCCAATAATGTAATTCAGGGCAATGCCCTCTTATATGACACCAAGAATTGCTTGGTTAAAGGTCCTGACGATATGTTAATTGTAGCGCAAGACTTGGATGGCTATCTCGTTACAAAATCGGATAACGTCATCCTCATTTGTAAGAAGGATGCGGAGAAGAAGTTTCGTGAGTTCTTAAGTGATGCCAAGAGTAAAGGCGAACAGTTTACTTAGCCCTTTGCCTTACTGCCTCATAAGCGATTATACCTGTTGCCACTGAAACGTTTAGAGATTCTATGTTGCCTGTGATAGGTAGTTTCGCATGATCATCACAAAGCTTTAAGTACTCGGGTGAAATACCATCTTCCTCTGAACCCATTAACAAGACTACAGGTACCGAAAAATCCTTTTCATAGATGGTCTCAGTAGCTTTCTCAGAACATGCCACTATCTGAATACCATTTTCTTGTAGGTCTTTAATGGTCAACTTGAGGTTTTCTGCCCGACAAATGGGTATGTAATTGAGTGCCCCGGCAGAAGTTTTCATTGCATCCGAGCCAATTTGAGCAGTTCCTCTACTTGGCACAATAATTCCATGAACACCGGCACATTCGGCTGTCCTGGCAATAGCACCGAAATTCCTAACATCTGTCACCCTGTCAAGCATAATGAATAAGGGATTTTCTCCTTTACCATAGGCTTCAGAAATTAAATTATCGAGTGAGGCAAAACTGACAGAAGACAGATAGGCAACTGCACCCTGATGGTTCTTTCGAGTAATTCGGTTTAGCTTCTCAACAGGTACTCTTTGTACAGGAACCGACAAGTCTCTGCATAGTTTGAGGAGTTCTGAAGACAGCTCATTTCGAACGTCTTTTTGAACAAACAACTTGTCTACTTCTTTACCTGATTCAATCGCTTCTATGATAGCACGTGTGCCATAAATGAAGTCTGAAGATGAGTTTGATTGCATTTATTCTATTATTCTGCCAGACCTCCACTGTGTGACTGCCCGCATCCAGTTCTCTCTGTACCGCTTATCTCTGATCAATTTGTATTTAGTAATACCATCTTCGACTACTATGTCAAAGATATATTTCAAACGGCCTCCGGTGTTCGAAGGATAAACCCATAGCTCAGTGCTTTCATTTCTAAATACTTGGGAGGGGTTGCCAAATACTTGATAGATCATACCTCGGTCTGTTTTCCAGCCAGCTTGATTTTCAGAAAAAAGGCGTGCCGATTTTCTAACTCGCCTATAATAATACTTAATAAAGTCTTTACCGATTTGCTCGTTGGAAGAAATGGTATTGCTCACAAAGGCTTCAAATGCCTCGCGACCATCAGTTGCCGCCTGCATATCCTTGAACTCGTCATTGGTACTCACATAAATCAAAGGATCCATAAGGTCCCGATAATTATCAAAATACGGGTGAACCTCATCAGTCACTATAATACCCAATTCATCTTCTGGTCGGGAGGATGATCTGATCGTATGAAAACCGTTATTGTAGAATCGAAATTCCTCGCCATTGGTCACTCCATAAAGCGTATCTAAAGGGATATCCGAGGCGGTCTGCATATCAGAATCATCGAATGGAGGCATTGCCACATTCTTATTACTATTCACACCATTGATTTCAAAACTGTCTGAGTTATCAAAGACGTTAACTATCCTAATCGGAAAGTCCTTGTTAATGTATTTGTCGAAATAGGGCAAGTCCTTATTGGCCTGAAAGATTAGATGTGAGGACGGAGTCCATTCTTTTATCTTCAATGGTATATCCAGGCTAAATCGTTTATCTCGTACTGCATTATAGAAGTCAATCACAATGAGGTTATCATTGGGTTTCTTTTCAAATTCGAATGCATAAACGTACTGCCTGAAGGCAATATCCACCACGTTCGCTGAATCTATAGTGACAGACGAGTTAACTGCTTTTTCATCTATATAACTTGCCCGTAGGTCATATGAGATTCGGTAATCGGAAATCTTAACATTCCCGCTGTTTAAAATGAATCTCAGGTAAACTTTTACTTGGTCCCCATTGGAAGCCACCTTGTGTTGCACCAGAAACTCATTCTCCTGATTATAGAGATAGCTGATTTCGGCAGAACTCATTCTGACTTGAGCCATTAGCCCCGAAGCCAAGAATAACAGAATACATATTGAGCTTATACGTTTCATGATTAAACGATTAACTAAAGGTATATAGAATTTGAATGGAGCAGAACAAATTTATGTGAATTCATCGATTCTGAGTCAAATAGCTTATTTTTGGCCAAAATTTAAGGATGGCTACCTATACAACTGAAATTGCTTCTGATAGTATCCCTTCGGATAACCCAATTCATCAACGTTTGTTGAAGGCCTATTATTTAGCCAAACCTTATATAAAAGGTGATTTACTGGAACTGGGATGTGGTGAAGGCCGAGGAGTCGATCTACTTGCCCCCTTGGCAGATAGCTATGTGGCTCTTGACAAAATTCAAGAAGTAATTGAAAAACTTAAGGCCAAACATCCTGAATTAGATTTCAGGCAGGCTGTTTTCCCTCCATTCAAAGAAATCGAGGACGACAGTTTTGATACCATTGTCAGTTTTCAAGTCATAGAACATGTAAAAGCAGACGGTGATTTTCTTGCCGAAATATTCAGAGTACTCAAACCCGGTGGAAAGGCCATACTTACCACGCCAAACATCAAAAAAACATTGAGTAGGAATCCGTGGCATGTTAGAGAATACACAGCTTCTGAGCTTACTAATTTGGCTGGTAAATACTTTCACAAAGTTGAGATGAAGGGCGTTGGCGGAAATGAAAAAGTGATGGCTTATTATGAAGAAAATAAGCGATCGGTAGAGCGCATCACTCGTTTTGACATATTTAATCTACAATACAGGCTTCCCGCGCCTATCCTCAGAATTCCCTATGACATCCTAAACAGGATGAACAGGAATAAACTCAATACAGCCAATACTGGATTGGTCTCTGAAATTAGTCATGAAGACTATTTGCTCATGGATAATGGTGATGAGGCATTAGACCTTTTCCTAATCTTGGAAAAATAAAAGGCCTACTCACTGAGCAGGCCTAAATTCTCTCGTTCAATTTAAGACTAGAAGTCGCTTCTGTCCATTCCCAATCTTACATTTTGGGCATTTAACATCTGACGAACTGTATCAGCTTCGGCCGTCTTCCCATTACCAGTGAGCAAGGCTTCAATGAATCGTAGACCTCTAGATTTGATGGAAAACTCTCTGTTATATCTTCCATTCTTTTGCAGATAGGTCACTTCACTATCGAACTGATTGGCGATTTCCATGGCCATATTGGTTGCCTTTTCGGTTTCACCGATATCAAAATACCCTTGCACAAAACCAATAGAAGAAATATCATATGGTACCGCTTCTATAGGCATTTTTTCCATCCCAAAATCAAGCATCTCTTTCGCCCTAACTGTATCACCTTCCGTAACGAATGCGTCTGACAGGCTCGTGATCATAGACCTATGGTTTTGTACAAACCCTCTATAATCTTCATTCAAATTCGCCTTTGGATTATCAAGGCCTCTGAAACGCATCTCGTTCTTAATGTTGTCATACATAACCTCTGTATTAACCAGATCTCGCACATTAGCGGGCTTTCTAACTGGCAATAACCTGTATGCCATTCCTTCTTGTACCAAGTAAGGGTTCACATTGAAGTTTATTGAGTTAACTGAAGTATAGTTAAAGTAGATAGGCCTTTCCCAATTGTTATTAGCAATCAGGTCGAGCATCATCATTTGTCCCTTATCCAAAAACCTGCTGGATAGATCTCCATTTTGATTGCGATTGAACTGAAAGAACATAGACGGTGTGACGTACTTCCTCAGGTTATCCGGAATCAAACCTTTGTTCAATACCGCTGCAGTATCAACATTCAAATTCAAACCTACCCCTGTCGGAACTGACATCAATCGATTACCTGATTGAAAAGTGGCTTTAAAACTATCAACATCTCTCTTGATAACATCAATGTAATCTTCAAGGTCAATTACACGCCCCTTGTATGGACCATTCTCGTCAATGTACAGGACATCATTGGTTCCATCTCGATAATTGTCATTAGTTAAAGAGTAAGGAAAACCTTCGGAGTCATTCATCTTAGTGGCAGTCTGATCCACATACCAAGACGTTTGGTAATAACTCAGCACCACAACTCTGACGTCTGTTCTAAAACCCTCTACTTCTTGTAAATACCAGAGCGGGAAGGTGTCATTATCACCACCAGTAAATAGAATAGCATTAGGTGCACAGGACGCTAGGAAGTTTCTTGCCGAATCAACCGACAAGTACCTACCTGATCGATCATGATCGTCCCAGTTTTCTGAGGCCATAATGATAGGTGCCAACATACCAACTGCGATGGCTCCAATGACCATGGACTTTCTTCCCTTTGCCGCAAAGGCATTACCAATGGCCAACACAGAGAACCCAATCCAGAAAGCAAACACATAGTATGAACCTACATATATATAGTCTCTTTCACGTGGCTCCACTGGTGGTGAGTTCAGATAGATGACCAAAGCCAATCCTGTGAGAATGAATAGCATAAGGGTAGCTGAAAAACGCTTTGGATCCTTATTGAATTGAAAGAAGAAACCAACCAACCCGAGTAAAAGCGGGATCATAAAATATTGGTTTCTACCCTTATTGTTCCTAATGGTTTCAGGTACATCTTCATTACTGGCAAGTGGCCCTAACCAACTCGCATCTTGAATGTCGCTTTCCCTACCCGAGAAATTGAACATGAAATATCTGAGGTACATATGCCCAATCTGATGAGTGAACATAAAGTATAGATTATCACCAAAGCTTGGTTTTTCACCAGGCCTTAGTCCAGTCTTTGCCATATAAGTCTCCGGATGACCAGGGTTTGCACTCCACATCCTCGGAAGGAAAGTGGTATACTCAGGGTCGTATTCAACCTCTGTTTTATAATCAGCAATTTTGTAACTATCCTCAGCCTTGTAGTAAACAGGGGCTCCCTGACTAGCACTGATTTGAGGAGCATTATAATATTGTCCTGTCAACAGTGGACGGCTTCCGTATTGCTCCCTTTTTAGATAAGAAACGAAAGTCATTACATCCTCAGGATTGTTTTGATCAATTGGCGGATCAGCCCTTGATCTAATCAGAATTACTGCATAACAAGTATATCCAATCAGGATAAAAGCGACTGATAGAATCAATGTGTTGAGATTTACCCAATCCTTCTTAACAGTATAGCGTAAGCCGAAAATAATACCTGCAATTACAGCCAGGGTAAGGAAAAGGGCACCCGAACCAAACGGCAACCCAAATGTATTCACAAAGGTAATCTCGAACTTACCTGCCAAAGTCGGCAGCCCAGGAATGATAATGCTATTAACTAAAACGATCAGTCCTAAACTTGCAACAATGGCTATTAGTCCTCCCACCCAAGTTGGGTTTTCATACTTCTTAAAGTAATAAATCAAGCCCAGCGCAGGTAGTGTTACAAGCCCTAACAAGTGGATACCTGTTGACAGTCCCAGCATGTAGGCAATGAATATCAGCCAACGGTTAGCCTTGCTTTCGTCCTGAACCAATTCCCACTTCAGAATAGCCCAGAAAACAACCGCAGTAAAGAAAGACGACAAAGCATAAACCTCACCTTCTACAGCTGAAAACCAGAAAGAATCACTAAAAGTAAATGCTAAGGCGCCTACCGCCCCTGCTCCAGCGAGCAATATTTTTTGATAATCAGTCTCCTCACCAATTTTGGCATCAACCAATTTTCTACCCAACATGACGATCGACCAGTACAAGAAAAGTATGGTAAATGCCGAGGCCACAGCACTGGACATATTTATCCAAAAGGCCACATCAGTAACATCTCCAAACGCAAGGAATGAGAACAAACGACCAATCAACATGAACAAAGGAGCCCCAGGAGGATGCGATACTTCAAGCTTGTAGGCTATGGCAATGAACTCCCCGCTATCCCAAAAACTGGCCGTTTCTTCAATAGTCAGTATGTATGTGACCAAAGAAACGAGAAAAACTCCCCAGCCGGTAAGATTGTTGATCTTCTTAAAATCTGTCATTTATTCCACGTTTGAGGCGTGAAAATAGTAAAAATATGGCTTGCAAGGCGTTAATTTTTATTAATCGAAAGCCCTATGTTTAGTCGGTGATGTTGATATTAAACCAAAGCCAAAACAAAAATAATGGGATGTAAGTAGTTGCCACGATGGCATTGGCGACAGACTTCTTCTTTCTAGCGGCAAAATCCACTCCATATGTCAGTACAACCCAATAGACGATCTCGAAGACATTCAGGGCCTGATTGGCATATATGTACTTCTTAGGTACTTCTTGATAGTCGAAAAAGTTCATGTAAGAAAGGGGGTAAAATGCCTGGTATTCGAAATAGTTTGGGTCGGTACTCACGAACATAAACCAAAAGATTTTGATGATTGTGGGCACAAAAAAGACCACCTCGGCTATCATTGCAATCTGCCAGCATTTGGTATAAGTCACCTTATAACCCCACATAAAGCACCCCGTCCAAAGGATAAAGCCGACAACCGTAAACTTGATGGCATACACAATGGGTACTGCCAAAAACTTCAGCCCTGCGAAGATTTGAAACAGTAATGCTTCAGGTCCTTCCAAGAATTTAAAAGCTGCTATCTCGGCAACAATAAACGACTGTTGTACATAAAGCAAGAGCAATGCAATTAAACAGACCACTGCAAAAAAGAGCTTCTTGTTAAAACTCACCCAATCTCTTGCTCGCAATTCTAATGCGCTAAATTCTCTTGGCATTGAAAACTATTTTGGATAAAAGTACGATTATAGGACGAAGGCCGTAATAAAAATGTGTCAACGCATAGTAAATGACATTAAGGGCTATAATTTTGCACGAACTTTAAAAGCCAGGTGAGAAAGTACATTTTATACATATTTATTCTAGGTAGCACTTTGATACAAAGCACCTTCGCTCAAAGTGCTAACAACAGTAGCGAGTACTTATTACTAAATATGCCACTGCAAATTGAGATTACTGATGCGGTGGATAACATGTACAATTTCAACTTTCATAAAGCGGAGGTTGATTTCAATTGGTTAAAGTATCGCTATCCTGAACATCCATTACCGTATTTCTTGTATGGCATTAGCACTTGGTGGCAAATGTTACCCAACCTTGAAGCCGAGACTCCACTGGGAGATGAATTTCTGGCTTATATGGACACAGCCATTATAAAATCAAAAGTGCTTTTGGAAAAGGATGAGAATAATGTAGAGGCTGCCTTTTTCTTGGCAGGGTCTTATGGTTTTAAAGGACGCTATCATTCAGAAAAAAGGAATTGGGGTCGAGCTGCGAGTGCCGGGAAATGGGCACTGAGATATCTAGAAAAAACGAAGGGTAATGAAGGTTTCAGTCCGGAAATACTTTTTGGAGATGCACTGTTTAATTACTACTCCATATGGATTCGAGAAAACTATCCTATGCTCAAACCCATACTTCTGTTCTTTCCAAAAGGTGAAAAACAACTGGGCATTGAACAAATGGAGCAGGTCTCCAAAAACGCCTTTTACACGAGGATTGAGGCCATCTATTTCCTGATGAGGATAAAAGCCTTCGAAGAAAAGAAGACTTACGATGCCCTTAGGCTCGGGGAGCAGGTTTTTAGTAAGTACCCCAACAATGCATACTTTCATCGCTTCTATGCGCAGATGCTTTATACCACTGGTCAATACCAAAAAGCTGAATCGGTGGCTGAGGAAATTTTAAAGCGAATCAGTGAAGGACAACTCGGTTATGAAGCTGTAAGTGGACGTTATGCTAGTTTCTATCTAGGCCATATTCATAAGAAGCGTAGTGATCATCCTACAGCCCAAGACTACTTTCAGCAGGTGATCGATTTTTCTGAAAGTACTTCTTCAGAAGATTCTGGTTATTACCTCACTTCCCAACTTTACCTTGCCGAGTATGACGATGAGTCTCAAAATTATGAGAGTGCTTTAGAAAGAATATCCATCATCAGAAGTAATACCAAAAGGAGAGAGCAAATCAATAAGAAAGCCAGAGCCCTGAGAAAGGCAATCAGAAGAAAAACCTAACAGCCATTTGGAATATTTTTAACGGATGGTAAAATTTTCTTCGAAAATACTACCTTTGAACAGAATTATATTTTGTATCTGATATATTATGAACCTCAATCTAAAATTAGATAAAATCGACCGTAAGATTTTGGACATCCTTCAGGCCAATGCCAAAATCACCAATGCTCAATTGTCCAAAGAGATTGGTTTGTCTCCGGCTCCAACCCTAGAGCGTGTAAAAAAACTCGAGAACTCTGGAATCATCAAGAGTTACCATGCCAAGCTCGACACCGACAAGATCGGCATGGGTGTAAGTACTTTTGTATATGCTACGCTTAAAGGGCACAATAAGCAGAACATTGAAATCTTTATGGATGCCATCAACAGTATTGATGAAGTAATTGAATGTCATCACGTAACGGGCTCAGGTGATTTTGTACTAAAAGTTATTGCTCAGGATATCTCTTCTTACCAAAAACTAATGTTGGAAAAAGTGAGCGATATTTCGGTAGTAGACAACTTGCAGTCAATGGTGATACTGTCTACTTTTAAAGACAGTAAGGTGATGCCTATACCTGAATAGTCGAATGCACCAAGAAAGAAAACGCATCTTAGAACACTCCCAGATCCTTCAGATTATCAAAAGGATGGCTTATGAGATTTACGAGCAAAATCATAAGACTGAGGAGTTATTTTTCGCTGGTATTGACACCAATGGTGTTGTAATTTCCGAACTGCTGAAAACAGAAATTGAAAAAATTTCAGATATTCGCATCCAACTCATCCGAGTGGATATTGATAAATCCGCAACGAGCCAACCTCAAGTAAGTTTTTCTGCTCAACCTGAAGTGTCAGATTTCACACTGATTGTGATCGATGATGTCTTGAATTCAGGAGGAACCATGATTTATGCATTGGATCCCTTCCTGAAAATGAATGTATCAAAAATTCAAACCGCAGTTTTGGTAAATAGAAGTCACAAAAGATTTCCGATTGCCGTGGACTACAAAGGTTTTGAGTTAGGGACAACCATTCAAGAACACATTGATGTACAACTCAATGATGAATATTCGGCCTTTTTGTACTAATTTTTAAGAACAACTTTAAACTAACTTATTATGGAAATGATTACCGAATGGTGGGACAAAAACTCCGATACCTATATTGACAAGGGTATTGAAATCCTTACCGCCTTATTGATATTGGTTGTTGGCCTCTGGGTCATCACAAACGAATTGTCAAAGTTTTCAAAAATGTACTAACAAAGAAGGGTGTTGATCCAACGCTTATGCCTACACTCACCGGAGTTGTAAAAGGCATGCTCACCGTAGTTCTCCTAATTGCAGTGGTTGAGAAAGCTGGAGCAAATACCGCGGGGTTAGTAGCAATTCTGGGAGCTGTCGGACTTGCAGTAGGTTTTGCCCTTACAGGGTAGTTTAGCAAATTTTGCTGGCGGTATTCTAATCTTAGTCTTAAAGCCATTTAAAAATGGTGATGTCATCAATGTAAATGGTGAAACTGGTTCTGTTCAAGCAATCTCCATTGTGACCACAACTTTAAAAACTCCTGACAACCGCGTGATCTACATGGCGAATGGCGCAGTAGCTGGGGCCACAATTACTAATATCACACAAGAGCCTACCAGAAGATGGGATTTTGTTTGTGGTATTGGTTATGATGATGACTTTGACAGAGCGAAAGAAATTATTCAGGGGCTGATTGCTGCAGACAGCAGATTTCATAAGGATCCTGCTCCTTTTGTGAGAGTGGGCAACCTTGGAGATAGTAGTGTTGATATTACCATCAGAGCATGGGTCGACACTTCTGAATACTGGAATGTTCACTTCGATATGATCGAAAACATCAAAAGAGAAATGGACAAAGCAGGAATATCAATTCCTTATCCACAGAGAGATATTCACGTTTATAACGAGAAATAATTTACCTAATTAAAGAGGAGTTAACACTCCTCTTTTTTTATCCCCAATCGTATGAAAAGAGCCCTAGTCATAATTGTTCTTGCCCTAACAAGTCTTTCACTTCATGGACAAAAACATCTGATTGGATTAGGACTTGGTGCGACATCAAGTAATGTCAACTCATCAAACTTCTTGACTGAGACAGATACTAGAATTGGTTTTTCAGCAAGCATAATATACCAGTATAAGCCTTCTAGTCAGATTAGTATTGGTGCTGATTTAAATTACAGTCAGAGAGGCTTCAGGAATACAGGCGAGCTCAATGATAATAATGGCAATCCTGTAGGTGACTTTGAGAGTAGATTTGATTATGACTATCTCGGCCTGGCATTCAAGCTTGGATACCATATGAAGGGCCAGGCTCCCTTATTTTTTAAAATCGGAATTGCACCCTCCTATCTAGTTTCTGCTAAAACCGCTACCCCGCTAGTAGGTGGTCAAAACCAGATGGAAAATTTAGATGTTAAAGACATAGCCTCTAGTTTTGACCTGGTTGGGTTATTAGAAGCAGGTATCGATATTTCACTATCCGACCAATTAATACTGAGGCCAGGCTTATCTTACAATCATGGCTTTTCTTCATTAAGCAACGAAAATTATTTTTCGTCCTCTGAGATCACGAATAGAAGTGTAAACTTATCCGTGAGTATTCTTTATGATCTCTACAACCACAGAGACAGACCACAGCGGAGATAGGTCAAGTCAATTGACCAATACCTTATTTGTGTATATTTGTCTTCCAATTTTTCAGAGGCATGTCAATTCACAAGTCGGAGATTAAGAAAGTAACCACACACCAACTTCAAGCCATGAAAGATAGAGGCGAGAAAATCTCTATGCTTACGGCTTATGACTATTCCATGGCCCAGCTTATCGATGGAGCAGGTGTTGACATTATTTTGGTTGGTGATTCTGCCTCCAATGTTATGGCAGGTCATGAAACCACTTTACCGATTACACTCGATCAAATGATCTATCACGCTAGCTCTGTGATTCGAGCTGTGAACCGAGCATTTGTCGTGGTGGATATTCCCTTTGGTTCTTATCAAGGTAACTCTTCAGAAGCCCTACGGTCGGCCATCCGAATTATGAAAGAGTCCGGGGCACACTCGGTCAAAATGGAAGGTGGTGCAGAGATTAAAGAGTCTGTGACACGTGTACTTAGCGCAGGCGTTCCGGTAATGGGTCACCTGGGGCTGACTCCTCAGTCGATTTATAAGTTCGGCACTTATGCCGTTAGAGCTAAAGAGTCTGAAGAAGCAGAAAAGCTTATTGCCGATGCAAAGCTCTTGGAAGAGTGCGGTTGCTATGCCATTGTTCTGGAGAAAATTCCGGCAGATCTAGCCAAACGTGTCTCGGAAGCAATCAATATACCAACTATAGGGATTGGTGCAGGTCCGTATACAGATGGACAAGTTTTAGTAATGCACGATATGCTCGGCATTACTAAAGAATTTAAGCCAAGGTTTCTAAGGCAATATGCCGATGTAGGGAGCATTATTACAGAAGCTGTAGGCAACTACATCAAAGATGTGAAATCAAAAGACTTCCCTAACGAGTCAGAAAGTTATTAGCAAATAGGTCATTTTCGATCTACATTTTTTGCTTGAAAAACTTGAAACTTGAAACTTTGTAGCCCTTAGAAATTGTTACCTTTCACATCCTAAAAAGAACAATACATTTTTAATTCATCACAGTATGAGTGAACAAAAAATAACCATAAACAACGGAGTACTTAACGTACCAAATAACCCAACTGTCCCTTTCATTGAAGGTGACGGAATCGGAGTTGACATCTGGCCTGCTGCGCAGCATGTATTCGACAGTGCTGTGTCAAAAGCCTATGGCACGGATAGAACCATTAATTGGAAAGAAGTTTTAGCAGGCGAAAAAGCCTTCAATGCAACTGGTGAGTGGATGCCATCTGCTACACTGGACGCATTTAGAGAGTATTTAGTGGGTATCAAAGGCCCATTGACCACTCCAGTCGGTGGTGGTATCAGATCACTTAACGTAGCCCTTCGCCAGGAATTGGACCTTTACGCTTGTGTGAGACCGGTAAGATGGTTCGAAGGAACACCTTCACCCGTAAAACAACCTGGTCTTTGCGACATGGTGATCTTCAGAGAAAATACTGAAGATATTTATGCCGGTATAGAATTCGAAAAAGGTTCTGAGGACTGCGATAAATTCGGAAAACTACTAGAAGAGAATTTTCCTGATAGATTCAAGAAAGTAAGATTCCCTGGCAGTGCCGGATATGGCATTAAGCCAGTTTCTGAAGAAGGAACTCATCGTCTTGTAAAAAGTGCGATTGATTATGCATTTGCTCAGAAAAGAGATTCAGTTACCCTGGTGCACAAGGGTAATATCATGAAGTTCACCGAAGGTGCATTCAAAGCATGGGGATATGAACTTTCTAAAAACGCTTATGGCGCAACTGACTATGAAGGTGGTCCATGGCAAATCATAGAAAAAGATGGACATAAGGTAATTATCAAAGATGTGATTGCTGATGCTTTCTTGCAGCAAATCCTTTTAAGACCTGCTGAGTATTCTGTGATTGCCACATTGAACTTAAATGGAGACTATGTTTCTGACGCATTAGCAGCTATTGTTGGTGGTATCGGTATTGCTCCTGGAGCCAATATCAACTACATGACAGGTAATGCCATCTTCGAAGCTACGCATGGTACAGCGCCAAAATACGCTGGTCAAGACAAGGTAAATCCAGGTTCCGTAATTCTCTCAGGCGCAATGATGTTTGAGTACATGGGCTGGCAAGAAGCTGCCGATCTGATCTACTCAGGGCTTGAAGCAGCCATTGCATCCAAGCGAGTTACCTACGACTTTGAACGACTCATGGAAGGAGCAACACTCCTCAAATGTTCGGAATTCGGAGAAGAAATTGTGAAAAACATGTAAACAAAAAGCCCCTGTCGGGGCTTTTTTATTTTTACAGGTGAATCATTTATGAGTAAACGGTATTTACCATTCTTTCCACTGAAGTTGGCCGCCTTTCCAGGCGAACAGCTCAATTTGCATGTCTTCGAGCCTCGTTACAAACAACTTATCAATGAGTGTATTGAAGGAAACAAAACTTTCGGCATTCCCGTATTCGGTGAAAATATGCGAAAGTTTGGCTCTGAGATGGAACTGCTTAAGGTGGTAAAGCGCTATCCGGATGGCGAAATGGACATCATTACCAAGTGTTTGAGAGTCTTCGAAATTGTCACTTTTGACGAAAAAGCGCCTGGGAAACTCTACTCAGGAGGGGAAATCGAACCCATTGAAAACATTCATGATGGTAGTGAAAAGCAGTGGCAAGACCTCAAGCGCCTGGGTAAAGAACTCGTTTCAGTACTCAAAATGGATGAAGCTCTGGATGTCGATCTGTTGACAAATTCATTTGAATTGGCTCACAAATTAGGTTTATCTTTAGAGCAGGAATATGACATGTTGCAAATGCCTCGTGAGTCTCAAAGGCAAACTTATATGATCAACCATCTGGAGAGGGCCTTGCCGCTTATTCGAGAGATGGAAACTGCCAAAGACCGCATCAAAATGAATGGCCATTTTCAGCATCACGATCCGCTGAATTTTTAAGAATGATCCAAACCAATTTATCCGAGTTCGGTACTTTATTGATCTTCATCCTCGGAGCATTAGCCTTCGCTATTGTTGGTTTGACTGCATCAAAACTCCTACGTCCGAACAGGCCCAATTTTGAAAAACTCACCACCTATGAATCTGGAGAAGATACGGTTGGTAGTGCCTGGGGTCGCTTTAATGTTAAATTCTACATTGTAGCCCTTATTTTCCTCTTGTTCGAAGTAGAAATAATTTATCTCTTCCCATGGGCAGTAATTTTTGGAGACAAAGAACTTATTGAAGGCACTAATTGGAGTTGGGCTTGGTTTGCCATTGCAGAAATGTTCATCTTCATCTTAGTGTTAGCACTTGGGCTGGCTTACGCATGGCGAAAAGGATATCTCAATTGGGTCAAATCACAACCGGTGGGTTCTAACTATAAGTCAAAAATACCAGATAGCGCATACGATAAGTATAAAGGATAGTGGGTTTACTCGATCAAAAACTAGGACAAGGTGGTATCATCATCACCAAATTTGAAGACCTGATCAACTGGGCCAGATTATCATCTATGTGGCCTATGGCCTTCGGAACGGCTTGCTGTGCCATAGAATTTATGAGTACTCAGGGAACTCCTTATGATCTGGATAGACTGGGCATTGTACCTCGAGCCAGCCCTCGTCAGTCAGATGTTATGATCGTGGCGGGTACGGTTACCTTCAAAATGGCCGATCGGGTGAGACGGCTTTATGAGCAAATGGCCGAACCTAGGTATGTCATTTCCATGGGCTCTTGTTCCAACTGTGGCGGACCTTATTGGGAACACGGCTACCATGTGGTCAAAGGCGTTGATCGAATCATTCCGGTAGATGTCTATGTACCAGGTTGCCCGCCCAGACCTGAAGCATTGATTGGTGGTTTATTGAAACTTCAGGAAAAGATTAAAGGAGAAAGCATTGTGGCACCAAAGGCTATAGAAAATTTATTGGTTAAAGCTAAAGCATGACATTTGGGGATATCATATCAAAACTAAAAGCGGAATTAGGCGAAGGGTTGGTCATATCAATTGATGAAACTGCAAGTCCTCAATGCCTTGAACTGCCTGCCGATCGCTTGGTCGAAAACATGGAATACCTTCATCAAACTGAAGGGCTTTATTTCGATTCGCTTTCCTGTGTTACAGGCCTGGATAATGGTCCTGAGGCAGATACAATGGAAGTAATCTATAATTTATACTCCATTCCATACGACCATCACCTGATGGTTAAAGTCACATTACCAAGAAAGGAACCAATAATTGATTCGCTCACACCCTTATGGAAGACGGCAGACTGGCAAGAACGTGAGGTCTATGATTTATTCGGCATTGATTTCAACAATCATCCGGATTTAAGGAGAATACTTCTTCCGGCAGACTGGGAAGGCTTTCCATTGAGAAAGGACTATGAACATCAGACCTATTATCGCGGAGTTAAAGTAGCAGAATAGTGGCCAACGAAGTTCAATACATATTTGATAACCAGAATCTGCAGCAGTCAGAACCTCAGAAATTCAAGCCAGAAGACTTGAAGAGTGAGGAAATGATCGTGAATATTGGTCCTCAGCATCCTTCAACTCATGGAGTATTAAGATTAGAGGTCATTACTTCAGGAGAAGAGATTGTGGATGTCGTACCACATTTAGGATACCTACACCGTTGCTTCGAAAAGCATGCTGAAAGCCTCCCCTACAACCAGACGCTTCCCTTCGTAGACCGAATGGACTATCTGGCGGCCATGAATTCAGAACATGCCTTTGTGATGGGCGTTGAACGCATGCTGGGCATAGAGAACACCATCGACAAACGCATTGAATACATTAGAGTACTTGTTGCCGAACTCAATCGACTGGCATCTCACTTTATTGCGCTGGGCACTTATGCCATGGATATTGGTGCCATCACTCCTTTTCCATGGATGTTAAGGGACAGGGAGCATATTCTAAGACTTTTAGAATGGGCATCTGGCGCCAGAATGCTCTACAACTACATTTGGGTTGGTGGCCTTTTCTATGATCTACCAGTAGGCTTCGAAGAACGATGCCTGGAATTCTGTCAATACATTAAGCCCAAACTCAAGGAGTTCGATGAAGTCGTTCTCCAAAACAAAATCTTTGTTGACCGAACGGCTAACGTAGGTATACTTCCTGCCGACCTTGCTATCAATTATGGTATCACTGGGCCAATGCTAAGGGGCTCTGGACTCAAGTTTGACTTGAGAAAAGTAGATGCCTATTCTGTCTACCCTGAGATTGACTTTGAGATTCCTATAGGCAAAGGTACAATGGGAACATTGGGTGATTGCTGGGATCGTACTTCTGTCCGCATGTTGGAGTGTTATGAATCCGTGAAGATCATAGAACAATGCCTAACCAAATTGACAGGTGACCACAAAAGAACTCGTGACTTCGACCCAAGGGCTACTGTTCCAAAAAAGATCCGTCCAAAAGCACAGGATTTTTATGTTCGGGCAGAAAACCCAAAAGGCGAAACAGGTTTCTTCTTCAGAGCAGACGGTCGATCAGATATTCCTTTCCGCTGCAAGGCGCGTGGGGCAAGTTTTGTGAACCTTTCTATTCTAGGTGAGCTTTCAAAAGGTGGCTTAATTGCCGATATGGTAGCAATTCTCGGCTCAATAGATATTGTACTTGGGGAAGTAGATCGCTAAAGCAACTCCTGCAGATTAGTCTCTCTTACAAAAGCACGTTTTCCTCTCCACTTGATCTCATACCAAATATCAGTCTTGTCTATGATTTCGACTTTATGTCCCTGACCCACTACCTCGATTAACTCGGCAGCAGCCGAAGGTCCAGACATCACATAAGAATTGGTAGAAGTAACGATCCCTTTTTGGGGTTGCCCACTGAAGTTTACAAAGAAAACCGCTAAGCCCAGAATGAGAACAAAACCTACGGCCAAGCCCGGAGATTTTTCATTATGCTTCTTGATCTTCCTGAAAATCATAGATAAGATCAATAAACTCAAGGCGAGTAAAACAGCAATGATGATTAGTTTATAATCTTGAATGGTTTTGACAAACCGCTGAAAGTCATTTGAATCATATCCTTCCAGCCCATTGACCTGGGCCAGATCACTCATTTTTTTCAAGACCGTCTTGTCTGAAGTTACTTTGTAATAGTCATGCAAATAGACTAAGGCATTGCTCAAGTTGCCCATTGCCTCTTGGCTATAAGCCATCTTCAAAAGCATGGCGGGCGTAGCGCGCTGAGTATCAGCATATATACTTTCATAGATCTCCAATGACTGCGTATACATTCGCTCATTAAAGAGTGAATCTGCCTGAGATAATTTTTCTGTAACAGATTGACTATAAGATACTTGAAAGGATAAAATGATCCCCAAAATAAATAGTAGAATAAATTTAGAACCTCTCTTTTGCATTTTATATTGAACCTCTTACCTTTGCAGTCCGAATTAAGAAAAACACTCTTAATTCACCAAATAAAACTTCATGATCTGGTAGCTCAGTTGGTAGAGCATCTCCCTTTTAAGGAGAGGGTCCTGGGTTCGAGCCCCAGCCAGATCACAGTCAAAAAGCCTCAGAAAACTGGGGCTTTTTTTATTGGTTCACGAATATAGAAAGTTCGGGCTCTATCCCCTTTACCTTTTACATCATTTAACAAACTGCCGCTAGCCAGAAAACCCGATTACAGGTATCACATATACATGTGAAATATGATAGATGCACCACTAAATCGCAACATAGCGACTATTGTTGCCCGTTGACCTAGGTTCAAGTCAACCATTATGAAAAACTTACGAACCTTCTTCCTCTCTTCTATCCTTTTATTCTCCCTCAACGGGATAGCCCTTAGTCAAGAATCTATTCCGGAGGTTAATGTAGTATCACTAACCGACACCCTAAACGGAGCAGTAGGAGAAATTGAAAGAGATGTCATTGGCAATCTTTTTGTCGCTGATTTCGGTGAGAAAGTATGGAAAATATCTCCATGGGGCGATGTCTCCGTTTTTAGTGATCAAATGTATGGTTCATCCGGAAATACGCTTGATCCACAAGGCAACCTCTTCCAAGCCCAGTTTTATGGAAATACCATCACCAAAATCAATCGGTATACAAGAGAAGTTTCGGAGGTAGCTCATGAAGGTCTCGCTGGGCCAGTTGGCCTGACTTTTAAAAACAAAGATCTTTATATCTGCAACTGCGGTAATAACACGATCGCCAAGATGGGCCCTGATCAAAAGGTGGTTGAGTTTGCTAAGAGCCCACTCTTAAGCTGTCCAAATGGCATTACTGTAGGTTTTGATGGCAACCTTTATGTTGTCAATTTTAGTAATCCAAACATTGTAAAGATCAGTCCCGAAGGAGAAGCCACACTCTTCGCCAAGTTACCAGCGAGTACTGGGGGGCATATCATTCAGCATAGAGGCAATTTCTATATTACCAGCTTTGCCGATCACAAAATATTTAAGGTATCAGCAGATGCCAAGGTCACACACTTTGCAGGATCAGGCGAAACCGGAGTCAAAAATGGCGAGGCATTACAGTCTCAATTCATAAACCCCAATGGCATTGCGGCCGGAACAGGAAAGCTATTTGTAAACGACAAAATTCCAGGACCCAATGGAAGACAACAAACCGTGGTTAGACAGATTAACTTCACAGAATACTATGACCTGATCAAAAGAGTATCAGCCAGTGGAGATCTCAAAGCGGTCAAAGAAACACACGAGGCCTATAAAAAACACCCTGCATACAAAAATGATCATACCGAAGGAACCTTGAACCGTATAGGCTATGAGCTTTTAAATTCAAGACAAATGAACATAGCCATTGGTATCTTTCTAATTAATACAGAAGCTTACCCCAATTCATTCAATACTTGGGACAGTTTAGCAGAGGCCTACCTACTGAAAGGCGATAAGAAAAAGGCCAAGGTCAATTATCAGAAGTCTCTGAAATTGAACCCTAATAATATCAACGCCAAAGAAAAACTCAAGTCCCTTTAAGGTCAAAAGACCTTTAATCCTATCAAAACAGCCGTTGAGATTCAAATTTGACGTCCATTTGCTCTACAATTAGGAAATTAATAAAATGAACTCTACATTTAGGAAACTAATTAATTACCTGAATTATGAAAGGAACCTATTTGGGAGAGTTCGAAGAGATAGTTCTGCTCACGATTGGCGTGCTTCAAGAAGAGGCATATGGCGTGGCCATTAAACTCGAAATTGAGCAACGAACCAACCGAACGCCTAGTATTGGCGCCTTACACTCAGCACTAAGTCGGCTTGAGGATAAGGGCTTCATCAAATCGCGTGAAGGTGGTGCTACAAAGTCCAGAGGTGGCAGAAGAAAAAGGTTTTATACCATTACCTCCGCAGGAGAAAGCACACTCATCAAAGCCAATGAGCTTAGAAACGAGCTCTTCAAATTGATACCCAATTTCCAAGGCCTCAATTCATGAGTAGGAACCGGTCAAATCCTCCTCAGTGGCCACAGCGTCTATTAAAATGGCTCTGTTCAGAAGATCACTTTGAGATACTTCAGGGTGACCTTCTGGAGCTCTTTGAATATCGGCTTACCAAAAAGGGAAAGACCCGGGCCAAGTTGCATTTCATCAAAGACACTTTTGATATGCTCAGGCCCTTCGCACTGAAAAGAAAGAAGAAACGAAAACTCAATCAAACCGCTATGCTTAAAAACTATTTCAAAATATCATTTAGGAATATGCTTCGGCATAAAGCTTATGCCGGTATCAATATTGCCGGACTTTCTATAGGCATTGCCTGTTTCTTACTCATTTTTACCTATGTCCAGGATGAACTGAGCTACGATCGTTACCACGAACATGCCGATGAAATCTATAAGGTGGTCGTGGAGCGCTACAACAAAAATGGAGAAGTCGCCAGGGTTTTTGGTTATGCCTCCCCCATGCACGGTAAAGTCCTTAGAGAAGATTTCAGCCAAGTGGTAAATACCGTCAGGTTCGATCAATGGAATTTTCCAATCATCAGGTTCGGTGATAAACAATTCAATGAGAACTTCTTCAACTATGTAGAACCGAGCATCTTTGATATTTTTTCCTTCAAATTTCTGGAAGGAAGTCAACAAGGGGCTCTAATAGATCCATTTACAGTAGTTATTACAGAATCAACAGCCAAAAAGTATTTTGGTGATGACCCAGCACTGGGTAAAATCATCGAATATGAAGACAATGGAAATAAACGAGATTTTCAGATAGTAGGAGTTATTGAAGACTTTCCGGAGCACTCTAGCATGTCCTATAACTTTTTGGCCTCCTGGAGTTCAGTGGATAACGGAGAGAACCCCAGAGCCTTTAATGACTACTATGGCAACTATAACTATGCCACCTATATCCGACTTGAAAAGAACGCAAGCGTGGATGACCTTAAGGCGCAAATGCCAGCTATGCTAGACAAGTATATCGAGGATATTGATAGTTTTCAACCAAGCTCCATGATTGGCATTAGGTTTCAAAAACTTACAGATATTCATCTTGATAGCACAGCGGGAGCCGGGGGAACCAGCAATGCATACTATGTCAGACTTTTTTCCATTATTGGCATACTCGTGCTCGTAATTGCCTGTATCAATTATATGAACCTGGCCACAGCTAAATACACAACTCGCCAGAAAGAAATTGGAGTAAGAAAGGTTCTTGGAGCAGGAAGAAAAGGCATCTCACATCAATTTCTTACAGAGGTCAAGCTTCTACGCATTAATTGCCTTGATACTTGGTTATGGCATAGCGCTCTTGACACTACCCTTTGTGAATGAATTTGCTGGAAAGAACATTTCACTTAACCCTGTAGAAAACGTGACTTTGTTCGTATTCATTATTGGTATCATCTTGTTTGTCGGAATTCTGGCAGGAAGCTATCCAGCCGCTTTCATGGTCACCGGCTAGACCGCCACCTCTGCTTTAAAAGGTGGTAAAATAAAAGGTGGAAGCAAGTCGCTGTTCAGAAGTAGCCTTGTCGTTTTTCAGTTTATTATCACCATTGCCCTGATCATTGGAGTGGTGGTTGTCGAACGACAAATAAATTTCATTCACACCAAAGACCCCGGTTTCAACAGGGAACATCTTGTCAATTTACTGGGCATCTCCCAGTATGAACGATCAACTGGAAATAGTGAAAACAGAATTACTGGCCAATCCGAACATTAAATCTGCTGCCACCTCCACGCGTATACCAACATCGAGGTTAGGAGATGCCCTTTCAGCCAAGACCTTTCAAGAAAGCTCAGGACAGGTGGTGGACTTTAGACTTCCCTTTATAAGAATGTGACCAAGACTTTCTGGAAGTATACGACATTCCCCTCATTGCTGGCAATGGCTTTTACTGAAATGCTCTCCGATAGCACTCAGCGTTTTTTACTCAATAGAACTGCGGCAGAAAAACTTGGATGGAATAGCCCTGAGGAGGCAATAGGCCGGAGCGTATCGAGTACGGTTGGTATAATGGTTTTGTAACAGGTGTTGTTGAGGATTTCCATTTCGAATCGATGCATTCGACCATTCAACCTATGATTATGATGAATGATAAGCGTAGCAAAAGGCAAATGACTGTGAAGATTAATGGCAGTAATATCCCTGCTACTATCAAATTTATGGAGGAGCAGTTCAAACGCTATAAGCCGGATAGAAATTTTAACCCTGTTTTTGTCGATCAGCTATTCGATAATCAATATCGAGGCGAACAAAAACTGAGCGAAATCTCCAGAATCTTTTCATTGATTGCCATTGCGATAGCCTGTATGGGGCTTCTGGGTTTGGTCTCTTATGCCATGGAACAGAGAGCGAAAGAGATAAGTGTGAGAAAAGTGCTGGGCGCTTCAGCTCAGAATATTCTCATTATGATTAACAAAGGTTACGCCATCACTTTGTTGATCGCATTTCTAATTGCAGTTCCCATATCATTCTACTTTCTGAACGAATGGCTGAACAGCTTTGCTTACCATATTGACTTGAGTGTAGGCTTGTTCATGCTTTCCGGAATTCTCACAGCAGGCCTGGCCATTATTACCATTAGCAGTCAAAGCCTCAAGTTCGCGCTTGGCAATCCAATCAAATGGCTCAGAAATGAATAGCTCAATATTTTGAGCATCGAGCGTTAGGTATTTGATGAGTTTCAAATACCTTCGCAACAATGAATAAACAGTATCCCATAGGGATTTTTGACAGCGGCATGGGTGGTCTGACGGTTGCCCATGCTGTTAGTCATTTACTTCCGGAAGAACAGCTCATCTACTTTGGAGATTCAGCGCATCTACCCTATGGTGATAAATCAGCGGCCACCATACAAGCCTACTCTATAAAAATCTGTGATGTGCTATTACAAAAGGGATGCAAGGTCATTCTCATTGCCTGTAATTCCGCATCCGCTGCAGCCTATGAACTGATAAAGGCTTATGTAGGTAGCAAAGCCCTGGTCATTAACGTAATCGATCCTGTTGTTGAATATGTGGTGTCAAATTATGGAAATAAGAAAATAGGCTTGATTGGGACAAAGCAAACTGTTGGGTCTGGGGTCTACGAATACCAAGTCAAAGTAAAGGACAGTTCTATTCAAATTGGATCACTGGCAACTCCCCTACTTGTACCCATGATTGAAGAAGGCTTTCATAGCAATGAAATTTCAGAAGCTATTATTGAAGAGTACCTCAGTAGTAAGGCTCTAGAAGGTATCGAAGCACTCATCTTGGGTTGTACACACTACCCTTTGATCAAACAGAAAGTGATCAAGCACTACACTCAAAATGTTGAGGTTATCGACTCTTCTGAAATTGTTGCAGTTGCTTTGCAAAAGGTATTGGAAAAAAATGGCCTTTTGGTCGAAAAAAGATCTGAAGCCAATGAATTTTTAGTTTCGGATATCACTCCTTCTTTCGAAGCAGCAACTGAGCTTTTTTTTGGTACAAAAGTGCCTTTGACGCTGCATAAACTCTGGGAGTGATCAGCTTTCAGGTTTGTTGAACTTTTCGGAAACTCGGTTGTTGTTTAATAGTCTACTAAATCACTAGGATACTAGCTGTTTCTTTGGTAGAAAAGTGTTTTCTTTGTACCAAACAAGGGCTGATCAAAGCGTGTACGCATTTCTCTTTTTCCTTTCCTTTTTCTTAGTCTACATGGTCTTTGTAGTTTATGCTGAAAGGAAAATTTCTGCCTTTATCCAGGATCGCTATGGGCCGATGGAAGTTGGCTACTACGGCATTCTGCAGACGGTTGCTGATCTGCTCAAGCTCGTCCAAAAAGAAGATATTGTTCCACTGGCTGCAGACAAGAAGTTATTCAAACCTGGACCAATCGTCATATTCACAGCCGTTTTTGCTGGTTTTGCCGTATTACCTTTGACTTCTGACTTTGGGGGCTCTGCGGCTGATGTTGGCATCTTTTATCTGCTCGCTATAGTGTCGCTAGATGTCATTGGTATTCTTATGGCTGGTTGGGGTTCTAACAGTAAATATGCCCTCTTCGGTGCCATGCGCTCTGTAGCCCAAATTATATCCTATGAAATTCCATTGGGGCTTACAGTGGTATGCGTGGTTATGGTATCTCAAACTTTCAATCTCCAGGAGATTACTTTCCAACAAGGCATCTGGTGGAATACAATAGATCAGGAAGCGCAAAACTTCTTATTCGGCATTAAGGCACTGGGAATTAATACAACAGAGATTGGGGGCATTCTTACCTGGAATATTTTCAGAGCACCCATCTTTCTTTTTGCTTTTATCATCTTCTTCATTGCTTCATTAGCCGAAAGTAACCGAGGGCCATTCGACATTCCAGAAGCAGAATCGGAATTGGTCGGTGGATTTCACACTGAATACTCAGGCCTGAGATGGGGATTAGTCATGATGGGAGAATATGGGATGATGCTGCTCGTGTCCTTCCTGGCTGTCATTCTATTTTTAGGTGGTTGGAACACTCCCCTACCGAACATTGGATCCATGGCTCTTGCTGAATGGACCAGCGGAACCCCCGGCACCATTGCAGGTCATATTTGGGGAGCCTTCTGGATGCTGAGTAAAGCTTTTTTATTGGTGGGGGCTCAAATGTGGATCAGATGGACTTATCCAAGACTGAGAATTGATCAACTCATGAATTTAAGCTGGAAGTACTTGACGCCAGCGGCAATACTTTTGGTTTTACTAAGCGCAGTTTGGAGACTTCTTATGCTGTGAAGATGTGATTAGGTTATGAAGTGAAAAGCAATTATTGATGAGACCACACAAGAAACTAGAAGTATGGAAAGAAGCTATGCAATTGACCACAAGTGTATATGAATGCGTAGAGAATTTTCCCGATTCAGAAAAGTATGGACTGGTAAGTCAAATGAAAAGAGCGAGTATTTCCATACCATCAAACATAGCAGAAGGAGCAGCCAGACAAACCAAAAAGGAATTCAATCAGTTCCTTTACATTGGGAGAGGTTCACTCAGTGAACTAGACACACAACTAGAACTTAGTTTAAATTTAAAACTGATAACGAAAGATACTTTTGATGATCTCTTAGGAAAAATTGACAGAGTAACGGCCATGCTAAATGGCCTACTAAAGTCAATCACTCCTTAACTTCATTACTTCATCACTGCAGATGCCCGAGGGATTAAAATCATATTGGACAAACATTAAGACCACTGTCAGGACCTTAAAAAAAGGACTTGAAGTCACAGGAAAGCACATGGTCAATGCCCGTCAGCAACGTGACAACATAGGTCCTGATCAACAAAATTATTTCGACCAACAAAATGGCCTTTTCACCGTCCAGTATCCGAAAGAACAAATTCCCGTTCCCGATCATGGCAGGTACAAACTGCACAATGAAATCGAAGACTGTATTGTCTGTGACAAATGCGCAAAGGTTTGTCCTGTCAATTGCATTGATATAGAACCAGTAAGAGCCACTGAAGAGTTTGGCAAAACTTCGGATGGAACTCCATTGAGAATCTACGCAGCAAAGTTTGACATTGACATGGCCAAGTGCTGCTTCTGTGGTTTGTGTACCACGGTATGTCCCACGGAGTGCCTTACTATGACGAGTGAGTATGATTTCAGTGCTTTTGACTTTGCAGAACATAATGTTCCCTTTGCCAATATGACTCCGCTCGAAATTCTCGAAAAGAAAAAGGCGCTTGAAGAATTCAATAAGAAAAAGGAAGAGGCTAAAGCCAAAGCACAAGCAACTCAGCCCGCAAGTTCAGCAGGGAGGCCGGTAGTAAAACCCGCGATAAAACCTAAAACAATCACTGGTGCAAAACCTGTGATGAAGCCCAAAGTTGGAGGACCAAGTGCTGCTAAGCCGGTAATTAAACCTAAGGTACCAGGTACCAGTACTGCCAAGCCGAAGGTTGTCATTAAGCCTAAAATTCAGGTCAAAAAAGAAGGCAATGAAGAGACGACACCAAAGGCAAGACCTGTGATCAAACCAAAGGTACAAGTCAAGAAAACTGAAGAGCAACCAAAGAAAGTCGCTCGACCTAAAATACCGATGAAACCTGTTGTTCCACCTCGAAAAAAAGATGAGTCAGAAGACGATCAATAATTCATGGAAGTGAACGACATCATATTCTACATCTTTGGTGCTATCACCGCAGTATCAGCACTCTATATCATGCTAACCAAGAATATCTTGTATGCTGCCTTCGCATTGATACTCACATTCATTGGGGTTGCTGGAATCTATGTGTTTTTAGGAGCAGAGTTTATAGCGGTGACACAAATCTTAGTCTATGTGGGTGGAATTCTCATTCTCCTGGTTTTTGGCATTATGCTCACTAATCGGCTTTCCGGTAAGAAAATCGTAAGCCCTGCCTATCACAAGCTTATGGGGTTGATAGTAGCCGGTGGCCTGTTTGCTATACTATTCAAAGGAATTTTAGAAGCCAACTTCGGTGCACTGAACTGGATTGATAAAAGCAAGGGAGCTGAATCTAGCATACCCCAGTTTGGACTAACCCTGATGACAGACTACGTTTTAGTCTTTGAAATTATCGGTGTATTACTATTGCTGGCACTGATCGGTGCGGTGAGAATCGCTGGAAAGACGGGAAAGGAGGGTGATAATGCCATTTGATTATCTGCTGATTTTGGGTGCATTCCTCTTTTGCATTGGTCTGTTCGTGGTTGTGACACGTAAAAATGCGATCATGGTATTGATCGGCATAGAACTGATGCTAAATGCGGCCAACATTAATTTGATTGCATTCAGCAGTTTTGATCCCAATGCACTACAAGGCCAAATCTTTTCACTGTTCATCATTACGGTAGCAGCGGCAGAGGCAGCAGTTGGACTATCCATCGTAGTCAAAGTCTATAAGCATTTTCAAACGGCCGATTTGGATAAAATCAATGAGTTGAAAGGATGATCGATCTGCAAGATATCATATTGCCAAAAAGCGATCCAATCATTTATTGGATTATCGCCTTACTGGCAATCCCATTCTTCTCCTTTGTCACCACTCAAAAGTTTAAGTCAAAAGCTCCACATTGGGCCACTTTTCTTTTGGGCTTAAACACCCTGATTGCCATTTACCTGACCACCCAATACTGGAACAGTAATTTCATAACGGTAAGAGGACATTGGTTCAAACTGGGCGAAACACAAATCACTTACTCCTTTCTGATCGATCGGCTTACACTCACCATGTCGGTGATCGTGAACTTCATCTCTCTACTGGTCCATTTATTTTCTCAAGAATACATGAGAAAGGACAAAGCGAAACCAAGGTATTTTGCCTTTCTAGGTCTATTCACCTTTTCCATGATGGGCATTATCTTATTTAACGACCTGCTTTTCATCTTCATCTTCTGGGAACTGGTAGGCCTGTCCTCCTACCTGTTAATAGGCTTTTGGTTCGAGAAGAAATCAGCATCACTGGCGGCTAATAAAGCCTTTATCATGAATCGCCTGGGCGACCTTGGCTTTATTACGGGCCTCATGATTCTCTATACACAATTCCAATCCTTCGACCTGGAGGCCATCAAATCCTTGATGATTTATAGCGAAATAGAGGATGGAAACTGGGTAGCCCATTTCGTCAGCAACGGTCAGGAGGTCATCAATACCCTTGACGGCAGATGGTTAAGCGCAGCAGGAATTGCCCTCTTTTGCGGAGCAGTAGGCAAGTCAGCGCAATTCCCATTACAAGTCTGGTTGCCAGATGCTATGGAAGGGCCCACACCTGTATCGGCCTTGATTCATGCGGCTACCATGGTGGCAGCTGGTGTATACATGCTAGCTCGAGTATTTGTGATCCTAGATGCTCAAGCGCTTGAAGTTGTGGCCATCGTAGGTGCCATTACTGCTTTTATGGCGGCCATTGCAGCACTTTCTCAATTTGATATTAAAAAGGTGCTGGCCTACAGTACCATATCCCAATTAGGATACATGGTAATGGCCATGGGCATAGGAGCATATACTTCGGGACTTTTTCATCTGGTCACCCATGCTTTCTTTAAGGCGGGGCTGTTTTTAAGTGCAGGAATCATTATACATCAACTCCACAAGCTAGAATCAAAAGAGGTCAAGTTCAATACGCAAGACATGCGCGTAATGGGGGGACTTAGGAATCACATGCCTAAGACCTTCTTTTGTTTTCTAATCTGCGCTTTGGCACTTGCCGGCTTACCCGGTTTCTCAGGCTTCCTCTCTAAAGATGCCATTCTGCTTGACCTGGCAGTTTGGGCTGATATTAAAGGAGGTGGCTTCTATATTCCAGAAGTTTTAGCTTTTGCCACCGTGCTTTTTACGGCTTTTTATACCATTAGAATGATCATGTTGGTCTTCTTCGGAAACTTCCGACTGCCGATCATTATGCAGAAAAATGAATTGGCTGACCAGTTGAAAGAAGGTAATTGGTTACTGCTCATTCCTGTTTTCATTTTAGCAATACTTTCACTGAGTCCAGTATTTGGCCTCACATTGAGTGCAGACCATACTTGGTTTGTGGACGCCATGCCAACCCCTATTTACTTGGTGCCTCTTTCATATGCAGCCAAAAGTTTGGTAGATGTGACACCAGAAACCTTTGAGGCACTTCATGGACTGGTTAATGCCGTATCGATCGGCCTGGCACTTATTGGAGTTATCATTGCCTATTTGGCCTATAAGCCGAACGCCAAGTTGGAACAGGCTTTTGTGGAGAAAAGAGAACCAAGAGGCCTTTTTGGGCAGGTTTCATTCTACCACTGGTATCAGGATGCCTTGTATCGAAAAGCGATTCTCAAATTTGTCATGCTAAAAGCACAAGCCCTGTCCTGGTTCGATAGAAAGGTGATTGACGGAATCGTAGACGGCTTGGCCAAATTCCAAGTTGTATTTGCCCACCTCATCAAATGGTTTGATCGATACTTTGTTGACGGTCTGGTTCATTTGACGGTTTTCACCAGCGGAAGAATAGGTCAGCTAACCCGATCCATTCAGTCAGGCAATGTACAAGCGTACATCTTGGTGAGTTTTGTATTCTTGATCCTTTTAATGCTTTATTTGGTCTTTTAAACTATGGTGCACCTGTTATCATATATCGTTTTCATTCCCCTAGTAGCAGCATTATTGGTATTGCTAACACCGAGAGTGTATCAAAACCTGTACCGCGTGCTTACTGTACTTGGCTTAGGACTAACACTCGTCCTAATCATCTTTGCAGTTTTTAAGTTTGACGGAGCTGCTCAAGAGGCAATCAACAGCGAAAACAACCTCCAACTTGTTGAGAAGTCCGAATGGTTTTCCATGTCGTTGGGTTCATTGGGTAAATTTTCGGTGGATTACTTCGTGGGTGTTGACGGACTCAATGTAGGAATGCTCTTGTTAGCAGGTATTGTATTGTTAATCGGAGCCATTGCATCGTGGAATATCAAGGAAAAACAAAAGGCGTATTTTGGATTATACCTGCTACTCTCCTCCTCTATTCTGGGCTGTTTTGTAGCGCTAGACTTTTTCCTTTTCTATCTCTTCTTCGAATTTATGCTCTTACCGATGTATTTCTTAATCGGTATTTGGGGTGGGCCAAGAAAAGAATATGCGGCTATCAAATTCTTTCTTTATACGCTAGTTGGCTCTATACTGATTCTCATCGTGATGATTGGGCTTTATAACTCAGTTTACGATCCAGTAAAAACGGCTCTTGAAGCCGGATATGAGTCGAACCAAATAGAACAGGTACAACAAATGGTACAAGCGGGTACTATTGAGTCTGACCAAATTGTGAAGTCATTCAATATGATTCACATGGCTGATGCCGATAATTTTATTCCCGGGTCATTCCTTGAAAGGTCAGGTCTGGCAAAAATCTTTGGGCAACCCGCTCGATGGATCGCTTTTCTGGCGCTTCTCATAGGCTTCGCAATTAAACTACCAGCAGTACCTTTCCATACCTGGTTACCGGATGCTCACGTAGAAGCTCCCACTCCAATTTCAGTGGTCTTGGCGGGAATTCTCCTAAAAGTGGGAGGTTATGGATTGATCAGAACGGCATTTGTCATGTTCCCAGATAGTGCTTATCACTATTCGTGGTTGATCGGCTTCTTTGGCATGTTTGCCATTATCTATGGGGCCTTAAATGCCCTGGCACAAAAAGATTTGAAAAAGCTCATCGCCTATAGTTCAGTGTCCCATATGGGCTTTGTCTTGATGGGCTTAGCCGCGATGACGGTAGAAGGAATCAGTGGGGCTATCTACCAAATGTATTCACACGGTTTGATTTCCGCCATGCTATTCTTGATTGCAGGCGTAATCTATGACCGTACCCACGATCGCATGATCGAAAACTATGGAGGTCTTGCTTCCCAAATGCCAAAGTACACCGTCTTTGTGGCCATCGCATTCTTTGCTTCATTGGGTCTTCCTGGGTTCTCAGGCTTCATTGCTGAGTTGATGGTTTTTATCGGTTCCTTTAAGTCATCGGCTATTCCTGCATGGATGCCTGTTGTGGCAACCTTAGGACTGGTGCTTGGTGCGGGATATTATCTCTGGACGCTGCAACGGATGTTCTTCGGAAAGTTCTGGGTAAAAGATAAAAACTGGATCGGCTCTCTCGTTGACTTGAATAGTAGAGAGTACTTAATGCTTATACCCCTGGTCGTTCTAATCCTGGCCTTTGGTATTTACCCATCACTTCTTTTGGACCTGATCAACAATTCCGTTGAAAGTTTTGCTGATCACCTGTTACAGTTTCGCAAGTAATGTTGATGAGCCAACTCCAACATAGCGGACTTAAAGAAAAGCTGGCCAGTACCAGTCAAGATCTTTGGGCATTGCTCCCTGAGATTGTGATTGTGGCGACCATTCTGCTATTGATCATATTTGATCTGATCTTTAAGAAGAATAAATCAATCGGTTTAGCGGCCATCTCCTTTGTTGGACTGGCCTATTGCTTTGTCTTGACCCTTCAGCAATGGCAAGGCATTGAGTCTTCGCAATCCTTAATGTCAGATTTGCTCAACCTCAGTAGACTGTCCATCTTCTTAAAAGGAGGCTTTGTAATTGGTCTGGTGATTGCGCTGATCACCGCTCTTCGATCAGGCACCTTACAAAGGGAGTTTTTCAAGAGTAGCGAAATTCTGGTAATGCTTTTCGGTTTGCTGCTGGGTGCCTCGTTCATGACCATGTCAAGCAACCTGCTGATGATATATATCTCCATAGAGGTCGTTTCCATTTGCTCATATGTATTGACAGGTTTGACTAAAGGTCGAAAGAAAGCAGAGGCTGGAATGAAGTACCTGATCTATGGCGCAGTAGCCTCAGCCATTATGCTCTATGGTATGAGCTGGTTGTATGGCTTTACTGGAACTTTAAACCTCACCGACCAGGGGTTTATCGCTTCCATTTCTCAGATACCACAATTACCTCTGACCATAGCATGCATTATGGTATTGGGAGGTTTTTTATTTAAGCTAGGAGCATTTCCACTGCATATTTGGTCGCCAGATGTTTATGAAGCTACTCCAACACCTATTGTGGCTGTATTCTCTGTTTTACCCAAACTGGCGGCATTGACTATCATTTTCAAGTTTGTAAACTTGATCAACACCTCCTTGATCGATTGGGAATTGTGGATTGGTATAATTGCCATTGCCAGCATGACAGTCGGTAATTTCTCAGCGCTTTGGCAAAAAGACATTAAACGGATGTTGGCCTATTCTTCCATAGCACATGCAGGTTTCTTATTGGTTGGAGTTTTGGCCTTTAGTAGTTCTGGAAATCAGGCCATGCTTTTTTATGGATCGATTTACCTGATCATGAATTTTGGGGCCTTCTATTTGATTCAAACTCTGGAAAGACAAACCGGAAGCACCTCCTTTGAAAGCATGAAAGGCTTGGGTGTCAATCTTCCCCTTATTGGTAGCTTAATCTTAATCGTTATGATTGCTTTGACAGGCCTTCCCCCTACTGCAGGTTTTAATGGCAAGCTTTATATTTTCTCAGCACTCTGGGAAAGCTATCAAGCCAGTGGACATGAAATTCTAATCTGGGTCTTTGTTGTTGGATTATTGAATACGGTAATCGCCCTGTTCTATTACCTCAAACTCCCTTACCTACTCTTTTTCAAAACATCGAATGCAGAAATCAAGTTGGACAATCAAGAAACTACTGATGCAGTGGTGGGCACTTTATTTGTATTGCCTTTGTTACTCTTGTTCTTTCGGTCAGATTGGTTTGTAGGCCTAATGAATAGTATTAATTTTGAGCTTTGGATACCCTAAATGAGTGAGCAGATCAAACACGAATGTGGTATAGCCCACATTCGCCTCAGAAAACCGCTTCAATACTATATTGACAAATATGGTTCAGCTTCTTACGCGGTAAATAAGCTTTATATCATGATGCAAAAACAGTCCAACCGAGGCCAGGATGGTGTCGGAGTGGCCAACATCAAAGTCGATGTTGATCCGGGGACGCGTTTCATCAGTAGGTATAGAACTATTAACCAACAGCCCGTAAACGAAATATTTGCAAAAATCGCTCGCAAATTTGAAAAGGCTAAGAAGAAAAAGGGTTACGATCCTAACGATGCCCAGTGGTTGAAAAACAACATGGGTTTCACTGGAGAACTTTGGATGGGCCACCTCCGGTATGGTACTCATGGAAAGAATAGTATAGAAAGCTGTCACCCATTTCTAAGGCAGAACAATTGGCGGAGTCGTAATCTGGTGATGGCGGGTAACTTCAACATGACCAATGTTGATGAGCTATTTGACCTGCTCGTAAAGCTGGGACAGCACCCCAAAGAAAAAACTGACACCGTAACCGTCATGGAGAAGATCGGTCACTTTGTCGATGAAGAGAACCAACGCATCTTCGATAAGTACCGGAACAAGAAGGAGAATTTCGAAATTACAAAGCACATCGAAAATGAAATGAACATTCAGCGTATTCTGAAGCGTTCTTTCAAAGATTTTGATGGCGGTTACGCCATGGTAGGCCTTCTGGGACACGGTGCCTCTTTTGTGGTTCGAGATCCAAATGGTATTCGCCCTGCTTTCAAGTACATTGATGATGAAGTAATAGTGGTGGCCTCCGAAAAGCAAGCTATCAAAGCTGCCTTCAATGTGAATTACGAAGAGATTACGGATGTAAAACCTGGCCATGCCCTTATTGTTGAGAAGAATGCCGAATGGGATGAAGTGCCGATCATGAAATCAGGTGAACTGAAGGCCTGCTCTTTCGAACGCATTTATTTCTCTAGAGGTACTGATCCAGATATCTACAACGAGCGAAAAAATTTAGGAAGACTTGTAATCCCACAGATTCTTAAGTCCATCAATATGGACCTTAAAAACACCGTCTTCTCTTATATTCCAAACACTGCTGAAATTTCCTTCTTAGGAATGATGCAAGGTCTGGATGAATTTATGCTTAAAAGAAGGAAGGAAGTTATCATTGACGGGCAGCCTTCATTAGAGACGCCAGAGCAATTGCTGAGCTTTCAGCCGAGGGTGGAGAAGTTGGTCATCAAAGATGCTAAACTGCGGACTTTTATTGCAGATGACAATAGTCGTGACGAATTGGTCGCCAATGTTTATGATACCACTTATGAGGTGATCAAAAAGGGCATTGACACTTTGGTAGTCATTGATGATTCCATTGTTCGTGGAACAACATTAGAGAAGAGTATTCTAAAAATGCTCGATAGGCTTGAGCCAAAGAAAATCGTGATCGTTTCTTCTGCACCTCAGATCAGGTACCCAGATTGCTATGGCATCGACATGTCTAAGATCAAAGAGTTTGTAGCCTTTCGGGCAATGCTGGCGCTGTTGAAAGAAAACTTCAAAGAGAATTTATTGGAAGAGGCCTATCACAAGGCTTTAGCCAATATCAATAACAAGAATCAGGTCAACTGTGTAAAGGAGCTTTACGACCAGTTTACCTATGAAGAAGTGTCTCAGAAGATCACAGATATCGTAAGGCCTGAAGGCCTGAAAGCTGAGCTGGAAGTAGTCTACCAAACGGTGGAGAACTTGCACGATGCCTGCCCTAAAAATCTGGGCGACTGGTATTTCACCGGTGAATATCCCACTCCTGGAGGTAATCGTGTAGTAAACAAAGCCTTTATCAACTTTATGGAGGGCAAAGAAGTAAGAGCATATTAGTAGTACGTACTGAGTATTGAGTATTGCGATTGTTCTAAATTCCTCTTTTGTTAGAATTGAGATTTGTGGATATTCGGTTCCATGAAAATCAGTCTAGCTCAAACCCAACCCGTTTCTGGAAACTTTGAAGCCAACATCAAAGATCACCTCAAGTTTGTAGAACAGGCCATAGAGCAAGATGCAGGTCTGGTCATATTTTCAGAACTTTCATTGACAGGTTACGAGCCTGAACTAGCCAAAAGCCTGGCCATCGATTTACATGATTCAAGGCTTGATCCTTTTCAGGCTTTAAGTGATGCGCATAATATTGTTATTTGTGTGGGCGCTCCTACCAAAGCAGACAATGGCATTTGTATTAGCCTGGTCTTTTTTCGGCCCAATAAAGAAAGAAGCCTCTACGCCAAGCAGCACCTGCATGAAGACGAAGATCCTTATTTTATTCCAGGGCCTCCTTCAGACGGTTTGATCTCGGCAGAAAAGAAGGTTGCACTAGCCATTTGTTATGAGCTCACCATCCCTGAGCATAGTGAAGCAGCTAACGTAAATGGAGCAGAGGTGTACATTGCCAGTGTGGCCAAAACAGTAAATGGTGTAGCCCGAAATAACCCTCGGCTATCAGAGATTGCAAAACGGTATCAGATACCAGTATTGATGTGCAATTGTGTTGGTGCATTTGATGGGAATACTGGTGGTGGACAGTCAGGAAGTTGGGATGCTGTTGGCAATCCGTTAGAGGCCTTAAGCGCAGATAGTCCCGGATGCCTTACTATTGCGGTATAAAAAAAGCTCCCACCTTTCGGTAGAAGCCTTTCAATTTCTTTTGTATTGATTTAAACTGAGAAGCTTTCTCCGCATCCGCAAGTACGAGATGCATTTGGGTTGATAAACTGAAAACCTTTGCCGTTCAAGCCATCAGAGAAATCAAGGGTTGTTCCCAATAAGTATAATAGGCTCTTTCTATCTACAAGAATCTTAACGCCTTTATCTTCGAAGACCTCGTCCTTTTCTTTGATTTCGGCATCGAACTCTAAATCGTACATCAGGCCAGAGCATCCTCCACCTTGTACGGCCACTCGTATGTTCTGATTATCGTCTTTGCCCTCTTTGGTTCTAAGCTCGACAATTTTATTTTTTGCTGTATCTGTTACTGTAATCATTAGGCTACCGGGTTAAGTACTACACTAAACACTGTAATGGTATTGATGTCTCGGCTGTAGTAAAGCTTATCGAGGGCATCGTACATGTTGCTGGCCGTGAAATATGAAGTATGCAACTCACTCTCTCCCTTTGCTATCCACTGGATGGTGTATGAATTGTACTTGTCTTTATAAGACTGTACATAGTCCAGCATCTTCCTCAAGGCATCCAACTTGTCAATTCCGATTTCTGAATGAAACAGAAACGATTGATTATGTCTCGGATTGATGGTGATCATGTCAAGTTTTGTCTTGCCTTCTGTAGCAGCAAATTCAAAACTCAATTCACTTCCTTTAATACCCAAATGGCTCTCAATCTTCTTCTGAAGTTTGACGCTCTCTACGTGGATATCTGTACCTGTACCAGTCATATTCATTTTGGCAACAATTTGGGCTCAATTCAATATATTGAGCAATTATTGAAACAGGCAGACTTTAAAATAAGTTTCCTGTTTCCACTGCAAAGATAAGTAATGATTACATACTATTACTAATCGTCATTCCTGTATAAACGGGAATCTCCTGATCAAATTATGAGATCCCCGCCTTCGCGAGGATGGCGTCCTAACAAAGCACAAATGAAAAAAATAGAACATATCGGGATCGCGGTTAAAAGCCTGGAAACTTCAAATGACTTATTCGCTAAACTGTTTGGCGAAGTTCATTACAAAGTAGAAAGTGTGGAATCAGAAGGAGTCAATACTTCCTTCTTTCAAGTCGGACCCAACAAGATAGAATTACTCGAGGCAACCAACCCTGATAGTCCGATCGCCAAGTTCCTGGAAAAACGTGGTGAGGGCATCCACCATATCGCCTATGATGTAGAAGATATCCGGGCCGAGATGAAACGCCTGGAGGGAGAAGGCTTTACCCTCCTCAATACTGAACCCAAAAAAGGAGCTGATAACAAGCTGGTTTGCTTCCTCCACCCTAAAACCACCAATGGCGTGCTGATCGAGCTTTGTCAGGAGATTCAATAGCTATAAGTTTCGAGGTTCAAGGTTCAAGTGAGTTTAATAAATCGCATGACGAACACAGATCTGATTTCTGATACTCTGATATCTGATTTCTCATTTACTATTCACTAATTTCGCGCCATGGGAAAATTCAGGGGCAAGCAGAAGATTTTAGAGCAGGTTTTAGTCGAAGGCATCGCAGCGGAAGGCAAGTGCATAGCAAGGGTTGACGAGCAGGTAGTTTTTATCGAAAAAGTAGCCCCTGGAGATGTGGTGGACGTTCGCGTCACGCGAAAGAAGCCTAGCTTTATGGAGGCCACTCCTGTCAAATTCCACTCCTACTCCAAAGATCGTGTTGAGCCTTTCTGCAGTCATTTCGGTACTTGTGGTGGCTGCAAATGGCAGCATATTCCCTATGATGTTCAGCTCAAGTACAAGCATCAGCAAGTTGTTGATAACCTAGAAAGGATCGCTAAAGTTGAGTTACCTGAAGTCACGCCAATCCTTGGATCTGAAAACATCCAATTCTACCGCAATAAACTGGAATACACCTTCTCCAATTGGCGATGGCTAACCCGTGAGGAAATAGACAATAGTGATGATATTGATCGCAGAGGTTTGGGCTTTCATGTACCCGGCAGTTTCGATAAGATTCTCGACATCGATACATGTTATCATCAACCTGATCCATCTAATGCTATCCGAAATGCCGTTAAAAAATTCTGTCGAGAGAATGATTTCCCTCATTACGATCTAAAGAAAAAGACTGGCTCTATAAGAAATCTCATTATTCGTAATTCTGTCCTTAATGAGTGGATGGTCATCGTTCAGTTTGCCTTGGATGAAGAAAGAAACCAAGAGCTCCTTGAATTTATCAAAACCAGCTTTCCAGAGATCACCTCCTTACAATATGTGATCAACAACAAAGCCAACGAGACTTTCCATGATTTAGAAGTGAAAGTGTTCAGTGGGCAAGCCTATATCACGGAAGAAATGGAGGGTATACAGTTTAGGGTGGGGCCAAAGTCCTTCTATCAAACCAATGCTACTCAAGCATACGAACTCTATAAAATCGCCCGCGATTATGCAGGTTTAAGTGGGAATGAAGTCGTATACGATCTTTATACCGGTACAGGCACCATTGCCAACTTTGTAGCCAAACAAGCCAAAAAAGTCATTGGTATCGAATATGTTGAAGCGGCCATCGAGGATGCTAAAGTCAACTCTCAAATCAATAACATAGGCAACACCGACTTCTATGCAGGTGACATGAAGGATCTCTTGAATGACGAGTTCATGAGCCAACATGAACGCCCTGATGTGATCATTACCGACCCTCCACGCGCAGGTATGCATCAGGATGTGGTGAATATGCTTTTGAAAATCAAAGCTCAGAAAATCGTTTATGTGAGTTGTAATCCAGCAACGCAAGCTAGAGACCTCGCACTACTAAATGCCAAATATAAGGTCACCAAAGTGCAGCCTGTAGATATGTTTCCTCAGACGCATCATGTGGAATGTGCCTGTTTGTTAGAGCTGAGAAAGTAGACAAGAAATTTCCTATGGAAGTTGGGTTCTCAATAGCGTCTTGAATTTTTCTGGTTCTCTCTTATTGAGGTTTTATTGAAATGATAGAGAAATTAAAGCATTAAACCATTTGTTGGTTCAATACTTTAAACAGTGACTATTATCAAACATAAACGGACGCACCAAGGAGAAACAGGTTAATTTTGACCATACTTTTGTTCGATCAATTAAACAAGAGAGAAGATTTTGGGAGGTAAATTAGAATTCATTCAAAGTACAGGGAAAATAGTTGTTTTTGTTATTCTCGTACTTTCCATTTTTCTATTCACAGTCAAGACAAAAAGAAAGTTACCTAATCAAATATTCGGTTTCTACCTACTGGTTGTAGCGTTTGATTTAATAGGTCTTTTTACTAACAGAGTTTCCAACTACCCAAATCTGGAAATACTTAAAATATCGTCCAGCTTGTTGCAAATGCCTCTGTTTTATATCTATGTATTATCAGTAAGCTATACAAATTTCAAGCTGAGAAAAAGACACCTCATTCATTCGCTATTGTTCTTAACCTACTTGGTTGTTTTCAAAGCAACAGCAATCTCCGAGCAAAGTTACACAACGTACGAAGCAATTCTTGAAATACAATTTCTCATCTATATTATCGCAGTATTTATTGTTTTAAAGCGATATAAGACACTCTACGATCAAAACTACTCTAATACAAATCAGTCCGTTTACAAGTGGTTATTTCAATTTACTATTCTATCCTGCATAGGGCACAGCTTCGTACTCATAAGATGGTTTCTGTCTAATTCGCCCTATCAAGCACATATCACAAACATAAACCTTGTCATAAGTGCCTTTATTTTATTAGTAGTTGCGCTTTTCGTGCTGAAAGCATTAAAACAACCTGAACTTTTTAATGGTGTTGACCTGAAACTTTCACCAATCAAAAAGGTCAAAGAGGACTCTACAATAAGTACCAATCATTTGTCTGCAATCAAAAGGCTTAAATCTCATATGAAAGATGAAAGGCCCTATTTAGATTTTGAATTAACACTGCAAAAATTAGCAATTCAAATGGACCTTCCAGAAAGAGAATTGTCACTTCTCATAAACCATCATTTAGGCCAACATTTTTTCGACTTTATTAATGAGTACAGGGTTGCTGAAGCTCAGTCAATCTTGTCAGACCCTAAGAAAAAAGAGGTCACAGTTTTAGAAATCCTATACCAAGTGGGTTTCAATTCTAAATCCTCATTCTACACGGCTTTTAAAAAAGTAACTGGTAAGACACCTACCCAGTTCAAAAAGCAATCTTGACTAAAAAAGATTGAATAAATCAGTCCGACTTTATTTACTCGGACTCCAGAGCTCTATTCACCTTTCATATTTGCCCAAAATAATCGACAAGTATGAAATTCATTTTTTCAATCACATTAATCATAATCTCACAAGTATGTTTCAGCCAAACGATAAGCTCCGAATTAAATGGAATCGAAACAGACATTGAACTCTTAGTAAAAAAGTATAATGCTGTCGGACTATCAGTTGCCGTAGTAAAGGGTAACAAAACAATTTATTCAAAGGGGTTTGGCTTTAGAGACCTGGAACAAAAGCTTCCTGTTACACCAAATACCGTCTTCGCAATAGGATCATTAACAAAGTCATTCACAGGATCAATATTGGGGATTTTGGAGTCTAATCAAACACTCTCTCTCAAAGACAGACCTTCTCTGTATGTTCCGAATTTTCAGTTTTACAATGAAAAAATGGATAACCTAATCGCTATTGAGGACCTGTTGAGTCATAGGAGTGGAATTGGCAGTCAGGGTACGACAGAAACATTTTTTCCTGATGATGATAAGCTCAAGGTAGTTCAACGACTTCGGTATCTAAAGCCAGAAGCTGACATTAAAAATAGCTATGAATACAGCAATATTGCTTATACACTGGCGGGAACTATCATTGAGCAAACGACAAAAAGAAGTTGGGAATTGAATATTCGGCAGAAGCTTTTCGACCCTCTCCGAATGACTTCTTCTTATACTTCTTTAGAAGAAATGAAACAAACTGGCGACTTCTCCTTTGGTTATGGGATGTACAAAGGACATGTTGAGCGCGTAGAGTATGAGAACTTTTATTCTATGAGTCCGGCAGGAGTCATTAAAAGTACTGTAAACGACTTAACACATTGGATTCATGTTTGGTTAAACAACGGTTCATTCAATGGAGATCAGGTAATCCCCAAAGAGTACATCAATAAAGCCAGAAGCCTCCAAAACATGAAAATTGAAAACTATGACAAAGATAATTTTTTAATGGGGGAAGGTTTTGGATGGAGGTTAAGGACTCACAATGGACACTACAGAATGCGGCATGGTGGAAACACTGCGGGTTTCAGCTCTTTAGTAGATATGTACCCTTTTCAAGGCATTGGAATTGTAGTATTGACAAATCAAGATGATTCTTGGTTACCTTACATGGTCTCAGACCTTATTTCAAAAAGGTTACTTGGGCTACCTAAGGAAAATGAATATCCGGTAATAATAGATGATATTTATAAGCCCTCAACTAAAGATAAGCCGCTTAATGCTAATCAGATGCCCCTGCATCCGCTGAAAAGTTTTATTGGAATTTATACGGCCAAAGGCTTCGGTACAATTGAAATTGTTGAGGATGGGGACAAGCTTTTTGCTTTACTCCCAACTTTTAAATTCAAGCTTGAGCACTTAAACTATAATAGCTTTTATCTCAAAGGCACTAGGGAGTTTAAAGGTACTTTTTCTCCACAATTCACCATCAAATTTGTCGATAGTATAAGTGGAGAGATAGGAGCCCTGGAAATAATAGGTTCACAAAAAGAGCCTGTTATATTTAAAAGGCAGTGAATTAGATCATAGTAATAAAATCATCACCAAACCCAACTTAAACCCATACACGTGAAAAGCACGAGATTCTAAGTCGAACAGGATTTTTTCATTCATTTCCCATTTCAAATGGGAAAATACTGAGAAGCGCACGTGGCTTTGTCCGTTTTTTGTTCGAGGATGACAAAGAACTATCAAAAAATAGCTGACACGACCAATAGAGAACGATATTTAGCCAAACAAAAATAACATGTGGAGAATGTGATCTTGTTGGAACTCCGGGATTGATTAAGGCATACATTTTCTGAAAATTTACGAACTTCAAAGAGCTCATGAGTCGGTAGCTCAAAAGCAGCAACAGAAGAATGCGTAATGCCAAAGCAGAAAACCAGTTTTGAACTATATGTAGATAGAATTAATAAGGAGATCTACCAGCCGGCATATTATTATACCCAAATCAGACAGTCCAGGACTTTCATGAAGGCCAACCTCTCAAAGAAGATTGAATTGGAGGAAATTGCTGCAACGGCTTATATGTCCACGTTTCACTTTATCAGAATCTTTAAGCTTGTATATGGACTGACACCAAGAGAATGTCTCAAAGGTCTTCGAATCGATAAAGCGAAAGAACTCCTCAAAGAGGGAATATCGGTGACTCAGACCTGTTTTGAGGTGGGTTATGAAAGTCTACCGACCTTTTCAAGGGCATTCAAAAAAGGCACGGGTCATTCGCCAAGCGCTTATCGAGAAATGAACAAAAGCAATCAAGGATAAGTAAGGAACCGAATAATCTACGAGGTTTACAACGAACACAATTTTTTAATAAAATGATAAGAATTAACCTCACCAGTGTCATGGTGGATGATCAAGAGAAAGCCCTCAAATTCTATACAGAAAAGCTAGGTTTTATAAAGAAAACGGAAGTGCCAGTGGGTGAGCATAAATGGCTAACTGTTGTTTCTCCAAAAGAGCAAAATGGCGTAGAACTACTACTCGAACCCCTTGGCTTTGAACCAGCAAAAGTATTTCAAAAAGCTTGTAAAGATGCTGGTATGCCTTATACAGCATTTGAGGTAGACAATGTTAAAGAAGAGTTCGAGAGGCTTAAAAATTTAGGGGTAGAATTTTCTGTCGAACCAAAAGAAGCTGGACCTGTGATAATAGCAGTTTTAGATGATACATGTGGCAATAACATTCAGCTGATGCAGACCTTATAGCGATTGATAGGGTCTGGCTAGTAAGCCATATTTTCTTACAGAAACCATGCTTAAAATGCACTGCTGGAACCAGCTATAGATAATCCCTAAGTACTAAACTCAAGTTTAGCGTCTTACCTTCACGCGAGATTTTCAATACCACCTTTGAACCTTCTCTTTCGAAGGTTTTTTTTATCGATAAAGGTTCAAGTGATGACACAGCACTGCCGTTAATATGGGTGATTACATCTCCGATACGTATGTCGACCTCCTTAGCATTGGTACTTTCAAACAGGCCTGTTACTAATAAGCCCCCAAACTCATCCCTTCTATTCGTATAGGAAAAGCCAGTTAGTGTAGAATGAAAATCTGCTACTTTACCATTCGGTTTCAAGAACAATTTCTTGTTTGGAAAGTCAAAGATTACATCGAACCGATCGAGTACCTCATTTCCCAGCAATCCACCAATCTCCTCTTTGGCTAGTGCCCCTCCCGTATCTATGGAATAGTCTATAACAGGTTTTTCAATCCTAAAACTTCCTAATTTAACATAGTCTGCCCTGAACTGATTTCCTCTTATTTCTCCACCTACACCTCCTGAGACATTCAGATATGACAGTCTATTTCCTACCTTTTCGGAAAGTTCATATTTACTGGCTGTTGGAGATGTTATATCCAAAGTACCTCCATTTCCAAGATCAACCTGGAACTTCTCAGTTATAACCAAACCCTTGTTAACCCCTACTTCCAATTCAACCAGAATTCGGTTTCTGATAAACTCGAAAGGAATTGATGCCCACCCTTGAGGGGCTTGAAAGTCATTAGGATTTATCAGTTTGAGGGTTTCATTTTTGTAATCTAAGTGAGCAACATAACTACCTAAAAAACTAGTCCCAATGATACCGTCCACATCCTGACCCAGGATGGGTCTTAAAGCAATAAGTGGTACAAACCGAGGAATGAATTCAATTCCTTGGAACGAGGTTCTGATGGTATCAAGAACAACTGTGATTTGCTGGGGAGTTGAACCAGCACCTGGTAGTGTGGCTAACTGCCTGCGAACGATAGGGATCTTAGTCTCAGAAAAATATGCGCTGTCAAGATAAAGTCCATCTGCCCCAGAATCTAAAACCAACCGAGCCTCATGATTTCCATTGATCATACCTTTTAAAACAATATGACTAGTGTAATTAAAAAGTATCTCCGTTTGTCCTAGAAGCGCATAATTCGCTAAGGAGACAACTACCAGATTTATCAACAATTTCCTCATACCTAATTAATTAGTTTTAAACTTATTGATTTGTTCTTTGTATACAAAACAAATACATCTATTTTCATTATATGAATTCATATGATGGCATAAGTAGTCAGGAAGAAATTGTCATACTCTGTGTAGGGAGCCTTGAACCAGAGGCATATGCCTATGGCATTCAGAAGGAAATTAAAGAGCAAGCCAATCTCAATTGGTCAATAGGTACAATACATACTATTCTTTACAGGCTTGAAAATAAAGGACTTCTCAAATCAGAAATGGGAGGTGCCTCTGACAAGCGTGGGGGCAGAAGCAAACGTCTCTATAGCCTTACTGCAAAGGGTTATGGCAACGTTGAACAAATCCAGGAAACCCGCCAAGCCATGTGGAACAGGCTTGTGACGAATAAGCCTTCATTCTAATGACCAAGGTATCCCGTCATAAACCGCCAAAACGCGCCCAAAGAATACTCGAACGGTTTCTTGATGATCGATGGTGGAATGAATTGGCAGGAGATCTTGAAGAGCAATTCGAAGACAACATTGGCGAAAAAGGGCTAAGAAAGGCAAAACTCATTTATTGGTTGGAGGTCCTAAAAATGTTGAGACCTCATTTAATGAAGAAATCAAAACGGCATACCAGAATCATGATGACAGGAAACCACCTCAAAATATCATATAGAAACCTTAAAAAGAATAAGGTTTATGCTTCCATCAATATCCTTGGGCTATCCATCGGTATTGCCAGTGTAATGCTTATCGCCATTTACGTAAACTATGAGACTTCCTATGATAAGTTTTTTGAGGCGAGTGATCGCACTTACAGAATCGCTCTTGAGCGGGTCTATCCTGACAGAGTCAAGACTTTTAGCACCTCCTCTGTCCAGCTGGCACCCACACTCAAAGCAAACTATCCTCAGGTAGAAGCTGTCACCCGATTACACAGGCTTTTCTTTAACAATGAAGTCCCTGTCACCTTCAATGAAAATGACAAGTCATTTACAGAAACCCGTTTCCTTTATGCTGATTCACTCTTTTTCAAGGTCTTTTCTTACAAGTTTATTGAAGGGCAGGCAGAAACAGCTCTGACTAAGCCTACTGATGTAGTATTAACAGCATCCACTGCCATGAGGTATTTCGGGACCACCGATGCAGTCGATAAAATCATTAATGTCAATAATGGAACACGCAGAGTGACCGGAGTTATTGAAGACATTCCTGCTAACTCTCATATTCACTTTGACTTACTAGGGTCTATCCATTCCTTACCATTTTTGCAAAATGCCATTCAACAGGACAGTTGGATCAATATGTGGCTTTATACCTATGTGAGGCTAAAAGAAGGTGTAGACCCTAATACTTTTGAATCGGAGTTTCCAGAATTAGTTGAGACTTATGGAGGTGCCAATATTGCACAGGCCTCTGGGGCTGACTGGAAAGCACAAGGCCATGCCTTTAACTATTTTCTTCAACCCTTGGAGTCTATTCATTTAGAGTCAAATCTGGACCTTGAAGTTGAACCCAATAGTGATATCACCTATGTTTATATCATCACCATAGTGGCTATCATTATTCTTACTATCTCCAGCATCAACTTTATCAATCTTTCCATCGCCAGGTCTACAGAACGCGCCAAGGAAGTGGGTATTAGGAAGGTCATGGGCTCACAACGATCGGCATTGATCTTACAGTTCTTGACGGAGTCAATTTTCATCTGTTCACTGGCCTCTGTTCTGTCCGTAGGAATTGTATACTTTACCATTCCACGATTTAATAGCATTCTTGGTACCGCTCTTGATTTTGGCACCATTATTCAGCCTGTTGCCATCATCTTGTTATTAGTATTCATCATAGTGATTGGTGTTACCTCTGGTTTCTATCCCGCTTTGGTGATATCAGCGCTGCAACCTTCGAAAGTCCTAAAAGGCAGTTATAAAAACAGCAATAAGGGTATTTGGCTTCGTAATGGCCTGATCATTATTCAATTTGTGATTTCCATCTTTATGATTTCAGGTTCCATCATTGTAAGCCAGCAGATGGATTATCTGATGAACAAAGATCTTGGTTTTAATAAGCAAGATTTGCTCGTGGTCAGACAGGCTTTTCGATTGGGCAATGACTATAATGCCTTTTACAACCAGGTTTCTCAAATCAGTGCAATAGAAAGCATTGGCGGTTCTACATTCATTCCAGGCGATTTTATGGGCAGTGGTGTTTTCAAAGTAAACGATCCGGAAGTGGGCGATGTAAGAGGCAATACTTTCAGTGCAGACGAGGCCTATATGAACACGATGGAATTTGACATGGCTATGGGGAGACCATTCGATAAGAGCTTTAACGATTCATTGAGCGTAATTGTGAATGAAGCTACGGTCAGAGCTATGGGGGTTGATAACCCCATTGGTATGAAGATATTCAGCAACAATAACAACCCTACTCAGACCATTGAATTTACCATTATAGGAGTGGTAAAAGATTATAATTTCTACTCTCTTCATTCTGAAATTGGGCCAATATTCATGTTCTATGGAGGGAATAATTTCATACCGACTATGACCGTGATCCGGGTTAATCAAGCTGCAATGGAGTCTACCCTCACACAAGTAAATCAGTTATGGGATGGTCTTTCAGAGCAACCTTTTAAATATTCGTTCCTTGAAACGGACCTGGATCGACAATATGAATCTGATCAAGCTTCAACTTCCGTATTTGATATCTTTACATTCATTGCCATAGTTATGTCATGCACCGGTCTGTTTGGTTTGGCCACCTATGTGGTAAACCAACGCAGTAAAGAGATGAGTATCCGAAAAGTCCTGGGTGCTTCTTTACCAAGTATCATAGCTGTTTTTGCCAAAGACTTTGTACTTCTTATTTTCGGAGCATTCCTGGTGGCAGCACCTGTCGCATATTTCGCCTTGGATGCTTGGTTAGAAAATTTCGCCTATCATATCGACATTGGCGTATTAGCTTTCCTATTTGCCGGAATCATTACCCTGGGCTTGGTTTTTATAACGGTGAGTTACCAAGGTGTGAAAGTGGCACTGGTGAATCCAACAAAGATTCTACGAAGCGAATAATCCTGATTGTTTGCCTTTATTATTCTTAGTAGTTTCAGCCAAACAGAAAACGCGCTGAAGCAATGAACAAATTGACATTTAGAAACGGAGATAAAATAGATACCATCGGCTTAGGTACATGGAAATCAGAACCGGGAGAAGTGGGCCAGGCAGTACGTGAAGCTATTCGAATAGGCTACAGACACATCGACTGTGCCTGGATATATCAGAACGAAGCTGAAATAGGGCAAGCCTTTCAGGAAGCCTTTGATGCAGGCGATGTACAGAGGGAAGACCTCTTTATTACCTCGAAACTGTGGAACTCATTCCACGCGGCTGAAGATGTCGAAAAAGCAGTAATGGAATCTCTAACAGCACTAAAACTCGACTATCTTGATCTTTACCTGATTCACTGGCCGATCGCACATCAACCGGGTGTGGTTTTCTCAGAGGATGCTGCTGGTTTTGCTCCTATAGAAGACTATCCTATTGCTGATACCTGGAAAGCCATGGAGGCACTTGTTAAAAAGGGTTTGGTGAAACATATAGGCGTTTCAAATTTCAATGTTCCAAAACTCCAAAGACTCTTGGAAACTGCCGAAATAGCTCCAGAAATGAATCAGGTAGAGTCTCATCCATTGTTGGCCCAAAATGAACTCTTCCAATTCTGTTCTGATAATCAAATTCTTTATACCGCCTATTCTCCATTGGGTTCAAGGGATCGATCCGCAGGTATGAAAGGCAGCGATGAGCCAGATATGTTTGAAAACGAGGTACTCAAAAGTATTGCTGATACTCATGGTGTGCACCCAGCTCAAATATTAATTAAATGGGCTGAAGGCAGAGGTACTTGCGTAATTCCGAAGTCCGTGAATCCTACTAGGCTAAAACAAAACCTAGAGTCAGCAAATATTGCCTTAAGCGATGGTGAAATGGACAGGATCAATGGATTAGATAGAGGTTATCGTTTTCTGGATGGTAAATTTTGGGAAAGAGAAGGCGGATATTATACCGCTGAAAGTCTATGGAATGACTAAGAAGGTCATTAAAATAAAAAACCCCGGCCTAGGCCGGGGTTGGTAATCAAAAATCTATAACTCTTATAATTATATTTTCTTGACATCAGTCGCATTCGGGCCTTTTTTGCCCTCAGTGATTTCAAAAGAGACTGAGTCACCTTTTTCAATCGCATCTACTGTACCGGAAACGTGAACAAACACGTCAGCTCCATTTTCGTCATCAACGATGAAGCCGAAGCCTTTCTCATCATTGAAGAATTTTACAGTACCTGTTTTCATTGTAATTCGTATTAAAGATTATAAAATAAATAAAGTGTCAAAGCTAGTAATTACTTTGGGACTTACCATAATTAGAGGTATGAAAAGGCTATTTATCGTACGACATGCCAAATCCAGCTGGGATTTCCCTTACCTATCTGACTTTGACCGTCCATTAAATAAGAGAGGCAAAAGGAACATCCCTGATATGGCCAATCGGTTTTTGGAAATGAATTATCAAGTAGACCTCATTGTGGCTTCTCCTGCAAAAAGAGCATGGGTCACTGCAAAAGGCTTCGCAAAGACGCTGGATATCTCCAACGAAAAGCTACTCGATGATGAACGCTTCTATCATGCAAGTACCTCAAAGCTTGTAGAAGTAATTTCAAATATTGATGACAGCGTGACTCACCTAATGATCTTCGGTCATAACCCAGGGCTTACCTCATTGATCGGTAAATTATCTGATTTCAATCTCTACAATCTCCCCACCTGTGCAATATGCGGTATTGAATTTCCATTTGAATCATGGAAGGAGATTCAAAATCATGAAGGAGAAAAGTTCTATTATGACTTCCCTAAATCTAGAGCATAAACTCACTCAAATCTTTATCCTCAATCAGGCCACTTAGGCGATCGTTCACCATTTCTTTGGTAATAGAAACCTTCGCATTGGGGGGAATTTGTTCAGGAATGTCAAAAAGAATGTCATTCAACAGCTTACTCATAACCGTATGCAGTCTTCTCGCTCCAATATTCTCCACTTCAGCATTAATCTGGAAGGCCAAACTAGCAATTTCCTTCAAGGCTTCATCGGTAAACTCCAAAGCCACATCTTCCGAATCGACCAAGGCCTCGTATTGCTTAGTCAAAGCATTCTTAGGGGCCTTTAAAATTTGATAAAAGTCATCTACAGTAAGGCTGTTGAGTTCTACACGGATCGGGAACCTACCTTGAAGCTCTGGAATCAAATCTGATGGCTTTGCTACATGGAATGCTCCAGCTGCTACAAATAGGATATGATCAGTCTGGATAATACCATGTTTGGTATTCACAGCGCTACCTTCTACAATAGGAAGTAAATCGCGCTGAACGCCTTGACGACTTACATCAGGGCCACCGCTTCCTCCTTTGCCTGAACCCGCGGCAATCTTATCAATCTCATCAATGAAAATGATCCCAGTATTCTCAGCTTTGGCAATCGCTTCCTCCTTGACTTCATCCATATCAATGAGTTTTGCACTTTCCTCTTCGATTAGAAGTTTCTTTGCCTCAGCGATGGTAACCTTACGTTTCTTCTGCTTTTTGGGCATAACGTTGCTGATCATGTCTTGCAAGTTGATCATGGACATTTCGTCCATACCCCCTCCAACCATGCCTAAGCCATTAGATGAGGCCTGGATGGAAATCTCAATTTTGCGATCGTCAATTTCTCCTGACCGGATTTTATCTCTAAAACGCTCACGTGTCTTTTCATTCAGCTCGCTATCGCTCATTTGTGATGCCTCTTTCTCTTCTGTTTGAAAACCTGTATTAGGTTTTACAGAACGTACCGGAGGAATAAGCGCATCAAGAATGATATCTTCTACCGCTTGTTCAGCCTTCTCTTTTACCTCTTCCTTTTTTGAATGCTTTACCAGGTTGACTGATTGCTCAACCAAGTCGCGTACCATGCTCTCAACATCTCTTCCTACATAGCCTACTTCAGTAAACTTAGATGCCTCAACTTTGGTAAAAGGTGCATCTGCAATATTGGCCAATCTTCTGGCAATCTCAGTTTTACCCACACCTGTTGCACCAATCATTAAGATGTTATTAGGTACAATCTCTTTTTGCATTTCAGATTGCACATGCATGCGCCTCCATCGATTTCTCAAGGCAATGGCCACGTTCTTTTTAGCATCAGCCTGCCCAATAATATATTTATCCAGTTCGGCAACGATCTGCCTTGGAGTCAAATAACTTTTATCAATCATTTCAATTCTTGTTTATAATACCATCCAGATTAAGATTCATCTGAAGTGTATTGCTGCCCCCAGCCGTGTGGTACAAAGCCCGACTGTAGGCAAATTCAAATCTCTTTACTTTGAACATAAAGCCAAAAGAAAAGCCCGCTCCCCCACTGGCATTTTCCAGCTTAAGTTCCTGCCTTAGCAAATGGTTATAACCAAACCTCAATTGAAAGTTCGGTGAGGCGATCAGTTCTGCCCCAAAAACCAGCCTTCTAAAAATTTCTTCGCCAAAACCTGGCTCACCACTTTGTCCGAAGAGTGAGTTGGTTGATGGATCAAAAAAGGTAACATCGGATCTCACCAGGTTTCTGGCCGTTATAGAAAACCTAAAAGGCATAAATTCTGGTTTATACGAAACTCCCAACTGAATATCAGTGGGAAGCTGGCTATTGTTTTCTTCAGTATAATCTGAAATCAAAAAGCCAATGTTCTTAATCACAAATCCAATTGTGAGATCTTTTTCAGGATGTAGAAAAGTACCTCCCACATCAAGAAGCAATGCCGAAGCTTGGAAAGAAGCCAAGTCAGATACTGCAAGCTTTAAATTAGCTCCTACCCTAAATGGCCCAAATGCCTGACTATTGGCAACTGAAAATGCGTATTCGTTTACGCTGAAGTCACCATTTAAAAACCCTGCCTCATCGAAACTTTGGATATCTCCATAATTCAGATAGTCCAAGTGAAATGCCCATGTGCCGTACTTTTTAATAGGCGTAACGTAGGTTACTGAGGTATTGGCAATATCTGCAAAGTAACCCAGCCTTGATATCACCAGTTGATGTTCAAGCGTATCATTGAGCATTGCAGGGTTGGAAGTAACCTGACCAGGATCATACCACCCCGAGGTAATGTTAGCCCCACCCAAAGCCGCTAATCTGGCGTTATTGGGCAAATTCAGGTATTCAAAGGCACGACTGCCACCAAGCTGCGCATTGGCAAACTGCCAACATAACAAAAGACATGTGCACAACAGCAGTCGGTTTTTCCTCATTCAAATAGATCTCTATTGAAAATACGTTGAATTTTAGTCCTCAACTACAAATTTGATTGGATTATCTACTTTTTGACCCATCAAGGCAATCTCTAAGACTTCGTCTGCTTTTTCCACGAAGTGGAAGCTCAAACCTTTGGTATACTGCGCATCAATCTCGGAGATGTCCTTTTGATTTCTCTTACTCAAGATGATCTCCTTGATACCCGCTCTTCTGGCCGCCAGAATCTTCTCTTTGATACCACCTACTGGGAGTACATTTCCTTTCAAGGTAATCTCACCGGTCATTGCCAGTTTATTCTTCACCTTTCTTTGGGTAAATAATGAGGCCAATGCAGTGAGCATTGTGATGCCTGCAGAAGGTCCATCCTTGGGCACTGCTCCCGCAGGAACATGCATATGCAAGTCGTACTTATCGAAAACTTTATAATTAATACCGTAAGCTTCGGCATTCGACTTGAGATAAGAAATGGCTGCCATGGCAGATTCCTTCATAACATCTCCTAGCTGACCCGACAAGGTAAGCTTACCTTTGCCCCTGCTTAAACTAGATTCGATAAAGAGAATCTCCCCACCAACTGCCGTCCAGGCCAAACCTGTAACGACACCGGCATTCTTATTGTCATTGTAAATCTCTTTGTCGAAGCGTTGACCTCCCAATACTTTTTCTATAAACTCAGTGGTGATCTTTTTAGGGTACTCTTCTTCCAGCGCGATAGACTTTGCCACACTTCTAACTACGGAACCCACAACCCGCTCAAGACTCCTAACCCCTGATTCTCTTGTATATCCTTCGACTATAAACTGAATGGCTTTCTTGTCAAAAGAGACGTCTTTAGGCTTCAAACCATGCTCAGTTTTTTGCTTAGGGATTAAGTGCCTTTTGGCTATTTCTACCTTCTCTTCAATAGTATAACCTGAAACTTCAATAATCTCCATCCTGTCTCTAAGGGCAGGTTGAATGGTATCTAATGAATTGGCTGTCGCAATGAAGAGTACCTTTGACAAGTCATACTCTACTTCGAGATAGTTATCTGTAAACTCGTGGTTTTGCTCTGGATCAAGCACCTCTAGCAAAGCGGAAGACGGATCACCTCTGAAGTTAGAATTTACCTTATCTATTTCGTCCAATACAAATACCGGATTAGACGACTTCGACTTCTTAATATTTTGAATCACCTTACCTGGCATAGCTCCGATATAAGTCTTTCTATGGCCGCGGATTTCTGCTTCATCCTGAACACCGCCTAGTGACATTCTGACATACTGTCGATCAAGGGCTTTGGCAATTGAACGCCCTAATGAAGTCTTACCAACGCCAGGAGGTCCATACAGACAAAGGATGGGTCCTTTCAGATCATTCTTTAATTTGAGTACTGCCAGGTATTCTAGAATGCGATCTTTCACCTTCTCTAGGCCATAATGATCATCTTCTAATATCTTCTTGGCCCGCTTCAAGTCCAGGTTGTCCTTTGAGTATTCGCCCCATGGCAGATCAACCATCAATTCCGCATAATTCATGGCCACCGGATACTCAGCCGCCATCTGATTCATGCGAAGAATCTTATCTAATTCCTTATCGAAATGCTTGGCCACTTTTTCAGGCCAGTTCTTTTCTTTTGCTTTTCTTCTAAGCTCTTCTACTTCCTGTTCCGGGCCTCCGTCTCCGAGTTCCGTCTGCAGTACTTTCATCTGTTGACGAAGGAAATAATCGCGCTGTTGCTGATCTATATCAGAGTGTACTTTGTTCTGAATCTCATGCTTCAATTCGAGCATCTGAACCTCCTTCATCAAATGCTGAAGCAATTGAGTGGCTCTCTCAACACCGTCATTGATTTCGAGTAAATCCTGCTTTTCCTTCAACTCAGCATTGATATTGGAGGATAAGAAGTGAACCAAAAAACTAGGTTTTTCAATGTTTTCGAGGGCAACTTGCGCTTCCTTAGGAATCTCAGGATTCAATGTCATAATACGATTAGCCGTATCGCGAATCGACTGAATAACTGCTTTTACTTCTTTAGAGAGCCTTTTAGGAAAGTTCTCTTCCAAGTAATTCACTTTGGCCTTCAAATAAGGTGTGGTAGCCATAAACTCATTGACTTGAAACCGCTGCTTGCCTTGAACAATGATGGTTGTATTGCCATCAGGCAACACTAGCATCTTTACAATTTTTGCCACCGTTCCTACCTTATAAAGGTCCCCAGCTTTCGGGTCATCCACCTGAGGGTTTTCCTGAGTAATCACCCCAATGATTTTATCTCCTTTATAGGCTTGTTTTACCACCTTGATGGACTTCTGCCTTCCAACAGTGATCGGAATAAGGACACTTGGAAATAATACGGTATTGCGAACCGCCAAAATCGGAAGTTCTTCAGGAAGATCCGCTAACTGCGTACTGTCCTCATCATCTGGAGCAATCATTTGAATGAATTCTCCACTCTCTTCTTCACTTAGCTCTGCCGCTAAAATGGATCCTATTGTGTTCTTATCAATCTTCATAATGAGGTGTCAATCTGACACATAATGTCAGAAAAATTAAGTCCTCCCCATATTGCAAGCGCTATGCCAATCGTTTTGTTGTCATGAACTCCTTTTTCATTGTTCCGTAAAACGGATAACTTTGTTTTCCTAAATTCACCTATTATCAACAGTTATCGATCCATGCTAAGAAGAGGCATTGTCTTGACACTCCTTCTACTCTGCTACTCCTTTGCAGCGCATGGGCAGCTTTTCAAAAAAAGGACTAAAAAAGTCGCCCTGAATTCTGATTCGGTTGCTGTTGACATTTCCGATCTTTCCTTCCCCAACATCAATAAAACACCGGTTTACCTCAACAAAAAACTGGAAAAGAAGATTGAAAAATTGGATAGAGAACGTAACTGGCAAGCGCTTTATCCAGAACTCAAGAAATACGTTTCCAATTTCGGCACCCAGAATTTTGCCCTTCAGACCTACTATATTTGGCGACTCGCCAAGCTAACCGAGATATTTGGATCTCCGGAAGAGGCCAAGCCTTTGTATGCAATGGTGCTCAAGCATTACAGACAGGGTTTAGATATTCCAGCCATCATGGCACGCTATGACTCATTAGATCGAAATAAGAAGTCATACTTTGTTCCCCTGGAATACTATTATGATTTAGTGGAGTACAGAAGAAAGGTTGATACGCTAATTCCTCCAAGGAGTGTTTTGACCAGCATGGGCCCAAGAGTCAATTCGGTCAGCGAAGACTATGCTCCTATGGTTTCCAGCAATGATTCAGTCATGATTTTCACTTCAAAGCGAAATTCAGTAAACACAGGAATCAACAAATACGTGAATGAAGATCTCTTCTACACCCTCAATACAGGTAATGGTTGGGGTACAGCGGAGATGATTCCCAAAATCAACTCACGTTATAATGATGGCTCTGGTTACTTATCGCAAAGCGGAAAATCTCTTTTCTTTTCAAGGTGCGAGGCACCCGATGGTTTTGGCAACTGCGACCTCTATGTTTCCAATTTTCAAGGAGACACCTTGTGGACCGAACCTGAGAACCTGGGAGAAAAAGTCAATTCAGATCAATGGGACTCACACCCCAGTCTTAACGCCACCGAAGACACACTTTACTTCTCCTCTGATCGAAGAGGGGGATTTGGCCTTGCCGATCTATACTATAGCGTAAAAGATAAAAGAGGAAGGTGGGGTGAAGCGCAAAACCTTGGCCCCATCATCAATACCAGAAACAATGAGGTGAGTCCTTTTTACCATCGCGAATTTGATGTGCTTTACTTCAGCAGTAACGGTCATCTTCTCAACTTTGGTGACTATGACATCTACAAAGCATACAAAACATCTGGTCAATGGTCAGAACCTATTAATATTGGCCCATTGGTCAATGGCATAGGCACAGAGTTCTACTTCAGTATTGATGCAAAATCGGATTTCATATTTTATTCCAGATCCAAAGAGGAGAGCATGAAAAACCTGGACCTCTACTCTTTTCCATTACCCATGGCAGGCCAGCCATTGGCTACTACTCGGTTCAATGGCAAAATCAGTGAAGTCACGGGTAAAATCCCAAAAAATGCTATCGTCTCTATTATAGACTTAGATGAAGGAATTGAAGTGGCTCCTAAATTTGCCCGAGATGACGGGACATTCGAGTTTGATCTGATTAACCAAAGAAATTACCTATTGATCGTTCAGGGAGATGACTTCTTTAGGCTAGAAAAACTGTTTTTTCTGGATGGAGATACTGACTACGAGGGGGTTGTTGAGCAAGTGGGCAGTAAAATTGAGTTTGCCACAATTGAATTTGAAAATGCCAGTTCAAAGATTTTACCTGTTATGGAACCTGACCTGAATAAGGTCATTGACTTCCTGATCGATAACCCAACTTTTAATCTTAATATATCAGGACATACGGATTCCAGTGGCAATCCAATTTCCAACCTCAAGCTATCACAGCAAAGGGCAGACGCCATCAAAAGATACATTTTGGGCAAAGCGTCCATCAGCCCACAACGAATTTTCGCCATGGGTTATGGTAGTGAACTACCCATTATCAAGGAAGAAAAAACCGAAGAAGACAAAAAATTGAACAGACGAGTCGAATTCGAAATCTATCGTGATCCGCCTAAGAACCAGTTCAACAATAACAATGATTAGGCTATATCCCGAATAGTTTCAGTATATCATTTCCAAAGACGAACACCATCAAAGCCAAAAGGATAATCATACCTACCTTTTGAGCCCCTTCCAGGAATTTATCAGACGGTGCTTTGCCTGAAACCATTTCGAAAAGTAAGAACATCACATGACCACCATCCAGTGCAGGTATAGGTAGCAAGTTCATAAAGGCTAGAATCATAGAAATAAAACCTGTGGTGAACCAGAAAGCATTCCAATCCCATGTTTTAGGAAACATTTCAACAATTCCGATAGGTCCGCTGAGGCTTCTGGCAGATAATCCACCTGTAAACATTTTTCCCATGGCCCGAGCATTCAGGATTACCATTCCAAATGCCTCGGAGGTTCCCTTTGTAACAGCCTCGCCAAAGGTGTAGTCCTTAACGGCCGTTTCAAGTGTTGAACCCACCATAATGCCAATGGTTGTATCTGGATTGACCGGAATATTAAATTCAAGCTCATTTCCATCACGGTCAATTTTCACTAACACTGACTCGCCAGCATACTGCGCCAAAGTTGGTCTCATCTGATCCCAGAAGTCGATTTTCACATCTTCGATATAGGTAATCTTATCACCCATTTGAACACCCGCATTCTTAGCATTTGAACTGGCCTGATATTCCTTGTCATTTGGGTAGGCCACTAAAAATGGAAGCCTAGGGTTGATATAATTGTTTCTAAACCCTTTATCCTTTGACATAATGTCGAGTGCATCACTTGGTACATCTATTCGAACCTGCCGTCCATCTCTCAGCACAGTGTAATAGGCATTAGTCTCAAGAAAAACTGAAGGGTTGGTCACCTCGCTAAAGCGCTCGTAAGACTCCCCATTAACATTAAGGATGATGTCACCTGTTTTGAAACCGAATTGCTCACCATAATCGAAAGCCTGAATACCACTTTCCATGACAACCTCGCTTGGTACATATTCATCGCCTGTATTATAGGTCAAAATGATCATGGCAATAACTCCTGCCACTACATTCACTATGATACCACCAAGCATAACGATCAAACGTTGCCATGCCGGCTTAGACCTAAATTCCCAGGGCTGTGGTGGTTTGGCCATTTGCTCCTTATCCATAGACTCATCGATCATACCGGAGATTTTTACAAAACCACCCAATGGAATGGCTCCAAGACCGTATTCAGTCTCTCCTTTCTTAAATGAAAATATGGTTGGAGGAAAACCAATGAAGAACTTCTCGACCTTCATACCAAACATTTTGGCTGTCAGCATGTGACCTCCCTCATGTATCCCTACTAAAATTGAAAGCGCCAGCAGTAGCTGGGCTATTTGAACAATGGTTTCCATTAATTTCTATATGCGTTTGCTAATTCTCGTGTTTCTCTGTCGGACATGACATAGTCCTCATACGTTGGCTTGTTAATAAAAGATGTCTTGGCCAAACAATGTTCAATTAGGTCAGACATTTCCAAAAAGCCTATTTCGTCATTCAAAAACTTGGCTACTGCTACTTCGTTTGCTGCATTTAATATACAAGGCATGTTACCCCCTTGCCTCATCGACTCAAAAGCCAAGCCTAAATTTCTAAAGGTTTCGATATCCGGTTGTTCAAAAGTGAGCTCTGGGTAGTCCATGAAATTGAACCTCGGAAAATCGGATTTAATACGATCAGGATAGCTCAAAGCAAATTGAATGGGAAGTTTCATATCGGGCAATCCCATTTGTGCCTTAATACTTCCATCCTCGAACTGTACCATCGAATGAATAATTGATTGAGGATGAACCACCACTTCAATTTGGTCCATGTTTAGGTTAAAAAGCCACTTGGCTTCAATCACTTCAAGTCCTTTATTCATAAGACTTGCCGAATCTATCGTAATCTTCGCACCCATATCCCAATTCGGATGTTTGAGCGCCTGTTCTTTCTTCACCTGGAGCAATGCCTCACGATCTCGCCCTCTAAACGGCCCACCGGATGCTGTAAGAATGATCTTTTCGATGGGGTTATGAAACTCACCCACCAGGCACTGGAATATGGCCGAATGCTCCGAATCGACAGGGTAAATATTGACTGCCTTCTGTTGCGCCAGAGAGGTAATCAACTCTCCTGCCACCACTAAGGTCTCCTTGTTGGCCAAGGCGATATTCTTTCCACTTTCTATGGCCGAAATTGTCGGTTTTAAACCGGCATATCCTACCAGGGCTGTCAAGACAATATCAATGGTATCCATTTGCACCACCGAACTCAAAGCATTGGTTCCGGCATACACTTTAATATCAAGTGCATCCAACTGGTCGAAAACCTCATCATAGAGATCCTCATTCGTGATCACCACGGTATTCGGTTTGAATTCTTTGGCCTGCTTAATCAGTAGTTCGCTATTGTTCATAGCCGTTAATACCTCAACTTCAAACTTATCAGGATTAGCCCTGATCACATCAAGTGCCTGGGTACCAATAGAGCCTGTTGAGCCAAGAATGGCAATATGCTTTTTTGCTGACAAATGGATTTATTTATTGAATCTAATTCAGCCTAATTCATTGATCTTGAATCTGCTGACAGCGGTGCAAATTTAGACCTTTTTAAAAGGTCACCAAATGCTCATGACCATCAGTGTTTGTGAATACCCTTATTCAACAAAAGACCTTTTAACATGGTTTTGCTTTTGAGAGCCTCATTTAACTATAATTAACACAGCAGATAAACCCATTTCATCTGCTAAGCGTAAGTTTGAATAAGGAAAACTGACAACACAGCGCGCTCCGAATAGGTCAGTTATATCTCAAGAGCGCATTTTAGATTGCTTATTAAAGAATTGAATATGAAGAGTAAGATTGCCATAGTCCTGATCGCTTTTGTCGGTGGAATCGCAGGAGCTTTTACTTATCAGAAACTATCCAACCCCAACACGATCACAGAAGTTATTCGTGAGGTACCAGCCAACTTTCAGCAGGCCAATTATGAGCCTAATGATCGCTATGAGTCAGCCCCAGCTGCCTTACCGGTAGACTTCCGATTAGCCGCTGAGAAATCCGTGAGTAGCGTGGTTTATATCAAAAACATCCAGCGCAGCCGAAGAAGTATGAGCTTTATGGAATATTTCTATGGTGGCAGAGGTGGATCTAAAAATGGTGTGGCCATTGGTTCTGGATCTGGAGTTATCTACTCTGAAGACGGTTATATCATTACCAATCATCATGTGATTGAAGGAGCAGATGCCATTGAGGTACAGCACGAAAAAAGAACTTATAAAGCCAAATTAGTAGGTACTGACCCGAGCATGGACATTGCAGTCCTAAAAATAGATGCAGATGACCTTCCTGCCATTGACATTGCACCAAGCCGAGATGTGAAAGTAGGCGACTGGGTATTAGCTGTAGGCAATCCATTTAACCTGACATCAACGGTTACCGCAGGCATCGTCAGTGCCATTGGAAGTGACTCTAAAGCAATCAGAGAAAATTTCCCTATCAAATTATACATTCAAACGGATGCAGCGATTAACCCCGGCAATAGTGGTGGTGCTTTGGTAAATACTGAAGGTGAATTGGTTGGGATCAATACTTCCATTATTTCAAGAACCGGCTCTTATGCAGGATATGGCTTTGCGGTTCCTTCCGATGTAGTCGAAAAAATCGTTGAAGACCTTAAGAAATACAAAGTGGTTCAAAAGGCTTATACCGGTGCCGAAGTAATCGAAATCGATGAAAAAGTTGCTCAGGAAGAAAGGTTAAGAGATTTGGATGGCGTACTCATACAATCCATTAGAAGAAACGGAGCCGCAGATAAGGCCGGCCTGGAATCGGGTGACGTGATCCGGAAAATTGGCAACCAAAAAGTATCGAGTAAATCGAGCTTTGAGGAAGTGATCAATTCCATGTCGCCAGGAGATGACATTACAGTTCAATATGAAAGAAACAAAAGACTCTACGAGACAGACCTAACCTTAGAAAATATTCTCGGGAATACAGATATTCTGAGCAGTGATAATTCGCTGGATGAAGATGATATTTATTTCTCAGGTTATCTGGGTGCTGAATTCAGGGCCCTAACTGAATCTGAAAGAGAAAGTCTCAGGCTACGCTATGGGGTTAAAGTGAGCAAAATCGATAAGGAGAAAGGTTTCTTCAGAAAACTCGATGACATTGAAGAAGGAGATATTATAGTCGCTGTCAACAGAAAGTACGCCAATAACCCAGAAGCACTGGCCAACTATATAGAACAGTATTATGGAAGAATCTACTTTGAGATAGTAGATAAAAATGGAAGACAACGCACTGAAACGTATCGATTCAGTAGATAAAAAGAGCCCGATTCAAATGAATCGGGTTTTTTTAATTATTGTCAATGATATTATCAAACTCCTTCCGATAAGCCGATGGGCTCTTGCCTGTAAACTCTTTAAAGGACTTATTAAAGTGGGAGAAGTTATTGAAGCCACTCTCAAAACTGACTTCGGTAATAGTCATAGAAGTCTCAGCCAAAAGCTTTGAGGCATGAACAATTCTAAATTCATTGACAAACTTTGTAAAGGTCTTGCGTGATATCTTCTTGAAATATCTACAGAAGGCCGGTACGGTCATGCTCACCTCATCTGCTATCTCTTCTAAAGAGATATGCGCCTTGAAGTGGTTTCGGATATAATTATAAACTAGGTTCATCCGGTCATTCTCCTTAGAGTTGACTGCTACGGCCACGCCATCGGCATTTAGCACTGTGTACTCTTTTGATTCGGCTAACTCCTTTAGAATAGATAGCAGGCCGATTAGTCGGCCGTATTGATCGGCCCAGGCCAGAGCTTCAATTTTCTTTCCTATCCTCTCCTTTGTTTCACCATTAAAAACCAAGCCTTTCTTAGACAACTCCAGAAGTCTTTTCACCAAGCCCATTTCAGGAATATTGAAGAAGTCCGAACCAAGAAAGTCCTGCTTAAATTGGATTACAGTTTCAGACTTATTACCACTGTGGCGATCCGTAAAACCATAGTGTGGAAGATTTGCGCCCATGAGGATCAATTCTCCATCATTGAAATAGGACATGTGCTTTCCAATGTGGCGCTTTCCGCTACCCCCGTTGACAAATACCAACTCCAGTTCTGGATGAAAGTGCCAGTTGGCCAGGTTATGCTCACATGAACTATTATACCTTCTTACAAGAAAGCTACTGCCAAAAGCTGGCAATATCTGCTCTAAAGATGGTTTTGTAGGGGCTGTCTGTTTGCTCATAATGTCATAACCAAGTTATAATGAGTAAGTTCCATAAACCACCACAAAATTAACACTTATATGCGCTATATTATCAATACTAGATTAAAATAGCATATTAAAGGTTAAAATAACACATATATTGACCAATATTGGAGTAGTACAACTGTGGGCGCCCCCATACCTTTGTTGTCATAATTGGTTTAAAAGCCTAAACGATTAGTAAAATGAAAACGATGAGAAAAGTATTGTTGACAGCCGTAATGGTTATGGCATCAACGTTCGTAATTGCTAATGACACCAAACCAAGTGTTAATGTAGAAAAAGTAGGGATGAAGTCAGTGGTAGTTTCTACCAAGGGACTGGGTGAAGCAACGGCTCATATTCAACTTAAAGATGAAAACGGATCAGTATTATATAGTGCACAAACAATCAAAGGACAGAGATTTGCAAAAAGGTTTGACCTGACTGCACTAGAAGCTGGTGACTATACCATTGAAGTTGAAAATGAAATGAGTTTCACCGCAACTCCTTTATCGATCAATGCAGATTCAGCATGGATCAATTCAGAAGATCAGGTAACCATTGTGAAGCCAGTTATTCGTCAGAATGGCGAAAAACTAGACATTATCTTACCAACTGATAACAATGATGCGGTGTCAATCACCATATTCGACAGCAACTTCAGAAAATTGACTTCTGACAGTTTCAATGGTGAGGCATTGAAGAGGTTTGATCTTTCAAAACTTCAGCAAGGATCTTATACAGTAAAAATGAGAACAAAGGGTAGAAACTTTGTGCAATCAGTTTCTATCAAGTAACTAGGATTAGTTATATGAAAGAAGGGGCCGTTGGCCCCTTTTCTTATTTATACGAGTTTCATTTTCATCTTCTTCCTCAGTTCGTCCATAGAATTGGAAAACTTGGAATCAATGTCCATCATATCACTTACCGATTGTACTGCGTGAATTACAGTACTATGATCTCTACCCCCAAAATGGTAGCCAATAGATTTGAGTGAATGATTGGTGTACTCTTTACAGAGGTACATAGCCACCTGACGGGCTATCACAATTTCTTTTTTACGGGTTTTATCCTTTAGATCTTCTACACTGATCTGGAAAAACTCACCCACGGTCTTCTGGATATAGTCCACTCCCACCTCGGATTCAATATCGTGAACGATATTCTTCAAGGTTTGCTTAGCCAACTCCAGGTTAATGTCCGTTTTATTGAGTGTCGCATGAGCGATCAAGGAAATCAATACACCCTCTAATTCTCTTACATTGGTATCTACACTGTATGCAAGATATTCGACCACATCATCAGGGATGTAAATACCATCAGATTGCATCTTGCGCATAATGATGGCCATTCTCGTCTCAAAGTCAGGCATCTGAAGATCGGCAGTCAACCCCCATTTAAACCTGGACAACAACCTGTCCTGAAGACCTTTTAAGTCTCTCGGTGCACGATCACTCGACATGATAATTTGTTTACCATTTTGATGCAAGTGATTGAAAATATGGAAGAACATCTCCTGAGTTTTCTCCTTGCCAGCAAAAAACTGCACATCATCAATGATGAGCGTATCTACTTGCAAATAGAAATTGGTAAAGCTCTGGATGTTATTATTCTTGATAGCGTCTGTGAACTGCGTTGTGAATTTCTCCGAGGAAACATACAGCACAAAATTGTCACTAGACTGCTGACTGACCGTATTACCGATGGCCTGAACAAGGTGAGTTTTACCTAATCCTACACCACCATATATCATCAGCGGATTAAAAGAGGTGATACCCGGTTTTTCAGCTACTGCGATACCTGCAGATCTCGCCAAACGATTACAATCACCCTCAATATAGTTCTCGAAATTGTAGCCTGGATTAAGGTTGGAATACCTGGAATCCTTGTCCAAAGATTGCATCTTGAACGGATTAATCATCTCAGGTTCAGTCGGCTGCCTTCCCCAATTCTTCTTTTGATTTTGATTCTGGTTGGGCAAAGTCACCATGTAAGGCTGATTTTGTACACTACCACTATCAACAATTACTGAATACTCTAGTTTTCCTTCGGAACCCAACTCATTTTGAACACATTCTCTCAAGAGGTGTACATAATGCTCTTCTAGATACTCATAAAAGAATTGACTGGGAACTTGAATGGTAAGTGTTGATTCACTTAGCCCTAAAGGTTTTATCGGTTCGAACCATGTCTTGAAACTCTGCTCTCCTACCTGATTCTTGATGAATCTGAGGCAGTCCTCCCAAACCGAAATTTCACTTTTTACCATCTAACCATTTTGCAATAAGGGCTTCACATTTTTCTTTAGGCGGGCAACAAAAATGATAAAAATTAAATGAACATGAAAGGTGAAACGAGCTGAGAGTCCAAAATAGTTTTCCCCTTAAAAAGGGCTTATCCACATACTTTTTGTGGATAACTATTCTTCCCTAGCGATAATGACATTGAAACAAGGTATATACCAATTGATTGAAATTATATCGCGGCCGTTGAGAAAAGACTTATTTTCGCAGAAGAAAATTGAAGGAAATGAAGGAAAGAATGTTTGCCGATTTCGAACCGCAGACAGCCGAATCGTGGAAGTCTAAATTAGTCGAAGACCTGAAGGGAAAACCATTTGAAGAGCTGCTTTGGGAAAGCAAGGGTTTCCACGGAAAACCATTCTATACCAAAGCCGATTTACCAGATTCTCTACCGCAATCGGCCAATGTTCACCCACAACCGGAAGCTTTCGGTCATCGCCATTGGACAAACTACCAACTGATAAACAGCTCATCATCGCAAGAAGCCAACAGCAAGGCCTTGGATGCCCTAAATAATGGTGCCAACGGATTACTTTTCAGCATTAGCGAGCTGCCAGTTTTTGAGGTACTTCTAAAAGATATTAAGGCAGAGTTCTGCCAGGTCTCGTTTCAATCAGAAAACATTGACACCTCTTATATATATAAGGAGTACCTGAATTACTTAGAACAGACCAAAACGGACCTGTCCAAGGTATCAGGTTTTATTAAGGGAAAAGGAGTTCTCTTTCAGGAATCAACTCCCGAATTGAAGACTTGTGTTATCTCGGATATTACCGATGGCGATTTGGTAGATCAGTTATTTACTTTGATCAAGTCGGCCATTAGTGAACTAGACAACGCTGCACTTTCCAGAAACGTTGGCTTGGGTTGCATAGCATTTGAAAAACGGATTGGCAAAGACTATTTCCTTGAAATTTCAGGTCTCAGAGCACTCCGTCAGGCAATAAAGACCATTGCGACAAGCATGGGAGTGATTGACTATCGGCCTACCATCCTAAGTACATCTCCTTTATGGGATGAACCGATAGAAGACAAGCATGACTTCATGTTGCAAGCCACTACCATGGCCATGTCTGCCATAACAGGTGGAACCGATGCACTATTGATCAGTCCATTTTATGCTGTTTTTCCAGACAACACTGTGCTGGCCGAACGTATGGCTAGAAATATCTCTAGCATATTGAATGACGAATCATATCTGGGGAGAAATGTGGATCCCGCTGCTGGATCATACTATTTAGAGACAAGTACGGCCGACTTGGCGCATAAAGTGATATCCAAAATTGAGAGTATTGACCAAACAGCAAGCGGTGCATCATCACCTGAAAGCACTAGCCCTATTCATTGGAAGACCGCAGAAGGAATTTCGGTCCCACCTATTGTGACCAAAGGAGACCTTGCTGATGCTGAGCACCTTGAATTCATAGCAGGCAAGCCTCCCTACTTACGAGGCCCTTATAGTTCTATGTACACCGTTAGGCCCTGGACAATCCGTCAATATGCTGGTTTCTCGACCGCTGAGGCCTCCAATGCCTTTTATAGAAGAAACTTGGCCGCTGGCCAAAAAGGACTTTCCGTTGCTTTTGATCTGGCAACGCACCGTGGTTATGATTCGGATCATCCGCGTGTTGTTGGTGATGTGGGTAAGGCGGGGGTAGCAATTGATTCTATTCTTGACATGGAAGTGCTGTTCGATCAAATTCCATTGGATAAGATGTCCGTTTCCATGACCATGAATGGCGCAGTGATTCCTATTATGGCTTTCTACATTGTGGCAGCTGAAGAACAAGGCGTGGACAAATCCCTACTCAGCGGAACCATCCAGAATGATATTCTCAAAGAGTTTATGGTGAGGAATACCTATATATACCCTCCTGCTCCTTCTATGAAAATCATTGGTGACATTTTCGAATATACTTCGAAGTACATGCCCAAGTTCAACTCCATCAGTATCTCGGGATACCATATGCAAGAAGCGGGTGCCACAGCGGATATTGAGCTGGCCTATACCCTTGCCGATGGACTAGAATATCTGCGTACTGGTGTCGCTTCCGGTTTGGATATCGACAAATTTGCCCCACGACTATCTTTCTTTTGGGCCATTGGCATGAATCATTTTATGGAAATTGCCAAAATGCGTGCAGGTAGATTGCTTTGGGCGAAACTGGTGAAGCAATTCAATCCCAAGAACCCCAAATCCATGGCTTTGCGAACGCACTGTCAGACTTCGGGATGGAGTTTGACCGAGCAAGATCCGTTTAACAACGTGACCAGAACTTGTGTTGAAGCACTAGCAGCAGCGCTCGGACACACTCAGTCCCTACATACAAATGCTTTGGACGAAGCGATTGCATTACCGACAGATTTCTCGGCTAAAATTGCCCGTAATACCCAAAAATACTTACAGTCCGAAACAGGCATTAACCGAGTGATTGACCCATGGGGTGGTTCTTATTATGTTGAGTATCTCACTGACCAATTGGTGGAAAAAGCCTGGGTTTTAATCCAAGAAGTAGAAGAGATGGGCGGCATGGCCAAGGCCATAGAAGCAGGTCTTCCAAAAATGAAGATTGAAAAAGCTGCAGCTCGCAAACAAGCAAGAATCGACTCGGGAAAGGATGTTATTGTCGGAGTTAACAGGTATGAGGTCGATGAAGAAACTGATATCGACCTACTCGAGGTAGACAATACAGCTGTTCGTAAATCTCAATTAGAACGATTGGCCAAACTGAAAGCCGAAAGAGATCATGACGCAGTAGAAGAAGCACTGGAAGCTTTGACTAATTGTGCCAAAACTGGAGAAGGCAACCTCTTGGATTTAGCTGTGGATGCGGCTAGAAAAAGAGCTTCTCTTGGAGAAATCTCAACTGCAATGGAAAAGGTCTTTGGTAGACACAAGGCTGTGACACAAACCATTTCTGGTGTATATTCGAGTGAGGTGAAAGACAACGAAGACTTTAAGAAAGCCAGAGAAATGGCTGATCAGTTTGCCGAACTGGATGGCCGAAGACCCCGGATCATGATTGCTAAAATGGGACAGGACGGCCACGATCGTGGTGCTAAGGTGATCGCGACAAGCTTTGCCGACCTCGGCTTTGACGTAGACATAGGACCACTCTTTCAAACACCTGAAGAGACTGCGCTTCAGGCCGCTGAAAACGATGTACATATGATTGGTGCTTCCAGTCTGGCGGCAGGTCACAAGACTTTAATACCTCAATTAATCAATGAGTTAAAAAGGCTTGGTAGAGAAGATATTATGGTCATCGCAGGTGGAGTAATCCCTCCTAAAGATTATGATTTTCTTTATGAAGCAGGTGTATCGGCCGTATTTGGACCTGGAACTGTGATCGCAAAAGCAGCGCAGGAAATTCTACAACAAATGATAGAAGAGGAATAAGCTGACATTAGGCTATTTCTTCTTTTTCACATTTGCGAAAGCCACCTTGAACCATAGCCAGGTCAACAACCCAAAGACAGCCAGAAAGAGCAGTCCAAAGGTCAGATCGAGCCAGGCGGAATTATCAGAAATGAAAAAATATCCGTATTTCACGGTGATGTAAAGAAACCCTAGTGCGAACATGAGGGGCCAGAGAAAACTCAGCGTTAGGTACCTTTTCATTTCTAACTAAATTATAGATAAAAAGTCAATTAAATGAAACTCATAGACAAACTGGCCTGGATAGAAATCAAGGAAAAGAAAGTCCTTGTTGCACGAAGCAAAGGTAAAGAGGCATTTTATATCCCAGGTGGAAAGCGAGAACAGGGTGAAAACGATGAGCAGGCCCTGTTGAGAGAAATTGATGAAGAATTGAGTGTAAAGCTACTACCCGAATCGCTTCAATACTATGGTACCTTTTCCGCACAAGCCCATGGCCACGCAGATGGTATCATCGTCCAAATGACCTGCTATCTGGCTAATTATGATGGAATTTTAAAGGCAGCAGCAGAAATTGAAGAAGTTGCCTGGTTGCCTTTTGAAGAAATGGATAAAACCTCACATGTAGACAAAATTATCTTCCATGATTTGAGGCAAAAAGGCCTACTCTAACGATCGTTAGGAAAAAAAACATTCATCCACTTCTGAGATTCGAAATAAACAGATTTCTTTGTTAAATCATTTCAAGAGTACAGGGTCAGTATGCAAATCTCCGAAGTAGCAGGTAAAAAGAGTGCCAATGAGTTTTTAGACGTGGCACGCATTATATATGCTCAGGACACTGAATGGGTTTGCCCCTTAGATAATGACATCCGTGCGGTATTCAGTCCACAAAAGAACACCTTCTTCAACCATGGTGAGGCTACACGATGGATACTCAAAGATGACAATGGTAAGCTGATAGGGAGGATAGCCGCTTTTATCAATGAGAAAAAGGCCAATTATGGCGACAAACGCATTGGAGGCATTGGTTTTTTCGAATCAATCGAAGACTATAACGCAGCAAAACTTCTTTTCGATACTGCCATGGCCTGGCTCCAAGAAAGAAAAGTGAATGCAGTAGATGGCCCTATAAACTTTGGTGAAAATGACCAATACTGGGGCTTATTGGTTGAAGGGTTTACTTCTCCTTCCTATGGCATGGCTTATAATGCCCCCTACTATCAAAAGTTTTTTGAAGACTATGGTTTTCAGGTGAAAATGGAGCAAATGACTAACAAGTTCTACCTAAAGGAAGGCTTAAGTCCCAGGTTTGTCAAAATCGCCAACTATATAGTCGAGCGCAAACCAAGTATTACCACAGAGCCTTTTGATCCAAAAAGAATTGATAAGTATGCCGAGGACTTTATGGCAATTTACAATGCCGCCTGGGCTGAATTCGAAAACTTCACTCCTATCAAAAAGGACTATGTACTTGAGACTTTTGAAAAAATGAAACCTGTGCTTGACCCCAAACTTGTACAATTCGCTTATGTAAATGGGGAGCCGGCAAGCTTTGTTCTCTCACTACCAGACGTCAATCAAATCTTCAAGCGCTTCAAAGGTAAATTGAACCTCATCAATAAAATCAGGTTTCTGATGCTGAAGAGAAAAAATGTAATCGATCGTGTTCGGGTGGTTGTCATGGGAACACATCCCAAATTTCAAGGCATTGGATTAGAGTCAGTCGTGACCTACAAATCTTTTGAATACTGTTTTAGCGAAACACCACTTAACGAAGTAGAATTAAGTTGGGTGGGTGACTTCAATGATAAGATGATTGCGATCCATAAAGGCCTGGGAGCAATACCTTCCAAAAAGCACATTACTTATCGCTACGAGCTCAACTAATCTTATTTCCAAAGAATAGTCTATCGGTCTTACCTCCAAAAATTTCCCAAATAGCGAGTAACCCAACCAAAGCGTACTCCACTATCACCACTTCAATACGGTCGGTATACACCCCTCCTAAATAATTGGCATAAGTAAGAAAAATCAGGAAAGACCATACAAAGGGGAAACGAACTTTTGAGAAAACGGCAACGGCCAGCAAAGGAATCACATACCAGGGATGAACCGTTGTGGCGAAAAGCAGATACAACGCCCAGACCCATACCATTTGCCTTGGCCAATCCTTCTTTTTACCTAGGAGCGAATACAGAACAATTGAACCCAGGGTGGCATACATCATCCATTTACCTGATTTGGCAATAATATTATGGCCTTCAGTCTCGAATCCATACCATCGAGCCAGATAGTACATGCTTCCATTGAACTCAAACTTTTGGAAGTAGAGTTCCATACTATCCTTAATGGCCCAAATATGGGCTGTATTGATTAAAGGCAAGAAGGTGACTGCCAGTGTGGCTGCAACAATAAGGCCGTATATCATCGTTTTCTTAAGGCCAATTTTTCTAAGTAAAAGCGGTAAGAAGATCAGGGGTAAAAATTTGGTAGCCACAGATAAGCCAAAGAAGATAGCCGACTTGTGGAGTTTACCTTGCTCATATTGCCAAATGGCTAGCAACAGGAAGTAAACCATGATCCCCTCGAAATGCAGATTGCCAGTCACTTCAAAAATCACCAAAGGGTTGAGCACATAGATAAGTCCATAAGCTTGTGGAAGCCTATAGTGCCTTAGTAGTTTTCTAATCAAGGAAATGTTTCCTAGTTCAAAGCCAATCATAATCACCCTCATGATGACTACCGACCATACAATCGATCCAGGAGAAAACAGTGTTGAAATGAAGAAAATGACTTGATTCAGAGGTGGATAGACTGTAAAGTACTCTTGAGAATTTAGTTGGTCATATAGTCCTTGAGTAATTCCAGTTAGTCCTTGATTGAGATGATGTGCCGGCAGATATTTATAAGGGTCTTCAAAATTGAGTAACAGCCTTCCATCCCAAATAAACCGATAGAAGTCGTCAGAAAGTTTTGGTAAGGTTGCGATCAGCAATAGGCGAAGTAGTACACCCCAGTAATATCCCAAATCTGCGTCTTCAGCATTTGTCTTTCGAATGATAAATACTATTGAAGCAAAGAGTAATGAATATAAACTGAGCAGCAGCCAGGTGTCCTCACGGGCAACAAAGTAGCCAATATATATAGTCAAGCCACCTGTTAAGATGTAGGCTAGGTTTACCCAGGAAGAATTCTTGTTAAGCATGTCGGGTATGCTGGACAGTGTAATAGAACACCAGCAAAAATCCTAAACTCAAAAGTAAGTGAAAAGGAAGTAAGGCAAAATCATTGAAATAAAAGGCTAAACCGAGTCCGCCAACAAAATATAGACTCAAGAAACCTTCCAATGCAGTCAGGGGATTGATTTTTTTCTTAAAATACTTGTTGCCCTTCCAGGTATCTTTCTTGCCTGTTATATTAAACTTAGGCGTCCTCACAAATGGGGTTTTCTTACCAATCAAACCTTCAAATACAGCAACGGCATTGTGAACACTGAGGCCCAGAAATACGGATAAAAGCATAAACATTTGAGGCACAAAGTCTTTGACTGTTTTCCAGAAGCCATCACGTTTCTCCTTGAATCCGTTCCAATAGAAAACGATGAGAAAGGCATAACCCATTAGGAAAATCATGGAGATATTCATCAAAATCTCCCAGCTGTCAGAGAGGTTTCTAATGAGCAATACCGGCACACTTAGAAATGCCGTCACCACTATACAGATAAAGACTGCTGAATTCAATAAATGAAAGGTTGCGTGAAATTTGGTTCCTAATGACAATGGAGCCTTTAATACTTTTGGCAACAACTTAATGCTTGTTTCGGCTGCCCCCTTAGTCCAACGGTACTGTTGTGATTTGATAGCACTCATTGCTGCCGGTAGCTCAGCTGGAGCCACCACATCTGGCGTGTAGAATATCTGCCAACCCTTGAGTTGTGCCCTATAACTGAGGTCCAAATCTTCTGTCAAAGTATCTGCCTTCCAGCCACCTGCATCTTCAATACATTCTTTTCTCCAAACTCCACCAGTTCCATTAAAATTGAGAAAGTGACCTCCTTGTGAACGGCCATTTTGTTCGACAAAGAAGTGAGTATTCAAACCAAAGGCCTGAAGTTTGGTGAGCATTGAATACTCTTCGTTGATATGTCCCCAGCGGGTCTGAACCACACCAATTTTTTCGTCCCTTTGAAAGTGAGGAACACTATTCTTTAAGAAGTCTGGTTGCGGCACAAAGTCGGCATCGAAAATTGCAATGAATTCACCCTTAGCAATTGACATTCCATATTGTAGGGCTCCTGCCTTGAAACCTTTGCGCTCTGGTCGCTGTACTTGCTGAACATCAAGCCCTTTGGCCTGCCATTCTGCAACCTTTTTGGCAATAACTTCAACGGTTTCGTCATTCGAATCATCAAGCACCTGCACTTCTAGCTTATCTTTGGGCCAATCGAAAGATGCAACGGCATCAATCAACCTTTCTACCACATAAAGCTCATTATATACTGGCAACTGAACCGTTACCATGGGGTAATCATAACCTTCTGCAATAACAGCTGCCTTGGCAATAGACTCTTTCTTTCTTGCCTTACGATAAATGTAGACGAGGTTGAGCTGAGATAAACTGTATATAAAGATGAACGACAGCGCACCTGTGTATAAAGTCAATACGATAAGTTCCAGCCAATACATTACAAATACTTAAAAATCGTGTATAAAATCTTGTAGCCTGCCAAAAAAGTGCCTTTTACTGTGCCAGACACCTTGCTAACACCTATACGCCTTTTATAGTTTACAGGAATCTCTGTCGATTTGAGTTTATGTCTTGCAGCTTTCACTTGCATCTCCACCGTCCAGCCATAGGTGCGGTCTTCCATTTGCAAATCAATAAGCTTATCGAACCTGATAGCCCTAAACGGACCCAAGTCTGTGAATTTGACCTTATAGAACAACTTCATCAAGGAAGTAGCCAACCAATTTCCGAAAACTTGAGGAAAAGTCATCGAGCCCCCTTCTCTATTTCCAATTGCTCTGGATCCAATCACCATATCCATACCTTCCACCATAATTGGCTTAACTAAATCCGGCAGTTGCTCCGGATAGTCAGAGTAATCCCCATCTATAAAAACCAGAATATCAGGTCGTTGATCATCATTATTCAGATAATCGATCCCTTTAAGACAGGCATTTCCATAACCGGGGGCTGGCTCGGTCAACACAGTAGCTCCGGCCGCCTCAGCTACTTCAACAGTCTTATCTGTTGAAGCATTATTGACCACCACCACTTCGTCTACCCAAGCTTCAGGAATATCTTTCACCACATGGGCAATCGACATTTCTTCATTAAAGGCAGGTATGACTACCTTGATATTTGGTCTTTCCTGGGAATTCAAAATTTGGTGCAAAACTAAAAATTAACGAGCCTACATAATCACACTTTGAACATCTTAGTTCAAATTATTTCAAGAGGCAGGCATTAATGTCAGTTGGATAACCTTTAGCACATAGAATTAGTTGAGACTCTTTTACATTAATTGGCAATTTTTCACAAAAACTGGTCTTAAATTTCAGGTATGATTCGGATGATTTGCACAGTATGGCTCTTGATGGGGTCATTTTATATGCTGGCACAGCAGCCTGATATTCTCCCTATAGAGAAGAATCAGCAAGGCTTCATTTTCGCCATGATAGAGATTAATGGAGAAAAGGTAAAAGCAATGATTGACTTTGGCGACCCTCATGTTTTAATGGTTTCTACCAGAGAAGCCAAAAAACAGGAGATTAAACTCACCGACACTGGTGATAGAATGCAGCACATTAACGGCCAGCCAATGACCCTCTATAGTGGTGTTGCAAAAAGTCTCAAAGTAAGTGGTCGAAAATTGGAAGCTGTTGAATTTTTCAGTGCTGCCAATGAGATAGAAGGTGTCAGTGAACAAGTGGGAACCACCTTTGACGCTGTACTGGGCTGGGGATTCTTTAGTCAATCCAACTTCAGTATGGATTATAAAAACCTCACCATAGAGTTTTTAAAAGAAGAAGACCGTACTATGCTCGGAAACCCGATTGAATATGCTAAGAGTTCGAATTACATCGTACTTCCCATCTTTATTGCCGGAAAAGAGGCAAATGTGATTTTAGACACCGGTTCAGGAATATCCTTAGTAGATCAAAACTGGGCTAAACCATTTAAGAAGACTCGATCGCCACAAGGATTTCCGATGATTAGGGAGAAGATTCGAAAAGGAGATTTAAATCTGGAACAAGATTTTGAGCTTATGGACCTGAGTATGCTCAGAACCCTTAATGCCATAGGAATACTCGGTAGTGACTTTATCAATCGGTTTAAATTGACCTTCATCCCTGACGAGAATTTGATCTACCTTAAAGGATAGGATTAGAGGGAACTTAAACAGGGATAAATTAATTATATGTATGTACATGTATTTTAAACATAAACGAAAGGAATCAAGATGAATACTGTCGTACACAAATCAGATAGTCGTGGCTTTGCCGATCACGGGTGGTTGAAAAGCCGACACAGCTTTAGCTTTGCTGGATACTACAACCCGGATCGCGTGCACTTTGGAGCCCTTCGCGTACTCAATGACGACATTGTTGCAGGGGGCCAGGGTTTTGGTACTCACCCACATGACAATATGGAAATTGTCTCCATACCCCTTTATGGAGATTTAGAACATAAGGATAGTACCGGAACTGGTGAAGTGATCAAGACGGGTGATGTACAAATTATGTCAGCGGGCTCAGGCTTGAGACATTCTGAGTTTAATCATAGCAAAGAAGATGAGGTCCAGTTTTTACAAATATGGGTGTTCCCTAAAGAAAGGGACATTGAACCCAGGTATGACCAAAAGTCTTTTGATATCGAATCTAGAATGAACAAGTTTCAGACTGTTGTCTCACCTGATGATGGAGATGCACTTTGGATCAACCAAGATGCTTACTTCAGTCTAAGCAACCTTGATGCGGGTACAGTCATAAACTACGAAATCCAGAAACCGGGCAACGGTGTTTACTTCTTTGTTTTGAATGGCGATGTAGCGATTGCAGAGGAAAATTTATTGAGCCGTGACGCAGTTGGTGTATCAGAAACCAATAGCATAGCGGTAAAAGCAAAATCCTATGCAGAAATTTTGGCCATTGAAGTACCAATGGAGATTAATTGAGAAAACACTATTTAAGAAGAAGCCACCCCGATTGATCAGGGTGGCTTTTTTTATCACCAAAGTATCAATTTCCAATAAAGTATCACGAAAGTGTCACGGTCATGTCACCTAGACCTAACACTTTGATTATTAGGGAGTTTTTTTCATAAATGTGCGAACTATTATAACCATCTTCTCATTAATGTCCTGAATCCCGCAGACGGATTCAAAAATTTTAAACTATGAAAACAACAAAACCTACAACAAAACTTATTGCAATGCTGCTCAGCATTTTTATGCTCAGTGGCTGTAGTCTTGTCGACTTAGAGTCACCTGCACCTCAGGTGCAAATTGATTCGCCAATTGGACTACCAGCATCGGAAGCTGCTTTCATGACTGCATTGACCAATGACGATATGCGTGAGTGGGAGGCCATCACCTTTGAACTAGAAGGATTGGATGGTTTTCAGAACTGTAGACTCGATGATACCTTCTCTTTCTTTAATGATGGCACCTACCGGTATGATGGTGGGGCGGTACTCTGTGGAGGAGCAGATGATCAGCGAATCAAAACCGGAGTTTGGGAAATTGACTTTGATAACCTTATGGTCATTTTCGATCGCGAGACTTCGCTAGAAACCAGAGCTACTTTGTCAGGACTTCAGGACAATAGAATGGAGCTTATCGGGCAAGTGGAAATCTTTGGACAAATGCTAGACATACAGGGCATTTACGAATACGCATTGCAATAGCATCAAAACACAATCAGGACATTACCAAAATCAAAAATGAAAAAGTTAATACTATCAGCATTTGGTCTACTCATCGGAATGGTGACCACTGCGCAAACCTTAAATAGCTTTTTGGACGAGGCGGATACCTTCTTTGAAAAGCACGTATCAAACGGACAAGTAGATTATAAAACTTTGTCCAAAGACGGACAAGACCTTAAAAGCCTTGTCAACCAAGTGGGTTCATTTAATACTGCGAGCCTTAGCGATATCGAGAGAAAAGCATTCTTCATTAATGCATACAACATCTCAGTAATCAATGGAATCATCAAAGCATATCCTACCAAGTCTCCTTTAGAAATTGGCGGGTTCTTTGACGGCAAAAAGCATCAAATTGCAGGAAGCGCTATCACGCTAAATCAGCTTGAAAAAGACAACCTCTTGAAAGTGACAGGTGATGAAAAGCTACACTTTGTACTTGTATGTGCAGCTGTGAGTTGTCCTCCCATTGCCAGCTTTGCTTATAGACCAGAAAAGCTAGAAGCTCAGATACTAGAGCGTACTAAGATGGCACTTTCTAATGATGAATTCATTCAGGTAGATGATAGCAAAAAGTCAGTAGGTATTTCAGAAATTTTCAAATGGTACCCGGGCGATTTCAAGGATAAGGCAGATAACATCATTGCCTACATCAATAGGTATAGAACCAATAAAATACCAGCAAACTATAAGACCACTTACTATACGTATAACTGGAGTCTAAACGCTCAAAGCACAAACGCTTCAGCGTCAAAAAAGGCAGATGAGCCTACTTCAAACCTTCAAGTGTTCACGCCTTCAGTACTCTTGGCAAAAGGACAAGTAGAGCTCAGATCTTTTTACAACATCTATACACAAAGAAATATCAGAAACCGTGAAGGCGACAGAGTAGCAATTGATGGGCGTCAAAGCTTCTTCAATGCGCAGTATACACTGAATTATGGGGCATCAAAATCCGCAAGGATTAATGTTGGTTTTGATGTAATCGTGAGTTCCTTTTCCGATGGGAACTCACCTTTTTCACCCATCTTCCAATCTGGTGATGTGAATGAGGTGGCACTCGCTGCCTTTGGACCAGCTGTCCGGTTTACACCCTTCAAACAGTTGCCCAACTTATCCGTAAGATCAGCTTTCTGGTTTCCGGGGGCTGCTAACTTAGAAGACAGAAATGGAACATTCGTAAACCATGACAGATACACTTCATTTACGCAAGTGTTCTATGATATGGAGATCAATACCAGATGGAGACTCTTTGCCGAAGCTGATTTAATCTATCGATTCTCTCGCAGAGATGATCAGGTAGATTTCTTCAGAACTCCTGTAACCGGTATCCTTTCCTACTTCTTGCCTAGTGGAAAAGCCTCATTGTTCGCACTTTACCAATACTCACCAAGATTCGAAAGAGTGTCGAATGGTTTTGATGATCAATTCGGTCTTTCACAGTGGTTCCAGCAGGCAGGCTTGGGGTTTAAGTACCAGTTGAATAGCAAGTTAGAATTAGAATTATCATACAGCAACTTCTTCGCATCTAGAAATGACGGAGGAGGACAAACCTTTAACCTTGGCTTTCGCTGGTTAAAGTAATCATACAATTAGTTTAGAGTTTAGTTGATGAATGCCATCTCGGAAATGAGATGGCATTTTTTTGTTTTTGAATCCTTAATTTAGGGTACCGACCAAAACGCTAAATCAGATGATCAGACTATTTTTTGCTCTAATCTTTCTAGGGTCAGTTTCAATTGCTCATGCCCAGTTTAATGTTCAGGAAAAACTTGAGAAGAAAATCATTCAAGACAAGTATGTGGCCTTTTTGACCGATAAAGGTTACTCACCAGAGGTTGATAGTGATGGTGATATCAAGTTCCTTTACAAGGAGAGGAGCTACTACATTACCATCGACATGGAAGATAAGAATTTTTTCAGGCTGGCACGTTTAGCCAATCTCAAACTGGATTCAGAGTCACAGATCGCCAAAGCCAAGGAAATCTGCCATGAAATCACCAAGGATGTAAAGGTGACCAAGGTCTATTGGCTGAATGGTCAGCTATGGACATCATCAGAAATTGTACTACCAGCCCCCGATAATTTCGCTATCATCTTCGATCGGGTTCTTCAACTAACCGAAGGTGCTTATCTAAAATTTGTGAAACGTTGGCAAGACTCTTAGTACAAGAGAATAATATTCTTTTGAACTCCATTACCTTTGTCACATGACAGGAGATTATAACCTTAAAGAAGTTGTGTTAGCTGCTTTCGAACAACTTATTACAGTAGAAGAAAGTGATGCAGAAAAGCGACCAAGCCCGGGAAAATGGTCCGCTAAGGAAATCATTGGCCACCTAATAGATTCGGCCTCTAACAATCATGGGCGCTTTGTAAGAGCTCAAGATTCGGATGACTTAGTGGGTGTGGGTTACAATCAGGATGAGTGGGTCACTTCGCAAAACTACCAGGCCGTCAACTGGCATGATTTACTTATTCTTTGGAGGCAACTGAACCTACACATTGCCCACGTTATGAGTCAAACTCCCGATAGTGTCAGAAACAAAGAAAGGGTCAACCATAACCTTCATCAAATTGCCTTTTACACTGTTCAGGAAAATGAGCCTGCCACGCTAGATTACTTTATGCAAGACTATGTCGTACATCTGAAACATCATTTAGGGCAAGTAAGGGAAGTGCTGGCAATGGAAGAGTATGAGTAGAGCGTATTTAGTATTGAGTATCTAGTATTCGCTACTTATTACGCAATAGGCACTGCTTAATAAAAAAAGACCACTCCTACTGGGATGGCCTTTCTAAAATCGATTGTCTAACTACTAAGTACTCAATACTCGGTACTAAGTACCCACTACTAGTTACTCACCTTAATACTCTCGTTGCCGATAATAATTGGTGGCAAATCAGTTCTACCTTCTTCAGGGCCGTTTTCTAATTTTAGTACGCCTCTTGGGCAAACAGCGGAACAAATACCACATCCCACGCAACTCGCACGAACAATGTTCTGACCCTTCTGAGCATATGCCCTAACATCGATTCCTTGTTCACAGTAAGTCGAGCAGTTACCGCAAGAGATACACTGACCTCCATTGGTAGTGATTCTAAACCTGGACTTGAATCGTTGGATAATACCCATATAACCGGCCATTGGGCATCCAAATCGACACCATACACGGTTGCCCAACATAGGATAGAATCCTACGCCTATAACACCTGAGAATGTTGCTCCTATTAAGAAGCCATAAGGCTTTTGAAAGTTGTTGTAAATATTCAGTCCGAAGACCTCTCCAGTATTCCAGAAGTATCCGTAAATGGTTGCTGCAGTCATCACAAACACGAAGACCATTACCCCATGAATCAACCACCTTTCAAGTCTCCAGGCGCTTAATTTCTTTGAAGATAAGTGACGGAAAGGGTCACCAGCAGTTTCGGCAAGTCCCCCACAGCCACAAACCCAAGAGCAATACCATCTTTTGCCTACATAGTAGGTTATGATTGGTGTGACTACCAGAAACATTGCGATACCAATAATGAGGTAAAGAATTCCTACTGGCTGATAGGCTTCTTGCTGAAAGGCATTCAATTGCCAATCATAAAAGAAGTCATAATCCAAAGGCCAAGTGTTTTTCAGGTCCGTATTGAAGTATCCTAAGTATTCGCCACTTGCAGTGGTCACATCGTTGTAGTTAAGACCAGCCAAGATCTCAGGGATCAGATAAGCCAGAAATAGCTGACTGGCAATGACCACCAATGTTCTAACAAATTGATAACGATTATGTCGGTATTTGAAAAGGAACTTCACTCCCAATGCCGTTATACACAGCGTATAAAGCGTTCCATAAACGAACCATTGACTCGCTGGGGTTCCCTTAAAAAACATGCTCAGAGGGTCGAATAAAGCGACCATACCTTCATTTCCTGCTGCTTTGAAGCCGATATATTCAGGATACCAATAGAGCAGCACATAGAAGCCCGTGAGCACAATGCCGGCCACCCAGCCGAGCACGCCTCGGTTCGTTAAGCTTTTGAACCAAACACCATTGTTCTTGATTCCTTCAGGTTGGTTTAGGTAAAGCCTTGCCGAATAAATGACTGTTCCTACTAAAATACCCAGAAGGGCAACTGGCAGGCCAATAGATGCTGGAATGGCAACATTTCCCCAAGCGAGGAAAAGAACTAATACTCCCAAACCAGCAAGTGCCAAACCCGCCTTCTGGATCACATCGGTGTCCTTTGGCTGTGGGTTAGCGATAGATAAACTTGGATCTACTGATGACATATTTCTTGATATTCTAATTTGAGACTAGTTGTAAAATGCGCTGCCAGCTTTTCTTCTTTAGACTGATACTGGTACCGTTTTCGGCATTGAATTGATTAATGATATCCTGCTCGTATGTCTTATACAGCTCAGGATCGAAATTGGCATCTTTGAGATGTTCAAGTACATACTGTACTGTTCTACCTTCTTTGAACCATTTGTCAAAGGCATGATGCCTAAGTCGGAAACCGAAATTGTTTACTCCTAAAAGCTTATCGTTGCTTTTATCCCAACGGAGCCTTAGGCATATTTTACCTTCTTCGTGTTCCCAGTAAAAGTCGTTCTCATTTTCTTTCGGCTTAGCCCAAACCCAGCCGTAGGTCTGATATTCTATATCGAAGAACTTGGCTGAATTAAACCAGTGACCTGGGTTATATTTTGTCGGTTGGTTACAGATCGTTTCGGCCAGGGCCTCTCCCATCATTCTGCCGGTATACCAAACCTGCTCCAGATTTCTCCGTTCTCCGTTGGTTTCTCTGAACTCAGCACAATCTCCTGCTGCATATACATCTTTGATATTGGTCTCCAGATATGGGTCAACCATAATCCCTCGATTGGTTTCGATTCCTGATCCTTCCAGGAACCCAATATTGGGTGAAACACCCGCGGTTAGTCCCACAAATTGACAAGCAATTTCTTCTCCTTCATCTGTTACTACAGCTCGGGCCCTTCCATTATCATCTGAAAGAATCTCCTTCAAATTTGTATTGAGTCTTAGGTCTACATGGTGCTCTCTGATATGGCGATTGATCATTTCTGACTCACCATCAGGAAGTACATTGTTCCAAAAGCTCTTTTCTCTTACCAGAAAGGTCACCGGAATATCTCTGCTTAGTAGCATCTCAGCCATTTCAATACCGATCAAGCCTCCGCCCACAATAACAGCTCTTGAGATATTCTTGGTATTCTCCTCCATTGACTCCAGATCTTGGTAGTTATAGAGGCCCTGAACAGCTTTTAGATCCTGGCCAGGCCAACCAAATTTATTAGACTTAGAACCTGTTGCCAAAACGAGCTTGTCATAGTCCATGGTAGATCCATCGGCAAAAGTCAAAGCCTTCTTCTCCGTGTCTACCTTCTCTACATAAGCTCTTTTCAGCTCGATTCGGTTCTTTTCCCAAAACCAATCCTCATAGGGTTTGGTATGTTCGTATTTCATGTGCCCCATATAAATATACATAAGGGCAGTTCGCGAGTAAAAATGATCAGTTTCGGCAGAGATAACCGTTATTCTGTGGTCACTCTTCTTTCTGATATGCCTCGCGGTAGTGATTCCGGAAATTCCATTTCCTATGATAACAATGTGTTGCATAACGAATCTAATAATACATAAAATGTAACTTTTGGTTCTTTGAGGATGTCGTACCAGAGACAGAAAGAAACAATAGCTTTTTTAATATACCGAAAGGTTGAGTGAATGTGAGGCTGGTGCACAAAAGAATTTGAGTCTGACATGCAACCTTTAAGGATCGACATTATCTTTAAAGCAAATAATCATTAGAGTAATGAAGAATTTAAAAATGAAGTCCTTACGATTGAGCCTTATGGCCTTTGCCATGTTGACATTTTCGACCTTGGCTTTTGCACAGGATCGTGAGACAATCAACGTAAGAGACTTTGATGGACTTAGTGTGAGTTCGGCTTTTGCTGTTGAAATTAGCGTAGGCAACGAAGTGTCTTTAGAGATAGAAATCGAGGACCAGTTTAGAAGTGCTTTGATCGCTGAGGTAAGAGGTGGAACATTGGTTATCGGTTTAGAAAACAGTCGCAGAAACCGTAGAATGAGAGAATCTCCTAAGGCCTATATCACTGTAAAATCATTGAAAAAGATACATTTAAGTGGTGCGGTAAGCCTAAGAACACGTGACATCATAAAAACGGATGACATGGAGCTTCATTTATCTGGCGCATCTGTAGTTAACATTGAGCTTGAGGCAGATGACTTGTCTTTTGAAGCTTCTGGAGCCAGCGTGGTGAAAATTGAAGGCTCAGCCAAAACACAGAAAATTCGTATGAGTGGTTCATCCATCTACAGAGCATACGATTTTGAAACTACCGATGCTGACATTCGAGTGGGTGGTGCATGTTCTGTTAATGTTTATGTTACTGATCAACTTGATGTACGTGCATCTGGAGCTTCTAGTGTTAGATACAAAGGTGGTGCCTCTGTTGACAGTGACACATCGGGCGCATCAAGCGTGAGAAGAGGTTAATCAATTTATCTGAATATAATCATGACCGATTATATCCCTTGCTTCGAAAGGTCTATACCTGGAAAAGCAGGGGAACTTTATTTTAGGCCACCTTATTTGCTTAAAAAACCCTGAATTAGACGGTAGGCTGCACTATTAGCAGGTAGAGCTCCACTTTCTATCTGACTTAAAATTTCCGGAAGTATTTCTGCAATCTCCTGATCTTGGTAGAAGGCCTGACCTAGCATCTCACCAATATTTTCCCTAAACCAAGCCACCTGTTGACGCTTTCTGTTCTCAGCTAAAAACCCATTGGCTTGCATTGTCGATTGATGCTTAGTAATCATTTCCCATACATCATCCAGGCCTTTATTTTCCAGGGCGGAGCAGGTCTTTACTTGTGGCACCCAGCCTGACTCATCGACTGGAAATAAGTGAAGTGCACTTTGGTATTCAGCCTTCGCCCGTTGTGCAGCTTTTTGATTGTCACCATCTGCTTTATTGATGACCACCGCATCCGCCATTTCCATGATACCCTTTTTAATTCCCTGTAACTCATCTCCAGCACCCGCCAACATTAATAGTAAGAAGAAGTCGACCATTCCATGCACCAGGGTTTCAGACTGACCAACGCCCACTGTCTCTATGAAAATAACATCAAAACCTGCCGCTTCACAAAGGAGCATGGCCTCTCTCGTTTTACCACTTACTCCTCCTAATGCACTCCCTGAAGCTGAAGGCCTAATAAATGCCAATGGGTTGCGTGCCAATTCTTCCATTCGGGTTTTGTCACCCAAAATACTGCCCTTGGTTTTCTGACTGCTTGGGTCAATGGTAAGCACTGCAAGCTTTTTACTCTGTGCTGTTATAAGTGTTCCGAATGATTCGATGAAAGTACTTTTCCCAACTCCTGGGACCCCGGTAATTCCGATCCGCATAGATTTTCCGGTATGTGGCAAAATAGCCTTCAAGAGCTCTTCTGACCTACGAATATCATCCGCTTTCTGACTTTCGCATAAGGTAATGGCTCTGCTCAGTATCAAACGATCACCGGCCAAAACACCTTCTATAAGCTCTTTAGTTGTGAGTTTTCTTCGCTTCATCTCGGGTTGGCAAGGTAATAATAAAATCAAATGTCATTTAAGCTTCATTTGACGAGATTTTCGGGAATTCTAATACCCAGAAAACAATTGAGTGAAAAAGAAGTAGTTTATTTGAATCCTTAAACTAATGGCATACCTAAAATTCATTGTTCCCGGAATATTGATCGTGCTATCTCTTTTATGCTATCAGGTATACAAAAGGGGGCCGTTCACATTTTTCAATAGCGCTCAGCTGGAACGTGTCGATGCCATAGAAGCCTCTCAGTTACTCTCAGCCAGTCCTTTTACTATTCTGGATGTAAGAGATGAAAGAGAATTCAAAGTAAGCCACCTCAAAGGAGCCATACGCTATGAAGAAAGCCTTTTAAAAATCTTGAAATCGGACGAACCAGTGATGGTATATTGTACTGTTGGTCTAAGGAGCAATCAAGTGGCCAAGGCCCTAAGAGAAGAGGGTTTTGACAGAATTATAGAACTCCAAGATGGCCTGATCGGCTGGTCAAATGCTGAATTACCACTGATCAACTCAAAAAATGAGCTCACTGATAGTGTACATGTATACAATCAATACTTTAGTGCACTACTAAAGGGAGGAACAGCAGTCTACTAAAATGAAAAAAGACCTACTGATCATTTTTGTCAAAAACCCGGTTTTAGGCAAGGCAAAAACCCGTTTGGCAGCCACTATTGGAGATGAAAAAGCTTTGGCCGTCTACAAGTTACTTTTGCAGAAAACTAGATTGGAGACAATCAACCTTGCTGCTGATAAGATCGTTTATTATTCCGATCATGTCGATGATTCAGATCTCTGGGACAATACGATCTTCCAAAAAGCTGTACAAAGCCCTGGCGACCTTGGACAGAAAATTACTGCGGCATTTAATCGAGCTTTCCAAGGTGGTTATAAAAGAGTCTGCATCATTGGCAGCGACTGTTATGATATGACGCAAGCCCACTTGCAAGAAGCATTTGAGGCCTTAGAGACCAAAGATGCTATTATAGGGCCAGCTGAGGATGGAGGCTACTATACAATCGGTATGTCGAGGTATGTACCAGAACTTTTTGAGCAGAAGGTATGGAGTACTGAAACAGTCGGTTCCGATACCATTGAGGACTTTAAAAAACTTCGTTTAGACTATCATGTCATTGAAACACTTAATGACGTAGATACCGAAGATGATCTTGGTCCCTGGGCCAACATCGTCCTAGATTGATTCCTAAAAGATTAGCTTATGAAAAGGTATATCACCGCATTCATGTTGACACTCCTGGTTGTCATCAACAGCTGTAAGCAAGCTGATACAGTATCAATTATATACCCGGCCAGTGAAGTCTTCAATCATGATTGGGCAATGAGCAAAGTTTGGGAAGACGGTCAAGCTGAAGTCGCTCATTACGATGCTGAAATGATTGTTTATGGAAAGGTCAGAAAATTTGATAATGCCTACATTACCGTCAAAGAAGAGTTTAATAGGGATTTCAATGTAAAGACGAATGACTACAAGCGCGATGATCTATTCAGTGTAATGAAAGTCAACAAATTTGGTCGCTTTGAAACCGAGAACTATCCCTACCATTACTTGACAAGCCTCTTCTTTAAAAGAGAAAAGCCAGAGCAACTGCATAAAATGACTCATACAGGTCAGGAGTGGTGTGGCAATACCTTCAAGCAATTTGAGCTGACCGCAAGTGGTTACGCGTATGACTACAATAGCTACTTCGATGGCTACGGTGATGGAAACATGGCAATTGAAGGCACGGATCTCATCTGGGAAGATCAATTGTCTTATCTGCTAAGGGCTACCAAGTTTAAAGATGGTTTAGAGTTCAACAAAAAAGTGGTTGAGAGCCAAATCAATACAAAAACCAGGAGGCCGAAAATATACGATGCTAATTTCAGGGTAAGTGAGAGAGACAGTGTTTGGCATGTCGAATTGGCCTTGGAAGAAGATAAAGTGAATATCTATACTTTCGACAAACAATATCCTCATCTACTGCAAGAACAAAGGACATGGTACGGCTACAATCTTAAGCTCAATCGAGTAAGTCGATATCAATATTGGAGATAAATGATTAGTACTTCTTATTTTCGAGTACTAAACCTTCAGGAATGTCAACACTTAAGATTACCGATCTCTGGATATATCCCATCAAGTCCATTGCTGGAATTCAGCTAAACAAGGCAAAAGTAGAAAAACGAGGCCTGCAATACGACCGTAGGTGGGTTTTGGCAGATGAGAATGGCGTATTCGTACACCAACGTGACTACCCTGAAATGGCACTGCTTCAACCTGAAATAAGCGGAGGCACAATGACCATTAGCCATAAGTCAAAAAAGATTCCTTCCATAAGTTTTAACATGTCTGAACCGGATACTGAACCCGTTTCTGTTACCGTTTGGGATGACACCTGCGCTGCGAAACCCGTTGATACAAAAGTCGATCGCTGGTTCAGTGAAATCATAGGAAAGAATGTACGCCTGCTTTACATGCATAAGGACAGTATTCGCCAGGCCGATCAGCGCTATGCCATCAAGAAGACTGACAAGGTGAGTTTTGCTGACGGATACCCTGTGCTTATGATTAGTGAAGAATCACTAGCTGAGCTGAATAGCAAAGCTACTGAACATGTACCTATGAACAGGTTTAGAGCAAATGTTATTGTTTCTGGAGGTGAAGTACATGATGAAGACCGGCTAAGGAAAATTCATATAGGTGATGTTGAAATGCACGGTGTAAAACCTTGTGCGCGCTGTGTTATGACTACGATTGACGTGGAAACAGCACAAAAGGGTAAAGAACCACTAAAGACCTTAGCCACTTATCGAAAGTTGGGTCATAAAATCCTATTTGGAGAGAATTTTATACCGAGTAATGAGGGAGTGATTGAGGTTGGGGATACGCTGTCAATTTTAGAAAGTAAGGCTGGTCCTTTTGATTAGTTAAAAGTAGTCGGTTAACCGATTCATGACTACCTTTGCCGCAGCATATTATGGCTGATCTTTATATCAAATCACTCCATATCATCTTTATCGTCACCTGGTTTGCCGGACTTTTCTACGGTGTCAGATTGTTTATCTATCAACGAGAAGCATTGGACAAACCTGAGCCTGATAGGACGATTCTGGGTGATCAGCTAAAAATTATGGCTAAGCGACTTTGGTATATTATTGCCTGGCCCTCTGCCATTATCACACTGATCCTGGGCAGTACAATGATCTATCAGTATCCCACCATGCTAGAACTCCCCTTTATGCATGTGAAATTGACTTTTGTAGTGGTGCTGTATATATATCACTTTCTCTGCCATAAACTCTTCATTCAGCTTCAGAATGATGTAAAGAAGTTTAGCTCGACACAACTCCGTATTTGGAATGAAATATCCACACTAATACTCATCTCTGTCGTCTTTATTATCGTATTGAAAAATGAGATCAACTGGATTAAGGGTACACTAGGATTCTTTCTAGTGACGGTCGGTCTAATGATTGGCATTCGTATTTATAAGAAGATAAGAACAAAAGCTTAAAACCCGATGCAAAAACAAGGTCTCACCGTTCTATTCATCTCACTAATAGTTGTTTCTATCTGCTCATGTGGTAATCATCAGGGGCCACAAAAACTTCCCATTTTAGGAAGGCAGGAGTTTAAGGAAGTCAATGGCAAATTGGACACGCTTTATCATACCATCCCTGAGTTCTCCTTTTGGGATCAGGACAGCCTGGAAGTAACACTCGCCTCTTTTGAGGGCAAAGTCTATATTGCAGATTTCTTCTTTGGTACCTGCCCTACCATCTGTCCGATCATGAAGCAACAAATGCTTCGGGTATATGACAGATTTAAGGACAACCCTGAATTCGGTATTCTTTCCCATACCATTGACCCCGCTCATGATACGGTGGCTTATTTAAAAGATTTCTCCATGCGTCTGGGAGTACCGGATAGCAAAGTATGGAAGTTTGTCACTGGAGATCAAGACGAGATCTATCGCATTGGTAGTGCCGAGGGTTATCTCGTTCCTGTGGGAGAAGATGCTGATGCTCCTGGTGGCTTTATTCATAGTGGGGCCTTTATCCTCATCGACAAGGAAAAGAGAATAAGGGGCCTTTATGACGGTACAAAACCGATCGAGGTTAATGCTTTAATGAATGACATTCCCAAGCTACTAGCCGAGTATGAAGATTAAAGGCTCTAAGTATGCAAGTTTGCTGTTGGCATTCTTAGTCTTAAGTTGCAGTTCTGGCGAGAAAAGCGATAATGGAGATGTTCACTCAAGATTAGATACCAAAGGCTTACAATTATTCTCCAATGGCAAGCAGTTGTACACCAGGTACTGTCAAAACTGCCATATGGAAAATGGCGAAGGTTTGGGAACTTTAATCCCTCCTCTAAAGAACTCTGATTATTTATTGAGTGATGTAACCAAGGCAGCTCGAACCATTAAATATGGTTTAAAAGGTTCTATAACAGTAAATAACATTAACTATAACCAACCTATGCCAGCAAACCCTGATATGACTTCAATAGAGATTCAGGAGCTTCTGGTCTATATCTCAAATGCATGGGGCAATAAAACGGAGCTAGTTACTCTTAGTGAAATAGAGGAAATAGTATCCCAATAGTTAGCTATTTTAGGATATCCTTGGCAGCAGCAATTGAGGAATTGATATCATCTTTTACCTTGGTAACGCGTTCCATTTCAGCTTGAAAGAAGGCTTTCTGCTCTTCTTCGGTAGATTGACCAGATGTATGAGGCGTTTTGGTCTTGGCCCAATCATTCATCCAGGTCATCATGCCTTTTCTGGCATCTTCTAACTCAGTAGCCAGGCTTCTTAGTCCTTCAAGCGCTTCATCTTGGGGGTTATTCTCCGCTAGATCGCTTGCCTTGGCAAGTACTTGCCTTCTCAGGTTCATCACCTCTCCAAGTTTGGGCATTACTTCATCATGCACATCCAGGATTTTCCCTTCTTCTACTTTTGCATCAAAGCCTCCTCCACATGAGAGTGTAAAAAGTGCGACTAGCACAAAGCTCAGAACCTTCTTCATTACGTTTGAATTTTTGGCAAATCTAATAGCTATCGTCAGCCAAGCCAACAAAAACTCCTTCTACTAACTGATACATCAGCTTGTCAGGGTTTTTAGCATTTAACTTTAGTTTACCACGGATTTTCACGCGCTTGGTTGTGTACTTGATCTTTTCTTTCATGGAGATTTCCATTACCGTCTCTGGTCCACCAGACCCGCAGAAAAAACACTCGCTGATTGGTAATGAGGAAAGAATCAATTCGGTTGGCTTGAACATACCATCAAAAGGAATGATGAAGCCATCCACTTCTACGATTTGATCAGCAATACCCTTAATGTCTTTACCAAAAACAGGTACAAAAACATCACCGTACTCATCTTTTTGAATGTCATAGCTAACATCCGCCAGAGTTTTCCAGAGTTCAGAACCCTTCATTTTCACATCCTGCGCAAATGTTGAAAAACCAAGTCCAAGTAAAACGATCAATACAAATATCTTTTTCATCATTTCTAATTTACTCTTCAGCTAAAACCTTTGATATATCTGTTTTATAAGCATTTAAGGCTGGAATTAAAGAAGCGATCAGCCCAACGCCCAAACTAATCAACAATACATAGAACTCTTGGTTCACAAAAACCAGTCCTGAAACACCAACTTCTTCTGACTTTTCATAGGACCTTGCCAAGGCCTCCATAAGTCCATGTCCAAGGATTATACCCAAAATCCCACCTAAGGTTGTGATAATCACTCCTTCTATCATCACATGAACGAACAACTTAGCCCTTGATGCTCCCAGTGACCTCATAATGGCCAAGTCATACTTTCGATCTTTTAGAGCATTATACATAGAGATGAAAATGCTCAAACCGGCAATTATGATAATGATATAGGCAAAACTTCTAAGCATATCTACGCCAATACCGAGCAGTGAAAAGAGTCTCTGTGTCTCAAAGGCAGGTGAAGCTGCTTGCATATTAGTATTGGCATTGATCATTCTGGGCATTTGTACTGCGCCCATTGGTGAGCGGTATTGAATCAACATCGAAGTGATCTCGTCATCTTCATCTCCTTCAGGAAAGCCTGTTTCGAATGCTGACCCCAGTTCTTTTTCATGGTGCGCTTCTCCTTCATGTGCCTCTTCGTGATCATGCACTGCCCAAACACTTTCTATATTGGTCAATATAAGGTTATCAAGAACACTACCGTTTTGTTCAAGCACTCCTATTACATGATAGGCCCTCTCATCATGCTCTAAATCTGCCACTGACAGTCCATGCGCTCCAAAGAATTCATCACCTACCTTCAACTCGAGTCTTGCTGCTACATTAGCACCCAAAACAACATCTAGATTATACTTCCAGATCTCCCCGGACTTGATGTTACCCTCATAGAGATTGACATAATCATGATTGGTCCCTACGATTCGAAAGCCTCGATAGTTATCTCCTAAAGCCAACGGAATGGCTGACTTTACCAAGCGATTTCTGGTAATGGCTTTGGCTTCATCTAACTTCACATTGCCCGTGGGAAAATCAATGTGATAAACATTGGCCAAAATAAGTTGAAGAGGGCTCCCCTTGGCTCCCACCACTAAATCGATACCCCGCTTGTTCTTTGCCAGGTTTTCTTCCAACTGAGAACTGAGTAGAATCAAAACCAGTATGATTGCTATACCCAGGCTCATCAAAAGCACATTCAATACCGTATTGAGTGGCTTACTCTTTATATAATTCCAACTTAAGGAAATCAAATTCATGCCGCGCTCAGGTTAAGTTGAAGTTCAAACTGTTCTTTTACCCGTTGATCGTGAGTGGCAATAAGTAATGAAGCCTGATATTTTTCTGCCTGACTTTTTAACAAAGTAATCACCTTCATGGCATTGTCATCATCCAAACTTGCCGTGGGCTCATCGGCTAGAATAAGCCTTGGCCTATTAAGTAATGCTCTTGCAATAGTCACCCTTTGTTGTTCTCCTTGGCTAAGCGCCTTGACCTTCTTGTCTGCCTTATGGCCAAGATTTAGTTCTTCCAAAACCTCGTAAACTCGACCCTTATCCTGAGCTGTGCCTGAAAGATACTGTGCAAGCAACAGGTTGTCTCCTACCGATAGGGCGCTGATCAAATGAGCTTTTTGAAAAACCAATCCAATGTTCTGTCCTCGGTATTTATCTCTTTGATGACCGGAAAGGCTATACAAATCGGTATTCCCTATTACCACCTTTCCTTCCTTAGGCGCGAGTAAGCCTCCCAAAATATGGAGCAGTGTGGTTTTTCCACTTCCTGAATTTCCCAAAATCAGCAAGTGTTCCGCTTCTTTTACCTCCATTTGAGGAATGGCAAGTACTTTTTGATCGGAATACCCAAAACTTAATTCATCAATACTGATCATGAGATTTCAATTGAAAATCAAATTAACGGAAGGTATGCTAATTAATAAAACCGATCATATAGAATTACGAAAACCCCTTAAATGTTTTCTCCGTTATCAAAACATCTATAAAATTTTTACACATCAGTTTTTGACAAATTAGTAATACCTTTACTGCTTACGTAAAGCCTAAAAATCTATTTATGCTCGACTTCTTAAAGCGAAAAAAGAAAGCCGAATCAGAACCTAAGGTCAAGAGGAGTTTCTTCAGAGAATTAGCTAATGATATACTATTCGCACTCATCGCTGTGACCATTATTCGCGGTCTGTTCATTGAAGCCTACGCTATACCCACGGGTTCGATGGAAAATTCCATGCTTATCGGTGATCACCTTTTTGTGAGTAAAGTGCATTTTGGGCCAAGAACTCCAACAACTTTGATCCAGTTTCCCCTGGCACATCAAAAGTTCTGGGGCACGGACATCCCTTCATACAGTGACATTATCCAAGCGCCAAGTTTCAGGCTTCCTGGATTAAGGGACCCTAGAGTTGGGGAACCAGTGGTATTCAACTACCCACCTGATATTCAATATCCTTTGGATATAAAGACTTTTTATGTCAAAAGATGCATGGCCACACCCGGTGATGTGTTCGAGGTTAGAAACAAACAGATATATGTGAATGGTGAGGCGATCGAAAACCCTCCAGGTATGTTGACGAGCTATTTGGCTGAAACTGATAAAGGAGTACACCAAAGGTATTTAAGAGAGATTGGTATTACTGATTATACGGATAAGAACCGTTTCGATACTTATGCCACCAATGCACTACCCAATGACAGGTACAATGGAAAAGTTGGCTTTGAGTTTCACACCACCCGTGAAAAAGCTGATCAACTAGCCAATTATGACTTCATAGAAAGCGTAGAAGAGATATTTCATCCTAAAGGATCTGGACTTCCGGTCTATCCTGTTTCTACTAACTATGATGGGAGTGGTAATTTCCCCAACACAATCAATACTCGATTTGACTGGACAATTGACAACTTTGGCCCGCTAAAAATGCCTTCCAAAGGCATGGAAATAGAATTGACACCAAGAAATATAGACTTATATGGCCGTGTGATTAAGTTCTATGAGCATAATGACAATGTTGAGTTAAGAGGCAGTGAGGTTTTCATTGATGGAGAGAAAATTGATACTTATACTTTCAAGCAGGGTTATTATTTTATGATTGGTGATAATCGTCACAACTCAGCTGACTCAAGAACATGGGGCTTTGTCCCTTACGATCATATTGTGGGGAAACCATTGTTCATCTTCTGGTCTATGGATAGAACCGATCCAAATGCCGGCTTCTTCCAGAACATAAGATTCAACAGGGTTTTCGACTTAATTAAGTAGTGCTGAAACAGTTTATTATCATAGCCCTCCTTTTCGCTACCGCTACTTCTGGTTATGGTCAGGAAAAGAGCACCTGGAAAGTGCTGTCTAAAGTTGAAATTGAAAAGCGCTTTGATGAAGTGCTCAACTACGAAATAGACTTTCCTACCTTCAGCGATGATGTAAAGGCGCTCAATGGTAAAGAAATTACACTGGAAGGTTGGATGATCCCACTGGACGAACTCCGGGGCAAAAACTATTTTGTGTTATCTGCTCTACCCTTTGCCAATTGTTTTTTCTGCGGTGGTGCTGGCCCTGAAACGGTAGTGGAGGTATTCTCGGAAAAGAATATCAAGTTTACAGAAAAGAGAATCAAGGTTAAAGGCATTCTAAATATCAACCCAGATGACCCAATGAAGCTAATGTACATTCTCCAGAAAGCGGAATTGATGGATTAACCAGACCCTGCTCCTTAAAACTCAATCTCATGAAGTATTTACTATCTCTCCTACTCATATTCGTGTCAACACTTTCATCCTTGGCTCAGAGCAGTCAGGATGAAACTCATATTCGCAAAATCTTTGACGAGGCTTTAGAAAGGGGTGAGAGCTATGAAATGCTGAGGCATCTCACTAAGAACATTGGAGGACGCTTAAGTGGATCACCTCAGGCTGCTGCTGCAGTAGAATGGAGCAGACAGCAAATGATAGCCTACGGCTTTGATACCGTGTACTTACAACCTGTTATGGTTCCACACTGGGTAAGGGGTAAGAAAGAAATTGGACGAATTGTCAATTCAAAAAAATTGGGCTCAGTCGATGTTAATGTAGTTGCGCTAGGAAATTCAGTGGGCTCTGGTCCGGAAGGTGTATTGGGAAATGTAATTGAAGTACAGGACTTCCAGGAACTGGCAAAACTGGGCAGAGGCCAGATTCAAGGCAAGATTGTCTTCTTTAATCGCCCAATGGATGCCAAACTATTAGATACGTTCTCTGCTTATAGCGGGGCGTCTAACCAAAGGGGTGCAGGCCCATCAGAGGCTGCCAAATATGGTGCTATTGGTGTTTTAGTAAGATCATTGAGCTCTTTTAAGGATGACGTTCCTCATACTGGAGGTACACGGTATGGCCTGAATATTCCTAAAATTCCTGCTGTTGCCATTAGCACCAACGATGCCGATCGACTTAGCGACTTACTGCAGCATGATGCCGACTTGAAATTCTATTTCGAGACACACTGTGAAATGCTACCGGATGTCCTTTCATATAATGTGATTGGCGAAATCAGAGGTTCTGAAAAGCCAGACGAAATTATCGCAGTAGGTGGTCACCTTGACTCATGGGACTTGGCTGAAGGAGCACATGACGATGGTGCCGGCTGTGTGCAATCTATTGAGATACTTCGGATCATGAAAGCCATGGCTTATCAACCCAAGAGAACTGTAAGGGCAGTAATGTTTATGAATGAGGAAAATGGTCTCATGGGAGGACGCAAGTACGCCCAATTGGCAGATGAGAATAATGAAAATCACATCGCAGCCATGGAATCCGACAGGGGCGGTTTTCTACCGATTGGTTTCGGAATATCTGGCACCAAAGCACAACAGGATAAACTATTAAGTTGGAAACCTCTTTTTGAGCCTTATAACATACATCAGTTCAAAAGAGGCGGAGGAGGAGCTGATATCAGTCCTTTGAGAACTCAGGATGTTCCGACCATTGGCTATTTGCCAGATAGCCAGCGCTACTTTAAATATCACCATACGGGCATCGACAACTTTGAAGTGGTCAATCAGAGAGAACTCGAGTTGGGAGCCGCTGCCATGGCTGCGGTTATCTATCTAATCGACCAATACGGACTCTAAGGGTTAAAAGGATTCAATACTGAGCTTGTTGCTTTTGTAAGCACTTACGTTTATTAAGCTGATGCAATACTACCTGCTCAGGGTCATAGATATTTATCTTTTCATTACCGGCTTTGTACTCCTTACGGTGCTGTTTTCCAACGTCTTGATCTCAAAACGGAAATCTGAGGAAAGGCCACTGCCTACAGCTCTTCTAGTCCTGTTCATACTACACATTACCGTCATTGCACTATCGAATTTCGAGATCCTTCTAAATCCTTATGCAGGTCAAATTGGATACTTGATCAACTTATCATATGGCCCGGTTTTTTTGACTTTCTTTTTGAAGAAAGATATTGTAAGGAACCATCGAATCTTACACGTATTGTCCTGGGTGACCCTCGGTTTGATCATGCTGATTATCCAACCATCCAGAGTTGTTTATGAGTCACTGATTTTAACCTCATTTATTGGTAACCTGTCACTGGTATGCACCTATTTCTTAAAGACAGCCTCAACAACATGTCTTACGGGTTGGGAAAAATTCTTACTCGGTTTCTTTGGCACATTAACCATTACTTATGTTGTGGAGATTGGTTTTCTACCATCTGAATCAACAATAACCTGGCAAATGCGCTTTATTTATTTCACAGAAATTATGGCCTTAGCCTTTGCTTTCTACTATTTCACGATCAAATCAAAATTTAGTATGAACCTGCAGTCTGCCTCAAAGGTGAGATTCTCTAAAGTATTTCCTGATGAAGATCCCACCGCTTCAAAAGAAATCGCCTTGCTCGTACATCTCTTAGAAAAAGATCAATTGTTCAAAGATCCTGACTTATCAAGAACCAAGTTGACTAAACAAACGGGCATTTCTTCCAACCGGATTTCTGAATTGATCAACAAGCAATTGGATGTATCTTTCGTGGAGTGGGTCAATACGTATCGGATAGAAGCTGCCAAAGAGATGTTAATCTCCAATAAAAACGAGTCAGTTAAAGAGATCTTTTATGGCGTGGGCTTCAATTCCAAATCGGCATTCAACACGGCCTTTAAAAAGGTCACAGGACAAACACCCACTGACTTTAGAGCTTCTAATTAAGTTCTGATTTGCACAGTAGAACCCCTTAATTCAAGTATTTGTATTCTTTTACCACTTTCTAAATGGTAATTGAAATGGATACAAAACGCTATATCTCCACTCTTCTATTATGCCTATGTCTGGCCTGTTCAAAAGAAGAGTCAAGTCCTGAAATCGTATTACTCGACACGCCAAACGACATCAAAGTAATTGACTTTGGCAATTCTGGATCATCTGGTGACATCTATGTTTCTTTTGTAGGTCTGAACAATGACACTAATGTTCAGACCTACGATCTAATAGTAGCAAAAGCCAATTCAAGTGACGAAATGACCTTGGAACTCGCTAGTCAACTACCCTCGCCTAACAAGTTGAGTATTGCCAAAGGAGATAAGGAAGTGTCCTTTCAAGTGACATCTTCCTTCTTGGATGCTGATGGAGATCAAATCGTAAATGAACAGGATTATATGATTTATATCTATACATCTTCTAACTCATCCGGGTTTAGCGGGAGTTTGAGCTTTGGTCATCCGCTGCGGCTAGCTGATGTACCTTACTATGAAGTCCAATCATTCATCGATGTACCTATTGAAGCAATTACTTATCATCCTGATGGCTATATCATCGGTCCTAGCAACGGTGGTATTTCGAGGGTTGATATTGCAACGAAAGCCGTGAGTCGATTGGACATGAACTTACCTGGACCCCTAGGGGGATCCTTTGACTTTGATAGAAACCTCTATTTCTCCTCCATGTATAACACGGGCGAGATATATCAATACGATGAACATGGTGTGAGATCAGTATACGCCAATGGCCTTTCGGGACCTACTGGTTCGGTAGTAGATAAGGATGGAAACCTATTTGTCAACAATTACAATAACAACACCATCACCAAGATTACACCTACTGGAGTTAAAACACAGTTTGCCACCAGCTCTGGCTTACTACAAGGACCAGATGGATTGATCTTTCATAACGATCAACTCTATTGTATCAATTTTGACGATGGTAGATTCATGAAAGTCAGCGAAAATGGTGAGGTCTCCCTGTTTGCCACGATTCCTGGTCAACTCACAGGTTATGTAGATATCATGGACGATAAGTTCATAATACCGAGCCTTAGTACCTTCAAGGTATATCAAGTAGACCTTAACGGAAATGTTTCTGTACTTGCTGGTTCCGGTACAAAGTCCAAAACCAATGGCCCAGCACCTTTGGCTACCTTCGATACGGCAAACGGAGTGGCCGTGGCTGGAGACACCATATTCATTGGTGATGCCCAAACCATTAGAATGATTATTAAGCATCAGTAAATGATGATCAACCGTGATTTAGGCAGGCATTTCAAGTACTATGTATAAAAAGGTACTATCCTACACAACATATTGATTCAGGTCTCGTTCTACCCTTTACCACAACCTTTGTAACATATTTCATCAGACTCATGTCATATGGACTATTGCCCAAAGGTCTTAACCCGCATAAGGCGGATAAACCTGCCAAAGGCAGATAAACTCGAAACAACATGCAGTCACTCAAAGAATTTTTCTGGTTCTGTTCGGGAGCCAATATCTCATTACTAAAGCGCTGTCCCACCGATGCCTCAAAATACACTGGTATGGGGGCCGCTGTCTTTTTTACCGGAATACTTGCTGCCCTATCAGGTGGTTATGCCTTTTACACGGTATTCGAAAACCCTTATTGGGCAGCCGTTTTTGGTCTAGTGTGGGGTACAGTAATCTTCAATCTGGACAGATTTATTGTATCAACCATGAGAAAGAAGCAAGGCGGTTGGTTTAAAGAAATTGTGATTGCTTCTCCCAGAATGTTATTGGCCATCATGCTCGCCATTGTTATCTCAAAACCTCTGGAGTTGCGCATTTTCTCAAAAGAGATTGATCGCAAACTTGTGGTTCTGGAAGAACAAATATATCAGAATGAGATTTCTGAAATTGAGCAGCGTTATAGTGCTCAGAGTGAAGCTTTACAGAACCAAATAAAGGACCTAAAAGGAGAGATTACCCTAAAAACCAACACACGTGATCAGCTAGCTGCTGCAGCGAGAGCAGAAGCCGATGGCACCGGTGGTTCCATGCAGCGCAATGCCGGACCCATCTATCAACTCAAGAAGGCAGACGCGGATCAGGCTCAAAGAGAATTGGATCTGATCTCGAACCAAAATCTAACCATCATTACTGATAAGGAGCAAGAATACAATGCTCTAATGACACAAAAGGCAGAAGAGTTACAACAAATCAAAAGAAATCCATGGGATGGAATGGCAGCACAACTAGAGGCTTTGCGTGTTCTAGGCGAGGAGAATCGTGCGATCTATCTGGCTAACATATTCATACTTCTATTATTTATTATGCTAGAGTGCGCGCCCATTATTGTCAAGCTAATTGCACCAAGAGGTCCATATGATGAGCTTTTAGAAGTGAGAGAACACTTCTTTAAGAATCATAACCTTGAGAAGATTGCCCAGATGAATCATGCTACGCATGAAAAGCTCAAATACTTGGTCAGGTAAACAAAAAGCCCCGACCCCAAAAGTTTTGGGTCGGGGCTTATTATTTTGTTGCTCTGAATTTATTTTACAGTCTGTGTAAATCCTTTATCTCCTTTTAAGGTAAACCTCTTGCCGCTCAAGCCTTCCTCTTCTGTCCTTGTCATAAGAGTGTAGTTTACCATCTTCTAGCAGCCATACATCATTGTCATTGGAGTAACCCATAGAAAATCTGCGACTTCTTCTGCGCCTGTGGTCATCTTCATCTTCAATGATTAATTCTCCATCATCATTGATGTACCACTCTGCCCATTCTGTTTCCCTTTCTCCAAAAACTTTGACGCTAATCTTAACTTCGCCATTGTCTCTAAAGTCGAATCTTACATCAATGCTTTCAACAATATCTAAAGCAAAGTTGCTTACACTTTTTGCGAAGCTTCTGGCTAACCAGAACTCTTCCTCCTCCAATTCTTCTTCTACTTCTTCTTTGACATGATCCAAGTCAATGACAAGGTCCCATTCGCCAAGAATGTCTTTTTCTCGGACTTTTTTCTGCGCTTGCACTGATATGCAGACAGTTACCAATAGTAATGCTGTGATGAGTTTTTTCATTTTGACCGTGGTTTGATTTGATAAGTGTTCTTTTTAAAGACTCCTACGTTCAAAAAAAGTTACACATCCGGCCTGAGTGGTCTTGATATTAGCTCGAAGGAAAATGGACTCGATTAATCATAGCCAACCTGATCGATCAGCAGTTTCTTACTACGAACAAACTCACCTTTACCTTCTGCAACCATTTTTCCAGCACTGTTCGTGATTAGCGACCTAGAAACAATTACTCCGTTCTCTTCTGAGATTACTTCTCCTATCGCGGTCAACTGATCGACTTCTACCGGCCTTTTAAAATGAATGGTGTATGACTTGGTCAATAGAAAGTAAGTGTCTTCCAGAGAAGCTGCCGCAAAATATGCCGCATCATCTAGCAGCTTAAAGTATATAGCACCATGAAGCGCTTCGGCTGCATGGAAGTAACCTTTCTTAATACTCAGTTTGTAGGTAGCCTTTCTGGCTTCAACCTTCATTGCTGCTCCACTTAACATTTCCTGAATAGGCGCAGCATGAAACATGCGTTCTAGCTTACTATAATGAACTCTACTCATAGTCTGGGATCAATCCAAATTGAATAAAATGATGCTTGAAGTGCTTTCTGTGAAATAAAAACCACTCCTCAGCATTCATTGGGCCGCCATATGGGTGACTGGCCAGAGCATCGGAATTAGCCTTCATATAGGTAATAAAACTTTCCACCTCTCTGAGAACCTTCTCTTTTGCCTCTTCGAGGTTTGCCGATCTTAAGGGTTGAAGTTCATTTTTACCAGTTGGTGAAGGAACTGACCTTCTCATTGGGTTATCCTTCATCAAATAGGCTTTGAGTCTGGGAAAATCCTCCTCCTTGGAAACGACTGGAATCTTTATCCTTCCAATCGACATCTTGAATGTGACAATGAGGTGCTCCAACATGTGCTGTGGTGTCATATGACCCCATAATGGCTTTGCCTCCGCATCCAATTTTTTAAGGATGTCTGGCACCTCTTTTCGAAAGAATCTTTCTACGTCCTCCAATTGTTCTTCCATATTATCAAATATAAAAAAAGCCCCGACTCGCGGGGCTTTCAATTAATCTTCTCCTAAGAAAGGATATCTATAGTCTGTTGGTGGAACGAATGTCTCTTTAATCGTTCTTGGTGACACCCAACGCAATAGGTTGATCATAGATCCCGCCTTATCATTGGTTCCAGATCCTCTGGCACCACCGAATGGCTGCTGACCAACAACAGCGCCTGTTGGTTTGTCATTGATATAGAAGTTACCTGCAGACTGCTCCAATTTCTTAGTAGCCAACTCTACTGCATAACGATCTCTACCGAAGATTGAACCTGTCAATGCATATGGAGATGTATCATCTAACAATGCCAAAGTCGCTTCGAAGTCATTCTCATCATAAACATAAATTGTAATTACCGGACCGAAGATCTCTTCGCACATAGTAGTGTACTTAGGATCTTTTGTCAGCAACACGGTTGGCTCAACGAAGTAACCTTTCGACTTGTCGTAATTACCTCCGGCAATTACTTCAACATCCGGACTGGCTTTTGCATTATCAATATATCGTGCAATGTTGTCGAAAGACTTTTCATCGATTACCGCATTGATAAAGTTTGTGAAGTCTTCAGTAGGACCCATTTTAAATGTTGCTAGATCCGCCTGAACGTAAGCTTTTACATCATCCCAAAGGTTAGAAGGTATATAGGCTCTTGAAGCAGCAGAACATTTCTGTCCCTGGTACTCAAATGCTCCTCTGGAAATAGCCGTAGCCACTTCTTTTGCGTCAGAAGATTTGTGCACCATGATGAAGTCCTTACCACCTGTTTCTCCCACAATTCGTGGGTAAGATCTGTACTTGTAGATATTTTCACCTATGGTCTTCCAGATGTGTTGGAAAACACCTGTACTACCTGTAAAGTGAATACCTCCAAAATCTTTGTGGTTGAAGATGACATCACCAGCAACGGGTCCTGCAACATACACCAGGTTAATTACACCATCAGGAACACCTGCTTCTTTGAAAACCTGCATTAACACATTAGCAGAATAAATCTGTGTGTTGGATGGTTTCCAAACGATGGTATTGCCCATCATGGCAGCAGAAGTAGGCAGGTTACCGGCAATAGCGGTAAAATTGAATGGTGTTAGAGCAAAGACGAATCCCTCCAGTGGTCTTTGTTCTACACGGTTCCAGATACCTTTGGCAGAATTCGGTTGCTGAGCATAAATCTCAGTCATATACTGCACATTGAACCTTAAAAAGTCAATAAACTCACAAGCAGCGTCAATTTCAGCCTGATAGGCATTTTTTGATTGACCCAGCATGGTGGCTGCATTAATTTTAGCTCTATAGGGTCCTGCTAATAATTCGGCAGCTTTTAAGAAAATAGAAGCTCTGTGTTCCCAGCTTAGGTCAGCCCATGCCGCTTTAGCAGCCATAGCTGCATCAATGGCACTTTCAACATGCGAAGCATCTCCTTCACTAAAATGTCCTAAAATATGCTGATGATCGTGTGGTGGCGACATAGGCATCTTATTGTCAGTCCTCACTTCTTGATCACCGATGTACATCGGTACATCAATTTGCTGTGCTCTGGCTTCGGCCAGGGCAGCTTGTAATTCCTTCCTTTCCTTAGAACCTGGAGCGTAGTCCAATACGGGTTCATTCGTTGGGGTAGGCACGTTGAAAAATCCGGTTGCCATAGTTTACTTTTTTATGGTTTTATCAATTGAGTTTGCGCAAATATACAGTTTCAAAACACCGTTATGAAACTGAATTTATAGAATGCTTTTTAGCTCAATTAAGTTCTGTATTTCATGTTGAACTTCACGATCGGTAGAGATTTTTCCAGGATTAAACCAAACATGATCCATTCCAGCATTAATAGCTCCTGCAATGTCTGAATCCAGATTATCGCCTATCATAATACTCTCTTCTAGCGTGGCATTGCTTTTGTCCAAGGCTAGCTCAAATATCCGAGGGTCTGGCTTTCGCATTTTCGATGACTCTGAAGTAATCACTACATCGAAGTAATGATCTAGTCCAGATGAACTTAACTTAGTGGCTTGGATATCGTCAAAGCCATTGGTAATAATATGCAGTGTATACTGTTCTTTGAGGTAATCCAACACCTCATGTGCTGCGTCAAAAGTTCTACTCTTTGTTGGACTAAGCGCTATATACTCCTCCTCTATTCGATAAGGCATGTGTTCCAACGAAGCATCGAGTTTTTGAAAAATAGCCGGGAATCTTCTTTCACGAATGTCCCTTCGCTGAATCTTGCTTTGATTGTATAAATCCCATAAGCCCTCATTGACTTCAAAGAAAGTGTCAGCTAGAAGCTCCTTTTCAAAAAGACCCAATTGACCAAAACCATATCGATCATAAAGTTCGTAAAGCGCTTCACGCGCATTGGCATCATAGTCCCAAAGGGTATGATCCAGATCGAAAAAAATATGTTTGTAATTACTCAAGGAAATGGTGTTTGTCAATTAACCCAAAAACATAAGCTTAGTTTAGCGGAGTAGGTTTTTATTCTGAAGCCTGCTTTTGGCCAATTCACGGTTGGAATTAAGCACCTCATAAGTTTCCTGATCCTTTTGAAGAGAAGCATCTTTTACCAAAAAATCAAAAATACGGTTGGTCAATTCCTCCACCTCTTCGCGAATACTGTAAAATACCCACTGATCTATTTTTCGAGCACTGACCATTCCTGAATTCTTCAAATACGTAATATGTCTGGAAGTCTTGGTTTGGGTAAATTCAAGGATATGTTCAATGTCCGAAATCGTCAATTCCCCATTTCGGTAAAGTAGGTGCAAGATCCTTACCCTTGACTCGTCAGAGACGGATTTAAAGATTTGGCTTCCAAAACTAAGGCTGAAATTCTTGAGACGCATGGGTTAAGAATTGTTAATTTGAAAAGAATAAATCTATTTCACCAATCAAAATATGGTTTTTGCATGTTATCATTGTAGCGTAAAGCAAATCGTTAATCTAATCCATTTGATTTCCTTTCCGTAAAAGATTACTAGCATTCAATTGGTGAAGTCCCTTTGGAAAAAATATTACCTGATTCTACCTCTGGCAATTGCGCTGTTCGCATGTTTGCCACAAGCAGCTAATGCTCAGGATAAAGAAGACCTGCATATTGTTCAGGTCTCAGGACTAGTGATGAATGCTGACAGTACTCAAACCATCCCGGGAGTTCACGTTTTCAATAAAAGAAGTGGTAGAGGGGATATTACGGACTACAAAGGATGGATTAGTAAAGCCTTCCTCGCTGGAGAAACACTGATTATTAGTGCAGTCGGTTTCAAAAATAGAGAAGTGGTGATCCCAGAAGATGTGGGTGATCGATGGACTGTGATTTTTGCTTTAGAAGAGGATTATGTAGATCTGGGAGAGGTTGAAGTAAACCCTTTCCCTTCTGAAGAACTTTTTAAAGAAGCCATTTTGGCAATGAATCTTAATGAGGATCAACAGAATGTCATTAATAGCTTTGCTCCTGAGGTAATTCAAGAATTAATTCGTTCCACACCCCTACAAGCTAGTCCAAGTGCTAATTACAGGTTTATGCAAAACCAACAGTTTGTAAACCTTCAAAACAGCGCAGGACCAAGAGCTAACCCATTACTGAACCCTTTTGCCTGGTCTCAGTTTATCAATTCTTTGAAACGTAAAAAGAAGAAGTAGTCAATTTTATCCAATAATTGGGTAATCAGCGTTCTTAGATGAACTACCAGCCCCTATCCACTTTGAATTCTTTCAGGTAATCTGTCCCTAAAAGCTTGTCTTCGGCATTGGTAAACCAACTCCTATTCTTAGGAATCCTCATGCCCTTTTCGATGATCATATCTTCGAGTACTATATACTCTCCATCATTTTTGGCTTCATCATGATAAAACCGGTATCCGACCATGGCATAAGTGTTTGGGTTAAAATAGAAGTACCATATATCTTTTCCGATCGCTTCATCATAAGTCACTCTTAAGGACAATACCGGCTTGCCCATAAAGGTCGTTTCTATCACCTCATCTCCTATGTTTGTGCCCTTATCAGTGAGTTTCATCGGTAGGCCATAGAGGTAAGTATAGTAATCTCTCCATCTTCTGGCACGGTCAGGCGTCAGATTCAGGGAGTCGGCCTCGGCCACAGTTGGCTTGGCAAAGTTGACTTTAAAGTCACATGAATCCTTTCCATCAACCATCCATTCTAACAATCTGTCATTGCTCAACACGGAGATATGGAAGCCACCTTTGATATTATCCACCACTACATTACTCAATCGGGCAGGTCGACCTGGCATTTCCATTTCAATGACCATATCCATTTTTACTTTACTCCACCAACCATCAGGGTCATGAAAGGCAATGGCTCGGTTTACCAATTGATCGGCAGTTATGGACTGACCATATATAGCCGTGGCCAAGAGGCCAATAGACAGACTTAAGAATAACTTCTTCATACCATAAAATTGAACTGTAATTTATAAAGCCTTGCGCCCTAATTCCAGCAGATGTTTTTATTTTTGCCAACTCATAGCACAATTTCTTGCATGGATATCCCCGTTTGGAAGGCTGAATTTCTAGAACCCGTACTTGCTATTGCATTAGTCACTATAGGATTTAGCATCTATCACTTTTACTCAATTTCAGAAAAAGTAAAGCAGCGTTTTGTCAACAAGTATGGAGAAACAAGAGGCAATACCAGAGCTATCTGGTCACAGCGCTACGTGGGCGCCATGACCATTGGTGTTATACCTGCTATAGTTATGATTTTGGGATTAGGCAAAGAACTACCAGACTATGGCTTAGCATTCAAGAATCACGATATCTCATTGTATTGGATTATTGGTTTGGCTTTGATCATCATCCCTATGAATTTCTTCAATTCTAAAAAGGCCAAAAACTTGGCTTTTTATCCGAATGTGAGAGAAAAGGAATGGACAAAACCAATGGTAGCCACTAACGCTTTTACCTGGTGTGCTTACCTCTTCGGCTATGAACTTATGTTTCGAGGTCTTCTACTTTTTGCCACAGTGCCTTTACTAGGTGAATGGCCAGCAATAATTCTTAATGCGGCATTATATGCTTTGGTGCATGTACCAAAAAACCTGGAAGAGACGATCGGTGCGATACCTCTGGGTATTATTCTATGCTTAGTAACTTTAACCACGGGAACCATTTGGGTGGCCTTCTTCGTCCATATTACACTGGCACTCTCTAATTTCTTTTTCTCATTGAGGCATCACCCTGAAATGAAAGTCATTTAATGTCAAAACGTATATTCATAACAGGCAGTACCGGATTTATCGGCAGAAAACTAGCCATGAAACTGGCTGATGAAGGTCATGAAGTAGTTGCATTAATTCGCTCGAAACAGAAAGCTGCGGACCTGCAACACGAGAGAATATCCTTTGTAGAAGGGGATCTCTTTGCCATTGAGGCATTAGAAAATGGCATGAAAGATTGTCAGGAGGTATATCACTTGGCGGCCTTTGCAAGTGTATGGGCCAAGGGTGATACTTTTAAGACTGTAAATATCGATGGCACCTTAAATGTGTTGGATGCAGCCAAGAAGCGAGGTGTTGAAAAAGTAGTAGTGACCTCTACTGCCGGTGTTATAGGCCCTGCCATTGATGGTCCCGTCAATGAGGACACGCCAAGACAAGTAGATTTCTTTACCGATTACGAAAGCACGAAATACGAATCAGAGCTTAAGATCAAAGAATACGTTAGCAGAGGCCAGCATGTAGTCATTGTGAACCCCACAAGGGTTTATGGCCCAGGTCCGTTGAATGTCAGTAACTCTGTGACCAAGCTTGTGAAACAGTATATCGAGGGTAAGTGGAAGTTTATTCCCGGAGATGGATTAAGTACTGGTAACTATGTTTATGTTGATGACGTCATCAATGGACACATACTGGCCATGGAAAACGGTCGTGCTGGTGAACGCTACTTATTGGGAGGTGACGATGCTACTTACTTTGAATTGTTCGACACCATTGCAGAAATCGGTGGCAAAAAGTACAAACTTTATAAAATGCCATTAGGTGTATTGTTGACTTTCGGAAGACTGCAACTCTTTATGGCCGAAAGGTTCGGAAGACAACCTATGATTACACCAGGATGGGTAAGAAAGTATCTTTATAAATGGAGTGTATCGAGTGCCAAAGCTCAAAACGAACTTGGCTATGAGGTTACTTCTTTGAAACAAGGAATTCAGAACACAGTCAATTGGCTGAAAGAAAATAATGTCTGATCAAAATACTTACACTCTAGTCACTGGGGCCAGCAATGGTATTGGCAAAGCGATCGCTGAAAACTGTGCCGCCCGAGGACAAAATGTACTACTTGTGGCACTGCCTGAGCCAAAGCTACAGGAGGTTACAGACGCTCTAAAAAAGCAATATCCAAGCCAATCGTTTGATGCATTGGGTACGGATATGATGCAGAAAGAAAGTCCACAGGAGATCTATGACTGGTGTAAGCAAAACGGCTATCTGGTCGACATCTTAGTTAACAATGCGGGTCTTGGTAACTCGGGTGCTTTTCTTAGCAGAGAAGCTAGTTTCTACTATGGACAGATGCAGTTGAACATGGTCTCTTTGGTGATGTTGACGCATTTGTTCTTGCAAGACATGAAAGAACTTCCAAAAGCCTATGTACTCAATGTGGCGAGTATGGCGGCTTTCTACGATATACCATACAAAGGAATTTATTCTGCCAGCAAACGATTTGTACACTCATTTTCTCAGTCTTTGAGAAAGGAACTAGAGGCAACCAATATTGGAATTACTATTCTTTGTCCTGCAGCTGTTTTGACTAACCCTGATGTTATACAACGTGATAAGGAAATGGGCAAAGCTTCAAAAATGACGCAGCAAACGCCCGAAGAAGTCGCTGAATATGCCTTGGCAAGAATGTATCAAGGAAAGGCGGTCGCAATACCAGGTTTTATGCCGAAGGTATATAAGGCATTAGGAAAAATCGTACCCTACCGTATGCAGTTGCGCATGCTGGCCAATGCTTTCATCAAGCAATCCCGATAGGTATAAAAAGAAAAAGCCCCGACTTTGCGGAGCTCCTTCGATCTATTTAAAGGTAGTTTAATTATCCATTAGGTAGCGGGTAAAACTTCTTCCGTTTACCTCTGCATACTTAGTAATGATATCCCATCGAACATCCATATCCTTAATGTCCAGGTCTCCTCTTACTTTGGTGTATTTCATATCCAAAGACCTGTCGAACTTGGCTGCATTAAAATTGGCACCATCTCTGAATTTAGTGTATTTGAAAATGGCATCCTCATCGAAAAAAGTCTTCGAAAAGTTGGCCTGATCTTCAAATTCGGCATACTTAAAGGTAGTTTCTTCTTGGAAAGAAGACTCTGCGAAAGTTGCTGAACGCTCAAACACGGAGTACTTGAACATGGCATCTCTTTCGAACTTGCAGTTTTCAAAAGTGACATCCTTTTCAAAATCAGCAGTAAAAGTGTATTCAGATCTATCGTCATGATAGTAAGCCAATACATCATCTTCGAAAGTCACATTTACAAATGAGATCTTGGATACAATTGTTTCTTTGACCTCGTTATCAGCACCGTCTCTCCACCAACGCCTTCTTGTGGGTAAGTCACGTTTCTTTTCATCCATAAAGGTAAAATCCAGAACGCCCGTAACAGTGACATCCTTGTAAGAAACTTCGTCTCCTCTTTTTAAAGCTTCCATAATATCAGATGCTTTAACCTTTTGCTGAGCAAATCCCGAAAGGGTAATTAACATTAAAAATGCGCATGAGATAACTGCGCGGATAGTGAGTTTTTGAGTTTTCATGACCTTATTAGTTTTTTATACAGACTGAAAATTATGGATTTGGTTACAGCCCTATAAAGAGTAGATGTAAAAAAGGTCAAAAGGTTGCATTAAAAAGAAGTGCCCAGACCTTCTGCCTGGGCACTATAGACCAAAACTTACTATTTAGAAACGAATAGTAATACCTGTTTCAATGCTACTATTGAAATATCCTCTGAAGGCAGTGCTTGAAATATCTGTTCGGCTTGACTTACGATCGATGAAATTTCCTTTGATGAACCAAGTCTTTCCTTTTGACAATGGCACATTGACTCTAAAACTGCTTCTCAAGTAATTGTACCTTAGCAGTTCATCATTTTCTCCCACTTCCAGGGTCCTGAATTTTCTCATACTGTATCTGGTTGAGGCAGTAAGTGAAAATCCTTTCGCCCGATAGTTAATACTGATTCCCGGGGATATTTCACCATAACCAAAGCGCTGTTCTGAGTCTCCTCTGCCTACATAGTATAGGCCTAAAGTATAATCGAACTTAGATGCGCTGTTCCTGACATTGTACTCCAGATTAGCACGATAGAAGTACCATTGACGTTCTTCAGCGATAAAACCGATGGGATTATTGGGTCTTGCGACTACTTCATTTTCATCCTCACCCTCTGTTTCCTCCTCTTCTTCGTCTTCTACTTCTAAATCAGTGTAGTACCTATACTCAAGATTTCCTGAGAAGGTCAGTTTAGAGGTGATTTTGTCCTTTTCCCACTTCTTGCTGAGTCCAAAACCGGTATAGGCAGCATGATAAGATACCTTTTCACCCAAGTCATTTTGATCATAGGCTTTGAAAGTATAGCCACTTTCTGTTTTGAACCACGTTTTGTTACCCAGGTAATAGTCCAGGTGCACGGGTAAATTAAATCTCGTATAGGAAAAGGTGGTTCTCAATACGCCATCCGACTCATTGGTACCCTGTTGAGATCTTCGCGCAAATGAAGGTGCTATTTCAAGGTACTTCCCTTTTCCATAGCGTTTTCTATAAGATGACTTTAGACTCAGTGTCAACCGATCAGCATCCGGAGCAGTGTGGAAGTTCGCAGCGGATGTCAGGAAGCCCAGCTTCCACCTGCCACCTTCGAACTTTTTCTCAAAATCTCCACCGAAAGAAATTCCTTCATAAAAGCCGCTGGTCAGTAAATCCTGCCTTACTACTTGCTCTCCCTCTCTGATCAAAGTAGATGGGCTGAGAAAAATATTATGTTCATAGCCTCCATAGCCGCTCGCTCTAAACTTTTTTTGCCATTGGCCTGTCAGTCCATTACTGACAAGGAATAGTAAGGCCGTCAATATTAAGATCCGTTTCATCTAGTTTTTGGTTTTGGTTGATGAATTGCGTTTCACTGGCCACTAATACTTCCGCTCCTCCTTGAGGGCCCAGTGAATAGGTCAATTCCATATTCATGTTTCGTTTATGGTCTATAAATGCCACTGAGATCAGGCTCAATAGCACCAACACATACAGTGATTTTGATTTTTTAAGCTTCATTTTCATTCCTCATTATCGTTTCTAAAATTCCCTTCAAGCCTTGTTGATTGGCTAGCTGTATCCCCAGTCCAGGGCGTACATTTACTTCCATGATCATAGGGCCCTTGTTTTGGTCGATCACAAGGTCTACCCCTAAATATTTCAGTGGATAAACCTGCGCAACATCCTTAGCCATTTGCAGTAACTGATTCCAATAAGGGATTTTCAGCCCTTGAATTTGTTGCTGACTGTCCGGGTGATGTGTCAAATAGGTCTTTCCATTGTAAGCGCTTTTCAGAATACCTTTGTCTAAATCGAGACCAATCCCAAGGCCTCCCTGATGCAAGTTTGCTTTCCCTCCGGATTCCTCGGTAGGCATTCGTAGCATTCCCATTAGAGGAATGGCATTGAGTAAGATGATCCTGAAATCTGGCACCCCCTGATCATAGATTTCACCAAAAAATTCGTGTGGTGTCACAAACTCTTCGAAAATGGCCTTATCACCGTCTCCGAAAGAGTAAAGGCCAAATAATATATTAGCCACATGATGAAAAATATGCTCTTCTGAGACCTGCCTGGATCCACTATACCAGTGTCCTTTGGCCTTACGAAGTATCATGATTCCCTTGCCCCCAGCACCTTTAGCGGGTTTGATTACAAGGCGTTCCTTATCCTGAATGGTACTCCAGACTGGCTGGATTTCAACCAGGTGATGAACAATTCCATAAGTAAGCGGGCAGGGTATATCGTGCTTGACAAAGATATCTTTAGCAAGACATTTGTCATCGGCCAGGATATAATCCGATCGTTTATTGAATTGGTAGATGAAATCAATATTTCGTTCATTGATCCCCAATACTTCGGACTCCAATTTTTGAAAACTATTTAACCACCTCCTCATATCTTAAGCCTTTACAGTTTTCCAAAACCTTGGGTATTCCAGTACTCTAAAGCCAATCCATTTTCCTAACATCAGATTAATCCCGGCAAAGGAGATTAAGATCTCAGGGAAGGTCATCAGGAAGTTCTGAATTACAGTGGCATTAAGGACAAAGAAGATGATGACCGTCACAATTAATGTTTGTGCATACATGTCCAAAGCCGTTCGTAAGCCATCCTCATCTATCGTTCTGGCTACTTTCTCAGAAACTAAGGTCAGAATGATGAAGGGAAAAAAGAGCGGTGCGGATGTATTCGAAGCAGGCAATACTTGCGTAAGTCCCAATACCAACACTACCACAGCTGACATCATTAAAGTCAGTTTGGCTGTATGTTGAACCCCCCATTGCGTCAGCGGATAGTTCAAGGAAGCCACAAGAAATACAATTACCGTAAAGAGTATCAAGCCTGTGCCTATTCCTGTCTCTATAAGTGCGATACTGATGAGTACCGGAAGAAATACTCCGATGGTTTTAAACCCAACAACATTCTTTAAAATACCGATCAACAAAGCCCCTAATGGCAACAACAACATCACCTTGAGCATATCTAGTGGCAGGTGCTGCTCTGTGCTCACAGCCCAAAGGTCTACTAGCGCCCAATTGGAGAACTTATTATTTCGCTCCTCCTGAATTTTATATTGATAGTCAAAGGTTATTCCAGGGCTTCGGGTAATCAGGAAATTATCTCCTTCATAGAGTTTCAAATAATGGGCAGGTAGTGAAGCAAAGTATCCATTTAATGGATCGAAGGGCACCCAGGTATCATTGATCTGAATCTCAACCCAGGCATGGGATGTCTTTTTTTCACTTGATTCCATTATAATACCCCCAACCATTCTGGCAGGTATTCTCTGAGCACGACAGAGCGCAACTAATAGGCGACTTTTGCCATTGCAAGAGGCCTCTTGATCTTGCAATGCCGTGACTGCATCAGTAAGTTCATTTGTGCCGTTAGAAGGAAGCTCATAAACATAATTATAGAAGCTTTGAATAATTCGTTTCAGACCTCTTTGATTGCCTCTTAGCTCATTTGAAACGTCTTGTATTTGCTCGTTATCCGACTGAATGTATTCGGTCGGGGTCAACACTCTTGGTAGGTCAAAAGCAATGTATGGAATGTATTCAATCTCTTCCGATATCTGATACTCGACTGACTTTCCTTTGAAAGAAAAACTCAGGTTAATTGTTTCTAGTCCCTCTGACTTCCCCTCCCATCTGGCGATGGTGTTTTGCTCATCATTGGTGATTAACTGCGGTACGGTGCCATCCAATATCTCCACTGATTGGCGGGCATCATTCTGTGGAATAAATGTCTTGATCCAATAATCTCTTTCACCTCTTACTGTAAAGTCATAGCTCAGCTCATATTGATGATCGAACTCTGATAGACTTACCGAGCTGGTGTTGGTTAACACTCTCAGGCTAATCCACATTAGCGGGAGTACCAATAAGGCAATACTCACCAGTTTGTATGACTTGTTAGGCTGCATGACTTTAGATACGCCATACAGGGTTCTACCCTACCCCAAAACAAAAAAAGCCACCCCAACAAATCGGAGTGGCTTTTTTAAAAATAAGTGTTTCTATTCCGTGGTCGCTACTTCTTCAGCCACTTCCTGAGTCTTATAAATAATCACGCCACTGGCTTCAAACGCCAACTCCTCTTTAGCTTCTGTGATGGCATCGATAATCGATTGTGGCTTTCCGGCATCTTCAGCATAGTGCTTAAGCGTCTCGACATCAGTGACAGTTCTAGTAACTACACCCTCAATTAGGGCTTCATTACCTTCCATTCCTTCTTTTGGAACAAAGAAGGCATAATCTTTAAAAGTAACCCTCATTTCTTCACCGTTCGGCATGACTAAATTCATCCAGCATCCTTTCATCGCGCAAGTAGCAGTGATTTCACCCTTGACCTTCACGATAATAGAATCTGACTCAGACAATTTGGCTACCATGTCATCAACCGAAATCATACCTTCTTCAGTGATTTCAGCACCATACTTACCAACGATTTCGGCAGTCTTTTCTTCAGATTTATTTTGCGGGCTACATGCGAAAGCAAATAGCACACAACTCAAAAACATTAATTTCTTCATAGCTCTTACTTATACGACAAAGATATCAAGTATAAACTTGTCGGCCCAATGACTTTAATCAGTTTCTATTATTTATCTTTTTCTCTTAGTCGAATGAACTCTTGCCTCAAATAGTCCAAGGCCTCTTCCGGGTTGGCGATCTTTTGATCCATATTACTCTGATAGATATCACCAGACCCTCGCATCAGCCATTCTGCAGATACCTTTTGCCCATCCTTCTCTAAATCAAGAATCTTTTCCAGTACTGGACCGCTGGGATAGCTCTTCCTTCCTTTGGGATTCACAATGTTGAACATCACTGAGCTGGAAACTCCAATACGCTTGGCGAAGCCACTTTCGGAGTCGCCCAAGTCTTTTATGAGGGATGAAATACGTTCGTTAATAGTAGACATTTAAAAATAACTAGGTCGCGGGCCGCTATTCGGTACGGCATTACAAAATGCGCATTGTGGATCTATAATCTTTCGTTGAATCAAACATTCGAAACAATCAAAAGGAACTGTAAGCAAAGGAAGCACTAAATCTCCGAGGAAGACACAAGGGTCATGGAAAAAGACTGGTATGTCATTATTGGTCATTAAGAGTCTTGCAGTGTCAATGCCTACAACTTCAAAAAAACCAAAGACTTCTTCTTCAGGATTATCACTCTTTATATTTCCTTTTAGCGGACCTACTACGGGATCAAATATAGATCCATTGGTAATCGTCAATGTTCTTACCTTTTCCCAGTACTCATAGTTTTCTTCACTTACACGTGATTGAATCAGGTTGAAGTAATGTTTATTCTGAAAGGATCGGTCTATTCTACGTGTTATCAGTTCTCTATTTCTCAAGTCGCTTCTTCTAATATCTCTCCCATCCAAAAGAAATATCTCATCGGCACCCAATTTGTACGTCACATAACACTGCTGCTGCGGAGGAGCCGTAGTCGGGAACCAGAAAGTGGGGAAAATACCTGTCAACACCGAATATACTTCTTCAATCTCCCACCTCATAAAGAACCGCTCTGGCAGGTCATCCGGTAAGTTAGAATCAACAAACACCCTCACCACATCTTCGGTAACCATGGCACCAGAGGAAGTTATATCTCTTTCAACGCCAATTTCGTAGCGCATTTCGTCCTGAGATAAAACGGGTAACAACTCCTGAAAGTCAGTACTGTAAATATTGCCTTCAATATCGGCTTCTAATCGATACGATCTTCCAAATTGCCCAGAAAGCACATTCCTGTTCAAGGTGTAATGGCCAGGGGCTACCTCAACCAGAAACTCTTCGATACCTGTATCATCGACTATTTTGACTATGGCACCTTCAATAGGTATAGGTGCAGTACTCGCCTGACCTGCTTTGGAGATAATGACTTCGTTGGCTTGTGTACTATTGCTGATGCGGCCATAGATAATTACCTGGCCACCTACTGTATTATCTTCCAGCTCAATGACCTCAGCGCAAGCATAAATTCCAAAAAGAATCAATAGAGATAACTTATAGACCGGCTTTTGAAGAATGGATAAGCAATATGACAGCCTATATTTCATCCTTCCTCTATTAGTAGTAACTAGGTCGTTCTAAGGTACTGTTCTTAAATCGATTACAGAAAATACAGGTCTCGGGCACCAGTTTTTCAGTCACAAGACATGGGGCACACTCAAACGGAACGGCTATAATCTGAAGGAATAAATCTCGATCCACCTGGCAGGGGTCCAGAAAAAAGAGAGGAATATCATTATTCGTTAAGAGTACCCGGGCTGTGTCAACACTTGAAGCTTCAAAAAAACCAAAAACATCTTCTGACGGATCTGAACTTGTAATATTACCTGTAACGGCAGCCGGAGGAGTATCAAAAATAGATCCTTGACGTTCGGTCAGGGATTTTAGCCTACTCCAATACTCATGTGACTCTCTGTTCAGAGCAAATTGGATGATATTGAAGTAGTGGCGAACGCCAAAACTCCTATCTATCTGCCGAACGACTACCTCACGGTTGTTCAAATTGACATTCCGAATTTCCGTGCCGTCTACCAGAAATATGTCCTGAGCACTCAGTTCATTAATAATATAACAAACCATAGGGGAGTACCTTGGAAACCAAGACCTCGGAAGGTCCATGGCCACGGCAGTGTAAGCCTCTTCCATCGCCCAGCGGATGTAAAATTCTTCGGGGAGTTCATCAAAGCTAGTATTGGCAAATACCCTTACCACATCGCTGCTTGTTGCCACTCCACGGTTGGAAATACCCTCTTCAATATCCAATTCATATCTCAATTCGTCCTTACCGATGATGGGCATCATCTCTTGTAATTCGGAGGTATATACCTTGCCATCTAAATCTACCTGAAGGTGATATACCCCTCCAGGAACTCCTTGAAGCTGATCTCCACAGAGTTCATAATTACCCGGTGTAGTTTCTACAAGTTGCTCTTGTTGGCCATTTTGGCTAAAGATTGTGACGACAGCACCGCTAACGGTTTCCGGATTCTGCCCTTCAGGAAGTGTTCTGGTGATATTCACCAAATTGCCCATACCACCATCGGTAATTCTTCCAAAGATTACCAATTGCCTGCGATCATTATCATTTTTAAGGTCTATCACCTCAGAACAGGCAAAGACCGCACACACCCCAAGCAGAACAACGATAACACTTTTGAAAACGCTATGGTTAATGGGGTTCAACATCATACAAAATTAGAAATAACTGGGCCTTGCTAATGTACTATTGGGCAGTAAGGAACAGAAAATGCACTCTGCCTCTACAATCTCTCTTTCAATCAAACAACTGATACACTCAAATGGAACCCTGATAATTTGGAGAAAAGTTTCCTGGTCTACCTGACAAGGATCCAGAAAGAAAAGTGGAATATCATTGTTTGTCATCAATAATCTGGCCGTATCAGCACTTGAGGCCTCAAAAAACCCAAATACCTCTTCCGAAGGGTCAGAGCTTACAAAGTTACCCGGTATGGCAGCGGGAGGAGTATCAAATATTGAACCCTGCCTGACGGTCAATGATCGTAGTTTACTCCAATATTCATGCGACTCACGATTCAATCCGAGTTGAATAATGTTGAAATAATGTTTTGTGCTAAAGCTATTATCAACTGGTCTTACAGCAACTTCTCGATTGTTCAGGTTAACATTCCTTATTTCAGTGCCATCTACCAGAAAAATATCCTGAGCGCTTAGCTCATTGATAATGTAGCATACCTGGGGAGAGTATCTGGGGAAGTTACGCAGCGGTAAATTCATTCCTGTCACGGTATAAGATTCTTCCATGAGCCAGCGGATATAGAATTCTTCAGGAAGACTATTCAGGGTACTATTCGCAAAAATTCTCACCACATCCGTACTGGTTGCTGTTCCAGAACCTGTGATGTTATCCTGGATATCCAACTCAAAACGTAATTCGTCTTGGGCGAGAATGGGCATCATCTCTTGTAGTGAAGATGTATAGGTTTTTCCGTCAACCTGTACTTCGAGTTGATATACACCTCCGACTCGACCTTGAACAATATCTCTGCAAAGCTCATACTGACCAGGCTGAGTTTCGACATAGGCTTCTTCCAAACCATTCTCGTCAATCACCTTTACTGATGCGCCACTGATCAATTGAGGGGCCTGATCCTCGGGTAAAGCTCTTGAAATATTTACGACATTGCCCATTGTACCATTCGTAATCCGCCCAGAGATTACCAACTGCCCTCCACTGGTTTGGTTATTCAATTCGATGACTTCAGCACAGCGCGAAAACAGTAGCGACACCAGCACCATACCTAGAAAGCATAGGAGTTGTGTTTTACGCATCTTCACTAAAATCTAAAGTTGTAGGTGATGTTTGGAAATGCGGCTCCTAACACTGTAAGTCTGTGAGGCCTTGGGATTAAGCCTAAGTCCTCAGGCCTTTTAAAGAAGACTGAGAAGGCGTTCTTTCTTGAGAGAATATTATAGATACCGATGGTCAGCGTGCCCAGATAATTTCGACCTTCAAGCCTGTCTCTGTACTCCTTCTTCAGAATATCTCTTCCGAATGTAAAACTCAGGTCTATCCTAAAATAGTCCGGAATACGAAATTCATTTCGTTCAGAGAAATGTGGCACCACAGTACTGCCAATACGATAATTGGTCACAATACCATTAATCGGTCGGCCAGTGCTATACACCACGTTCCAATTGAAAGAGCTAGAACCTCTCAGCTGTACGGTAGACACCCAGGAGAAATTATGCGTTCTGTCAAAGTTGGCCGGATACCAGTTACCATTATTGATTACTTCATCAGGGTTTTCTCCTTCGATTTGAACCTCTGTACGAGAAAGTGTATAGGAGAGCCATCCTGTCATTGGACCTTTATTCTTTTTGATATAGAGTTCCATTCCATAGGCTCTACCTTTTCCTGCGATGAGGTCTGTCTCCAGGTGATTATTCAGTAGCAGATCTACAAAGTCTTTGTAGTCCAATAGGTTGTCTATGTCGCGGATATAGACTTCTAATGAAGTTTCCCACTTGTTATCACTAAAGTTCTTGAAATAACCTATTGACGCATTGTTTGATATCAATGGCCTCAAGTAAGTATTACTAAGTTGAAGAATATCAGTTGGCGTAGCGGCTGTACTGTTTGAAAGAGTATGAATATACTGTCTGGTACGGTTAAGACTGAGCTTAATGGAGGTTCGGTCATCTATCTTATAACGTAAGCCTATTCGCGGCTCAAACCCGGAGTACTGGGCAATCAAATCACCATCAGCATAAGATGTTGTATCAATAATATTTTGGACCAAACGTTGTGCTCCATCTGCATATTGAAAGACATCATAAGGCCCTCTATTCTGAAATATTGAATAGCGCAAACCGAGGGAAATTGCCAGATCCTTGGTAATGCTTATGTCATCATTGACGAAAAAGCCATACTCATTGCCTTGCTCCTTTTCTACGCGTTCTGGTAATATGCCTGAGTCCGGACCAATAGGTGTAGAAACCTCTGGCCTGCTGTCGTATCGTACAAAATCGCCACCGAAAGTGATGCTATGCTTATCATTTGGGGTGTAAAAAAAGTTCTGCTGGGCCTGATAGTAATTCATGCCATTATCTATCTCAGCAGCATCAATACCCGATGGGTCGAAGAGCTTACTTTTATACACCCCTGAAACAAGGCGTGTTGTAGAAATGAGGTTATCCGTAATGCTTGAATTCCAGCTGAAATTGAGGATGTCAGTATCCCACTCAAAGCCGAAATCTTGGGCGAAGCGGAAAAAGTCCCCACTTCGATAATAACTTAGGCTCACCTTGTTCCTATTACCAAACCGATGGCTCAACTTAAGGTTGACATCGTGAAAACGTGCTGCACTATTTTGAACGTCAATATTTCTGGCCTGACCCAAAACCCAATCAGAGTATGACGACCTTCCTGCCACCAGGAATCTTGTTTTACCACCATTAAGTGGACCATCTACGACCAACCTGCTCGCCACCAAACCCAGACCACCTCTTACTTTTACTTTCTCACTGTTACCTTCTTTCATCCGCACGTCCAGCACTGAAGAAATACGGCCACCGAATTGGGCTGGCATATTTCCTTTATACAGGGTAAAGGCCTCCGTAGCATCAGGATTAAATGTTGAGAAAAAGCCTAAAACGTGGGAGGCATTGAATAAGATGGCCCCGTCTTGCAAAATCAGGTTTTGATCTGTACGACCACCCCTTACATTAAAACCGCTGGCACCTTCACCCACGGTAGAAACACCCGGCAGAGACTGCAGACTCTTGACAATATCCACCTCGCCCATAAAAGCAGGAAGGCTCTCAATTTCTTTGATATTCAATCGGTTTACACCGGCACTAATTCTTTGGATATTCTTGTCTTCACCTTCGGCCTCAATCAATACCTGATCCAGAGTCACGACTTCATCCTCCAAAGTAATATCCAGCCTGCCATTTCCTATCACTCTCAGGTCGTAAACCTTAGTCACTTTACCTACATACTGCACTACCAATTCAAACTGCCCCGTCCCTGTTGTGAATTCATAGTTTCCCTTTTCATCACATACCGCACCTATATTCGTTCCTCGTATGGCTACGGTAGCGCCAAAGAGTCCTTTGCCATCTTCTTTGCCTGTGACTTGGCCTTGTATCCTTACCCTACCTGTAGAAGTCTTGGAGGGGTCTCCTATTACCACACGCTCGTTGGTTTGAGCATACACACTTACAGATGCAAACAGCATGATCAACATCAGTACACCCCTCAGCGTTCGATCAAATAGTGAATCCATTAGGTGGTAATTCGGTTTAAAAGTGCAATGCAATAATATAAGTCTTTTTTGTACGAATTTGAGTCATGTCTTTTATGCAAACGATTTCCTATTTGGTGAATGAAGGGTTTTAGAGGATGAACGAATATGCATCTACAAGAAACGTTATAAGCTTATTGTTTCGTAACACAGGTTTTGGCTTGTCGTTTATTATTTTTGGCCTACTAAACTGTCTATCGATTGGTAAAGAAGATATATCTCTTATCGGGTCTGGTCGCGCTATTGACCTTTTGGAATATTGAAATTCCGAAGCGTGCTTTTAGGTTCTATCAGCGTGGTGACTTGGTCAAAACTGTAGAAGCGCTTGACCGATCGATCGGAAAGGATACGCTTAATCCCGCTGGCTACTATCTCTATGCCAACCTTTTCATAGACACAGCATTCAATCGCTACGATGTCGACACGGCATATCTCTACACCAACCAAGCTTTCGGACAACTGCAATTCATTACAGAACCAAAGGACATTGCTGCTTTGAAAGAGCTGTCCGTGGACTCAGTATCGTTACAGAAGCTGAAAGACAAAGTTGACAGTCTCAAGTTTATTGACATCAAGTCTGTTCATACCATTGATGCCTATAACTGGTTTATGCAAAATCATGAAGATGCAGACCAAGTAGGGGAAGCCATTAGACTTAGAAATCACATTGCCTTTGAACAGGCGGCATCCGTTAACACTTGGCAGCGCTACCAACAGTTTATGGCCGAATATCCTGTTGCAGAAGATTTTGCAGAAGCAGAGACCAGATACAAAAGATTGATCTATGAAGAACGTACTGCGGATGGCAGTTATCAAAGCCTCACCTCCTTCTTAGAGGAATTTCCTAATACGCCTTATCGTAAAAATGTGGTGGCTGGTATATTTCACTATGCCACAGCAGAAAATACCCTCGAATCGTTCCGAAGGTTTCTGATTGATTATGCCAGTGATGATTTCAATAAAGTCATGGCCGATCGTGCTTATCATATCTACAATACCAGATACCCTGGTGGAGACTTCTTTGAAGATTTTGATTTTGCTCTGAATATGGACTCTCTTCGAAGGGTCCGAACGCTTGAAGGTGAGTTTTGGATGCCAAAGCTAGAGAACGGTAAAATAAAATATGTCAGCAAGTCAGGCAGCGATCGGCTTCAGACAAATTTTGAAACTTTAACCCAAGACTGTCTATGTACGCCATCTTTCGGAGACGTGGTATTCGGTACTGTGAATAGCAAAAAGCATGTTTTGGGCAGAAATGGCGAACTCATTTACGAGGGTATTTTCGAAGAAGTGATTGATGGGGGATACGGCATGTTAATCATTCGTAATGTGGAAGGCGATCGACTCATCCACAAGTCGGGCCAGGTGATTATTGATGACCCGAAAGAAGAAATCAAAGTATTGAACAACAGTTTGATCCGCACCCGGGAAAATAACCTCTTTGGACTCCAAAGCATCAATGGTCTCACCTATCTACCCAATGCCTTTGTACAAATCGACACCTTCAAAACTCAGCTTTGGTTAGAAAAAGAGAATGGCATTCAACTGATCAAACCGGAAAGCCTCTTTCCTATTTTAACAGGTGCTGAACCTCCAGTTTTTGAACCTCAATTTGATGAAATAGAAGAACTGCCCAATGGACGATTATGGGTGATCCGGAAAGACAAAGAATCCATTCTGAATCAGAACTTTGAAACGATCATCCCCTTTGGCAATTATGAAATTTACGAACGCCCTTATGGCTGGAAGCTAGAAGTTCAGGAAAGAGTACAGTTGGTTCACGATCGGTATAATGAACTTATTGGTGGAAAGCTTTATGATCAAATTCTGGAGAACGATCGCTGGCTGGGTCTTTTTCGGGACAGCACCTGGACTTTACTAGATCAAGTCGGCAATGTGCCACCACAGGAGCACTATGACTCACTCTCCTTTTGGGGTGAAAACATGGTAATGAAGTTTCGCAATGATTCTACTTGGGCACAATTCAAAACGGGTAAGGAAATACTGATGAAGGAGGAATGGAACCCACAGTTGTTGATTCCACAACAGTACATTACCACTGGAGAAAAGGCACTCAACGACTTCTTTATGCTGAGCAATGCTAAGAAGTATAGAAAAATCTACAACGACAGCGGACGAGAGATTCTGGCTTCCACCTACAATGATGTTACAGCCCTGAGCCCTAATATGATTCGACTTCAAAAGCGGAATGCAGCACTGGCGGACAGCACAGGTCATTTTTTACTCAATTTTATCTATGATGGTATAGGCTCGAATAAGGAGGGTTTCGTAAGCATTTTGGATAAGGGCAAAGTAGGTGTAATCAATCCTGAAAAAGGCATTAACATCCCCCCTACCTTTGAAAAGCTAATTGAACCTTATGCGGATACAGTATTAATTGCCTCTGAAGGCGATTACAAAGGATTCATCAATGCAAGTGCAGAAGCTTTAACCACCTTTGAATTCGATGAGGTGGTGTATTACAATGACACACTGGCGCTGACTCGAATAGAAGACGAATGGTTGATGTATAACATTTCTGCTGATGAAGCCTTGTATGAAGGTATTTTAACCTACGAGTATATCCGTGAGGACGATGCCGACAAAACACTCCTGATCAGCACTGAAGCAGGTGAGGGCATTTACAGCCTCTCTCGAGGTGAGCTTATTGAACCTACCTATACTGAAATCAAAGTGCTTGGTAGTACTGAAGAACCCATATACTTTGCCATGAAGCTCGTTCCTGAAGCTGATATTTACATTGTTATCTACTTTGACAAAATGGGTAACAAAATTTTTACGCAAAGCTTTCCTCAGGAAGCATATTTTAAGATAGCTTGCCCCTCAAAATGATAATGTCATGAAAAAATCCATCTTCATTCTCTTCCTTTTTACCAGCATAATGGCCTTAAAGGCACAAACCGAACGTCCAAAGCTTGTAGTGGGCATAATGGTTGACCAGATGAAACAAGAATATATCTGGAGGTTTCAAGGAGGTTTTGGTGAAGGAGGATTCAAGCGATTGATGAATGATGGTTTTGCCGCCCAGAACGGACATTATAACTACGCTTCAACCAGTACAGGACCTGGACATGCTTCTGTATACACTGGCACCACCCCTTCTGTTCACGGGATTGTAAACAATACCTGGTACAGCAGACTACTCAAAAGAGGTGTTTACTGTGCGGAAGACACATCGGCAGTTGCCGTGGGTGGCTCCTTGAGAAATGGCCGTATTTCGCCCATGAACCTTTACAGTTCTACCATCACTGATGAATTGAAGATTTCTACTATGCAACAAGGCAAGGTGGTTGCCATGTCCATAAAAGACCGAGGTTCTGCTTTGCCAGGAGGACATTATTCAGATGGCTCCTACTGGTATGACTCGAATACCGGAAACTTTATGACCTCAACTTATTACATGGATGAGTTACCTGACTGGGTGAAAAAATTCAACGACAGAAAGCTAGCAGATCACTACTCAAACCAAACATGGAGGCTCAGTAAACCCATAAGTAGCTACACTCAAAGTGGGCCAGATGACTCACCTTATGAGCGAGGTTTTAGAGGAAAAGACACGCCCACCTTTCCTTATGACCTTTCTGAATTAAGGGCTACAAATGGTAAGTTCGGTCTGATCAGAAGTACTCCTTTTGGCAATACCATTTTAAATGATATGGCCTTGGCAGCGATAGATGGAGAAAGCCTGGGTGCTGATGCCATCACGGATTTTCTGGCCGTTAGCTTCTCCAGTACTGACTATATGGGACATAATTTCGGTCCGCAGTCAAAAGAAATTCAGGACGCCTACATTCGTCTGGATAAAGAGATTGAGCGTTTGTTAGATGCGCTTGACGATAAAGTTGGCAAGGGAAATTATGTGGTTTTTCTAACAGCCGATCATGCCGTGGCAGAGAACTCACAGCGTATGAAGGACGATAAGTTCAGAGTTAATAATATCGACATTCAAGGATTAAGCCAGGCATTAGACTCGGCCGTAAAGGCCAAATTTGGTGATGCTGAGTGGTTCGAAACCTCCAGAGGCTATGACTTATTTCTGAATCATGACCTGGTCAAAGAGAAAAAACAAGACCTCTATGCCATGCAGCTTTTTGTGGCGCAAGAAGCCATGAAGTTTGAAGGTGTTTATATGGCACTGACGGGCACTGATCTTGTGCGTAACAGCTATGGTGATTTAATGCGTAAGCTTATCCAAAGTGCTTACCATACCAAAGAGTCAGGTGATGTTAAACTTATTCTGGACCCTGCCTGGCAAGCCGGTGGTGCCAAGGGTACGGGGCATGGCAATGCCTGGACTTATGACACGCATGTACCGATCATCTTCTATGGTTGGGGAGTTCAACCTGGTACTTCCGTAAGGAAGATGCATATCACCGACATTGCGCCTACGATCAGCATGTTATTGCAAATCAGGCTTCCGAATGGCGCTACCGGGCAACCGATCTTTGAAGCGATTAAGTAGCCAGCCTTAGATTTCTCTTCCCGATAAATCGGGCTCGAAATGACGTCCTAATAAAACTTTACTGAACCTTTAAACCTTAGTCATCTCGAAGTATGAGAGATCTAATCTATACACATGTGGAGAGTTCAGCCTGTGCGAAGTGACAGAATCTCCTCATTCTGAGTACAACGCCTGACTTGCTAGGTGGCAAAGATTTGTCCCTTCGTCTGCCTGCCGGCAGACTTACTCGCAATGACCTTCTATTAAGTTTTAGAACAGCTATAAAAGTAAGTCATCTCGATCCCGAGGCTTCGGTAGAGAGTGCTCTACTGATCCTTTTTCAGGTCAAAGCCCAATCGCATGACCCAGGCCTGATCATTAGGACTTTGTGTAGCATCGAAGAAGAGGTCATAGAATAGACCGAAGTTCATTTGAATCTTCTTAGCAATTGTGAATTTCCTACCTATGCCCAGCAAGGCGGTTTTTACCCATTGCTCTCCCAACTGATTATCATTAAGATCTTCAGTGCGAAGCTTAGTGACTTCATAGTTGGCTTGCAGATAAAAGGATTTGTAAATGGTATGTCGATAAAAAGCCCTGAAACCTGTCGCCTGGTCTCTGGTTCTGGCCACCTTGGCTTTTCCGAGGAAAACCCTTGTTCCCCCTGATACGCCTATTGCAGATCTTAGACTCAGTGGATAGGTCAGCATTAGAGAAAGGTCAGCGGATACGGGTTCTTGCCTATTTACCTGAAAATTTCCTCCAAGAATGATTCTCTGCAAAAAGGGTTTGTCTTTATGTGGATTGTAACGTTTGGGTGCATCTTCCAGGCTTTCAAGGCTGGGAAACTTCTGTTTTGCTTCGGTGATTTTGGTCTGGGCCTGATCAAACTTCTCTTGCAAAGTAGTCTCACCAATCTTCTTAAACTCTTCTGCTTTGGCTTCCAGTTTTTCTTTCACAAAGTCATTGGTTTGAAACTGTCCCATATCATCGCGATAGCCTTCGGGTAATGGTTTATAGGCTTTCATCTTTTCTGCCTGCTCTTTGAGTAATCGGGCCTGAGGGAGATTGGTGACCTCTTCTAAAAGTTTATCGTCCCACCCGTCAAACTGAGATTTATATCCTTCGAAGGAACCCTTTAAGCCAACCACGTGCTTGTTCAGCTTCTTAACTTCTGAAACGTCCAGCATTCCTGCCACTTGATTCTTATCCTTTAGCATACCCTGCATTTGCTTGAGCTGGTCGATCTTTTCAACACTTTCTCTGATCTTATCGGCTACAGGAAGTTTTTCCGGAGTTTCTTTCAGATCAGCAAGCAGGTCTTGCTTAAGGGTTTGCAGGTAATTGCTTACACTGTCTTTTGCCTCTCCCTGAATGGCTTCCTTCTTAGCCGCCATAGCGGTAACCAGGGAGTCTACCTTATCCGCAGGCAAATCCGGATATAGTTTGTTGACACTTTTACGGAGTTTCTTAGAGAGCTTTTCTAACTGTTTCTGGACCTTTTTATTGGCCTTTTCCAGTGATTGAGTACTGATTTCAAGCGATTCTTCCTGCAATGACTCTTGTGCAATAGCGGGTGTAGCGAGTAAGCAACAAATGAAAAAAATCAGGAGGTTTCGCATTACTTAAATATGGTAGAAAAAGACACATTTATCAAAGATTATTTACAACAATATATAAGCGGTAAAATCATAGCGTATCGCCATTCCGAGCAGGGCGAAGAAACCTCCTTATCATTGACGTCATTCTGAACGAAGCGCAGCGTAGTGACAGAATCTCCCGATCGTTTCAGCCCACCAATAGATTTCTCTTCCCGATAAATCGGGATCGAAATGACTTTCTATTATAGTGTTCGACAACTATAAACCCTCGTCATCTCGATCCCGAGGCTTCGAGAGGAGAGGTCTAAAAACTCCACCTCCCCAACAAAAAAGCCCTCTCTCGAAGGCTTCTTTATTATTTGGTTGACTAATCAGGCCCCCTCTAATTGTAATGCTTTTCACCTCTAAAAACATCAACAATTTTTGCTTTTTCATTGAACACAAAATGAAATATTTTTGAAGCTCCTTGCCATGAATTAATATCCCTATAACTTTTGCAAAAAGACTTCATCTCTACAGTGAGAGTATTATTAATCATGTCAGAGAAAAAGAGAACAAACCCCGCATTATCATCAGAAGTATTCTCAGATAGAAATTTTTTGAGCCCTGTACTAGGAGAATCAATCCTTCTTGATGAATTCCTAATTGAATCTTGCGCTCTAATTAGCATTTGATCAGCTGTTCCAAATAATTGGGGACAATTCTTCTCTGATTTATATCTTCTATTAAGAAGGTCACAGAGGACCAATTGTCCATCATTTTCAATCACCTGATCAGATATAATTAAACCTTTAGAGGTCAATCCACTTGAGTATTCACAGTCTTTCGAAAGTTTCTCTAGTAACATAAAATCAAACTCATTTGTGTTAATGTAATCGTATACTTCTTGATAAAAATCAAAATCCTCATTCTTCTGACTACTAGTCACTGCCTCACAACTTGGCAAAAGAAGATATAATAGTGATATATAAAACTTCATAATCAATTTCCTTTATGTCTAGATCTTGAAAACTTCTTACTCAATTCTTCAAGAAAAATTATATTTTCATGCATAGCCTTGGCTCTTATCCTCCTTTGAGTTAATTCAGAACTACTGAAGGAAACTCTTTTCACATCTTTACCCCCGCTAGTCTTAGCGTCTCGCTGAGACTATTCAATATAAAAATGTAATATCAATTTCACCTTTTTCATCTTCGTAATCTCGGGCACTGCTAAACAGCCAGTCTCTTGGTCTTTCCACGAAGCCTGCGGAGACAGGATTATTATGAATATAGTCCAGTCTTTGTTGAGTTATATCCATGCTGGACAGTTCAATGGGGTGATTGTGCTGTAGCCAAAATTGAAAATCCTTGTTGTTAGACTTCTCCTCTCCTGCTTTTAACATTAATGCCAACATCCATTCCTTGCGACTTTCTTGATTGTTGCATTCTATTCTTTTCCTGATATGTCTGCTTGTATAACTCTTAAGGTCCCTGATAATATCTTCAAGTTTACACTGCCCTGTAGTACCCAAGGCCATGTGAATATGACTTGTCATAATACACCAAGCCCCAACCAAAAGGCCTTTGTGTTTTTGACAATACTTAACTGAATCAATAAAAACCTCTCGATACTCCTGACGGATAAAAACGTCAACCCAGCTGACTACTGTGAATGTGACAAAATAAAACTCATCCTGACTCCGAATGGCATACTTCCTAGCCATAAATCTTTCTTGTGCTTGTAATCAAGATAAAGAAATACGAACAGAAAATAAATGCCCATTGGCAATGATATAATAACTGTGGCTAGTGGTCTCAGCGAGACGCTAAGACCAGTGGGGGGATGCCTAAAACCATTCTTTTAGGGTTATAATGTTTTCCATATGGCTCACTCAATGATTCTCTTATGTAGAATATCTTGAAGTCTCCATTCAAATATTCTCTCCAAAAAACTCCATAAGAGAACAAAACTATAGCCAAAGCATAGAACAGCATATAAATACCTTTTTTACTTTTCATTTGAAACTCTATTAAATGGAACCCTTCCTGGTTCGCAATGCAGTGAGCACCTATTTTCAGCCCCCCTCCTGGTTCGCACTTGTAGTGCGGACCTATTTTCAACTATCTTAAGATATGCAATAATTACAATCGAGTGTAGCATAAGACCAGTACTCACCACAGGCCTGCCTATCGGCAGATAGGTGAGCACTAGGTTACATGTGAGGACCAGGGGAGAGAATTAATACTGATGTACTTGACTTCATATTTAAACAAACGCCTTTACTAACAAATAAATGGAGCATAATAGCATAAACCATCCCATGATGTTTAATGTTTGCTTTGAAGCATAAATATCTGTTTTGCTATACTCCATTTCCCTCGACCACAGAATAGCTATTAAACCTAATAATGCAAACAACAAAACATAAATCAACTCTTCCATTAATTATCTCCTGGTTCGCACTTGTAGTGCGGACCTATTTTCAACTATCTTAAGATATGCAATAATTACAATCGAGTGTAGCATAAGACCAGTACTCACTACAGGCCTGCCTGTCGGCCGATAGGTGAGCACTAGGCAGCGTGTGAGGACCAGGGGGGCACGGTTTATTGCTCTCATATAAGCCTATTCCTCTATATCTATAACAATTACACCCTTCTTTAACCCCAACAAAAAAGCCCTCTCTCGAAGGCTTCTTTATTATTTGGTTTATAGTTCAATGGTAATTGATCTTAACTAGCCAGTTTAACATAGTCAGATTATTTCTCCTGACTTACAAAAGTCCATTACTTCATTATTGGTTAATGAAATCTTATACAAAAAATGATCAACAAATCTATTTATTCTATAGACCTTCAAACAAACATACGCTATTCCATCTTCTTCAATTGATCTATAAATCTCAAGATTCAACCCCTTTTTCCTTATTCTTTTTGAGAGCCTCAGGTCCTTGGTCTCATCAAAATCAATGACTAATTCACTCATTGTGGTCTTCTTATGATTATAAAAAAACTCTCGAAACCCACTATCATCAGAAAAGCATTTAGCAAAGTTTCCTGAAATGCTAGCAAGAGATTTTGTGTTACCTGAGAAGAACAATTTCCCAGAATTAGAATATGTCGCATCAAGATTGTTTTCAACAAAATAGTCAAAAGCAATCTGTTCTGGAGACTTTTCCTCTGGCCTTAAAAAAAGACTTAATAGTAATAAAATAGTGACTTTCATATTAATTCCTTTTCTCATCTCTTCTTTTTTGACGCTTTTCCACTCGTCTCATAATTCTATTATACCTTGCAAGTGATATAACTTTTCCTTGTCCCAAACCATTTGCACTAGACCCTCCTCCTGGTTCGCATTTGTAGTGCGGACCTATTTTCAACTATCTTAAGATATGCAATAATTACAATCGAGTATAGGATAAGACCAGTACTCACCACAGGTGAGCACTAGGCAGCATGTGAGGACCAGGGGGGGGTTATGGTTTAATTAAATGGTGAAGATTGTACAACCCTGAAGCTAACGATCTCCTCCATAATTAAATCTAGTAATGAAACTAAATCTATTGACCTCATTTACTTCTACACTCTCATCTCTGATAAATTCTAAGCCATTACAATATTGCTTTAACAAATTATAGAACTTGGAAACCTCAAGTGGATAATCTGACGAATCACTTGCCATTAAGCCTTTGTTAAAATAATCTAATATCACAGCTCCAGATTTCTCTTTCAGAACAAGCTTCTGAATTCCAAAATCGTTTAATGACCCCTTATCATCTAATACTACATATACTACCGAAAACCCACTCTGGTCTTTTCTCATTAGAGAATCCGGAACGTCAACAAAAACATTCTCCCTTTGCATTTTGAATGGCAACTTTTCTTGAACTGAAGTGATATTACCTTGGGCGGATGACTCCAAGAAATTAAAAACTACAAATAGAATAATTAAATAGACTCTCATTTTACTACTCGAAGGCTTTTTTATTCTTTGGTTTATTGATCTATCATCTCACAATTTATGAATCCAATGATTTTACAAGTTCTGATCAAACACAATGAATTTCTCTGTGAAATCATATGGCAAGTCAACACTGTCAACTATCACTCTTGACAATAGTCCTTTTACTTTCATTCTATTTTCTAAAGTATACTCGTTGATTAAAATCTCCTTCAGAAGGGTAACAGATTCCTCTTCACTTTGAGTCAGTTTCTTAAAAGCAGAATATTCCTTTAAGTCTTTTAACAGAACATCTTTTCTATTTACAAACTCAGTATCAGTCATTCTAATCCTATCTAGTAATTAAGATATCAATCAGTATTCAGTCAATATAAAAACTCCCTCAACCCCCTACAAAAAAAGCCCTCTCTCGAAGGCTTCTTTATGATATAAATAATTGATTGGACCACCTCACAAATGAACACTTTCATCTTGTCCTGAACCCCATACTTCCAAGATTGTATCAAGCACCCATGGATGCTTTTGGGATTCTCTAGTCACATATACCAACCCTCCTTCGCTACACCTATTTCCACAATATACTGCTATAAAGAAGAGCACACTCTTTTTACTCTCATCATAGTAGAATTTGGATAATCTTATCCGCCCGTAATAGGACTTATCTTGGGTGGAAACCAAGGATTCCACCTCTTTTGGGTTTGAAATAATCCTCTGTTCAAGATGTAGTTTATTGACCTCAAAGTTTGACGAGTTAAAAGTAAACCCACTTGTTAAATCTTCGACAAGCTCCTTGGACCAATAATCTGGCACCAAATCCATTACCTCCTTCATTGGGCTCAGATGCTTTTCTGGATCCTCAAGAGACAGAGTATCTAAAAAAAATGTCGCGTCTTTTGATGGTATAGTATCAAGTAAAAGATCGAAAATATCTAGGTAACTGGATTCAAAGACATCTTTGCTCGCCTTTTTATAATCAAAGACCACAGACGAACCACATGAGGTAAATACAATTGATATAACTAAAATTGATCTTTTCACAATCTAACTACCTCCTGGTTCGCAATGCAGTGCGGACCTATCTTAATATATGCAATAATTACAATCAAGTGTTTAATAAGACCAGCACTCACTAAAAGCCTGCCTGTCGGCAGACAGGTGAGCACTAGGCAATGTGTGAGGACAAGGGATTTAATTGTACTTCAAATAAGTCAAAATAGTTGGTATCAAAAGGAGTGGCATGAGCACAAAATTGCCAAGAATAATATTTCGTTTCATTTGATACTTATCCTTCAGAAACTCTTTAAAAGACATATTCTTTTTATCACTCACAAATTGCCATCTGATAATACCTCCAACATAGCTGCATATATAAACCCAAAAGAATGTAGAACCAGCCTCTGGTAAACCCGACATATTTTAATCTTTGTTTTTCTCTCTAAAGCGAATTATTTGATCAGCTCCCTTAATCCTATTCTCCAACCAACCCTCCATATCATCATGTTTTGCATGCTCCCTCAAGTTATCCAAAATCTCAGCATGTGTTTTCTCGGAATACAAAAGGGCTGATGGCAGGTTATGATAAAAGTTACTTATCCAGTGTACTTTTTTATCTCCTGATTCATAGGCTTCTGCTCTAATATCTATCAATGCATCACTTAGAAGTAAGTATAAATATTCTTTCTCTCTACCCTTTTCCATGTCCTCTACTTTTTGTTTCAATCAGACTACTCCATCAATATAAAAACTCCCACACCCCCAACAAAAAAGCCCTCTCTCGAAGGCTTATTTATGATTTGATTTTTGGCTTAGTAATACCAGATAATTGATCGCACTACCGGTATTGTTATATTAATGTAATGTGGCTCTATCAAGCGTTACCATATTATGCTTAATGTATTTAGACTTTTCAAGCAATAAATCAATCTTATAGTCAGTCTCAACATACCCTCTTCTTGCAATTCTTAGAGTATAAATACCAGATGGGAGTGCACCAATTAAACATTCTCCATTGTCACCTGTTCTTGCTTTGGCAAAACGCCTCCCATCTTTATATAAGCCTACTTTCTGGTTTTTCACTGGAGTATCATCCTCCGAATAAACACAAAGAACTTTCAACTCATGGTCACCACTCTCCCTTGATGATTTGAATAGAGAGCTACCTTTCCACTCACTTGGATTATTTAATTTTAGAGTAACTGGCAAACTATCCAATCCTCTTTTAGGCATCTTAAACTTTTGCCTATTAAATGTTCGATAATTGAACAACGCATCTTGGTAATTTACTTCGACACTTAAATTCGTCCCTAAACTAGCATTTGGATAAAAAGAGTCTGTAAATAAAGTATCGAGAAAACGATTGGGAATTCTTCTGTCAGCTGTTATCGCGAAATAAAGACTATCTACCTTTTGAAAAACTGAGATGTCAATTGAAGAAGCACAAGTTCTCATATCTCTAAGAGAGCCGTTAATAAAAGTCGAACAAGTATAAATACTCTGTGTTTCTTTCGGCATGCCAAAATTTACTGAGAGTACTATGCTATCACTATCCGTTGATTTCTCCTTAACATTCAATGAAAGGGTCCTCTTCTTCAAATCGCTTTGCAAAACGATGACCCTGCCTTCATCAGTCCGCCATTTACCTCTCGAATATTCGTATTTTGGACCAAACCTATATCTGTAAGTAAAAGTGGAATCTGGCAATAGGGTTAAGGTATATGAGCTTTTTGTTTGTTTTCCCCGCTGAATCACCTCCACAGTTGCACCACATGCCGTCATAAGAAGCAAAAAGATAATAGCCTGACAGAAGCTTGCTGCCTTAACCACTCGTTTATTTCTTTTCTTTTTTTCTGGCATCATCCGGTATTCGTCCTCTGATTCGCAATGCAATGCGGACCTATCTTATTTATATATTAAACAATCAGGAGCTTAATAGACCAGTACTCACTAAAAGCCTGCCAGTCGACAGACAGGTGAGCACTAGGCAGCAAGTGAGGACCAGGGGGTATTTCTTTTTCTGTGGTTTATAAGTTCTGAACACTGTGAGGGTCATTGACCTTAATACTATAACCTTCATTTTATGAATTTCTTCAACGAAGACTCATATATCTCCTGAGGCACTTCTGATTTAAATACTTGACGCGAGAAAAACTTTTGAGAGTATTGATTTTTCTGCTTGTCAAGCTCCCAAATGGAGTTTCCTATGTCATTGCTAAAGACCCAAAGGTTACCTTCATTGTCAAAAAACAATCCCCAGCTAGTATAAATAGATATATCATTGGTCTGTTCGAATATTATTTTATCGTCCTCTCTATTGAATACTAAGTATTTTAAATACCCCTCTTCATTATAAACCTCTAAGCCTAATTTCTCATCTAAACAATAGACACCTAAATCAACAATTTCACCTTTTCCTGATTGACAAGTATTTCCACAAGAAACAAGAATCACAACAACAACTAAGAAGGCAATATTTCTCATTAGTTCTCTGGTTTAATAAGGAAGAATTGTGTACTCCCTAGTCTTAGCGTCTCGCTGAGACTATTCAATATAAAAACTCCATCATCCCAACAAAAAAACCCTCTCTCGAAGGCTTCTTCATGATTTGGTTTGTAAATCCCTCAGTCACTATACCCCAACATCATCTTATAAAAATCAATATACTCATCTCCTCCAGCCAGACTTGCACACTCCTCAATAACGAGAATGTTAGCATCCTTATCATTATAAAGTACTTCGTCAGAACCACACTTCTCAGCAAATTGAGCTGCTAACAATATGGCTTCTAAAAAACGAGAGCTGCTACTAGCACATTTACATAAAACATGATCCTGTTCTCCATATTCCAACATCTCGATTGTTTTGAGGTTCTTATTTATCACCAAATAATCAACTTCAAAACATCCAAAAAAATAGTAATCTTCGTCTTCCTCTGGATCGATGTTAAAAGTTATCATTCCAAGAGTGACAGTACTTCCGTCATAATTGTTAACTAAATTTTTTATCGGATCACAATATTCCTTATTGCGACCCAATATCTTGAACTTGTAATTGTTTAAATATTCAGTAATAAAATCATCATCCAAACCCATGGTTTTATAGACCTCAATAGTCTTTTGAGAAGGAATCTCTTTTAGTGCTTTAACAAATTCAATTTCAGTCATTATCTATTGAATAACCCTAAGTGATGTAACTACTTCATTAATATAAAGACTCCCACACCCCCAACAAAAAAACCCTCTTTCGAAGGCTCCTTTATTATTTGTTCTATTTAGTTAGACAAGAAATTCCACGACTAAAAATGTAACCAACAGTATCCAAAATAGAATTACTGACAGATAGACATTTTGTTTTAAAGAATTTGACTCACTTCCTCCATCATCCAAAATTTCAGAAGTGAAAAAAGGAGTGAAAAACTTTAAATAAATACTAAAAGAGGGGTCAACAGAGTTTGATTCTATCATCTGTTGATTAATGTACTTACCTATTCTCAAACTAGAAGGCAAGTTATTGACATTAACAAAGTACTTCCAATGAAACCTCGTCTTCATCCAAAGACATACGATAGTGGATAACAATAACAAAGTAGACATAACACTTATATTTGGTTATAACCAAGTGGGAACCATATCCCTTCAGAATCCCAATTACCCCTCCTGGTTCGCACTTGTAGTGCGGACCTATCTTCTTTCAAATAAGAAAATCAACTTCCAATTCTCCAACCTCATCTGCATACTGTCGTGCGGATGAATAAATGTAATCTATAGACTCATCAACAACCCTTTCATTAACAGGGTTTTGGTGAATATAATCTAGCTTTTGAATAACCATTTCTGGCGTTAAGAGCTCTACCGGGTGAAAGCCATCTTGCCACAGTTTATATTGCCTACCCCTCTTCTGACGGTTGGCTTCAAACTTAAATTTATTAAGCATCCATTCCCGTCTGCTCTCATTAATCACCTGGATTTCCTTCACTAAGGATTTTGAAGTGAATGTCTTGAAGTCCCGTATAATGCTGGGAAGGTGAGTATCATCTTTTGCACTAACGATTAAATGAATGTGACTGCTCATAATTACATAAGCATGAACCACCAGGCCTTTCTCCTTTATGCAATACTTAAGTGACTGTATTATTATTTCCTTGTATTCTGGACGGGTAAACAAATCAACCCAACCGATAATGGTGCAAGTAATAAAGTAAACCCCGTTTGGGTTATTGACCTTGTACTTCTCTGACATACAAGAATTTAGTGAATTATAACCTACACTTCAAGTGTAACATAAGACCAGTACTCACTAAAAGTGAGCACTAGGCAGCGTGTGAGGACCAGGGGGTTGTTTTAATATGTTCTGTGGATTTTAAACCTGATACTTTGATATATTACTACTAATATCGCCTAATTAATAACACGTTGCTCACAAAGCCACCTCTAAAAACTACATACAGATAATCTCCAGACTTAAGACCTTCTGAAGGCTCTAAAAAATCATCTAGAACATTGCAAAATTCATCATAATTCAAATCCCAAATCTCATTTGATCCATTAATGGGGAAGTATTCCCTTCTCAAACTAATGCAAGAGATCCTTCCTTCAATAAACTCCACTTTCCAAAATGGATTCTCTACAAAGGAATAGAGTTGTGGTTCCTTTAAATTTTGATCATGAGTTATCAAACCCTTATCAAGCAACTCATCCAAACTTAAATTTAAATTGAAGAGTTTAGGACTTAAAAGATTGTCCCATTTCCAATATCTCTTTTGTATTCTACTCACAGTCTTCTTTCTATGTTATTGATTGGCTGCTCTCCTTCTTATACCTTCTTCACTAGCTTTAAGAGCCTCTTTAGTATATAACTGACGATCAGTATAGTCCCTTTTGTGCGCAATGTTAAAATCCTTTAATGCTTGTGTATGTGCATCATCATAGGAAAGACCTGCATCTCTTAACGCTATTTCTCTTATTTCATGGTTATAAAAATTCATATCAATGTCAGTTACATCTAGCTCCCCATTAATTATTTTTTGTAATCTATCAATCATTACATCATTACCATCATCTGGATCTAATCCTTTTAGATATTTCTTTATTTTCTCAATTCCCTTGCTTGTTATATTATGACTAGCAGGAGCTTCTATGGCTGACAAACCACCTCCAAAAACAGCTCCTCCAAAATTAACGAAGGCTTCTATTTTTAATTCAACCGCCTCGTTAGCAAAAGGGACTCCTCTATCCATAGTATGACCTGGAGTTGAGCTTATTCCCATCTCATATGCTGTCTGAGTAGCCCAATAATAACTTGCATCAGCAGCACCATATAGCATTTCACCTGCAAATTTCAATGGCCCTCCAAAACGAACATTACCCAGTCCATTTATGGTCTCTTTAACTCTAGCTGCTGTGTTTTTTGGAGTAGTCTTAATTTCACTTTGATTCTGGGGGGAAGTTTTTATTGACACCGCTTCTAGTCCTTCTAACTCTATATGCGCAACAACTTTATTTTCACTAAATGCATATGTTGAATTATGATAAAAGCTCTCAGCTAATGGGTCAATATTGAAGAATCTACCAATTGTAGGATCATGATTTCTCCATCTATACTGAATCCACCCTAAATCAAAACTAGTCTCCTTTTCCTGCCCTTGGAAAGTATTAAAAGTATTAGGCTTACTTAAAGGCGCAGTACTAGAGAGTGCATTAATATTCATCCCAAAGGGATAGTAATGATCTTCTTGTAAGATGGCGCCCTTGGTATGGGTGATCCTTAGGTCATCAAAAAACACGTCAAAGTTGGTATTGCTCTCGTTAGAGACATATACATAAAGATAACCTCCCTGACTGATACTTAGTGTGGGGATGGTCAGTTTTTCATGTGATCCACTGGCCGCACTGGTCACCTGATCAAAGCCTGCATCTACATAGTTGAAGTCCTGATCAAAGAGGATATAGTTCAGATAGCCTCTCGGCTGACTGCTATTGCCTTGCGTGCCTACCAGTACCGAGGCACCATTGCCATTGAACAGGTCATAAATGGCCTGTTGCTCTGTACCGCCTCCGGATACACCTCCAAAGGTGGCCGCTACGGCTGTGACCATGGTGGCCTGGCTCAGCGCAGTGCTGCTGCTAAAGCTACCATCATAACGGGCCCATACTTCCAGGTCTACATCATCTCCCGGGCTTACTGCCATCAGCTTGCCTGGGCCTGCTCTTCGGGCGGCATCGCTACCATTGAGCCTTGAAGCCTCATTAGCAGTAATGGTGCCATCTACCGTGTAGTTGCCTGTAGTGGAGACTACCCTGCTGTTGTCCATATTGAGGAAGAGGTTTTCTTCAAAACTCTCATACTCTGTTTCCATAGAGGCGAAGTAGACCGTTACATCTACATCTTCTGTCAGTGTCATTCGGGTATTACCCAAATGGTCTTTGACAAAGTAGTCATAGACCAGGTTGCCCTGGTAGTTCTTTCTTACCCTGCCTTCTTCATTGGCAAAGTGTTGTAACTGGTTGTTTTCATAGATAAAGCCACTCACATAGTCTGTAGTAGTGATCAGACCATTGTTATTGACGGTCTTGGCCAGCTTAATGCCTGCTGCATCATAGGTGTAGGTGATGGTTTTGTTGGCATTATTGCTAAACTCTATCCTCTCTGGCAGGTTCAGGTGATTATAAGTAATGTCTCCACCATTGATGTCCTTGTTCAGGTCCTGGGTCATATTACCATTGCTGTCATAGGCATAGTCTGTGCCAGTATTACCATCTACAAAATCGCTCTGACCTAAGTCTCCTGCTGCATCTGCTACACCAGCCAGCTGGTTACTCTTACCGCTATTAAGGTAGGTATAGGTTAGGTTATCGATGGTTTCTATGCTGCCTGCTACTACACCCTTTCTGGTCAGGCTAAGGATATTGCCATTGGTATCGTAGCCGTAGGTAGTCGAAAAGTCATTGACCGTTTGAGCCCAGCTTGATCCTTGAGTATAGTCTGCCTCGGTCAGTCGATTGACTTTATCATAATCAAAACCATAAGCTCTAATCTGGTTAGAAGACTTGGTCTTCCACTTAACCCCAGCGATATTACCATTAAGCTGATTGGTAGTAAAACCATAGTCATAGCTCAGTTCCATAGCAAAGTAATGGTTGGACATGGTGGTGCCATGATCTGCAGCCTCCAGTTCGTCTGTATTGATCCCTTCTAACCAGCCTCTGACGTTATACTTGTATTCTAGTGTTTCCAGGTTATTGCCATATACTTTGGTCTTCAGCTCGCCAAGATCATTGTAAGTATTCGTTGCAATGGTTTTATGACTACCTGTATTGTTAAGTTTTTCCTGAACAGTCAATAGTCTTCCTGTGCCAGCACCATCATAGGTATATCTTTTCGCAATGCTGGTCTGTACCGGAGTGGCATTGGGATTATTGTGTACTGTATAGGTGTTGAGTACTTTACCACTAAAGTCATATTGTGTAGTGGCAATATCTTTACCACCCACATGGTTATCTGCCTGGGTTTGGATAACTCTGCCCCTATCGTCATAGAACATCACGGTGGTGAGCCAGTCGTCTGTTGTGCCCAGTACTTTGACTTTACTGCCTGTGGTAAGGCCGGTAACATTGGTATACTGGCTTGGGGTCACTGCATTGTTGGTGCCCGCTGTATAGAAATCATTATAGCCTACATCATAGGTTTGGGTAGTGAAGTCATAGCTGTCGAAATAGCTAAGACTCAGTACCTCATGGGTATAGTCTTTCAACAGTGGGAAAGTTGCATCATGATAGCCCTGAACGAATGTATAATCAGTACTCAGGGCAGGTACAATCTCTGTTTCGAAATATTCACCACCGGAGTCGAATCCTTGCAAAAATTCAATAGTCGTTTTACTTCTATAGATGGCCGTGCCACTCACATGGGCAGAAAGCGTGATACTATTGGCTTCCAGTACATTGGAGGTGTTAAGAGGTTCAGTACTTACATTGAATACACCAGAAGCATCTGCTTGCGTCTGCATGGTAGCCCTGCTATTACTACTGATCACAAAACCGGTCATTACTGGCCTGTTCAGCACATCATACTTGGTAAAGAGCCATTTACCCTGAGTGCTCAAATTGGCATCTCTGGTAGCCACGAGTCGGTCCAGCTTATCATAAACCATCTCTACAATTCCTGCGCCAGGTACCTTTTTGGTAATCATGCGATTACGGTTGTCATAGGTGTACTTGAACACCAGGGCATCCATATCGGTGGTATTCCAGGACCAGCTGCTACTGGAAAGCAATTCTACTGCTCTAGGGGGCAATACATGGCTAAGGTTACCATAGTCATCATATACATAGTAGGTATTCAGCCAATCACTATGTCCATCTGCTGAGCCGCTACCTTTTTGCACTTGCTTAAGGATAACTCTTCTCAGTTTATCGGTGAATTGCTTTACCTGATTACCTTCTTCATCAGTGGTGATGCTCAGTACTAAAGCGCCTGCTCCATAGGTACTTGAGGTGGAAGGATTGGTTGCTGAAGTCCATATGCGTACTCCGTCACTAGTGGTATTGGCGCGAGTCGTACTCGTTACGCCTACATTGCTACCTGCCCAGCTATTACCAGGCGCCATTTGCTTGGTTACGCGCCCCAGTGGAGAGTTGTCGTATTCAGCAAGCCCGTAGAAGATATCTTCATCCGTATAATGGCCATTCAAAAAGCTACTTTGCTCCGTATGGGGTGTCAGATGAAGTCTACCGTCTGAATAGTTAGACTGGAAAGGCATGGGTTGATAAACCTGCCTGCCAAACTCATCATAAACGCTAAACTGTACCAGGTCATAGCCACCTGGCAGTGCCCTACGGGCCACCGACTGAATCGGTCTGCCCAGGCCATCTACATATTGGGTAGACTGCATGACGTTACCATTGGTAATTTCTGTGCCGATCGTGCCATCCGAAGTAAGGGCTTTAAAGAAGTCATAGCTTCTTACATAACTGACCTTATCGGTGCCACCTACTGTAGCACTGGGTAGTGTCGAGGTTTTAGCTGCTTTGGTGATGCTATTGGGTTTGTTCTGGGCCAATGCTGTCTGACAAACAAAGGCCAATACAAGAAGAACTGGGGTGATGTTATAGATCTTTCTCATAGCTCCTAGTTGTTTGTGGTGTTAGCATTTACTTTGTAGGCATATTCATTCTTCTTGAGAATGTTGTTATCCTTGTCCTTGACATATTTGAGCCTGCCGAAGGAGTCATATTCATAGTAGACTGTTAGGCCATTAGGACTGGTCTGAGAAGTCATACCCACCCCTGGTAAATAGGTCATGGTGGTCACCAGGGCTCCCTTCAGATCGGGGTCGGTCCGAAGTTTTTGCAGTTCCGTTCGAAGTGCGGCATCGCTGGCCGGATTATTGAGAATGGTCTGATTTATGGCTGCAATCACATCTGCTCTATCCGCATTCTGTATCTGTGCCACCGGCAGGGTGTGATCGTAGCCCCAGAGGTAAACAATCTTGGTGCCATTGGTTTGTTGTAATTCTACAGGATTGCCATAGGTATCATAATCGTTATACTCTACCCTATTTTCAAGTGCATTGGTACCCTTAGCGGTTTGCACCTGTTGAGGAAGGTAATGGGTATTACTATTGAAGCCTGCGTATTTAGTTACCAAAGTGGAAAGCTTGGTAGACCCTTCGAATGATTCTTGCTTCAATACCGTAGAAATCATGTTCTTGTCATCAAGCATGGCTGTTCGGGTGAGGGCCGGAATTTCAGTTACATTATCATAAGGAAAGAAGTATTTGGTTTCCTGAGTATTGCCCTCACTATCGGTCATCGTAGTTCGGGAAACATTGAAGTAGTTGGTTCCCGTTTGACTCAAGTCATCATAGTAGTTTGTGTTAACTGTCTCAAGGTACTGGCTAGTATTTCCAGCAAGATTATACTGTTTTGTGGTAGTACTGATCAGGTCAAGACGTCCTGAATAAATTCTGTACCGTTTATACCTTGTATGGCTGCCACTACCATCGAAAATTATTCCTTCGGCAAAGGCATGGGTATTATTTTCTGCCGCATTAACCCAAATTCCAACATTGGCATTAGTCTCACCATTGTCTTGGGGTAGATCGTAGGTTAATCTATAGTCGTTGCTGACTTCCTGCACCTTTTCATAGGCGCTTCCTGTCCAGCGATAATCCGTTTGTTTTTTCAAAAGACCTCTCAAGAAGTCTCTATTATCCACTGGAGGCAAAGGTATGGTCTCATGACTTCCTGCGCTTCCAAGGCTATAATAACTTTCTCCAACGAGGGGCGTTTCATAGTAACCGTCATAAAAATCAGGGCTATCAGTAGAAGTGGAAAACTCATATACGCTCTTCCCTTTTCCGCTACCATCCCCGGTGATCACTGTAACCTTTCCATAACCCACGTAAGAACCATTGGTACTCATTAGCGGGTAATGCGGTCTAATTGTTCTTATAAAACCAAATGCCCGCATATCCGGCACTGAAGTGGTTGAGGCGTTATACACAGTTTGATAACCATATTGTGGGGCATTCACTACGCGACCTGTTGAATTCCCTGTATCACCACTCTCATTGTAATAGAAATTCCTTACAATGTCGTTGGCAGAAGAAATGCCGTCATGATCTTTGATTGATTTCACACGTAAGCCTCCTACCGCTTTATTGGTTGTAGTCACCTCATCTTTATATCTCAGGTCCAGGCCATCGGTAATATTGGTGTAACTACAATTGCCTATATAGTCGAGGGTGATGTAAAAATCTCCGGACTCTTCTAAGTAGACATCCTCATCATAAGAATAGCTACCTGCCACAAGCTGTCTGTTTATGGTAAAACTTTTTACCTGACTGTTGTCACTTTGTCTGTAGACACCGCCAGATACGTCACAATTCTTGGAAGTAATTCCATTGAAATTTAGGATAACAAAGGGTTCAGCAATTAGCGTAACATTGTTAATGTTATGATTTGAGTTATCGATCTTTATGTTCGTAGGTCCATGCGAGGTAACAGCATTAGGCAGTTCGTCATCGACAGCGGTATTACCTTCCATTTCAAATTCGGTATAGCCCCCTGTTGGATAGGTGACTTTCTTCAATACCCCAGCCTGGGTCATCGTAGCATCGGACCATTTATCCGCAGCGCCAATCTCTACATAGCTTGGATCATTGTTTCCAATGACATAATATTTGGCTCGGTAGTATGGTTCGGGTGAAGTGTTGGATGTTTCACCATTATAATAACCCCAGTGATCACTGGCAAAGCTGTAGCGGTGGGCAAGGTTATTCGTGGTATTGTATTCAAAAATATAAGGTGGCAAAGACTGTGTTCCATTATTGTTCCACTCCTGCACTTGATCCAGTTTGAGGCGCTTCTTATAGTCACCGATATTAGCACCGTTGTAGGTAATATTGGTCGGAGTAGCATTGATGGCGGTTATGCCGTTTTCATCGAAGTAACTGTAACTCAGTACATATTCCTTGATCTTATTGTCTTCGCCATCAAAAATCTCTATATCCTGTAGGTACTTGTCATACTTATAATCCTGTCGCGTACCAGTTGACAGATTGAATTTAACTTTACCTCCAGGGTAGGTAATCTCTTTGATTCTCTTAGCAGTTAAATAATGATCGGAGTACGACATATCCGAACTATTGAAAACTGTAAAGTCAGATTTTTCAGATCGTGGAGAATAGGTCCTATAAATCAGTCCAGTGATGGTCTCATAGGTAAAGGTTAAGAGGATATTGCCTTTTTGATCTTTTATATTGGTGAGATACCAGGAAGTCGTGTTATCGGGAGAATTAGCAAAATTTGTAACAGTTGGAGTTTGTGCTGTAGATACGACAATAGACTTGGTCTTTTCCAACTCACTAAATGTGTAAACATAACCATTGGTATCTGTAATGGTCCAGGTGGTAATGTTAGATGTAGAATTGTATTCAATCTTATGATTGCTCTTGGGTTTTTCTATCAGTGAAACGGTAGAACCATTCTTGTTAAACATAAACGAGCCACTCATGCCATTGACACTATAGTGAAACTGATCCGGTTGTCCATCTCTTATACCATCAACAAACTGTTGCCCTTCGGTGGTATTAGTATTAGTAGGCAGGTTCACATGGAGGTAGCCAAAATCTGATTGGTCATCATCTGCCTTGCCTCTGATGCTTCTTGAAACCGTTCCAGTGGCATTCAGAGACCAGCCCAGGCCTGTCCATGGAGCGATTGATTCCAAATTCACCCCCTGAAATCCTGAGTAACTCAGGCTTATCGGAAACTGATAACCTCTGACAGATATCGTATGGATCGGTACAGATAAACTCGGCTGACCGGTGTAGAAGCTTACTCCCGTGTTACCATATTGCACCATGGAAATGGCTGATGGTGAGGGTGGAATCAGGTCAGGGACCGTCTGTGCATTTACAGCTGTGATCCAAATTAATAGACTGAAAAGGTATGTGAATCTCTTCATGATTAGGTATGGTTTATTTATTGTCATTGGATGCGGATTCAAGTTTTTCGATTCGCGCTAAAAGCGCTTTGTATTGAGTTGTGAGTATCGAGTATTGGGTATTGAGTACTGAGTACTGGGTATTGAGTACTGAGTATTGAGACTTTAGTTCAGCATTCTCTACTTCAATCTTGGCCACCCGTGCTAGTTCTTTTTCCTGAGCAATGGTATAGAGTGTCAGTTCCTCAATTTTTTCTAGTAGTTTTTGCTGGATTAGACCAAGGTCTTGACCGCTGGCTTCTACCTCTGCCGCTTTAGGAATATTCGGCAGGTGACCATTAGACTCAATGTAGTTGGCCAATTGGTCAAGCGGCATTAGTGAGTAATCGGGCATAAAGACGTAGTCAGGAAATGAACCCGGTGTAGCGGTGACTTTTACTTTTTGGGATTCAAAGTTTCCTTTGGCAACCAGATTATTTTGTACAGTTAAATTGCCTGAACCATCCAAGAGTAGGAGAGCATTGGATACCTGCGCTGTTGCACGGCCTGTACCTGTTCCTGCACGCCCTACCATCCAGGTATTTGAATGATCCTGATATGGATTACCCCAAAACCAATCATGACTTACTCCATAAGCATAGATTCCTGTTCCGCGATAATTTGCGTGACTATTTAATTCTATTCTTGAACCTGTATATCCTGAGCTATTATCAGCCGATAAAGTGGCCGTACCCTGACCTATAGATAGGTTTCCGCTTGGGATAGATACATTGCCACTTGATGTGGCTTTTAATAACCAACTATGAGAGCTATTCAACAAACCAATGTCGTTACTGCTGCTGGCATACAAGGACCCTCTATGAACCCCTAGCGTACTCAAGCGTATCATAACCTCACCAGATAATCCACTTCGCATGGTCCAACCATCAAAACTGCTACGAAGCTGGTTCCCTGAGGCTGTGTATAATCCGGCCGAATTACTCACACGAATCCAATTATTCACACGTAAATAGCCATCACTACCAAATTGAGCAACTTTGTTCGCACCTCCAGTCTTACTCAGTTGTGTGGTTTCAACATAAGTTTGAGCAGACAAACCGTAGGAAACTAGGCATAATAGAAATAGAGGTCTGATGCATTTCATAACTAGCGTTTTTCTAGTTTTTCAATTCTTTTGAGTATCTCCGCAAGTTGATCTTTGAGTATCGAATTTTGCTCTTGCAACTTCAGTCTTTCTGCCTCAGACTCCTTAATTCTCTCTTCCTGGGATATTGTATATAGTGTCAGTTCCTCGATTTTTTCTAGTAGTTTCTGCTGAATAAGCCCCAGGTCCTGACCATTGCTCTCAACTTCTGCTGCTTTAGGAATATTCGGCAGGTGACCATTCTCCTTGATATAAGCACTCAATTCAGAAAGGCTTCTCAGTTTATAGTCAGACTTAAAGACATAATCCGGAAAGGATCCCGGAGTAGCGGTGACTTTTAATTTTTTGGTTTCAACATTTCCATCGATAGCTTGATTTCCCAGAACCTTAACATCCCCGTGAAACTGAAATACATCTGTACTACCAATGTAAAATAAGTCTGCATGACCATCAGGGTCAGAAAATCTTATCCCACTCAAAGCATCTGTAGAAGATACTCTCAATGGTGCATCATTCTCATCAGATATATAAAGAATCCCGTTTAGATTACCTGCAGAAGTTGATAGATACTGGCCATCCAATACGGAGGCATAATTCTCATTATCCAAAAGCTTCTTCCAACTATCCCATGTACCGTTGTATCTCTCTCTAAAATGTATAGAACCTCCACTGTAAGGTATAGCCAATTGCGTCAGATTGCCATTGCCATTTTTACTAACATACTCAAATGACAAAGTATGGTAGTATTCATTGCCTCCCATTCCATTGGTTGCCGTACCTCTAAGCAGGGAATATCCATTCCCACTTCTGGCATTAGTAATATGGTTCCAGTCGAGGGTTCCAAGGGTTGTTTTAGCTCCCAAGCCTCCAATTAATTGACCATTAATGGTTTGATCTTGTGCAAAAGCGCCTAAATAGATAGAGACAAGAAGAATTTTCGTGAAAAACAAACTGCGTAACATAGAATGATTTGATTTAATAGTTTACAAACATCAAAAAGATTATTCATGAGAATTATAGTCTAGTGAATAGTCATTTATACTTTTTCAATATGAAAAATAATTTTTATTGAACCGTAACCGTTCGTCATTATTTATATATTACAATTAAATAAAACTTAGGTTAAATAATCAGAAAATGAGAATTGCTTAGCCTTTATTGCCTTTCTTCAGGGGTAAAATCAAGTTTCCTCTTTAAAAAGAAGGCCCAACAACTACATCGGTATACTTTCATTTCGAGTGCAGCACAAATCAACCAAATGACACCTTTCAGAGGTTATACTATCCCTCCGTTTAAAAAAATGCATCAATTGCACAGAAGCTTTTAAACCTTCTACGCTATAACCAGTCAAAATCAGGTTAAACTGCAACCCCATGAGAAAAATTATTACCCTCACCCTATTGTGCACAATGGTGGGCCTCATTAATGCCCAGGAAGTCACAATCGATGGACAGTCATCTGACTGGCTTGAGACTGAATTAAAAGTGGACAAGAATACCAAGCTTACTACGGCCATCCGAAACGACAATGAATATTTATACATTCTGTTTCAAGCCGATAACCAAGCGAGCATAGCAAAAATGCTCCAGGCGGGTATGGAGATCACCTTTAAGGCCAAGACTAAGCCCAAAGTCAATGCGAAGTTCGAGTTCCCACTAGAAGCCGAAAGAGGTCAGAGACCACAGGGTCAACGCGGACAGCGAGGTACTGGCGGGCAGGCGGGTAATCAAGCAGATAGAGCAGCTCAAATTAAAGCCAGAATGCAAGGCCTGCTGGAAACCAAGGACCAAGCAAAACTAAAAGGCTTTTCAGCTTCAAATGGACAACTACTTTTGAGTGATATGGAAGGCATTCAGACTGCATTAGCCTTTGATGATAATGCTGAGCGTCCTGTGCTCAACTATGAACTAAGGCTTCCCTTGAAAGAGCTTTATGGCGCCAGTATGGACTGGGACAAAATCACATCCAAGGATTTAAATATTAATATCAGAGTCAACGGCATTGACGCACCTCAAAGCGCTGGTGGTGGCCGGGGCGGTGCTGGTTTTGGTGCCAGAGGAGGTCGTGGTGGCGCTGGTGGCCGTGGTGGTGCTGGTGGCGGCAGAGGTGGTGCTGGTGGCCGTGGCGGTGCAGGAGGAAGAGGCGCTGGAGCTGGCCAGGGATCCAATGGCATGTTTACAGATCAGATTATCAAACTGACCTATAAAATTGTGAAAGAATAGTTTTCACTTAATATCAAGTGATATAAAAAATGCCCCAAATAGTCGGGGCATTTTTTATGGAGAATACCGGAGTCGAACCTGACTCCTTATGACTTTTTGGTTGGTCTACAACCAAATATGTTTTAACCTAATATTCACCCATCCTAAAAATTAAGGCATAAAACTCCAGGTTATATTTTGTTTGTTTAGTAGATTATTCCTATTTTTTTCATAACGAACCAAAGATATTATTATGAAAATAGCCAAATATATTATTGCAAGTATAGCATTGATCATTTGTCAATTCTTGCCATGCTCAGGACAAACCATAAAAGTGGGCACTTTCAACTCAGAATTTCTAATTAAATCTAAGGTTCATATAAAATTTGGGGTTCCGTTTGATCTTGATGATGCAAGCCCACAACAAAAGGCTTTTTGGTCGAATCAATCTAATCGCAATGACAAATTTATCGAAGCAACCAAGGAAGTCGCCTTATTCATAAAATCATTGAATGTCGACATTCTAACTTTAACAGAAGTAGGTGATTCAAATGACTTGGATCTATTGAGTGATGAGCTTATAGACATTGGAGTAAACTTCCCTCATAGAAAGATGTGTCAGTGTACCGATGGTGGAACAGGTCAAAAAGTTGCCGTCTTTTCCAAGTACCCATTGAAAGATTTACAAGCAAAGATTCCAGGTAGAGCTATTTATTTGACTGAATCTGATGGAGATGAAGAGAAGGACACAGGTATAAGCAAAGGTATGAAAGTGACCGCTACGGTCAATGGAAAAGACATTGACATCTTTGTCTTGCACCTTATAAGTGAGCGTGGCGGATACGATAGTGACCAACAAAGGAAAGCCCAAGCAACTGTAGCTAGAAGACAAATTGTCAAGAGTTTGAATCAAGGTAACCGAGTTATAGTTGCGGGTGATTTAAATTCTGAAAAGGGTCATGAAACACTTTACAGATTGAGAGGATTTGATGATATCTACGAAGACCTGATACAAACCGGAAATAGTAACTATTTCAAGAGCCAAAATATTAGATGGACTTATTCATTTAGGGGAGAACCTGAACAAATTGATCACATTTTAATTTCGAATAACCTTTCTTCTAAATCAAATATCGAAACCTCAATTATTAAACCTCCAAGTGATTTCGTGTCGGATCACAATGCTCTAATCGTGCAAGTCAAATTGCGAAATTAGGATAAGAAAGCTCATCCAATGCAGGGGCCATCATGATCAAAGCACATGAGAGAAAAGAGCGTTGGAATATCGGAGAATACTCTAATTGAACCTGCCGGCATTATGGTCCGCAAAGCGATTCGTCAGGTTATCACAGCTCCCAATATAATAGCGATCACGCGTCTCAGAATAAATGATATAAACGTAAAAGTCTTCCATAATAAAAAAGGCCAGCGCATGCCAGCCTTTTGAATAATGGTGGAGAATACCGGAGTCGAACCGGTGACCTTCCCGAGATGCCTCGGGACGCTCTCTAGTCCACAGAGTTAATCAGATACTCGATGTACTTTCTCGATTTTTTACGCTTGATCTCCACCTCACGCTTTCTGGCCTCCACTCGGATTTTATAAACTTCAGAATACTTCAAAACCCAAGGCTTACCCCTCTTTGTATAGGTAGACCGGCCGGCATTATGGTCCGCAAAGCGATTCGTCAGGTTATCACAGCTCCCAACATAATAGCGATCACGCCTCTCAGAATAAATGATATAAACGTAAAAGTCTTCCATAATAAAAAAGGCCAGCGCATGCCAGCCTTTTGAATAATGGTGGAGAATACCGGAGTCGAACCGGTGACCTTCCCGAGATGCCTCGGGACGCTCTCTAGTCCACAGAGTTAATCAGATACTCGATGTACTTTCTCGATTTTTTACGCTTGATCTCCACCTCACGCTTTCTGGCCTCCACTCGGGTTTTATAAACTTCAGAATACTTCAAAACCCAAGGCTTACCCCTCTTTGTATAGGTAGACCGGCCGGCATTATGGTCCGCAAAGCGATTCGTCAGGTTATCACAGCTCCCAACATAATAGCGATCACGCCTCTCAGAATAAATGATATAAACGTAAAAGTCTTCCATAATAAAAAAGGCCAGCGCATGCCAGCCTTTTGAATAATGGTGGAGAATACCGGAGTCGAACCGGTGACCTCTACACTGCCAGTGTAGCGCTCTAGCCAGCTGAGCTAATCCCCCATTGTAAGCTGTCCTTAATTTAAGAACAGTAATATTTTTATTAATCGCTGACCTTCCCGAGATGCCTCGGGACGCTCTAGCCAGCTGAGCTAATCCCCCATTTAAACACCGAAGCTTGAGCAAAGGTGTATGATCCGGTCTCTGAAAGACCTTTCTATTCCAAAGCTATCGCTTTGGAAGGGACGGCAAATATAAGTTGGTGTTTATTGAATTCAAAGGATTCTTCTTGCCCTAAGAAAACGCTTCATGTAATATGGAGAATATAGATTGCTTTCCGTAACACCTAATGAAGTAGAGGAATGTATAAATCGGATGTCTCCTCTTCCCCTCACTGCAGTCACGATCCCGGCATGTGTCACTTTTCTCTTGCTTTTGCCTGTAGCGAAAAAAACAAGGTCGCCTGGCTTCAATTCTTTTAGTCTCACTTTGACTCCAGTCTTAGCCTGATCTTGAGATACTCGAGGCATTTCGATGTTAACACTACGATATGCATGAAGAATAAGTGCTGAACAGTCAATTCCAACCCGTGTTGTTCCACCAAACTTGTAAGGTGTCCCTGTATAAGACCTCGCTGTCTGTATTACCAAGTCGACCTTCTTAGTCTTGGAAGCATTTCCAGCGCAACCGGAAAGAACGATTAATAAGACCAGAAAAGAAAGGACAGCATTTTTGGGTAATTTGAACAAGACTCAAGCGTTGGTTCTAACAAAAATACGAGAATTCGTCTATTTCATTATATCTTCAACCTGTCCCCATCAACTCCGTACACTGAATCATGAAAAGGGTCTTAGTACTGATCTTGTTTATCTCTGCCTTGAACACTTTGTCTTTTGCTCAAAGGAAGTGGAAGGATGAGTACTATCAGACTTTGAATGATGACAACTTTCGAGATTTTAAACTCTTTAATAAGTCGCTTGACTTAAAACATATTGACTATAAAGTATTGAATGCAGCGGTCTTCTTTGTCACCAATGAAGCGAGAATAGAACAGGGGCTCAATGTATTGACTTACCAAGCCAACCTGGAAATTATGGCTTGGAATCACTCGATTAGTATGGCAAAAAGGGATTTCTTTGATCACATCAACAAAAAGGAAAGAAAACGGAAGAGTCCAATCAATAGGGCTAAATTGGCAGGGGTCAAAAACCCAAAAATTGGCGAGAATATTTCTGCAGTTGGTGGCCGATCATTTGGCAACTACTTACAATTGGCCGATCATTTGGTACAGGGGTGGATAGATTCTCCCCCACACCGAAAGACGCTTTATTCTAAAAATGCCTTGCAATTGGGTTGCGGTGTCTACTATTTTGACGGTCTTTGGCAAAAAAACAGAGACGTTTACAAACAAGGGAACGGTTTTTGGTTGGCTACTCAAAACTTTCAGATGTTTACAAAAGTTGAAAGTGGAGCGTCAAAGGATAAGGGACCAAAATAGACTTATGAAAAAGATAATATTAAGTATAGTACTAGCAATGGGTGTGGTTGGCTTGAACGCCCAAGAGTTAAGTACCAAAGATATTCAAGCCATTGATCAAAGAACTGGCAATTTTCTGGACTTGATCAAAACTAAAAAGTACACTCAGGTATTGGATTACATCTACCCTGAACTATTTGAGCACACCAATAAAAAAAGCATGTTTCAGGTCTTTAGCCTCTTAGAACAAGCAGGTATTGAATTGAAATTCAACAGCTTTGATGTAGTCAGCAAAAAGGCCATTCCTGCAGATGGAGTTATCAAGTATGCCATGATCAAATACAATATGGACATGACCCTGCCATTGAATACGGACGACCTCAAAGGTATTGCCGCACTCTTGGTACCATCCATTGAGAGCAGCTTTGGTAAGGAGAATGTGGAGTACAATCGTGAAGAAAGCTATATCAACGTGAAAGGAGAAAAATTTCTGGTGGGAGTATCCGACCCTAAATACAAGGATTGGATGTTCATCATTTATGACGATAGCTTCAAAAGTGCTATTGACAAAACACTTCCTCCGAAAGTACGTGCGGCAGCAGCTAGCAGCGCATATTAGAAAAAAATCAAGCTGATGTACGAAGAAAGGCCGTCCATATGACGGCCTTTCTTTTTAGCCAAACTCTACTCATTGAATAAGAAGAGTGTTACTGTACAGACACCGAACCCTTGAGTTCTCGCGCCAAAAATCTTGCTCTTTGTTCTACGTTCTCCTGATTCACCTCAATCTTAAGACTATCAAATAGACCCAATAGCTCGTCATGGTGTTGGACCCCTTGACCTGTTTTAAAATCGAAGTGATAGAACTTGGTCCAAAGCACTGCCTTCACATGTGCCTTGGCCTTATCCATCATTACCATCTCTGCCTTTACATACTTTTCCGTGAAATCAATCAAGGCTGTCTGTATCACTACTTCCTCCATAACATTGGCGGGTTTGAGGTAGGCAATCTCATTATGGCCTACCAGCCATGATCTTCTATCAATCTTTGCCATAGCAAAGACATTCAGGCCATACTCATTCATCAAATGATCTTCTCGCACGTTAATCATGTAATCGATGTATTTGGCATTATTCAAATGGCCATAGGGATCGCAATCCTGAAAACGGATGGTTCTATAACCCAGGGGTGTTTTATTGAGTTTTGTCATATTTAAAAAATTTACAGACCAGTCGGTCTAATTATTTACAAATTTTTTTAGGCCTCTAGCACTATCTTGATAAACTTCTTTTGCATTTCCAGGTAGTTCAAGTCTCTATGCGCTTTGCTCAATACATAGCCTCCTTCGAACATGGCATAAAGCTCATTGGCCTTTTCTTCTGCGTTAGTAATTCCTCTTCTTTCCAAATATCCTGAAAGATTACTTTGCCAACCTTTGAATACCTTATCACAAGCTTTCCGAATCTTCTCATCAATGTTTCCAGCAGCCAATGCGACAGCCGCAATAGGGCAAGCATCTTCAAAATCGGAATTTCTGAGTTCTTCTACCATTACATCAACCATAGCGCTCAATCCATCAGCAGCATCCTTACCCCTCAAGGCTTCTCCATACTTCATCATCATTGCCTCGCCACCATACATAATTGCTTCCTGAATCAACTCATCCTTACCATCAGGAAAGTGATGATAGAGGCTGCCTTTTGGTACCTCAACCGATTTTAAAATCTCGTTGATGCCAGTTCCAAAATATCCCTTTTTTCGAATCAGCTTGGAGGTAGTGGAAACGAGTTTTTCTCTGGTATTCACAATTTAAATATACAAAAATAGACTGAATGGTCTATTTATTTTTTCAATTTCCCTGTTCTGCACAAAAAAAGCCCCGGCTCTTCAGCCAGGGCTTTACTTTATAATTATCGAGCTGAGGTTTATTTCACTTCCTCATACTCTACATCTGATACATCATCGCCATTTCCAGCACCTTCTGCATCACTGGCAGCCTCAGCTCCTGCTTCAGGACCTTGCGCTCCTGCTTCAGCCTGTTGCGCAGCATACATCTCTTGAGATGCAGCTTCCCATGCTTTGTTCAATGCTTCAAGACCAGCATCAATAGAATCAACATCCTGATTTTGGTGAGCTGTCTTCAGATTGGCCAAAGCTTCTTCGATTGGCTTCTTATTTTCGTCAGATAGCTTATCACCATAATCCTTCAATTGCTTCTCTGTTTGGAAGATCAAACCATCAGCGGTATTGAGTTTATCGATTTTCTCTTTCTCCTTCTTATCCGCCTCAGCATTTGCTTCAGCCTCCTGCTTCATCTTATCGATTTCTTCATCTGTCAGTCCAGAAGAAGCCTCAATTCTGATATTTTGCTCTTTTCCTGTGCCTTTGTCTTTAGCAGACACATTCATGATACCATTTGCATCGATATCGAAAGTCACCTCAATTTGAGGTACACCTCGCTGTGCTGGTGGAATATCACTCAAGTGGAAACGACCGATGGTTCTGTTATCCTTAGCCATTGGACGCTCACCTTGAAGTACATGAATTTCTACTGAAGGCTGATTATCTGCCGCTGTAGAGAACACTTCTGACTTCTTAGCTGGAATAGTAGTATTAGACTCAATAAGCTTGGTGAATACACCGCCCATTGTTTCAATACCTAAAGAAAGAGGTGTTACATCTAGTAGCAATACGTCTTTTACCTCACCAGTTAATACACCACCCTGGATCGCTGCACCAATAGCTACAACCTCATCAGGATTCACTCCTTTAGATGGTTTCTTACCGAAGAACTTCTCTACTTCTTCCTGAATTTTAGGGATTCTTGTAGAACCACCTACCAAGATTACTTCGTCAATATCCGAAGTGCTATAACCCGCATCACTCATTGCCTTTTTAACTGGCTCCATTGAGCGTTTCACCAAATTTTCGGCAAGTGACTCAAACTTTGCTCTTGAAAGTGACCTTACTAAGTGCTTTGGCACACCATCAACAGGCATGATATAAGGCAGGTTAATCTCTGTAGAAGCAGAAGATGACAATTCAATCTTTGCTTTCTCAGCAGCCTCTTTCAAACGCTGCAATGCCATTGGGTCTTTTCTCAGGTCGATGTTTTCATCGCTTAAGAACTCCTCGGCCAACCAGTCGATAATCACCTGGTCAAAGTCATCTCCACCAAGGTGAACATCACCATTCGTAGATTTTACTTCGAAAACACCGTCACCTAATTCCAGGATAGAAATATCGAATGTACCTCCACCTAAATCGTAAACAGCAATTTTTTGATCTGTATCTTTTTTATCTAATCCATAAGCCAAAGCTGCTGCTGTAGGCTCATTGATAATTCTTTTAACCTCCAGGCCTGCGATTTGACCAGCCTCTTTCGTTGCTTGTCTTTCTGCATCGTTGAAGTATGCTGGCACAGTAACAACTGCCTCTGCAACTTCGGTACCCAGGTAATCCTCAGCAGTAGATTTCATTTTCTGAAGAATCATCGCTGAAAGCTCCTGAGGCGTATAATTTCTGTCACCAATTTTTACTCTTACGGTGTCATTATTACCTTTTTCTACTTCGTAAGCAATACCTCTAAGCTCTTCAGAAACATTACTATGCTTCTTACCCATAAATCGCTTCACGGAGCTAATGGTATTCTTCGGGGTTGGTAATCGCCTGTCTTTTGGCCGGATCACCTACTTTTCTTTCCCCGTTGCCATTATCTAAAAAAGCAACGATGGAAGGAGTAGTTCTTCTTCCTTCACTGTTAGGAATCACAACTGGCTCATTACCCTCCATTACCGCTACACACGAGTTGGTAGTACCTAAGTCAATTCCAATAATTTTTCCCATGATCTATAAATAAATTTCTTCTTAATCAATTTGCTGTCCTCCCATTATCAATGGTTGTGCCAATTGAAATTCACTGACATTTGGTGACACATTGGCAGAATTGAATTGCCTTAAGTAAAAGATACCTGACACATATTATATTTGTGACAATTTAATCGAGGCACTATTGTTTTTTCTTTACTATCTGGTTTTAAAACCAATCTCCCTTCTACCCTGGCCTATGGCCTATGGTATATCCAATTTTCTTTACCTCCTGCTCTACAAAGTATTTCGATACAGGGTTGACGTGGTGAATCAGAATATTAGAAATTCCTTCCCTGAATATTCTGACAAGCAAGTCCGTGACTTACGAAGGAAAACTTTGAAAAATTTTTTCGATGTCATGATAGAGGGCTTCAAGATTTTCAGCATGAGCAATGAAGAGCAGCATAGACGCATGGTTGCCACTAATCCAGAAATTGTAGATAAGTATCTGGATGATAACAGAAGTGTAATCATCACTGGAGGCCATTACAATAACTGGGAATTTATAGCCAATGGCATTAACCCCTGGATGAAACACCAAACCTGTGGAATCTACCACCAATTCAAGAATAAGTTTGTGGAGCGAAAAATGCTCGAAAAACGCGGAAGAACGGGCATGCTGTTGGTTTCGCGAAAGCAGGTGAAGGAGGGCTTCTTTGACACTTATGATAAACCCCTGGCCACTTTTTTTGCTACTGATCAATCTCCGACAATTGCCAAAAAAGTATATTGGACTACATTTTTAAATCAAGAAACAGCCGTGGCCTTTGGGGCCGAAAAGTTTGCAAGGGGCACAAGATGCACCTGTATTCTATGCTTATAATGACAGAGTAAAAAAAGGGCATTATAAAATGACCTTCAAATTACTTTGTGACAATCCCAAAGAATTGCCCATGGGTGCCATTACTGAAGCCCATGTGAGAACACTGGAAGAGGTAATATTGGACAAACCTGAGTTTTGGCTGTGGACCCACAAACGCTGGAAACGCAAAAGAAAACCAGGAGAATAGACCTTAACAGCCAACAAAACGGTAATTTTAGAAAGTCAGATTGGCATTTTTTCTTTTGCGATTAATCAAAAATGACTCAGGTACTTTACTACCTTATTATTAAGCCTATTTCGCTCCTTCCATGGCGCGCATTATACCTACTTTCAGATTTTCTCTATTTGGTCATTTACAAACTGTTGAGGTACCGGGTACAAGTGGTGAATCAGAATTTAACCAACTCATTTCCTCAGAAATCGACCAGTGAAATCAAAACCATTCGAAGGCAATTCTACCGCCACTTTTGTGATATCATGGTCGAAAGCCTTAAGATTTTCAGCATTTCGGCCGAAGATGCCAAGAAACGATTTGTCGTTACAAACCCAGAAATACTGCAACCCTACTTTGATGCTGGCAGAAGTGTAATCATTGCCGGAGGCCATTATAATAATTGGGAAATGCTTGCTGTAGGCATAGACAGTTATATACCTCACCAATCCGTGGCTATTTATCATCGGCTTGGGAATAAGTTTATGAACGATAAAGCGCTAAAATCTCGAGGGAAATATGGGTTAAAGATGGTTTCCCGTCAGGAGGTAAAGGACTATTTCAAGAACACTACTGAGTTAACAGCGACAATATTTGGAGCAGATCAGTCTCCAAGTATCGCCAAGAAGGTCTATTGGATGGAATTTCTGAACCAGGAAACTGCGGTAATGTTCGGTGTGGAAAAATTCGCGAAGGAAAAGAACTCTCCAGTGATTTTTGGTGGTATCGAAAAGGTAAAAAGAGGTTTCTATGAATTCACAATTGATGTTCTAATCGAAGACCCGAGCAAAGCTGAACATGGTGAAATCACCGAGGCTCATACGAAACGACTGGAACAGCAAATCATTAATGATCCTCAATATTGGCTTTGGACGCATAAGCGTTGGAAACGTAAGAGGAAGGCTGGTGAAGAATAGATAATATTCATCATACTCAGACTATGCCTCATATAAATACACCCCATATAAACGTACAACCATTTTCTTAGCTGAGACTGAATAATTAAATTCAGAGCTCAGTAAAATGTCAAGAAAACAATTATCCACGATTAATCTTAGACATGCAGCCATGGTAGGGCTGCTCTTTGTCAGCTTAGTACTCTTAAAATCATGTCAGGAAAAAGAGAGTAGCTCCTCTGACTACAATACTCAAGCTGAAAAATCAACGGCTTCAAACTATGTTCCCGATGAAGTCGATTTCAACCTTCATGTTCGCCCACTGCTTTCTGATCGTTGTTTTGCATGCCATGGACCTGATGCCAACAAAAGGGAATCCGGCTACAGATTGGACACTGAAGCCGGAGCCTATGCTGCACTCAAAGACAGACCAAATGTTTTCGGGATAGTCCCGGGCAATGTTCAAGCTTCAGAAGTGGTTCATCGCATTAGTTCGGATGACCCATCCCTAGTAATGCCTCCTCCAGCTGCTAACCTCACACTTACTTCTACAGAAAAAGAAATACTCACCAAATGGATAGATCAAGGTGCCAAATGGAAAAAACACTGGTCATTCATCCCATTAGCCGAGCAAGCAAAACCAAAAACAGTAGAGTGGGCTCAGAATGATATTGATAACTGGGTGGCACTCAAATATGAAGAGAAGGGGTTCTCACCTTCAGAAAAAGCTTCGAAAGAAAGGCTCATTAGACGCGCTAGTTTTGACCTGACAGGTCTGCCACCCTCAGCCGACCTAAGAAGTTCATTCCTTTCTGATAATACCCCCGAGGCCTTTGAGAAAGTAATCGATCAATTGATGGCTAGCCAGGCTTATGGAGAACATATGGCTAGCTCATGGCTCGACCTGGCCCGTTACTCCGACACTCACGGTTATCAGGATGATTTGGAGCGTATCATGTGGCCTTGGCGCGACTGGGTGATCAAGGCCTTCAATGAAAATATGCCTTACGATCAGTTTGTCACATGGCAATTGGCAGGAGACCTTCTTCCCAACCCTACTAAAGAGCAAATTCTGGCTACAGCCTTCAACAGAAACCATAAAATTACTCAGGAAGGCGGGGTAATTCATGAAGAGTACAGGGTTGAATATGTCACGGATCGTGTGAACACTTTTGGAAAGGCATTTCTGGGGCTGACCCTTGAATGCGCTAAATGTCATGATCATAAGTACGATCCAATCTCCCAAAAGGAGTTCTTTAGCGTGTACTCCTTCTTCAATTCTGTTCCGGAGAAAGGAAGAATGGATTATGGCGAAATACCAGAGCCAAAAATTAAAATCACGGATGCCGATCTCAATGGTATTCTGAGTTTTATCAACGCCACCAACTTCAATGGTGATGACCTCAGCCTTATGGTCATGAGGGACTCTATCAAACCAAGACCAACTTATGTACTAAATCGTGGCCAATATGATGCACCCGGTGAACCTGTATATCCAAGCACCCCAGCAGCCATAAATCCTTTCGGAGATAAGCTATCAAAAGACCGAATGGGCCTGGCAAAATGGCTGTTTGCTAAAGAAAATCCACTCACAGCGCGGGTGGCCGTGAACAGAGTTTGGCAGTCATTCTTTGGTACCGGACTTGTCAATACACCAGCAGATTTTGGTAATCAGGGTAGTCTGCCTTCCCACCCAGAGCTATTGGATGACCTTGCTTATCAATTCATGATCTCAGGTTGGAATATTAGAGATATTCAAAAGCAAATTATGCTGTCCGCTACCTATCAGCAGAGTTCTAAAGTGAGTCCCAAACTATTAGAAGAAGATCCTGAGAATAAGTGGTTGACAAGAGGACCTCGCTACCGCATGACTTTCGAGATGATTCGGGATAATGTACTTGCCGCCAGTGGGTTATTAGATCGGGAAATCGGTGGACCTAGTGTCAAACCTTATCAACCTGATGGTCTTTGGGCAGAAACTACCTCAGGCGTAGGGTTGACCAATTACATTCCTGACAAAGGGAAGTCCCTCTATCGCAGGAGCTTATACACCTTTTGGAAGCGGACTGTCCCTCCTCCTGCCATGATGACTTTTGATGCTGCTTCAAGAGATCTCTGCGAGGTGGACAGGCAAAAGACCAATACACCGCTACAGGCTCTGGTTATGATGAATGACCCTCAAATATTAGAAGCGTCAAGAGTGCTGGCCTATAGTATCTTGTCTGGGGGAAAATCAGATACTGATAGACTTAACTTGGCCTTTGAGAAAGTCTTGGGGCGATCGCCATCTGAAGAAGAGATTGATATATTAGGCAACTTTTTAGCAAAGGAGAGAGAGCGGTTTGAACAGGCACCAGAAAAAATCGAGGCTTATTTGACAGTAGGTCAATATAGACAAGAGGAGCAATCGACAGAAGTTGCAGCCTTTATGTCGGTGATCAATACAATTTTCAATTTAGACGAAGCGATTTCTAAGACCTGATATGCATAAGGAAGAGGAAGAATTTCAGTATAATATGAATAGGCGGCACTTTCTGTCTAAGGCCAGCCTTGGCCTTGGTGGATTGGGTTTAGCTTCGCTGCTTTCTCCAAATCGTCTTTTTAGTAACACACGCAAGCCTGGACCAGAAGATTTCAGGCATATTGCTCCAAAGGCAAAGCGTGTGATTTACCTTTTCCAAAGTGGTGGCCCTTCTCAGCTAGAGTTGTTTGACTACAAGCCTACCCTAAGGCAAATGAATGGTGAAGAGTTACCAGAATCAGTCAGAAATGGGCAGCGCTTGACGGGTATGACCTCTGCTCAAGATAGCTTTCCCCTGGCAGGGTCGATCTTCGACTTTAAGCAGTACGGCCAAAGTAGGGCTTGGGTAAGCGACATTATGCCTTACACCTCCAAGGTGGTAGATGAACTTTGCTTTATAAAAAGCATGCATACCGAGGCGATCAATCACGATCCTGCGATTACCTTTTTCCAAACCGGTTCGCAACAGCCGGGAAGACCGAGTATGGGATCATGGCTAAGCTATGGACTGGGAAGCGACAATGATAACTTACCCGCATTTTCAGTATTACTCTCAAGAGGAAGTGGTCGACCGCAAGGCCAACCTTTGTATTCTCGTCTCTGGGGAAATGGCTTCTTGAACTCCATTCATCAAGGCGTACAGTTCAGGTCGGGCAAGGACCCAGTGCTCTATTTGAAGGATCCAAAGGGTATGTCAAAAATGGATCGAAGGAGCATGCTCGATCATCTGTCGCAATTGAACTCTATTCATTCGGCAGAGTTTGGTGACCCGGAGATTAATGCCCGTATTGCACAGTACGAATTGGCATACCGAATGCAAACATCCGTTCCTGAAACCATGGACATCTCGCAAGAGCCAGACTACATCTATAAAATGTATGGTGCTGATGTTGCTCAACCAGGGACCTTTGCCGCCAATTGCCTTCTAGCCCGTAGACTTGCTGAAAGAGATGTGAGGTTTATCCAGCTCTACCATATGGGTTGGGATCAGCACGAGAACCTTCCAGGAGCAATTGAAAAGCAAGCTAAAGATGTAGATCAAGCCTCTGCTGCACTTGTCATGGACCTGAAGCAACGGGGAATGTTAGATGATACCCTTGTGATCTGGGGTGGTGAATTTGGTCGAACTAACTATTCTCAAGGTACCCTAACTGATACCAATTACGGACGTGATCATCACCCAAGATGTTTTACCATTTGGATGGCTGGCGGTGGTGTGAAACCAGGCGTATCGTATGGAGAAACAGATGACTTCGGTTATAACATTGCCAAAGACCCAGTGCATGTGCATGATTTCCAAGCAACCATGCTTCACTTGCTTGGTATTGACCACGAACAGTTGACTTATAAGTATCAAGGTCGAAGGTTTAGATTAACCGATGTCGGTGGCAGAATTATTCATGACATTCTAGCATAGTTTGATGGATCGGAGAGCGTTTGTACAAAAGACATTAACGGCATCTACAGCTATTGCGGCTATGCCCTCTCTCCTTGCACCCGATAGCACTGAAGACTTGATCCTCGGTCACAACTCCCATCAATATAAAATTGATACCCGCTGGGGAAAGCTCGACCCTGCTATGTACCCGGTAAAGGACTGCCATGAGATGGTACAAGACTCGCAAGGCAGAATTCTCCTGCTCACCAATCACACAAAGAATAACGTTCTGGTCTATGATAAGTCAGGCAAACTCTTGGAATCATGGGGTACCGAATATCCAGGTGCACATGGTTTGACACTGTCAAAAGAGAATGGGGAAGACTTCTTATTCATCTCCGACAACGATCGTCATCAGATCATAAAGACCACTATAGATGGAAAAGTCGTAATGACTCTGAACTACCCGAAAGAATCGGGACATTATGAAAAAGCCGATCAATACATTCCTACGGAAGTAGCCATAGGACCAAATGGAGACATCTACGTGGCCGATGGATATGGAGCACAATGGATCACTCAGTATTCACATAGTGGTGAGTTTATCAGAAGTTTTGGAGGCCGGGGCGATCAGCCTGAAAACCTTCAAAATGCACATGGTATATGTCTTGACACCCGAGACGCTGACAATCCAACTTTGATGGTTTCGGCACGTGAAGAAAATGCCTTCAAAAAGTATAGTCTTTCTGGCGAGTACTTGGAAACAATCCCCTTACCAGGCGCCTATGTTTGTCGTCCCGTAATTCATGGCGATTACCTCTATGCGGCTGTGCTTAAGTCAAGAGCCTATGGAGACGATCCATCTGGTTTCGTGACCATTCTCGACAAGGAAAACAAAGTAGTCTCCAATCTGGCAGGTAGTACACCAACCTATTCAGGAGCTTCTCCAGACGAAATGTATCAGACGCTTAAAGTATTTATCTACCCGCATGATGTCTGTATCGATGATGATGAGAATATGTATGTTGCTCAATGGAACTCAGGACATGTCTATCCTTATAAGCTGACTAGAGTATGAGACGGCATTTTCTCATCATACTATCTCTTATTTGTGTTTTTGCCCTCGAGGCACAAGAATATCAATTGTCCAAACCTTTGATTAGAGTTCAAGACAATGGCTTCTTTTTTAATGAAACAACTGTGACTCTAGATTTCCGCATAGAGGGAGTTGAATTGCGATATACATACAATGACAAGGAACCAACAAAAAAATCCAAGAAGTACAAATCATCTCTGTCCTTTAAAAAAAGTGGCCTTCTAAAAGTTAGGGCTTACAAAAAAGGATTTATCCCTTCAGAAACAGTTTCTATTCAATTAATCAAGCTAAAAGCATTACATGGGAATGTGGCAATCAAAATTATCCCAGAACCGAGACCACCTTATTCGGGTATTGCTCAAGCCCATACGTTAACCGACTTTAAAGGAGGGTCAACTAATTTTCGAGATGGAAATTGGATAGGCTATAATGAAGGGCCAATTGAGATTACCTTGAAAATCCCTCCATTCAATCAAGTTAATGAATTGATCATAAGCTCTTTGAATAGTCCGGGTTCCTGGATATTTCCCCCCACGCAAATTGAGTTGGCTACATCAGAGGATGACATAGAATTCGTCAAATTAGAGAATCGAATTATTCCAGAATTTGACAAAGAAGAGGAACCTGGTAAGGCCTATTATTCCTTTAAATTGAATAAAAAGGCAGGACCATACATTAAACTGACTATTCATCCTTTAAAAAAACTCCCCGACTGGCATCCGGGCAAAGGCAATGCGGCTTGGGTATTTTTAGACGAAATCATAATCAACTAAATGAGATTTTCCAGAAAGTCACTTCTTGTTCTTTTATGGGCTCTCAATGCCATTCTCGCGTTATTAGTGGTGGTCCCAATTTCAGAACTCCCGGCAATATTTCAGTTTGTAGGACGGCTTCATCCTTTGGTACTTCACTTTCCCATTGTACTTATTCTGGCCTCCTTTCTATTTGAGCTAATAGCCCAAAAGACAAATAAGCCAGAATATGCCGAACCTGCCACCCTACTTCTTTGGTTAGGCGCCTTTTCGGCAGTATTCAGCGCCATTGCGGGCGCGCTACTATCGGTAAATGGTGGTTATGGCGGCAATACTTTTGTCTTTCACCAATGGTTTGGGTTGGCCACCTCTATTATTGTCACCTTATTGATCCAGATAAGGGCAAATAAAGGCTTATCCAAGGGTTTTATCCCTGCCTTTGGTGGATTGTGTGTCCTGCTCATCATCACAGGACATTATGGAGCATCGCTCACCCATGGTGAAAATTTCCTCATAGAAGTATTCGAAGAAAGTACCCCTTCTGTCTTAATTGATGCCGAACCTGTCTTCGCTCAAGTGGTTCAGCCCATTCTCGAAAATAAATGCCTGAGCTGCCATAACCCTAACAAGGTCAAAGGAGGACTCTCCCTTGCCTCAGAGGAAGAGATTGTGAAAGGGGGAGAAAACGGGGCAATATTAAAACCTGGAGATGTGTTGAACAGCACATTCATCAGTCACCTGCTGCTGCCTACAGAAGACAAATTGCATATGCCACCAAAAGGTAAGACCCAGCTTACCAATGAGGAGATCAAACTACTTGAGTATTGGGTAGTTTCGGGTGGCTCGTTCAATAAGCTGGTCAATGAGATTCCCCAGGACGATCCGGTTCAGTTAATCCTTGCCAGCTACTTTGTTCCTGAAGAACCCCTAGACATTGACTTTGTATCTGCCCAGACCATCGCATCACTGAATAGTAATAAGGTCAGTGTGAAGCAAATCGAAGCAGACAAACCCTATCTGGAGGTTTATATGGGTCAACAAGACGCACTTCAATTGGCTGAAATCAAAGGCTTGAAAAAGGTGAGAAAGCAGGTCTATTCACTCGACCTTGGCGGAAGCAACATTGATAAGGCCATGATAAAAGAAATAGCCAAATTCGAGAACCTGCACAGGTTATACCTTGACAATACAGTTGCCGATGATGCTATGATCGGAGCGATTCGCAAACTGAAGAAGCTAGAATACCTAAATCTTTACGGGACGAATGTTAGCCGAAAAGGAGTCAATCAGGTCCTGAAAATTAAAAGCTTAGACAAACTATACCTATGGCAAACAAAAGTAGATGCCCAAGACCTGGAAAAGCTCAAAGTCGATCATCCAAATGTGGTCATTAATGGAGGTGCAATTGATGACACTACTTTTGAGGAGGTTCAACTCAATACACCTCGAATGGTATATGAATCCAGTTTCTTTGATGATAAAATGACTGTCACAGTACCCTACAGCCTCTCCGACACGGACATTTACTACCAGATTGGTTCGGCAGCACCAAAAATTCTCGAAGGAAGAGAAATAGAACTCACAGCAAGTTCGAAAGTGACAGTGTATGCCAAAAAAGAAGGTTGGAAGGATAGTGAAAAAGCAGAACAAGCATTTATCCTGGTCAGGCCTAATCGATTCAAAAAGAACAGGCTCAAATTTGACCCAAAGGGCACCTACAAAGCGAAAGGCATAGAAACGCTCTTTGACTTGAAGAAAGGGAGCGAAAACTTCAGAGATGGCAATTGGCTTGGCTTCAACGGTGACGACATGGTTGTAGATGTCGAGCTTTCCGCATCGCGACCTTTGGAATCCGTATTCATCAGTACTTTAGATGATACCGGCTCATGGATCTTTCCACCCACTGAATTAGAAATCTGGGGAGGTAGTAGTTCCAGCAACCTGCAAAAGCTAAATACGCTCTCTATCACCCCTCCTGATGGCCCGGAACCCAAGCATATGATCATTCATGAATTGGCATTCGACAAAACAGACCTGAAGTATCTCAGGGTAGTTGCCAAGAACTATGGTAACCTTCCAGATTGGCACCCAGGTAAAGATACACCAGCATGGTTGTTCATTGACGAAATTGCCTTTCAGTAGTTTTGGATCGCTATTGAATGATCTGAGTTCAGGGTCAATACACCACAAATTTTACTACTTTTGCAGCTCAATTTAGTATCAATGAGTTTAGCGCAGGAGATCGATAAAAGAAGGACTTTCGGAATCATTAGTCACCCCGATGCGGGTAAGACCACGTTGACGGAAAAACTTCTCTTGTTCGGAGGGGCCATTCAAAAAGCAGGAGCTGTAAAATCGAATAAAATCGATATGCATGCTCGATCAGACTGGATGGATATCGAAAAGCAAAGAGGTATCTCTGTAGCTACCTCTGTAATGGCTTTCGAATATGAAGGCAAGCGCATTAACCTATTGGATACTCCGGGTCACCAGGATTTCGCTGAAGATACTTATAGAACCTTAACTGCTGTTGATTCGGTCATTATGGTCATTGACTGCGTGAAGGGTGTTGAGATACAGACAGAGAAACTGATGGAGGTTTGTAGAATGAGAAAGACTCCTGTCATCTCATTCATTAACAAACTGGATAGAGAAGGTCAGGACCCTTATGACCTATTGGATGAAATCGAGGGGAAATTGGGGATCAATGTGCACCCACTCAGCTGGCCTATCGGCATGGGTAAAACTTTCCAGGGAGTCTATAGTCTCTATGATAAGAGCCTGCGCCTTTTCAAAGCTGGTCAGCAGCAATTGCACGAAGAAGCCACCAAACTGGAGGATATCAACGATCCTAAGCTCGAAGAATATATCGGTGAGAAATATGCCGAACAACTTCGGGAAGATGTAGAGATGTTAGACGACCTCTACGGACCATTGGATAAAGAGGCGTATTTAAGTGGTGATGTTGCCCCTGTTTTCTTTGGATCAGCAGTTAATAATTTCGGGGTAAAAGAACTATTGGATACCTTCCTGACCATTTCTCCCCGGCCGATCGCCCGGATGCTCGAAGACAAACAAGTAGAGCCGGATTATAAGAACTTCACTGGCTTTGTATTTAAGATCCATGCCAACATGGACCCTAAGCACAGGAACAGAATCGCCTTCTTGAGAATTTGCTCGGGTAAGTTTGAAAGAGGGTCCAATTACTTCCATACGCGCCAGGACAAAAAATTCAGAATCTCTCAGGCCACAGCCTTTATGGCTCAAGACAAAGAGACGATTGATGAGGCTTACCCTGGTGATATCATTGGACTTTATGACACTGGTAACTTCAAAATTGGGGACACACTTACTGATGGTGAAGGGGGTATGTATCGAGGCATCCCGAGTTTCTCTCCTGAGATTTTCAGGGAAGTAATTAATAAAGATGCGATGAAGACTAAGCAGTTGGAAAAAGGCCTCAACCAGTTGATGGATGAAGGTGTTGCACAACTCTTTAATTTCGAATTAGGTAGCCGTAAGGCTGTTGGTGTGGTAGGTCAACTGCAGTTCGAAGTGATTCAGCACAGACTAAAGCATGAGTACGGTGCCACTGTTGAGTTTGCTGGCATGCAACTTTACAAGGCCTGCTGGATTTCTTCAAAGGATGAGAAAAAGCTCAATGAGTTTATCGCCTCAAAACAAAGGCATATTGCGCGTGATAAGGATGGCAAACTGGTCTTTATGGCCGAATCCAAGGCATGGCTGCAAATGGTGCAAGACAACTTCCCGGATATTGAGTTCCACTTTACCAGCGAGTTCTGATGAAAAACATCGTCCAACCCCTATACGAGGATAATCACCTTTTAATTGTCAATAAGCCGGCAGGTGTCCTGATTCAGGGTGACTCCACCGGTGACAAGCCACTTGTTGAGCACTGTAAAGATTATATCAAAGAAAAGTACAATAAGCCAGGGGCCGTTTTTCTACATCCGGTACACAGGCTTGACAGACCCGTCAGTGGTGTAATCGTTTTTGCCAGAACCTCAAAGGCACTGGAGCGGATGAACAAAATCTTTGCCAGTCGGAAAGTTCAAAAAACCTATTGGGCTGTTGTCAAAAAGCACCCTCCCAGAAAAAAAGGAAGGCTGATGAGCTGGCTCGTTAAGGATCCTAAGCGGAATGTGACCACGGCCTACTCAGAACCCGTAGAAGGTGGCCAAAAAGCCGAAACAGACTTCAAAGTACTCGGTAAACTTAACAATCACTACCTCATCGAAGTGGAACCCCTCACTGGTCGACCACACCAAATAAGGGTACACATGGCCGAAATGGGATGTCCCATCAGAGGTGATCTTCGTTATGGTTTCTCTAAACCAAACCCAGATAAAAGCATCAACCTACATGCACGTAGGCTATACTTTGAGCATCCTGTAAAAAAAGAACCCGTTGTAGTTCGTGCAGGGCTTCCGGAGGATCAGTTCTGGGAGCAATTCCTCACCTTGGAAAACATAAAAGTCAAAGACAAGGATATTGACAGACTCTATTAAGAGTTATTTCCTTATCCACTACCCATTCACTTTTTCACTTCTTAACTTAAGGATATGAAAAAGACTCTTCGCATTCTGGCTATTGTTGTCCTCAGTATTATTGCCCTACTATTTATAGGGTTTTTAATCGTTGACGAAAAACTACCAGAAGGAGAATGGAGCCCTGAAGCAGACCTCATGGCAGAGCAAATGCTTGCTGCGTTGAACAAAGAAGCTTGGGACAACACAGATGGTGTCAGCTGGACTTTCAAAGGCATCCATCACTATGACTGGGACAGAGAAAATCACGTGGTTGGGGTCCAGTGGGATGATAAAGAAGTAGCCCTCCAACCAGCATACAAAACGGGTATTGTCGCTAATGGAAGTGATTATGCTGGCTCTGAGGTAAGGGAGATTGTAAATACCTCCTGGGACTACTTTAACAATGACAGTTTCTGGTTATGTGCACCCTTTAAGGTTTTTGATCCGGGAACGGAGCGGAGCATTGTCACGCTAAAAGATGGCAGAAAAGGACTAAAAGTGACTTATACTTCTGGTGGAACCACTCCAGGTGATTCCTATGTCTGGATTTTAGGAGAAGACTACAAACCCATAGCGGTCAAAATGTGGGTTTCCATTATTCCAATTGGCGGAATAGAATTCACTTGGGAGAATTATGCTTATCTATCTTCCGGAGCCATGATTGCACAAGACCATTGGCTGTATGGAATGGTGAATATTGATATAACTGATATTAATTAATAGCACTAATTAAGCAAACACACATGCATGAACATATACTCCAAAGGGCAGCATATCTAGACACTACCAAAGTCATTCGAGGTTTGGACATGATTGCCAACCCCATGATTGAGACCACCTCCAAGTGCTCAATCAATGACGTAACTAGGTTGAGCTATTTATTGATGACAAAAGACACCATCTATTGTGATGGTCATGTAACTAGTGATAATTCATCAAAGATTGATAGACTCCTGAATAAAATAGATGATAAATACAGCGAGTATGTAAGTACAAAAATCAGGAAGAAAATTCGTCAAAAGAAGTTCAATCCTGAGGAAGAAATCAGTTTGAGCGATGATGCCATCCACGAAACTTTCTCTTATTACAATCGATCAATATATAAAACACAAAATGTTGTCCATAATACAAGTTTTGACAATGGAATGTCAGACCCCTTAGAATACTTGATTGAACCCATTAGAAAAGGAAATATTTCTCAAGACTTCATTGAAAATTTGAGGGAAGATAAAAATGTAGTTGGAAGAAGATTCTATGCTTCTATACTTAATAACCCTCTTTTATCAGAACAACTATTCCTTTTCTTGAGAAGTGAGCGGATGTCAGTAAAGGATTTACCTACTATGTTCTCCCTGTTTAGAGCATTATTCGCCAGTGAGAAAAGTAATAAGTTGATCTCTGATGATGCCAATCTGCAGTGCATCTATCAACCTGATGAAACCAGAGCAGAAATTTTAAAACGGTTTGAAAGAGAACACAGAGAACTCTCAGATGGTTTTGATCTAGGCCTTACACAAGTGTGGCTTAAAAAGGTCAGGGATGAACACGCGCTATTCAACTTGCACTTAAACCAACCATTGGTCAAGCAGTTATCCTATGAGATACCGACCATATTGAATTTAGCGCTTAAGGCAAGTGATAAAGAAGGCTTTTTTAAAACAGTATTGACTTTTGATAAAAGTGACTACTATAAACACTATTACTACGCCATGGCCGAAATTAGCAAGGCCAAATCCCAAATGGATGAAGCAAATGCACTCGCTGAAATGGAACACTACTTGGTCAGAAAACTGAATCTAGAAGAACGCGATAGCATACTACATGAAGCTGATACAGCAGTTTTCTGCGCTGACATTAGCAAGTTTTTAATACGGGAGTCAGGTGATTGGAACCTGGAAGATATAGGAAGTCCACAACAGGCGATAGCTAGAAAGGCGATCATTCCACTAATTAAGAGAGCTTTGAAACTAGATCATGGCGTTCGTGCGGGAATCAAAATCAATAAATCTTTTGGCTCAGAATTAATCTACCTGGGGCCAGGGGAACGGGATCGGAAACTCTCCGACATCTTTAATTAAAAAAAGCCCCGACTTGCGTCAGGGCTTTCTGATTATCTATAGTGAATAAGCTTAGTCTTCAATAACAGACTCTGCTAGTACAATCACTTTATTGTTAAGCACTTCTACCACACCACCATCGATCACAACCACTTCATTTTGGCCAGAAGCCTTAATGGTCATTTTGCCTTTACCTAAGGCGCTAATCATAGGGGCGTGATTGCTAAGTACCTGAAACTCGCCATCACTTCCAGGGAAAGTCACTGAAGACGCTTCGCCTTCAAATATCTTCTTGTCTGGAGTTACAACTTCTAATAACATAGTATTGCTTAGTTAGCGGCTGCCTCAGCCAACAATTTCTCACCTTTCTCTCTAGCTTCCTCGATAGTACCTACCAAGTTGAAAGCTGCCTCAGGAAGATCATCGTGCTTACCATCCATGATTTCGTTGAAACCCTTGATCGTGTCTTTGATGTCTACCAATACACCTGCAAGACCAGTAAACTGCTCTGCTACGTGGAATGGCTGAGAAAGGAATCTTTGTACACGTCTCGCACGTGATACAACCAATTTATCTTCGTCAGACAATTCGTCCATACCAAGGATGGCGATAATGTCTTGAAGTTCTTTATAACGCTGCAAAGTTTCCTTCACACGCTGTGCACAATCATAGTGCTCATCTCCTAAGATATCCGCTGTCAAGATTCTTGAAGTAGAATCCAATGGATCTACCGCAGGGTAAATACCTAGCTCGGCAATCTTTCTTGAAAGTACTGTAGTGGCATCCAAGTGAGCAAATGTTGTCGCTGGAGCTGGGTCAGTCAAGTCATCCGCAGGTACGTATACTGCCTGTACAGATGTAATTGAGCCGTTCTTAGTAGATGTAATTCTTTCTTGCATCGCACCCATCTCTGTTGCCAAAGTTGGTTGGTAACCTACCGCTGAAGGCATACGACCTAGAAGGGCAGATACCTCAGAACCCGCCTGAGTAAAACGGAAGATATTGTCAATAAAGAATAGGATGTCTTTTCCTTGGCCATCGCCATCACCATCACGGAAGTACTCTGCAATAGTAAGACCTGAAAGGGCCACTCTTGCTCTTGCACCTGGAGGCTCATTCATCTGACCGAATACGAAGGTTGCTTTAGACTCAGCAAGTTTTTCACTGCTTACTTTCGTAAGGTCCCAGCCACCAGCTTCCATAGACTCGTTGAATTCCTCACCGTATGTTACGATATCAGATTCAATCATCTCACGAAGCAAGTCATTACCTTCTCTTGTTCTTTCACCAACACCTGCAAATACTGAAAGTCCAGAATATGCTTTCGCAATGTTGTTAATCAACTCCTGGATCAATACTGTTTTACCTACACCAGCACCACCAAACAATCCAATCTTACCACCTTTTGCATAAGGTTCGATCAAGTCGATTACTTTGATACCTGTGAATAAAACTTCCGTTGAAGTAGAAAGATCTTCGAACTTTGGAGCAGCCCTGTGAATAGGAAGTCTCTTATCTCCTTTTGGCTGAGCAATACCGTCAATAGCCTCACCAACTACGTTGAAGAGTCTACCTTTGATGTCTTCACCAACAGGCATTGAGATAGCCACGCCAGTATCAGTTACGTCCATACCTCTGGTTAAGCCTTCTGAAGAATCCATCGCGATGGTTCTTACTCTGTCTTCACCAAGGTGTTGTTGACACTCTAATACTACTTTCTGACCGTTTTCTTTTGTTACTTCTAATGCGTCAAGAATGTTCGGCAACTTAGCGCTTTCAGCATCGAAACTTACGTCTACGACCGGGCCAATTACCTGAGTGATCTTTCCAATATTTGCCATTTGTTATTCTTTATTAAGAAAGGAAAAATGCGATTAATTTTCTGGGTGCAAAGGTATGTGTATAATGTATTAAACCAAAGGCTTATCTCGAAAATAGCGGGTATATTTTACAAAAGATTAGGCGGATAATATGATCCTGAAAACAGTACCCACATCCGCCTGAGAAGATTTGACGAAAATGCGCCCCTTGTGGTAGTTTTCGATGATTCGCTTTACCAAGGCAAGGCCCAAACCCCAGCCTCTTTTTTTGGTGGTAAAACCGGGTTTAAAAACTTCACTTACTTTCCCCTTGACAATACCCTTCCCATCATCGGCAATATCCACGAATACTTCATGCTCTGATTCCTGACCGATGGTCACGGTAATATTTCCAATACCGCTCATCGCATCCACACCATTCTTAACAATATTCTCCAGCACCCATTCGAAAAGTGGTTTATTAAGGTTGGCTTCAATTTCTTCCGAAGCACCTTCAATGCTGAAGTTGACTTTAGATGAAACTCTGGGTTTTAAATAGTTCAAGAGACCATTTACAGTATCATAAACATTCTGCCTTTTGAGTACAGGCACTGAACCTATATTAGAAAAACGTTCCGTGATCATTTCAAGTCGGACCACATCCTTTTCCAGCTCTTTAATGATATCATCACGTCCCTTCATCTCATCCATTCCCTTGATGTATTCTACCCAGGCAATCAATGATGACAGCGGTGTCCCTAGCTGATGTGCTGTTTCTTTGGCCATGCCCACCCAAACTCTATTTTGCTCTGACCTGCGAGAATAACTAAAAGCCAGATAAGCGATAAACCCAAAGATGGCGATAACCGATAACTGGATATACGGATAAGTACTGAGTTGTCTCAACAGATAAGAATTGCGATAATAGACATATTGGATGTCAGAAATCTCTCCATTCGGACCATTGTGGACAATGATTTTAAAGGGATCGTTTTCAGATCGCATTTTTCTAAGCATCCGCTCCCTTACACCCTCATCTTCACCAACATTTCTAGCATCATAGATTTGCTGTGTAGCAGAATCAACAACGATGACTGGCAGTGTATTATCAGGGCCAATGATATTGTTAGAGATAAATGTCAATGCAGAGGCGTCAACCTCTGGCAAACTTGAGAATTCAACAGCCTGAGCCCAGAGCTTTATTTTTTCTTCCTCTCCTTTCTTAAGCTTAGCTACCAGACTATTGGTATAGATGATCGACCCACCACCAATGATGATTGCTACGATCAGGATAAACCATTTTATCCTGGCCTGATTGGTATAGAAATCAATATTGATAGCTCCTTTGAAAGGATTATGCATGGTCAAAATTTACAAAAATAATCACTGCAAGAACGGAGGTACTTGGTGATTGTTACTTTCAGAGAATACTCTTCAAGTTTTCGATTATCATCTTTCTAGATCCAAATCCTGAAGAAAGCTGTCAACAACACCTTGCTTAACATGTTCCATGACTACTATTTTCCACCATTTTACATGCTCTCCATGAGCATCAGGAACCAGCATATATTGATCAGCTAGTTTGGCAGAAACAAATTCAGATTTAATGGTGACAATATTCATCTGTGGGTTCCTAAAATACGCAATACCTCTTTGGTCAAGGTCCGAACAGAGTCGATCTGTCTTTCTTAATAGTTTCTGAATTTTGGATTTCCATCCCTCGGAACCATAGGTTCTCATAATCATCCAAATAGCGATCGCATTCGCTCCAGATCTACTTCCCACCAAAGTGTAATCTTTTCCTTTGACATAGTTCGCTTCCTCCGTAAGGGCGTATTCCATAAAACCTTTTCTTGTCAAATAAATACCCGTTCCGTATGGCGATTGTAGCATCTTATGGCCATCCAGCGTGAATGAATTGATCTTAGGATTTTGAAATGTCAGGGATGACTTATCACTAGTAAATGGATAAATATAACCCCCAAAAGCCGCATCTACATGGATCATATAGTCCACCTTCATTGCATCAAGCCAGGCAGTTATCTCATCAATATCATCTACAGAGCCAAACATGGTGGTAGACATATTGACCACCACTATGAAGTGCTTGACACCAGATGATCTGGCCTCCTTTATGCAATCATTAATACTCTCTCTGGTAACCCTCCTTGTGTCTTCTTCAACTTTGGTTACAAAAGCCTTAATTCCCAGAAGTTTGGAAGCTTTAGGCATGGAATAGTGAGCATCCTCTGAATAGATAATTCCAATCTCTTGGGCTGAGGCATTGAACTCAGTTTCATAATACCTTTTCAAGATCCAAATGGCCTGAATATTAGCTTCCGTTCCTCCGGATGCAACATAACCATCAAAATGCTCATCACCCCCCATGAAGATTTGTTGTGCACAGATATCAATTAACTCCTTCTCAATTTTGTGTGTGCCTTCAAAGGCCACTTCAGACTCATTTAATGTATGACAACCAATATGATTTGGGTTAGCAATGAGTGCAGAAAGGAAGGGAGCATCCTTTAAAAACGGGGCATCATCATAGAATACTTCCGAATCTAAATAAGAGGCAGGCAACCCTAGAACGGGCTTTTCCCTATAGTCCAGATTCTTGTCCAGTGCCTTGAATACAACTTCTTTTATCTGCTTATGTGAATAGCTTTCCCAATACATATATATGCTTCTATAATGCCGCCCAAGTTCTGGCTTTCTTTCGAGTCGGCATAAAAAATCCTCACTGAATAACAGTGAGGACTTAAAATCTAAAGAGAATAATCTTATGCTAGACTTTCATTGTAAACCATTTACCGATGGTCTTCCAATTTACTTTGACTCCATACATCAGAATACCGATGCGATAAACTCTTCCTGCCATCCAAAGTGTGCCAATGAACCCGGCAATCAGTAATACCATAGAAAGTGCCAATTGCCAATCTGGAACCCCAAATGGTATTCTGGCCATCATAATGATTGGTGATGTAAATGGTATCAGAGACAATGTTACCGCCAAGCCCCCGTTAGGATCGTCCAATACAAAGAACATGGCCATAATGGAGGCAATTATTGGAATAATGATCGGGAACATAAATTGTTGTGCATCCTGAATACTATCCACTGCAGAACCAATGGCAGCATAAAGTGCTCCATATAATAGGTAGGCTCCCATAAAGAAGAACAAGAAGCATAGCAATATTTTTACAACAGGCACCGTATCAATCATGCCTTGAATTTCCATTGCCATTTCTTGTTGACTGGTTAGTTCCATGGCTTCCTGGGGCACCTGCTGAGAGGCAGCTTCCATCACAGCACTATCTCCTGACAATATGCTCAAACCGACAGTTCCCAAACCACCAATCAGAACGAACCAGATCAATAGCTGGGTAAAACCAACTGCACCGACTCCCAAAACTTTCCCCATCATCAATTGGAACGGTCTAACAGACGAGACAATCACCTCTACAATTCTCGAAGTCTTCTCATCCAATACAGATTGCATAATCTGCGCACCATAAATGAAGATGAACATATAAATAAGGAATCCCGTCCCATAACCAATTGCAAAGCTCAATTTGGCATTACTCTTCTGGGCTTCTCCGCTTTCGGAAATGTTAAAAGAATCAAGATCAACTCGAACCTTCAGATTATTGATCAATGTAGGGTCAAGTCCTGATCTATCAAGTTTTATATCCTCTAGCTTATTACGGATATCAGCTTCCAGGCGACTCATTGCCTGAATACTCGGATTGGTTTTAGAATACAGTTCAAAACCAGAGAAGTCAATAACTGAAGCATCAGAGAGGTCAACACTAGGCAAATACAACAAGCCGAAAGCTCCTTCTTCGAGCATATCACTTTTCGCAGACTCCAAATCTCCTGTGATATATTCAAACTCAAAACTTGTTACATCAAAGGCATCAGTGAAGTAGCCACTTTCATCCAAAACCAAAACCTTATCGCTTCTGGACTCCTTCTCTTGTGTAGCAAAGTATACAATCGCAAATATGATCGCTGGCATCACGAGAGGTGTCAAAATAGTCGCCAGTAAGAATGACTTCTTCTTGACTCTGGTCATGTACTCTCTCTTAAGTACTAAGAATATCTGTTTCATGATTTACCTCCTTCTACGATGTCGATGAAAATGTCATTGATAGAAGGCACTACTTCGACAAATGAATGCACTTCGATAAGACTGATAAGTTCTTTTAGAATGTCATTTGGTGACTGACCTTCACTGGCCTGCACCGTTGATTCTGACAGGTCATCCTCAACGATAGTGGTGTCCAGCACGTCAAATTTAGTGCTTAGCCCATTCAAAGATCCTTTGTAGTTCACCACATACTTTCCTGATTTAAAGGAATTCTTAATATCCTTTTTGGTTCCATCAAGAATCTTTTGGGACTTATTAATCAGTGCGATATCATCACATAGCTGTTCCACGGACTCCATCCTATGGGTAGAAAAGATGACGGTTGACCCCTTATCTCTTAACTCAAAGATTTCATCTTTTATGAGGTTGGCGTTAACAGGATCAAAACCTGAAAACGGCTCATCCAAAATCAAGATATCCGGTTCGTGAAGTACTGTGGCGATAAACTGAATCTTTTGCGCCATACCTTTTGACAGGTCTTCCACTTTCTTACCAGCCCACTCTGTCAAGCCGAGTTTGTCTAACCAATGCTTGATCCTTTTTCGGGCTTCACCATTAGGCAACCCTTTGAGTTGAGCCAGGTACATCAGTTGCTCACCGACCTTCATCTTCTTATAAAGGCCTCTTTCTTCCGGTAGGTATCCGATATCCTTGATGTGTTTGGGGTTAAGCTTTTCACCTTTAATGGTGACTTCACCTTCATCGCACATAATAATTTGGTTGATAATCCTGATAAGCGTGGTTTTACCCGCTCCATTTGGGCCTAAAAGTCCAAATATGGATTGTTTTGGTATTGCGATACTCACGTCATCCAATGCCTTGTGTGCGGCATAGTTTTTAGTGACGTTATTCGCTTCGAGAATATTCACTGTGGTTTCAATTTAATGGTGAATAAAAATAATCGCTTTGAAGTATAAAACCTCAATACGCACGCTAATTAGAAAAAACAGTAAATACTAGGTTTGATTAAAAGTTAAGCGGAAGAAGAAGCCGTTTTGCGGATGAAAACGGCTGCCAGGAATTATTTAGTTTCTAAAAATCACACTCCCCATGGACAGATCTATATTGAACTCCAATAGGTTTTCTGCATCTGGTGAGTAGCTAGAGCTTACAAAAACGTTATCTCTGATTTTTTCAAACCCTGGGGGTATCTTGAACTTTCGGTAAGACGTGTCTTTCATTCTTACGATTATGGGAATGTCTTCCTTGGGCAAATTGATTTCTAGGGCTCCTGCACCTACTCTGGCCCAAATCTCGCTGGCTCTTTGTGGTAACTCTTCAAAACCCATAACCAATGTCCCAAAACCTACTTCTGCCAAGATGTTCTTAGCTCGGGCTAAATTGAGTCTTTCAATTTCTACATCTCCCAAATCGACACTCACCATAAAGGTGTCCATCTCCATTTTGTTTTGAAGTTTTGAGAGGTAGCCTACTTTTACATGGGCGTTTCCAGAACTGATTTTTAAATTCTCAACAGCTATATCAGATAGGTCTACATAGGCCTTACCTACACCATAGTTCAGGTCTAAAGTATAAGGCCTAAAGTCAGTGAAATAGATATTCCAGTAATTGTCATTATCCATCGTCTTCTTACCGATGATCTTGGATATCTTGGCACCGAAGCCTTCCTTACCATTATCTTTAAGGTTTAACCAGGCACTGAGGACTTTCCCCTCATGCTTCTGACCAAAGTCACTGGTAATATATTCTTCATTATGACTGCCCAGGATATTAATCGGGTAGTCGCCTTTTCTTGTACGGATTTCACAGGTGCCTGAAGCGGCTTTTAAATGGAAATATACCTTCTCGCAAGCGCCTTCGTCTTGCACAGTAAAGTGCTTTTTTGTTTGAGCCAATACATTCATCCCTGCAATCCCTACTATGGCTACTAGTAAAAGTACTTTTTGCATTCAGTTGCTTACGTTTTGTTTAAAGTTTGGGTTACACCCGGGGTATTTCAAAGCGAAGTATACTGGTTTTGATTGGAAATGTAACCGACATTCATAAAAAAAGCCCCGACAAGTCGGGGCTTAAACTCCTTTTTGAATGTATATCTAAAAGAATTCTTTGATACGGTCAAAAAATCCTTTCTCTCCTTTTCCTGGTTTCGGCTCGAAATTCTCTGACACTCTGAGCTGTTCTAAAATCTCTGCCTCCTCTTTCGAAAGCTTCTTAGGCGTCCAAACATTAACATGTATCAACTGATCACCTTTACCATATCCATTAATGTCTTTAATACCCTTCCCACGAAGTCGAAGGATTTTTCCACTTTGAGTTCCAGGCTCAAGCTTAATCCTTACTTTACCATCAATGGTCGGTACTTCCATGCTTTGACCCAGTGCTGCGTCTGCAAAGTTGACAAACAAGTCGAATACTACATTGGTACCATCACGCTTGAGCAACTCGTGTTCTACTTCTTCGATAACAATTAATAGATCGCCCGGAACTCCTCCACCAGGAGCCATATTCCCTTTGCCGGACATAGACAGCTGCATACCATCACCAACACCCGCAGGTATTTTGATTGGAATCACCTCTTCTTGCATTTCAAGGCCCGTGCTATCTACACCTGGAGGCCGTTTGTCAATAACCTGCCCACTGCCACTACAAGAGCTACAAGTAGTTGCTGATACCATTTGACCCAACATGGTATTCACCACTTTTTTCATCTGGCCAGAGCCTCCACAAGTAGGGCAGGTTTTAAAGGTTACTCCTTCTGCATTTACCAGGCGATTAACCTTGATTTTCTTTTCAACACCGTTGGCAATTTCTTCGAGGTTCAATTTTAGCTTGATACGAAGTGCTGAACCTTTACGCTGCCTGCGACCACCGCCTCCGCCACCAAAGAAACTTTCGAAAGGGCTACCGCCACCACCAAAAATATCTCCAAACTGGGAGAAGATGTCTTCCATATTCATGCCACCACCGGCTCCACCGAAACCTCCGCGCATACCATCATGACCGAATCGATCATACTGAGCACGCTTTTCAGCATTGCTAAGCACTTCATAGGCTTCCGCAGCCTCTTTGAATTTCTCCTCTGCTTCCGGGTTATCAGGGTTTTTATCGGGGTGGTACTTGATGGCCATTTTTCGATAAGCCTTTTTCATCTCATCGTCTGACGCTCCCTTACTTACTCCTAGAATTTCGTAGTAATCTCTCTTCGCCATAATTAAGATCCTATGACCACTTTAGCAAAGCGAATTACCTTTTCTCCCAGGTAATAACCCTTCTCAACAGTGTCGATTATTTTTCCTTTTAAATCTTCTTCCTCCACTGGAAACTGTGTAACTGCTTCGTGCAAATCAGCATCAAAATCAGTTCCTTTTTCCGTTTCCATTAGTTTTAGTCCTTTGCTCTCCAATGATTTCAGGAGCTTCTGGTGTATCAAATTGAAACCCTCTTTTACTGCTTCAATATCTTCTTGCTTCTCATTAGCCTGATTGGCCCTTTCAAAGTCGTCTACAATTGGCAGTAATTCTGTCATTAGGTCAGAAGAAGCTGTCTTGATTAGCTCAATTCTTTCTTTGGCGTTACGTCTTCTGAAGTTTTCGAACTCCGAGTACAGCCTTAGGTATTTGTCTTTGGCCTCACCCAATTCAATCCCCAGTTTTTCTTCAGGAGTCAAATCATCCTCTTCTTGTGCCTCAGATTCGGCCTGTACCTCGTTTTCTGTCGTTTCTTCAGTAGGCTGCTCCTCAGTAGCCACATTAGTTTCTTCAACGGTTTCTTTCGTCTCCTTCTCTTTTGCCATTTTTGCTTAGTTCTAAACGTTGTGCTTGTCAGCAATTTTATTGCCAATGGAGAATAAGTGTCAATATGACATGATCTACTCTTTTGCCCTCAACCTAAGCCTGCCATAAACAAAATTAAGTGCATCTCGTATATGGTCGATGAACTACCGAGAGATCATTTTTCATTATCAACCACCGATCTCCTCATCATTTTAAAACTTAAAAAACAACCATGAAACGTAATTCAATCTACTCAATGGCCTTTATGGCATTGTTTGTCCTTTTGGGTGCTCAAGTGTTTGCTCAAAACACGATTACCACACCAAGAACCGCAAGTCCAGCAGCAGAGGTAAGCCAAACTATTGGTATCTCTAAAGTCACTATTAATTATTCCAGGCCATTTGTTAATGGCAGAACAGGAAAAATTTGGGGGCAATTGATCCCGTTTGGTTATACCAATTTAGGCTTTGGTAATGGCGGAAATAATCCCTGGAGAGCTGGTGCCAATGAAAACACAGTCATCACTTTTTCTGACGATGTTAAGATCGAAGGCAAAGACCTAGAAGCAGGTTCTTATGGTCTGCATGTTGCCGTCTTTGAAAATGGAGATGCCGATATCATTTTTTCCAACAATACTACTTCTTGGGGTAGCTACTTCTACCTGGAGTCTGAAGATGCATTGAGAGTTAAAGTAAAGTCCGTTGAAAATGCTTTTACAGAAGCTTTGACTTATGACTTTGTCGATGTGAATGCCAATTCAGCCAACGTGGTTTTGGATTGGGAAAACAAGCGCTTTCCATTCAAAATTGAGTTTGACGTGCATGGAATAGTCATAGCAAATGCCGAAAATCAATTGCGAAGCACGCAGGGTTTTGGTTTCCAAGGGCCAATGAGTGCCGCACAGTATTGCGTTAACAACAATGTGCACCTGGACAAGGCTTTGGTTTGGGCCAATCAAGCCATAGGCATCCAGAAAAATGCTCAGACTTTAGGCCTGAAAGGTCAAATCTTATTTGCTACCAAAAAGAATGATGAGGCTATTGCCGTTATGAATGAAATGGTGGACCATCCTACCACTCAACCTAACAACGTTTACGCTTACGGCAACCGACTGATCAACCTTGACAGGGACAAAGATGCACTCGAGGTATTCAAAAAGATGTACAAGAAGTGGGATACCAACATCTTCGCACAACATGGAATGGCAAGGGCTTATTCAGCTAATGGGGACTTCAAAAAGGCGATTAAATACGAAAAGGAATGTCTGGCCAATCCTAACCTTCCTGCCAATAACAAACCTGCCCTAGAAGGGTTTTTGAAACGACTAGAAGCGGGTGAAGACATTACTGCTCCGCCAGCAGGATAATATTCAAGGAAATGGAGATTTTAAGGCCAGCCCATGGGGGTTGGCCTTATTTGTTTATGGCCTTCCAGATAGCGTCCTTTAGCGCTACAAGACCCATATTTGCCAGGGATGAAATAAAGAGCACATCAACATCGGTGGGTAAGGTCTCCTTGATCTCTGTGATCAGTTCCTCATCGAGCATATCACACTTGGAGACAGCAAGAATTCTCTCTTTGTCAAGCAACTCAGGATTGTATTTGGTGAGCTCATCTAATAGGATTTTGTATTCATTGACGATGTCATCCGCATCTGCGGGCACAAGGAATAATAAGATGGAATTTCGCTCGATATGTCTTAAAAAGCGAAGCCCAAGCCCCTTCCCCTCCGATGCCCCTTCAATGATTCCGGGAATATCGGCCATCACAAATGACTTATGATCGCGATAGGAAACTACCCCTAAGTTGGGCACCAAGGTGGTAAATGGATAGTCTGCAATTTCTGGTTTGGCAGCTGAGACCACAGAAAGCAGTGTTGATTTACCTGCATTAGGGAAACCCACCAAACCAACATCTGCCAAAAGCTTAAGTTCTAAGACACATGTTCTTTCTTCGCCTTCTTCGCCAGGCTGGGCATATCGTGGTGTTTGCTTGGTGGCCGTTTTGAAGTTCTCATTACCTAAGCCTCCCCTTCCACCCGGTAAAAGGATGGCTTCCTGTCCTTCTTCGGTGACCTCGAGTAGTACCTCTCCTGTCTCCGCATCTTTAGCAATGGTACCCAAGGGAACTTCCAAAATTACGTCTTGACCATCTGCCCCTGAGCTACCATGACCGCTACCATTCACGCCATTATCTGCAGTAACATGTTTCTTATAGCGTAGGTGCAGTAAAGTCCAAAGTTGAGTATTCCCTCTCAAGATAATACTTCCACCCCTTCCACCATTACCTCCATCGGGCCCACCTTTAGGCACATGCTTTTCTCTCCGGAAACTCACAGCACCAGCTCCGCCATTGCCCGAGCGGCAGTAGATTCTAACGTGGTCGATAAAGTTGGAACTGGCCATAATTGTTTGAATAAAAAAAGATGACCCATAGGTCATCTTCAATATAAAGTTTTATTGGGCATTACGCCATATGAGATTCAACGGCAGCCGATATATCGGCAAAAATACCCTCAATTGTACCTACACCATTGATCTTGCAAGTCTTGTCTTGCTTTTCATAGAAAGCTGCTACCGGTAATGTCTTGTTCAGGTATTCTTGAATTCTAACATTGATTTTTTCCTCGTTTTGATCGTCCGCGCGACCAGAGGTTTTCCCTCTTTCGAGCAATCTCTTCTTTAACTCCTCTTGAGGTACATCCAGCATAATCATACAGCCGATAGCCGTATTATGACTCGTCAAAAGCACATCCAATGCCTCGGCTTGAGCTACTGTTCTTGGGAAACCATCGAATATGAAACCTTTAGCATCTGTATTAGCCTGCAGAAAGTCTTCCACCATACCGATCACCACTTCATCGGGAACCAGCTTACCATTGTCCATGAAAGACCTGGCCTTTTTACCAAGCTCAGTGCCTTCTCCCAAATGCTTTCTAAATAAGTCTCCTGTAGATATATGTTTTAAGCCGAATTGCTTAATAAGATTTTCACTCTGCGTTCCCTTCCCCGCGCCAGGAGGGCCAAATAATACAATATTAATCATCTATTGATTGGATTTAACAGGCCACAAATATAAGGATTATACTTACTCCTGCTTGAGTTGGTAGATATCTTTGAGGTTACGTCCAAGGCCATCATAATCCAGGCCATAACCCACCACAAATTTCTCAGGTATTTCGAAACCTTTGTACTTTATGTCGAGCTCACATTGAAGGCAATCTGGTTTAACCAAAAGCGAAGCAATCTCTAACGAACTAGGTTTCAATTCGCCTAAACTGTCCATTGCTTTTTGCATGGTTAGTCCGGTGTCTACAATGTCTTCTACAAGGATAACATTCCGGCCAGCAATATCTTCCTGCAGACTGACAATGCTTCGCACCTCACCCGAGCTTGTCATGCCATCATAAGAAGAAAGTCGCACGAAAGTAACTTCGCATGGTATGTCAACAGATTTCATAAGATCGCTACAGAACATAAATGCTCCATTTAATACCCCTATGAAAAGTGGATTCTTCCCAGCGTAGTCTTGCGCTATGCGTTCACCTATCTTGGATACCGCTATTTGAATTTCGGATTCGGAGATAAATGGTTGGAAAGTCTTGTCGTAGACGGTTATATAGTTCAAGTCTCCATTAGATTAGAGGGCGAATATATTACAATTGTTCCATAAGCACTCCGTACAGTGCGACCATGGAATCAATATCATGTTTATGAACGATTTCATCGGGGCTGTGCACATTGTCTTCGGGCGCTCCAACAAAACACCAATCAAAAGGATAAGGTGAGACCTGTAACTCACGACCATCACTCGACCCGCCCCCTTCAACCTCTAATTGAAAATCGACCTGACTTTCTCGGGCTATACCAATTACCTTATCAATAAAGCTTCTTCTCGGCACATTCCGATCGCGCATGGAAATGGCGACACCCTCACCATGTACTACACCCTCGGTAATCCAGGTAATATCAGAGATCAGTGCTTGCTTTACACCCCACTGCTCATAGATATGCTTTGCCAAATAGGGCACCGATCCGCCTCCATGTTCTTCCCAGCAGGAAAAGATAATTACACCATTTTCCAAAGTTTCGGCAACTTTCAGCGCATTGAACACACCTAATCTATTGTCGAGATAACAGGATTGAACATAGTCTTCCGTTTCACGGAAATCTCTTTTGAAAACAAGTTCGGTTCCGCGATCTATACCTCTTGGAAACTTATAGTGCAAATCGCCATCATTTTCTATCAACTTGCATTCTATGGGCCCTAGTGAATCTTCACCAACCAATGTGTAACCTGTCTCGGCTTTTGGCCCCCCTATCGGCACCAATTGATCATGGTACCGGACGGTAAATCCTATACTATCCATATGCGCGAAAACGGCTGTTCGTGGAACTCCAAACTTCAGAATGATGGAGTCCTGGAACTTCTCACCTATATGAATTTCAGGTTTAGCTTTCCAAGCATCTTGATGTGATTTAATGTAAGAAAGTAGAAACTCTTTCATTGCCACTTCATTACCCGAGGGGGCATGAATACCGCACATGGTTTCTAGTAAGGAGTAGTCCATTGCATAAATTTGCTCTAAAATTAGCAGAGACCTGACACATTACTGTTGCTAGCGTTCAGAAAAATATAAATTGCCGTTCGAAATACTCAGTTAATGTTCATACTGAATCAGACCAACTCTATTGCCAACAACTATCTGCAAGAACTCAGAGATGAGTCTATACAGAGAGACAGGCTTAGGTTTAGACAAAACCTAGAACGTTTGGGCACTTTGCTGGCCTATGAAGTCTCCAAAGATTTGGCCTACACTAAGACGGCAGTTCAGACCTGCCTTGCACAAACCACAGCCGATACCATTGCCGATGATGTAGTGGTTATCTCCATTCTCAGGGCTGCGATTCCATTTAGTAATGGTTTTGTAAATCTTTTTGACCAGGCGGAGTTTGGCTTTATAGGAGCCGCTCGTCAGGAATCAACTGGAGATGAGATACAGGTCAATTTGGATTATGCTGCCGCTCCGGATTTAACAGGAAAAACACTCATTATTGCCGACCCTATGCTGGCCACGGGTAAATCCCTTCTTAAGAGTGTTGATCGCCTTATGCAAAACGGCATCCCGAAAACCATTCATTTAGCCTCCGTAATTGCCGCTCCTGAAGGAATTGCATACTTAAATGAAAACTTACGTTTAGATTTCAAAATCTGGACCTGCGCCTTGGATGAAAAGCTTAATGAACAGTCTTATATCATTCCAGGTTTAGGTGATGCTGGCGACCTGGCCTTTGGCCCGAAATTGTAGAATATTAGATGCTGTTGGACATACTTATCTTACTGATTGGCTTAACCACCTTAATACTTGGCGGAGACGTCTTGGTGAAGGGAGCCTCTCGTGTGGCATTGAGATTTAATGTAAGTCCGATGATTGTGGGTCTAACAATTGTTGCCTTCAGCACATCGGCTCCCGAATTACTCGTGAGCCTAAAAGCAGCACTAAAAGAAGCCCCGGATTTTGCCATGGGCAATGTCGTTGGCTCCAACATCTCGAATTTGTCATTAGTTCTGGGTGTCGCATGTCTTTTTGGCTATATACCTATTCATAAAGGAACTGCGCGAAGAGATTGGTTGGTGACTATGCTTTCATCAATTCTATTGCTCTACTTTGCTTCCGATGGCAATCTGGTTTTAAGAGAAGGGGTAATCCTTTTTGCTGGTATACTCTCTTATCTCACCTTTCTTCTCTTTAAGACTAAGAAAGATCAAATTAAGCTCGATGTTACTTACGACCGAAGCAATGACACTCGTTTTGAGCAATTCAAGGATCTATTTTACATCGCTATTGGCGGTGCTTGCCTCTATTTTGGTTCAGAATGGTTCATTGATTCAGCGCAAAGTCTTGCCTCCGGGCTTGGAGTTTCTGAAAGAGTAATTGGCCTTACCGTGCTTGCATTGGGCACAAGTTTACCCGAACTTTTCACTTCTGTGATTGCTGCACGCAAGGGTGAAACTGATCTGGCGTTGGGTAATTTATTCGGCTCGAACATTTTTAATATTCTTTCCATTTTGGGCATCACAAGTATCGTTCACCCGCTTGGGGTCAATGAGGTTATTATCAATAGCGATATGATTTGGATGTTAGTGCTCACATTTGGCATCCTTCCCCTTATGCTTTTCCGTAGAAGATTAGGAACCGTATCAGGAATTATTCTGCTGTCCTTTTATGGCCTATACATTTTTATGGTGTTGAAGTAATGTGGCAAGACGTACTGACTTATCTGGGCATCTACTTATTGGCCTGCCTTAAATCTATTTTCCCACCCCTACTGGGACCTGCCGCTGGTATGTCAAATCTTGAGATCATTGGAATTACCATCCTAGGGCTGATGACCAGTGTGGTACTCTTCACTTTTCTGGGAGAGAAAATCAAAAAACACATTATTCCCATCTTTATTAAGAATCCAAAAAAGTTCTCTCCTAAAAGTCGAAGGATGGTCAGACTATGGAAGAAATATGGGATTATCGGGGTTTGCTTTTTGACACCTTTGATTCTGTCTCCGCCAGGTGGTGCCCTACTCGTTTCTTCCGTTGGAGCACCTCGCAAGCAGGTATTCCTCTATATGCTTCTATTTGGAATTATGTGGGCCAGCATATGGACCTTTTCAGTAGACTGGCTGATGGATATTGGATTGGTTAAGGCTAAATCAGGGAACTAATGACTTGAACAATTATAATCATTACAATTCCTGGCAAGATTACATTGAGCACTGCTTTCATATTATCAAATAACTGAATCTTCCTGACATAAATTACCAGTAGAATAAAAGACCAAATACTAATCATATAAGATATGATTGTGTTAGATCTCCAGAACTCTTCCCAGAAAATTAAAGTCAACAATAGGACCGGAGTAAATACTACCTGTGGAATTAGACTAAAGGCGAATGCGCTACGCATTTCGATTATACTAGAGCTACCTTTCCAAAGACGACCTGTATAATGATAAATAGCAGGCACGAGATACTTTAAGATTGCATAAAACAGAAATGTGTAAATCGGTAAGAGCGTGAAGTAGCTAAGTTCACCATCACCAATTAAGACATCAAAATCCGTTATAACACTGTCAAAAGCGATACCAGCAGCAGCAAACCAATAAATAAAATTAGAAATAGTTACGTTAGCCACTCCGAAATCCTTTTTTTGGAGCCTTTGTGGATATACTAGAGTATAAGTAAATATCTCTCTGAGAGTTGCTGACCTAATCCTCATCCGGGAGCATTTCGATGTCTTGTATAAGTACTCGTTTAGAGATGGCCTGACCGGTTGTTGTCGCTGCTAAACCGCCCATGGCGGTTTCCTTGTAGCGGGTTTCCATACTCTGACCAACCTCTCCCATCGCTTCGATGCACTCATCTACTGGAATTACAGCGCTCACATCTGCCAGTGCAATTTGTGCCGAACTATTCGCTATAGCCGCAGCACTGGCATTTCTCACCACACAGGGTACTTCCACTAGACCTGCCACCGGATCACAGACTAAACCTAACATACATTGTACTGTGATAGCCACTGCGTTAAAAACCTGATCTATACTGCCTCCAAGACAATAGACCATAGCACCGGCACCCATGGCTGCTGCACTACCCGTTTCAGCCTGACAGCCACCAACTGCACCGGCAATAGAAGCCCTTTTTTCCATAATGAGCGCTATACCAGCACCCACCAAGAGTCCTTCCATAATACTTTTATCCGGAAGGTCATGGAGTTCTTGGAGTGTCACCATAACGCCTGGAAGGATGCCAGAAGCACCCGCGGTTGGGGCAGCCACTACCCGACCCATGCAGGAATTAACTTCTTTGGCAGCCAGGGCACGTGAAATCAATACTTGAAACTCTTTTGAAAGTACAGGTTTAGGGTAGTTATAAACTTTTTTTGCGCCATTGTTAATCATACCCGATCGGGAAGTCATTTCTTCAGTCAAGCCTGTTTGAACGGCTTCTTTCATTACCCTGTATGCATTGGCAAGACCCTCCCACATCAACTCTTCGGTAGCTTGCTTTTGATCCACCTCATATTCAATCACTGACTGAGGCAGCGAAATATCATTCGATGTACAGTATTCTTTCCAACCCTTGAAGTCATCAAACAAGTAGCTCATTTCAAATTATTTTCTTCAAAGCTAATCGATTTTATGCAAACGATTGAAGATAAAAACTTCGCTATGTTTCAATTGTTCTATGGCTATCTTTGCCACATGGAATTGCAGAATGATTTATTGATAAGAGCGGCAAAAGGTGAAAAGACTGAAAGAACTCCGGTATGGCTGATGCGCCAAGCTGGACGTATTCTACCTGAGTATCGTGCTGTACGAAACTCTTTGAGTGGCTTTATTGAACTGGCAAAGACTCCTGAACTAGCTGCTGAAGTGACCATTCAACCAGTAGATATTCTGGGTGTGGATGCTGCTATCATCTTTTCTGACATTTTGGTAATTCCAGAGGCCATGGGCCTGAAGTATGAAATGGTTGAAAAGAAAGGTCCTTGGTTTCCTGAAACGATAAAGGGCTATGACGATTTCAACAAATTGAAAAAAGCAGATGCTGAATCTGATCTGGCCTATGTACTGGAAGCGATTAAAATCACCAAGAAAGAACTGAACGGGCGCGTGCCTCTAATCGGTTTTGCCGGAGCCCCTTGGACCATTTTCTGCTATATGATCGAAGGACAGGGTAGTAAAACCTTCTCTAAGGCTAGGAGAATGCTCTATACTGAACCATTACTTGCCGATCAACTATTGCAGCTCATTACTGATAGTACCATTGAGTATCTAAAAGCTCAAATTGCAGCAGGTGCCGATATTGTTCAGGTATTTGATTCCTGGGCAGGAATATTATCCCCCGAGCATTATCAGAAGTACTCGATGAAGTATATCAGTCAGATTTGCGATGCGATTGATGAGGTTCCGATCACTGTTTTTGCCAAAGGTGCTTTCTTTGCGCGTACTGAAATGCGTCACCTCAATTGCCAAACGATCGGTCTGGACTGGAACATGGACATCCAAGAATCCAGAAGGCTTATTGGTGAAGGCAAGACACTTCAGGGTAACCTAGATCCTTGCGCACTTTATGGTTCCACTGTTGAGATTGAAACCGCAACACGGAAGATGCTCGACACTTTCGGTACCAGTAGACATATTGCCAATTTGGGTCATGGGGTTTATCCAGACACTAACCCTGATAAGGTTAAGGTATTTATCAATACTGTTAAAGAGTACAGCGCTGTCATGCGCAATACGGTTGACTAACCGATACAGTAGTTTTTCTTTTGGTTTATTGAGGTTTAAGCTATTTTGATGCTTCAAACCGAAAACTATGAAGAAGCTATTCTCTGTTCTTGTTGCCATGGCTATGGTAACCGTGCTTACCGCATCAGCATTCAAAACTGATCCTAAACCAACACTAAAAGAAAGGGTACTAGAACTTTCTAAAGAGATTGAACCTAAGGTGGTCAACTGGCGACACTGGGTGCATGAAAATGCAGAACTCTCGAATCGCGAATTTAAAACTGCAGCCTACGTAGCTGCACATCTCAAAAGTCTTGGTTTTGAAGTACAAGAGAATGTGGCCAAAACAGGTGTTGTGGGAATTCTCAAGGGTGGAAAACCAGGACCAGTTGTTGGGCTCCGGGCAGATATGGACGGGCTTCCTGTCAAAGAACGAGCTGACATTCCTTGGGCATCAAAGCAGGTTGGTGAATATAATGGCGAAGAGGTTCCTGTAATGCATGCCTGCGGACATGATACACATGTGGCAATACTTATGGGTGTGGCAGAAGTATTGAATTCCGTCAAAGATGATTTGCGCGGTACAGTAAAATTTATTTTCCAACCTGCAGAAGAAGGAGCCCCTCCAGGCGAAGAAGGTGGAGCAGAACTGATGGTTAAAGAGGGAGTAATTGATGGAATGGATGCCATCTTCGGCTTACACATCAATTCGAAAACCGAAGCCGGAAAAGTGCGTTATCGCCCTGCCGGAATTATGGCAGCTGTGAACAGTTTCAATATTAAAATTAAGGGAGTTCAAACTCATGGTTCTACGCCCTGGACAGGCGTTGACCCAATCGTAACTGCCGCTCAAATCATCAATAATGCTCAGACTGTTGTCAGTAGAGGACTTCCATTGACTAAGGCGGCAGCAGTACTCAGTTTCGGTAAGATAGAAGGAGGTGTACGAAACAACATCATCCCGGAAGAGGTGAATATGATTGGTACAATCAGGACATTGGATGCTGGCATGAGAGAAACACTCTTCGAACGTTTTCACACCATAGTGAAGAGCACTGGTGAAAGTAATGGTGCTGAAGCAACCCTAACCATCAACAGAGGTTATCCCATTACCTACAATGATCCTGACCTAACAGCTATGATGGGAAACACTTTTACCGAAGTAGCAGGAGCTGAAAATGTAGAGTCCAGTATGGATGCCATTACAGGCGCGGAGGATTTTTCTTTCTTTCAAGAGAAAATTCCAGGTTTATACTTCTTTATCGGGGGAATGAGAAAAGGACAAGACCCTAAAACATCAGCGCCTCATCACACCCCTGACTTTTATGTTGATGATTCAGGACTGCTTACGGGCATCAAGCTGATGAGTAGAATGGTCGTGGATTATGGGGAAAAGAGTAAATAGTATTGTGTAGTGAGTATGGAGTATTTAGACTGATTTCTACTCAATACTCCATACTCACTACCCAATACTTATCTACAGATAATCCTCTCTTACTGGACTGAAGACATCAAGTAGTTGGCAATCGGTAATGGCCTTGCCACTATGAATCGTATTTGAAGGGATAACTGCTACATCACCGGCTTTCATTACTTTGGATTCTCCTTCGAGTGTCAATTCGAATTCGCCTGACATCACTTGAGCAGCCACTTGTTCATGGGGGTGACTATGCTCCGGAAGAACACTTCCAGCTTTTATATCCCAATAGGCCAGCGTCATTTTTTCTGAGTGAATAAACTTTACTGAGAACCCAGGAAGGAGCTCCTTGGATTGAATAGTGTCAAGTTGTATGAATGGCATGTGAAGTCCTTTAGTTCAATGTAATAATACAGATAGGGCTAAACAGACACAAGAAGTTAATCAGGATAGATCAAGGCTAATGCATCAATTCCCTGAACTTCTTTGTGCAACGAGTTGGATAACTAGGGCAGCACCCGGCACTTCGAAATTCACAATCTGTCGTGGTGCTTCTCGACTCACCCATATCTTATTGCTGGGCATATTACCATCTGTATTTAGGATTAGAACATCACAATCGAAAACACCCACCTCGGTATGAATGGACTCGCGTGAATCATATATTAGCGAGGCCTCAGATAAACGCAAGCTAGAGGGCACTAAAGCATTAAATTTGAGTGTATCCTCAGATTTGATCGAAAGGGTTTGGAGCAACATATACAGCTCACTTCTGACAATATCATAGTCAAGATTTTGGTCGATTGACACAACTCTTGTGGAGTCATTTGCTTTAATTTCTGCTTGGCCCTTCACAGCCGATCCTTCCATTGTCAGTTTTGTAACAAACTGACTATTCGAGGTTTTCATATCAATGAAGGTCGATTGCATGGCAAAGTTTGTGGTATCAAATCTAAACTCTGCTTCTTCATATACACTGCCATCATCAAACTGTGAGGTGTCTCTCACCACCAACTGGCCATCTTCAAAGAAGGTCCCAAAAATCATAGAACCCACCTTGTCACCGGCTGCATTATACATATGATAGGTATTTGTAACCTCTCGAATACTGCCAAAGTCAACCGGATGTCCCAACCACTCTTTGTCTACTTTATTACGTTCTGAGGTACAGGCAGTAAAACTCAAAATGGTCATGCAAAAGAGGACAACACGTTTCGTAGAGGGCTTCATTTTCTTTTGATAAACTATGGCGATTCAATTTCGGAGCACAATAACTATTGATAATCAGCAATCTTTGTGACAAAGCAATCTAGCGAATTCCAAATGCCCTGAATATGGTGAAAACCAACAACTTTTTGAAGTATTGCTTAATTACTCAATTCTGGAATTATGATCTTCTATAAAGGAATCAAGCTTTTTCAATGACTCTGTCCAGTAGCGGATCAGCTAAAGAACATGGTAAACAAGATGAAGAAAAGCACCTCATTTACTATTCATCTTTCACCAGCCTGAAGCCAACAAAAAACATTCTTTTTTCTGGTTCTGAACTTTGCCTGTCGGCAGATCTCGAGTGTCTTTGACGGCCTGAAAATTGTCCTCCTCTCTGTGCAAACCTTGTTGCCGTAAATTTATCGGAACACCACTCTAACAGATTTCCATGCATATCATAAAACCCCCAGGGATTGGGTTTCTTTTGCTTTACAGGATGTGACTGCCGTTCAGAATTACCACTATGCCAAGTCATGTCATCTTTATTGCCTGCATAGGGTCCAGTGGTCCCTGCTCTGCAAGCATATTCCCATTCAGCCTCAGTAGGCAACCTAAATTTGCCTCCGCCTACATTCACTTTTTTCAAAAACTCTTGAATATCATAATAAGATACTTGATCCACAGGTAAGTTTTCTCCTATATTCCTGCTAGGATTGCTACCCATTACAGCTACCCAATGTGCTTGAGTCATCTCCGTTTCTGCTAGCCAATAGCCCTGTTTAATTCTTACATTTCGTTGCTGCTCTCTTTCGGGATTTCGGCCTACCTCATCTTCGGGGCTGCCCATCACAAATTGCCCGGGTTCCACCCAAATCATGTTGATTTTAACCCCTTCTATTAGGTCAAACTCCTGAACACCTGTCTTCTCGGTTGTCGAGCTTATCAACGTGCCGAGACTAATGATAGAAGTAAATATTACTGATTTCGTAAATCTCATATGTAAAGTTCAGCTAAAGAGGACATGAGCTGAATAAACCCATGCCTCAAAACACTATTAAACCTACCCGTTACCAACCTCTACCGCCAGCAGGTGTTACACCTTTTAACCTGGCGTATGTTATCACTTTGCCATACTCTCTTTCGATGTGATCAGTCAGAGATAGGATGGCTTTGAGTCTCGGCATTTTACTACCAAACCAATCTACTTCCTGACTCAAATCACTATCACTTAGGTTTGAGATAGCGTCATTGATGTATTTAAAAGAGGCTTCCATTGCGGCCACAACGTCCTTTTTATTCGAGTTATCGAAAGAAGGCCTATCTACTTTGGGGGCATTCACCGTAGGGCCAAAGAGGTAATTTGCCCCTATGGTATGACCCACCAAACCGCCAAAGGACGCTACTTCTTTTGTCGGTTGAAAAGTAAAGTGTTCGGCAGGCATGGCCTTGGTGGTAGTAAGGAACATGTTCGTCATGTTTTGCCAAGCTCCGGCTAGGTCTGATTGTTTAATTCCCTGTGCCTTTATGTTAAGGCTTCCAATCGCCATCAGGCAAACAATTAAAAAAAGTTTGTTGAGTTTTTTCATGATATTTTTTCTGTTACACCATGAACTTACGGCCAGAAATGTAGCAAGTGATTCTGGATGGGACGATCAGAATAGTTTGGGATGGCTGACTATTTTGTGAAGTACAAATCCATGAACTGAGTGATCACGAGCTTCTGGCTTTTGGCCGATCGAAGGTCCTTACCATTCTTCATTGTAAAGTTGAACTCATTGCCTGTTAAGTATTGGTAGGATTTCACAAATCTTCGATTGACTAGAAAGGAACGATGAATTCGCAAAAATTCCTCCTTGTCCAGAGTGCTTTCCATTTGATTCATCGTAGCACGATATACGTACTGTTGGTCACTGGTATGGAGTACCACATAGTTTCCAGCCGCCTCCAGGAATTGTACGTCATTTGCTTTGACGTAAAGCTCTCGACCCTTATCCTTCAGCTTGAATGTCTTAAGGACCCCATCATTCTGCGTGACTGAATCAATAAGGTTTTGAACATGCTTGTTGTAAACCGAAGCTCTTTCAAGTTTCAGTTGATCCTTTGCTCTTATAACAGATTCATCAAACCGTTCTTGCTCAAAGGGTTTTAATAGATAGTCGAGTGCATTGACCCGAAAAGCATCCAAGGCAAACTGATCATAAGCTGTGGTGAAAATGGTGATAGGAAGTTTTTTGATATTTAGCTTGCGGAGTACATAAAACCCATCCTGGCCTGGCATTTGAATATCGAGGAATAACAGATCTGGCTCTCGCTCATGGATAACATCGATGGCCTGCTCGGCATTCTTAGCCTCGGCCACCACTTCAATGTCGTCATGAATTTCCAATAACTTGAGGATTCTTTGACGGGCTAAAAACTCGTCATCAACGATAACGGCCTTTATATTCATAGCTGTTGAAACTTGAGGAATGGCACATTCATCTCCACCTTGTAACCGGACCCTTCCAACTGACCACTTTCTAATTCAAAGTCGTTCTGATAAAACTGAGAGAGTCTCTTGAAAACATTACTGAGTCCAATTCCAGATCCTGAATTGTCATTTGAAACCCCCTCTCCATTATCCTGAATTGTGATGACAACACGGTCGTCAGAAACCTTGGCTGATAACTGAATGGTTCCACCCTCTTGCATGTCTTTTATTCCATGCTTTATAGCATTCTCAACAATTGGCTGCAAAATCAGGTAGGGTAGTGTAGCATTCATTGCAGCTTCTTCAATGTCGTAGTGTATTTCAAGACGATCTTGAAATCTGACATGCTCAATACCGAGATAGTTTTGAATATACTCGACCTCTTCAGCCAAACTGGCTTCTTGTTTTCTCTCATGATCCAAAGTGCTGCGCATCAATTGACCTAACCTAGACGTCATCTTTTGGGCGTCCTTTGGGTTGATGTCAATCAGGGAAGAAATGGAATGCAAAGTATTGAACAAGAAATGAGGGTGGAGTTGCATCTTTAGTGCCTTGAGCTGAGCAGCATTTAATTCCTGTTGCTTTTCTAAGTACTGTCTATAGTACCTTATTGCCACAAAAAGACCGACTAGAATCCAGCATTGGATTAGACTTGTTAATGTACCAGAAAACAGGAGTTCTAGATTTTTCTCACTAAAAGGGCTGGCCATAAAGCCTGATTTGAAAAAATAAATCCCGTCAAAAGCGATAGTAGATAAAAACCTATGGGCGAATGCCAGAACTAGGCCCGCAAGAATGACAATTAAAACTTTTTTATACCGATCGGTATTTTTCCTTAATACAACATACTGAGACTGCCAATCAATGATTGGGGTAAACAGAATCCAGGCAAAATAATTGGTCATTGCCTTGACCGGCACTGCAAACCAGCTGTACTCATAGTTAAATCCATTGACTACATAGGTGGTATAGTCTTCTATTATCACCAATGCTGAAATTACCGTTGCTCCCAAAAACAACCATTTCATCCCAATGGATAACTTGTTATATGAATTAATCGATATTTTCAAGACTAAGACATTCGCTATTAACCAAACAAAAGTACTAACGTTATTCAATACTAATGTTTCGCAGTTGATTAACGGAACAGAATGTGACCAAACCTCAGAACCATGTTAAGATCTCTCACCATTCTAAGTATTCCTCTTCTGTTGTTATCGTGCGGCCAGGCCAAGGAACAGATAGATATTTCTGCACTGACCTATCGGGAGTTCTATGACCTTATGTTTGAAAATTACGCTAATCGTATCGAGTGGCATGAAGACGACTTCAATCAAGAAGCCAAAGCATTCATAGTGCTTAACAACAAAGGGGAGTGCGAATCGGAAAACTGCGGAGAAAGAACCTTTGTCAAAAATGAGAGTGCCGATCGGACCATCAGAGTTGTAGTGAAAACTGCTTTTTCGATTCCCAATACGCTGCCTTACATAGCCAATCAATTCATTCTCTCGCCCGGTGAAGAAGTTTACCTGACTTGTACCCAGTTTTGTATCAATGATGAAAACTACAATTTAAATCAGTCTATTGTTGTAGCGGCCTTTGTAGTTGATTAAAGTAAATCGAATCTCTCGATCTCTTTCTTAAGGTCTTCCTTTTCTACTGGCACAACACCCACATGTTCGCAGACTAAGCCTCCTCCCAAGTTAGCTAATGCCGCTGTTCGTTTCGCATCGAGTCCAGCTGCTAAACCACAAGCCACTATACTGATTACGGTATCACCGGCTCCCGAAACATCGGAGATCTGACGGATATGTGCCGGAATCAAATGCGTGTCTCCATTGTCTTTTATGAAGACGCCATGTTCAGAGAGTGTAACCATCACCATTTTGGCATCCAATGTTTCTTGCAAGGCCTTGGCACCAGATTTTACTGACTCCAGATCAGTTGGGTCACAATCAATTTTGAGCCCTTCTCTCAATTCTTTCAAATTGGGCTTGAACAGTGTAGCTCCCTTGTAGTCAAGGAAGTTCCTCTTCTTCGGGTCAACTACAGTCGGTATACCGAGCCTATTCGCTTCGGCTATGGTCTCGGAAATGATCGTCTTATTAATGACACCCTTATCGTAATCTTCAAAGATTACAGCATCACACTCAGGAAGAAGATTCTTGATATGAGCGAGTAGACTCTTTTGTTCGATGGCAGTAAGTCCTTTGTCAGTTTCATAATCTACTCTTAGCAGCTGATGAGCTCCAGACAGCACTCTTTCTTTAACTGTGGTCTGGCGATCGGTGCTTACAATTACTCCTTTACCCGGGATACCCCTTTCCTTGAGTCTTTTCAGGAAGAATTCACCATCAATATCATCACCCACTATGGCACAGGGTATTGGAGTAGCGCCCAAGGCTTGCACATTCAAAGCTACGTTTGCTGCACCTCCTAGTCGCTTATCTTTATTATTCGCTAAAACCACCGGCACGGGAGCCTCGGGAGAAATTCTGGAAACCCCACCGAAAACATAGGAATCCACCATCACATCACCGATCACAAGGATTTTCAGTTTACTGAATGCTTCAAAAAGTGAATTAGCGTCTGAAAAAGTCATTTATGAAAGTTTAGCCAGGGCTTCTTTAATTCTCTTGATAGCCTCTCTCAAGTCTTCTTCTGAAGCTGCATAAGATAGCCTGATACAATTGGGATCTCCGAACGCCTCTCCCGTTACGACCGATACATGTGCATGATCAAGAATGTACATGCTCAGATCGCTAGCATTACCAATAGTCGTTTCTCCATCTGACTTACCAAAGTAGGCGCTGATATCAGGGAAGAAGTAGAATGCTCCCTGAGGAACATTTGTTTTGAAACCTGGAATCTCATCTAAAAGATCCTTTACGAAGTTTCTTCTACGCAGGTATTCTTTACCCATTTCATGAGTAGGCCCTAAGTCCGAAGTAAGTGCTGTATACGCTGCACGCTGGGCAATACCACAGTTGGCCGAAGTGAACTGGCCTTGCACTTTATTACAAGCTTTTGCTAACCAAAGCGGTGCGCCAATATAACCAACACGCCAGCCCGTCATGGCAAAGCCTTTGGCCATCCCATTGACCGTAACAGTTCGGTCATTCATACCAGGCAGTGCGCCTATACTGGCGTGTGCACCTGTATAATTAATATGCTCGTAAATCTCATCTGCAATCACTACCAGGTTTTCATGCTTCAGGATCACCTCTGATAAGGTAAGTAGCTCCTCTTTGGTAAACACCGAACCTGTCGGGTTACAAGGCGATGAAAAGATTAATGCTTTTGTTTTTGGCGTAATAGCAGCGGCCAACTGGTCGGCAGTCACTTTGAAATCAGAATCGATACTTCCATTTACATATACCGGAACTCCACCAGCCAATTCGATTAGGGCGGAATAACTCACCCAGAATGGTGCGAATACAACAACCTCGTCTCCTTCATTGATAAGAGCCTGAAATACATTGGCGATGGACTGCTTAGCCCCATTGGAGATCACAATTTGATCTGCCGCGTAGTCTAAATTGTTCTCTCTTTTGAACTTCTGAGAAATTGCCTCTCTCACGTCCAGATATCCATTTACAGGTGGATAGGCAAAGTATTTTCCTTCGTCAATTGCATCTTTGGCTCCTTGCTGAATGTGCTTGGGGGTTTTGAAGTCGGGCTCTCCTAGGCTCAAACTGATGACATTGATACCTCTTGCCTTGTATTCTCTTGCCTTAGCAGCCATAGCCAAAGTGGCCGACTCTGCCATGTTCTTAATACGATCTGAAAGCATTTCCATATTCGGACTTATTCGTATGTTGTTCTCGTCATGATACTTCTTCCCAGAGTTACTTCATCGGCAAATTCAAGCTCTCCACCGATCGGTATGCCCCTGGCAATGGAGGTCACTTTCACCTCAAATTCCTTGAGTTTCTTGGTCAAGTAAAATGCTGTGGTATCACCCTCCATTGTTGGATTGAGTGCCAAAATTACTTCTTCTATTTTTGGCTCACTATCTTTTATCCTTTTTATTAAAGTATCAATATTTAGTTCCTCCGGGCCAATCCCTTCAATAGGAGAAATAACACCACCCAGTACATGGTATAGCCCTCTATATTGAGCGGTATTTTCGATAGCGATAACATCTGGAGTGTCCTGAACTACACAAATGGTAGTCAATTCTCTCTTGATGGTTTTACAGGTACAATCAGTAGTATCTGAAATTATATGACAAGTACTACAGTATTGCGTGTCTTCTCGTAAGCGATTGAGCGCCTCAGACAAATGACTTGTGGTGATCTTATCTTGTTTCAGAAGATGGAGGACTAACCTCAATGCAGTCTTTTTGCCAATGCCTGGCAGTTTAGATATCTCCTCGATTGCGTTTTCGACAAGTTTGGGAGGGAAATTCAAAGTCTTTTCTGCGGATTAAAAGTAAATCACATGACCGTGGCAGTAATGCCAGCATCCAAAATATTTTCACACATAGGACGTAATTCTGTGAAGGAGCCTGATTTAACAGTGCATTTTCCTTTGTAGTGAATTAGAAGAGTACACTGCTCTGCCTGTTCAGCAGAATGATTACAAATCTTAATCAAGGTATTAATTACGTGCTCAAAGGTATTGACATCATCATTGAAAACGACCAAATCACAAAGGTCATCATCAACTGCCACTTCCATTAACTCAACCGCCTCTTCTTCTTGGTAATTCAAATGCATCGCTTAGAATTTTGACAAATTTAATAAAATTTAAGCTCAGACGCCACTTCGATACTATTGGTTCCTTTGCTCAATGTTCTCCATTCGCTGCATAAGTGCTTTCAGTTGCTCTTCCACAGAATGGACCTTCTCTTCGATTTTCTTAGGTGAATTCAAGTGTGTACTCAACTTCCCTTTGACCAACCACAACTCCTGGATTGAGGATTCATCAATATCTATCGGCTTGAAGCCTGGATTATCCGCGATTAGCTCAAATCCATCCAATGCTTCTAGTCTTCCAACCGCTACTACCTCCTTAGTCACTACCAAAAGCACATGATTAACATGGTCTTCGGTTCTGCCATCAACATCCAGCTTCTCACAGAATAGAAAATCACCATGGTGAATCCCCTGTTGATCCACCACCATATGATCACCTGTCATTTCGAACAACCGCTGCACACCTTTGCCAGTAAAGGGCAACTCACATTTGGGCAGTGATTCCAGATAATCTCGTTTTTGATAATTAACAATATAATTCAACTGTTGGGCTTGGAGCACTAAACTTGCCTTGCTCGTTTGTTTAGGAGCAGGAACTCCCTGGTGCAGTGCATCCAGTTTTTGGTTCACCAGATTAAAGCTATAGAGATCATTAACCGTCAATTCCTTGGTCAACAGGACGTCAATAGATAAGCCAAAATAATGAGCAATTTCTATTAAAGTCTGAATTTTTGGTTCAGATCTACCCTCTTCATAAGCCCCGACACTCGGTCGGGCCAAATTAAATAATTCGGCAAATTTTGCCTGAGATAGCTTTCTAACGGCTCTAATGCGCTTTATATTCTGACCTACGAATGACATGAAAAAATAATTGCTAATTTTTTGAGCACTTCTAAAACTTTTTGCATATTTGTTCCGTAAACATAGAGTAAATAATTCAAAACATAAACGGTCATGATTAAAAATACGCCTCCAAGGCACCAATTCACAAGTTTTAGAGCACCTCCAATTCTGGCAAATCTCTAAACTTAAGATAACCTTAAATCTTTAAATTTGATGTTATCAGATAACAGACAATAAAATCAACTCAAAAAAATGGATAACTACTTTCAGAAAGTTAAAAACTACATCACAGATCTCGACTACGCCATACTCATGGAAGATGAGGCAGATGGTTTGATGGTCATAGAAAGTGAAGAGGACGGAATTAAAAATCTTGTCCTAGGCATAGAAGAACCCCTACTTATTATAGAGCAATCTCTAGTAAACCTGGCAGATACTTCGGCCGAAACATACCTCCACTTGCTTCAGAAAAACAGGGACATCGTACATGGTGCCTTTGTCATTGATGAAAGCGGAAAACGCGTAATCTTCAGGGATACTCTTCAACTAGAAAACCTTGATTTAAACGAACTAGAGGCTTCTTTTAATTCATTAGCCTTATTACTGAGTGAATACTCAGAACAATTAATAGCAGTTGCAGAAAAATTAAAAATATAGATATGAACGTATTCAAGAGAATGTTTAAAATGGGTCAGGCGGAAGCACATTCTGCACTGGATCAATTAGAAAATCCAATAAAATTAACAGAGCAAGGCATCAGAGACCTTAAGAAGGACCTTGACGCTAGTTTAAAGGCTTTGGCTGAAGTTAAAGCCATGGCAATTCGCTCAAAAAATGATCTTCAGACTTCTAAAAACAAAGCAAAGGACTATGAAAACAAGGCCATGCTATTGTTGAAGAAAGCTCAAAACGGAGATATAGATGCTTCTGAAGCAGACAGACTTGCAAGTGAAGCTTTAGTGAAAAAGGAGGAGGAGCTGGAACATGCAACTCGCTCACAGGAAGAGGTAAATCGTTTCGATACCAATATTAGCCAACTGGATCAAAATGTTAAGAAGATCAGAGCTACTATTAGCAAGTATGAAAACGAACTAAAGACTTTAAAGGCACGCGTTAAGGTGAGTCAAGCAACAAAAAAGTTGAATAAGCAGATGGCTCAAATCGACTCATCTAGCACTGTGACTATGCTTGAGCGCATGAAAGATAAGGTAGCACAAGACGAGGCTTTGGCACAGTCTTATGGCGAAATTGCCAATGAGAGCAAGTCTATCGATGATGAAATCGATAAAGCATTAGAAGGTGGTGAAAGTCAGGCAAAAGCTGCCGACAGCCTCGCTGCCCTTAAGAACAAACTAGGAATGGAGTAATCCACTCCTAGTTCTTCAACCAAAAAATAATCACGGTCATGATTACCCAAAAGTCAAAAAACTCAAGATATGTCAGCCTCGCTATTGGTGTTGTAGTAGCACTTCTATCGGTTTGGCAAGTAAGTGGTAGACCCACCCATTTGAGTAATCGATTAAGAAAAGCAACGAAAAAGGCGGTTTTGGTGCCAGCTATTTATAGCACCGCTATGACGGCTATTTCGTTACACATCAGTCAATATTTTATTTATCAGTGAGATGAGAAGTTTAAGTTTTATGGGAGATATAATTAAAGGCATTTTGGCGATTATACTTATCGTATTTGTCTTCGGGTTCGTATTCAACATCCTTTTTAAAATAGGGATCATACTGTTGATCGGACTAGGGATTCTATACCTAATTCGTAAAGTGTTTATAGACTAAGAATGATTCCTTGGTATAATAGGTTACATCAAGTCACATATGATATTAGGGAATCTCACCTTTCACCTGAAGAAATCAGGCATAGAATGATTGAGCACTTTGAAAGAATAGAGCTGAACCCAATAGGATTCTTTCGAAGAGCAAAAAACCCTTACGGCTTGAAGTTCAAGAAAGATGATAGGTTCATAATTCGTCAAACTAATAAGCCACGTGGCGGGATAGATCCGTCAGAAACTAGTATAACAATTATAAAAGGAGTTTTGATTGACTTAGGTAGTGTCAGAGAGATCAGGTTAATAGGACAAATACCCTGGCATTGGTTCTTAGGTTTACTTCTAGCGCTTTTACTGACTTACTCAATTAACCTCTTTGCTTTTTTTGCAACGTGCCTAATTGGGACTGCCACGCTGGTTTGGTTTAGATATAACGCTAAATCAGATATCACAAAAGTTGATATTGAACTTTACAAATGCTTAAAAACTGAAATAAATGGGAGTATTTGACTTTCTAAAGAAGAAAAAAGAACCAGCATATGATGTTACCAATCTCAGTGTAGCAGATTTGGATGAAGGCTTTGTATTTGACTACAACCTTAAGAGTTGGGTAGTCAAGGAAGTCTATCAGTACGACTGGGGGAAAAATGTATTTTCAAAGGAATACAAAATCGATGCAGGTGATGAGACTGCCTTTCTTAGCGTTTCAGACGAAGGAGAGCTTTACCTTACCCTAACTAATCCAATCAAGATCCAACTATTGGGTGATGGCTTAAGGGAGGAAATTAGAAAAAATGAAGCCGCCCCCGACAAATTGGATTATGAAGGTGTAACCTACTATCTGGATGAAGATTCAGCAGGTTACTTCAATGATATCACCGCCAAAAACCCTGACTGGGAAGAATTGGTGAGTTATGAATACCTCAATGAGGACGAGACCCTCGTACTTGGAATCTCTCAGTGGGATGAAAGAAATTTTGATGCTTATGCAGGTAAAGTGATCAAGCCATACGAGATTTCAAATATCACACCTGACGAATAGTGGCCTCTTAGAGGTTTTACTTAACTTTAAAATATTAGGACTGGATGTATTCCCAGTTTTAATCAAGACAAAAGGATTTATGAAATACGCCAAATTAACTGTCATCGCCCTGCTACTTATCGCTGTATCGAGCTGTGGTGGTAGTAGAGATAAGTTTGTCAAAAACCCTGTTGATGATATTGTCAGGGACATGCCAACGGATCGCGTCTTCTCCATTATGCTTTACGACATGAATGTAGAGGGTAACTTCTTTGAAGACTACTATCACAAATACAGGATTATAGAAGAAACTACTCCTGGCCAGCCAGAGGAAAGAATCACTGACTGGTTCGAAGTTCCTGAGAGCTATTTTAAGCAGCATGTTGATGACATGGGTATGGAATTGGTCTCTCGAGGGGAGGATGGCAAACTTGTGAAAGAGGTAAGCCCTCCGGGCTATAATAACTATGTGGGCAATGAAAGGTATGGCCAGTGGGTTCAACGAGATGGCGGTAGCTTCTGGGAGTTTTATGGGAAGTTTGCCTTTATGTCTTCCATGTTCAACATGTTTACTTACCCAGTAAGAAGATCATACTATAACGACTATCGTGGCAACTATTATGGTCGAGGCAGAGCCTATTATGGTCCAACTACTGGAGGAAGCTCCTACTACGGTACCAATAGTAACTATACAAGAACAAGCAGAGCCAATTCTACTTGGAGTAATAACAGGTCATCTTTTAAAAATAGGGTCAATAGCAGGACTTCTAGATCTAGTAGTTCAACCTCAAGAACTTCACGTTCCTCATCGAGGTACGGTCGTTCCAGCTCTCGATCTAGAGGCGGAGGATTCGGTAAATAAGCATCAACCCAGACTAACAACCTTATGCAATACTTAGACGGAATACTTTACTCAATCTTATACCTGGCCGCTTCCTTTATACTCTTCTATATCGGTAAAGTGGCTTACCAGCTTTTTCACCCCAAGATTAAAGTAGGTGAAGAGCTTGTTGAAAAAGACAATTTTGCCTTTTCAGTAGCCTATGTTGGTTACTTTATTGGCTTAGTCATCGCACTGGGCGCTGCCGTTTATGGTGAGTCTAATGGTTGGCAAATTGACTTAATGGACATGGGTGTCTATGGTCTATTGACCATTATATTGATGAACATTTCTCTGATCATCAACGACAAACTTGTCCTTAGTAAGTTCAGTGTCAAAAAGGAAATTCTCGAAGATGGCAACGTAGGCACTGGAGTCATCGAAGGTGCTAATGCTGTAGCAACGGGTCTTATCGTCTTAGGTGCTATTCATGGTGAAGGACATGGCTTTGGTGGACCTTTGGTGACCGGAGTGCTTTATTGGGCACTGGGCCAATTCTTACTATTCATAACCGCGAAGGTTTACGATGCCATTACACCTTATGACGTACATGCTGAAATCGAAAAAGATAATGTCGCTGTAGGTATTGCCATGGGCGGAGCCATCATTGCCATTGCCAACCTGATCAGGTTTGCTTTGATGCACGACTTCGAAAGCTGGATTATCACTGTTGAAGATGTGGCCATTGATGTGGCCATTGGTTTAGCATTTTTGCCACTGGCAAGGCTACTGACGGACAAGATTTTACTTCCAGGTAGAAAATTGACGGATGAAATTGTCAATCAGGAAAAACCAAATAACGGAGCTGCCCTGATTGAGGCCTTCGCATATATCGGTGGATCGGTTCTGATTACCTGGGCACTGTAAAGCCCACCTCTGACTCCTCCATGGAGGAGAATTTCAATGAAGAACTTTCTTACGAAGGCATTCCATGAAAACATCGCATCACTTCGTACAAGCACAACTCCCCTCCTGGGAGGGGATGGGGGTGGGCCGTTGAGACGGAGAATTCTTCCATATAACCCGATGCTCACAGAGCGGGCGAAACAGCTAAGAAGAAATATGACCACTGGTGAAGCCATGGTCTGGAAGTTCTTAAAAGGCAAACAAATGAAGGACTATGATTTTGACAGGCAAAGACCCATTGACCAATATATTGTCGATTTCTATTGTAAGGATCTTATGCTGGCAATTGAAATAGATGGCAGTAGCCATGATACTGAAGAAGCTCAAGAAGCAGATTTAGCTCGTCAACAGACACTTGAAAAATTAGGGGTTAGATTTCTCAGAATAAGAGATGAAGATGTAAAGGAAGATATCAACTCTGCATACTTTATGATCAAAGAGTGGATTGAGAACTTCGAAATAGAGAATAAGGGAAAACCATTACCCGGTAGATTGGAAGAATAAATGTCAAAATCCAACATACTCAAATTAGCACTCTTTGCTACCGGCCTGTCTGGTATAGTGGCTGAGTATGTGCTTTCAACACTGGCTACCTATTTTTTAGGCGATTCCGTTTTCCAATGGACCATGATCGTCTCGATTATGCTCTTCTCCATGGGCTTGGGTAGTAGAATAAGTCGGTATATCTCTGGCGACTTATTAAGGCGATTCATCTACATCGAATTTGTCCTATCTCTGCTGACAGCTTTTGTATCAGTAATCACCTATTTGAGTTCGGCCTATTATGGCGATAATACCATCATTATTTACGGTCTTAGTATTCTGGTCGGTTTGCTGATCGGTATGGAAATACCCATTGTGATGAGACTTAATGATGAGCACGAAGAGTTAAAAATCAATGTCTCTTCCGTGATGGAAAAAGACTATTATGGGAGTTTGTTGGGTGGAGTGTTCTTTGCATTTATTGGACTCCCCTATCTGGGCCTGACTTATACCCCCTTTATTTTAGGTGGCATCAATTTTCTTGTTGCCTGCCTACTGATATACATCCTTTGGAAGTCTATAGAAAAACGTCTTCAAAGACAACTTTTTGTCTTGATCGGGGGTGTTGCACTGATTATCGGTGCAGGGGCATTTACGGCAAAAGGGATTATTGATTTTGGTGAAGAACTCCGCTACAAGGACAGGGTCATCTTTTCGGAGCAGACTAAATATCAACGTATCGTTATCACACAATCCAAAGAGGCTTATTGGCTATTTATCAATGGCAACCAGCAACTGAGTTCTATAGATGAAGTGATGTATCACGAACCACTGGTTCATCCAGTAATGGGGCTTTTGAAGAACCCAAAGCATATCCTCGTCATGGGTGGTGGCGATGGTGGAGCAGTCCGCGAAATCCTTAAATACCCTTCTGTTGAAAAGATAACACTTGTCGACCTTGACCCCAGAATGACCGAGTTAGGTCAAAGCCAGGATTGGTTGGTTAGTATGAATCAAAATGCCCTGAACGACCCCAAAGTGGAAATCATCAATGCTGATGGTTTCACTTGGCTGGAGAACAATCAGGATTACTTCGATGCAGTCATCATCGATTTACCTGACCCTAAAACTGTGGAATTAGGCCGACTCTATTCTTATGAGTTCTACCAACTTTGTTATAACCACTTAAGACCTTATGGTGTAATCACTACGCAAGCAGGGTCTCCTTACTATGCGGCAAGAGCTTTCAACTGCATAGACCAAACCATGACAGAAGCGGGTTTTACCACTGCACCTTTACACAATCAAGTGGTCACATTGGGTGAATGGGGATGGGTTATGGGTGTTAAATCAGGCGGCAAAGAGGAATTAAAGAGTGCATTGCAATCACTCAGTTTTGAGAGCATAAAAACAGAGTGGATGAATCAGGAATCTATGACTTTAATTACGTCCTTCGGCAAACGCGTATTCCCAGATGACGATAAACCAGTCGAAACCAATCGTATCCATAATCCAGTACTCTATAAGTATTATTTAAAAGGGAAGTGGGATCTGTATTGATTAAATATCAATCCCCCCGAAGTCACCCATATCTCCCAAATCAAACCAGTCTCCTGAGTCACCTATATCGGCTACTGATTCAAAGCCATCCACATCGCCAAAACCATCCATTTTTGAATCAAAATCAAGGTCATCATTGAATAGATCAGCTTCCCCAGCATCTAATCCGGCACTGTCAATAGAACCCAAAATATCTGCCTCTTCTCCTACAAGCGTAACATCACTCACATGCATATGGTGGTCGTGTAAAAGTGTAGACCAAAGGAAACTGTAGAGCAAAATATCACCAAAACCATAGTAGCCATCGAAAACCGGATCGTAGTCTCGTGTGGGATTCTTTCTGCGACCCTTGCTGATCGGCTTGCGATCTTTAGATTTTGGCATCACCACGCGCTTGTCGACTTCAATCTTTACATCGTCTACTTTCATATGCTTTCTCACACGCATACCAAGGTCATTCACAAAGGTCTCAAAGGCCATGTGTTTTTCATTTGTGAAAGTATCCAGTACTTCTTGAGATGAAAAACGTGTTTGCATTTTCGCCCTGACACTCTCCTGATTCTCACCATCAACCGCTCTGAATTCCTTCATCAAACCATTCAGCTTGACTTCGATAGGGTAGGCACCCACAGCATGCGATCGGTTGATATTAATCTCGATAAGGTAAATGAAGTTGGTATCCTCATGCTCCAACACCATATGGATAGTCTCAAAATAATGAGACATGGCATCGTTAATCGTCAACTCATAATTGTCGATGGCTTCTTTCAGGTCATCCTTTTTTCCCTCCTTGTCATAGTAGATATCGATGTCATCATGAGATAGTCTTATAATGTTATTGATGTCAAGCTCCCAAAAAAGTCGATTGAGCTGTTGAAGCATAGACACAGCCGTAAAAGTCTCTCTTTCTATCTTTTTGGATGTCGCTCCTGAGGTAATGAAATGCAAGAACTTCTTAAACATCTCATCTGGCTCTACACGCTCTATCTTGGTGAGTTGAGAAGGATCAATGGATAGTCTGGCACTGAAATACATGCGATATTGGTTGAATGAATCGAATTATCAAGATACAACGAAAGGTGGGCTTCTTCCTGCTTTTCGTCAAGAGATATGCCCGTTTATGCCAATCATTTGCCTAACAATTTAGCCGCTTGTATTCCAGAATCCATCGCCTCAAAAAATAAGGGCAATCTGGCATTATCCACCCCTGCAAAAGTCATGTTTTCATAAAGGCGATCCTGGTTTTTGTCGGTAAATAAATAGCCCGGTTCAGGAATTGGCATGGCATGGCCCATCACCTTGATATGGGCCTCCTTAATAAGGTTGGATATGTCTCGATCGAAGTATTGATTTAGGTACCCAAGGGTCTTCTCTACCACTATTTCTTTGTTGGCTTCGACATGCTTAAGGTCGCTTCTCGATTCAGGAGGAAGGCAATAGTAAGCCGTTAGCACACGATACTGACCCTCTCCGGTTTCCTGCATATCCGAATCTACAAAACCCATAAAAGTCTCGTCTTCCATCAGCATCTCATTCTGCCAATAACCTTTCTTATCTAATTTATTCTCAAGCACAAAATTGAGCACAAGCCATGGTGCATAGTTGGTTTCCCGAAAGTAGGGGTACTGCTCGGGCATGATGTATTTTAAAGCATGCTTTTGCCCGGCATAAACAACTTTGGTGCTCCTGATTGGAGTTATAGTTTTTGATTTAATATCAATTACCTCTGAAACAAAGCCACCATTTTCAGCTTTTATAGATTTGACCAGATGCTGCTTTAGAAGTCTTTCTGAACTGAGCTTATTTGCCATTCGCTCAATGAAGTAACCATTCCCATCAGGTGGTGAGAACAAGTCCACCACTTGTGTTTCATAAGGTCGGCAAGTGAAGTAATGAATTCCCGCCAAAGCCGAAACTTGATCAGTCGTACCTCCCCAGTCGTCCAGCATATGATAGTCTAGCCCCCTTTTAAAAGCCGGTGTCAGGGTCAAGTTTTGACTTAGAAAATCATAAAAGCTAATATCATTCAAGTCACTGAGCTCAGGACCTATCAAAGGAGTTGGCATAGGCATTCTACCGAAATACGGCTTCAGCAGTGCTTGAAACTGTTCTTTCAATTCACCCTCGGGAAGAACATCCTGACGCATTTTACCATCCTGAAAACACTGATTTTTGCGGGGGTTAGGGATAATATATTGCCTGTCTTTGAAGGTCCAGCTATCCTTCCATGGTTGAAACTCGATGAGATCAAGGTCCTCTAATAACTTTAGCCCATCCTCACCATAATTTGATGGATAGGCTAAGTCATAGTGCGCCCCTTGGGCAAAAGTAACACCGGGATTCCTGACCGCAGAAGAGGTACCGCCCAAGTCATCAGATAATTCACACAATATAAAGTCACGATCCTTCAAGCAGCTTGCGGCACTTAAGCCGGCCACCCCTCCTCCTACAATCAGGACTTCAGTATTGATGGGCTCATTTTTAGGGAAAGTGTTACTCTCAAATATCAAATGGCCTGTATGAACATCCGTATAAACTGTAACCGGAAAGTCATTGGATAAAGAAGTCCAGTTGCATGACTTCAAAATCAATGGCAGGGTAGCAAAGGACGATATCTGTAGAAATTTTCTTCTCTTCATGAATCAATACCTGCTCATTTCAAAGCATAATTTCCGTTTAGATAGTACTTGTACAAGGTAGGTTCCATCATGGTATTTACCTGCAAATCGCTCGTCACTCGCGTGGGCTTACCAAAACTGAGCATCATTTGCATGGCCTCTTGGTTCAGCCACTGGGTTTGGTACTGATCAAATTCAGCAGCAAACAGACTCGATTTTACGAATTGATTTGTTTCACCATTTATCGCCATTGTCCAGGACCATTCACCCAAAGTAAGAATTTGATTATGGAAGGTAACCGGTTCAAAACCCGATGCCTTGATTGTTTTTTGAACTACTTCAAAAGCCTCAGTAGCAAAGTAAGGACTACCTGATTGTGTTATAAAAATTCCACCTTCACTCAAGGCACCACCAACCAGCTCATAAAACTCTTTAGTGAAATACTGATTCCTTTCAAGATCTACCGGATCAGCAACATCAACAAAGATGATATCATATGCGTCTCTATTTCGACTAATAAATCTAAAGACCTCGTTATCAATATGTTGTACTACATCACTTGATAAACTATTGTTATTGTATCGAGTAAGTAGTGTTTCATTTTGAGCCATATTGAATAAGTCCTCATCCACCGGAATTATCTGGATATTCTCAATACCTGCTCGCCTCAATTCATTCACCAACATTCCATTTTCTCCTCCAATTACTAAAATCTTCTCGGTGTTGCTGGCCATGCTTAGCGCAGGATAAACAAAAGGTTCATAAAACAGCCAAGCATCAATCGAGCTGAATTGATTGATACCGTCAGTATAAAACCAATGATTGCCCCGCCATTCAGTAATGTCAATCGTCTGAAGGTCAGTTTCCTCTGAAAACACAAGCTTGTCATGATATTTGCTCTGTCTTTCAAAAAACTTTGGAGATTGAAAAGACTGCCCTATAACAATCAGGACCAGTGTGGCCACTAATACGCTTGACGCTTTAACCTTTGTTGCCTGCCAATACTGAGCAGCCATGCCCAAAGCAAAGAAGAGTATCAACAAATCAATAAATGAATCACTCTTTGATAAAAGACTAAGCACAAAACCACAGGCCAAAATCGGTATAGCAAGAAGCTTCATCCATTTCCTTTCAATCGAAAATGACTCCAAACGAAGGATGGCTACCATGGCAGCCGACAAAATGATCAACAAAGAATAGGTGATAAACTGTGGGGAGTTGAGTTCGGAATAGAGTCTAAACTCCAACTTGAGCCAGACCAGCGGCAACAACAGCAGTGCAAAGGCCAGGTTTTTGACCCACGTACTTTCCGAAAGGTTTTTCCACAATACAAAGAATGAAGCACCGAATATCAGACCGTACACTATAAAGTCAATCTGCGGTTTTTCGTAGAAGTAATCGGCAAGAATAACAGGATAAGCCAAGCAATAGCCTATAAGTAAGCAACCCGTAACAAATGTTTGTCCTTTGAAGACATTGCTCATTCTTCCTTCTTCTTTTTCTTCTTGCTACTCAGTTCAGACTCAAAGCCACCCGCAATAATACCCGCTGGCAAGGCAAAAAGCCCTACACCCAAAATGGCAATCACCGCACCAAGGACTTTGCCTAATGCCGTTACAGGATATACGTCTCCATAACCCACGGTGGTCAGAGTTGCCACGCCCCACCACATTGTCTCAGGAATGCTTTGAAAACCAGCTTTTTCAGGTTCATATTCTATGTAATACATTAAGGTCGAAGCAAAAATTAGTAGGATAATCAGCAGTGTCAGGGTTACCACCAACTCTTCTCTTCTCTTTTTGATTACTGTAGTGATGAGGCCAAAAGCTAGTGAATAACGGCCCAATTTGAATATTCTGAAGAGTCTGAAAAGCCTTAATACTCTTACTATTCTACCATCAGCATGGTTAATCAGCAATGGCAGATAGAATGGAATGATGGCCAGTAAGTCAATGATAGCCCTCAACAGAAACCATATATTTGAGCCTGCCCAGACAGGGTGTTTATATCGCTCCAGTGCCGTACATGCCCAAACTCGAATGATATATTCAATACTGAATACGATAACCGAGAAGATTTCAAAATACTCAAAGACCAACTCATATTGGCTATGTATTGAATCGACTGTTTCAACAATCACGGCTGCTACATTGAGCAGAATCAAGGCCATGATGAATTGATCAAAGCGCTTACTGACAATGTTTTTATCGTCTGCTTTGTCTAGTGTTCTAAGTACCTTTTGTTTAGCTGACTTACTCATTTCAGAAAGATAAAGATTTAAGAGGCTTTGGTCACTCTCAAAAATTCAATGATATTGAAATTTAAGTAAACCCTGATATTTCATGAGTCCAGGTTTGGTGATCGGCTTAATAGCCGGATATTTTGCGCTATTGGTGGTTGTCGCCAGAGTTACTTCGAAGGGAGCCACCACAAGCACCTTCTTCA
>CBDDKG010000004.1:0-95228 GCA_965230105.1 Roseivirga sp. | reverse complement strand
TGCTCACAGTGAGTTTATTAGCACCGAGTCATGAAATTTTGGCACAACGCAAAAAGAAAAAAGATAAGACGAGTACAGAAACCCCTTCGGAGAAACCAGCACCTCCTAAGAAAAAGGAAAAGACCTATGAGTCTCTTGTAAAGGGAATGGGTGCTGACGATGGTCTCTTTAAGGTTTACCAAAAGGATGGTAAAATCATGTATGAGATACCAAAAGCTGAACTCGGAAAAGATATGCTTTGGGTAACGAGACTGGTTTCTGCTCCAGAGAATTTCGGTGGAGGCTTCGTTGGTTCAGGTTCTAAGATGATTGAGCAGGTGGTAAGATGGGAACACAGGGAAGGCAAAATCCTTCTGAAGAAAATCTCTTTTAACAATGTCGCGGACAGTACTGATGCTATCTACAAATCGGTAATGAACAACAACTTTGCCCCCATCATTGGTTCATTTAAAGTGACCGGGCAACCTGAAGATTCAAGCGCCTACCTGGTAGATGTCACCAAGTTCTTTACGGGCGATACTAAGGCCATCAGTGCTATGAACTCGCGTTTCAGAAGCGCTTTTCAGGTAAGGAGACTCGATGCGGAGAAAAGCTACACCGAATCCGTAAAGAGTTTTCCTGAAAACGTAGAGGTACGTCAAGTATTGACCTATGATGCGGGTAGGCCTCCTTCTAACAGCAATACAGGCTTGATCACTATGCAGGTGGCCCAGTCAATGATTAAACTGCCAGAAAACCCAATGATGCCGAGACTTGCCGATCAACGTGTGGGTTGGTTTACCATGGGTAATATCAATTTCAGTTCGGATAAACTGAAAGGCGATCAAGTACGATTCTTAAAGCGATGGAGATTGGAGCCTAAAGACCCTGCAGCTTATGCCAGAGGAGAATTGGTAGAGCCAGTAAAACCGATCGTTTACTATCTCGATCCTGCCACTCCTGAAAAATTCAGAAAGTGGTTCAAATTAGGGATTGAAGATTGGCAGGTAGCTTTTGAGGCGGCTGGTTTCAAGAATGCAATTATAGCCAAAGACCCTCCTTCTAAAGAAGAAGACCCTGATTGGAGTCCTGAAGACACACGTTATTCTACTGTACGGTATATTGCCAATATGACAAGGAATGCCACAGGCCCAAGTACTGCGGATCCTCGTACGGGTGAAATCATTGAAAGTGATATCATTTGGTATCACAACCATCTTAGATCTTACAGAAACTGGTATCTAATTCAAACGGGAGCAGCCAATCCACGTGCAAGAACATTGAACACTCCAGCTGAAGACATTGGTGAAATGATGAGAGCCGTGATTGCTCACGAAATTGGTCACGCCTTAGGTTTACCACACAACATGAAAGCCAGTTCTTCCTATCCTGTGGAATCTTTAAGAAACCCAGAGTTTGCTGAAGAATTTGGCGTAGCCCCTACGATTATGGACTATGCCCGTGTGAATTATATCGCTCAACCAGGTGATGGAGTGACTAGGTTTATTCGAAAAATCGGTCCATATGACAAGTATGTAATCAATTGGGGTTATCGCGTAATTCCAAATGCCTCTAACCCTGAAGCCGAAAAGTCAACCTTGGATCAGTGGATTCTAGACAAAGCTGATGATCGTATGTTCCGTTTCGGAAGTAGTAATGGCTCTAATCCAGAATCACAGACAGAAGACCTTGGGGACAACAGTGTTCTTGCCAGTACCTACGGTATGGAAAATCTAATGAAAGTAGTTCCTAACCTATTAGATTGGACTACTACTGATGGTGAGAACTATGACGATACCCGTGAAATCTATAATGAGATTATCGGGCAGTGGAGAAGATTCGTAGGCCATGTTATTACCAATGTGGGTGGTGTGACGGAAGACTTCAAGTCTACTGATCAGGAAGGTACCGTCTACAAAGTTGTTCCGGAAAGTCGTCAGATAGAAGCCATGAATTGGATGAACAAGTATGCTTTCGCAATGCCAGAATGGCTCTTAGACGAAGAACTGCTGAGAAAAATGGAGAGTCATGGAGCGGTAAACCGTATCAGAGCGACACAAGTATCATTCTTGAATAGGTTACTCGACCCTACCAGGGCACAACGATTGATCGAAGCCGAAGCCTTCAAAGGACGAAACACCTATACTATATATCAAATGTTTGCTGACACCAGGAAAGGGCTTTTTTCTGAGTTAGCGAATGGCACAACCATTAACACTTATAGAAGGAACCTTCAGCGTGCCTTTGTTGAACGTTTGGAGTTCATGATGACCAATGAAGTGAGTCAATTCCAAGCGAGGCAAGTTGATATGAGCCAATCTGATATCAGACCTGTCGTAAAATCTGAATTGAAGACCCTACAAAGAGAAGTAAATAACGCCATCGGCAGGTATTCAGACAGAGCAAGTCGAGTTCATTTGGAAGACCTGAAGGACAGAATCGCTGATATTCTGGACCCTAAATAAAAAGGTCAATTTTGAGTATAAATTAGGAAGGGCCCCGTGTGGGCCCTTTTTTCATTCTTTACTCAACTAAAATTTGACGTAAATAAATGCATGGGATCACGTGTTGACCCCATGCCTGACACAACCAAAACTTTAGGGTATAATTGCTTATGAATACCCTGAGAATTGACTTGACTGATTGTCTTTCACCTCGTAAAATCACCTACACGAAGCATGAATCGAAACCTCAACATCCAGCGCCTGACCGAGACAGACTCGGCAAATTCAGCATTGACTTTGTGTTTTCAGTACCAATATGAAATGAAATAATCACCTACAGCACCAGTAATTGGCAATCAATTGGGCAACTTGTATACCTGATGGCTTCTTTCTTATAAGTGTATGTTATTCCACCTTTTGAGTACCTGCATCAGATTATCTTTTTTCCGAACAGAAACAGGTAATTTGGTGCCATTTGTCATAATTAAGGACCCGCCTTCACTCCTCTCAAATCGCTTGATATGATTAATATTTACCAAATAAGAATGGTGGATTCTGACAAAATTCGATTCACTCATATACTCCTCATAAGACTTGAGATTTTTGGACACCAGAATCTCTTCATTATTCAAGAGAACAAACCTCGTGTAACTGCCCTCAGCAACGCACCACAGAATGTCATTCATTTCTACAACATGCATACATCCGGAATCGCTAAGAACGATCTTAACTCCTTGATTATTTCTGCTTAAATGATTTTCTAAAATCTCAATTCTAGCTTGTAGATCAAGACCTGTTTTGTTTGCTTTAGCCTTCTTTACAGAACTGATAAGATCCTCTGAATCAATAGGTTTTAGTAAAAAATCTAAAGCACTGCATTTAAAAGCATCAATCGCATATTTGTCATGGGCTGTGATGAAGATTACCTGACTTGCCAGGTGGGGGTTTGACTTGATTAGATCAACCCCTGTACCATCATCCATTTCAATATCCAAAAAGATCAGGTCTGGCACTTTCTCATCTATGAGCTGTTGGCCAGATGCACAACTATGCGCCTCTCCGATCACATTTACTTCTGAACAGAATATCTCAAGCAGTTTAATTAGACCTGCCCTAATATGAGGTTCATTGTCTATGACAACAGCATTCATCAATCGAATTGAATAGGAAGTTCAAAAATCACCTCGGTACCAATGACTTCATGGTTTTCACCGAGTTTATCCTTAGCAATAAAAGAAATATTCCGCTTAAGCTGTTTCTTCAAAAGCTCTATTCTGTCTTTTGTAATTTTGGTAGCAAGCGGTTCATGGTCGCCATCTTTTCCCCTTTGGGCTTTTTTAAGGTCAGTTGATTTAGAAAGCCCTACTCCATTATCCTCTACCTTGAACATTAAAAGATCACCTTCTTGCTTAAAACTGACTTCTATTAAACCGTCTTTGATTTCCGCAATACCATGTTCCAGCGAGTTTTCAATAAAAGGTTGAGCAAACATGGGGGGAATCATAATTTCATTAATGTCATCCATCGTATCAATATCTATGCGATAGTCGAAACGATTGTCGAAACGAATCTTTTGAAGATCGAGGTAATGCCTGAGTGTTGAGGCCTCAGCATCTAGAGATACTAAATCTCTGCGGCTATTTTCCAAAATCCGCCTCATAAGCTTCGCAAACTTGGAGAGATAGTTTAAGGCATTGGACCCTTGTCCTTTATCAATTAGAAAAAGCTGAATGGAGGAAAGTGCGTTGAAAAGGAAATGTGGGTTTAATTGAGACCTTAAAAGATCATTCTTGGCTTTTTGCTTAGCCAGTTGTTCTACCTCCAATCTTGACTTAAATATTTTATAGAAGTATAAAAATGAGACTACAAGAAGTAGCACCAGAGCACCGAAAAGCCACAGTTGTATCCTTTGACGTACTTCGCTTTCCTTTTGAAGCAAGTTCAAAGAGGCGATCTTGTCCTCCTTCTCCTGGTTTTCATATTTAGCCGAAAGCCTCTCTACTCTCTGATTAGCCTTGACCTGATTTAAACTATCCTGGAGAAGTCCCCTTTCCTGCTCATAAGCAAGTGCATTTTTATAATCTTGTCTGCTACTGGCCAACTCAACCAGCCAGTTTAGAGCATTAATTTCATTTCGTGTTACTTCATAGTCCCTAGCCAGTTCCAGGCTCTCTTCTGCATAGTCATAGGCCTCTGATAGCTGATTCTGAGCAGCGAGTGTTTTACTACGGTACAAATGAGAAGTAATAAGAAAACCATACTCCTCTATCGGGGTCACTTCATCCCTCAGTTGATTAGCATACTTAATCGCACTTCGATAATCACCATTGAGGTAAGACCCTATGGTCAATGAGTTCAAAGCATGCCATTTGATAGCAATCTCCTCAGTCACCAATGCAAGGTCATAGGCCTTCCTGGCATACTACAGCGAGGAATCTCCTACTTCCATCCTGCTATAGGCAGTGGCAAGGTTTCCGACTGCTGTCGCAATCTGAGACGAGTCCTTTAAGGCTTCAGCCAGAACAAGGGATTTGTAATAATACTTGACAGCCAAATCGTCTCTGTCAAGGCCGGCATAGGTCACTGCTATGGCATTAATCGAAGCTGCCTCAACTTGCCTTTTACCAATTGATCTTGATATGTCTAAGGCCTTTTCGAAATAGACCAAAGCAGAGTCATCTTCAGCTTCTCTGGCGAACAGATTTCCAATAAAGTAAGTGAATTGCGCGTAATACAAAGAATCACCATTGTTCAGCGCATGGTCGATCGTTTTGTTAAGTAAGGCACGCGATTTGACTATCTCATCCTGATATTTTAGATGGATAAACCGTATGTTAATTGCCTTATAGTAGACAGTCCTATAACCCTTTTGAGCACTAAGGCTTAATACGGAGTCAAGGGAATTATCAAACTGAGAAAAACCCGGTTCATAGGTAGATTCATCGGCATAATTAAAGGTAAATATTACACGATAGAGAGAGTCTAAAACACCAGTCAATGCCTTCTCTTCAGCGTTTTGAGCCCGCAACATACTACTTATGCAAATCAGGGCACCAATTACGAGGCCAGCCCTCATCTTAATTGGAATCATCGTCAAGTTTAGTTTTAGTTGTCAATCTAATTTAAGCTATTGCAAGAACTCATTCCCAAAAGCTTGAGCTCAATTGATAAGTGTAGCTTCTCAGTTGATAAATGTGAATGAAAAGAGGTATCTCTTTACCCCCAAAATCATTATTGAACCACTCTCATATTAGACTTTGAAATGATAGGACCTTTAGAGTATATTATCCCCTTGAACAAATCATAACTAAAATTCTTAATATGAAATCGCTTCGAATGTTACGCCTACACTTAGTGTTGCTGCTTTCATTCACTGTTTTGCAAACGAGTTTGCTAGCTCAGAGTGACCCTACGGGTACGTCTGCAGTGACCAGTACTTATGCAATTACCAATGCTACGGTGATCACGATGCCGGGTAGTGAAATGAAGGATGCCACTGTGGTAGTCAAAAATGGATTAATAATGGGTGTTGGAAACAATGTTTCCATACCAGATGACGCAGAGGTAATCGATGGAACTGGACTATACGTCTATCCAGCATTTATCGATGGTATGTCTAATACCGGTGCCAAAAGACCTGAAAGTCTACCCAGACCTCGAAATCTTTTTACACCAGACCCACCGAATGATTATGCTGGTATTACTCCAGAAAACAGCGTAGTAAGTCAAATAGATATTTCAAGCAGCAGCATCGCCAACATGAGGAAGGTTGGTTTTGCCATATCTCATAGTGTGCCTTATGGAAGAATGCTTCCTGGTTCAGGTTCGCTTTTGCTACTTAACGAAGCTACTCATATGGATGATATTATCCTGGCAAAAGATGTTGCACTTTATGCGCAATGGGTTGGTGCTCCAGGTGCCTACCCTGGCAACATTTTAGGTATGATGGCCAAATGGAGAACCCTTTACCGAAATGCCGAAAACCATAAAAAGCACACTGAATTGTATGCTCAAAATCCGGCCGGGCTTCCAAGACCTGTGAGCGACAGAGTGAGTCTGGCTTTCCACCCAGTTATCGGGAAAAGTAAGCCGGTAATGTTTGATGTCAGTAGTATGCTAGATGTAAGACGTGCGATGCGCCTTCAAAATGACTTGGGTTTTGACTTAATTGTATCTGGTGTCAAGCAGGCTTGGGATTTAATAGACGAATTAAAAGCTACAGGTACACCTATATTCTTATCTCTTGACCTTCCTGATAAACCAAAAGATGCCAAGGGTGATGATGTTTCAGATGAAGTTAGAGCGCTTGAGGCAAGACGTATGGAATTCTATAACACCTATGTTCAACAAGCTGCTTCACTCCAAGCTGCAGGCATCAAATTTGGCTTCTCAATAAGAGGAACAAGTGCAAGCAAGGTGAAAAAGAATGTCATGACCTTGATAGAAAACGGTCTCAGTGAAAGTGACGCATTAGCTGCTTTGACCACAAATCCTGCTTCAATGCTTGGTATAGATCAAGTTGCCGGATCCATCGAGAATGGTAAAATGGCCAACCTTATGGTTTCAACCGCTCCTTACTTCACTAAAGATTCTCAGATTAAAATGATGTTTGTAGATGGCACCAAGCATGATTATGAAGTCAAAGAGAAAAAAGCCAAGAAGGATACCGATACTGCAGATGCTGAAGAAGCACCTGCTGCAGGAGGAGATGCCCTAGTGGGTACATGGTCTTATGAACTGGTTACTCCAGGGGATCCCCAAGGTGGTAAAATGATCATCAAGAGAGAAGACGGTAAGTACACAGGAGTACTTACAAGCAATGATGGATCACCTGATACTGACATGAACAACATCAATTTTAGAGATGGTCAATTAACATTCGATTTTGACATCGATGCTGGTGGTCAATCTGTGACCGTTGTAGTCGAGGGTAGCATCTCGGGCACTGAATATGACGCTGAAGCTTCGGTTTCTGTAGGCGGTCAAAGTTTTGAATTAGGATTTACTGCTTCTAAAGATGGTAAGTAATCGACTCAAAAAGATACAAATCATGAAAATGAAAAATATACTAACCCTTCTCCTGGCCTTCTTTAGTACAGTGGCCCTGGCGCAGACGCCAAAGGGAGATGTACTGATTAAAAATGGTACTGTAATAACGATTACAAATGGTACCTTGGAAAATACCGATATACTGATCCGAGATGGTAAAATCTCAAGAATTGGTAAAGGGCTTAGAACCCCTAGAGGTGTAGAAACCGTTGATGCAACAGGCAAATTTATAATGCCCGGCATTATTGACGCACATTCACATATTGCGGGTAGCGCTATTAATGAAGGAACAAGCCAGGTAACCGCTGAGGTGAGCATGGAGGATGTAGTCAACCCACTTGATGTTTCTATTTACAGAGCATTAGCAGGTGGTGTCACAAGCATTCACTTGATGCATGGTTCTGCCAATGTTATTGGCGGTCAGAATGAAACAATGAAGTTGAGATATGGTACAATGGACCCTGATGACCTCAGGTTCGAAGGTGCTCCCAGAACCATCAAATTTGCGCTGGGTGAAAACCCAACGCGTGGTGGACGCTCAAGGGGTATTCAACCTCAGAGTAGAATGGGTGTTGAAAACATGATCAGAACTTCTTTCACACAAGCTCAGGCTTATGAGAAGAAATGGAAAGCTTATAACGCAGATAACAACCCAAGAAAAGTTGCTCCAGAGTATGATCTGAGAATGCAAACTTTAGTGGATATTCTCAACGGGGAAATTATCGTTCACTGTCACTCATATAGAGCGGATGAGATTTACATGCTCATGAAAGTTTTCAGTGACTTTGGTATTCCAAGAATCGTGTTCCAGCATGCTAATGAGGCTTATAAAGTAGCGCCAGAACTTGCTGCTTTTGGAGCGAGTGCATCTGTTTTTGCTGACTGGTGGGCATATAAATTGGAGGTATACTATTCTACTGCCTATAACGCAACAATTCTTCAAGAAAATGGAGTATTAACCTCAATTAACTCCGATTCAGGAGAATTGATCAGACACCTTTTCCATGAAGCTGCAAAGACGCAAAAATATGGTAATCTGAGCGATGACGAAGCACTGGCTATGATCACTTTGAATCCAGCCACTCAATTGGGTATTCAGGATCGCGTAGGCTCGATCGAAGTGGGTAAAGATGCGGATATCGCAATTTTTGATAATCACCCTTTATCTGTATACGCTGTTCCGCAAATGACCTTCATTGATGGTGTCAAGTATTTTGATATCAATGATGACAAAAAGGATCAACGGATTTTTATTAATCCAGAATCGTCTATTAGCGAAGTACAACTCTTCGAAAAGATGGATTACAGACATAGATGTATGGAAGATGTGGCATCCTTTTTTGGAGCTAACTTATTTAAGCATAAGCACTAAGAATCATGAAGAAATTTAAAATAAGTCTTTTACTATGCCTTATTGCATTGGTTCCAATGCTAAGCTTTGGCCAAGAAGATGATCAAGTAATGAAGGCGCGTTCTGGCAAGTTTGCCTTAACTAACGCCAAAATATACACCGTGACTAACGGTATAATTGAAAACGGTACCATTATTATTAACAATGGTATTATCGAAGCTGTTGGTGCCAACGTGAGTATACCAGCAGATGCTGAAGTATTCGATTATGAGGGCAAGGAAATTTACCCTGGGATGATTGATGGGGGGACCTCTCTGGGCTTAGCAGAGATTGGAAGTATTGCAGAGGCCAATGACTTTCGAGAATTTGGAGCACTCACGCCTCAAATGCAAGCCTTGACTGCTGTAAACCCTAACTCTGTAGCTATTCCAGTAACTAGAGTTAGTGGTGTAACTACTGTATGGACAATGCCAAGAGGTGGTATACTGCCAGGTACAGCTGCCACCATAAACCTCTTTGGCTATACGCCAGATCAAATGGATGCAGGTGGAAGAGGAATTGTAATGAATTTCCCATCGACAGCTGGCGGAAGAAGGTTCAGAAGACTATCTCCGGAAGAAGTTAAAAAGCGACAGGAAAGAGCATTGAAACAAATCAATGATGCATGGGATAAGGCTGAACTCTATGCTAAGCTTGAGAACTCTGATGAAGTGAGGTCTTATCCAGAAATAGAAGCTCTCGTGCCTGTAGTTAAAGGTGAGATGATGCTATTTCTTGAAGCAAATGCTGCTAAGGATATAATCAGTGCTATAGAGTGGGTCGAAGAACGAGGCTATAAAAAGGTTGTACTTACGGGAGTATCAGAGGGCTGGAGAGTAGCTGACAAAATAGCTGAATCAGGTTTATCAGTAATTACTGGCCCAGTTCAAGCAGTACCTACACGTCAGTCAGACTCTTATGATGCAGCATATGCCAACCCCGGCTTACTTCAGAAAGCAGGTGTTAAAGTAGCCATTAGAACAATGGACACAGAAAATGTTAGAAACCTACCTTACCATGCAGGCTTTGCTGCAGCGTATGGCATGGGTCGTGAAGAGGCACTTAAAGCTATTACGATCAATGCGGCAGAGATTCTGGGTATCGGTGATCAAGTTGGATCAATTGAGGTAGGAAAGAAAGCTAATATTTTCGTGGCTACGGGTGACCCATTTGAGACATCAACCAAAATTACGGATCTATTTATTGATGGTTATAAAGTACCGATGACCTCGCGTCAAATCAGACTTTATGACGAATTCTTGAATAGAACACCAAGTGTCGATAAAAGCAAAAAGGCTATCGATATCAAGAAAAGATAACCACTTCAACCTCAACCTTAGAAAGGCCCCGCCCCGAGATTTCGGTGGTCGGGGCTTTTTTTTGTGTTCTATCAACTATTTTTGCAGAATCGTTGTTAAGCTTCGTAATCGGAGAAAATCATGAGTAAAAGAGTAGTAGTTGGACTTTCAGGCGGGGTTGATTCTAGTGTTACTGCACACTTGTTGATGGAGCAGGGTTATGAGGTGATTGCCATGTTTATGCGCAATTGGGTGGATGATTCTGTAATCATTTCTGAAGAATGTCCTTGGGTGGAAGATAGCAACGATGCCTTAGCCGTAGCTGAAAAGCTGGGGATCCCCTTTCACGTGATCGATCTGAGCGAACAGTACAAAGAACGCATTGTTGACTACATGTTCGATGAGTACGAAAAAGGCAGAACACCAAACCCCGATATTCTATGTAATAGAGAGGTGAAATTCGACATTTTCTTAAAGGCAGCATTGAAGCTTAAGGCCGACTATGTGGCGACTGGACACTATGTCCAAAAAGAGACCATTGTAAATAATGGTCAAGAAATTCATAGGCTATTGGCCGGTGCTGATCAAAATAAGGATCAGAGTTACTTCCTTTGTCAGCTGAATCAAGAGCAACTCTCTAAAGCCCTGTTCCCTATTGGGCACTTGCAAAAATCTGAAGTTAGAGAGATTGCCAAGTCTCTGGATTTGGTAACCGCAGAGAAGAAAGATTCCCAGGGACTCTGCTTTATAGGTAAAGTAAGGCTCCCAGACTTTTTGCAACAGCAATTGGCACCAAAAACCGGTGAGATAAGGGAGCTCGATCCAAATGCTACTAACTTCAGTGCTTATAACCCTCACATGAGTATTGACTCAGACGAAAGACATGAGTCCCTAGTAGCATTGACGACTCCTTATACTTATAGCCCTGGTGATGGCAGGTTAGTTGGTGAGCATAATGGTGCGCACTATTTCACTATCGGACAAAGAAAGGGTCTTGCCGTAGGGGGAACACCAGAACCTTTATTTGTGATTGAAAAGGACACCAAAAACAATGTAATCTATACAGGACAAGGTGAAAATCATCCTGGATTATTGAGAAAGGGACTTTTTGTATCGAACGAAAACATTCATTGGATCAGAGAAGATCTTCAGCTCACTATTGGTGAATCTAATAAGTATCAGGCCAGAATTCGGTACCGACAGCCACTAGAAGGTGCGGAACTGTTTCTAGAACCCGATGGCCTATATGTGATTTTTGATGAGCATCAGAAAGGAATTGCTCCAGGTCAATTTGTTGCTTGGTATGATGGCAATGAACTAGTAGGTTCTGGTGAAATTTCCTAAGTCTTCAACAGCAATATTTTCAAATCAATTAAACTTTTCTGACACATCATTGTCTTAGACTTAACAAACCTAAGATCATGAGAAAGACATTTTTATTAATGAGTATGCTTTTGTTTATAGGCATGGCAGCTCAAGCCCAGAGAGGTGGAGGTCAAAGAGGACAAAGAATGAGCCCTGAAGAAGCGGCTAAGACTCAAGCTGAGAACTTCCAGGAGCAATTTGGATTATCAGATGACCAATACAAGAAGACCTATGACGTGTTACTGGCAACAGGAAAGGCACGCACAGAGAAGCTTCAGGAAATGAGAGCCAGTGGTGATCGAACTGGGATGCGTGATGTAATAACCAAATTTCAGGAAGAAAGCGACAAGAAATTGAAAGCTATTTTCAATGAGAAGCAATGGGCTTCTTATGAAAAATGGAAAGAAGAAAGGGCTTCTCAGCGAGGAGCCAGACGCGGTGGTGGAAACTAGCCGTTTTGCTTAGTATGTTTTTGGTTGTAAAAAAGCCCCGACTGTAATCGGGGCTTTTTTTATTCTACGAATGAACTGTTGTATTTATTCATATCGTAATGATTTCACTGGATTTTCATTAGCCGCTTTTACTGCCTGAGTTGCCACTGTAATAAGCGCTACGGCCAAAAGTATGACAGCTGGCACAATAAACAGTAATGCTGAAAAATCTATTCGATAAGCATACCCAGATAACCATTCGTTCATTCCAAAATAAGCAATCGGCAAAGCGAGAACTATGGCAATTAGGATCAGTTTCAAGAAGCTCGATGAAAGTAGTTGAATAATCGTTGATACATTCGCCCCTAAGACTTTTCTAATACCAATCTCTTTTATTCTTTGTTGTACCTCGTAGAGCACTAAGCCAAACAAACCGAGGACCGCGACAAAAATAGTTATGCCTGCAAAGGTGGTAAATACTGTTCCAAACTGTCTGTCCGCCTTATACTGCTTCTCAAAGTTTTCATCTAAGAAGAAATAGTCAAAGTCGCTCGCAGGATAGATCTCACGGTATGCCTCCTGAATGTCTGTCAAGACCGTCTTATAATTATCGCCTGGGTTTTCGCCCCCATTGACTTTAATGGATACATAGCTCGATGAATAAGCGTTCTTGTCGAACCAGAGCATCGTAGGATCCACTTTCGTTTTTAATGAATGATGATTATAGTCGGCAAACACCCCTACGATGGTGGATGGAATTCCGAAACGATTGATCTTGGAGCCTACAGCAGCTTCATTTGATTCAAAACCAAACACCTTTCTACCGGTTTCATTAATCATAACACCTTCATAGAGCGTCTGTCTTTCAGGTACCAATTGTTCTAGCTTGCCATCGAAAGCTCTACCAGCCAAAATTTCAAACTCGAAGGTTGGTACAAAGTCCTCATCGACACGATAGAAAGACCAGTTAACCCCATCTCCAACTTCACCTTCTATGGTTTTCATTCCGGTGGTCGTATTCATATCAATAGTACCCTGACCGAAAACCGTTTCCGAATAGGTAACAGCTGAGATTTGAGCTAGTTTTTTAAGCTCAGACTTGAAAGTATTTCTTTTAGATACTTGTGCCTCGTCATCCTCAACCAACACGGGAGACTTTATCACGACAGTTTGATCAATATTCACCCCTAAGGATTGAGAGCGCATGTGATTGACCTGCTTATAAATGGTCACAGTTCCAACTAACAAAAGCATGGTGATCATAAACTGGAAGACCACCAAACCTTTACGTAATAACAAACCACCTTTAGAATCCTTCAAACGCCCCGTAAGTACTGCCAATGGGCGATAATTAGATAAGACTAATGCCGGATAGATACCTGAAGCAATTGAACCCACAAAGAATATTCCCACGACTTGAAGCAATAAATCAGGCTCACTAAAAACATTGAAAGACAAGGATACTCCTGCAAGTGTATTGAAGAATGGCAACACACCCTGAATACATGTAATGGTAAGCACTAAGGCAAGAAAGTTCAGCATTATCGATTCCATTAGGAATTGAATTACAAGCGATTGCTTATTTGAACCCAGGACTTTTCTCACCCCTACTTCTTTACCTCTTTCCATGGCTCGGGCCGTAGACAGGTTGATATAATTGACCCAGGCAATTAACAGAACGAAACCAGCGACTACCAATAAAATATTTACTATGGATTGACTTCCGTTAACATCTGCCTCATAGGTTTTATCTGAGTTAAGATGTATTTCGGTCAGTGGCTGAATAACCAGACTATCCCCCCTCTCTGCAAAGGGCTTTGTTTTGGAGAAATAATTCGTGTTAAATCGTCTCTGGAAGTCGTTGTCCAGCGGCTTGTTTGCCAACACATACATGAACTCATTGTTCCCTCCAAAATTGTCATAGCTGCTGCCCATATACTTTACAGCAGACTCATAAGAACCCAAAACATCGAACTTCAAATGAGCATTCTCCGGGACATCCTTAACAACTCCTTTCACCATCATTGGAACTTCTGCTCCTCCGGGAACTACAGTCAACATCTTACCCACAGGATCCTCATCTCCGAAGTATTTCTTTGCCGCAGTTTCCGTTAACACTAAGGCATCAGGGTCATTGAGGGCTGTTTCTCTGTCACCGCTGATCATTTGCCAATCGAAGATCTTTAACCAGGCGGGATTGGCCCAGTACAATCTATCTTCATTGAAGGCTTTATCTCCATTCTTCAAGAGCATTCGACCAAAATGCCTTGCCATGGCGTAATCTTCTATTTCCGAGAACTCTTCTTTTGCCAGTTTGCCAGCTGCAGGATAACACTGTGCATCGGCAACTTGAAAATCCTCACCATTATAGATATCAACAGTGATTCTGTATATATCGTCAGCACGACTATGAAACTTGTCATAGCTCATTTCATATCGAGCGTAAGTCAGGATGAGCAGGCAAACTGTCATACCTACTGTGAGGCCAAGAATATTGATAAAAGTGAATGACTTTCTCTTTTGAAAGTTTCTTAAGGCTACGAAGAGGTGGTTTCTAAACATGATATTTTGAGTTCTATCTGGCAGACAATTTACAATACATGTACCAAAACACTATATTATTGATTATCAGATACATAAGGTATTTTAAATCAAAAAAAGCGTATCATGATGATACACTTTTGTTTCATGATGACACGAATTATCTATTCATACCTAAGAGAATCTACCGGATTCTTAAGTCCAGTTCTGATCGAAAGTATTGATGTTGTGGTTAATGTAAGCAGCACTATCATGACAATGGGAAGCACAAATACCATTGGTCCCAATCTAGTCGCAAACGTGTAATTCTGAAGCCACAGTTCGGCCAGATAATAAGTGATCGGTATACTGATAACCACTGCAATGAGAATCGGATAAATGAGTTTGCCAGAAACCAGTACAACGACATCCAGTAGTTTAGCACCTAACACCTTTCTAATGCCGATTTCCTTGCTTCTCTGCGACACAGCATGAAGCGTGAGTCCCATCAAGCCCAAGCAGGATATCCAAATGCCCAAAATGGTGAACAGATTAAAGGTTTTTGCAAAAGTTCTGTCTTCCTCAAATTGCCTCTGAAAGAATTCATCCAAAAAGAAATACTCAAATGGATTACCCGTAAAGTGCTCTTGATAAAGGCCCTCAAGGGATTGGATAACTTCCTGCGCATTGCCACTGGAAATTTTAAGACTAAAGTAATTATTGGCCCAAGGTGCCAAGAGATATGCGGTTGCATTGTAACCTTTCTTGAATGACTCTTGCATATAATCATCAACTACCCCAACAACACGCCTCTCTCCGAACGTGATCACCTTTTGATCGATAGCTTCTTCTGGCGAAGTGAAGCCCAGTGCTTTTAGAGCCGAACGACTCAATAGAATACTACCCGTATCACTTACAATTTCTTTATCAAAGTTTCTTCCGGCCAGAAGCTTCAAGTCAAGCGTATTTAAATAACGGTCACTTATACCAACAAAATGGATAGAAGCATACTCGGTTTCAGGTGCTCCTTCCCTCCTTACGTCATTGTTAATCCAGGACAACTCCTTACCTGGCACCACAGTGGAGTGAGAAGCCTCAATTATCTGAGGGGTTGATGCTAATCTAGCCATGAAGCTGCTCAGCTTTGTATCTAAGTTGCTATTACCACCAGCCGCAGGGCCTTTTAACACCAATACTTGGTTTGGATTAAAGCCTAAATCCGCTTTCAACATATATTGTATTTGTTCTCTTACTGTGAGACTGCCAATTAAGAGAAAACAGAGAATACTAAATTGAACCACTACCAGACTCTTTCTGAGAAAGCCTGATCTGCCGCCAAAATTCGTTTTACCCCTAAGCACTTCAGCAGTCTTGAGTCTGGAGAGCATCCATGCCGGATAGAAGCCAGAGCTTATTGTACCCAAAACAAGAATCATCAAGATTGTCAGCAATTGGTGGCTACTTAAGGAAGGGTCATCCGGAAATCCTCTTCCTATTACCTCTGCAAAGAAAGGCTTTGTTATCTGCATTAGGGTAAAACCTGCTGCCACGCTCAATAGGTTAAAAATCAGTGACTCCACCATAAACTGTGTAAATAAGTGGGCCTTACCTGCTCCCGTGGCCTTTCTCACACCGACTTCTTTGGCTCTTTCCAAAGCCTGGGCGGTGGTAATGTTAATATAATTGAAATAGGCCAGAATGATTATGAAAAGGGAAATTCCAACAAGTATCTGGAGCATCTGATAACTACCCGTTGGACCGACCTCAAACCTTACATTTGAGTGTAAATAAATATCTCTTAAAGGCCTTAGCTTATAGATTGGTTGAATACCTTGACTAATTGCACTTTGATAGTGTGTCTCTATAAAATCTGGGAATTTTGCCTCAAGCGTTGATGGATCAACACCATCCTTGAGAAGTAGATAGGTCTGAAAAGCATTCCAACCAAAAGAATTCGCGGCCGTTTCCGTTGCACTGACAAGTGATTCAAATGATACAAGAATTTCAAAATCAAAGTGCGTATTGATGGGTAAATCCTTCAGAACTCCGGTTATCTCGACAGTCACATTGGTCATACCATTCTGAAGGTAAACCGTCTCATTTAACACATCTTTTCTACCAAAGAATCTCTCTGCAGCGCTTTCGGTAAGCACTATTGAATTGACTTCGTCAAGTGCAGTTTCTCTATTACCCGCTAGAAATTCAAAGTCAAACAATTCAAAGAAGCTGCTGTCTGCATAAAAAAGGCCCTCTGACTCAAAAGACTCATCATTTACCTTTATCAGGTTCACCATATGATCCGTTCCCCACATTTTGCTAAAAGCCTCAATTTCAGGGAAAGTGGCTTTCAATGCAGGGCCGCCACCGGCAGCCAGCCCAGCACTTTTGTCATGTTTATCAGCACTAATTTTTTCATACTGAACGCGATAGATTTGATCTCCTTTTACGTGAAAGTTATCAAAGCTATTTTCTGATGAAATAAAGTCTAGAATCAACAAGAAGGCACAAACTCCTATGGCCAAACCACTGATGTTGATAAACGTGAAGGTTTTCTTCTTCTTTAGGCCTCTTAAGACAATGGAAATGTAATTCTTGATCATGAGGAAGGTTTTAGATAAACTTCTAAGAATAATTTAGCGCCCTACTACTCATACCTGAGTGAATCAGCAGGATTCGCAAATGCTGCCTTAATTACCTGATACAAAATTGTGATCAGGGTCAAAGCAGAAACAATCAGAACCGGAAGGAAGAATAGAATCATAGTTAGGCTCATTCTGCTAGCAAAACCAGCTAGCCATTGGTCTACAAAATAGTATCCAATGGGAAGTGCTATGGCTGATGCAAGAAGCATCAACAGCAAATACTCTCTTGTCAGCAAATAGAATATATTATTCACTGATGCCCCCAGCACTTTTCTTATACTGACTTCCTTGGAACGCTGACCAATATTATACAGTGATAAACCAAAAAGGCCCAATGAAGTGATCACTATCGCTAAGAGTGAAAAGAAAGTGAATATTTGACCAAATAATCTATCCGCTTTGTATTGCCTATCAAAGTATGAGTCTAGAAAGAAATAGTCGAAATGACTCGTTGTAAAACTTGCATTAAAGGCTTCTTTCACCCGTCCGATGGTAGCTTGTAAATTGCCATCATTGACTTTTATGGAATAGAACTTATCCCTATTGTGATAGGTATATATATGAGGTTCTGTTTCGGTCTTTAATGACTGTTGACTGATATCATCAACAATGCCGACCAAACGATAAGGGGCCGTTTCATAATAAATAGTCTGGTTAATCCACTGATCAAGATTCTCCATCCCCAACAAATCTTGTGCTGCCGATAAGCTAAGTATCAAAGAATTTGAGTCCTCAAATTCCCTAGAAAAGTTGCGTCCATGAAGCACCTCAATTTCATATAAATCAATGAATGACTCATCAATTGCTATCTCCTTAGCATACAGCGCTTTATCATCTGAACCTGGCCCCAGGGCTACCCATCGCATATAGGATATTTCATAACCAGGGATTTCAGAAGAAGCACTGACAGCTGTTATATCGCTCATCTGTCTTACACTGTTCATAAAGGCCGATTTACTCGATGCCCGACCTTCTTCAGAGACAAAAGGTTTTTTTACCACCAAAGTCCTGTCAATATTCATTCCGAGCGACTCATTTTGGATAAACTCTAACTGTGCTTTGACGACAATCGTCCCCAGAATAAGGACCACAGCTATGACATACTGGAATACAGTCAAGCCTCTTCTCAGTTGAAGTCCCGACTTGCTCACTCTTGACTTCCCTTTTAAAACACTGGATATCTTCTGACGTGAAAACAGAACTGCAGGATAGAGTCCAAAGAGTAAAGAACCCAGTGTGAAAAGTATGGCAAAGCCCAATGTTACCAGAATGTTTTCACCAGTGAAATAATTGACTTCAATACCAATCAACGTCTCAAAGAAACTCCGGCTCATTTGAAGCACCGTCAATGCCAAGACCAGTGCGAACAAATTAACCAATAATGATTCTGACAGAAACTGCCCAATCAACTGTCTTCGGTATCCACCCATGACCTTTCGTATGCCTACTTCCTTTGCTCGGTCAACCAATTTTGAAGTGCTAAGATTAATGTAGTTAACCCAGGCAATCACCATAATGAAAACTCCAATAATACTAAGGAAAACCACAGTGGATTTATTGCCATTTGCTTCCAGCTCAAAACTATGATGTGAATTCAAATGGATATCAGCGATATTCTGAAACTTGAAATAGATTCCTTCCTCTTTATACCAATCCTCTCCATGTTGAAGTATTAAGTCATTCATTTTCGGCTCTATGGATAGCAAATCGGCATTGTCTATCAATTTAGCATAGGTGTAAAAGTTACCCCATCCAAAGCTCGTGTCCAGTTCCCATTCCTTCGGCAAGGAACTAAATGAGCATAGTGCATCAAACTTGAAGTGGCTATTGTCAGGTACATCCTCAAACACACCTGTTACCAGGTAATCCACTTCCATGTTCTTAAACCTCAATATCTTCCCCACGGCTTCCTCCTCACCAAAAAAACGGTTGGCAAATGACTTTGAAATAACCAACTCATTCGGATTAGCCAAGGAGCGGGTGTTCCCTCCTTCCAGCCAGTTCAAAGTAAAAATATCTAAGGCATCATGATCCGTAAAGAATGCCTTGGGAATGTTGAAAGTATTTGCCTCTCCATCCTTCGAGAAGTGTGTAAATGCAAAGGATTGGAATATTTTATCGGATCCAATAGCTCTGGTAACATACTTGAACTCGGGAATTTCTTGCTTCAGTAGTGGCGTAATTCCGGGAAAAATTGAAGCTACTCCGTCATCAGGGTCTTCACCATCTTCAATGCGGTAAATCCTGAATATATCTTCCGATTGTTCATGGTATATGTCATAGCTTTTTTCAAAGCTGACATACTTAAAGATCAAAAGACAAGCCACCATTGAAAGCGCCAGCCCTACCACGTTAACCATGGTAAAAACCTTGTTCTTATTCAGCTGTCTAAATGCGAAACGTATGTTAGATATAATCATGATTCTCAATTTAGATTTAGTCTTGTCTAAGTGACTTTACGGGGTTCGCCTGTGCCGTTTTGATACTTTGCCCTATGATGATACTGGCAGCTACGAAAAGCACAATCAATACAGGCAGCAGAAAGAACAGCGTACCTATTTTCGTTTGATACTCGTAACCCGCTAACCAGGCTCTGGCTCCGAGAAAAATCAGAGGTAGTCCAATGAAACTTGCTAAGAGAATCAATAGAAAAAATTCTCTGGAGAGCATATGCAAAATATTGCCTATTGACGCCCCTAACACCTTTCTGATACCAATCTCCTTGGTTTTTTGGATGGCAGTATAGCCCGCCAGTCCAAATAAGCCTAAGCATGCAATAGCAATGGCTAATAAAGAGAAGAGGTTGAAAATTTTCCCAAATTGTTGATCGGCCTTGTAAAGGTTATCAAACCGAGCATCCATGAAATTATACTCGAATAGATCGTTGGGAAAGAACTCATCAAAGGTCTTTTCAATATACTCAATCGTTTCTGGTAAGTTCGAGCCATCAACCCGGATGTGATAGGTATCATCACCTCCATTGTAAAAAGGTGATATCATTAGAGGTTCTATTGAAGACCTGAGCGATCTATGGTGGAAATCAGCAGTTACTCCTATTATTTCCCATTCTCTTCCAAAAAACAGGAGCTTCTTATTGATTGCGTCCTGGGCACTTTCAAAGCCTAGCAGCTTTACAGCCTTCTCATTTAGAATTGTTCCTTTGATTCTATCAAAATCCCGATTGTGATCGGTTGGAACAAAGTTCCTACCCGCCAAAAGTTCTACCTCATAGACATCCAGAAAGCCAAAATTAGCATTGAGTCTGTTAAGCATATTGCCCTCTCCTTCCGGAGTGGTTCTGACATTGAAAGTTCTTGGCAGTCGGCTTCCAAAAACAGACATTGAAGTTCCCACTTTGTCTATTCTAGCATTTCTTTCCAAAGTGTTTGTGAATTGCTGAATACGCTCTACAAAAGTGGTATCCATATTAGTCAGAGCTGGAGCTTCAACAGTTAATACTCTGTCCATATTAACACCTAGGTCCTGACTTTTCATAAACCTGGTCTGCTGATAAACCAGTATAGTACCTGCTATAAGAGCAATGGATAATGAAAATTGAAATACAACTAATGTCTTTCTTAACATCTGCCCCTTGGAGCTCTTAGCAAATTGACCCTTAAGAGATTCTGAAGGCTTAAAAGCTGCAAGAATAAATGCAGGATAAATGCCTGAAAGAAAAGACCCAAAAAACAATATGCCTATTACCCAAATCACAACGGATGTGCCCAAGAGTTCAGACGACAAAAACTCTATTAGATCAAGCTCTCTTTCCACCAACATGTTGAAAAAAGATTGGAAAAATTGTACCAATGTAATGGCCAACACAAATGCCAGAAAATTCAATACCAAGGATTCTGTTAAAAATTGAATAACCAGCTGACCCTTTGATGCACCTACAACCTTTCTCACACCTACTTCCTTTGCACGTTGTAATGACTTTGAAGTGGTCAAGTTGATATAATTGATCCAGGCCATGGTAAGGATGAACACTGCGATGAGTACCAAAATCCAGACCGTGCTGCCTTCTGAAGTGTCATGGTTCTCATATTCATAATCAGAGTACAGATAAACATCTTCTAAAGGCTGTAAATGAAATTTTTCATATGTCCCTGTTACCTCATCGCCTTTAAAATACTTATTGCTAAAGTCTGAAAACTTGGCTACCAGCGCCTCAGGATCAGCATTCTCATCTAGTTGTATATAGTGGAAATAATCAGAACCCAACCATCCAAACTCGGCCTGATCCCACCAATCAAAAGTCGTAGCACGGGATAAGATCACCTCATATTGAAGACTCGAATTCGATGGAGCATCTTCAATAACTCCCACCAACTCATATTCTAACTTGCTTGACCCCATACGAATGATTTGACCTATATACTGGTCCCAATCACCTTCATCAGACTTGAACAACCTCTCCGCTACACTCTCCGACAAGATCATTTTGCGTTTCTGATCAAATACCTCTTTCGGATTTCCAGCCAATACCTGGAATGAGAACATGTCAAAAAAGCTCGGCTCTACTAAGATTGAGAAAGGAATTTTTACAGGGTTTTGATTATGCTCAATGACATTTTGACCAAAAGTACTGAGCGTGAAATAATCTACAATCTCAGGATAATCTTCAAACATCTGTTTACCCACAGCAGAGTAAGTAATCTGACCTCGCTGGATCATCCGCTCCCCTTCAAACCTCTCGTTCATTACACGATAGATATTCGAAGACTTCTGGTGAAAACGATCGAAATTCAATTCAAAAAAGGCGTATTGAAGTATAAATACAGAAGCAGTAATGCCTATGGCCAGACCAAAAATATTGATCAGAGAAAACAATCTGTTCTTTCTAAGTGACCTAAGTGTTGTTTTGAAATAGTTTTTTAACATTTCTGTTTATTTAAGTAGTTATTATTGACCTTCTAATTCTCCGTCCTCAATACTTCGGAAGGGTTCTTAGATATTGCTTTATAAATTTGCGTGATGCTTGCCAGTGCGGTGATCATTAAACAAATCACCAGAGCAAAACCGAAGAACCACCAATGGATCTGGGTCTTGTACACAAAGTCATTCAACCACTGAGAAATACCCCAATAGCCTATTGGACTTGCTATCATCATGGCAATGGCCAGTAAAACAGCATACTCGGATGATAACAAGAGCGTCAGAGACTTGGAGCTAGCACCAAGTACCTTTCTGATCCCAAGCTCTTTCACACGCTTCTGAATTGCGGCATTGACTAAAGCAAACAACCCAATAAAAGCGATGAACACGGCTATCGAAGACATTGCAATAAAGAGGCTACTTCTTTTAGCATCTTCCTCATAGTACCTAGCAACCTTGTCATCTAAAAAATTATAATCAAAGGGGCTCGGATCATAGGACTTCATTACTTCTTTGAGCTTAACCATGGTTTCTGACGGATTAGCAGATTGAAGCTTGACAGTGAAATAATCAATATTCTGCAGGGCATGCCTTTTGAAGCCCAGAACCATTGGCGGTATTCTTTCTCTAAGGGATTGAAAGTGAAAGTCTTTAACTATTCCTGCTACCTCGTATACAGGATTTGCGGCCAACCCAAGTTCCTGAGCACCCATTTTAATTCCACTAAGGGTGAGTTTCTGATTTTCTATTTCATTAATTCCTAGCTGCCTAGCCAATGTTTCATTAATCAAAACTTTTAAGGAGTCTCTACTATCCGCCCTAAAATTTCTCCCCGAGACTAAATTGATGCCAAAAAGGTCAAGGAAATTTTCATCTACAGTCATAAATGGAATTCTGGGAACAACTTCTCCTTTTTCGTTAGTCAGTTCAACTTCATAATATTGTTTCCATTCTGCCGGAACTCTACTGACCGCTGAAACTGCTTTAACCTCAGGAATACGATGAAATCCATTTATTATCTGCTGCTGATTTTCTCTAGCCAGATTGCTATTAATTTCAATTAATGCAATACTTTCCTTTTCATACCCTAAGTCCTTGTTATTAATATAGTTGAGCTGACTATATACAACTATTGTAGACAAGACCATCGTAATAGAAACTACAAACTGTATAAGTGTAACTCCTTTGAAGAAAGTCTGCCTGTGCATTCCAAGTGTTTGATTCTTCAAAGCAGCTATCATCTTGCTTTTTAAAACAATTAGTGCCGGATAGTATCCTGCTACAAGTCCTAATATCAGAACAACACAAATGATTAGGGTAATTGCTGCTGGGTGTACCAAATAGGTAATGATATCTACACCAAATAGTGAGGCGAGGTACGGCCTTATTAATTGAATCAGTGTAAACCCAAGAACAAGTGAGAACATGGCAAAGAAGGCCGACTCGGTCATAAATTGAAAAATCAATTGCCTCCTACTCGCTCCAACTACTCTTCTCAAACCAATTTCTCTGATTCTGTCAGTGGCCTTAATGGTTGACAAATTGATGTAGTTAACCAAGGCAATAGTGAGTAGAACAAGCCCCACAATTGAAAATATATAAACATAATCACTGCTGCTTTCTCTGTAATTGAGATCCCCTTCCAACAACTCTGACTTGAAATGAATATCAGTCAGGGCTTGTAGTGTATAAGAAAATTGTCGACTCTTACTTTTGGGTCTGTTGGTTGAAACAAGCTGGTTTAACTGATCAGTGACTGCCTGCTGGTTTTTTGGAGCCTCCAACTTGAGGTAAGTAGTGAAATTACTGTATTCCCAGTTGTTATTAAATGAGGCCAAGAAATCATTGAACATCTCATTAGGTAGACTATGCGGAAAAACCATATCGAAATGCAAATGTGAATTCTCTGGCATGTCTTTCATCAGCCCAGATACTATCAGGGTGAAATCACCATTATTTGTTCTTGCCTCAAGTGCCCTACCTATTGGGTTTTCATCTCCAAAGTATTTTTTTGCTGCTGATTCCGAAAGAACAACTCCCATTAACTCATTCATTACAGTCGCAGGGTTTCCTGATATCAATTGGTAATCAAAGAATGAAAAGAAGTTAGGGTCAACACTGTAGAAAGGTTCCCCAAACTCCTTCTCTCCATTTCTAATGTTCAAAACACCGAGTTCAAAAATTCTTAGATACTCTTCAACCCCGGCAATATTTCTGTGAGACTCTGGTCCTATGGCTCCAGGGACATTGGCATTCATCCTTAGTCCTAATTCACCACCTTCAACTTGTTCTATGACGCGATAGATGCTTTCTGAATCCGAATGAAAATGATCGAAAGAAGTCTCGCTTATAATGAATGCTGAAATAATTATACAGGCAGCAAGACCAGTAGACAACCCAGCCAGGTTAACAAGGGAGAATACTTTCTTCCTCATCACTGATCTTAATGTTGTTTTGAAATAGTTCTTTAGCATAACCTATGACCTTGAGTTTATTGAGACTTTTCTTGCTTGTTTATTCGTATCTAAGATGATCAACTGGATTAGATTTGGCCGTTTGGTAAATCTTCAATCCTATGGTACAAAAACATATAAAGGCGATTGTGACCAACGAAAGGCCTATCATCCACCAGCCGATATCAACCTTAAAGGCAAAGTCTGTCAACCATTCGGTCATGAAGAAATAGACCAACGGAGCACTAAAGACAAAAGCGAGGAACATTAAACTGACATACTCTTTGGATAGTAGGTTGACAAGCCTCCACAATTCTGCACCGAGCACCTTTCTTATGCTCAATTCTCTCCTTCTATATTCTGTAATGAGCTGAATAAGGCCATATACACCAAGGGCTCCAATGAATAGGCCTAAGAATGTGAAAAGAAGAAACAGGTTACCAAATCTGCGATCAGAACTATACTGCTGATCAAACTCCTCATTAACCAAACTATAGTCAAACGGCCATTGTGGATAGACTTGGTTCCATGAGTCCCTCAGTGCTGCCAGGCTCTCGGAAAAATCATGAGTATTGAATTTGATTGCAATTTTTTGATAGAAATTGGGAGCAATGACCATGGCCACAGGTCTAATGGATTGCTTCAAAGAATTAAAATGAAAATCTTCGACAACGCCTATGACAAACCCTGGAGTTCCTCCGTCTCCCCCCATATCAAAAGACTTCCCTATAGCTTCATCAGCTGACCAACCAAGCTCTTCACATAGCCTATGGTTAATAATTACCCTTTCCTGAGTATCAGTAATTATCTCTCGAGAGAAATCTCTTCCCGAAATCAGCTCCATATCATATGTCTTCAGGTAGTCATAGTCCACCCCAATCGTGGCGAAAGATTTGGACTCCTCCATCCCTTCAAACTTTGAGATAATACCGAAAATATTTTCCCCAGGAGACAACTCTGCTAAAGTGGATGATGTCACCTCGGGTACCTCCGCCAACTGCTGTCTAAAAAGCTCGTATGATGAGTGAATTTCATCATTTCCGTAAGTTGGAAGAAGCAGAATTTGTTCTGTATCGATACCCAGATCCTGGCTTTGCATAAACCGAACCTGAGAAAAAACAATCACAGTGCTCGAAACAAGTGCTATTGATATAGAGAACTGAAGAAAGATTATAAGCTTTCTCAAAAGAAATTTTTGTTTACCTGACGATCGTTCCCGAAACAAATTATTAGGCTCAGAAGAGGAAAGTCGAATCGCTGGGTAAATGCCTGAAAGCACCCCGATAAGTAATACGAGTCCTATTGTTTCTAACAGATAGTTTGAATAAAACTGAGACAGGCTCTCACTTGGTAAGCCTAAAACTTGAATCAGAGGCTCTTGAAGAATCTGTAAAAGTGTAATAGCAAAAAAGAAAGCAATCAGGCTCAGTAATACAGAGTGACTCAAGAATTGAATGACCAACTGTTGTCCTGAGGCACCCAGAGTTTTTCTCAAAGCCATCTCTTTGGTCCTTTTCATAGACTGGGCAGTCGACAAGTTGATATAATTGACAATGGCCAGGAGTAAAATGATAATTCCAGCACTCGCCAGAATATATAGGCTATCCCTGTCACCAGCTACTCCAATTTCTCCAAACATTGGGTTCAAATGAATGTCAGCCAAGGGCTGTAAATACAAGCCCATATTGGTACCATAAAGCTCATAGTATTCAGGGGCAGAATGCTCTTTTGAAGCAGAGATAACCAAATCTTGCAGGTTCTCCACATTGGCATTGTCCTCCAATAACAAGTAAGTATGTACATAATGTGCATACCATTCATTGAATTGGTAAGTCCTAAGTGGTGTGTTATAGTGGTTAGCTACTGAAGCGATCGAAGCTAAGCAGGAAAAGCTGAAGTGAGAATTTTTGGCAGGGTCTTGGGCGATTCCATCGACCCTGTAGGTCATTCGATTATCTACTTCGATAAACTCTCCAATTAGATTGTCTGTTCTTCCAAAGAGTTTTAATGCCGAAGAGGCGGTTAAGACAATAGTATTTGGTTCTCGTAAAACTTCATTTTGTTTCCCTTCTAAAAGCTCAAAGGAGAAAACCTCAAAAAAGGAAGAATCAGTGAAATAAAAGTCCTCTTCATGGATTCTTGTTTCGCCATGTTCAACTAGTGAAGGGAATTGTCTGAGCCTTACGAAAGACTTAATACCAGCATAGTTATCCTTTAATATGGGTCCCATCACGCCTGCACTTGTCGCACTAGAAGGAAGGCCAGTGTCGAGTCGACCAAGGTTCAATCTATATATCTCATCTTTGTTTTGATGAAACTTATCGAAACTATATTCATACGTGACATACTGGAAAATCACAAGTACAGCCGCCATTCCTACAGCCAAACCAATAATATTGATAAAGGAAAAGTGCTTGTTCTTTGCCAGTGATCTAACTGTAGTTTTGAAATAGTTTCTTAACATAGCATCCTATTTATTCATTGCGTAGTACTTCTGCAGGATTGGTTCTTACTGATTTTACAGAATGAAACAGCACTGTGACCATGGCAATACCCAGTAATACCAATACTGAGATGATAAAAATATCTGCTGACACGTCTGTACTATAGGCAAATGAGTTGAGCCACTTAGTCGTCAACTGGTAAGCAATGGGTATTGAAATGACGGCAGATATAAAGATTAAAACCAGTGTTTGTCTGTTCAACAGATAGGCTATTTGATTGAAGTCTGCACCAAGTACCTTTCTAATGCTGATCTCTTTGATTCTATTTCCTAGGTTGATTCCAGTCAGGCCAAACAGTCCGATACTGGCTATGAGAATTCCCAGTGTGGTGGATGCATTAATGATACGCTGCCATCTTTGACTATCCTTATAGCGTGTCGCCAGGAAAGTGTCCATAAAACGCACCTCATTCAATGGGTCTCCTGTCACCTTTTCGTAAGCCGCTTTTACATCGTTAATTCCTTGCTCTATCATTCCCGCTTCTAGTTTTACAAAGAGTGTAGAAAGCACTTCAGGTTTTGCCAACTCAAAGACTATAGGATATATGGCTGTCTGAAGCGACTCAAAGTGAAAATCCTTAACGACTCCACCAATTTCATCTCTATAGGCATTAAAAATGGAAGAATCTCTTACAATCAAGTCGAAATAAGTCTCGCTGATATATCTTTTACCTTCCTTCATTTCTGGTTGCCCAGGCGCTGGAAAACCCTCACGATCAACGAAGGATACATCTAAAGTTTCAAGGAACTCCTTACCTACCCTGACGCGTCTAATCCTGTGTTGAACGCCATCAATGACCATTGATCCAAAACCGCTACCTCCTATGAAGATTCCTGTACTGGTTCCAACGCTCTTAATGGATGGCGACTTAGTGAGTTCTTGCTTAACTAGCTCAGCCTGACCCCAAAGCCCCCCAACCATTACCATTTGATCTTTATCAAAACCCAGATCCTTTTGACTGATATAACTGAATTGCTTTTGCATCACTATGCTAATAGAAATGAAGACAAGGCATAGCGTAAACTGAAAAACCATCATTCCTCTAATCAGGCCTGGACTGACCCGACTGGTCGTTTGGCCTTTTAGGCCAGATAAAACTTTGAACCTGGCCAGAATTTGAGCTGGATAACCACCGGCAACGAAAGAAATAAACAAACCAAATAGGAAACCGTAACCCAACAGCGCCATATTTTCAGCTGTGCTCGGCAATAATGCCTTGCCAGCCATTTCGTTGAAAGTTGGTAATAAAGCCTGCATCAAGGTGAAACCACCAAGAACAGCCAACAATGTCAGGGTTAATGCCTCCAAGTAGAATTGCATTCTCAATTGTGGACGGTTAGCCCCTACCACTTTTCTTACCGCTATTTCTTTTCTCCTGACTGCGGAAGAGGCAATGCTAATGGATAGATAGTTTATGCTGGCGATAAGCAATATGACAAGAGCAATGGCAATGAGTATATAAGAGTATAGCGGAGAAGAACTCTTATTATATTGGATCATAGGATCTAGGTATACATCAGCTACATTTTCTAAATCGAACTCATATACTGGGTTATCTTCAGAAAGCTTCAGGTTTTCACGAACGCGTGCTAATCTTTCTTCCCCATAACGGTTCATAAATAAGTCGCGAATCTTCGAATTTACCTGACCAACACTTGCCTTGTTCTTTAACTTAAAAAAGGCAGAGATGGCAAAATAATTCCAATCGTCTTGATGTTCTTTGTAGTAGTAAGAGTTCTCTACTGGCACTATGATGTTGAGGTCCAGCATAGTATTGTGAGGTAGCTCAATGACTCCTTTTACCTTATAAATTGGATCCTCCGAATTCGAGGTTCTCAAATCCTGGTTCAATACGTCCACAGTACCAAAATGCTTAATAGCGAAGCTTTTGGTAATCACTACATCACTGATAGTTTCCAGTCCCACTTCCGGACTCCCTTTTATGAATGAAAATGAAAAATTTTCGAAGAAATTTCGGTCCACATAATGTGCTGTTTCTTGAAACTCCTTTCCATCCTTAACCACAGTTACCCCATTTTCCTGGACTCTGATTATGCTTTCGATCTCTGGTAAGTTGGTTTCAATCAGTTTGAGAAATGGTAAATTGGTCGTATAGGCTTTTTGCACTCCCTTCAAAGGTTCAGTATCCCAGAACCCAGCTTCCAACTGAGGGTTATCAGTTTTGTAGTTTACCTGATGAAACAGGAATAACCTATCACCGTCCTTATGAAAATTATCATAGCTGAATTCGTCCTGAACAAACATGTAGACCAGAAAACACAACATCAATGCAATAGATAGCCCCACAAAGTTGATAAATGAGTAAAGCTTATTCTTTACATGAATTCTGAAAGCAGTTTTGAAGTAATTTCTGAACATCTTCTAGTCTTCTTTAAGGTGGTCAATTGGGTTTTGAATAAGTGATCTATGAGAAGCCAACCATAGTACAACTCCCAATACAGAGACCGTTACAATGATTGGAATCAATAGTTTGTAGGCTGACAAGTCTATTCGATTGGCGAATTTTTCCAGCCACCTACCAAGAAATATATAGCTCAATGGAAATGCGATTAAAGTCGCCACCAAAAACCTCGTAATATTGCCCTTTGCTACTTGCAGATATAAGGACTTTAGATTGGCCCCGAGAATTTTTCTGATACTCAAAGCCTTCATCTGCTTAATAAGATCCAGTACCGTCAAAGCACATATTCCGATCAGACTGAGCAATACAGCAATAATCGAGAAGCCTCCTAAAAGCAGAGTGGCACGTCTTTCTTCTTCAAACTGTCGATCGTAGAAATCATCTAAAAAGAAAGAATGAAATATGTTTCCTGGAAACACCTCCTCGAAACGGCTTTTGATCAAGGTCATCATATTAGCCATTTGCTGCCCTTCAAATGCAATTGAGTAATAGCCACGACTTTCACTGTCAAACACGAAATTGATAGGTATTTGAGGCTCGGCCGGAGAGAGTTGATAATAGTCTTCCACTACGCCAATTACTGTTCTGATATACTCGTTCTCAGGACTAGTGATTCGCCTGCTCAAAGCTTCTTGAGGGTCAATATCTCCGAACAGCGCTTTCATTGCGGAAACGTTGAGAATAGCTCCCTGTTCATCTGAACTAAATTGGCTAGAGAAATTTCTTCCAGCTAAAAACTTATTTCCATAGAGGGGTAAAAAAGACTGATCTATCTGGTGTTCATGAATTGGCACATTGTCAGATATTGGGGCATTCAACTCTCTTATCTCATAGGCAGATGGTTTACTACCCGGAATAGCATATGAAGAAGCTACAGACTTAACACCAGGAACAGCCAGCCATTTGTCTTTAATTCGGTCAGGATTACTGGCAAATTCCTCATAATCGAAATCCCTTGGTTGCTGCACTACATAAATACCTGAAGTCTTAACTCCTCGATCAATTCCGTGCAAGTAGTTTGATTGTGACCAAATAGTAGATACGGCAAGGATCAAGCAGATAGATGCGACCCACTGGAAGGTAATTAATACCTTTCTAATGAGCTTTGTACCTAAATGGCCGCTTGCTGTAGCGCCTTTCAGCGCATCAGCTATTTTGGTTCTCCTTAAAATACTCAAAGGCGCCAATACGCTAAGTGTTGCTCCTGTGCACACAACAAATAGGATTATCAGGTAAAAGCTCATTTCGGGCTTATAGGAAGAAGGAATTCCAGCAATCTGGTTGATTAGAGGCTGGGCCAATTGCCAAATACTCAGTGCCAGCACAAGCCCAATACCATTCATAAGGAAAGCATCGAACAATTGTCTATAAAGCAGATAATTCGAGCTGGCTCCGAATGTTCTTTGAACCCCCAAAGTCCTAATACTTTCCAGGGCTCCTGCCACTGAGAAGTTCATGAAATTGATCCAGGCAAGGATCATTATGATGATACCTATGGCCAAAAGACCGTACACCTGACTTATAGTTTTGCTGATCATCTGATCTTGCTCAAAATCAGACCTCAGGTGAATATCACTCACACTTTGAAGGAAAAGTTCTTCTGTCAGGTCAAGACCACTTTGTTGAGGTTTATGATCTGCAATGATGCTTTTTATTTGATCGTTTACCAAAGTTCTATTAACCCCCTCTTCAAGGAGTACATAGGTTTTCATTCTGCCCCAAGTCCATGAATCATGATGATCTGTTGACTGATGCCGAGCACCGATACTTTCAAAAGACCTAATCAAATCGTAGTCCAAGTGAGAATTCCCCTCCCATTTTTTATAAACACCAAGAATTAGATATTCATGCCCATCATCCTCTATCCATGTCTTACCGACTGGGTTTTCAGCACCAAACATGGTCCTTGCCATTTCATTAGAGATTAAGCCTGTAAAAGGTTCGCCCAACCTGGCAAAGTCACCTTCTAACAACTCTAAATCAAAGAGGTCAAAAAAACCAGCTGAGGCACTCAAAACCTTAAGGTCGTCCCTGAGCAACTCATCATCATTATTGAATTTTATCAAGGTTCCACCTCTGGAACTGTAAAGAAGAGATTCAACTGCTTCAATACCAGTAATGTCATGTTCCAATACTGCCGTCAATGCCGGGTAGTTATTAGGCCTTATGCTGACCAATTCTCCGTTTATATAACGAGACATTATGACCCGATGGAGTCGATCCTCCTTAGAATGGAAGGTATCAAAACTACTTTCGTACTTCACGTAATAAAGTATGCTCACAAATGCTACTAGGCCTATACTCAGACCCAATAGGTTCACAATGGACAAGCTTCTATGCTTGAAAGCCATTCTAATACTGAAAGTAACCAAGTGTTTGAGCATCTTGGCACATTATAGCCCAATACTATACCAATTATTCTATAACACTATATATCAACCACTTACCAATTAAAAGTAGGCTCTTATAAAGAATTTCGTATCAAATTGACACGAGTACTTGTATCAGTTTGACACAATAAATACCTTAAGGGACAATTAGGTAATAGCACTACTGAAAATGGACAAAGCTGACGCCAAAATTCTCGTTCTCGATGATGATCAGGGAGTATTATACACTGCCAAGATGATCTTGAAGCAGCATTTTGAAACTGTTATCACAGAAAAGGACCCACTGAAACTGGATTTTCTACTGAATCAACATAAATATGATGTCATTGTCCTTGATATGAACTTTTCCTATGGGTTGACAAGTGGCCAGGAAGGAATTAAACTACTTAAGAAAATTCTGAAAAAGGATCCTGATGCCCACGTATTGATGAACACTGCCTATGGCGAAGTGGACATTGCTGTAGAGGCCATGAAAGAAGGTGCTGTTGATTTTTTGGTTAAGCCCTGGCAAAAGGAAAAACTTCTGGCCACCGTACAGTCCATCTATACCCTAAGTAAGACCAAGAAACAGGTCAAAGAGTTAAAAACTAGCCAGAAGATTGTTGTCAGAGACCAGCAACGAGAATTCGATGATATCATCAGCGTAAGTCCTACCATGAAGCCTGTCTTTGATGCTATTGACAAGGTCGCGGTAACAGACGCCAATGTGCTTATTCTTGGTGAGAATGGCACGGGTAAGGAACTCATTGCTAGAGCCATTCATAATAGGTCTCCCCGGGCAGATGAGAACTTTATTAAGGTAGACCTGGGAGCTGTTTCTGAGTCTCTTTTTGAATCTGAGTTATTTGGTCATGCCAAAGGGGCTTTTACTGATGCCAAAGAGGATCGACCCGGAAGATTCGAAATGGCGAATGATGGCACCTTGTTTCTGGATGAAATTGGTAACCTATCACTTTCAATGCAGGCTAAATTGTTGACTGCTATTCAATTTAAGCAGATCTCAAGAGTTGGGTCAAATAAAGTGACACCCCTAGATACTCGCCTTATTTGTGCTACTAATATGCCCCTCTATGATATGATCGTAGACAACGAGTTTAGGCAGGACCTCCTCTATCGAATCAATACGGTTGAGATTAAGCTTCCTCCCCTCAGGGAACGCATTGAAGATATTGAACCGATCGCCCTACACTTTTTGAAAATGTATGGTAAGAAGTACCGCAAGGAAAAGATGCGTCTCAATGAGACTACGCTCAACAAATTGAAACGTTACTCTTGGCCCGGCAATGTCCGTGAATTGCAGCATGCGATCGAAAGAGCAGTCATTATGGCAAATTCACACCTTCTTGCCCCTGAAGATTTCTTATTGATTGAAAGGCCGACTCAAAATGTGATTGCCAGTGATAATTACAACATTGAGGAAATGGAAAAACAGGCCATTCAGAATGCCGTAAGAAACGCTGAAGGCAATCTAACTAAAGCTGCTCAGGCTCTGGGACTTGGTCGCAGTACCCTATATCGGAAGATGTCGAAATACGGATTGTAGTCTAAGATTTTAGGAAAGTATTTACTAGATTAGTCTTGACTAACTCAATCTCTCAACCTGGATGAAAAGCCTCACTGCCTTCCTTGTCCTCATGCTGTGGATTCAGCCCGTTTTGGGTCAAGAGTCCATTGATGATGCAGCCAATTTAATTCGTGAAAGCCAAATGAAAGATGAGACCACCGACTGGGTTCACTTTGGCACTTTTGACTATACCCTAAAAGGAGTCAATAATAAGACGACCAGTTATCTACGTGTAGAGGGCAATACCACAGTAAGAATGTACTTATTAGCAAAAACTGACTGCTATATGTTTTTTGATGTCCGGGATCAAAAGGAAGCTTACATTTTTGGGTCCAATGACGATATTAGCCTGGAAACTGAGCTGATGGGCTATAAAGCTGCCACGTCTATTTACACTACTCCTGATGAATTCATGATGAATATCAATTATGGCTTACGTTGGGGCTGTCAAAAAATGATCGATACAGAATTTCGCCTATTAGTCTTCTATGTGAATAAAACCGTTGATGATTAATGGAGTATAAATACTTCCGATGGAATGTAATCATCAGGATTTCACTTATCATTCTTTTCGGCTATGGAGCAGTTTATGTTATCACCCAAACTCATTTTTGGCTTGTTTCCTTTTGGCTGATTCTCGCGCTTATCATCACTCTGATCAACCTGATCCGTTACGTAGAACGCTCAAGGCGCGAACTGGCCAACTTCTTACTGGCCATAAAACAACAAGACTTTAGTAACACATACCATTATAAAAAAGAGCAAGATCTCAATTATGCTTTTCATGAAATTAATCAAGTGCTCAAGACACTTAGGAATGAAAAGGCTTCTAATCTAATCTACCTTCAAACCATTGTAGAGCACGTACGTGTGGCACTGGTCTGTTTTGACGACCAAATGAGAGTTGAATTGGTGAACCATGCTGCCAAAGAATTATTTGATAAGAGCCTCATTACCTCCATTAGATCTTTAAAACACCTTTCAGCAGAGCTCTTGGATACAATAACAAACATTAAGAATGGCGAACGCGAACTCGTGAAGTTGAACTTAGGTGGAAAGCTGATGAACCTTTCCATTCTTGCCACAGAGTTTAAGCTTCAAGATGAAGCTTTTAAGCTGGTATCTTTCCAAGACATCAAAAGTGAATTAGAAGCCAATGAAATTGAGTCTTGGCAGAAACTTATCAGAGTATTAACCCATGAAATTAAGAACTCAGTAATCCCAATCTCAACACTTTCAGATGTGATTCTACAAATGATCAAAGATGAATCAGGACAGCCAGATTTATCAAAACTAGACAATGAGGGCATTGAAGATCTGGTCGGTGGTCTTGAAACCATAGAGTCACGTAGTAAGGGCTTAGCCAATTTTGTTAAAACCTACGATCAACTTACCAAAGTACCCAAGCCTGATATTCAAGTTATCAAGATAGAGCAACTCATTGGTAGACTTGTCAATTTATTCAAAGCGGATATTGATCAAAACCTCATTCAACTGGCACTGAATATTGAGGAGGGCCTGACAATTGAAATTGATCCTGACTTGATAGACCAGGTATTGATCAACTTGTTCAAGAATGCCATAGAGGCCTTACAAGGACTAAAAAAACCAACGATAAGTTTGGATGCGCATCGTGATGAAGAGGGAATAACCATTGTCATTTCGGATAATGGGCCGGGTATCCCTGATGAAATCGTAGAGAATATTTTCGTTCCTTTCTATACCACAAAGACCTCAGGCTCAGGTATCGGCCTATCCCTTTCCCGACAAATAATGCGTTTGCACAAGGGCAGTCTTGAAGTACGTTCTACTAAGGATCGAGGCACATCTTTCCTGCTCAAGTTTTAACACTCAGTTTGGATCAATATTCGGTCCATAGATGACCCCATTTGGGTTATTCAATATGTCAAACTGCATAATCCGTCTAGAAGCCCCTGTGGTCAAGTCGTATTCATTGACTGAATTATTTTGCCAATCACACAGGTACAGTGCATTATCTCTTCCGAATAGAAAGCCCTCAACTCTTTGCATCCCCGAAACAAGGTTAGCCTTAAAACTACCTGTCGTCAAATCGAACTCCTTCACTTGCCCTACTGACCAATCCACGACAAAAAGCCCATTTCTGCTCTCATCTATCCAAACATTTACTGGGCCTTGAAGCAAGCCTTCACCAATCTTTGTTAATTCATTGCCCTGACTGTCATATTTAACAACCGAGGGAGTTCCGAACAAAGCCAAGTAATAATTACCATCACTGTCCCAGGCATGTCCCATCGCCCTGTCTACTCCTGTGATATACTCATCTACAAATGCGCCAGTCTCATAATTAAATCGGGCTACATTATTTACGTTATTTGCCCATTGACTGACATAGAGCAAGTTATCGGGTCCAATGGATGTTTTTGTAGGAGCTCCTAGTACATAGCCAGAAGTGAAATCCCGGATAAATCCCCCTGTCGTCCCATCATATAGTTTTACTGCAGTATTGTCTACCCCAGTTACCAGAAAATTGCCACCCTCGTTAATGATCATTTCCTGAGTGTTTCCAAGCCCGCCAATTCCTGGCGAAATGAAGTTTCCAACCAGCTCACCTGTTACCTCGTCAATTACGACCACTGAATTACCCCTGCTATTGCTGATGTAGAGGTCTTTAAGTTCTGTTGGTGTTAAAGTCATAGACTGATTGCTAATCAAAAACTTGCTGTCTTTCTCACTGGTCTTGTGAATAGATGCCACAGCCACAGCGTAACTTGTCCCATTGCTGATATTATGACCATCCAAGTCCTTCAACGAGGCATTCAATGTCAGCTTAATCTCGCCTTGCTGCGCAGGAACAATTTGCACCCTATCACTAGTCGCTAAGAATGAAGAATTACCTACTTCTGTCTGTTTCCCCTCAGGCACTAATATTATCCTGAACTCTTTAATATGAGCTATAGACTGTGAGAACTCGAAGAATACTCGAATATCTGATGCATTTCCTCGATTATTAATATCAAACTGTTCAATACCATTAGGTGCAAAAATTACAGGAGCCAATTCGTCACCATCTGACGAATCACATGAGATAAGTGCAAATATGATTGCCAAAGAAAGGAACTTCAATTTCATATGTACTTGTTCTTTTCCTTAAGAACGCTGATTGATAATTAGGAAACTACTTACATAATTTTGACCTACCTTGATTTGATCCTAAGGACAATTCACATAAAAAATTCACATGTTTATGTGGCATTAATCATGCTGTTTTTAAAAGCCAATGATTTGAAAATGTACGGAGCGATTAGCAAAAGACACCAGTTCTTTTTTATCAGTCCGATATGTCCGCATAGCATATTATGTTATGTTTGGCCCCAGAATTGAAAAGGTATTAACCCAAAGGCATCCAATGCCATAACAAACAACGTTTAAACATAACCATATGCGTAATTCAAAATTGCTTGTGTTGTTCCTAGGCCTACTCCTATCGACTTCACTCTGGGCGGCAAATCCTTATAAGTATACTGTTGACTTAACCAAAGTGGTAGACGACAGAGTTTACGTGGAGTTGTCAACTCCAAAAATCAAACAAAAAGAAATTACTTTCTACATGCCCAAAATCATTCCGGGTACCTATGCCATTGCCGACTATGGTCGAATGGTTTCAGAACTCAAAGCCTTTGATAAGAAAGGGCGCGAAATCAAGGTAGAACGTCTGGATGACAATTCCTGGGTAATCAAAAATGCCAAAAAACTACGGAAGATCTCCTATTGGGTGGAGGATACATATGACACTCAGAAAGAAGGCCCTTCCATCTTCCAACCGGCAGGCACGAACATCGAAGCAGATAAGAACATTATTGTCAATCCAAGTGGCTTCTTTGGCTATTTCGAAGGCATGAAAAAAGAGTCCTTTGAACTTAACTTCATTAGAGAAAGAGGCTTTTATGGTGCCACGGGGCTAAAAGCTGATGCTACAGGTACGATGGCAACCATTTCCTTAAATAAAGAGAATAACGTTGCTGAAGAGGACAAATTCATAGATAGGTTTAGTGTAGAGGATTACGATAGGCTTGTTGACTCTCCTTTAATGTATAGCAAAGCCGATACCGCTATAATCAACGTAGCAAATACCGAGGTTTTGGTGGCTAGCTATTCACCGAACCAGAAAGTAACAGCCAAGGAAATCGCTGAGAGCATTGGTGAGGTTTTAGACGCACAGAGTAAGTTTTTAGGTGGAGAACTACCGGTAGACAAATATGCATTCATCTTCTATTTCACAGAAGAACCTGTACAATCATTTGGTGCATTAGAACACTCTTATAGCTCGTTTTATTTCATGCCTGAAAGTACTATTGGGCCAATGAACCAGCAGTTGAGAGACTTTGCCGCTCATGAATTCTTTCACATTGTTACTCCTCTGAATATTCATTCCGAAGAAATTGGAAGCTTCGATTTTAATGACCCAAAAATGTCTCGTCACCTGTGGATGTATGAGGGAATGACAGAGTACTTTGCTGGAAGTGTACAAGTCAAATACGGCCTTGTATCACCGCAAGAGTACTTAGGAATGCTAGGGCAAAAAATGGTAATCGCACAGCAGTTCAAGGACACTCTGGCTTTCACTGATCTGAGCCTTGGTGCGCTTGATCAGTATGCCGATCAGTATTATAATGTTTATCAGAAAGGTGCACTGATTGGTGCCGCACTAGACATCAAACTAAGAAAGCTTTCTAATGGTGCTTATGGTGTACAGAATATGATGGCAGACCTGTCCAAGAAATATGGAAAGGATGTTTCTTTCAAGGATGAAGAACTGTTTGATGAAATCGTTGCGCTTACCTACCCAGAGATTAGAGATTTTTTAAATACCTACGTGGCTGGCAATACTCCAATTGATTATAAAGAAGTGTTTGATCAGGTCGGTGTTGATGTTGTGCTCAATGGTACTACCAAACAGTACAGCATAGTTTTGAATCAGTCAAATATTCAGGTAATTCAACATGAAGGAAAGCCTTACCTATCCATTGGTAATGATCAGGCAATGGATGATATGGGTAGAGCATTAAAGCTTCAAAACGGAGACATCCTGATCAAAATGAACGGAGAGCAGTTTCCTCCCTTAGGGCCAGAAATCAACACTTTCATTACAGACCAATTTTCAAAAATCCCTCAACTCGAGACTTTCACATTCACAGTCCTTAGAGATATTGATGGAGAGAAAAAAGAAATCATATTGAGTGCGCCTAACCAACAAGTAGAGGTGCCAACGCCTCTTGCGCTTGAGTTTAACTTGGGTGCAACTCCTGAGCAGTTGAAGCTTAGAAGATATTGGTTGGAGGTAGCTTCGAACTAATTTCAATCTTAGAGCTAGAAAAAGGGGCTGGATGTTTTTCAGCCCCTTTTTTGTTCTTTATGACTGAATTTGCCTTTCGCAAACTTGACATATCCTTTTTTGAAAAAAATCTGTTTAATAAAGGATGATTAAGCGCTTTTGTATCGTGGCCATACTGGGAGTTACGCTCTTCCCCATTCGAACTGCCGCCCAATCTGTTGAAAAGCTCGACTACCTGCTGGCTGATTACAATAAGTTCTTTCATGTGAACCCCCAGGTCACGCTACGTATTGACTTCAAAGCCTATATCAATGCACTACTTGACGAAGTAAATGCGAACGACCAGCTAGTATTTTTTGAATCGATCAAGAAGCGGCTCATGTCTATCGACACACTTAAGCTAAGTAATGAAGAACAGTTTGATTATAAGTTCTTATCATTCGAATCAGCACTTCAAATAGAAAGGTGTAGACTCATAGCCTCAGCAGGTAAAAAGAAACTCGACACTGAGTCCAAAATCTTTGAATTCAAACAAGGAAGTGCCTGGTATCAATATCTGGTTAAAAAGTGGACAGGAAGTGACCTGACAGTGAATCAAATTTACGATCTCGGTTTGGCCGAAATTGCGAGAGTGAAAGGTCGCATTGAGCAGCTAAACATAAAGGAGGACATACCAAGGTCCAATTTCACCAACAACCAAACTATTATTGAAAAATCAATCCAAAGGAAGCAAATCAGAATTCAAGCTGACTTCGATAAGTTATTTCCCAAGTTCTCAGGAATACCGCCATTGAATGTATCTAGAGGAAGAAATGGAGCATTAGCGCAAACACCGGCTTACTATTCAAACAACACCTTCTATTACAACCTGTTTGATAAACCTTTCAACCTCTCAGATGTTGACTTCTTACTTATTCATGAAGGTATTCCCGGACATCATTATCAAAGGAATTACCATTGGCAGTTAGACATTCCTGAGCACATCGCCTTGTCTTCGTCAATGGGTTTTATCGAAGGCTGGGCCGCATATACAGAGAACCTAGGTTGGGAACTGGGGCTCTATCAAAGCCCTTTTGAAGAGCTCAGCAAATGGAACTGGGATCTCATACGCTCGGCTCGAGTTGTTATGGATGTAGGTCTCAACTTTCATGGATGGTCCGATGATAAAGCCCTTTCTTTTTGGAGAGAGCACATCAAGGGACAAGACGACATTGCCTTTAGAGAGATCAACAGAATGAAGAGATGGCCAGCCCAGGTGCTCACCTACAAACTAGGAGATGTGGCCATAAGAAAGGCCTTAGATATTGCCAAAACATCCAATGACTTCGATTATCTGGCCTTCCATCGTCAGCTGCTTTCAAAGGGTCCAATTCCAGTTCATCTAATTCCTACCTTAATGAAGGACGTCATATGAAAAAGTACTTAACTCTAATTTTTCTAGTCTCAATTAGTCAACTGTCAGCTCAGGAGGTTAAGATAATTAGTGACCTGTCCTATTCAGAAGAAGCCCCGAATAACCAAAAGCAAATGCTTGATCTCTATCTATCAGGTGAAAAGGACTCTCCTATGTTATTATGGATTCACGGTGGTGCCTGGGCCTTTGGTGATAAGAAGGATGAGGCCGCTTTCGCAAAACTCCTGGCCAAAGAAGGCATTTCAGTGGCAGTCATAAATTACCGCCTGAGCCCAGCCATCTGGGCAGACCCAAAATTCAATACCGGAATCAGACACCCAGAACATATTAAAGATGTGGCGAGTGCCTTCAAGTGGATATATACCAATGCCGAGACATATGGCTTTAACATGACTAGGATGTTTGTTTCAGGGTACTCATCGGGCGGTCATCTGTCTGCATTGTTAGCCACTGATCCGAAATACCTAGAAGATGAAGGGCTCGATCTGAATCATATTAGCGGGGTAATTCCCATCGCAGGAGCCTATGATATACCGGCTTATTATGATACACACCTGAAATACAATGGTCCTAACCTGGCAGAAAATCATGTCAAAGGCGTCTTTGGTGATACTAGAGAAGAACTTCATAAAGCCTCACCCACAACACACCTTAAAAACTTAACTGCACCGATGCTGCTCATTTCTGAAAGTCAGAGCTATCGCTATACACTCATTCTAGAAAGGGCCATAGATGAATTACCCAATATTGACTTTGAAGTAATGCATGCTCATGAGTTTAATCACAAGGATTTCTATCAGCATTTATCCAGTGACTCTTCAAGCAAATACCGAACAGCCATTATTGAGTTCATTAAAGGAAAATCAGTCTCAAAACTCCGATAATCACATGGTCATTACCCTGTGAATCGTTAAATTAAAGCTCAACCATAATAAGTATGAGCTCTACATCTAACGACCCCTCTAGAAGAAAATTCCTCAAAAACCTCGGCTTTGCTGGCGCTGCATTCTCTATAGTACCGCGACACGTCTTGGGTAAGGGCTTCACAGCTCCTTCAGACACCCTCTACATTGCAGGCATTGGTGCTGGTGGAAAGGGATACTCTGACTTGGCCGAGTGCGCCAAAAGTGCAAGTGCTAAAGTAGTCTCTCTATGCGATGTGGATGACAGACAGTCCGTGAGAGCTAGAAGAGATCATCAAGGAGCATCCTACTACAAGGACTATAGGGAAATGTTGGATAAAGAAACTGGCATTGATGCTGTCACCATTTCAACTCCCGATCACATGCACGCCATTCAGGCTATGAATGCTATGGAACGCGGCAAGCATGTTTATGTACAAAAACCACTTACGCATGACATTGCTGAAGCGAGACAATTGACCGAGGCTGCGCAAAAGTATAAAGTGGTTACCCAAATGGGTAATCAAGGGGCTTCAGGAGATGGAGTTCGTAAAATGAAGGAGTATTATGATGCCGGTTTAATTGGTGAAGTGCACAGCGTACAGTGTTGGACAAATCGAGCCATCTGGCCAATGGCATTGGAAACGCCTACTGTTAAAGATCCAGTTCCAAACGGTTTAGATTGGGATTTGTGGTTGGGAACAGCCGAAAAAAGAGACTATAATGACGCATACCTGCCTTTTGACTGGAGAGGTTGGTCAGATTTTGGCACAGGAGCTCTGGGTGATATGGCTTGTCACATTATGGATCCTGTATACAGAATTCTACCCATCTTATACCCTGATCGTGTAGAGTGTAGTGTGGCCGATGCCTTCAAAGCTAATTTTGAGACAAAAAGTTATCCTCAGAGCTTTCCTACGGCAAGTAAGATTCACTTAAGGTATCCTAGAACGGATGGTCAGGGCACCATAAAAGTATCTTGGATGGATGGCGGCCTGATGCCAGAGAGGCCCGAAGAACTAGGCGATGATGAAGCCTTTGGCAACTGGGATGGTGGTGTTTTATTTATAGGGACAAAAGGAAAACTATTGGCAGACTGTTATGGTGCTAATCCTAGATTGCTCCCCTTATCTTTAAACGAACAAGTATCCGTCAAAGAAACGGTTCCAAGGGTTCCTGAAGGACACTATATACAGTGGGTCAACGCATGTATTGCGGGCTTTGGCAATGCCTATACCAGCTCTTCTTTTGACTATGCAGGTCCATTCACAGAAAGCTTACTTATTGGAAATCTTGCGCTTAAAGCCTACTTCGAAGTAGATCCGAAAGCAAAAAACCAAGGTTTCTGGGGTGGCACAAAATACCATGGCAGAAAGAGGTTGCTCTGGGATGCCGAAAACATGAAGGTCACCAACTTTGATGAGGCCAATCAATACGTTAGACGTGAATACAGAACAGGCTGGTAAGATCTTTGACTTATAAGTTAAACACACCCAATAAATACATGGACTTAATAATTGGTATAGTTTGTATAGTACTTCTCTTAGGGGTTGTAGTAATGCTTAAGAAAGGGTTTAATGAGATCATTAAAGGAATGCAGTCTATTGATGAAAGACTCAAAAAACTCGAAAAAGAGCGTGATAGCTGATATATAAATATCCTTAATCATCCGAATAATCATCACCGTAGTACTTGCTGGTGATGCGGGTATGAAAAGTCTCAGCATTGATAGGTTCATACTTTGGTGTCCCACAACAAGGAAGCACTTCAAGCAACTCTTCTTCCCAGACATATACAGCCATTGGAACGCTGATTCTAGGCTTTTGATATAGGCCTTTGGAAGTGGGTTTTGACACCCTATGTGTAGTAGACGGCAATCTGTCATTTGTGATTCGCTGCATATAATCTCCTGTATTAAGGATTATGCTCCCCTTTGGGGGATTTAGGCGAATCCATTTCATATTCTTACGGTTCAATACCTGAAGCCCTTCAACTGCGGAAGAAGGAAGAATTGTAAACAAATCAACATCCTCATGCCCCAGCATACGACCAGCTCCGGAAGCATCATCTTCGTTGGTTACGGGCGGATAGTAATTGAGTCGAAAGCCGAAATTTGTATTGGTCAGTTTTTGATCATAAGCGTGTGGATCACAGCCCAAATACCTCAAAATGCTCTGCATTATGGGTAATATCAACTTCTCATGTTCAAGGCAAAGCGATCTAAAAAAAGGTTCATAACCAGATTTTGGCCAAAAATCCGACTCTTTATAGTCTGGATTTCTATTCCCTGGCATATCAAAAGCCCTTCTGCAAAACACCCATCCTTCAACCAGATCGGGATGGATAATTGTGGTCTCTTTGATGGGAAAATAACCTTGATTCACCGACCCATGTCGTTGAGCCTCAAATGGCAATCGATCTTCGAGACTAATCTCTTCAAATATCTCCCTGGTCTTTTCTTCGGCTTCATCATATAGGCTAGTATTAACACCATGACCGGTTAAGACAACAAACCCAATGCCTTCCATGGCCTTGCCGAGCTTTTCTGCAAAAGCTCTCTTGCCTTCATCACCTCTGTTATAAAATTCAGTCAAGTCACAAGTTTCAATGACATAGTCATTGTCGAATTGATCTTCGGACTCGTTCTCTGCCAGATTATAGGTCTGATCCTTCTCTACTTGTTCGTATTTTTTGAACTCTTGATTTACGGCTTCAATGCCGTGTTCCTTAGAGGGTTTGTTCATGAGAATATGGATGAATAGATATAGCTAATTAGTATTAGTAACAATATGGTAGGAATTACCCATTTGATCAACAAGAAGTATATAGAGGGTATTTTTCCCTGAGATTGCTCTCCGAAAACTTGCATAATAGCTCTCCTCCTTTTTACAAACCAAGCAAGGCCTATAATGGATATAACACTTCCGAAAGTCTGCATACCCGAACCAAAGATTAAATCCAGATGGCCTATTAGTTCAGGGTTAAGGGCGCTAGGAATGATCAGCACTGCCTCAATTCCTCCCAATAACCAGATGATTTGATTCTTTGAAATTTTGACTTTGGTCTGTTCCCTTAAAGCATTAGCAAATACTTCCAGGGCAGCAATGTTCGACAGAAAGGCTATTCCCGTTAGGGCCAAAAGAAACAGACTTCCAGAAAATCTTCCCATCGGCATTTGGGTGAACAACTCGGGCAGCGTATTGAACAGCAAGCTTGGGCCTGAGGTCATATCAAGACTAAACACAAGAATAGCCGGAATGATAAATAGCGAAGCCAACACAGCCGCGGCCATATCACCAAGACCAGTAGAAATGGCCACAGCTACTATGTCCTGATCTTTTTTCATATAGCTTCCATATAATAGTAGAAAGGTTCCCCCCAAGCCGAGTGAGAAGAAGGTTTGTCCTAAACCTGCGAAAATTACATCTATGGTAATGGCCGAGATATCCGGCCTAATGAAAGCGCTTAGCTGCTCGCCCACCCCCTTCAAATTGAGCGTTTGAATTGTGAGGTATATAATGACAATTAAGAAAAAGGGAACCAAAACCTTGCTCACTCTTTCAATACCTCGCTTCAACCCTAAACGAATTACAAGCATACTCAGTAGAAGTACGGTAAAAGTGATCAATAGCTGAAGCCCTCCGTTATTCAATCCCTGTTGATAGGCCTCGTTGGTTTCTGCTGAAAAGCCTTCGGTTAAAGAGAAATACGCACTAAAGGCTACATTGCCAATAACCACTAAGTAATAAGAATCAGCAACCAATACCGTGAGTAATAGCAAGTAGCCCACCCACTTACCAATTCTTGCACCAAAAATGGAAGTAAATGTGCCCAAGGGACCTTTGCGTGTCTCTCTGCCTAGCGCCAATTCACTCACCAATGCTGGAACAGCAAAGAGAAGTGTAAAGATCAGGTAAATGAATAAAAAGGCACTCCCTCCATTCTGTCCCATCATATATGGAAAGCGCCATACATTACCCAAACCGACAGACACTCCTATCATAGTTAGGATTGCGGTAAGTCTTGAAGTAAAGCGCGGAGTATTATTCAAAGAGAAAGCGTTGAGCTTGACTAATCATCTATGATCTAAATTAGTCAAAACCCAACGCCTAAAACAATCTAATCTGAATTGAATCAATATATTAATAATCCAACATATATTAATGTATTGATATTTAAATATATTAACTTATTGATATAAAAATTGCCTAAAATACTCTCGAGATGTTAAAACCAAAGTGGATATCTCCTCCAAAGAAATCTCCTGTCGTTTCGGTAATAAAGGCCCTTTCAGCCATAGAACGGGCATTCGTGAAGTTGAGGTGGAAAACGTGACCTCCAGTTTCTATCTCCAGCCCTATTCCTATTGCATCCTTGAAGTTATTATTTAGCTCCTCTGTGAGTCGATAAAAATACTCTGCATTTATCGCTATACGCGATGACAACTTCATCCTACCACCAACACCAAGTGCCATAATATCATTTTCCTGATTCTCCAACACCTTGTTTCTATGCACATAAGTTGGTGACAATTGAACCGAAAACTTATCATTAAGCTTTCTGGCAATTAGAAGTTGATGTGTATAAGACACTTTTGAGGCAAAATCATCGTCAGCAAAATCAAAATTGTCGGCCGTACGGATGGCAATACTGCTCAGTCCAGTTATTGTCACTGGGTTATTTACCCTTCCTGTAGATTGCCTCATCAAGTTGTATTTGACAAACCCATCATAAACCTTCTCCAGTGAGTTTCTACCTATTCCAGCAGTGATATTATTGCTTAAACCATACTCCAGGGAGAAACGCACGTTAGCGGCATCTAGTCCAAAAAACTCGTCAATACCACTATTGATTCGCCCAAACCTATGTGAAATAAGGAACTCGAGTTCGGACTTTTTTCTGGTGACCACAGTATGGCCATTGATCAAACGTTGGCCTTTGAATGTTGCAGAAGTAAAATTTGTCTCTTCGGTTTGTTCTTCATTCAATATGTCTAAAAGGTCGTCTTGGGCACTGAGGCTTGCCGTAACCAAACAAAGAAGCGATAAGAATATACTGATCCTTTTCATATTCAATTAATTATAAGGTTCAAAATCAAATGTAGCGGTGACTTCTACTTCATCAGCAATATTCCTAACCACGACTTTAGGAATCTTTATATCATGATCTTTCACTTTCACCTTAAATACAAGTCCCCCAGAGAGCTTACCTCCTGCTACCGTTAAAGTAGCTTTGGTCTTTAAAGGTTTAGTGACTCCGTGTACTAACAAGTCTCCTGTGACATCTACTTCGTAGTTTCCATCTGTCATATTCTTGAGTCCTGCAGGCACATTGAAGTTGCCTTTAAAGGTAGACTTTGGGTGCTTGTCAGACTCCATATAGTTTTCATTAAAGTGCTCTTGCATAAGTTTCTTTTCAAACTCGAAGGACTTAATGAACATATCAACCACCACTTGGCCCTTTGCTAAATCTACAATACATGAAGCTTTATTGTTATGAGCTTCGATGTCTTCTAGGGGTGCATGGGAGAAAAATTTGATATGCCCCTCTCTAGTTAAATATCTGTCCTGTGCTTGCATTCCTACTGTAGTAACAAGTAAAGCAAGTGTAAAAAGTGTTTTTATAGTTTTCATGGTATATGGTTTCAATGTGTTAGTTAGATTTTATTATGATCGATCGATTCAGTAAAACATCGATCAAGATCCCAAGGCACTCCGCCTTTATAACTATAGTTGAGTTAGGCTGTATGGCTGCCATTTCATCATCATCCAAATCAGATTCCATTGTACATTTAATTACACCGAATCCTTCGGTCTTAAGGCTGATTATGGGCAGGCTACCTTCGCTAATATCAATAGCGGCTACTTGGCCTGTAATCTCAATGATTTTATTAGCATACTTTGCACTTGCAGCGGACTCATCTGAATCAAATTCATTGTAAAACGCTACTGCTTCAACTTGATATTCCGCATCCAGCTTCCTCATAGAAGGTCCTGTCTTCAAAAAATTCACCCAAACAAAGTATGCTGCTATAGCACCTATGATTGCGATTGCGATTAAAAGTTTTTTCTTTTTCATAGTTTCTTAATTTCCTGATGCACCATCATTTACCCAGCAGACTATGTTGGCAATCTCTTCATTAGATAAAGACCTTCCACTCGTAGCTGGAGGCATAGTTCTGGCACTGGTTCTTGCCTGAATCCTTGATGCTCTTCCAAGAATGTTAGCATCATTTCTAAAATCAGGAGAGATATTACCATTGTGACAGCCCGAAACCGCACAGTTGGTTTGTACAATGTTTCTAATCTCTGCAAATACAACTGTAGAACCAACCTGAGCTTGCAGTTCCACTTCACAACCATTTGCATCTCTGACTGTCACAGCATACGCACCAGGTGCTAAGTCACTGAAGTTAGCTGAAGCTTGAAAGGCACCATCATCTACCTTATATTGATAAGGTTGTACACCATCAGAAGCTGTAACTTGTATGGTACCGCCAGGTACATTACAGTCACTTTCAGTGGTTGCCAGAGTGGCATTAACACCATCTTGGTTTCTTACCTGAAGCTCAATTTCGGCTGTGCAACCCAAATCTGTATCTGTTGCTACCACTGTATAAACACCGGCTTCCAAGTTTGCAAATACAGGGGATGCCTGACTTGCACTGGAAGCAATTTGATAGGTATAGTTTCCAGATCCGCCAGTTACTGCCACTGTGAAGCCTCCATCACTTTGCCCACAATTCGAGTCAACCTGACTTGTAGCGGTTATCGTTAAAACGTTGGTACAGTCAGTGCTATCCGGAAGAGGTTCTTTATCATTGGTACAAGCCCATGTAAGCAAGGTTATCATGGAAAGTATCAAGAAGGGTCTAATCTGTTTCATTGGGAGAGTTTTAGTGTTTGTAGTTATTACAGCTATCAAATTCAAAAGGCTGCGTAAGCACCTAGAAATTCTGAAAGCATTATTTTTTGTGTTTTATCAACACAAAATTATCTCATTAGCCAAAGTTCGACTAGCACAAATCCGGTGAATACATTAACATTTCCGACAAATCGTGGAAAGGTTACGATCAGCTAAGACATTTCCGACAATGACAAATAGAGGTTTATCTCAACAGTTCAGAGGGACTAGAGCCAAATTCTTTCTTGAACACTTTGGAGAAATAGGATGGATTAGAAAAGCCTGCCTGAAAAGCGATTTCTGCCACATTCAGGGTATTATCAAACAACAACTCCTTTGCCCGGTGCAGCCTTACTGAGGATATCAACTGGTTAGGAGACTTATTAGTTATTGCTTTTAACTTTCGTTGCACCTGTCGTTCGCTAACACCAATCTCCTTACAGAGCTTATCTACTCCAAAAAGCTCATCACTCAAATTCTTCTCTATGATTTGCAGTACATTTTCTAAGAAGGAATCATTCTGAGGAAGAGATTTTCGCTCTGTGTTCATAGGTGGAACCGCAGACTCTAAGTGATCTGTTGCCTGGAATAATGGAATCTGTTCTCCAGTTAGGGGTTCTACTATAGTCTCGTGCTCACTCAAGTTGAGCCCAGCTCCGGAAAGCAAAAACTTGACCGGCTGAGTAATTAGAATCTGATTTGGTCCTGCTGGTCTTAGAATAGACTCAATCAGCAACTTTGTGTTGTCATTGATAAAATGAGTCTCATTCGTCAAACTCTCTTTGATATGAACTCCTATTGAAAGCTCCATATTCAAGCCAGACATTGTACTAATTAAATCAATACCACAATGAACGGCCTTACTAGGACCTTCAAAAATAGCTGTAAAAGCTTCTTGGTTGTACTGAACAATTTGCCCTCTATACTGTATGACAAGATTTCTGATAATTTCCTGTGGATTTGGACTGTTCTCACTTGACCGTAGAACACGTGCAGCCAATAAAGTATAAAGTCGTTCGCCATATATTTTTGCCGGTTGAACATTCGTAATGAATGCTTTCATCTCGTTCAAAACTATAGCGGTATCACCCACCCAAAACAAGTGATCACTGCCATCGAGCTCGACAAACTTTGAATCTTTAATCCGTTCGGCAATAAACCTTCCCTCCTCAATCTTTACATCGATATCATGCCTACGCTGCATAATTAAAGTAGGCACCTTAATAGAGCCTAAAATGTCAATGATATCGACTTCTGTATTCATTTTAGTCAGCACCATGGCAGCACTAGGGCTAGCACCGGAACGAAAATAATTGGCCAGCCAACTCATGAATACATCATCATTGGCTTTGGAGGGTGCAAGAGATTCCAGGTTCATTCTACCACTACCCCATCCATTCTCAATCATGTCATAAACCTCCTGGCGTTCTTCATCTGTCGGTGCCCAGGGGTATTCGGGAGCATACCTACGCTTTGCGAATATTCCAAAAGTGATTAGGGAGATTACTCTATTCGGATAGGTAGCCGCAAACAAAGCCGATACACAACCACCCTCAGAATGTCCAAACAGAACGGCTTTCTCTGAACCAATCGCATCCATCACAGCACGAATATCGTCCATTCGTTCTTCCAGAGTGGACAGTTCAACTACCCTATCAGACAAACCCGTTCCTCGCTTATCAAAAAGAACAACCCTGCATGTTTTGCCGAGTTCCTGGAGAAAACTAACCAACTCTGGGCAAGACCACATCCAATCAATATTGGAGACCCAACCGGGTATGTATACCAAGTCAATTGATCCTGTACCAAAAACCTGATAGGCGATATTGATTCGGCCACTTTTTGTATATCGGGTGACAGGTTTTTGAGACATTATTAGACGTTTACAAATTCAAAAACTAAGCTGCTTGCAAACAGCTTAACAAAATATACAAATTGATGCCTACAATAGTAAGGTAGTAGTAACAGAATCTCACCTTGGTTTCAGCGGAATTCTTAGAAGATATTGGTAAAGAAAATCCAGGCCATCCAACCAGAAGCTATTAACTTGATCAGAACCCCTACGGCAAAACCAACGAAAGCACCGAAAGCTGCCCTTAGAGCCTCTTTATTGGTGGATTTACCCGTACTCATTTCGCCCAAAAAAGCTCCAATAAAGGGTCCAAGAATTATTCCTAGTGGACCAAAGAACAGGCCTACAATCAAACCGATTGTACTACCCCAAACACCTCTCTTTGTACCTCCAAACTTCTTTGTGCCGTAAACGGGAACTACATAATCCAGCGCTGTAACTCCTGCGGCTATAAGCCCCCATAACCATAAAGTGTCGGAATCAAAGGGAGATTTTTCCGTCCATTCAAGGAGTAATATGCCTAAGAAGCTCACAGGAGGACCGGGAATGATGGGCAGAAAACATCCAAGAATACCCACAATCATACAGATTGATCCTAAAATGATGAGAATAATATCCATTTAATATTGCTTTGACCGAAATTAAAGATGCCTAAATTTCAGTGATTTAAAAATATGGACCTCAGAAAACAACTATTAAAAGAACACTCCAAAGAGAATACGGCATTGATTGTATCGTACATCGAAGATCATCCCGAGAAGGTTGAGAATTTAATGGATATCTTTTTGAATGAATCATACCGCCTTATTCAAAGGTCTGCATGGGTCGTTGGTGATTTGGGACGATCCAAGCCGGAATGGGTCAAACCTTATATTCCGAGAATGATTCAGAATCTAAAAAAACCTGATATACATGTGGCTGCCAAGCGCAACACGATGCGCTACTTAGAAGAAATCGAACTGGAAGAAAGTGTCTGGGGTGATCTACTGGATATTGCCATGAAGTTTCTATCTAAAAATGATGAGACAGTCGCGGTAAAAGTGTTCTCGATGACGGTAGCCTATAACATCATCAAAAACATTCCTGAGCTTAAGGATGAATTACGCATTGTGATTGAAGATCAACTTCCTTATGGAACAGCCGGATTTAAAAACAGAGGGCAGAAAATCATCTCTGCCCTAGATAAAATTTGAATTATTTCTCCGCTTTATACTTTGCCTTGACCTTATCAGGAAAGTACTTTTTCAACTTCTTGACTTTCGGAATAGCTACTTGAATGATGTAAGGGTTGCCAGGGTTTAATTCGTAATAGTCCTGGTGATAGTCCTCTGCCATCCAAAACTTCTCGTAGGGCTCAACTGTCGTGGCTATTTTATCTTTATACTTACCCGAGTCAGCCAGCTTCTGAATGGTTGATTCGGCAGCCTTCTTTTGAGCTTCATTATGATAAAATACAACAGCCCTGTATTGAGCTCCTCGATCTGGACCTTGACCGTTAACTTGAGTTGGGTAATGACTGATGAAGAAGATGTCTAACAACTCTTGATAGCTTATGATCTCAGGATCATAAATGATTTGAATCGCCTCAGCATGGGTTGTTTTGCCGTAGCTAACCTGACGATAAGTTGGATTTTCTTCTTTGCCCCCCGTATAACCAGAGTATACATCTTTAACCCCGATTACTCTTTCAAAAACGGCCTCAGTACACCAGAAGCATCCCCCTGCAAAAGTGGCAATGGCATCACCTTCCTGAGCTTCTAAAGCCACAAGCTTTGTCTGTCCATCTTGGGCACAAGAACTCATAGACAGATTAAAGACAATTGATATTAATATTGAATAAATTCCCTGCATTTCTTTCCTATAATCGTTTCAGGTTCCCTAACGATCTGCGTAGGTCAAAAGTTTTCAGAGATGGTCAGCTAAAATGCTTTTCAGATCAGCAGGTGAGTAATTGACTGATTTCAGTGTCTTATTATCTCCCTTTCTATATACTAAAAAAAGGCCGTCAGACTCTTCAATATAGCTCTCTGTACCATCCTTCTGCTGATAATGGGTTCTAGTGGCTTCTGCCTCTTCCATGGTCTTGCAAGTCTTGCTCATGTTTGATCTTTGCACCTCATCAAACAGGGTTTTGAACTTATCCCCTAAACCGAATTCCAGAATAGCCCCGGAAAGTACATACTGTATATCGGCCAATGCATCTGCTACTTCTACCAGATCATTATCGGCAATTGCCTCTTCCAACTCTTTGAGCTCTTCAGCAATCAAAGAAACTCTAAGTCTGCACCTGTCTGCAGAAGGAATTTGTGGCGATGGCAAAATAGGGTGTTTAAACGTTTTGTGAAATTCAGCTACGCTGTTGAGTGCTTTTGGTTCTTCCATAAGTCAAATAAAAAAGGCCTGATAAATCAGGCCAATGTTAATCAAATATTTTGTTCTCCTGAATTAGTTCTCAGGTTTTTTAAACTTTGGAGGCTCTTCTCCCTCCGGCACAAAAATCAGGGCTGCCGAGTTGAGACAATATCGCTTCCCTGTAGGCTCGGGACCATCATCAAAAACATGTCCTAGGTGGGAACCACTTTTGCTGTCCACCACTTCCCATCTCACCATTCCAAAAGTAGTGTCCTTAACCAATTTGATTGCATCATCATTTATTGGTTTCCAAAAACTTGGCCATCCTGAGTATGAGTTATACTTCGTCTCTGAGCTAAAAACCGGCTGAAGAGAAGCTGCAGAATAATAGGTTCCTTTCTCGTAGAACTTATTGAGTTTTCCAGTGAAAGCACGTTCGGTACCCTGCTCCCTAAGGATGTGATATTGTTCTGGTGTTAATCTCTTCTTCCATTCCTCTTCTGACAATTGGATCTCATATTTCTTTGACTGATCCTTTTGTTTATCCTGAGACACACTTTCTTGTCCTCTTAAGGCAAAAAAGCTAGTTGCCAGTATGATAACAAGTCCTGACAACAAGATTACTTTAGACTTCATATTGATAATTTTAAACTGCTAACCTTATATACGAATAAAAGGTTTGTCTCGGATTGAGTTATTAGGAAAATTGTCTACCAAGAGAAGTCTTGCTGACAATTTCATCGGACTGTGCTTCGATTGGAACTGGTTTTACTCCTTCAAAGTGAATTCTAAAGGGTTTGTTTTTTTTCCATGGCATTACTACGCTCCTAGCTGTTTTCGATAATTTGTCAACTCCAGAAAGTAGGTTAACATGAAGAGGTTTGTCATCCTCAAATAGCACTGTAGAAATTGCTCCTTGACCCAAAACCCTTTTGAAGTCATCATAGATCAACTTCTGGTCACCTTTAGTATACTTATTAATGGGATCGAAAGAAAACATTGCATCTATCGATCGACTTTCAAACGGCAACTTGCCATTATCTGCCAGAATTAAAACCGTATTTTCTTTCAATTCCGCTTCGATGGACTTGAGTTTCCTTAGGTTAAACTCCACATGAATGTATCGCTTGAACCTTGTCTCGAAAACCAAATTGTAAATAGCATCAATATCATTTGCACATATTGAAACGAAGTTTTCTCCAGTTTTAGGATAATTGGTCCTTATTGAAGCAACCCGATCAGGACTTAGCATCTCGAGTTTCTTTGACGAACTCTTAACCGTATTGATTGAGTTGAGATCATACCTCGCTTCAAAGTCATCAATTACAACTTGACTCACTCTTTTGAGGTAGTTCTCCGTACGATTCTTCGCAACAATAGCGGTCTCTCTCTTGAGATAAAAGATGTTATCAAATACTGGATAGATATATGTCTGATGCTCAGTGACCAGTGCCCGTGTGAGCTTTGAATTAACTAGTATTCCGGGGTAGAAATACAATTCTCCTCTACCAATTCGTTCGTTCACATATTCCAATTCCTGTTCGGAAAGGAAACGCAACTTTCGACCGGTAAACGGACAGTTTAGATAGGAATAGTAGTCAGTGTCTTGTAGCATAAATGCCTTAATTGATATTGGTACGGTTAAGTAGTCAATAACCCTACCAACTCATCAAAGCTTAAAATTAACTGTTCACATGCAGAAAAACGAATTTCAAATTCTTTTTTTGGGAAATTCGTCTTATTTCGAAACAGTTTTAATAGCTAGATCTATTCAGAGATCTTCATTTTCTTATGGATAGCCATTAGAGAGCTAGAAAGCATTAACTCCTTGCTAACATCACTAACATTATCCACATACTTCCTAATACGTTTGCTTGTTTTCAGAGACCTCTGTTGGATGCTCTCTTCAGCATACTTCAACAATTTACCTCCGATTTCTTTAGTCTTTTTCATAGGTGTTTTATCTAACGTAATAATAACATCTTCCAGCACTTAGATGTTCACTAAAAGATACTCTCTATCCAATATTTATTCCAACGGAAAATTATATCTACGGTTGGTATCTTGTTCCATAAATTAAACAACCAAGTCAGCGCTCACCCTACTTTTCATTGTCATCAAAATGTCAAGACTTGTCGTTTTTCCTTGAATTGATTAATAATACGATGCACTTCTGGATTGTCTGGATAAACTTGAACAATATCTCTCAACTCATCCAGCGAATCTCCCTTGAAGTCATTATCAAAAAAGCCAAAACCCTTGTAAGCACCTTCTTCTACAAGGACCACACTCCTTTCTCCTATAGTTCTGCCCTCACCCAATAAACAATAAGTCTGCTTGGTATCATCCAGTGAGGCTATCGCAATTTTGAATCGTTCTTTAAGCTCATCTTTTTCAGAATCCTTGAAAGAATAGCCAAAATACTTCATCATTGAAGCTGGGAGGCTACATAGTTCGGGGTCAAGGTTATGTTCTTTTACAAATTGAATCAAGAAGGTTCTTGCTTTATCGAAAGATGTAAAAGCCTTGACAGGAACGTGTCCCTTTTGCACTTTTCCTATAGATAACCTGTGAAAGCCTCTTACATCTTCATAATGATACAACCCATATTTGGCAGAAGGGTACTTTTGTGCCTTGTTGAAGGGAGGAAACAATCTTTTTATTTCAAACGACTCTAGAAGAAAGGCGATAAGTTCATCTCCACACAACTCATAAGAGATGTCGTAAATCTGATCTTTTAAGCCTTGCTTATAGACTACATCAGTAGCCGAAAAATGGTTTCTAATTCGAGCTTTGATCTTGTTTGCCTTACCTACATACAACACTTTTCCATGTTCATCATGGAAATAATAAACTCCTGTTAACTCTGGAAGATCCTCGAAGACTTTCTTGGCAAGGTTTGGAGGCAAATCTGCCTCTTTTGAGTTTCGTTTTAAAAATTGATCTATCTGACCCGTATCGTTTTGGATTAAGAGGTCCATAAGTTCAACTGTGGCACGTGCATCTCCCATGGCCCTATGCCGAGCTCCATTTTCAATACCGAAGTGCTCACTAAGCCTTCCGAGGCTATAGGATTTTAAGCCTGGGAATATCTTACGACTCAATCTTACCGTACAGAGCTTGTTCAAATTAAGATTCCCACCAAGTTCTTGAAATTCTTTCTTAATGAAAGAGTAATCAAAATTGACGTTGTGCGCTACAAATATATTGCCTTCCAATAGTTGATGGACTTCCTTGGCTATCTCATAAAACTTTGGAGCATCATACACCATTTCATTAGAAATTCCCGTAAGCGATGTGATGCCAATGGGAATTCCACATTCAGGGTTAACTAGTGACTGGAACTCATCAACCACTCGCTTGCCATCATGGATGAGTATGGCAATCTCAGTGATCTTGCCATAGGCTGCAGAGCTGCCTGTAGTTTCTATGTCGACAATTGCGTACATAGAATGAAATTTAGGGAAGATTTTTTGCTTTCACTACTTTGTGAAAGCATGAAAACCGCGTTGATAAAAAAGTATTCTAGTCAACTCGTTTGATTCTCAACCCTGCGGTATAAACAGTGTCTTTTTTCTTTTTGGAACCAGATTTGTGTCCCTCAAAAATTATTGACTTGTACTAATTGTTCACTTAAATCTATCCCTCAGGGGCATCTATCTATGATAGTTCAGTTACTTATCTCTGAATATTTTGATTGTAAAACTGAAGACTATCACTAGAATACAACCCAGTGCATTGTACCACAAAAAGCCCATAGTAAATACTCCCGCAATGCCTTCGGTATTCAGATAATGAATAACGATAATCGCTATTTGACTGAGTATAGCACCGATAAAGACGGCATTAGACTTAATAGATTTAAAGAAAAACGCGACAATAAAAATACCCAATACCGTTGGGTAGAATAAAGATCCAATAAGGTTAACAGCTTGAATCAAATTCTCAAACAAGGATAATGTCGAGGCTACTATAATGGCTAGAATACCCCAAGCAAGGGTAAACATTTTTGAAGACTTCAGGTAATGCAGGTCATCTCCATCTTGTTTGACTCGTCTCTTATAAAAATCAATGGTTGTGGTTCCGCCCAGAGCATTAAGTTCTGAAGAAGTAGATGACATGGCTGCGGAGAAGATAACGGCAAAGAGCAGTCCTACAATGCCTACAGGCAGCACATTCATCACGAAGGTCATGAAAATGTAATCCTTATCATTGATTTCAGCTCCAGGCACTGCCTCCTCTATCATGGCCTTGGCTTCATTTCTTAATTCATCTGATTGTGTCTGAATTCTATTAACTAAAGCTTGTGCCTGCTCAATTTCCTGAGGGTTATCAGTTTTCATGGCAGCATTTAGCTGATTCACTGCCTCCAGCTTTTCGTCAAATATTGAAGCGTATTCAGACTCCAGTCCCCTGAAATCATCGCCATAATCTGTTGCATACACCTGCTCCTTTACGGTATCATTGAAGAAAACAGGTGGTTGATTGTATTGGTAATAGACAAAAACCATTACCCCGATAAACAGAATAATGAACTGCATGGGCACTTTCAGCAAGCCATTCATCATCAGGCCTAAGCGGCTTTCTGACAGCGACTTGCCAGACAGGTATCGTTGCACTTGAGACTGGTCTGTACCAAAATATGACAGAAACAGAAAAACAGCTCCTGTAATTCCAGACCAAAAAGTGTATCTCTTTTGCAAGAAGTCTTCACCCACACCAAAATCAACAACATTGAGTTTCCCCATTTTACCTGCAACATTCAGTGCATCGCCAAAACCAACACCCGTAGGCAGAGAGGTAATGACCAAAATGCCGGCTACGATCATTCCACCCATCATCACAGCCATCTGTGTTTTTTGGGTTTGGGTAACCGCTTTTGTCCCACCAGAAACAGTATAAATAATTACTAATACACCGATCAGAACATTGGTGATTTTTAAATCCCAACCTAAGAGGGAGGACAGAATAATGGATGGAGCATAAATTGTAATACCTGCACCTAACCCTCTCTGAATCAGAAATATAAATGCAGCCAACATTCTCGTCTTCATGTCGAAACGAGTCTCTAGGTATTCATAAGCTGTATAGACCTTGAGCTTATAGTAGATCGGCAGAAAGAATACCGCAATGATGATCATAGCGATCGGCAGACCAAAGTAGAATTGTACGAATCCCATTCCGTCATTAAAAGCCTGACCTGGAGTAGATAAAAATGTAATTGCACTGGCTTGCGTAGCCATAATGGATAGGCCGATAGCCCACCATTTTATATCGCTCCCTCCACGGAGGTAACCGTCCATATCTTTGGTGTCACGGGATTTCCAAACACCATATACTACAATTGAGATGAGGGTACCGAAGAGTACAATCCAATCAATATTACTCATGAATAATGTTGTGTAAAGAGATAGAACAAGAGGATTAAAACGCCTAGTACAGCCAGTACAAGCCAGTACATTTTAGACCACGAATCAAAAAATGGAGGCTTATCTTCTTTCACCTCATCTGTACTTTTGGTCATTTCTTATTGTTTTCCACTGAGTTCAAGGTAGTATTTTTTGGCTTTTCCTTACCTAAAGAAATCATATTGGTGAATATTCTAAAGGCACCAGATACTCCTGCTGGCAGTTCTCTGAACCACGAGTACCCAGTATAGACGAAGTATCCCTCGCCATATTCAGCAACCAGAAGGCCTCCATTTTTTGGTGATTCTCCCGGGTCGTTGCTTGAAAGTATAGGTGTATATTTTGAATCCCACTGATTTGGGAAGTATAAACCCCTTTCTTGCACCCAACCTTCAAAGTCTTTCTGGGTAATCTTGTTCGGACCGTTAATGATTGGATGATCAGGTGCTAGAATCGTTACATTAGCTTCTTCCACAGTTACGCGGTCCCTTGATATACGAAATGGATATGGCCCAATTTCAGGTTGATTTCTCATTGAAGTGTTGTACTGGGTAATCACGGTACCTCCTCCCTTAACATATTCCATTAAACGTGGCTGAACAACGCTCATGCGCTCTACTGTATTGTACGCTCTTACTCCTACAATAACTGTTTCAAATGCTTCAAGACTCTCTGCTGTGATATTGTTGGGATCTAGTATTGTAACAGTATAACCGACTTGCTCCAAACTTTCAGGAATGGCATCCCCTGAACCCATGATATATCCAATGTATTGACTCGTTCTATTAATATCTACCCTAGCCACTTTTGTGTTGCTCTTAGGGAAGATGGTTTGAACAGGAATGTGATCATACTCAATGGTTTTCAAACCGCGATCATATGTCTTCCCATTATATGAGGCATTTACACCAATGTATGCTTCCTCAGGATTTGTTGGAGGCAACACACTGAAAACGACTGAAAGCTCTTGATTCTTTTGTTTTAGGTCATAGTCAACCGATGCGGGGTTTGACTTCCAACCTGAAGGTAGGTCCAGACTCACTACACCTTTAACATCTGACCTGCCAGCCTTCACTACCACATTGATGGTCTTTGGCTCATTATCAGGGAAAATCAATACACTTTCCTTAATCTCGGCCATTACCGGGGGAGTAATTGCAAATGGCCTATACACCTCTCCTTTTACACGGTCGCTTCTTTTGTGAATAATATCTGTGGTATACTCATAAGGCTGGCCATCAATTTCTAATTCAAAAGTGGCGGTAATGGCTCCTGGATTCTCGGCCAGTCCGATCATTTCTTGCTCATCTACTCTATACATTCCCAATGAAGCCTCTTTTGCCAACCAGTAAGGTTGAGAGTAAGACATGTCATCAAGAATCTTGATTGAATCATTTTCGATCAATCTCACATTATTCTTTAACGTTTTGCCAACATCTATGCGCTTACCAACAGATGGCAGTCTAATTGCCTTGAGGTTTGTGACTATCTTCGATCGATTAATAGCCTCGAAATATATGGGTACTAATTCTCCAGGTACAGCACTGTAAGTTCTAGATGCAACTTCAAGATAAAGCCCCATAGCCGACTTGATAACCACATCTAGCTCTTTCAATTTTACGTTCTTCCAGTACTCATTCTCAAGGCTAAGCAGGGCCTTTCTGGCCTGCAATAAAGTAGGAACAATGGCCTCCGGGTTTTCTAAGTTATAGTCTTTGTTGGCCTTTGAAATCAGCGCAGCAACCTCTTCTCCACCTTTGACTCTACTCCAAGTTTGATCGATATCGGCAAAGACGTCTCCCTTTGGTAGAGCGCCTTTCCAACTCATCAAAAATTCTTTGTTTTGACCCCGGCTACCCATTCTTCCGAAGCCCTGGGACTTATGCTCACTGCTGCTGAGTGCAGCTATCTCACCATAAGACTTACCCAGGAGAGCGTTATACTCACCAAGATCCACTGTGTAATATCCGGGTTGACCTTCGTGATTGGCACCACCTCTACCGAAGTTATAGGTGTTCCAGTAAAGCCCTTTGGGTTGCCATGGATCAACATATTTAAGTTGCTCTGGGTACTTGCTTGGATCATTTGCTATTTCGAAAGCTTCCATCGCAAGCAGTGCTGATGCAGTATGATGGCCATGCATTCCCGGCCTTCCTCTGGCTGTGTCAAATCTCGCAATCATTACGTCAGGCCTAAACTTTCTCACATTCCAAACGACATCGGCCAATGCATCGTCTCTATCCCAAGTATTGAAGGTTTCATCAGGGTCTTTGGAAAATCCAAAATCATTGGTCCTGGTGAAAAATTGCTCGCTCCCATCCTTACTACGAGCCGCTAGAAGCTCCTGAGTTCTGATGATACCCAAGTACTCTCTTATCTCCGTACCAATTAAATTTTGTCCGCCATCTCCTCTTGTCATGGCGAGATAGCCGGTGCGGAGCTTCCTCTCCAAAGACATATAGCCAATAAGTCGTGTATTCTCATCGTCCGGATGGGCCGCGACATATAGTACAGAACCTAAGACCTCCAGTTTGTTTAAAGCTTGTTTTATTTCAGCCGCATTAAGTTTTTTAGGCGCTTGTGCGGATGCGAAATTGCCGAATGTGAATAGTGAGATTAAGAGAAATATCTTGAATTGTAGTTTCATAAGGCTCGTTGAACTAATGGATTTGTCTACGGATGCGAATATAGGAAGTTGTGAGTACCTACATATTGACACTTTTGTAAACGGTATATAATAAAAGAGGCCGCTACTCCTAGCGACCTCCGGATCAAAACTCAAAACAACAATTTTTTATCTTCTGACAAGCACAGCATTACAAAAATCTGTTGGCTTGTTAGGCGAGAATGTATCAACCACGGAATAGGTTAAATACAAATCTCCAAATTCATTTCTTCCAGTACCTTCAACTATATACCCACCAATTATTTGTCTGGGAATAGTAAGCCTATCTCCTCTTACCTCGGCAAAAACTTCTATATCTACAGCATAAAAGTTTCTGATATAGATGACATTACTGAAGTCATCCGAATCTCTTACAATACGCATGTTATAATAAGTCAGCTGATCGTAAGTCTCGCTATATTCTTCTGTTTCAAATCGACCGAGATAGTTGTCCCTGTCATCATATGGCACCTCGACAAGTGTAATATCACAACTCGACAATAATGCTAGTACAGATACTATGAGTAAACCTTTTTTCATTTTGACCTCCTTTTGGTTGATGTTACACGGTACATTTCCAAAATGATGCCAAAAAAGTAATACCTTCTATCTCATGAAACACAAATCGGCAATAATCCCCTGTTTTACAAGTTCTTAGTGCCGATTTGAAAAATAACCTATTGGTATGTTTACATAGGTTTTATTATCAAAAAACTACTTCTTCCAATCCTTTAAGCTCTTCACTTGCTCTTCATAAGGAATACCCTGTTCTATCCATGGTGCTGCTGGTTCTCCCTTGAGGTAATGGCCGAACCATTTCAATATCCTCATTTGATAATCAGCACTATTTTTCTCTGACCTGAGGCCATGACCTTCCTTGGCATATACCAGTAGCACAAATTGTTTTCTAGCCCTCCTTGCTGCATTATAGTATTCTATACCTTGTCGCCAATCTACGTTCTTATCATTATCCCCTACTTCAAAGAGCAGCGGTGTATTCAATTTCTCAACGTTGAATACCGAAGAGTTTCGAACGTACCCCTCGACATCCTCATAGACAGGCACTACCATACGCTCCTGGCTTACTTCGAAGTGCTCATTCTCTGGTGCTCCACCAAATGCCCATGCAATCATTCCCGACATACTTGTAAAGTTTGTGAGTCCTGCACCAGCAACACTCGCTGAAAAGATATCGGTTTGAGTGACGGCATAACCTGCCTGATATCCGCCCCACGAATGGCCGACCAGCCCAACTCTCTTCTCATCTACCAAGCCCTTATCCACTACCGCTTTCACAGCTGCTTCCATAGTTCTGACTGAAGAAATGCCAGGGTCGCCTGCATCGAAGACTATATCAGGGCGTAATACAAAGTATCCCTGTTGCGTAAATACGGTATGGCTATAATAATTGGTTTGAGAGGGAGAACTATAGGAGTGAATCCCATCTGATAGCAACTCATAGATGTAGGTAATCATCGGGTACTTCTTACCAGGTTCATAGTTCGCTGGGTAGAAAAGCGCTCCCTGAAGCTTTTTACCATTGGCGTTTGTATACTCTACCAGCTCGGATTTACCCCATGCAAAATCCTTTTGAAATGGGTTCGTTTCGGAGACCTGAACAGCATCGCTGAAGTCTGTCGTGATAAAAAAGTCCGGGGAGTCACTAAAGGTCTCTATGCTATAAGTATACTTCTCTGCATCTTCTGCCTTGTTCAATCTACTTATTCGAGCATCTTGCCAAACCAGTCGACTTACCTCCTTGCCTGGCACTACCTTGGCATAACCAGACATTTTAGACCAGTTTCCGAAAATGCTTAAGTGCATGGTTTCTTTCTGATCTATATAATCTTCAAAGTCGAGATAACTGAATCTATGCCTCACCTGCTCAGCAGTCCCATTGGTGATCCTTCTATTGTTTTTACCATCTACAGAGAGTTGCCAAACATCATATTTTGAATGCACAAAGAAGGAGTTCCCATTTTTCTCCCAAGCGATAATGCCATAGGGTCTTTTCTCAGGTGTCGGGTGATCATCATCATAGTTTAAGAAGTTCGCTTCACCATTGGTCAGTTGCTGATGAGTCTTGCTTTTGATATCATAAGTGTAATAATTATCTCCTTTTACATAAGCAATGAATCGGCTATTCGGACCAACTGAAGAAACGGTATTTGTCTTTTCTAAAACCTTGGTTTTGTTACCAGTTGATAAGTCCACAATGTAGATGTCATTACTTCCTCTACCGAACATTCCTTCCTTTTCATAAGGTGTAGCATCAAAGCCTAATAGATTTCCGGTATTTGTTTGAAGTCTAACACTTTCAACCAATTCGTCTTCTAACTGAACAAAGCTGTTGTCTCCTATATGCCAAACCGATAGAAATTGATTATCTCTTCTTCTAGAAGCGGATAGCTGTTGTTCAGGAATTACCTTAACGTCTTTGCTATGCCAAATTTGAAGTTCAGGTGCATCATCTGTTAGGTCTTGATAAGACTCTTTGTTTTTGCCCTTTTCCTTTTCTTTTTTCTTTGGCTTTTGCTCCCATAATTTCAATACAAGGAAGATTCGTTCGCCATCGTCAGACCAGACTAAAGGTCGGCTATTAATAATTTTATGGTGTTCTGGGAAACCCTGAACATTTGATTGATCAAGGACCGAAAGGCTCATTCTTTTTGAAGAAACATTCTTCCATGATAGAATATGATGACTCTCTCCCTCATACGCGTCATCCTCAAAACTTCTAAAAACAGCCAGATCATCAGCATCTTCTCTCCATCGAATTCCTGAATAGGTAGCTTCTTTGCCATCTAAAACCTTTAATACTCCAGTTTCAGGGTTGAACAATTGAACTCCATTTCCTGCTTTTCCATCAGCATCAATTATCATAGCAATTTGATTGCTGTCATCCTTCCAACTGAACTCAGCGACATTACCAAAGTTGTACTCCCTTTGAGCCCCTAAATCACGTATTATTAGATCACTTCCCTTGCTCTTCTTGCCCTTTGTAGGAAAACGTTTCATGGCCAGATATTGACTGTTATCCGAAAAGCCGAACGAACTCACATCCTTGAACGTTAGGCTGTCACTACTGATGAGGTTGATAAGTCTAAAATCACTCCGAAGTTTTTTATCTTTCTCTCTAGCTTTTGCAGTTGGGTTAATAAAATAACCCAACCAGTTACTGTTGTCAGCAAATTGAGCCCTGCTACCCTCGGGCAAAACCTTTATTGTGCTATTGCTAAGGTTATGAAGTCTGATTTCATTTTTCTTATTATTTCTTCTGATATCGTAGAGAAACCAGTTTCCATCATTTGAAAATGTACTCCTGAAGCCAAGGTTTTCCCATTCGGCATAGTCTTTCACTTCTACAGTTTTCCTTGCTTGGTCTTGAGCTAAAGCACTTCCGGCTCCTATTAGAAAACAGATTGAGGCAAATAATAATTTGAGAGACCTGGTGACCTTTAAAAAATGACGCATATGCATAGAGTTTTTGTTTGACAGTCAAATTACCATCAAATTCTCACTACACAAATACTTAGGAAATTAAACCCCGTCAGTTTAGGCTATATTAGAATAGACCGCTTGCACGTCATCGTCATCTTCTAATTTATCGAGAAGCTTTTCGATCTCTTCCAACTGCTCATCTGAAAACTCTACCGGAGTAGTTGGGAACCTTTTGAGATTGGCGCTTTTTACATCAATAGATAAGCCTTCTAATGCAGATTGCAATGAGCCAAAATTAGTGTAATCTCCATAAACATAAACAGACGTAAATTCCTCCCCGTCCTGATTCTCTTCGATCTGTTCTTCTATCTCTTCCAGGCCAGCATCTATCAATTCGAACTCAAGTTCCTCTAGGTCCATTTCGTCCTTCTTCTCGAATTCAAAGACTGCTTTTCGATTAAACATGTATTCTAAAGAACCCGTTGGAACCAAGGCGCCATCGACTTTATTGAAATAGGATCTCACGTTGGCCACAGTACGGTTTTGATTGTCTGTGGCACATTCTACAAAAACCAAGACACCATGAGGCCCTTTGCCTTCGTAGTTCATTTCTACGTAAGCTTCAACATCCTTGCTGGTTGCTCTTTTAATAGCTCCATCAATGTTGTCCTTTGGCATATTTTGCGCCTTGGCATTTTGAATGGCCGTACGCAGAGCGGCATTCATATCAGGGTCAGGACCACCTTCTTTCGCTGCCATGGTGATGGCCTTACCAAGTTTTGGAAAAACGCGAGACATCATACCCCAACGTTTCATCTTTCTACCCTTACGAAATTCAAATGCTCTTCCCATTATAATTTTTGGTTCTTATTGAGGTACCAAAATTAAAAAGTCTTGAAAATTCAGGACCCTTATTTATCGTCTTTTTTTGATCTAGGGTCAATAAAGGTCTGATCTACCATTGGACCTGTTTTCATTCCTCCGAGCAGATGCAAGTGAATATGAAAAACCGATTGCCCTGCATTCTCATTGGTATTCATCGAAAGCCTGTAGCCAGTTTCTGCAATACCATACTTTTTAGCCAGGTCCCTCGCCACCTTATACATCTTCCCGATTAAGTGTAAATCTTCATCCTTGAGATCGGTAATGGTGGGAATTCGTTTCTTAGGAACGATGAGGTAGTGCACGGGAGTTTGTCTTCTAAGCGGTACAAAGGCAATGATTTCGTTATCCTTATATACTATATCAGCAGGGAGCTCACCGTCCCAAATCTTCTCAAATGGAGATTTTACTGAAAGTTTTTTCTCTTTTTGGGCTGTATACTCCCTGGATTGTGCGTTGGCATAAAAGCCCATGACTAGGAATGCGAAGACAAAGATCTTTTTCATAGTGGTTGTCAAAACGATTAATTGGCTTGAAAGTTAAAAGAAAAAGCCCCGATTAGTCGGGGCTTTTGAATCAACAAACCTAAATTTCAAGTACTAGATGATAGTACTCAATCCTAATTTTATATTGTCCTGAGCACAGGATTCTTCGCCTTCGGCAATGCAATTGGCAATGAAGTCTCCGACTCTATCGGTACCGTAGCCCTCTCCTTTTGCCAGGTCTTCTGTAACCATTCCATTTCTCAATGAAGCATTCACTGCCTGTCGGATTTCGATAGCCTCATTGACTAAACCTAAATGATCTAACATCATGGCGGCTGATAAAATAGTGGCTAATGGATTCGCAATATTCTTTCCAGCTGCCTGGGGATATGATCCGTGAATGGGTTCGAACATAGCTGTCTTTTCCCCTACTGAAGCAGATGGCAACAGCCCCAAAGAACCGCCAATAACACTCGCTTCATCGGAAATAATATCGCCAAACATGTTTTCCGTGAGTATAACGTCAAAATGCTTAGGATTTTGAATCATCTGCATGGCTGCGTTATCCACAAACATGCAGTCGAGTTCTATGGTAGGGTATTCTTTAGCTATTTCAGTTACACGCTCACGCCAAAGTCTAGAGGTCTCTAGTACATTGGCTTTATCTACTAAGGTGACCCTCTTCGAACGATGTTCGGCTGCCTGAAAGGCCAGGTGTGTTATCCGGTCAATCTCATAGTTGGAATAGGTACAATGATCAAAAGCGCCATCTTCAGTTCTGCCCTTTTCTCCAAAGTAGATCCCCCCAGTCAACTCACGATAAACCACCATATCTACCCCAAGTATTTTTTCCGTTTTGAGTGGTGACATATGGATTAAGCTCTCATATGCCGTGACAGGACGGATATTTGCAAAAAGCCCCAAACTCTTTCTTAGTTTCAACAAACCTTGTTCAGGACGTATTTTTGCTGAAGGGTCATTGTCATATTTTGGATCGCCAATGGCTCCGAAAAGAAACGCATCTGATTGTTCACATATTCTCAGCGTTTCATCCGGTAAGGGATCACCCGTCTTATCAATGGCTATTGCACCGACATCTCCATATTCATACACAAAAACATGTCCATGTCGCTCTGCTATTGCATCCAGAACTTTCTTTGCTTCTGCTACCACCTCCGGGCCAATGCCATCTCCAGGCAGTATTCCAATGTTTTTCCTGACTCCCATTATATAACTATTGAAGAAGCCTCATAGGCTTCAATTTCTGATTTTAAGTTGATGAGATAGTCTATATCATCATATCCGTTAATAAGGCACTCTTTTTTGTATGCATTTACTTCAAAGGACTCGCTTTGGTCATTGTAACATATCACTTGTCCCACCAAGTCAACTTCAATTTCGGTCGAAGGATTGGTAGTAATCGTACCCAATAGGCCTTGCAAAAAAGAATCACTAACCTGCACCGGAAGGAGTCCATTGTTCAGGGCATTGCCTTTAAAAATGTCTGCAAAGAAGCTTGATACAACTACTTTGAAGCCATAGTCATGTATAGACCAGGCCGCGTGCTCGCGAGAAGATCCGCAACCAAAATTCTTTCCAGCAACCAATACTTTTCCACCGTAGGTCCCATCGTTTAGAACGAAGTCAGGTTTTTCGCTTCCGTCCTGTTCATACCTCCAATCACGAAATAGATTATCACCAAATCCCTCCCTGGAAGTTGCTTTGAGAAACCTGGCAGGAATGATCTGATCAGTATCAATGTCTTCAATTGGCAGTGGAACACCAGTAGATTTAACTTTCTGAAATTTGTCCATGCTAGTTAAAGTGTTTAGTTATGTCTACAATTTTGCCTTGAATGGCTGTAACCGCGGCTACAAGGGGACTCGCGAGCAATGTTCGAGCCCCTGGCCCCTGTCTTCCCTCAAAGTTTCTATTGGAGGTTGAAACACAATACTCACCTGCCGGCACCTTGTCCTCATTCATACCAAGACAGGCAGAGCAACCTGGTTCTCTTAATTCAAAGCCCGCTGAGGATAAAACTTCATGGAGTCCTTCAGCGATAGCCTGTTGTTCCACTTGTTTCGATCCAGGTACGATCATAGCCGTCACATTAGCAGCTTTCTTTTTGCCTTTTACATAGTCAGCGACTACCCTCAAGTCTTCAATCCTTGAATTCGTACAACTCCCTATAAATACATGATTGATCGGCTTACCCAGTAAGGACTCACCGGGTTTGAATCCCATGTAGTCCAATGATTTATTAAAGCTATCCTGACTGCCATCGTCAACTGCCGTTGGAACTTCGTTCGTAATTTTGATTCCCATGCCCGGGTTAGTACCATAAGTGATCATTGGCTCAATATCAGCAGCATCGAACGCATATTCTTTGTCAAAGGTGGCATCCGAATCGCTTTTTAATGTCTTCCAATAGCTAACCGCTTTCTCATAGTTATTCCCCTTAGGTGCAAATTCTCTCCCTTCGATATATTCGAAAGTTGTTTGATCAGGAGCTATCATTCCACCTCTAGCACCCATCTCAATACTCATATTGCAAATAGTCATCCGAGCTTCCATAGAAAGAGCCTCAATGGTAGATCCTGCATATTCTATGAAGTATCCTGTACCTCCGGCTGCTGTAAGCTGTGAGATGATATATAAAATGATATCCTTAGCCAGAACGCCTTTTTTCAATTCACCATTTACCATAATCCGCATGGTTTTAGGCCTACTTTGCAACAAGCACTGGCTGGCCATCACTTGCGCCACCTGACTGGTACCAATACCAAAAGCTATGGTGCCAAAAGCACCGTGCGTAGACGTATGGCTATCTCCACAAACCATTGTTCTGCCCGGGAGTGTTATACCTAATTCAGGGCCAATAACATGTACAATGCCCTGGAAAGGATGACCTAAGCCATATAATTCTACCTCGTGTTTCGCACAATTGGCCAACAGTGTATCAACCTGATGCCTAGAAAGTGCTTCTTTGATTGGCAGGTGTTGATCTTTGGTAGGGATATTATGATCTGGTGTTGCCACCATTTTTTCCTTTCTGAAGAGTGAGAGGTTTCTCTTTTCCAACTCTGAGAAGGCTTGTGGGCTTGTTACCTCATGAATTAGATGACGGTCGATATATAATACATCTATGTCTCCTTCAAGGCTTTTCACCACATGGGCATTCCACACCTTATCGAATAATGTCTTTCCCATCTTTAAACGGCAACTTTATGTCTTAGTGAGGCAACCTCATGTAGATCTTCATCCAGAACTTCTTTTTTAGCATCAGCCACTTCCAGGAAGCTTTTATAAACCACATCAAGTTCGTCACGCGTAAGTTCGTAACCAATGTTTTTCATACGGTAAGCCAAAGCCGCTCTACCACTTCTCGCTGTTAGGACAATGGATGAATGATCAACCCCAACTTCTTTAGGGTCAATAATTTCATAAGTCTCTCTTTTCTTGATCACCCCATCTTGGTGGATTCCTGAGGAATGTGCGAAAGCATTGGCTCCAACAATCGCCTTGTTCGGTTGTACTGGCACGCGCATGGTTTCAGAAACATACCTAGACAACTCATTGAGTTGTTTAGTATCAACTCCTGTGACCATGTTCAAATAAGGATGCTGCTTTAACACCATCACCACCTCTTCCAGTGCCGTATTTCCGGCACGTTCACCAATTCCATTAATTGTACATTCAATCTGCTTAGCACCATTCATTACACCTGAAATAGAGTTGGCAGTAGCCATTCCCAAATCATTATGACAGTGCGTAGAGAGCGTGACATTATGAACACCTTTGACGTTTTCCTTCAAAAACTTAATCTTATCTCCATACTCTCCTGGTAGACAGTATCCCGTTGTATCTGGAATATTCAACACTGTCGCTCCTGCTTTAATGGCCTCCTCACAAATGTATGCGAGAAACTCATTTTCAGTTCTTCCTGCGTCCTCTGCATAGAACTCTACGTCCTCCACATGTTTTTTGGCCAATGAAACAGCCGCTACCGCCCGCTCAACAATCTTTTCAGGAGTAGAATTTAGCTTAAACTTAATGTGAGATTCAGAGGTACCAATACCAGTATGAATTCGAGGACGAACCGCGTTTTTTAGGGATTCTGCCGCAGTGAGGATATCCTTTTCTACCGCCCTGCTCAACCCACAAACCGTGGCATCTTTAACCACTCTGGCAATGGCATCTACCGATTCAAAGTCACCTGGACTTGAAATGGGAAAACCTGCCTCAATAACATCCACACCAAGCGCCTCCAGACGTTTGGCAACTTCAACCTTTTCGTGGGTGTTGAGCTTGCAACCCGGCACTTGCTCTCCATCCCTAAGGGTTGTGTCGAAGATTTGTATTTTTTGATTTGACATCGTTTATTTGATCAGTCTTCAGTCTTTCTATAAATCGCTTTTTACAGAATAATTGAATTTAGACCTGTGACATTTTGATGCCATAGTAGAAGTATATTTATCTACTATTTCAAATTGATCCTTTTCTAATTTTAATTACCTAATAATCAGATACTTAATAAGTTTCTATTTACAATGGCAAATACTAAAAGCGATGCTCTTTTTGACCTCATAAAATCCCTCACTCAGACGGAAAAAAGACACTTTCGCCTCTTCGTAAATCGTAGCGGCAATACGGAAGATGTCAAGTTCATCAAGCTCTTCGATGCCATGGAAGGGAGTAAAACCTATGATGACAAAAAGATTTTGGCCAAAGTTCCGAGTATCAAAAAGAGTCAGTTTTCCAACCAAAAAGCACATCTCTATAAGCAAATTTTAGCCAGTTTACGCCATTACCACATTGGGCAAAATATAGATATTCAGTTGAGAGAAAATATGGATCATGCGAAGGTTCTCTATAATAAAGGATTCTATAAACAGGCGCTAAAAATGCTTGGCAAGACTAAAACCCTAGCCCAAGAAACCAAGCATTTTACGATAGCTTTAGAGGTTCTAGAGTTTGAAAAACTGATTGAGTCCGAATATATTACCAGAAGCATAGAAAACAGGGCGGAACAACTGGCTCATGAGGTTAACAGTACTGCCCAAAAGATCAAAAGTGCTCATAGCCTTTCCAACCTCTCGCTCAATCTATATGGCCTATTTCTTAAAAACGGCTATGCCAGAACCGAAGCAGAGTTCGAACAGGTACGATCATATTTCGATCTAAACCTTCCAAAAGTTGATATGAACGGATTGAGTTTCTATGAGAAGCTCTACTATCATCAATCACACGTATGGTTTAATAAGATAATTCAGAACTTTCCTAATGCATATAAGCATGCCAAGGCCTGGGTCGAACTATTTAAAGTGGACAGCGCCATGGCCAGAAAACAACCTGTGCTATTTATTAAGGGCTATAGAAACCTCTTGGCTGCACTATTTCAGCTACAATACTATTCTGAATTCTGCAAAGTTCTTGACGAGGTAGAAATGCTCAGCAAAGATGAACAGATTGTTAAAGATTTAAACTCTGAAATACTGATATTCAAGTTTTTATATATTTCAAAAATCAATAAACATTTTATGGAAGGTCAATTCGAAAGGGGCATTGACCTTATTCCAGAGATACTTGAAAAGCTCAAACAGTACGAGGGAAAAATTGACCCGGAACGAGTGCTCATGTTCTACTATAAATTTGCCTCTTTATACTTTGGGAACGACAATTACCGCAAGGCCATTTTCTACCTCAACCAAATCATCTATTTCAAGGATGTTAAGCTTAGAGAAGATATCCACTGCTTTGCCAGAATACTGAACCTTATTGCCCACTTTGAAGACGGCCAAGATTTTCATTTAGAGTACCAAATCAAATCCACTTTTCAGTTTATTGGTAAAATGAACGATCAACAAGAGGTCCAGAAAGAAATCATTCAGTTCTTGAGGAAAACGGGCAAAATAAAACCGGATGAACTCAAAGGAGAGTTTGTTAGCCTTTATAATAGATTAGCGATGCTCAATGAAAACCTCTACGAGAGGAGACCTTTTCTATACCTTGACATACTCTCCTATCTTAAAAGCAGGATCGAAAATAGACCTGTGCAAGAGGTAGTACGGGAGAAATTCAAAAGCCTAAAATAGACATCCGCTAGGTCCTAATCGTACCTCAAACTTTGAGTGGGACTGGTAATCGCTGTCTTTAGCGTGCTGCCTGCAATGGTAATAAGGGCCAGAATCAACAAGGCAGCTGGGGCTAAGCCATAGTAAATCCAAGGAATATCTATTCTATAAGGAAACTGCTTAAGCCAGCTGTTCATCCAGAGATATACCAATGGCCATGCAATAAGAAAACTTAAACCCATGGTTGCGAAAAAGCGCTTGGAGAAAAGCTGAACAATACTGAGTATGCTTGCTCCCAACACCTTTCTTAAGCCTACTTCCTTCCTTCTGGTGGCCACTAATTGCAATACCAGGCTAAGCAGCCCCATCAAGGCCAGGATGATTGAAATTAGAACAGCAACCGAAATCAGGGTCGAAAAAGTGCTTTCAGCCCGATACAGGCTTGCTTGATGTTCATCGAGCCAAAAGTAGTCTGGCCTCGTATTCGGCATAAGTTGATCGATTGCAGTCAATACCGAAGCGGCCACTTGCTGATAGTCCTTACCTGTGATGCGGCAAGCATAAAAATGATAACGTGCAGGTTGAATATCCATGACAAAACCTTCAATGTCGTGATGCAGCGTTTGGAAGTGAAAATCTTCTACTACCCCAATGATTCGGCCGTTTCTGGGATACCGGCCATTAACACCTTGCGTAAGATACTGAATACTATAGCCCAAGGCCTGCTCATTATTCTTAAGTCCCAGCTTGCGTACAACAGTTTCATTTACCAGAAAAGAAGCCGTATCCGTCACCAATTGAGGATTAAAATCCCTACCTGATAAGAGTTTTACCTTATAAGTACTTATGAAGTCCTTATCGATATGTAGCCTACCTAACAACAATGTGTCTACAAGCATGTTAGGTGCATTGAAAGCGTAGCTGGCATGGTAAGGTTGGTCTCCTACAAGTTTGTGTGAAGTAAAGGAAATCTGGTCCACTGCAGGAATTTCTTTTAAGGTTCGTTTCACTAAATCTACCTGCTCTTGGTCGATGTCACTGGTTGAAATCATCAACAACTGACCCTGATCATAACCTAGATTTTTTTCGGTTATATACTGTTGTTGAAGTCTGATTGTACCGATCGCAATAAGCAAAACTGTACAAATAGTAAACTGAAAGAGCAGCAGACCATTGTTGATAGACAAGGAACCTTTCAAACCCAGAAAACTTCCCTTTAGTGCATTGACTGTCTGTAAACGTGAAGTCAACAGACCCGGGATAAAACCTGCCAAAAAGCTAATTATCCCAAGGACTAATACTATATAACCTAATAGAGTAAAGTCTGCCATACCGATGGGATCCATCCTTAGACCAAGCAGTTGGTTAAAAGATGGCAACGCGACCAACACCAATAAGGCGGAAAGTAATGTAGCCAAAAGTACCAGTGTAAAACTTTCAGAGATAAATTGAACAACAATATGCCATCTTAGACTTCCCATAACCTTTCTGACCCCTACTTCCCGGGTTCTCTTCACCGAACGGGCCATATTTAGGTTTATGAAATTTGCACAAGCCAGCAGTAAAATAACTGCGGCAATGGCTGCAAGTAAGTAGAGCCGATTGATGTCTGAATTGGCCTTAAGTTCATTTTCGAGATCTGACCTCAAATGGATATCTGTCACCTTTTGTAGGCCTACCGATCGGTCATCGGTCCATTCCTTCCCCATGTGTCGGGCAAAGAAATTATTGGCAGCCTCAGCAACTACCAAAGGATCTGCCTTCTCTTCCATCTTAAAGTAGGTGTAGTAGTAGAGAATCCCCCAGTTATCTACAATGTCCCAGAATGCATCGCCCATCGTGTTAAAGGAACCAATCAGGTCTGCCTTGAAATGCATATTTTCAGGCATGTCTCTCATTACTCCAGTTACCTGAAGGTCAAACTCATCATTGTAGGTGATGGTCTTACCGATAGCATCATTAGTTCCAAAAAACTTGAAAGCGGTACTCTCACTAATTACTATACTTCTTGGGTCAGCTAAAGCTGTCTCCTGGCTGCCCATTATCAGAGGTAGATCAAATAATTGAAGTGCAGATTGATCGGCCCAAATAAGATTTGGTTCTGAAAAGTAATCACTCGTGGATGGAACACTAATACGAACCGGCAGGCGATATTTCATAAAACGTGCTGGAGATGTCAAAGCCGGTATTTCTTCTGCTAATGCGGGACCCCATGGCGCTCCGCTGAAAGCTGTTCGACTACTCACACCATTATCCTCATGCCTGATCGTGTACAATCTCCAAAGGTCTTTTTCAGGGTGGGACTTGTCATAACTCTTTTCATAGCGGATAAACAGAAATATGAGTAAACAAGCTGTTAAACCAACAGTCAAACCCAATAAGTTAGTGCTGGTATACCAGCGATTGCGCCAAAGGTTTCGCAGAGAGATAAGTAGGTAATTCTTGATCAAGGTGGTGAAGTTTAAAGTTTTTATAGTCCGTTCTTCAATGGTGTGCAACCCCTTTGGTTCTATTCGGGCAATGGCCTTTTCATATGCGTCACCAAAGCTCAATCCGTCTTCCATACCCTTCTCTACCTCCGTGCAGACATGGTCCAGAAGATCGTCATATAAAGGGCCATATGAAACGCCTCGCTTTGTGAGTTCTTCCCTAATCCAATCTACCTGAGCATCTTTCATAGGCTTGGCTTTGAATAAAGTACTCCCTTGACAATAGACACAAATCGCTCGAATTCCATAAGTTTAATTCGCTCCTGATCAGTACCCGATTCAGTCAGCGAATAGTAGCGCCTGACACGATTTCCTATGTTGACTTTTTCGGCTTTTACCCAGCCTTGTTCTTCCAACTTGTGAAGAATCGGGTAAAGTGAGCCCTCTGTGACTACAATCTCTTCATCAGAAAGCGCTTTCACTTTCTGTGTGATTTCATAGCCGTACATACGCCCTTGCTTGGCAAGTACTGAAAGAATAATGGTCTGAAAAGTTCCTTTTAGTAGTTGAGAAGATTGCATGGCATTTCAATGCATTGTTAAACAATGTATCAATACGCTCTAAAGAAATATTAGTTTCATTCCTGCTATCATTAATTAGAAGTAATGGTGGTAGTAACCACAACAGAAGCCATAATCGTAATCATTATGGCTGCCTGAATTTCACGAATGCTCTTATTAATCGCACCGCTGATCTTTACATCTTGAGTGACTTCCTTGATCTTTTCCTTGACTTTTTTATAGTCTTCCTTATCTCTAAACGCCTCTTTTGTGAGGTCAGAAACATCAATAAGACTTAATAACATGACATCTCGCGGCTCAGACTTAGCACCATAGAGCATAACTGCTTTTATCCGTTCCCTCACCTTGTTTTCGGGTGTCATATCACTTGCCGGATATTTATTATTGGGGATAAGCCAAAGGATTTTATGCTCCTCTTTTTTTAGAATACCTTTATTAATTAGTCTCTGTAAAACATCCTGTTTCAGATCATTAGCCTGTTTGGCCAATCCATTGATCACATCTTTTACCTTCGTTGACTTAGCCTTTTCTTCGATGTACTCAAGTGCTTTGTTCAAAGCCACTTCTGTAACTGCGGAGCTATCATTAACCCTCACATATTCTCCTGAAATACTGATTTTTTCACGCAAGGCCAACTCCAGAAGAATAGCACCAGCAAATCCATAATGAAGATGCGTTGAATCAATTACAAATTGACCTTTACTATCATCTAAAGCAATTAACAAGTATTCTTCTAGCAGATCGAGGTTCATTTTTAGAGCTTTCTAATAAAACTTAATTTCAGAGCCAACCTTGAATCAAAAGTCGTGCTTTTTTTCTTCTGGTTCAATGTGTGGCCTGACGAATAATAGATTACTCATGAGAACTCAATATTCGAACTTAATGATATCCTACCTACAATCCACTCTTCTGTCCTCTGATAACATCTCTCTCTCAATTGTCAGATTATTTTGCAACTTGTAATCCAGAAATCATCTATTACACATGAAAAACCTCGACAGACGTAAATTTCTTAAGAAGACATCCTTAACGGCCGCGGCCATTGCAACTGCCACCGCCTTTGACAGCTGTGCAGAAGAAGCTCCTCAAAGAGCTTCAAATGCAGAATATATGGGAGGTTTTGCTGCTCCGAAAATCGAAACAGTGCGAGTAGCCTTGATTGGTGTTGGGGCACGAGGAAGCGGGCATGCCAGAAACCTTGCCATGCTTGAAGGTACCGAAATAGTAGCCATCAGTGATCTTTATGAAGATTGGGCAGAACGATCTAAAACTACTTGCGAAGAGATTGGTGCTGGACAAAGACATCAAAACATTGCACTGTATACTGCTAATGAAAATCAATGGAAGGTAATGCTGGATGAGGTAAAACCAGACGCAGTATTTATTAGCACCAACTGGAGTAATCATGCACCAATGGCTATTGAAGCCATGAAAAAGGGAGCACATGCCTTTGTAGAAGTCCCAATTGCCCTAACCATTGAGGAAATGTGGGAGATTGTCGATACTTCCGAATCAACCAAGAAACACTGCATGATGATGGAAAATGTCAACTATGGTAGAGACGAGTTGATGTACCTGAATATGTGCCGTCAGGGACTTGTCGGTGACCTGCTCCATGCGGAGGCCTCCTACATCCATGAACTAAGATTTCAGATGGAAGAGCAAGAACGTGGCACCGGTTCATGGAGAACACATCATTATGCCAAACGAAATGGGAACCTCTACCCTACGCATGGATTGGGGCCGGTAGCGCAATACATGAACATTGCCAGAGGAGATGATACTTTTAAGAAATTAGTGTCCTTTTCAACACCTGCATTGGGCAGGCAAGACTACGCCAAGAAGAATTATGCGACTGATCACAAATGGAATCAGCTTGACTATCAAGGAGGTGACCTGAATACTTCAATTATTAAAACGAGTATGGGTCGTACCATTATGGTGCAATGGGATGAAACCAGTCCAAGACCTTATTCCAGGTTAAATCTGATTCAAGGCACCAAAGGCACATTGGCTGGCTTTCCCACACGTGTAGCATTAGAAGGCGGTATTGAGGGTATTACCGACAGTCATCACCAATGGGCACAGGGAAAAGACCTACAGGCCCTTTATGACAAATACGATCACCCATTATACACTAGGCTTTCAGAGTCAGCTAAAGGAAGTGGTCATGGAGGCATGGATGGCATTATGCGCTATCGTATTATAGAATGCCTTAGAAATGGCTGGCCTATGGACCAAAACGTATATGAAGGCTGCTTCTGGAGTGCGGTATCTCCTTTGAGTGAAACTTCAGTAGCACAAGATGGGATGCCTCAGGAGTTTCCGGACTTTACACGTGGTGGATGGAGCGATACAGCTCCACTTGGGATCATCATCTAATCAAATAATATAGCTAAATAAGTCTGAGTACTCATTGAGGTATTGAGCGCTAAAATTCTTTTCCTTTAAGCGATTCATAAGCGGCAAGAAATCATCCTTGGATTGATGCTCTATCCCTACCAATGCAGGGCCTTTTTCACGAGAAGTTTTTTTGGTGTACTCGAAGTGCACAATATCATCATTAGGCCCCAGAACATCTGTCAAAAACTCCTTTAATGCTCCTGCCCTTTGTGGAAATTTAATGATGAAGAAATGCTTTAACCCATTGTAGAGCAATGCTCTTTCTCGAATCTCCTCGGTTCTAGAGATATCATTGTTACTTCCCGACAGGACGCAAATCACATTTTTTCCTTCCATCTGCTCTTTAAATTGCTCTAAGGCAGACAAACTCAATGCCCCTGCGGGTTCTACCACAATGGCATCACGATTATAGAGTTCGAGCATGGTAGAGCAAATCAAGCCTTCAGGAACAGTAACGACTTCATCAAGTAACTGCCGACATATCTCGAAGGTCTTTTCTCCTACCCGATGAACTGCCGCTCCATCAACGAATTTATCTATCTTTTGAAGTGTTTGATTTATACCGGCCGCTATGGATTCTTTCATGGCCGGAGCCCCTTCCGGCTCAACACCGATAATCTTTGTCATAGGACTTAACTGCCTGAATACAGCAGACACACCTGCTGATAAGCCACCTCCACCAATGGGCACAAATAGATAGTCAATAGGTAGTTTAGCGTCCTTCAGAATTTCTAAGCCTACAGTTCCTTGGCCTTCTATAACTTCTTTATTATCAAACGGATGAATAAAATTACCTTTATGAATACTCGAATAGTTTACTGCAAGATGATAAGCATCATCAAAGGTGTCTCCGTTCAAGATAACATCTACATATTGCTTCCCGAAGAGCTTTACTTGCTCAACCTTTTGCTTAGGTGTTGGAGCAGGCATGAAAATGGTTGCCTGAATCTTTAGTTTGCAGCAGGAATATGCCACACCTTGGGCATGATTACCTGCACTGGCACAGACCACACCATTAGCCCTTTGTTCATTATTCAGCTGACTAATCTTGTTATGGGCACCGCGTATTTTGTAAGACCTAACAACTTGTAAATCCTCTCTTTTGAAAAGCACATTTGCTCTATACTTTTCAGAAAAAGTAAGGTTTTCTAATAGTGGAGTATGAGTCACAACATTCTGAATCCGCTTAGCAGCTTCTTCTATGTCAGCCAGAGAAGGTATATAGGTAGTTGTCTGCATTTTATAGCACCCTGCTCCTGCAAAAGCAGAAACAGGGCGATTTTTTTTAAACAAATTCTTCTTCTTTGATTGCAGGAGCATTTTCTGGTCTTAAAGCTCTTACGGCCTTTCCTGCTCTCCACATTTCTGAATTATGGAGTTCGTCCAACTCCTCTTGAAGCTTTTCCCTATAATCAGATTGAGAGTTTGAATCTATAGACCTTTGGGCCTCAGTTCCAGCAACGACTGAGGCATATAATTCCTCGAAAACAGGCTTAGTAGCGGCATGAAACTTATCTTTCCAATCCAAAGCTCCTCTCTGAGCAGTGGTAGAACAATTCGCGTACATCCAGTCCATTCCATTTTCTGCTACGAGCGGATATAACGATTGGGTGGCCTCTTCAACTGTCTCATTAAATGCTTCTGAAGGTGAGTGGCCATTGGCCCTCAAAACTTCATACTGCGCCATAAACAAACCTTGAATTGCTCCCATTAGTGTACCTCTTTCTCCAGTTAGGTCAGAGGTAACTTCTTTGATAAAAGTGGTTTCAAACAGATACCCTGAGCCTACACCAATACCCAAAGCCACAATTCGATCTTTGGCTTTTCCTGTCGCATCCTGGTGGATGGCAAAAGAAGAATTAAGTCCTTTTCCTTCAAGAAAAAGGCGCCTCAAACTTGTACCAGACCCTTTTGGAGCCACTAAGGCAACATCTACATCGGCAGGTGGCACAATCCCTGTCTTTTCCGAATATGCCACACCAAAACCGTGAGAGAAGTAAAGCATTTTTCCGGCCGTCAAGTGCTTCTTTACCGTAGGCCATAACTGAATCTGTGCTGCATCTGAAAGCAGATAACAAATGATCGAAGCACGTTCTAATGCTTCCTCAATTGGAAACAAGCTAACACCGGGTTCCCAGCCATCTGCAATCGCCTTGTCCCAAGTTTTAGATTCTTGTCTTTGTCCAACAATCACTTTAATACCGTTGTCTTGAAGGTTTAATGATTGTCCAGGTCCCTGAACACCATAACCGATAATCGCTACGGTTTCATTTGCCAATACATCTCGTGCTTTTGAAAGTGGAAACTCACCTCTCGTGATGACATTTTCTTCTACTCCACCAAAATTGATTAAAGCCATTTTATTTAGATTAATGTTTAAAATTCCTTTTGTAATTCATTCTTAGGTCGAATGACAGACACTCTGCCCGACCTGACAAACTCGATTAAGCCATAAGGCTTTAGAAATTCGAGCAATTCCTGTGTTTCTTCTTTATGACCCGTCTTTTCAATTATCATGAATTCCTGTTCCATGGATAGTATTCTCGCGTGATTATCGCGGATAAGTCGCTCGACTAAATTGTTCTCAGAGGCTTTCTCTGTGGACACTTTATACAGTGCTATTTCTTGAAATACAGTCTCCCCATCCAGATGATATACTGCTTTTAAGACTTCTATTTGCTTCTCTATTTGTTTCACAATTTTCTGGACAAGTTCTTCCTCGGCTTTCAAGACGATTGTGAAACGAAAGACATTCTCAGTCTCTGACTCTGAAGTATTTAGGCTCTCAATACTCAGGTGCCTCTTCGTGAAAATCGAAGTGATCCTGTGTAGTAAGCCAATACTATTCTCTGTAAAAATTGATATGGTAAATGATTTAACCATCTTATGTCAATCTTATGTCTGAAACTGATGCACCAGATGGAACCATTGGAAAAACGTTGTCCTCTTTACCCACCTTCACTTCCAATAAAAAGCTACCATCATAGGCAATCATCTCTTCGATAGACTGTCTGAGATCTCCTCTTTCAGTCACCGACTTTCCTTCAATGCCATAACCCTCCGCTATCTTGATAAAGTCCGGGTTGACCAGCTCGGTGCTGGAATACCTTTTATCGAAGAATAACTGCTGCCACTGCCTTACCATACCTAAGAAGTTATTGTTCAGGATCACAATCTTGACGGTAGTTTCAGTTTGAAAGATTGTTCCTAGCTCCTGTATGGTCATTTGAAAACCGCCATCACCGATTACGGCAATGACTTCTCGCTCTGGGGCTCCGAGTTTAGCACCTAGTGCTGCAGGAAGGCAAAAACCCATAGTACCAAGGCCTCCAGAAGTAATATTACTTCTGCTCTGATTAAACCTTGTATACCTACAGGCCATCATTTGATGTTGACCCACATCGGTGACCAAAATAGCCTCGCCTTTCGTCAGTTCATTGATCTCTGCGATCACCTCACCCATTTTCAGAGCACCTTTAACCGGCTTCAATTCATTCTCTATGACTTTGTCATATTCGACCTTCTCTAAGGCTTTAAACTCTTCCAACCAAGCACGATGACTGTTGAGTCTTACTTGTCTGGTTAAAGCACTTAAACTCTCTTTGCAATCACCCAAGACTGGAATATCAACCCTGACATTCTTATTTATCTCAGCTGGATCAATGTCCAAATGGATAACTTTCGCTTGCTTAGCATAGTAGTCAAGATTACCCGTAACTCGATCGTCAAAGCGCATTCCCACAGCAATCAGTACATCGCATTCGTTGGTGAGTTTATTTGGACCGTAGTTACCATGCATTCCAAGCATCCCTACATTCAGTGGATGGTCAGTTGGCATTGCCGAAAGCCCTAAAAGTGTCCAAGCCGAAGGAATTCCCGTTTTCTCGACAAACTGTCTAAATTCCTCCTCTGCTTTACCAAGAATAACTCCCTGACCAAATAGGATCATTGGCTTTTGAGCTTCATTGATCAATTCAGTTGCCCTCTTAATTTGGGTTGGATCTAATGGTGGAATGGGTTTGTAGCTTCTAATTTCAACACACTTTCTATATTCAAAATCAAAGGGTTGAAACTGGGCATCCTTGGTTATATCCACTAATACCGGCCCCGGACGGCCTGATTTGGCGATATAGAAAGCTCTTGCTAAAGCAGCCGGAATATCTTTGGCCCTAGTCACCTGGCAATTCCATTTAGTTACAGGCATAGAAATACTGACTATGTCAGTTTCCTGAAAGGCATCAGAACCCAAAAGTCCAGAACCAACCTGTCCAGTTATACAAACCAAGGGAGTCGAATCTATCATAGCATCCGCAATACCTGTGATAAGATTAGTTGCACCTGGTCCTGAAGTGGCTAATATTACCCCTACTTCACCCGTAGCACGGGCAAATCCCTGAGCCGCATGAATAGCGCCTTGTTCATGACGCGTAAGCACATGTTGAAGTTCATCCTGAAAGTCATAAAGCGCATTATATACAGGCATAATTGCGCCTCCTGGGTAGCCGAACAACATCTTCACTTGTTCGGCTAGCAATGACCTAATCAAAGCTTCAGCTCCAGATATATGGAGTTTTGTCTCGGTTGCTGGTTTTAGTATTACTTCCATAGTGAATCAATTGTCGGTAACGCAGCCTTCAGAGGCAGAAGCGACCGTTTTAGCATATTTTTTAAGTACTCCTGCACTCACTTTAAGAGACGGTGATATCCAGGTAGCCCTCCGCTTAGACATCTCCTCATCACTGATATTGAGGGTTATTGAGTTCTCTTGAGCATCAATGACAATCTCATCTCCATTTTCAACCAGTGCAATTGCCCCTCCTACCTGTGCCTCAGGGGTGACATGTCCAACCACAAAGCCATGGCTTCCACCAGAAAACCTGCCATCGGTAATCAAGGCAACAGATTTGCCTAAGCCAGCACCCATAATGGCCGATGTTGGTTTTAACATCTCTGGCATTCCTGGTGCACCTTTCGGACCTTCATATCTAATGACTATGACATGACCTGCTTTTACTGACCCATTTCTTATCCCTTCGATTGCTGAAAACTCATCATTAAAGACAATGGCCTTACCTTCAAAACGTTCTCCTTCTTTTCCGGTAATCTTCGCTACTGAGCCTTCTTCGGCTAAATTGCCAAAGAGCATCTGAAGATGCCCTGTCTCCTTAATGGGACTATTCAATGGCTTCAGCAGCTTGGACTCGGACTGGATAGGTTCCACTTTTGACAAGTTCTCAGCAATGGTATGTCCAGTAACCGTCATACATTCACCGTGAAGCATATCATGATCAAGCATAAACCTCATTACTGCAGGTATACCACCAGCCTCGTGCAAATCTTCCATCAGATATTGCCCACTAGGCTTTAGGTCTGCGAGAAATGGGGTTTCATCCGAAAGCCTCTGGAAATCTTTGAGTGTTAAATCAATATCAACGCTCTTGGCAATGGCGATCAAGTGCATCACTGCATTTGTAGAACCTCCTAAAACAGTGATAAGCCGGATGGCATTTTCGAATGACTTCTTCGACAGAATATCCCTAGGTTTAAGGTCCAGCTCGAGCAGTCTTCTTACTGCCCTCCCCACTCGGGCACATTCTTCTGTTTTATCTGAACTAATTGCTGGGTTTGACGAACTATAAGGCAGTGACATACCCAATGCTTCGATAGCAGAAGACATGGTATTTGCCGTATACATGCCTCCACATGCTCCCGCCCCAGGACAAGAGTTCTTGATAATGCCTTTGTAGTCTTCATCAGAAATATTGCCCGCAAACTTTTCTCCCAATGCCTCGAATGAAGATACGATATTGAGTTTCTTGCCTTTGTAGCAGCCTGAGGCTATTGTACCTCCATAAACCATCAAGGATGGCCTATTCAAGCGGCCCATGGCCATCAATGCTCCTGGCATGTTCTTATCGCAGCCTACTACGGTGATCAAGCCATCATAGTAATGCGCTCCGGCAACGGCTTCAATTGAATCTGCAATGATTTCTCTGGAAACCAATGAATAGCGCATGCCTTCTGTTCCGTTTGATATGCCGTCACTGACTCCAATCGTATGATAGATCAAACCCACCAAGTCGGCATTAACTACTCCGGTCTTTACTTGAACTGCAAGGTCGTTCAGGTGCATGTTGCATGTATTGCCCTCGTAGCCTGTGCTGACAATACCGACCTGGGCTTTTTGCATGTCTTCATCGGTTAAACCTATACCATACAACATGGCCTGAGATGCCGGTTGCGTAGGATCCTGCGTCAATCTTTTGCTGTATTTGTTGAGTTCGGCTTTCATGTATTCATAGCTGACAAGGCAATTGTGTGATATATTCTCAGTGATAAACTTATGGCGGTTTTCAGCTTTCATTTATTTGATTTTTAAGTCTTCTACAATTTTAAATTTTCAATACTTTAATTTTATATAACTGAATTACAGATACTTAACTATTTATGGATTACAACTCTCAAGGCGATTTGCAATCGATTTCGAACGTGACTTTCAGCGCTCATTTCTTCTTAATAGTCAATAAAAAAGCCTTTCTCATTTAGTGAGAAAGGCTTTCCATTTAAGACAATAGTCGCTCACTCACCCACTGGGGTAGCTAATAATGACTACGCTAATAATGATGTTATTCAATTGCATTTTAATGTAATAAAAAAGCCTTCTCTTTAACGGGAAGGCTTCAGTTTCTTAAATATAGAGACAATATCCTACCCTGCTTTGTGATCTTCCACAATGCTAATAATTTGGGTAATGACAATTCGGTTATTGCTCATATCTGGCATGAAGGTGAATATTGTAATAATGAAAATCAAGTAAACTGATCTGAATTTTCTGTCCCAGCCTTTTATCTAAGGTTGTATAGTGCAGGTAGATCACTGAAAATCAAAGAGATGATTCAATAAATTATTTTTGTATTGGAAACTTCTTTTTTCTCCAAGCCTCGATTCCTCCCTGTAAATCATAGGCTTCCTTAAACCCGAGACTCTTCAAGATTCTTAATGCTCCACTACTTCTGACTCCTACAGCACAGTATACCGCAATAGGCTTTTCTTTATCAAGTTTTTGAAGCTGATTTTTGAAATCGGATTTATAATAGTCGATCAACTTAGCATTAGGGAGGCGACCAGCATTGTATTCTCTTATGGTTCTAACATCGATTAGCTGTAAGTCCGTTTTCTCTTTGATAAGCTGTTGCAACTCATCTACCGAAAGGACTTTAGAGATGCTGCTTTCCTGTTCAACAGAATTCGAACAAGAAAAGAGCATGAAAATCGATAGTATGAAGACCTTTATCACGTTAGCAAATTGCCATCATCATCCCATTGAGCAATATCCATCCTCTTGCTTTGGTCAACACATTTTGCCAACCAATCTTCTTCATACGCCAAACCTTGTTCATCCAATACATCCTGAGGCACTCCGTCCCAGACACCGGGACGATTTCCCTGATAACCCAAGTCCTTAATACCTAATTCAGAAGTGTAGTAACCTGTCAGGGTCAAATTCCGCATTCTGGTAAAGAACTTCTCTCCTGCCATTAGCTCCGGAGCTGTCTTACCAGGAAATGCGATCGTATCACAAATAGCAAGTTGCTGCTCATTGCTCAGTTTTTTAAACTCAAGGTTATGAAGTTTGTTAGAATGATTATCGAGCCAAGCCAGCCCTCCACGAATAGGTAGTTGCTGTCTTGGCATATCTTTCACAATGAACTCGATAAATGCCGGAACTTCAGCGTCTACTGCTCCGCCTATTTCTGCTTTTGCGGGTAAAATTATATCACACAATACTGCTATGGTTTCCAACTCATGTTCATTCAGAAATACTTCAGCGAGTACTTCCCTGTCATGCTCTTGCTCTCTTACTGTTCTACCATAGCCTGGTAAACCCGCTTCTTCAGTCGTTTCTTCTGCAACCTCCGGAGCACAGCCAGTAACTAACAAGCCACCAGCTACGGAGCCTACCAACAAACCTTTTAATGAATCTCTTCTATCCATAACTCTTAGATATTACGTTTTTTGACTTGGTCTACTAAATAATCAGATGCTCTCCATGCAAGGGCCAAAATGGTCCAGGTTGGATTTTTGTCTGCCTGCGAAACGAAAGGTCCTGCATCCATAACAAATACATTTTCACAATCATGCAGTTGATTGTATTTGTTGGTGACTGAAGTTCTTGGATCATTGCCCATTCGGGTGGTTCCCACCTCGTGAATGATCTCCCCAGGCTTTGTGAGGCCATATTCCCGATCAGCACCTGGCTTATCTCCCAATAGAATTCCACCGGTAGCGCTCAACACCTCTTCAAAGGTATCTTGCATGTGCTTAGCTTGTTTGACTTCATTGTCCGTCCATTGATAGTTGAACTTTAAGACCGGAATCCCCCATTCATCGACCACTTCATTGTCAATTTCACAGTAGTTGCCCTTTTGAGGAACACTCTCTCCCCGGCCAGAAATTCCTATTACAGCACCATAGTAGCGCTTTATGTCTTCTCTTAGCGAATTGCCATATCCACCAACTTCACCCATACCCGTGATCTTATTTAAATCATTCGGGTTGAAACCAAATCCATAACTAGGCATTCCCATGCCTCCCCAGACCTCAATGTGATAGCCCCTCGGGAAGTCTAACTTGGCATCATTCAACCACCAAGGAGTATATACATGCATTCCTCCAACACCGTCTTCATTATAAATCTTACGATCCATAAGTTTAGGAATGAATACTGCTCTACTGGCTCCTGTAGAATCATGGAGATACTTACCCACAACTCCACTACTATTGCCAAGACCATCTTGATGAACAGAACTCTTCGAATTAAGTAGAATTCTTGCAGTCGAACATGCGGAGGCTGCCATTACAACCGTTCTTGCCTTTAGATGGTAAGTCTTCCTGTCTAGTTTATTGACATAAGTTACGCCTGTTGCCTTGCCTTCTTTATCCGTAGTCACCTCACTCACCATAGCTTCAGTGAAGAGCTCAACCTTACCGCCATTCTTCTGTGCTGGAAAAATGAGACATGTTCCCGAAGAGAAATCAGCATAGGCAGAACATGCTCGATTACACTGCCCACAATAGAAACAGCTTCCACGCTGATTGTTAATACGCTTGGTAAGGATAGATAGCCTTGAAGGAATTACTGGAATCCCTGTTTTTCTAGCCGCATTAATATAGTGTAACTCATGCAATCGAGGCTTTGGAGGCGGCAGGAAGAAACCGTCAGGTTCATTTTTGATATTCTCCTTACTTCCGAATACTCCGATCAACTTATCTACTTTATCATAGTAAGGCTTAACATCATCATAACCAATGGGCCAGTTATCACCTAAACCATCAATACTCTTTCTTTTGAAATCCAGAGGTCCAAATCTCAGAGATATTCTGCCCCAGTGATTGGTCCTACCTCCTAGCATTCTGGACCTGAACCATCGAAAGTCAGTTCCACTTTCATTGGTAAAAGGTTCACCTTCTAAATTCCATCCGCCATAAGCGGCATCAAAGTCTCCAAAAGATCTTCTGTCCGAGCTCGCCCCTCTTCTGGGTGATTCCCAAGGCCAACGCAATTGATTTCTGTATTCGTCTTGAGCTGGGTCAAAGAATGGGCCTGCTTCCAAAACCGCCACATCGAAGCCTGCTTCAGAGAGGATTTTAGTCGCCATTCCGCCACCTGCACCTGATCCTACTATGGCTACATCGTACGTTTTGGCTGATTCAATTATCTGCATAAGGTTGATTATTATTCAATAATGGAAATGGTCTGTCGCATCGCATCAATAGTCTTTTGCAATGCCGCTTCATTATCCAAACTATTAAGTTCTTGATTAAAAGGTTCTGCCCTAACTGGCCCATCATAGCCAATCTCTAATAGAGCAATTAAAAACTTCTCAATATCAATTACCCCAGTTGCTGAAGGTAATTCTCTCTCCCAGTCGAGTTGTTCTGCTGCTGTTCTACCTGTCTTTGCATCGTTCAGGTCTACCGTTACAATGCTTTTGGGGTCCAGGTTTAGGATATCTTGATCGGACTCTCCTGCACAATACCAATGGAAAGCATCGAGCTGAATCCCCAAATTAGGTTCATCAATAGCATCGATTAATTCCTGCACTTCCCTCATGGTCCTGATAAAACTAAACTTATCTCTTGACATGAGAGTCTTTGGCCCCACGTACTCAAGTCCTAACATGATATCATGATCTGCCAGTAACCGTGCCACCTCTTTGAGCCTTCGCGTATGCCGATCGAAATTTTGACGGTAAGTCAATTTATCATGGGTAGGCATAATCCATGTGGACATTCTCTTTGCTCCAGAGAGTTCTAAGGCATAAGCTGCTTCGTTAAGCCTTGAAAAGTCGGATCGAAAGTCAGGGGCAGACTCTCTAAATTGTACCGGTAGATTAGCGGTACCCCAGGTAATCTGATTCTCTTTCATCTTTTCAAGGAATGCGTCCAGGCCTTGATCTCTCATGGTAGCGAGTTGATCCGTCAGAGGCACAATGGCCTCAAAACCATAGGCAATGGCATTGTCAAGCAATGCCTGTTGCGATAGTTGAACACCTATACTTCCGGGGTTTAAGCAAATCCTGAATTGACGTTTGGTCCTTTGATTTGTGGGCCACAGGGGCGCGGGAAAGAGTGCAGACAAAGAAAGTACTGAAGCTTTGGTCAAGAATTCTCTTCGTCCGGGATCAATCATCCCTTTAAGATAAATAATTCACTGAAGATTCAAGACCAAAATCGTGCAAGCTTCGATATACTTTTTAAGAAGGGTAAAAACAAAAAAGACAACCATTTCTGATTGTCTTTTTTGAGCCTCCTATCGGGATCGAACCAATGACCTACTGATTACAAGTCAGTTGCTCTACCATCTGAGCTAAGGAGGCTTTTTTGCTTTTCGTTCAAAGCGAGTGCAAAGATAGAAGTGTCTTCTAAAATTGCAAAGCTGCCAATGTCAAATTTTTAAAGATTTTTCAACCCATTGGTTGTCAAATACTTCTTAGAATTCTAAGTTGCTTTTTAAGGTTTTGTACTTCTTCTTCAGCCTTAGAAATCTTTTCATCAAACTCTTCTTTCAACTTATCCGCTGTCTTAGAGTTAGCAAAGAATGCGAGGTTATTGTTCCAGAGTGAAATATTATCCTCCAGTTCGGAAATCTTCCTTCTTAAAGTGGACTCTTTCTTCTGGAATTTCTTGTCGGCTCCTCCTCCTTTATTTCCACCTGAGAGTTCTGCTTTCAACATCAAAGACTCAGCGTCTGAGGCTTCAAGTCCAAGACTATCTACATAGACCTTGACAGACTCCTTAAATTTTGCTTCAATAGATTTAATGGCACCACGGGGCACAAAACCAATTTCATTATAAGAGGCTATCAATTCCATTAACTCTTCTTGAGAACCTGTTTTGCCTTTAGCCTTCTCCACTATTTCAGACAACAAAGCCTCTTTCTTCTCCTGATTCTCACCATAGGCAGACTCAGTCTGGTTGAGTTGTTGGCGCTTATTGTTAAAGAATACATCACAGGCTTCTTTAAACTTAGCGTAAACTGCATTTCGCTGCTTTTCAGGAACAGGTCCAATTTCTTTCCACCTGCGTTGTAGCTGTTTTAACTGCTCTGCAGTTTTATCCCACTCCTCACTATTTTGAAGTGCAATTGCCTCATCTACCAAAGCTTCTTTCTTAGCAAGGTTCTCTTTTCTTAAAGATTCCAGCTTCTTGAAAAACTCATTTTTGTTAGCAAAGAAACCTTTAAAAGTAGACCAAAACGATCGGTTAATCTCCTTGGCATTTTCACGAGGCACGCCTCCAATGGCTTCCCAACGCTTTTGCAAATCAAGAATCTCTTTGGTTTTGGCATTCCAATCATTAATTCGATCTGAATTGAATGATGTAAAGGTCTTTAACTCATCAATCAGTTCCTTCTTCTTAACCAAGTTCTCTTTAAGGTCGCCTTTTAAGTGCTCTAAAAAGCCCTTGCGCTTTTGATAGATTACATCAGAGGCCGCTTTAAACCTTTGCCAAAGTCCTTCTTGTACTTCTCTTGGCACAGCTCCTATGCGCTTATACTCTTCGTGTAATTCATTTAGCTGAATCACCGCGTCTTTAACGTTCTCGAGGTTATTCAAGGCTTCTGCCTTCTCGCATAATTCAGTTTTGGCCACTTGATTCTTCTTTCTATCAAGATCTTTGAGTTCAAAAAGAATATGTCTGTTATGATAGAAACGATCCAATAGCGCATTGTAATTAGCCCAAAGCGTCTTATTGTATTGACTGGGTACGGGACCGATCGCTTTCCAAACTTCCTGGACTTCCTTAATAGGCTTAAGGCTTGTGGTAGCTTCCTCTCCATCCACCAGGGATCTTAATTTTTCCAGAAGCTCCTGTTTCTTTTCAAGGTTGCGGGTTTTGTTGGCTTCACGCTCTTTATAGTAAGAGGCTTTTCGATCCCTTAGCAACCTGAGTGAAGCATCGAAACGATTGTAAAGCTCATCATGCCTGAACTCAAAACCTTCTTCTTCCTCTCCTACTTCTGCTTTAAATTTTTCTTCCGCCTCTTTTCGAAGGTTTGATTCGAACTCTGTGAAAAGTGGTTCAATTTCTTTTAGCACACGATCGGTACGCTTGAAGCTATCTTGTTGGGTTAGCTCTTCGATTGCCTCAACTAACTGTTCACGAGTATATGTGGTGTAATCAGGAAGCTCTTCTTCCTCCTCTTCTTCTACACTATCAGCACTTGTCTCTTCAGCGGTTTCATTGAGAACTTCCTCAGTTGAAGACTCTGGTTTTTCGGAGGATTCTACTTCAGCGGGAGGTTCGGCTTCTGGGGTATCAACTACTGCAGACTCCTCGGTAGGTTTACCCTCAACTTCATCTGTGACAATCGCTGTATCTGGTTCTTCAGTAGATTTGTCATCAGCAACTGTTGTAGTTACTTCTTCAACAGTCTCTGGAGTGTTTTCCTCAACCTGAGCTTCTACTTCCACAACCTCCGGTGAGTCACCTTTCTCTGCAGATGTTTCTTCTGCAGCCTGTGGTGTTTCGCTTGTGTCCTTTTCTTCTTGTGGGGTTACTTCTTGTTGCTCTTCAGCCGCAGATTCTGGCTGATCCTTTTCCTCCACCTTCTTATTCTTGTCTTCACTCATGTCTCTAATTGCTATCGGCCTTTCAGCCGCACCGTTACAGTATCAAATTTAGTAAAACTATTAATTCAAGCGAGGATCGACAGGGTAATTTGAAAACACCTTGTACTTACCTCCCATCTGCTTCAAAATAGACTTCCAAAGTATATCTGATTCCATATCAAATATTTCGTTAGCCGTAGCTTTTTTACGAATAAACCAGGACTGTTTATCTAACTCGGCTCTTAACTGACCAACACCCCAACCCGAGTAGCCCAGGTAAAACTGAATATCTTCTTCTCTAATCAGATTTGAATTCAACAAGAACTTAATTTGCTCAAAATCTCCGCTCCAGTACAGACCGTTGTTTAATTCAATTGAACCTTCAACTTTATCCTCCAATCGATGAATGAAGTGAAGCGTATTCTGCTCTACAGGTCCTCCGATATTCAGATAGGTCGGAAATGTAATCTTCTCCTCCAATACATCATCCAGTTTCAAATCCGAAAGTTTATTCAACACAAGCCCGAAAGTACCTTCATGATTATGCTCACAAATGAGAATGACTGTTCTTTCAAAATTTGGATCATTTAAAAAGGGCTCAGACAAGAGGAAATCTCCTGGTTCTGGATCGGGAATATTTTTGTCGTATTGAAACATATGCTCGCTTCAAAGAAAATTATAAATGCATTTTTACTTTGCCTAACGAATTAGAAAAACTTTCGTCTAAGGTGTTGTTATATTTGTACAGAAATATTGGATACATGACAGACGCCATTGCTGATTTAAGAAAGGAATACACGAAAGCATCTCTTGATGTTAGTTCTGCTGATGCTAATCCTTTCAAACAATTCGAAAGATGGTTCCAGGAAGCTCAAAAAGGCGAACTCCTTGAACCCAACGCAATGGTACTGAGTACCACTAATCCATCAGGTCAACCTTTTCAAAGGACCGTACTTATGAAAGCGCTGGATACGGATGGGATTGTATTTTACACGAATTATAAGAGTCGCAAAGCACAACAAATTGAAGAGAATGGTAAGGTTTCGATTCTATTCCCTTGGTACGCTATGGAACGACAAGTTTGTATTCATGGTATTGCCGAAAAAGTAAGCACTGCAACATCGCTCAAGTACTTTACAAGTAGACCTCACGGTAGTCAATTGGGCGCTTGGGTCTCTCAACAGAGCAGTGTAATTAGCTCCAGGAGTATCTTAGAAGTGAAGCTGGCTGAAATGAAACAGAAATTTAAAGAGGGAAAAGTGCCTTTACCCGATTTCTGGGGAGGCTATAAGATTAAACCCACTTCATTTGAATTCTGGCAAGGCCGACAGAGCCGCTTACATGACAGACTCTTTTACGAAAAGGAAAAAGAAAATTGGAAAATCAGCAGATTAGCTCCTTAAATCAAGTCAAATACTGAATTAGTACCTACTGCTCTTTCAACCGTGAAGCCCTCTCCGTATTCAACACCAATCTCGTGACCGTAATGGACACCCCGTGAATCGATCATTTTCATAAACCCAGGAGAAGAAATATAGGTCTCTGGTTCACCACTATTTGGATCATGAAACTGTGTTTTAAAGGCTCTAACGGCATTCATTTTGGTTTCCCAAGCTGAACTTACATCCACAATAAAATCAGGCGTATGCGGAATGCTCTGAATGTAATGATATACCGCCTTAGGTCTCCAAGGTGTTTGTTCAACACCATCCGCTTCTGTTTTGATCATTGCCAAGCCGGCTAGAAAACAGGCCTCCTTCGACAAAAGTGAAGCCCTTCCGTGATCAGGATGACGATCATCTATTGCATTCGCAAGAACAATCTCCGGTTGATACTTTCTAATTGCTTTAACGACCTCTAATTGATGAACTTCATCATTCTTGAAAAACCCATCTCTGAACCCAAGATTCTCACGCGCTGAAAGTCCCATGATCTTTCCTGCTGCCTGAGCTTCTTGCATTCTAATTTCAGGAGTTCCTCTCGTGCCAAGTTCTCCCCTTGTGAAATCTACAACACCTGCTTTTTTACCTTGTTGAATGGCTTTGATAAGCGTGCCAGCACATGACAGTTCCACATCGTCAGGATGGGCCGCTAAGGCGAGAATATCTAGTTTTATCATGTTCTTGAAATAAAAAAGCCACCCCGACATGTCGAGGTGGCTTTTGACTTTTGTCTATTCAGCTACTTCTGCTGTAGACATTTCAAATTCTTTTTCAGCTAGGAATCTCTCCGCATCTAATGCTCCCATACAGCCTGTACCTGCTGCAGTTACTGCCTGGCGATACACCTTATCCGCTGCGTCACCCGTTGCGAATACACCTTCTATATTAGTATGAGACGTTCCTGGTTTCACTTTCAAGTAACCTGTCTCATCCATATCTAACCAGCCCTTGAAGATATCCGTATTGGGTTTATGACCGATGGCCACAAAGAAACCGCTCACTTCTAACTCTCTCTTCTCCCCTGTCTTGTTATTAACAACTCTCGCCCCTGTCACACCGACTTCATCATTACCAAGAATCTCTTCTGTTTCGGTATCCCAAAGGATTTCAATATTTGGAGTAGTTTTAACACGCTCTTGCATAATTTTAGAAGCACGCATCTCATCACGCCTTACAATCATATAAACTTTAGGGCATAGGTTCGCAAGATATGTAGCCTCTTCTGCTGCAGTGTCTCCGGCACCTACAACAGCCACAGATTTGCCTTTATAAAAGAACCCATCGCATACTGCACAAGCAGAAACTCCTTTATTTGCGAAAGTCTGTTCAGAAGGAAGCCCTAAGTACTTAGCGCTTGCCCCAGTTGAAATAATCACTGATTCAGCAGTAATCTCATGCTTATCATCAATCCAAACTTTATGAGGATAACTAGAAAAATCAACCTTAGTGGCAAGACCAAACCTCAAATCGGTTCCAAAACGCTCTGCCTGCTTCTGAAAATCAACCATCATTTGAGGGCCATTAATTCCTTCAGGATAACCCGGGTAGTTTTCTACATCATTTGTTGTGGTCAACTGCCCACCTGGTTGGCCTCCTGTGTAAAGCACCGGACTTAAACCTGCTCTTGATGCATAAATGGCTGCTGTATAACCTGCTGGTCCAGAGCCGATAATTAATACTTTTACATTTTCTGTAGTCATCTCCAAAATTTCCTATTTCATCAAAACTAATCGATTAACAACTTATTGTCAAAGGATTGTTCCCTGATCGCGTTAAAATAAAAAAGGCCCTCTTTCGAAGGCCTTTCGTTTGCCAATTATCTTATAAATTAACCTAAATAAGGTTTCAAAGCTTTACTTCTAGAAGTATGTCTTAATCTCCTGATAGCCTTCTCTTTAATTTGTCTTACTCTTTCTCGTGTCAGGTTGAATTTCTCACCTATCTCTTCGAGTGTCATGGAGTGCTCTCCATTAAGACCAAAGTAAAGGGTAATGACATCAGCCTCGCGCTGTGTCAAGGTAGACAAAGCCCTCTGAACTTCTCTTCTTAAAGAGTCATTCATTAAACCTGTATCAGGTTTTTCCTCCTGATCATTTTCGAGTACATCCAACAAGCTGTTTTCTTCACCTTGCACGAATGGTGCGTCCATTGAGACGTGTCTACCAGAAATCTTCATTGTATCTACCACTTCTTTAGTAGTTACTTCTAGTACTTCTGCTAGTTCATCCGGAGATGGCTCACGTTCAAATCTCTGCTCTAATTCCGAAAATGTTTTAGAGATTTTATTTAAAGACCCTACTCTGTTCAATGGAAGACGTACAATACGAGATTGCTCAGCCAATGCTTGTAGAATTGACTGTCTAATCCACCAAACCGCGTAGGATATAAATTTGAAACCACGTGTTTCGTCAAACCGCTGTGCTGCCTTAATCAGACCCAGGTTTCCTTCATTAATCAAATCGCCTAATGAAAGCCCTTGGTTTTGATACTGCTTTGCAACAGAAACAACGAAACGAAGGTTAGCTTTAGTTAATTTTTCCAACGCAAGCTGATCGCCTTCTCTGATTCTCTTCGCTAAATCTACTTCTTCGTCAGGGGTCAAAAGATCCACCTTGCCTATTTCCTGAAGGTATTTATCAAGAGACTGCGACTCTCTGTTGGTAATCTGCTTACTAATCTTAAGCTGTCTCATTCAAACTTTGGGTTTATCCTTGTGTAATAGAAACATTTCGAACAATATGAAAAGTAGGAAAAGTTCCTACTTTATCAAACGCTCAGTATTCTATTTCTGTTCAGTTTTATTCTCTGGTTTTGGAAGAAGTACTTTTCTAGAAAGCCTGAATTTACCAGTCTTCTTGTCAATACCGATTAGCTTAACACTAATCTCTTCTCCTACTTCCAGTACTCCGTCCATTTTTTCTAGACGTTCCCACTTAATCTCCGAAATATGAAGTAATCCGTCTTTACCAGGCATAAATTCAATAAATGCGCCAAATGGCATAATTGATTTTACTTTACCTTCATATACTTCTCCAACGTCAGGAACAGCTACAATAGTCTTAATTCGACCAACCGCGGCCAACATAGCATCTTTATTTACAGCAAAAACTGTAACAACACCCTTGTCATCCACTTCTTCTATATTGATTGTAGCGCCTGTTTCTTTCTGGATTTCTTGAATTACCTTTCCTCCAGGCCCAATAACCGCTCCAATTTGATCTTTGTCAATTTTGAAACGCTCTGTTCTAGGAACGTGTGGTTTGTAGTCTTCTCTTGGTTCAGTTATGGCTTCAGCCATTTTTCCAAGGATATGAAGTCTACCTTCTTTGGCTTGGTTGAGGGCTTGCTCTAGTACCTCATAAGACAATCCGTCTACTTTGATATCCATCTGACAAGCAGTGATACCTTTTTCAGTACCAGTTACTTTGAAGTCCATATCACCCAAGTGATCCTCGTCTCCAAGAATATCAGATAAGACAGCATACTTTCCAGTTTCAGCATCTGAGATCATACCCATTGCAATACCTGAAACAGGAGCCGAAATCTTGATACCTGTATCCATAAGTGCAAGTGAGCCTGCACATACCGTTGCCATTGAAGACGATCCATTGGACTCAAGAATGTCAGAAACGATTCTCATTGTGTAAGGATTAGAATCTTCTGGTGGCAGCACCTTTTTGATGGCTCTCATGGCAAGGTTACCGTGTCCAACTTCTCTTCTACCCGGACCTCTATTTGGCCTAACTTCGCCAGTTGAGAAACCAGGGAAATTATAGTGAAGAATGAACTTATTATAACCACTCATGGTAGCACCATCGATCATTTGCTCATCAAGCTTTGTACCCAAAGTACATGAAGTCAACGATTGAGTTTCACCTCTTGTAAAGAGGGCTGAACCGTGTGCTGATGGAAGGTAATCTACCTCACATGAAATCGGTCTGATTTCATTGAATTCTCTACCATCAAGCCTCTTTGAATCGTTAAGAACGAAATCTCTAGCGGCCTTTTTGTGTATCTTTTTGAAAAATTGTCTGATCAGGAAGCCATCGTATTCATGGTCTTCTGGAAGTGATTCCATCCATTCATCTTTGATAGCTCCAATATTAGAGCTTCTTACGTATTTGTCGGCAATAGCCTGCGATACGGAAGCATAAAGCTTGTCATAGAGTTCGGCATGCATCTTTTCGTAAAGTGCATCATCCTTCTTCTCATGATCGTAAGTTCTTTTTTCAGTCGT
>CBDDKG010000003.1:0-55106 GCA_965230105.1 Roseivirga sp. | reverse complement strand
CCTTCTAAATATGTCTAAAGTGTTTCGCGTTTCTGTAGATAATCTGTTGACTAAGGATCTGACTAGAATGGATTTAAAGGCCATTGAAGCGTTGAATGAGGCAGATGGCAATATGAAGGTGCTTTCTATAACAGTTGATCAGGATGATAAAGAATATATCGATCTCATTCCTCAAAAGGCCTCAGCCGGCTACCTGAATGGTTATGCAGATCCTCATTATTTGGAGGAGATGCCTAAGTTTCAATTACCGAACTTACCTCGAAATGCCACCTATAGGGCTTTCGAAATTACCGGGGACTCTATGTTGCCCATTAAGCCTGGAACAGTTGTAATTGGTGAGTATATGGAGGGCTTGTCAAATATTAGAAACGGTAAGTGTTACATCGTGCTGTCCAAAGAGGAAGGTATTGTTTATAAAAGAGTCTTTGACTATACCCAAGAGCACGGACAATTATTTCTCGTATCGGATAACAAGGCTTATTCTCCCTATCGGATTGAGGCTTCGGATGTCATCGAGATTTGGGAAGCAAAGGCATTTATTAGCATGGATATTCCCGAGTCTACGGAGGACGATCTGAATTTTGATGACCTCAAGAATATTGTGCTTGAACTACAGAAAGAGATCATCAAGCTGAAGAACTAAACCCTGTTTTCTACTTGTCCAACAAGACACCGATTCTTACAAAACTGTATTTGTATTTCAGAATACCCTGATTAAACCATGAGGGAGAATGCTGAAAGTCCAGGAAGTAAGTTCGTTGGGCCTTGAGCTGGATGCCAAAACCAACATTAATTGCCATCCTGAACCTTTCTGTTTCTTCTCTGCTAGTGACATCAACTAAGACGTTTTCGCCTTGGCGAAGCACACCATGGATCTGCCCACTCTTAGTAATTGCATGTTGTGGATTAATGCCACTATTGATCGTAAAGAGCCATTTTTTACCAGGGAAAACATATTTCATGTTTATCGGCATGCCTAAATTTAAGCGCCTTAAATCTACGGATGTTTCGTGATCGACATCTCCCCGGATGTTTGTATTGGTAGAGATAAAAGCAAAGTTGAGCCCATTGGTCACAATAGACTGGTCCGTCACTTCTTCTGTTCTCTCATAAGTCTGATTGAATGATTCGTAAGATAAGTTTAAGTCCAGATCCAGATAGAGTCTTTTTGTGCCTCGGGAGATCTCCTTTTGAAATTTGACACCGATTCCTGCCAGATAGGAGTTTCCTGTACCCTTATAATCTCCAAGTTTTTGCTGGGCATTACCCTGAATTAAATAGAAACCAGTGGTTGGTGGCCATTGCTCCTTTGAACCTAATAACACCTTGCCTTTGAATTGGGCATAGCGCCTGTCGTATTCTACCAAAAGGTTGGTCAGTGATTTATGGGTAAGGGCCGTTTTTTCTATCCTGTCTAGTATGAGGTCGCTCTTGTCGAGCATCAATTTTAAGACATCGATATAAGGTTTGAAAACCCGTTTGCGCAGTTTATTACCAATTACTTTTTCCGTTAGTGCCTCAAAGTCTCCAGTAGAAGTGTTTTCCAAATAGAAGTAGTTTCTTCTGAACCTATCGCGATAGCCATACAAGCGCATTGTTCCCTCATAAATTACTTCCAAGAAAACGACCTGCTTGTCACTGATCCGCCTTGAGTTAAATAGCAGCTTGTCCTCAATACCATATCCATATATGTCTCCGGGTTGAAATATCTTTTCCTCCCCGGTATCACCGTTTCTAAACACACATTGAATGGCCGCCTTGTTATAGCTATAATATTTAACCTGTCCATGGATGGTATCAAATGGACTGCTGAGAATAAACCCTTTCCTATATAACTCCTGACCTATAGCCACTTGGGTAAGGCACAAAAATGAAAAGCAAAGTAGAATGAGCTTTTTCATAGAAGGTTGGTTGCTTATTAATTTAATCATTCTTCTGCAGAAATAATGTGTTGGACTGGGGTGAATGTCTTGCAGTTGACTGATTTCTAGGGCTTTGTATTCGAAAGAGATGATGCACGATCAATTTTTCCACTTGGAGTAAACTGGAATGAAGAAATCAATCGCCAGGTCTTAGGCAAATGGTATTTAGGCAAAGCTCTTTTCAATACGTCAATATGTTTTTGAATGTATTCGAACGTCTTCTGATCATTTGTCATGCCGAACAGGCTTTCTCCAAGGTCTGTGTGCTCTTCTTTCCACAAAGCAATGGTTCCGGAGAATTCATTTGGCAATTGCCCTTTAATTAGTTCTTCCGCCTCTTCAATGAGGATTTTGATACCACCACTGTTGACGACTAAATCCGCCCTGCCTAGCCATTTGAATTTGTCTGCCTGGAGTTCGACTATGTCGTTTGTTGTAATCCATTTATTTTGGGTAATGGCTCCCCTGATTTCCAGACAGTCTTGCCTGTTGGTTCTTACTTCAGTATCCCCGACAATGCTAAACCATTCTGACTGATTAGGCCCATTCAATGGTCTTAACCCTATGTGAGAGACAGTTTCGGTCATGCCATAAGTATGAAAGCACTGACATTCCAGGTGTTGAAGTTTTTCGGTAAGGTCTTTCGAAACAGGAGCACCTCCAATGATGATTTTTTTAATCTTGCTTAGCGAATTTTTACCAGATTCAGATTTAAGCAGCGCACTGACTTGTAAAGGCACAAGAGCAGCAAAGTCATAGGGTTTATTCGTTGAAAACTGGCTAATATCGATAGAGGGTTCCATCAATTCTAATTGCCAATTGCCGATGATGCCACGGACCAACATCATCTGCCCACCGATGAAGGATGTATTGATGCAAACCAGTGCTTTTGTTCCTTCAGAAAGATCGAGCGTTTTAATGGTCGCTAAGGCACTGGCAATCATTTGCTCTCTGGTAAGGTCTATCTTTTTGGGGCTTCCTGTAGAACCAGACGTGGTGATTGAAAAAGACTTTTGATTGCCGAGCCATTGTTTGACAAAAATTTGGGCTGAAAGCGCCCAATGATCGTTTTTTCCTAAACTCAATTCCGAAAATTGAGTTAAAGAATATGAGTGATTATGGATAGAAATAGTACATTCCACAGCCCAAGTTTAATGAATTGAAATGAGATTAAAACTATACATATTGCTAACTCTCTTATTGGTAAGTTTTGAGAGTTTGGCCCAAGACCGTTTTACGGTAAAAGGAACGGTAAAAGATGCAGCAACAGGAGAAGTGATGCCTTTTGCCACGGTCTTTTTTGCAGAAACCACTTATGGTACTGCTACAGATGATAAGGGTCAATATAGTTTGACGGTCTCAGATCAAGGTACCTATGATTTCATTGTGAAATTTGTAGGGTATAAAACCTATGCAGCACAGTTGAAACTTGGTGACCAATCAGTGATCACTTATGATGTTTTAATTGAACCAGACGCGAAGAGTCTTGGTAGTGTGGTGGTTACAGCTAAGAAAGATGCGAGGTGGCAAGAACATATGCGCGAGTTCAGGCTTATTTTCTTAGGCGAGTCAGCCAATGCACGACAGTGCAAAATATTGAACGAGGAAGTCATAGATTTCATCTATGATGATCAAAATGTGGTGCTGGAAGCGTTTTCTGCTGAGCCCATTATTATAGAGAATAAGGCGCTGGGCTATAAAATTCAGTACTACCTAGAACAGTTTGTAGTAGACTATACAGCCAATATGAGTAGTTACTATGGCTACACAGTTTATGAAGAGCTTAAGTCAAGAAGTGACAGAAGGATGAAAAGGTGGGAGGCTAATCGTCAAAAGGCATATGAAGGTTCTACAATTCACTTCTTCCGATCGCTATATGAGAATAAGCTCGAAGAGGATGGTTTTTATGTACAGGTGGCAAAAGATGTGACAGGATTTGGTCGGGTGATTGATCCAAAGGATGCAAATATCTATCAGTTCCTTAAGGGAGGGTCGACTAACATCTCGAAATCCCTTCCATTCGAAAACCTTCTTTATGTCACCTATGACAAAGAATTTGAGTCTAAGGAATACCAGGAAATTCAGAGTAGACGCAATATAGGGCATGCCTCGGCAAGTAAGCTTAATAAGAAAAAACCGCAACAATCTTGGATATCAATTATGGAAGGTCACGAGGCGATCGAATTCGAACCAAATGGCTATGTATACAATCCGGTGTCTTTCTATTCAGCAGGTTATTGGGGCTTTGAGAAAATAGCTGAGATGATTCCTTTGGATTACCGTCCAAAAACAGGCAATTAAAGCACAAACATCTTCTTAAACTCATTAAAGATATCTGTGTTCTTCTTGCTCTCGGAAAAGACCTCTATGAGTTTCGGCTTATCACTTGATTGAAAGAAACTTTCCAGAGCTACGTTGAGACCATTCAAATCTGAACAAGCCTGATAGTCAAAATTATAGTCCCTGGAGGTGTTTTCAGCGCTCAATGGTTGATTGGTCTGAAACAGTTTATCATAATCTGGCTGATCTTGTGGTCCTTTGATCATCCTGAAAATACCTCCGCCATTGTTGTTTAATACAATCACTCTGAGTTTTGATAGGTCATACCCATGCCAAAATGCATTCCTATCATAGAAAAAGGCCATATCACCTGTAATCAGGGTAACGAGTTTATCCTGGCTCAGTACTGCACCAACCGCGGTTCCGTTACTGCCATCTATGCCGCTGGTTCCTCTGTTTGAGAATACTTCAACGTTCTTTTTAAGGCCGATAAAATTGGCATAACGTACCGCCATACTGTTCGCCAAATGAAGTTGACTATTCTCGGGGAGCATCTGCATACATCTGGAGACCGCTTGGAACTCTCCGAAATCACAGGTAGCAAGAAAGCTAGAGATCGAATTACTGGCAGTTTCATTCACTGACTTCCATTTCTCACTGAAGGAAGTATTATCCGGATCAGGCCTGAAATTAGTAAAGAAGCTTTTCGGGTCAACTTGGATCCACTTTGTCAGATGCTTGAATATATCATTAATTCGGTTTGACTTTCGAATATGCCAATGTGCTTTTGGTGGATTGCTTCTAAGAAAAACTTTGAGGTTCTTCGAGATCAAGGACTTACCCAGAGTGATTAAAAGACCTGGACTGAGTTCTTTTAGAACACTTTGAGATGAGGGTTGAAGAAAGGCATCCTGGTGTTGAACAACAGCGGGCATCAAATGCTGGTTACCAATGATATCATTGATTACTACTGTTCCTGTTTGTTCTGAAAATTTCTTGATGGCAGATAGCAACTCATCATCAGCTTCGCATTGACCGATGACGATTGCCTTATTTTCATACTGATTCCATTCTAATTTTAACGCCTCAAATATCTCCGGAGATAACTCAAGGTCCCCCTTGTTGTGTTCTATGATTCTTGTGTCCTGGAATTCTATCTGCTCATCGGTAGATGGATAGAATGGTTCACGAAGGGGAATATTGATGTGAACTGGCCCTTGGGGAAAAGACATTGATGCAATAAGCGCTTCGTTGGAAGTTCTGTTAGCATGCCAAAAGGCATCAGGGTGGTTTCCATCGACAGGGTAATTATAACTCGCCTTTACATGTTTGTCTAGCACACCTGATTGTTGAATGGTTTGGCCATCGTATTGATTGACCCACTCTGGTGGTCTGTCTGCCGAAATCACAAGCAGTGGAATTTCTTGATAAAATGCTTCTGCAATTGCTGGTGCATAGTTGAGAATTGCGGAGCCTGAGGTACAGACTAACACTACCGGTTTTTCTTGTTGTTGGGCAATTCCTGTAGCTATAAAGGCAGCAGATCTCTCATCGCCAATTACTTTAACATCTATGGCTGGATGTGCATTAAAGGCCAGTGTAAGAGGGGCAGATCTTGAACCTGGAGAAATGATTGCAGTTTGGACACCATGACCAACACAAACCGAAACGATATCGTTGATATGTTCGAGGATCAAGCCTTTTTATTGAGGATGTTAAGTAATGTCTTGAATTTTAATTCGGTTTCTTGATACTCTTTTTCCGCTTGAGAGTCAGAGGTAACACCAGCACCTGCGTAGAGCCTTGCCTTGTTTTTGAGCAATTGCATGCAACGAAGATTTACAAATAAGTCGGTCTGGCTGTCCATGTTTATAGGTCCTAAGAAACCGCTGAAGAACTCTCTGTCCATTCCTTCATGCGCTTTCAAAAAGTCCATAGCTTCCTCCTTTGGCATTCCAGCTACTGCTGAGGTAGGGTGTAACAATTTGAGCATGACAGTAGCTAACTCAGGAAAATTCGTTTCTCTAGTATCTACACTGTATGAGGTTTTCAGGTGTAGGAGATTACCTGCCTTGACAGTTTTTGGCCCAGCTTCTTCAAATTCTCTTAGTCGAATTTTTTTAAAACAGTTAATGATGTATCGACTGACCATGGCTTGTTCCTCAATTTCTTTTTGCGTCCAACTGGTATCACTGATGGGCATGTTTGGGTCGAATCGCTGTGTTCCGGCCAAAGCGATGGTCTTGAAACTGTCTTTTTTCTTTTCTATTAATACCTCAGGTGTGGCACCTATCCATGTTCCTATTTGTGGTAGTGAAACGAAGGAGACGAAGGCATTAGCGTAGCTGTCACACAAATCAAGGAGAAGGTCGACTGCATGAAAATCTTCTGTAAGCTCAATTTCTTTTGTTCTTGCCGGTACCACTTTATCGAAAGCACCACCTTTGATTGCCATTACAGACTTCTCTATGAGTTGATGATAGTTATTGTTAGAACCATCGGTATGCTCTGGCTTGATGTGATATGATTTTGCTTTGACAGGTTGATCGAGGAATTGCTCAATGCTTGCCTTTAGTTGCTCGATTTTTGCTGAGTTTGCCTCTTGATCGTCTTTTTGTGTTACAATCACCTCATCAAAGTCAAATGACAATGAAAAGTCTGCATCAATGAAATGAGCCGGTAACTGGCCCATGTGAAATGGTGCAATGACAAAACCGGTCCCAAGGTCTTCTATATCGATTTGATTAAGCGATCGCGGAGCCTTGGTGCTCATTGCTAAATGTATTTCCGATTTATGCGGCATGCGCCAAACTGCAACTGGAAGGTTCAAACCAACAGCAGCATTAATGGCAGCGTTTAGAACTTCATCCCTTGAAAAGGACTCAATTTTTAAGGTTAGTATGTTATCCTTGTGCGTAGAGGACATTAATTCTTTTTATCAATTATTGCCATAGTCAATCTGCTTATACAAACCAGTTCGTCTTGCTCATTGGTAATAATGATCTCCCAAATCTGAGTTCGTTTACCCAAGTGAATAGCTTTTGTTCTTCCAAACACATATCCGTTTTTTACACTCTTCACATGATTCGCATTCACCTCCAAACCAACACAATGTTGTAGCTTTTGGTTTAGTGTAAGACTGGCAGCAATACTTCCAATTGTTTCAGCTAGTACAACGGATGCTCCTCCGTGCAGGAGCCCCATGGGCTGATGGGTCCGGTGATCCACAGGCATTTTCGCAACTATATAATCTTTGCCTAACTCGATAACCTCAATACCCAGGTGTTCAACGAGCGTGTTTTGGCACATTTGATTGATGGCTTCAAGCCTTATGCCTTTTGGAAACATATAGGTTCAGATTAATTTTTAGTTTTGCGGCTGGACAAGGCAAAAATAGGAGAAATTGATGATCAAAAAAATATACCTCACGAGACATGGACAAACTGATTACAACAAGATTGGAGTCGTTCAGGGTAGTGGTATAGACTCTGATCTAAACGATCTTGGGAAGGCCCAGGCTCAAGCCTTTTTCAATACCTACCAGCATGTGCCTTTTGATAAAGTCTACATCTCTGCACTTAAGAGAACTTATCAGTCAGTAGCTAATTTCATTGACAAACCTCTAGCCCATGAGAAGCTTGCTGACTTGAATGAGATTAGTTGGGGCGAGCGAGAGGGGATGCCGGTAGATCAGGAAGGCAATGCATATTATCAGAGCATGATCAAATCATGGCAAGAAGGACATACTGATGTGGCTATTGATGGCGGTGAAAATCCTGAACAAGTTGCAAAAAGGATGAAGAACGCACTTGGTCATATCCTTAATCAACCGGAAGAAGAAACCATACTGATTTGCATGCATGGCAGAGCCATGCGTGTGATGCTGGCGGTTATGCTCAATTACCCATTGAGGTGTATGGACTTGTTTGAACATACAAATCTCTGTTTGTACGAATTGACTTATACCGGTTCTATGTTTATCCTGGACCGCTATAATGACGTCAGTCACCTTTCTGGCTTATCTGTTTAAGTGCAATCTTGGCTTTACTGTCCAAGCTAGTCTTATAGGGATGTTTTTTGAATGAAAGTACTTCGTTGAAATACATTTTTGCACTTTCTATCTCACCATTATCTTTCATTAAATAACCTAATTGAAGGAATGAATTGGGCCCATAGTAAGTCTCAGAAATGAGCTCCGCACTGCCAATAACCTGTTTGTAATAGACTTCAGCTTTCTGGGTCTTTCCTTGAAGGTGATTCAGGCGGGCTTTACGATAGGCCAGCTCTAATTTTTCATATTCTGAGAGATCTTTCTTCTTATCAAGAATCGTAATCAGGCTATCAGCTTTTTGATAGAAACCACCATCTATGGCAAACCTAATTCTTAGTGCGGTAGGGTTTTGGGTATCGAGCGTTTTGGCAACCTTAGCCGCGTTTTTATCTATTTCCGAGTCCTCATAGCCTTCATTTCGGCTTCTGGCTAAATACTGTCGGTAGGTTGCAATATCGCCACTCAATCCATATGAAATGCTCAGTTTAAGGTAAGCATCCTTGATATAAGACTTACCAGAAAATGAAGTAAGAAAGTGCTCATAGTGGCGGATGGCCTTTTGATATTCACCGGCTTGAAAGTAAGTTTCTGCGATGAGGTAATCATGTATTGGAAAGTGCTTTTGGCTATTAGATAACAATTCACGTGAGACGATCGCTTTATGTGCTTTTGAATAGATCAGAGATTTAACGTACCGAAATAGAGGCTCGTTACCAGCTTCACTTTTTTCAATAAAACCAATTGCGCTACTGAAATCTTCTAATAAATACGCATTTGCCATGCCAAGAATTAGTTTTGATTCTATTGCTAATTCAGGGTAATCGATATCAGTGGCATTTAGTTGATTGAGACCTGTAAGAATATCGCCCCTCAGGCCAAACAAGTTCATTAGCCACTGATTCTTGCTCGGCACACTACCAAAAATGATATTGAGCACACCAAGGGTTCTTTTGTTTGGTTCAAAATTTGGGTAGTCTTCGGCATTGCTTTTTGCCCATCGATAGGCACTCCTTAATCCCCAGAAAGCATCCCATTCTTTCCCATATTTGAACTTTACAAATGCCCACTGTAGTTTTATCTCCGCTTCAACAAACGCTGACCATTGGGAAGCCTTATCTAAGTTTTTGAGTGTTTTCAGCCGAATACTTTCATTGCCTTCTAACTCGTCAAAGCGCTCATCGCTTTCGAGAAGTATCAATTCCAGAATGTCCGCCAGGTTTGCATAGTACAAGTCCATCGGGACTTTAGAATTTACAGTGGCGAGGCGGGTTTCTTCAAAGTCAAGGTTAAGCAGGTGAGTCCTACCGGAATGTTGTCCGCTGGCCGTCAAAAAAGTAAAGAGCATAAAAAATGGATAGACTAACAAGCCTATCCATCTTCTATATTTTGTTGAAGGCATCAACGATTATGCCTTCTTTCTTCTGCTTCTTTTTGGTTTCTCCTCAGTTACAATCTCATCAGTAACTTCGGCTAAAATTCTTCCACAGTGCTCACAAACAGTGATTTTTTTACTGTCTCTAATGTCAGCTTGTCTTTGCGGAGGAACAACGTTGAAACAACCACCACAAGCTCCTCTACTAACAGGAACAACGGCTAAACCGTTTCTGGCGTTTGTACGCAATTTCGTATAGGAAATGAGAAGTCTTTCCTCAATATTTTTCGCAGCCTTATCTCTTTCTCCCAAGAGCTTCTTCTCATCTGCTTCACTTTCTTTTGTCAATACCTCAAGCTCAGACTTTTTAGTCTCAAGGTCCTTCTGTCTTTCTGCCAATTCACCTTGGGTCTTTTCGATTTCCTCTTTCTTGAGTTCAATCTTGGCATGAGCTTCTTTAATTCTTTTTTCAGAGATCTGAATTTCAAGGTTTTGCAACTCCATCTCCTTCGTAATGGCATCGTATTCACGATTGTTACGAACGTTCATTTGCTGCTCCTCATATTTTTTTATGAGTCCTTCAGAATTTTTTATTTGAGTCTTGTGATCAGAAATATTGCCTTCCAGTTCTGAAAGCTCAGTATTGAACTTTTCAACTCTCGTTTCATATCCAGCAATCTCATCTTCAAGATCCGCTACCTCTTCTGGTAATGCTCCTCTTACTTTTTTGATCTCATCTAATTGAGAGTCAATCGATTGTAGATTCTTTAACGCCTCTAATTTCTGTGCAACTGTTTTTTCCATTGACGGTTTTTTTAGAAGTACTTTACGGGATTCGTATCCACCTCTGATAAATAGGTTGCAATATTAGCAAAATTTTCTCTGATAAACCCATCAATCAAGTCTTTTGTAAAGACTTCACTTTCATAGTGTCCAATGTCTGCAATCATGGTTTTTCCTTCTCCGTCAAAGAACTCGTGATACTTGAAATCACCCGTGACAAAAGCATCGGCTGAACTGGCCTTTGCCTGAGCTAAAAGGAAGCTTCCTGCACCTCCACATAGCGCAACTTTTTTGATCTTATCTCCATCAAACGAAGTATGCCTTATCACGCTTAATGACATCTTCTTTTTGAGGTAGGAGAGGAACTCCTCAGGTGTTTTTGATTCTGGTAACTCTCCAATCATACCTGCTCCTACCTCTTGGTTTGTATTTTCGATGGCTTGAATGAAGTGGGCTACTTCTTCATATGGATGAGCCAAGTGCATGGCGCTAATCACCTTGTGCTTAAGCACTGCCGGGAAGATCAGTTCGATTCGGTCTTCCTTTACAGTTTCCTGTTTACCTGCTTCTCCAATACTGGGTTTGGCTAAATCCTTGGGTTTGAAGGTGCCCATTCCAGTCACCTTAAAGCTGCAATGACTATAGTTTCCAACATTTCCTGCACCTGCTTGATGCAGGGCTTGTAAGAGCTTTTCAGTAGATTCTGCTGGAACGAAAACCTCAAGTTTCAAAAGTGTGTCTGCCTTAGGTGCCAAGACTCTGACGTTTTCAAGGGCTAGCTTCTCTGCAATTTTTGCATTCACTCCGTTGTAAACATTGTCCAGGTTAGTGTGTATGGCGTAGATGGCGATGTCATTCTTAATTGCTTTTATGACAGTTCTCTCAACATAATTTTTGCCATTCAGCTGCTTCAGGCCTTTGAATACGATGGGGTGATGCGCGATAATAAGATTGCATTTTTTTTGAATCGCCTCTTCAACAATAGACTCAATGCAATCTAATGTGACGAGTACGCCACTTACTTCCATATTAAACGCACCTGTAATTAGCCCAGCATTATCATAGCTTTCCTGATATCCCCGTGGAGCTATGCTTTCAAGTACAGAGATGATATCCTTTATTTTCGTCATATTTGACTTTATTTGCAGCCTTTAAATCTCTAAAGATAATCAGCTGAGTTGAATGAAATTCATCAGAGCTTTATTCTTTCCTTTTTCGATGATCTACGGTTGGCTTATGTTGGCCAGGAACCGTCAGTTTGATAATGGTCAGCGTACGCAGGCTGAGTTCGATAGAGTGGTCATTTCTGTTGGTAATTTGTCGACTGGAGGGACCGGGAAAACTCCAATGATTGAGTTTTTGATCAGTAAGTTAAAGGAGCAATATAAGTTGGCCACTGTTAGTCGGGGATATGGAAGACGTACCAAGGGCTTCAGGCTGGCCAATGATGCTGATGATGCAAAGAGTATAGGCGATGAGCCTTTACAATTCTATCGGAAGTTTGGAAAGAGCGTAGCAGTGTCGGTATGTGAGGAGAGAATTCTAGCCATTCCATCTGTCTTGATGGAAAAGGAAGATATTGAGGTTTTCCTACTTGATGATGCTTTTCAACACCGGAAAGTAGCTCGCGATTTCAATATCATGCTTTCTGATTACCACCATCCTTTCTATAAGGACTTTGTTTTGCCCACGGGCAATCTTAGAGAACCTCGTTCCGGGGCTAGTAGAGCGGATGCTATTATAATAACTAAGTGCCCAACTTTAAGTGAGCGGGAAAAGGAAGAGGTAGTTTCAGCGGTTCGGGTCTATAATGACCTGGCCCCCGTTTACTTTTCTCAAATTGCCTATCAGAAGATTTTGCCTGTTTTTGCAAATGCCAACTTGCCTCGGGAGATAGCGCTTCTCACCGGTGTCGCCAAGGCACAACCTATTGCAGATCACTTGTCAAACTCACACAGTATTTTGAAACATCTGGAATACACAGATCACTATAATTTCAGGTCCAATGATTTAGATGATATGTTAAAGGCGTTTGAAAAAATTGAAACGAAGGCATTGGTGACAACAGAGAAAGATATGGTACGACTTTTGCCTTTCAAATCGCATCCTCTGTTTCAAAAGGTCGATCTGTTTTACTTACCTATTGAGTTTAAGCTGGATAGCGAGGATGATTTTTTATCGGGGTTAATGAAGGTGATTCAATAAGGGAAAGGTAAACTGAATTTGTATTTTTGGCCGTGCGTAAGGGAATTCTATTATTAGTTGGATTAATCAGTTTTGGTTCTTGGGCTTTGGCACAAGTGAACGATTTGAGTTCGTTTAGTAACGCTCAAACGGATTCACTTTTGGAGGCTCGTAGCAAGGCCAGGGAGGAGCGCCAGAAAAAAACAGGCAACTATGGTGCACATACCACTCGCTTTACGTTTGAGGAAAACTTCAAATTCAATAACATCCAGTTTATTACGCCAGATACCATCCCTGACAACTTACATCGTTTTTCAGATTTAGAAAGAAGTGATTACCTAATCCAAAACCTTGGTAACATTGGCACAGCCCGAAGGTCGCTTTTCTTTGAACCTTCGAAGACAATTGGTAGAACCTCGGGCTATTCTGTTTACGATCATTTCTATACAAGTCCTGACCAAATCAGGTACTATGATACGCGGTCTCCTTATACCGATGTTTTCGCAGCTTTTGGTGGCGGAGGAAGAGCCGTTACGGATGTTACTTTCACCTTGAATGATAGTGTTCAGTTTAATATCGGGTTCAACTTTAATAGTATCAGGTCCGACAAACAGTTGGCTTTTTTAACACGTGGTGATCGGCAGGTGAAGAATAACGATTGGAATATCTTTGGTTTCTTGCGTCCAAAGCGATTACCAAAGTACCTGTTGTTGTTTAACATGACACAATTGGATCATGAAGTAACCGAACAGGGGGGGATCATTGACCCAAGCATAGATACTTCAAACCCAGACGCTACCTTCTTTGACTATCAGGATGCCAATGTTATTCTTGATGATGCCTTTAGCAAAGACAAACGCGGAGGCTTTCATATTTATCAGCAGTACGACTTAGATTCTATTTTTCAGGTCTATCATACTTTCAATTATTTAGAGCAAATAACTAGGTATGATGATGTTTATGCATTAAGTGGTTCCGATTCTCTGCTTTATGAATCAGTTGGTGGGGCGACTTCCGGGACTATTGCACAGAGAACTACATTCAGAGAACTCTTGAATGAAGTAGGCCTAAAGGGAAGAACTAAGAAATTCTCGTATACACTGTTTTATAAAAATAGGCTTCTGACTTACGATGTGGCTCAAATTGCCAATAAAGTCAATGAAACAGAGCATTATTTGGGAGGGACATTTAGACAACAAATTACGCCTAAAGTGTTTCTAACGGCTTCTGGTGAACTCCTAACAGGGGGGAATTATTATGCTGAGGGAAAATTCACAAGTGACTTTTTTGACGCTACCTATAGTCGCATTAATAATAAACCTTCGTTTCTAGCCGAGCGCTTTGAAGGTGAGCAGAGGCAGTGGACAAATACTTTCAATAATCAGATTTCGGATAACCTTGAAGGAACGATCAAATTGAGATCAGGGAACGTCAGTTTTCGTCCATTCGTGAGGTTCAATAGAATTTCTAACTATACTTATTTCGATGAAAATAGACTGGCTGCCCAAGCTACAGACGATTTGGTGCTGTTGGCACCGGGATTTCATTTAGACTGGAAGATATCCGATAAATGGTACTGGAGTAGCTCAGTATACTACAATAATGTGAGTGGAGGGGCATCCAATACTTTCAGGATTCCTGAGACCATGGCACTCGCTCAAATCGCATATAAAAATGTGCTATTTGATGGAAAGATGATCATACAAACCGGAGTGGATGTACATTTTAGAAGTGCCTACTTTGGACAGGCTTATGACCCCAACTCTCAGCAGTTTTATCTTCAGAACAGTTTTGAGCAGGATGGTTTCGCTAAAATTGACCTATTCCTGAATTTTAAGGTTAAGACCTTTCTGTTCTTCCTGAAATCGGCTCATTTCAATCAAGGCTTAACGAGTGACGGCTACTTTATAAGTCCGTTGTTCACCGGCACTCGTCAAACACTCGATATGGGTGTGAGGTGGTCTTTTTACGACTAGTTTGAAGTAAAGAGTGCAAAGTTTGCACCGAAGTTCAATACGTGTTTGAACTGTAACTCTCTCGTTGGAGGACCATTTTCTTGCTCAAAGAAGATGTCCGCATCGTATATCATCTGAGTACCAAAAGTCGCGTTGAACCACTTGTTTACTTTCATTACCAACAATGTTTCCCAGTTCACATCAATGGTTCCGAAAGTATCAGAATAAGGTGTAAAGAAGTTTGCTGTACTAGTAAATGTAATGTTCTCCATTAATGGCAAACTTAGACTAGCCAATAGGTTGGTACCGAATTCTGCCCTTACATTTTCTCCAGGGTCAACACCATATGCTCCAACAGCAGCAAGGTCATCATCCGAAACAAAGGTGAATTTTCCCGCGGCAGGTGCGAATGAGATACTCAAATGCTTACCGATCTGATGATCAATACCTAGGTTGATGGACAGATATCCTGGAGCCATGAAGTTTGAAATCTTTGTTACAATTTCTTCACCAACATTAACAGGATCGTCTTCGAAAGTATTACCCACTAACAGCTGAGTTCTCAAAATCCCGGTCAAACTCCATGAAAGATTCTCTCTAATTGACTTGCTGTACTGGGATAGGAGAATAATGTTGTCATCAGTTTTTCTGAAGTCCTGTTCACCGACTTTTGCTCCACCGAGAGCGAAGTCAAATTGATTTTTCCAAGTCCCGTTTCCTTTGGTTCTTGTCAGGGAAGTATTGAAGACGGTTCCGATGGCCAGAGAGTTCTCTCCACCACCGGCCCAGTTGGAAAGGCCGACATTGGCAAAATTCACTCCCCAAGAGCCCTTTTTTTCAATGGTTACTGAGTCAGCATCCTGAGCCTTAACAGTAACTGCAGCAATAAGCAATACAGCTAGTAGAATATGTCTTTTCATGCTTTTATTTGAGTTGTTGATGAATTTGCAAAAATGAAGTTTATATCAGGATTATCAAAAAAGAATGGATTTTTAGATTGTGAATATTCAATATTTCCGATTTAAGAGACTAAGAGTACTTTTGCAGTATGGAGACTGAGTTCAAGAATAACATGTTGGGATTGCAACTTCCGACAGATCCTAGGTGGGTCAATATTGCCCAAATGAACATAGAAGATATATTGGTAGATCATGCCTATTGTGAACAAAAAGCAGCATCGTCCTGTATCTCATTGATTGTTCAATACCCTGAAAAAGAATTACTTGTAGAAATGATGACACCAGTAGTGGCTGAGGAATGGAGTCACTTCGAGAGGGTGATCGAGCATTTAAAGAAGAGGGGGATGGTTTTAGGCAAGATGCGCAAAGACGAATATGTTATTAGACTCTCAGGTATTTTGAAGAAAGGAGGAAGTCGTGAAGCCCAGTTAGTCGAAAAACTCCTGATGAATGCCTTAATAGAAGCAAGAAGTTGTGAACGATTCAAACTATTGCATGAGGAAATAGAGGATGAAGAACTTCAGAAATTTTACTATGAACTTATGGTCTCTGAAGCAGGCCACTACAAAAATTTTATCAGTCTCGCCAAAGAATACATGCCTGAAGACTACGTCCGCGAACGCTGGAAAGAGTTTTTATTAGAAGAAGCGAAAATTCTCCAATCATTGGAAGTGAGAGGAGATCGGATGCACTAAGTCTTTCTCTTTTTCTTTTTTGCTGCAGGGAATAGAATGTTGTTGAGAATTAGCCTGTAACCCGGTGAATTAGGATAGAGGTTCAAGTCAGTAGGTTCTTCACCTACCTGATGTCTGTAGTCCTCTGGGTCGTGCCCTCCATAAAATGTCCAAAAACCTTTGCCATATACACCATGGATGTATTTGGCCTCATCAGCTGCGGTAGTCTCACCCATGATCACTACATCTGGCTTTACAGTGAATTTTTTGAACGAGGTGGTCTGACCATAAAAGCCCTTTACCAGATTGATGTGATTTTGAGTTAGCATTGTGGGAATCGGGTCCCATTTTGCCGAGAACTGGAAGAGTTTGAAATAGTCATTTCTCTCATTTAAAGACCTTATTCTCCTAGCATCTGTGTTATCGATGTTGGAGAATTCGTATTCCATAGGATCTTTCTTGATCTTGAAATTCTCGAAAGCTAGGGTTTGGGAGAAGTCAAATTTCGATTCAGCCGATGGATCAGCAGGGTCACCATCATACATCGCCTCAATAAAGTCTGTTCCTGCAGCTGCCAATGCTATGTCAAAGCTATCGGTAGCAGAGCACATGGCAAAAAGAAACCCTCCACCAGCTACGAAAGTCTGAATTTTCTTTGCGATAGCAAGTTTTAGCTGAGAGACCTTTCTGAAACCGTGTTTTTTGGCCATAGCTTCATAATCTTTTTGCTGCTGTATATACCAGCTGTAGTTTTTAAAAGAAGCATAAAACTTTCCGTATTGTCCCGTGAAGTCTTCGTGGTGTAAGTGAAGCCAATCGTAGGTTGTCAGTTCATCAGCCATCAATTCATCATCGTAGACAACGTCATATGGTATCTCTGCATAAGTGAGCGCAAGAGTCACGGCATCGTCCCAGGGCATCTTACTCTTTGGAGAGTAAACGGCAATTTTCGGCACCTTTTCCAGCCGCATCATATCCATGTTAGTCGAAGGCGATGATAGCTCACGCTCGTACCTGGCTGCATCTGCATCAGAAATCATTTCATATGAAACACCACGGATAATCAGCTCGTTTTGAATCCCCGTTCTAGCGGGCAATAAAAAACTTCCACCTCTAAAATTTAACATCCAATCAATTGGTTCGTCTTGACTTAGAACCCAATAGGCTACACCATAGGCTTTCATATGATTGGTTTGAGATTGATCCATAGGAACAAGGATCTTATTCGCATATCCAAAGCTTGTGATGGCAGTCAAGAGGAGTAGGGAAAGAATTCTCTTCATTATGAACAGGATTTTAAACCGTTTAAGTGTGGAATCGTTTAATTTACGTATTAGTTACTAAAATCTGACCAGCGGTCAGGTACATTTGTAACGAGCTAAAACTCAAAATGACCAATGAATTTAGGACAAAATATTAGCGAAGGGATAAGTTCGATCAAGTCTAACATCTTAAGGACTGTCCTGACGGGACTAATTATCGCAATTGGTATTACCTCACTTGTCGGTATGCTCACGGCTGTGGACGGCATAAAAAGTGAAATTGATGCCAGTTTGTCCAATTTAGGAGCAAACAGTTTTGATGTTAACTCAAAATTCGCTCGTGGTAACAGGAATGGTCGGAGATCTAAATCTTTCAAGCCTATCAAATTTGATGATGCGATGCGATTCAAAGAGGATTTTGATTATCCATCTACTACCACGGTATTTACTCGGGCCAGTGGTAGTGCTGAGGTCAAGTATGAGGAAAAGAAAACTAACCCTAATGTGGCAATAACAGGAGGTGATGAGAATTATATTGTTATTAAGGGGATTGAAATAGAAAAAGGAAGAAACTTCTCGACACTCGAAACGCAGTATGGGAACTACGTTTGTATTGTTGGTACCGAGGTTGTCAAGAAACTCTTTGAAGAGAATGAAGATCCATTGAATAAAACCATCAAGTTTTATGGCAATAACTATCGCGTAATTGGCGTGCTTGAAGAAAAAGGCGGATTTGGAGGTGATACTGAAGAAGATCGAAACATCATCATACCACTATTGAATGCCAAGCGCTTAGATAGAAGCGGACGTATGCGTTACAGTATTACCACAATGATTGCGAACCCTGAGAACATTGACTACGCTATGGGTGAAGCTACCGGCTTCATGCGTAAGATTAGAGGTGATAAAATAGGGGAGGAAGACTCCTTCGAATTGGAACGAAGTGATTCGGTTACTGAAGCGCTAGACGATGTTACGAATGGTATGCGATGGGCAGGCTTCAGCATTGGTGCTGTTACTTTGCTAGGTGCTGCCATTGGCCTTATGAACATTATGATGGTTACTGTTACTGAAAGAACCCGGGAAATAGGGATTAGAAAGGCTCTAGGTGCTACACCACAGAGAATTCTTCAGCAGTTTCTAATAGAGGCAGTCGTAATTTGTCAAATGGGTGGTATTGTTGGGGCAATACTTGGAATAGTTGTCGGTAATGTCATCGCCAACTTCTTGGGAGGAGCATTTGTTATTCCGTGGCTATGGATTACTGTCGGACTCGTTGTTTGTGTCATTGTTGGGATCGTTTCAGGTTATGTACCTGCGAAAAGAGCTGCCAAGCTTGATCCTATAGAATCATTAAGATTTGAGTAAGCGGTTTGTCCCGCTGATGAAAAAGCCCTGCTAGTCAGGGCTTTTTTTTATCTTGAAGTTCACAAATCTCAATGACTATGAATCTTCATGACCCAGTCCACAAAAAGGTAATCGGTATTTCATTTATTGTTTTTAGCGCATTATGGCTTCTGTCCATGGCGTTTTTCGATACGTTTATGGATTTTTTCATGGACCGTGCTATAGAAGAATCGGGCGGAGACCCAGACGTCTTCTTCATCTTTGATATTATCAATTCAATCTTTTGGGGAATCACTGCTCTCTTTTTCATTCCAAGGTTGATTCTGGGAATAGCCTTAGTGAGTGGTCAGAAATGGGCTAACATTCCATCACTGGTATATGGTGTTGTCAGCCTTATTAACTTCCCTGTGGGAACGGCACTGGGTATTTATTGTATTATGGTATTTACCGCGAAAAAACCCCAAGAAGATTACTGAGCAGGAAGGTATATTACCTTTTTAGTTTCAAAGAACTCCTCTTCAAAATAGTCACTCAACTTGTGGGTGGCTATTTTTTTTAGCCTCGATTCTTGAAGTTCTTCCTGTAGGTCTCCTCCTTTTAGGTACAAGAGACCATTCTTCAGTTTATGCTTAGATCTAGGTTTGAAGTTTTTCCTAATCCATGGATAAAAGCGAACTAAACGGGTGACAGCACGACTTATTACAAAGTCATACTCATCTTTGATTTGTTCAGCGCGGGCATGTTCGCCCTTTACATTAGTCAACCTAAGACTTTCACTTACAGCATTGACTACTTTGATTTTCTTACCGATGGAGTCTACTAAATGGAAGTGACATTCTGGGAAGAGAATTGCCAATGGTATGCCGGGGAATCCTCCACCCGTGCCAACGTCTAGAAGTGTAGTGCCTTTCTTGAAGTTGATGACTTTAGCCATCCCCAAGGAATGTAGTACATGGCGTTCATAGATATTTTCAATATCCTTTCTGGAAATTACATTGATCTTGTCGTTCCAATCAGCATACAAAGACTGCAATTGAGCGAACTGGTCCTTTTGTTCCTCTGTAAGGTCTGGGAAGTACTTAAGGAGAATATCCATAGATCAGGAAATGTTTTATTGAAGAAGGTTAGGGTTAGGGCTAAAACTAGTCCTAGATATGGTCTTTTTTACTTTTGACCAAATCATACATCAATTCACGGGCTCTGTGAAGTTGCGCTTTTACCGTACCTAGTGGTGCTTCTAATTCCTTGGCAATCTCATCATAGCTAAGTTCATCAAAGTACCTTAGCTTAACCAGCCGTTGATATTTGGCCGGTAGTTTTGTTACAAATAGTCTAACAAGCTCTATTTTCTGACTTTTAATCGCTTCCTCTTGAGGATTAAGGTTTCTGTCAGCGACATCAATTGTTACTGAATCCCCATTGTCATCCTTAAAAGAGGTGTCAAGGCTCATGGTATCCAACCTTTTCTTTCTGATAAAGTCTATTGTATTGTTTGTGGCAATTCTGAATAGCCAGGTACTGAAAGTAAAATCCTTCTTAAACTTATGGAGGTTCTTAAAGGCTTTTGCGAACGCTTCGATAGTCAGGTCTTCAGCGTCATCAACATTTCTGACCATTTTCAATATCATATGATAGACGGGTTTTTTGTACCGTTGCATTAGGTCAGCATATGCTTGCTGATCCTGACCACCTACGGCAGAATCTATCAGGCGAAAATCTTGAAGTGCCTTATCAGAAAACTGTTTACCTACTTCCATTTAATGCTTTTTGTCGATAGCGCTCGGAGGCTTACAACAGGATAGTAAATACTATAACAAAGATCTAAAACGGGAAGTGCCCAAAAATTAATAGGGGAACCGAATTTTTGACCAATGCGGGCAAATATACTATAAAATGACAAGCTCCTTAGACCAAAAGCTGCCAAAATAAAATAAGGGTTAATTGCACTTACCAACAACGAGAAAAAGAAAATCCATCCGAACAAAAAGCTTAACGTAAAAAGTCCTAAAAGCGTTTTGTCTTTTTTATGATAGTGTACACCGACTGATAAGTGTCGGGTTTTTTGTACTAAATACTCATGCCAGGACTGCTTAGGTTTTGAAAGAGTTTGGCTAGATGGAAGCGTAACGTTAATAGTGTTTGTTTTGGTAGCAATATGATTAATCATTAGATCATCATCGCCTCCTACAATATGTGCCATAGAAGCTAGGTAATCCAGGCTGTAGGAGCCTCTTCTAATTGCCCAGTTGCGACCTACCCCCATATATGGTCTGCCAATTGCTGATAGCCCTAAATACTGTAAGCCAGTGAATAAGGTTTCAAATTGAATAAAGCCGTTTAAGAAACTGGCGGCTTTTTGATAAGGTGAAAAGCCCAGCACAATGGTTGTGGTTTCATTGAAAGCACTGGCCATTATCGAAGCCCATTGGGATGATTTGGGTAGGCAGTCGGCATCGGTGAAAAGCAGAATTTCATTTTTAGCGGTCTGTATACCCAGGTTTAAAGCATATTTTTTACCAGTCCATCCTTCGGGAAGGTGATTGATTTTGATTTGCTTAAAATTGGTTTTATTGCTTATTGCTCTGTCAACAATGGTCTTTGAATTGTCCGTTGATCTATCATTTACAATGATCACCTCCATATCAGGGTGATCTTGATCGCATAGGGCGTTTATGAGGTTAGCAAGGTTTTCGGATTCGTTTCTTGCAGCAACGATTATCGATATACTCGGTATCTGGTTGGAGTTTGCCCAGGTGTCTTTCTTCTTTAAGAGCTTTCCAAATACCAGTTGATGAAATAGAACCTGTACCAGCATGCAGACTGAAAAAAGGACCAGCATGATCTCCGTCATAGGGCAAAGAATAAGTTTCAAAGAAACAAGAATTGACCAATACTGCTATTTTTGTGCCGTCAAAATGTGAGAATGGACTTTAAGTTAGAAGTAGAAGATAAGGGTTCAAAGGCCAGAACGGGAACAATAACTACCGATCATGGCAAAATAGAGACACCTATATTTATGCCTGTAGGGACTGCCGGAACAGTTAAGGCTGTGCATCAGAGAGAGCTTAAAGAAGACGTAAAGGCTGAAATCATTCTGGGCAATACTTATCACTTATACCTGCGTCCTGGATTGGAAATTATAGAGAAGGCAGGTGGACTTCATAAATTCAATGGCTGGGATAAACCCTTGTTGACTGATTCGGGGGGCTATCAAGTGTATTCTCTTGCTAGCACAAGAAAGATCAAAGAAGAGGGTGTTACCTTCAAATCTCATATTGATGGTTCTAAGCATACATTTTCACCCGAGTATGCTATCGACATTCAGCGAACTATCGGTGCCGATATTATTATGGCCTTTGACGAGTGTACGCCTTACCCTTGTGAGTATGGTTATGCAAGAACTTCAATGGAAATGACCCATAGATGGTTGAAACGATGTTGCGATCGTTTTGACCAAACAGAAGGAAAATATGGTTATAGTCAAACATTATTTCCGATTGTACAAGGGAGTACTTATAAGGACTTAAGACAAAAATCAGCTGAGACGATAGCCTCCTTTGGTAGAGAAGGCAATGCGATCGGAGGTTTATCTGTTGGCGAACCTCATGAAATGCTCTATGAGCAGACCGAAGTAGTGTGTGATATCTTACCCAAGGATAAACCCAGATATTTGATGGGAGTAGGCACTCCTGAGAATATTCTAGAGTGCATTGCATTGGGTGTCGATATGTTCGATTGTGTAATGCCAACCAGGAATGCACGTCATGGATTGCTATTTACTTCTGAGGGGATCATCAATATAAGAAATGAAAAATGGAAAGATGACTTTTCACCTGTTGATCCTAATCTAGAGGGCTATGTAGATACTTTCTATACAAAAGCGTATCTAAGACACTTGACTCACAGTAAGGAAATTCTAGCCGCACAAATCGCCAGTATTCATAATTTGACTTTTTATCTCTGGTTGGTCAAAGAAGCGAGAAAACATATTCAAGCAGGCACGTTTATTGATTGGAAGAACGTCATGGTTAAAAAGCTGGTGACAAGATTATGATGAGGATATTAGACCGATATATCCTTAAAAAATTCTTAACGACTTTCGTCTTTGTGGTTGCTATTCTTGTAGCCATAGTACTAATTATCACTTTCTCAGAAAGGAATGAGAGCTTTATTAAAAACAATGTTCCTGCGAGTTTAATCCTTCAATATTTTCTATCATACGCTCCCTATATTGCCAATCTGATTACTCCAATTACGGTGTTTATTGCCACCGTCTTTGTGACCTCTAAACTGGCTAGTCACACAGAGATTATTGCAATTCTAAGCGGAGGAGTGAGTTACCCCAGAATGCTCAAGCCATTTTTTATTGGCTCATTGATTATTGCTCTGGTGAGCTTTGTCTTTACAGGTTGGATTATACCTGATGCTAATAAGTTTAGAGTGGCCTTCGAGATTAAATACTTTGACAAGGAGTTTAATTTTAGCGATCGAGATGTGCATTTTAAAGTATCACCAACGAAGTATGTCTATGTAGCTTCCTATGATAATCGCAGGGATATAGGTTTTCGATTTACGCTGGAAGAAATTCAGAATAAACAGGTACTCTGGAAGTTGACCGCTAGAGATGCTACATGGGATACGCTACAGATGGGCTGGAAATTGAAGGATTGGAGTTTGCGTGAGTTTGACGGCCCGAAGGAAATCTACAAATACGAAAATGTAAAAGACACAGTCATTCAAATCAATATGACTCCTGCGGATTTTGGCAATACTAAGAGTTTCGAGCAGACCTTGACAATTAATGAGCTAGATGACTATATCAACGAATTAAAAATGAAGGGTGCCGATAACATCGCCATCTATGAAATTGAAAAACTGGTTAGGTATATGTCGCCCTTTACGGCCATTATATTGACCTTTATTGGGGTGATTCTCTCCTCCAGAAAGACTAGGGGAGGAGTGGGCTTCCAGATTGCCTTGGGCTTCTTTATTGCCTTTATTTATATTCTACTTTTCATTGCGGCAAAGAGTAACGCAGAAACAGGTTCAATGAACCCTATACTAGCCATATGGTTACCTAACATAGTATTCTCTATATTAGGCGCCTTGTTATATCGCTTCGTGCCCAAATAATGACAGCCACTTTCAAGGATTTTGCAAAGCTTCACTTCATAGTGTTTCTGTGGGGGTTTACAGCTATCATAGGAAAGGAACTGACAATCTCTACTGCTGATGTAGTGATGTATCGTACGGGCTTGGCGGCCATAGTAGTGGCGATCTATATGTATCTTAAAAAAGATCCAATACGCTTTCCTGCCAAGGTGCTGATTCAGTTCGCTCTTACAGGCCTGGTCATTGCGGCACATTGGTTTTTGTTTTTTGAATCAGCAAGAATTTCAACTGTTTCGGTTTGCCTCGCAGGGATGGCCACGACTACCTTCTGGACAAGCTTAATTGAACCCATTTTTACCAAGAGAGCGGTGAATGCTATTGAGGTGTTTTTGGGTTTAGTAGTAATAGGTGGACTTTACGTAGTGTTTAGCTTTGAGGTCGATAATGTGCTGGGCTTATCATTGGCTATTTTATCTGCTATGCTGTCGGCCACCTTCTCCGTACTGAATGCAGGGTTTGCCAAAAAGTATTCTCAGTACGGGATTACCCTGTATGAGATGATGGCGGCATGTCTCTTTACTATGGTCTTTATACCCTTGTATAAAGTTTATCTTTTGGATGAGGTGGCAACTTATGCCATACCAACTGGTTTTGAAGATTGGGGGCTGATTGTCTTGCTATCTGTAGTGTGCACAGTTTATGCTTTTTCGGCCTCTGTTGAACTTATGAAACGGATATCAGCCTTCGCTGTGAACTTGGCTATTAATATGGAACCTGTTTACGGTATTTTGATGGCCTTGTTAATTTATGGCGAAAGTGAGGAAATGAGTCAAGGGTTTTACTTGGGCACACTGATAATTATGATAGCAGTCTTTTCCTACCCTTTGATTAGAAGGTATCAAAGAAAAAGTCAAGGAAAGAAATCGATAGGCTAATTGTCTAGAAGGCTGTGTACATCATACCCTGTCTCAAGTACCCAATCTTGCCTGGTTGATACTTAAACTTCGTTTTAAATGAAATTTGACGAGTTCCATCCGTTTTAAAAACAATAAAATGTAGATGCGACCCAGTGGTATAACCCGTATCTCCACATCTCCCTATTTCCTGACCTTGTTCGACCACATCGCCAACTTCTACGATTGCCCCATTTAATTGTAGATGGTGATACTCGGCCATGGTTCCGTCATCATGCAAAATACGGATGTAATTTCCGTCTGACATGCACTTTCTTGAAGGACAGCCTTGATCAGAATCTTCCTTTATTTTAACGATAGTTCCATTTCTGGCTGCCAGAATGATTTCACCCTCTGGCATCGTAAAGTCAAGCGCGTTTATGCCGCGATGTGTAGAAGGGCCATTATAGCCCTGTGACATTAGATATTTTTTTCCTTTTACAAATGGGAGTTGATATACATAATCTTCATCATGCACGGCATTACCATCACCCTCCATATATTGAAATTCATAATTCACTTTCCATGGAATGTTCTGTTGCAAATGAAAGGTGGCGATGATGAAGCGTTTTTCATTGCCTGGTAGTACTATGGTTTCCGGTAATGGTTTATCAAGGCGAAGCCCTCTCGAGTCTATTTTTAACTTGATAGTATAAGGGAAAGGATCTGGATTGTCAGCGTAAACTAGAACACGCTGACCTATCTGTGCATCGTAAATAGAGATTGTCTTTTGTGCAGATAATGAAGTGACAATTAGGAATAGTAGTATACCCCAAAAGGACAGCCTATAAAGGCATAGCTTTAGTAAAGTATTTAGTCTCCTCAAAGTCAGTTGCGTCAGCAGGTCTACTAAATATACCAAATAGTGTCGAACCTGACCCACTCATAGCGGCATATAATGCCCCTGAGTCGTACATTTTAGCCTTAATTGCCACTAGTTCAGGATGCTGATTGAAGACAGAAGCTTCAAAATCGTTGGTCAAGGACCGCTGCCAAAGCTCAAAATCCTTTGACTCTAATGTCTCTTTTAAATCAATCTTAGGAGCTTGTGGACTAGTATCGGCATAAGCAACTTTCGTAGAAATATGGATTCCCGGGTTAATGACTAATAGGTGATAACCACTCAAGTCCAGGCGGAGGTCATGAGTCTCAGTTCCAGTACCTGTAGCGATGGCAGGCTTGTTCTTAATGAAAAAGGGACAGTCACTACCAAGCCGAGCAGCATATTCTTCCAGAATAGTGTCATCTAGAAAAAGCTGGAACTCCTCATTTAGCATATTTAGCATGTGCGAAGCATCAGATGATCCTCCGCCAAGGCCAGCTCCCATAGGAATGGTCTTGAGTAGGTGAATGTCTAGTTCAGGAAGAGGGTAGTCTTTCTTAAGTAGTTTGTATGCCTTTAGAATAAGGTTCTCATTCGGATTGCCCGGAATCTGAATACCACTTGATGTAAATGAGGTCTTTTTTGAAGGAATTGCCTCAAGTACGTCATGGAGAGGGATAGGATAAATGCCAGTATTGATTGTGTGATAACCGTTCGGTAGCTTACCTGTGATTTGCAGGCCTAAATTGATCTTGGCATTTGGGAAAGTAATCATCCTAAAAAGCGCCATACCTAGTAAAAGCAATGATGTTAGCTTCTTCTCTAAGTATGACGCTTGGTTATGTTAATCTTTCTTTAGTTGGTCGATAAGTGCATCGGTAATTCCTGAGGAAGAGAAACCACCATCGTGCATTAAGTTTTGCATGGTTACCATACGGGTAAAGTCAGAGAAGAACATGACTGTATAGTTGGCACAGTCTTCTGCACTTGCATTACCAAGTGGTGACATCTTATCCGCATAATCAAAGAATACATCAAATCCTCCAACTCCTGTTCCGGCAGTTGTCATGGTAGGAGATTGAGAAATGGTGTTGACTCTTACATTCTTTAACCTACCAAATCTTTCACCATAACTTCTGGCAATTGACTCCAACATTGACTTGGCATGTGCCATGTCAGAGTAGTCAGGGAAGGTTCTTTGTGCAGCTATGTATGATAAGGCCATAATAGAACCCCACTCATTCATGGCGTCAAGTTTTTCTGCTGTTTGCATTACTTTATGGAATGAGATAGCAGAAACATCCAAAGTCTTCTGCAACCAATCGTAGTTCAGATCACCATAAGCTCTGCCTTTACGAACATTAGGGCTCATACCTATTGAGTGAAGCACGAAGTCTATTTTCCCGCCAAGAATTTCCATCGACTTGGTAAATAGATTTTCAAGATCTTCTACTGAAGTAGCATCGGCAGGAATGATTTCAGCCCCACATTCCTCAGCTAACTGGTTGATCGCTCCCATGCGCATTGCAATGGGTGCGTTGGTCAGCGTGAAGGTCGCACCTTCCGCTTTTGCGACTTGAGCTACTTTCCATGCGATAGAACGCTCGTCCAAAGCGCCAAAAATAATTCCTCTTTTTCCTTTGAGTAGGTTATGTGACATAGTTTGTTCGTCTTGATTTCGGTCGTAAAAATAGGGATTAGAATTTAAAAATTGACCTTTGCCAACTAGTGTTTCCGGGTGAGGCAAGTGTGTTCGGTCACTTCTTGGATAAGAAGTCTAAGAGTTCTTTTGATAAGCCTATTAGCTCTTTCTCATTAAACTGTCTTGTGATGTTTTCTCGTCCCTTGTGTTTGTGATATGCTAGGTAATCTTTATTGAAGTAATAGCGACTCTCCCAGCTAGCTATGCCCTTAAAATTTTCCCATTGGCCTTTTAGGCCCTTTTCTTCAAAGAACTCAAATACTTCAAAGACAAAAATCAGTCTATCATTATCAAAGAACCATTCGGTTGCTAACTGACCATCTTCAGTAAAACCCTTTGTAACCACCCTATTGTATTTTCCTTCCAAACTATAGGCGATGACTTCCGTGCCGTATGTCTGCGAAGATTGAAAGTTTTGGGACGTCATAAAGAATTGAGTCTTGTCTTTTGTCTCATAGATCACAGATACTTTCTCCTTTACTTTGTGAGATGAACGCTCATCTCCAACAGCTATCTCTTGAGCGTAAAGAAAGGTGTTAAGAATGAATAAAAATGAAATCAATAGGAGAGTCCGCTTCATACAATTGTAATTGATTACCGAATAGGAAGGGTGAAAAATTGCCCTATGAAACTAAAAACGGACCTACCCTTTCATAAGTTCTTTTGCAGAATCCAGTGCCTTGGCAGAAGCCTGCTTTCCACCGATCATTTCTGCGATTTCGTTGAGACGCTCTTGCTCAGTCAATTTCTTGATTTGACTGGCCGTTACAGCCGAACTTTCGTCTTTGTATACAAAGTAGTGGGATTGGCCTTTAGCAGCGATTTGAGGTAGATGGGTAATTGTAATCACCTGATGGCTCTTAGCCATTTCAAGCATCATTTGGGCCATTTTGATGGCAATTTCGCCTGAAATGCCTGTGTCAATTTCATCAAATACAATCGTAGGAAGGGCAGTCTTTTTAGCCAGGATATACTTAATAGAAAACATGAGTCTCGAGAACTCACCACCAGAGGCTGCTTGTTTTAGGGCCTGAGGTGCAACTCCCTTATTTGCAGAAAAGAGGATGTCAATTTGATCTAAACCATTGATGCTTAGTTCGGTGCCTGAATGATCCATTGAGATGGTGGCATTCGGCATACCCAATTCTGAAAGTAGACTGGTAACTTGCTGGCCAAAGGCTTCAAATACTGACTGCCGCTTTTCAGAAAGTTTTTGTGCAAGCTTTAGGGCTTTTTCATAGGCTTTCTGTTCGACCTTATGAGCCTCTTCAATGGCTTCGTCAAGGTTTTCTACTTTGAGTACCTTGTTGCCCAATTCATCATAAATGGATAGCAACTCCTCAATTGAGCCGACTTGGTGTTTTTGCTGAAGTTTATAGATCAGGTTGAGTCGCTCTTGAACTGTGTCTGCTCGGGTTGGGTCGTAGATGACGTTCTCCTCTTCAGTTTCTAACTCGCTAATAATGTCTTTAAGTTCTATCCGTGTACTCTCAATTCTTTCCAGTAGACTGGCATATTTTGGGCTAAATTGACTGATCTGATTAAGGAGAGTTTTTAGCTCCTGCATCATATTAGTCAAATTAATCTCAGAACGATCAGATATGCTCAATGCTCCATTGAGTTTAGTTTTGATTTCCTCAGCATTTTCGAGCTTGTTCAATTCCTCCTCTAGACTCTCTTGTTCTTCGATATCCAGTTGAGCATTATCCAACTCTTCGAAAAGAAATTGGTTATAGTCAGACTCTTTTCTGATTTGATCTCCTTCAGTAATAAGACTCTGATAAATTCTGTGCTTTTCCTGATAAGCTTTGAATGCCTGCTGTAGTTCACTTAGGAGTAAGGAAGTTGAAGCGACCGTGTCAATGATTTCTAATTGATAGTGGTTGTGGGCCAGGCGAAGTGTTTCATGCTGTGAGTGTACATCCATGAGTTTGATTCCCAATTGCTTCAAAAAGTCAAGGTTAGTAACTCCATCGTTTACAAAAGCTCTGGATTTACCTGTAGCACTAATTTCTCTTCGAACTATACACTCTTGGTCAAAATCGATATCAAATTCTTCAAAGAGAGACTCTAGTGCATAGGCGGAGATGTCAAAAACTCCCTCAATAACACACTTTCTGCTTTGGTCAAGGAGTACTTTGGTATCTGCACGATTACCCAATAACAGCCCCAAGGCTCCGAGCATAATAGATTTACCTGCACCTGTTTCACCCGTAACAATATTCAACCCCTTATCAGGACTGATCTGCAAGTGTTGGATAAGGGCATAGTTTTCTATGGAGAGGCTCGTGAGCATTGAACAAAAATATCGATTCAGATAGCCAAGTACAATACTAATTCTGTACGATTTTCTGATACTTGGACCTGCGGGTTGGATCCAGTTTTAAGAGTTCGTTATAGACATTTCTTCTTACATCCATTTGTCCTTTAGAAAAGAGATTAATGATCTCGTCATTCTTGGCATCAAGGAAGGCTATAATCAGGATGGAGTTAGGAAGGATTCTGTTCACATTCTGGATTTCTTTTAGCGACTCTAGAATAATCGCTCTGCTATCATCTGGCGTTCGTTGAAATTTATCTAATGCACGCAAGTGATATTTGTAAATGGCTCTTCTTATCGGCTCGTACTGATTGTTGATTCTCAAGTTTTCTATCAACCAGTAGCGGTTTCTTCTGTTTTGAAATTGGCCCCAGCCGGTAGACCCTGAATTTTGGGCGTTGTTTACAATCAATAGTGCCTTGTCATAAAATTGTGTTCCACCCAAAGGGCTAAAGGAGTCATAATCTAAGCCTAAAGCAATGTAGGCATAGTAGGCGAGGAGAGAAGTTATGTTACTGCTGAAATTGTTCTCATTGAACTGTAAAGGTTGTGAAGTAGTGAATTGGAAATCCCAATCTCTATCAGCAAAATTTAAAAGCACAGTCTCATAAGACGTGCCGTAAATAGGTCTTATCAGTTGTATTTGTGCATTGGCAGTAAAGCGTCCAATGCTGGGCTGGTCTTGAATGGTAAGTAGAAGGTTGCCTTTAATTTTTTCAGTATTTCGAAATCGATCGTCACCCCACTTGGTGTCATTTAGGAAGCGCTGGAAAGCAGTTCTCATTTCATCGAAAATCCCTCGTTCGGTGGTTTGCACAACATCTGCGTTAATACTAACCGTGAAGTCTAGCTCTTGACCGATCGATTTGATCGGGGAAAGAAGAAGGAGTAAAAAAAGGAGACTAGCTAATCTGCTTAACGATGGCATTGACAATGTCTTTTGCGACTTCTGTTTTAGTCTTTAACTCAAAGTGCTCAATATTATTGGCTTTGTCAATAATTGAAATTTTGTTGGTATTGTGACCGAAGCCTGCTCCAGCGTCCTGAAGAGAGTTTAGAACGATAAGGTCAAAGTTCTTCGACTTAATTTTTTCCTTAGCATTGTCCAGCTCATTGTTGGTTTCTAAGGCAAAACCCACATTAATTTGGTCGCCTGCCTTCTTTTGGCCCAATGTTTTCGCAATATCGATCGTTTTTGATAACTCAACCGACATGCTTTGCCCCTGCTTTTTGATTTTTTGATCAGCCACAGTATCAGGAGCGTAGTCGGCCACAGCGGCAGCAAAAATGGAAATGTCAGTCTCTGAAAATAAAGCATCACAGGCCTGGTACATCTCTTCACCAGAGCGAACTGCCACCTTTTTTACGTTAGGCTCATCAATCTCTAAATGTGTCGGGCCAGAAATAAGGTTCACTTCAGCTCCTGCTTCTGCGGCAGCCTTGGCAATGGCATAGCCCATTTTACCTGTTGAATAATTGCCAATGAATCTTACAGGGTCTATGGCTTCATAGGTCGGACCAGCAGTGATTAGCACCTTCTTTCCTGCGAGTGGTTTGTGAGCAGAGAAATGAGACGTTAAAACCGCAACAAGATCTTCCGGTTCTGCCATTCGGCCTGTGCCAATTAGGCCACTCGCCAATTCGCCATGTTGTGCTTCAATGATTTGATTGCCAAAGGACTTTAGTTTTTCAATGTTGTCAATGACAGAAGGGTGTTGATACATGTCGAGGTCCATAGCCGGTGCAAAAAAGACCGGACAACGGGCAGATAAATAGGTCGCCAGCAATAGATTGTCGCACAGGCCATTGGCCATTTTGCCTATGGTGTTAGCACTAGCGGGTGCTATGAGCATAGCATCGGCCCAAAGGCCAAGATCAACATGATTGTTCCATTCGCCCTGGTCTCCATCTGTAAACTGGGAGAGGGTTGGGTTTTTTGAAAGTGTGGAAAGTGTAAGAGGAGTAATAAAATCCTTGGCAGCATCGGTCATTATGACCTTGACCTCAGCTTCCGCTTTGACCAATAGTCGAACCAAAAAAGCAGCCTTATAGGCTGCTATGCTGCCGGTAACTCCGACCAGTATTTTCTTTCCTTTCAACATGAAAGATTAGCTATTTGCTTCGTCTTGAGCCTCTTCAGCTTCTTTAAATCTATGATAGATTTCACCATTTATGAATTCTTCCACGGCCATTGCTGTAGGCTTCGGCATTCTTTCGTAGAATTTAGAGATTTCAATTTGCTCTCTATTTTCGAAGATTTCCTCAAGGTTATCAACGGTAGAAGCGAATTCTGCCAGTTTACCATTCAATTCTTCTTTCATGGTGCTTGCAATTTGTTTCGCTCTTTTAGAGATGATTGCCACAGACTGGTAAATATTACCTGTTGGTTCTGCAATTTTATCAGAATCTCTTGTAATGATTGATGGACTTGCTGCCATAATTAATTTGTTTTCAGTTTACTTAATTCGTTCGTGGACCTTTCAAAATAGTCCTTTGCTTTATCCGAGTATTCACTTACCGGAAACCTCTCTATAAAGTCTTTATATAAATCTAATGTTCTGTCAAATCGTTCCTGTTTCAAGGACAAAATACTATTGTCTGCTAACTTGAAACTTGTCTCAACACTTAGGAACATGAGTTCCTCATTGTATTTGGAATCTGGGTAATCAGATTTGAATGATTGAAATGTTGTTAATGCCGCCTCAAGGTAATTTCTGAAGGAAAGCCCTGTACTGAGCCTATAGTACAGCTTAGCGGTTTGATAAGCTTTGGTTTCAAATCTAACCTGAAGTTCATCAATAATATCATTGGCTTCTTGGTAATACTGAGATGCCGGATAGCGGTTGAGGAAAGTCTGCATAGCTATTACTGCACTCTCAGAACTACTTTGTTCTAAGTCTGGCCCAGGGGAATCCAAGTATAAAGAATAAGCTTCCATAAATTGAGCCTCTTCTGCTAAAGGACTTCTAGCATAGGTTCCATAGAAAACACCAAACTGATAAGCTGCCAATTGGTAGAGTCCACTGTAATACTCGCAATATGCCCAGTAATATCTGATTTTTTCGGAATATTCTGAACCTCTATAAAAGGGTTGTATTTTTTCAAAAAGGGCTTTAGCCTTTCCGTATTGGCCCTTTTCATAGAAAGCAACCGCACCATTGAATAGCTCACCATATTCATTGGATCGCTCTAGTTTTGCTAACTGTGTAGTACAACTAGAGAGCGCCAAGATCAATGAGCATAAAGTCAATAAAATGGGGGCTTTTTTCATAAGCGTGCAAAGTTACCAGTATATCAGCAGAATTCCAATCTCTGGGAGTTGACAATCAATGACCAAAGAAAACTAGTTTTTAGCTTAATAATAAGCGATTAACCCTTTTTAACGGTCATATCTCAGGTGTCTCGCAATCTCCCTGAGCTTTGGTTTCTCAGCAAAACGCCAATTAAAGCCCCTTAGTATTTTGTCAGTTGGTTTGATTTCAAAGTCAGGGATCACTTGACCATCAACTTCTCTGTAAGTTCTTATCTCCACAACAACATTCTCTTCGAAGAAAAGTGTCATAGATGAGCATTGGAGTTTATTCATGGAGGTGGCTCCCAAGTTGTCAACCACATAGTATATACTTTCACCATTGCCATTGACATCGGTCTTACTCACGAAACCTTGCTTAAAGAAAACTTCCATGGTTTTTCCCGAAACCTGGTTGAAGTTTTTCGAACTGTCTTGTGAGATTACAAATGATTTGATGGCCAAATTCATTTTATGCACCTTGTCATTCACAATTTCAATATCGATAGAGTCGGCAGTGATTTGGCTGTCATTTGACCAAATTACCGGATCTTGGTACATGTAAATAGTTGAGTCCGAGAAGTTATAGCTCATGGAGTCAGCTATTCCTTGCATATTCGACTTGAACATTTGTACTCCTTTATATGCAGTGATGTACTTGTTTTCCGGATCGTTTTGGTTGGAAAACAGCGTGTCGGCCTTAATGAATAAAGAGTCTCCCTGCATCATACTTTTCATATAGGCATTTTCATAAGCGATAGCCGTATTAGTTATCTTGTTGTAGGTTGCTTTATCGCCATAAATTGTCAAAGAATCCTCTTTTGATAGCATAGTGATGTTACTGAACGCCTTATAGAGCTGAAGGCTGTCATTAGTGATGAGTGTATCAGCCTCAATATCAAACTCAGCATTGAAAATTCGACCTTGATAAACTTCAGAATAGCGGCTTTGTCTATTGTACAATAATCCCTTGCTCGATTGCAAAGTATCACCGTCAGCCGTTATTCCCAGAGTCGGCCCGTAGCTCCTCGTTTCAGTATCGAGTGTATTGTAAAAAAGAGTATCCGTTTCTAGATAAAAATCCTCGTTGACCATTCTTACAGAGTCATAGAAGCGGGATTCTTTGCTCACAGAGTTGTAATAGCCTGTTTTGCTGGTCAGTTCACTGGTATTGTCTATTAGTTTACCGCCATTAAAATAGTTTCCTGTTTGTGTATTGCGATCGTAATCGAGGTTGTCGGTGTATAGCGTAGCGCTATCATCTTTCATAACGACATTACCTCTTAAGTAAGCCACCCGAGTATTACCCTTGTATTCGAGGTAGTCACCTTTTACATCAATAACATCTACTGTGTCAATAATCCTGACATGACCGAAGGCCAAAGCCGAATTGGTCGCTCTTATGAGGTAGGCAGAGTCACAGAAAATCTCAGTATTACCCTGAGCTAAATGCACGCTGTCAATCAGTTTCTGCACATTTTGCCCATCAATAATCTCAGACCTAAGTTTACCGGAATAAACCAACCGTACGGTGGACTGTCCAACTAAACTCAGTTGAATCACCAAAAACAGAAAATAAAAGAAGATTCTCCTCATTTTAACAAGCCGCAAAATTAGCGATTTATGCTATTTTTGACCCATGCACAAACGCTTTTTGCAGTTTATCAAAAAACATGCCCTAAATACCCCAGAGCAAAAAAATCTCTTGGCCATTAGTGGTGGGGTGGACTCAATGGTGTTGTGGCATTTGTCAGAACAATCGGGTATTCATTATTCAATAGCACACTGTAATTTTCAATTGAGGGGAGATGCTTCTGACAAGGATCACTCATTTATTGAAGAAAAGGCAAAAGGGTTAGGCCGACAGTTTCATTCAAAACGCTTCGATACTGAATCTTATGCTACACTTAATAAGGTGTCCACTCAAATGGCTGCAAGAGATTTACGGTATACATGGTTTGATGAGTTGTGTAGTAAAGAGGGGTATAATAAGGTGTTTTTAGCGCACCATGCCAATGATGACATTGAGACTTTTCTGTTAAATATGGTTAGAGGCACTTCAATAAAAGGGCTGACAGGAATGAACACATTTGGTGAAAAGCTTGTTCGCCCATTGCTTTATGCAGGTAAAGAGGAAATCATAGAATTTGCGCTAAGCCATGATATTCTATGGAGAGAAGACATCAGCAATGCAGAAGTCTATTATAAGAGAAACTTTATTCGAAAGGAGATCATTCCTAAACTAGAAGCCCTGAATCCTGATTTTTTGACCACCATGAAAAGGAATATGGTTAAAAACATGGAGGTTGCCAGACTTGCTGAGTTAAGTATAGAAAGGCTCAAAGTAGACCTTTTGAGGAAAGTCGATGATGGCTTTGCTATGAGAAAGAGTGATTTGACTGAGCAAGACATTGGACCATATGTTTTGAGTGAAGTTTTAAAAAAGTTTGGCTTTAACTATTATCAGTCTGAAGAAATTATCTCAGTATTAGCTGGCATTCCGGGTAAGGTTTTCAAAAGTCAATCTTATGAACTACTTGTTGATCGTGAGTTAATTCACATCAGACCAATCTCTAAAAGTTTGCAGGAAGCATCTCTCATTGAGTTGGGAGATGTATTGTCCATCCAAGGTAGTGAATACAAAACGTGGATATATGATGGCCCAGATGAGATAATTGACAAGACCTCCACCAATGCAATGCTGGATTTAGAGAAACTGAAGTTCCCTTTAACCCTTAGAAAATGGAGTGAGGGCGACAAAATTCATCCTCTTGGGATGAGAGGACAAAAACTGGTGAGTGATTTGCTCATAGATTTAAAGCTCTCTCGTTTTGAGAAAGAGTCAGTGCTTGTATTATGCTCTGAGGATGAGGTTGTCTGGGTTGTAGGGCTTAGAATTTCAGATAAGTTTAAGGTAGATAAGAGTACTAAATCCATATTACATTATCAGCTTGCTGACCCTGTCTAGCATTTGATTAAAAAAACAGAAGAATCATTTCTATAGCATTTTATTTAGGCGTCTAGGTTGCTAACTTTGCGCGAGTTTAAAACGTAAATCAAATATTCATTATGAAAGTTACTGTAGTCGGTGCCGGGGCAGTCGGTGCTAGTTGCGCAGAATATATTGCGATCAAAGATTTTGCTGCTGAAGTAGTTTTAATAGATATCAAAGAAGGCTTTGCTGAAGGAAAGGCAATGGACCTGATGCAGACTGCATCATTGAACGGTTTTGATACTAAAATTACTGGTACAACTGGTGATTACAGTAAGACAGCCGGAAGTGATGTGGCAGTCATTACATCAGGTATTCCGCGTAAGCCTGGTATGACACGAGAAGAACTGATCAGTACAAATGCTGGTATTGTTAAGTCTGTAGCGGAGAATTTAATCAAAGAATCTCCTGAAGTGATCATTATTGTGGTTTCGAACCCAATGGATACAATGACTTATTTGACACACAAAGCGACTGGTCTTCCAAAGCACAGAGTCATTGGTATGGGGGGAGCACTAGACTCTGCTCGATTTAAGTATAGACTTGCAGAAGCTGTTGAAGCACCAATATCTGATATTGACGGAATGGTGATAGGTGGCCACAGCGATACTGGTATGATCCCTTTAACAAGACTGGCTACTCGCAATAGTGTACCAGTTTCAAAATTTGTGAGCGAAGAAAGACTTGAAGAAGTCAAGCAAGCCACAAAGGTAGGAGGAGCAACGCTAACCAAACTACTGGGTACATCAGCTTGGTATGCTCCCGGTGCAGCGGTATCAGCTATGGTTCAGGCAATTGCCAATGATTCAAAGAAGATGTTCCCTTGTTCTTGTCTGTTGAATGGTGAATATGGCCTTGATGATATTTGTATAGGAGTACCTACAATTATTGGAGCAAAAGGTGTAGAGTCAATTGTTGAAATTGAGTTGAGTGATGCTGAACAAGCAGATTTAACAGCTAGCGCTGAGGCAGTAAGAAAAACTAACGGATTGCTCTAAGGTCAATTCGTCTATAAAGAAAAAACCAGATGTTTCGTTAGAAGCATCTGGTTTTTTTATGTGGGCTTACGAATTTCTAATTTTCGAAAATTTTCTTCCCTTTCTTGTTCAAGAGCCTGTATCTACTCTGACTTAAGATTGATATGTTTTCACTTGTTTCCAAGGTCTTGTCTTGAGTATCAATGAAGTAAATAACGGCATCTTCCTTGGGTTTTAGTTTGTGTTTACTGCCAGAAGCTACTTCAACCTTTGTCACCTTTTCACCGGAGCCGTAAGCGTTTAGTCCTACCTGGAACTGAATCTTGACATCACCGTTTTCATAATACTCTTTAAAGGATCCAAAAAGTTTACTGAAAGTGTAGTTTCGCTCACTTTTGATACTTCCATTAGGGAAGAACTCGGTCGCAAGACCATGCAGGCGTCCTTCAAGCACCCTATAGCGAAATTTTAGGGTCTCATTTTCATAATAGTCGATGATTTCACCTGTGATCAGGCGATCATCAAACTTGTAAAGTCCATTTGCAAATTCTACTTCTGAAATTAGAACTTTGTCAGAGCTGGAGTTCACAGGTAAAAATAGCACCGTTAGGGCTATTAATTGTGTTAGTAATATCCTCATTATCAGTCATTTTTGATTAATCAAACCATCAATTAGCGTTTGCCAGCCCATTGATACCTGCAATCAAAAGTCAAGTGTCAAGTCGATAACGTAAAATTCCATTAAAAGTGTCAGATATACAATACAAAAAAAGAATGTTTACATCTTATTCTTTGTAACTGACCAATTGTCAACAGTTTGTCTACATTACTTTCTTTTTTAGTTTGACACAGTTGGTTTAAGAATGGTTTGAACGGTGAATTAAAAACAGCACCTATGTAGGTTTGAATACACAAGTCTGTAATTTTGAACGTTAGAGGTTTAGAATTTCGAAGAGAGTTGAAGTTAAAGGGTCTATTTTTTGTTTTGGTTTTGATGGTTGTACTTGGGTATTTCCTGTACCCTTCGCTTACCAGTTCTAAAGCAAACGTGAGACTTCTTATTCCTGAAACTGCATCTATTGTCTTACAACTTGAAGATCCAAAGAAGACCCTGACTAAAATTGAAGAGCTAAGTTGGTACAAGGCCTTCCAGTCAATTCCTTTAATAAAAGCATTAGAGTTGGGGCTTTCGAAAATTGACTCGTTGGAAAACAACCAAGCTTTAAGTTCCAAAATCTCTAGATTGCCCTTATGGATAAGTCTTCATACAACCTCCAGCGATGATCTATCTGCACTCTATACCTTGAAGAGTGTAGGATTCGATTGGGATCCTGATAATCTAAAGGCTCTCCTAGGAAAGCTGCTGAGTAGAGATGTTGATTTGAGCAATCAGCAATTTGATGGAAAGGAGATATGGACTTTCCGATCGCAAGAATTTAGTGTTTCTGCTCTCATCGAAGGGGAGTACCTGGCTTTCTCCGAGAATGCAGTTCTGGTGGAAGATGTGGTTCGTGCTATTCAAGAACCCGAAAGTCGCTTATTAAAAGAAACAGAAGCCTTTAGCAATTCTGGTGATTTAAACATTATTATCAACAGTTCCAGGCTGTCAGAATTGAATGCGGTATTCTTCCAGTCCGTGAGCTGGTTCGATTTTGATATGCATACAGAGGGGAACCTCATATTTGATATTGATTTAGAGAATGAGGGAGTAGCATTCCGTGGTAGTGGCCAAAATATTTCAGAGTCAAGAAAACCGGCTTCAATTTTCGCTGAAAACCTGATACCCATCACATCGAATTCATTTTCCTGGAAGGCAATAGAAATCGACTCAGACCCTTGGAAAAACCTGCTCAAAGGCGATTTATGCAGTATTGAAATTGATAAGGGTGGTAGTGTGACAAGTAAGGTTTTTTTATTCTCGCTCACTGATACTACAAATTTGAGAGGCCTAATGGATCGCCTTGCGGTGGAAAATCTAGGTGAGAAGGACTCGATGATTTACAAAGAGCGATTTGTTAATTCTGATATTGGTTTTATTGACAATAGTCAGTTGTTGAATGATCTACTTTCAAATAATACGAAAACATTCAAATCGCCTTACTTCACAATCGTTCAGGATTTCTTGGTCATGTCTGATGACAACGATGCTTTGAAAGTAATTCTCAATGATTTAGAAAACGAGACGACTTGGGGGAGGTCGGTAGACAGGAGAAGAACTATTGACGACATGATTCAGGAAACAGATTTGACTGTTGTGCGAGATTTTGAATTTGCGGCCGACCCTTTGAGGAGTAAACTTAAACCAAAATGGAAGTCCTTTGTTGAAGAAAATCCAGAGATGCTCTCTGTTTTGAGAGTTTTAATGCTTCAGGTCAATCGTACTAATAGGAACGTCTTAGTTGCAGGTAACCTTTCTTTTAATACCGTTTTCGAAAGTCTAGAAGGAAATGTAAATATACCAGAAGGCCTTATAGTCCGAGCGAACGTCTTTGGTGATGCTGATTTGACATCTAAAGCATATGTGGTCAGAAACCATAACGATGCAAGTTTGGAGGTTGTTTTTCAAGATGCTGATCAGCAGCTTTATTTAGCCAATAAGCAGGGTGAGGTGCTCTGGAAAAGGGAGGTTGATGGAGCACTGAATGGAGGAATTCACCAAATCGATTTCTATAATAACAAGAAACTGCAGTACCTGTTTTTTACGGATTCTTTAATCCACTTAATTGATAGAAATGGAGATGACGTCAGCGGATTCCCAGTTAACTATGATCAGGACTTACCGATTGATGGCACCGCAATAATCGACTATGATAACAACAAACGTTATCGATACTTGACTAAAGACAGGCGTGGAAATTTGTTTCTTTATAATAAGGAGGGGCTACCTCTAGAAGGATGGCAACCAAAATCACTTGGGAGTGATTTGCTTCAGACACCTTTTCATGCTAGAGTGAGAGGGCGTGATTGCTTCATGGTTGTTGAGACCACAGGTCGGATTCATCTGCTCAATAGAAGGGGAGAAGAGTATGAAGGTTTCCCAGTGAACATCGATAAGCGTTTTTCTGGAGAGGTAGCCTTTACCAAGGGAGCAAATTTCAATCAGAGCTTAATTTCAGTTAGTACTGTTGATGGGGAGTTAATCCAAGTCGATTTGAATGGTAGGTTGGTGAATCGCAAGCAGCTCCTTAGAGCATCGGGGAGTGAGTTCAGTTTAGTTGATGATGCGCTAAAGACAACTTTTAGTATTGTTCGGAATAATGGTCGGGTACTCACCATGTTTGATAAGAATGGGGATGAGCTTTTCTCTATAAACTTTCCTAACTCGCGATCAATAAGAGTTGATCAGTATAATTTTAGGAATGGGAAAGAGGTTTTTGCAATTAGGGATTTGAAGGAAGAAGTTTTTAGGTTAGTCGATCGACAGGGTAGGTTCTTGACATCTTTGATACCGGCTAGCCAGCCAGTGAGCATACTTTTTTATCAGAATAGACTCGAATACGAAGTGTTTGTTAACTTCGCAGATCAGCTCAATATTTATGCAGTTAAGCCACTTTAAACTCTTGCGCGCCTGTCTGGCATTAATTTTCTTTTTCGGAATAGTGACCTTGAAAGGTCAAGAGACTGAGCTTCCCTCTTCTTTCAGTACACCATATGATGCTATTTATAACCATCTTCAATATCTGCAAGAAGGGACGCGTAATGAAGCTCAATCGGCCAAGTCACTTTTCTCTAGGGGTAAAGAACAAGGTGAGCTCGAACAACTAGCCATAGAGTTAAAACAGATATTTGATGGCTCAGGCAATTATATCAGACTAGAAGATTTACCCCGTAAGGCTGACTATTTTGATTCACTAACTCAAAAGCACAGGTACGTACTGACTTCAGATTTTCCAGATATCTATGTTCAAAAATATGGAGATCAGTGGCTTTTCTCAGAGCGTACAGTTACTGAAATAGACGATATTCACAAACAGGTTTACCCTTTTGGTACGGATAAACTTTTGAACCTATTGCCAAAGCTCGGGAATAAGAAATATCTGGGGCTACATCTATGGCAGTATCTCGGGATTCTGATACTGATCTCACTGGGCTTTGTATTACACTTTGTCTTGATTTTTGTAATAAAGACACTACTCGTAAGAGTTATGCATCGCTATGGTAAGATCGATTTGGCGAGGGATGTCCTTATACCTGCAGCGAAGCCCTTTAGCTTAATGATTGTCGCAGAGGTATCAAAAATACTTGTACCAACACTTCAGTTGCCACCCTTTATTGCTGTGAACTTAATTCTGGTTGCTAGAGCTCTAGTCCCATTCTTTGCGACCATATTCTTTTACAAGCTGGTTGATATACTTGGGTTGTATTTTGAACGAATGGCTGATAAATCGGCTAATACACTGGATGATCAGTTAGTTCCACTGATTAGAAAAATCCTGAGAGTATTTGTAGTGATCATAGGGATCATTGCCATTCTCAGCAGTTTTAAATTTGACATTTTACCACTACTGACAGGGCTTTCAATTGGCGGTTTAGCTTTTGCCTTAGCTGCTCAGGATACGCTGAAAAACTTTTTTGGATCATTAATGATATTTATAGATCGCCCATTTCAAATCGGAGACTGGGTGACTTCAGGTGAAATTGATGGTACTGTAGAGGAAGTTGGTTTCAGGTCTACGAGAATTAGGACTTTTAGAGACTCAGTAATGTATGTGCCTAACAGTATTATCTCGAACAGTACAGTAGACAATCATGGATTGAGAAAGTATCGGAGGTTCTATACTAAACTTTCAGTCACTTACGATACACCTGCCAGGTTGATTGAGGTCTTTGTAAAGGGTGTTGAGAAAATTGTATTGAATCACCCAGAGACCAGGAAAGATTATTATAACATTTTCTTGAATGACTATGCTGCCAGTTCGCTGGATGTGATGCTCTACATATTCTTTGAAGTGCCCGATTGGACTGCCGAGTTACGTTGTAGACAAGAAATAATGCTAGAAGTAAACAAGTTGGCTGAGCACCTGGGAGTACGCTTTGCGTTCCCAACACAAACTTTGATGATAGAGCAAACCCCTGGTCAACTTTCCTTAACTCCTAACTACAAGCAGACGGAAGAAGAAATGAATGAGGAGTTGGAGGTTTTTTTTAAGAATCAAAACAAAAAGTAAACAGTAATGCATTTTGATACCAAAGCGGTGCATGCTGGTGTTGAACCAGACCCATCTACAGGTGCAATCATGACACCTGTCTTTCAGACTTCTACCTATGTTCAGCAGTCTCCCGGAGATCATAAAGGGTTTGAGTATGCGAGGTCAAAAAACCCCACAAGATCTGCTTTACAGCAAAGCATAGCAGTATTAGAAAATGCAAAACACGGATTAGTCTTTGGTTCAGGAGTGGCAGCAATCGATGCAGTAGTTAAACTGTTAAAGCCGGGAGATGAGGTAATCAGTGGTAATGACCTTTACGGTGGGACTTATAGAATCTTTACCAAGATATTTGAAGGTTTCGGTATAAAGTTTCACTTCGTTAACATGAATAATGCTGCTGAGATAGAGCAGTATGTGAATGATAATACAAAGCTCATATGGTTAGAAACCCCAACTAATCCAATGATGAGCATCATAGATATTAAGGCTGTCGCAGCCATAGCGAGAAGTTATAAGCTACTATTAGGCGTAGATAATACTTTTGCATCCCCGGTGCTTCAGAGCCCAATTGACTTGGGTGCTGACATAGTAATGCATTCGGTCACCAAATATCTGGGGGGGCACTCAGATGTAGTAATGGGTGCATTAGCATTGAACAATGATGAGCTGTATAAACGGCTGGCATTCATTCAGAATTCTTGTGGCGCTGTTCCAGGTCCACAGGATTGTTTTCTGGTACTTAGGGGTATTAAAACTTTGCACTTAAGAATGGAGCGACACTGTGAGAATGGAGCCAAGGTAGCGAGATACCTGTCTGAACACCCGAAAATTGACAAAGTGTATTGGCCAGGTTTTGAATCCCATCCTAATCATCAGATTGCCAGAGAACAGATGAAAGGTTTTGGTGGAATGATTTCATTCACTTTTCATGAAGATGATATGCAGCGTTCGTTCAAGGTTCTGGAGCGTCTTAAACTCTTTGCTTTGGCAGAATCACTGGGAGGTGTAGAATCTATGGCCAATCACCCTGCTTCTATGACGCATGGAGCTATCCCAAGAGAAGATAGAATGAAAGTTGGTCTACTAGATTCATTGATTAGACTGAGTGTTGGTATAGAAAATGCCGATGATTTGATTTCTGATCTAGAACAAGCGATCGGCTGACCCAAAGAATATTTCGATTTCGAGGCCCGTAACAAGCGGGCTTTTTTGTGCCTGATATTTCAGTCCCTATATTCTACGGTTCATCCGTGGTTTTGACCGATTGGGAAAATATTCTACTTTTTTTTCGATTAAAATTAAACTTTTCATGAACTTTGCCGTCATAATAAGTGTATCAGAAAGAATAATATTTGGTATCACTAGATTAACAACCTAGACACAAAGAATACATTCGAAACAACACGGTCATGAAAAGAAAGTTAAACACAAAGAGAACAATGTCAGCGATAGTCGCATTGGCATTGGCCGCAGCAGTAACATTGACTGCGGGCATCGAGTCTTACGAGATCTCGAATAATGAAAAGGACGTAATGTTCGACCTAGAAGCATCTCTGGAGAGAGCTTATAGTGACATTACTATGGATGAATTTGATTTCGATTTAGAAATTGAGTCGTTTGAGACAATCAAAGTTTACGACAGTGAAGATAATCTGGTAAGATCTATCGTACTGAGTAATGATGATGTAATTGAAGATGCAGAAGCTAAAAAACTATTGAATAGAGCAGAGTTTTTGACGTCTTATAATAATACAAGCCTTTACAGAATCAACTAATAGGTAAGGGAATAAAGTTTAAATACAGATTCATAGTGGAGTCGACTCAATTTTTGGGTCGACTCTTCTTTTTTCCATTCGTGTAAAACACAGTCGACACCTTCTGTAAGTGGGTCTTTGTTCATAACTTTTAGAACAATAACCTAGAGTACATTTACCTTAATCAAACTATTAATTATGATAGCAAAAAGATTCACAACAAAAGGTGTATTGGTTGTGGTTTGCATGCTTCTTTTCTCTTTTGTCTACGATGCTGAGGCTCAGAGAAGGAATAGAAGAAATAGAACTGCAGATAATGCAAATACATCAGATCCCAAAGCCGAAGTTTATAAGGGCATAGAGTGGCGGTCGATTGGACCATATAGAGGTGGCAGGGCCTCAACAGTAACAGGTGTCCCTGGTAAGCCCCAGCTTTTTTATATGGGAGCTACTGGTGGTGGTGTCTGGAAAACAGACAACGGTGGAACCACCTGGAAAAACATCTCTGACGGCTACTTTGGCGGTTCTATTGGTGCAGTGGCAGTCAGCCATTCTGATAACAATGTAATCTATGTTGGTCAGGGAGAAGAAACTGTACGAGGTAATGTGTCCTCCGGCTTTGAAGGCATTTGGAAGTCAACCGATGGAGGAGAAACCTGGATGAATATGGGTTTGAAAGATGCTATGCATGTTGGTCGAATTCATGTCCATCCTGACAACTCCAATGTCGCTTGGGTTGCCGTGATGGGAGACTTATTTAAGTCAAGTGAAACACGTGGTGTCTATAAAACCACCGATGGTGGTCAAAACTGGAGTCGCGTATTGTTTGCTAATGCAGATGCAGGTGCAGTCGATCTGTCAATAGACCCCAACAACCCTGATTTTATGATGGCCAGTACCTGGCGTGTTAGAAGAACTCCTTATAGTCTCACTTCCGGTGGAGAAGGCTCAGGAGTTTGGAGATCGAAAGATGGAGGAGAAACTTGGGAGAATTTGATGGAGAAACCGGGTATGCCAAATGGTCCGATTGGGATCAGTGGAGTTTCTATTTCACCGGTGAACCCGAATACAATTTACTCTATTATTGAAGCCAATAAAGGAGGCGTTTACAAGTCTACTGATGGTGGGGAGACTTGGAGAAATACTAACTCAGAGAGAGCATTGAGACAACGTGCCTGGTATTACTCAAGAATCTATGCTGATACAAAGGATGTGAATAAAGTCTACGTGATGAATGTTGGCTACCATACCTCTACTGATGGGGGTAGAACCTTTGATAGGCGTGGTGCTCCTCATGGAGACCACCATGACTTATGGATTGCTCCTGAAGACAATATGAGATTAGTAATTGCTGATGACGGTGGAGCACAGGTTTCATATGATGGTGGGGACAATTGGTCTACTTATAACAATCAGCCTACTGCGCAATTCTATAGAGTTACTACAGATAATGCTTTTCCATATAGAATTTATGGTGCCCAACAGGATAACTCTACGGTAAGAATTGCACACCGTTCTTTCGGTTTTGCAATAACGGACAGCGATTGGGAATCAACTGCTGGTGGTGAGAGTGCGCATATAGCACCTAACCCTGATAATCCTGACATTGTTTACGGAGGTAGCTATGGTGGCTTTTTGACTAGGAGGGATCATGATAAAGGCATTAGTAGAAATATCAATGCATGGCCAGACAACCCAATGGGACACGGTGCTGAAGATTATAAATACAGGTTCCAATGGAACTTCCCGATTTTCTTCTCACCACATAGTTCTAATAAGCTCTATACAGCTTCAAATCACCTTCATGTAACTTACAATGAAGGGCAGTCTTGGGAATTAATTAGCCCAGACCTTACAAGAGCTGAGCCAGACAAGTTGGGGAAATCTGGAGGTCCAATAACTTATGATGATACTTCTGTTGAATACTACGCGACTATTTTTGCCGCTACTGAATCGCCTTATGAAGAAGGTTTGATTTGGGCTGGTTCTGACGATGGTCTTATTCATGTGACCAGAGATGGTGGTAAGAACTGGGAGAATGTTACACCTCCTGACTTTCCTAAATACTTGATGATCAATAGTATTGATGCTGATCCTTTTGTAAAAGGAGGAGCTTACATTGCAGGTACTCAATATAAGCTAGGGGATTATCAACCATACCTTTATAAGACAAAGGATTACGGTAAAACCTGGACTAAGATTACCAACGGCATTCCAAACGATTACTTCACAAGGGTTGTTAGAGCAGATCAAAAGAAGGAAGGCCTGCTTTATGCCGGAACAGAAAGAGGAATGTTTGTGTCCTTTGATGATGGCGCTTCTTGGAAGCCTTTTCAAATGAACTTACCGATCGTGCCGATCACTGATTTGGCTATCAAAAATGATAACCTAATCGCGGCAACACAAGGCAGGTCGTTCTGGATGATTGATGACCTTACCATTTTACATCAATTATCAGATGAAATAGCGGCTAAGAACTTCCATATGTTTAAGCCAATGGATGCGTATAGAATTGGTGGAGGCGGAGGTCGCTTCGGTCGTGCAGGAGGGAATGCTTCACTTTTATATGGTAAGAATAAGCCAGCCGGGCCAATGATTTACTACTACATGAAAGACGAAGTAGCTAAAGGCACCAAAGTAGCTATTGAGATTTACGATAAAAATGGTGAGAAGGTCAAGTCATTTAAGCAGAAGGCTAAAAAAGGGATGAACTCCTTCAATTGGAATATGCGATATGAAAATGCAGAAGGTTTTGAAGGTCTCATTATGTGGGCTGCTTCCATCAGAGGGCCTGGGCCCGCTGCCCCTACAGGAGAGTATACTGCTAAGCTTATTGTGGGTGATGAGTCTCAAGAAACCAAGTTCAGACTCATCAGAGACCCCCGTTATCCATCAACAGACGCAGATATTCAGGCACAATTTGATTTCTTGATCAAAGTCCGTGATAAAGTGACTGAGACACACCGGGCTATCAAGGATATTCGTGCTGCAAGGGAGCAAATGAATGACCTGATGGCAAAAATCAAAGGTGATGACAGGTATGAAGATGTTGTCAAGTCTGGTAAGGAATTGATGAAGAAGATGACTGCTGTAGAAGAAGCATTGTATCAGACCAAAAATAGATCTGGTCAGGATCCACTGAACTTCCCAATTCGATTGAATAATAAGCTGGCCGCGCTACTTGGTGTTGCTGGTGGGGGAGAATGGAGACCAACAGCCCAGGCCGAGACAGTTAGGGTGGAGTTAACTAAGCAGATTGATGCTGAGTTGGCTACGCTGAAAGGGCTGATGGAAAATGATCTGCCCGCATTCAATCAGCTTGTAAAGGAAAAATCTGTTGATGCTATTATCTTAAAAGAGAGAAAGAAATAGATCAGGTGTGCAATCATAATAAGAAAGGCCCCAATTGGGGCCTTTCTTATTTTATGCTCTTCAGGTCTTCGAGAACCTTTGCCTTATCCTCATTGAGTAAGCCGTAATCATAAAAGGCCAAACCGTTGGATCCACCGGCTTTTGCCTCTTTGATCATAAGTGCTACCTCCTCAGTTGTTTTGTCATGTAGGTATTGTGCTGTATAAAGCGGTTTTGAACCCTTAAGGGCTTTTACTCCTTCGGCTGTTGCTGTTCTAACGAAGTCAATCGGTTCAGCATAGAAATCGTAGTATATCATTGGGAAAACAAGGTCTAAATCCCATTCATCCCAGGCTTGTCTTACAAACTTTCGAGCCAAGGTTGGTGTAGCAAACACCGAAGCCGATAACTTTTTATCTCTGGTATGAACCTCTTGAGCAATGCGGTTTACCAGGTTTGTAATAGAATCATATCTAAACTGCCGCCACTGCTCATCCTGACTTGGATCTTCAAGGTCTAATGGGTCATATCCACTTTCTGCCTTGAATTTATCTCTACATGTATTGCAGTAGCAAAAGTCGTATTCAGCCATTTCATGATCTTGAACTAAGTCATACTTTTCCCACAAGCCTCTAGGCAGTATTACATCACAATAACGCACATAATCCAGCTGTAGACCGTCCAGTCCATCGACATCTGCTATTTCAGTCATGCCCTTTATAATGTAATCCTGCACTTCAGGCTTGGATGGGCAAAGCCACTGATAGTATCCAACATAGGGGTTCACATCCAAGCTTGAATCTCCGTTTCGGCTTACAGCATACCATTCTGGGTGTGCCATGGCCTCTTTATTTCCTGGGCGGTTCATTACCCATTGCCAGGAATGAATCTCTAGTCCCAATGATTTAGCTAATGGTACGGTTGTCTTTAGTGTCTCAACATTCCCACCAGCCAACACTCCGTGAAAGCCCAATTCACTGAGTCTGGTAAATTGTTCATGCCATTCTGCCTCCGGTTTATTGGCTCCACCACCAACCCACATCCATAGCTTGAAATCTTCAGATGTCGTTGATTCACAAGACGAAAAAAACGTAGGGGTAGCGGCTATTGCGAAAGAGCCGAGCCCCAGTTGCTTAAGGAATTTTCTTTTGTTCATTACTTTTTTATTTCTCTCCAAAGCCTACCCGTCTCATTAATATGCCAAACGATTGACTTTTGAAATGGGTGTTGCATTATGGCATGATAGCCATAAGCATCGGCTTCAATTTCCCATTGGATTGTTCGACCGACATTAAAAACTTTATGCTTAATCAATGTTGCTTTGTCTTCTGAATAACCTGAGTTCTTTCTTTTGAAGGCAATTTGCTGTCGATGTACATCAAAAAGCAACTGTCTCACCTCTTCTGACCCAAAGTCAGATACAAAATCAATGTGCTCACCTACAGGAATATCGACAAATACTACCATGCCCCAAAATTCAGGTTCGTGCATGGCAATCGCTCTTTGGGGAGACCAAACCCAATTATGTTCAGGCAGGTTCTTATCCGTTTCAGGGTTCTTTTTCTTAAAATAGGATCTCCCTTTGACTTCCGTTTGCCATTGAACTCTGGAGAAGTTGACACGCCAGACATCATTGTTTTTCGGAGGTACGGAAGTCCTTGTCGCTTCTTTCAAAGCCTTCCATGGAATTGCTACTTCCAAGGACCATCCTTCGTCCTGATCGCTTGGGTCATTAATTGTGCCCTTAATATTAACAGCAGATTTAAGCCCTTTAATATCCCAATTGTTGATGGCATGACCATTATCTCTATAGGGTTTAGTCAATAGTAAGTCCCAAACTGTATTGAAGGCATTGACTTCATACTCATAGTAATTATGAGTATCTCCATCAGGGTCGATGAAAATCTCAAAGTCGTTATCATGAAAAATGACAGCATCGCGTTCTGTGAGTTTGGCCCATATGTGAGGTTCTTCCATTTCAGCATAGAAATAGAAGTACTTAGTATCCCACAGCATTTTAACCCTGGTTTTGTAATAGGGCTTAGGTTTTTTATCACCCTCTATATCAACGAAATACTCACTCCAAGAAGCTTTTTGCCATGATTCTTCAGCTCCTAGGCCATCGACAAAGATCTCATCAGTAGTACGTTTGGTAGCATAAGCTCTTCCTTCTATCAACTTGATTTGGGCCAAACCTAGGTTCATAAAGGCATAAATGAATAGTAGCGTAAGAAACTTCTTCATGGATGAATATATTCCGATTTTGGAATGGGTTCAATATCCTAAAAACTGATTAAATCTAAGGCACCAATTGAATAATAGATGCTCAATTTGACATGAATTAATTAATCGGTAGGTGCACCAACCCTTTTCGTGCACGCCAACGAGCATAATTAATTATAAACCACATTCTTCCATTTTGCCCTGTTGTGAAGTGATCTTTCGGGTCATTGCCGAAATAGGACATGTAGTTCGATTCATTAACGGAGTTGTTATCCAAGTGTACTTCAAGCCCCATGAACTTGCCAACCAAAAGTGTTACGAAGTTTAAAACTGAATTATCAGTCAACTCCTCCAAATTATCCCGATAGGCATATTTAATACCTTCCGGCTGGTGAGTTGGAGGTGTATCTCCAAAATCAATCCTGTACTCCCATCGAGGTTGAGGAAGTTCCACATCGGGTAAGGAAAAATGATAATCATCAGGGAAATGCGTTCTTCCAACAAAATCTGCATTGATGGCCCTTTTACCTAGCCAGAAATTCACATAAGACTCGGGATCCCAATAGTATTCTCGTTGCCATGTTTCAATAGAGGCTGAAAAGACCTCATACTGATCGTCAAACCGATTGATCCCTATTTCATTGAGAGGCTGTCCTGCTTCATCCACTTCTGCAAGGACAAAACTGAACTGGCTTGGCAGATTTGTAGTATTGTTTACGGAAAAAGGCTGAAATGCAAACTTTGCATTAAGCTCTTCAAGAAATTCCTGAACCCGTTGGCTGATGTCTCCTGGTTCATTTTCCGATACATGAAAAATTACAGGTATTTCAACCCTTTGGTTTTCTAAAACATACATGATGCGATTTGCTACAATCTCGTTATCCACCAAGAGTTGAAACTTATAGCTGCCAGGAGCATCAGGCGTAAAGCTAAATTCTCTTTCTCCACTGGAAACAACCTGTCCGTTCTGTTTTATGGAAGACCTGCTCTGCAAACTTTCAATAATACGCCCGTATTGATCAAAAAATCCAATGCTAAAATTTGCTGTAGAACTGCCATCGGCAACTAAAAAGGTTGCAGCACTGGTAAATTCAATCCTATCAGCATCTTGGACGGTTAGTTGAGGTTCCTGATTTTCACAACTCAAAAAAAACAAGAAGCTGGAGTATACGAATACAGATACCAAGAGGTATTTCGAGAAAAGAACCTTGCTTGTCAATTTTGGTTGAGGCATAACTAGCCTCAAGATATCTAATCTTAGCTAGAATTAAAAGGGTAAGTGCTTATCTGTTAGTTAATTAGAATATGCTAATCCCGAAAAACTTAAACAATACAGTAAGTACGAATACAACTGCCAAGACAAAAGGTGCTAAGTAACCGACCGCAAAATTCATATACTTTTGAACGAATGATCCTTTGTAGCCAGGAGACCCTTCTGCAAGCTCATCATCCAAGTTATGCTTCTTCCATACGTGAGCTGCAAAGAAAGCAATCATACAGCCACCAAGTGGAAGAATACTATCATTTGCAAGAGAGGCAATAAATGAAAGGAAATCTGTATCAGTACCTCCTTCTTTGTAAGTGGTGAATGCAGTACTGAAGAAATCAGAATAGCCAAAACCTAACAATGAAGGGATGCCAATTAAGAAGATAATTCCAGCAACAATCCATACGGCCCTATTTCTTCTGATTTTTAGTTCATCTACCGCATATGCCACCGGTACTTCAAGAAGCGAAACGGTAGAGGTAAGGGCGGCAAAGCAAAGCAGTACAAAGAATAGAGTTCCAACTACAGGGCCTATTGAGCCGAGTGTTCCGAAGATGGTTGGTAGAGTGACGAAGATTAATCCTGGTCCACCAGCAGCACCTTCCATAGTTCCGCCACTCATAAAACCAATTAAAGGGAAGATCATCAGACCTGCAATCACTGCAATCCCGACATCTGCCAAAGTAATCAGCGCAGCAGCGGAAACAATATTCTCCTTCTTATTGACATAACTGCCATAGGTTATCAATGCACCCATGCCAAGCGAAAGGGAGAAGAATGCCTGTCCCATAGCATTATAGACCACTCCGGCATTGATTTTAGAAAAGTCAGGTACCAGGTAAAAACGGATACCATCCATGGCATTAGGTAAGGTCAATGAATAAATTACCATTGCTAGCATCATAACTACCAATGTTGGCATCAGCATCTTTGCGGCTTTTTCAATACCGCCTGAAATACCTCTGGAAACCACTAGTGCAGTAGTAGCCATAAAGGCGAGGCCGTAACCACCAACTTTAAATATCTTGAGTGTGTATTCGCCAAATTGTTCTCCTCCTCCAAAATGACCAGCCGCCATTTCGAAGATGTATCCAAATGCCCAACCAGCAATAACATTATAAAATGATAGGATCAGAATTCCGGCTAGTATTCCCAATTTTCCTACCCAGTTCCAATTCTTGTAACCGAGGGCTGTAAATGCTCCGACAGGATTTTTTTGTGTTTTTCGTCCAATGGCTATTTCTGTGGCCATTACAGGAAAACAAAGAATAAAACAGAACATGAGGTAGATTACCACAAAGGCAGCACCACCGCCTTCACCTACTTCAAATGGGAAGCCCCAAATATTTCCTAAACCTACAGCAGAACCTGCTGCTGCTGCGATAAAACCGATTCTACTTGAAAAACCTCCTCTAGGTGCCATGTTAAAAAAATTTGAAATCCGAATATATAGGATTCTTGTTTCTGATGGTTGTTATTCATGAAAAAAGTCCCCTTTCAGGTAGGCTAATTCGTTGTTTACCTTAATTTCATACTAAATCATTCATTATGGCATTTATCAAAGTAATCGAACACGCTGAGGCGGAAGGGGAATTAAAAGAGATTTACGACCACCTATTAGAAACACGGGGTAAGCTCGCTGAGGTTCATAAAATTCAAAGCCTAAACCCTAAGTCTATCATGAATCATATGGAACTGTACATGACCATCATGTTTGGGAAGTCACCACTAAAGCGCTATCAAAGAGAAATGATAGCGGTAGTGGTGTCTGCAGCAAATGATTGTGAATATTGTCAGATACACCATAGTGCCGCTTTGAATCACTTTTGGAAAGATCAAGAGAAAGTAGACCAACTATGGTCTGATTACAAAACGGTTGAACTGTCTGAAATTGACAGACTACTTTGTGGTTATGCTTTTGAACTTACTGATAAGCCAGGGTCAGTAAGAGAGAATGATTACCTCGATCCATTAAAGTCTTTAGGGCTGTCCGAAAGGGCCGTTTTAGATGCTTCTTTGGTGATTGCCTATTTCAATTTCGTGAACCGGCTAGTTCTCGGTTTAGGGGTTGCTTTAGAGGAAGATAGAGGTGAAGGATATAAGTATGACTGACAACTTTCAGGAAAAACAGCTATTATTGGTGTTTTGAAAATCACCTCATGGAACCATTCTTTACCAATGACGCGGTAGTCCTCGGGCTGTTGGTCATCATCGTTGCAGCAGTATTTCATACTTCATCTTCGTCAAACCCGAAGTGGAAGAAGTTCTACACTTATGTACCTAGTATTCTATTATGCTACTTTCTACCTGGTTTGCTCAATTGGCCGCTGGGTTTGGTCTCAGGAGAGGAGTCGAACCTGTATTTTGTGGCATCGAGATATCTATTGCCAGCTAGTTTGGTGCTCCTCTGTTTGAGTATTGACATCAAAGGAATCATCAATCTGGGCCCAAAGGCAGTCATTATGTTCTTTGCGGCAACTGTTGGTATTGTCTTAGGTGGACCACTTGCTATACTAATTATTTCTACCGTGGCACCTGATGTACTGGACGTTGGAAGTGGTGAAGAAGTGTGGAGAGGGCTGACAACAGTGGCGGGTAGTTGGATTGGAGGAGGAGCTAATCAAGCTTCAATGAAAGAGATCTTTGGAGTGAGTGATAGTCTATTTGCAACTATGATTGTTGTAGATGTTATCTGTGCCAATATATGGACGGGCTTCTTGTTATACGGGGCCAGTAAGACCCAAAAAGTTGATAAGTGGCTCAAATCTGATACAACAGCGATCGATGACCTGAGAGATAGAGTAGAACACTATCAGGCGAGTATTGCAAAAATTCCAACACTTTCAGAAGTGATGACAATTCTCGCCATTGCATTTGGCGGTACGGCTTTGGCACATTGGGGTGCGGATGTCATCGCACCTCTAATGGAGGCAAGGAGTGAGTGGTTGGCAAAGTATAATTTGGAGTCACTTACTTCCGGGTTTTTCTGGCTTGTCGTGATCGCCACAACTATCGGAGTAGGTCTTTCCTTTACTAAGATGAGAAAATATGAGGGCGCAGGAGCTTCGCGGTTAGGCAGCGTATTCATTTTTATCCTTGTGGCAACCATTGGGATGAGAATGAATGTGGGGGAGATATTTGATAACCTAGGGCTATTTGCCATTGGTATCACCTGGATGCTTTTCCATGTGATCATTATGATTGTAGTAGCCAAATTGATTAGGGCACCATTCTTCTTTGTCGCTGTGGGTAGTCAGGCGAACGTGGGTGGAGCAGCGTCAGCCCCAGTGGTGGCCTCTGCTTTCAGTCCAGCTTTGGCGCCAGTAGGTGTACTCTTGGCCGTTTTAGGCTACGCACTAGGAACTTATGGTGCATTACTCTGTGCTCAGTTGATGGCAGGAGTTTCCCCTTAAGAATTCTGTCTGCTGTCCAGTTCGGCTTGAATCTTCTTTTGCATTGGCCCAAAAGCCATAATAGGATAGGCAATACCAATAATTAGTGTCAGACCGATAACAGGATATAGTTCACTTGTTTCTTTCCAAATAGAAACAGCAATGGCGATAGATGCCGTAACTAAGCATAAAACCAAAATGACCTTTTGAATGGTTTTGAACTTCTTTTGCTTCTGTTTTAGTTCTTCAGTACTGTGCTCTGAAAACTCGTTTTGATTTGACATGCTTTATTAAATCGCGTGCTTAACCGAATTGTTTAATAGGTTTCCAATAATTGAAAAAGCTCATCCAGTTTTGGGGTGAGGATGATTTCAGTACGTCTGTTCAGCGCCTTGTTTTCTGCCGTAGTATTCTCCGCAACGGGAGAGAATTCACCTCGCCCGGAAGCAGTAATGACTTCCGAACTTATGCCATTGCTCACCAAAATCCTGACAATAGAAGTTGCTCTTACTACACTCAAATCCCAGTTATCTGCGAATTTGCCTGAGCCTGACAAGGGTACATTATCGGTATGACCTTCAACCATAATGTTAATGTCGGCATTCCCAGCCAAGGCATTGGCTAATTGCTTTAGAGCACTTTCACCCTTTGAGTCTACTTTGGTACTTCCCGAATTGAAGAGTAATTTTTCGGCCAGAGATACATAGACTTTTCCATTCTTTACTTCTACAGATAGGTCGCTTGCTTGAAAGTTGAGTAAGGCATCTGTAACGCGTTTCTTTAGTTGTTGAACAGCCTTATCTTTTTCAGAAATCAATCGCTCAAGCTCTGCCACTTTAGCCTCTCTTTTCGATAGGTCGATAGCCAATTCTTCATTCTTTTTTCGCTCAATTTCCAAATCATCTTCGATGGCTAACAGTCGTTGTTGTTGCTGAGCCAAGTCAGTATTCAATTGACTGCTATTGGTAAGAAGATTATCATAAAGCTGTTTAATACGGGTGTATTCACCTTG
>CBDDKG010000002.1:0-469783 GCA_965230105.1 Roseivirga sp. | reverse complement strand
GTAAGGTGTCGGTAGTGTTTCTGCAAAGAGCGCTTCGGTCATTCTGAAATAATAATCATAATCCAGAATGTGTAGGTTGTCAATGGTATCCTTATAGGTAACCTTCTGTCCTTTGGAGAAAGTAACGATCAGGTCGAAAAGGGACAATGCATCGCGCATTGCACCATCTGCCTTCTGAGCGATTAGATTTAGTGCTTCTTCTTCTACCTCAATGCCTTCTTTTTCAGCGATCATCTTTAATTGATCAGAGATATTCTTGATCTCAATTCTGTTGAAATCAAAAATCTGACAACGGGAAAGAATTGTCGGAATGACTTTATGCTTTTCCGTAGTAGCCAAAATAAAGATGGCATATGAAGGTGGCTCTTCCAGTGTCTTCAAAAACGCATTGAAGGCCTGGTTAGACAGCATGTGTACCTCATCTATGATGTATACTTTGAATTTTCCCTGTTGAGGAGGGTAGCGGACCTGCTCAATCAAATTTCGGATATCATCTACTGAGTTATTTGAGGCAGCATCCAGTTCATAAATGTTAAAAGTATCATTACCCATTAAAGGGTTTTCAATGGTCTGCTCGTTGATGAGTCTGGCAACAATACGGGCGCAAGTGGTTTTGCCCACGCCTCTTGGTCCACAGAACAAGAGTGCCTGGGCCAATTGGTTGTTGTCAATGGCGTTTTTGAGGGTTGTAGTGATGTGTTCCTGACCCACCACTTCCTCAAAGCCAACCGGTCTGTATTTTCTAGCCGAGACAACGAAGTTTTCCATTGCCGCAAGATATAAATCTTAAGGAAGATGTTGAATGTTCTTTGTTCAAAGTTTTTCAATGTACGGATGTGAAGCAAAAAGCCGTTACATTTGTAGCAGGCACCGAAGCGTTTGCGAAGGTGCTTAATTGTTAACATCTACGCCAAGGCTATGATGTTTTGCATGGGGCCGACTGGAATTGACAGTAGGTGAAATGCGAGTGTAAGCATGTCGGGAGTTGTTCGTATTTCCCGTAAATAAAACGTTCATACTTTATAAATGGCGAAAGACAATACGCCCTTGCTGCCTAATCAGATTTAGATAGCAATGTGTCTCGCTGGCCCCCTGTTCTGCCGGGCTGGCAACCGAGGCATCAACTGCAGAACTGGCGTTTGCGGAGTTGTGACGTAAGTGTAAGATTAATCGCATCTAAGGTTTGAATCAGGGTGGCTGCTGTCCTTATCAAACTCGAAAACTAATCAGCAAATAAGCATGTAGAAGGCGCTTTGTGTTCCTTATCTGGACGAGGGTTCGATCCCCTCCGGCTCCACAAAAAGACCACCATTAGGTGGTCTTTTTGTTTTGCCTTCCATTTATCCTATACTCCATTTCTTGATCTATTTTATATTATTCTTATATTGAATAACACTTAATACACAAACTTCCAATCATGAAATCCATTGAGATAATAAGTCTCGTAGCTTTAGTCCTGGGTTTAATCAAGACATCGTTTGAACTCTATCTTACGGTCAGACAAGCCAGAACGAACAATAAGTTAAAAGAGGCTGGTGGTCCTACGCCAGAAGATGAACTTACTTTGACAATTAAGAAGAGTAGGCTTAGAAATAGTTTCTTTGTACTACTAGTGTTTGCAGCCTTTGTTGGCTCAAATTTTATTCAACAAGGGAAAATTAATGAGCTGATTGACGAATATGAGTGGGAGTTAATTGAAGATTCAGAAACGTTTTTCGATTTGGACTATGAATACAAATGGGTAGCAAGAAGGTCGGATGTAGGTGTTCCGTTCGATGAAGTATATTTTGCTTCACGTGTAAGAGAGAAATTACTAACTACATGGGAAAGAGATGGGGCCAAGTGGGATGTTACGTATGATAACAAAAAGAATGTGACACAAATTGATGCCAATGGAAACACAATGAACACCAAACCTCCAATCAGACTTTATAGGAGAAAAAGCCCGGATCAAAAATGACCCTTATGTAGAAAGTAGTAGAGAACAACTAAAAGTATAGCACACAAATCAATGTAAATTCAAACAATAAACACCATGAAAAACTTATTTAAAACCATCCTATCATTAGCAATTATTGCTTCAGTCTACAGCTGTGGAGATGATGCATCTATTGTTGAAGAGCCTAAGCCTGAAGACATTAATGCTCTTATTAATGACCCTGCATTCCAAACTTTATTAGAAGGTAACAGAGAGATTGTAAATCAATTAGTTAATGACAGCCGGCTCACGAAGTTTGTTAGAAGCGGAGAGAGAACAGACGAGGAAGCAAGAGAGTTTTTTACAAGTCTTAGTCAGGAGTATATCGGACTTGTTGAAAAACAAACTAAACTTCAGTCCGAGACTTTGGATATTCTTAGAACCAAGTATCATGTGTCTTCTTACTCTAGAACTGAGATAGAGTCTGCACTATCAAAAACATACAGACCAGACCTGATTAACATTCAAAGATCGTCTTCTGATTGTGAAGATTGCCCAGTTGAATTGGGTGTTTGCATGGGTAATGCTTGGTATATACACTCTGGATTAATGCTGATTTGCACCGTATTTGGTAATGGTGAATGTATAGGCGAGGCACACATAATATTGCTAGGTAATATGATGCACTGTTATCATAGTTTAGTTGAATGTTTTCAGGGCTGTATTTTTCAAGAAGCAGAACACTAGAGTATTCAATTATAAGCCAGAGTATCAAGAATGCTCTGGCTTACTTTATTAACCAATAAACACTACAATTATGAGAGATGCAGTACAAGTAAAGACCAACATCAACTTATTGAACTTGAGAAATCAAGTGAATCATTACATTCATACATCACAAGCGAGGCCAGGTTCCACCTTCATGGTTAAGGACATTAAGTTCACAAGTGTATTTGATGGAAATGCCATAGTTCATAGTGCTATGATTCATTACGCATATTAGGCAATGAAGAAGTACTTATTCTACGTCAAAGACGTCAAAAAAAAGGGACATAATGCTGAGAAGACTTATGATGTCTTAGACCAACCAGGTAAGGATGGTTATAGTCTTGTTCAAGTATTGGATGTTAGCGATAATTACCGATACTTCTTCCAGAAAGAAGTGGAAGGGAATTAAATTCAATATGAGACTTGGGTATAAAAAAGGCCTGAATTAACAGGCCTTATCTAAATGATGTTACAACTTAACAGATTTTTGATACCAGTCTCTAACTCGTTTAATCCCATTCTTCTTATTGCTTACAATGGTCAGCAACAGAATTACTCGCATAAACTTTTCTGTGTTAAGGAAAATAGCAAGTATAGTCAGGAGTAAAACCCTTATTAGGTTAAACGCCAACTTAGTTAAATAAAGAATTAGGATTAAAACAATTGTAGAGTTGGGATCACTAAAAGTTCCGTCCCAAATCACAGTTTTTAAAGTTTAGTCAAATCTTAGGGGCTACTTCCGAGCCCGATACAATGGATTAGATTCTTATATACGCAGTTTTCAATAGTATTGTTATTCGAGGTTTCGGCCGTCAATATTTAACTACTATTTTATAATTCTATTGAAAATACTAAGCCGATTCATAATCGGCAACACTAAGTCATGAGCCTATTCAAGCGTAAGAAGTTTCAAGATATCATCCCTTATATTTTTGAGCTTTTATTCCATATCCGTTAAGATAGGCTCTAAGGAGTGGATAGAGAATCAAGGGTCAGATTCCTTTGTTTGACCAAACTTAGTCTTTTAATCTACTGTAGGCCAAAGCCATTTTCACCTCTCCCCAAGAATATTCATCGCCCAATTGGGCTTTAATTTCTCCGGAGCCAGAAGTTTCCGGTGTGATTAAAGAAAGGATATTATCAAGCTTTTGCTTTTCGATAATATCATATGGATTAATCTCTCCAGTTTCTACATATTGACAGAGGTGACTTTCAATCGTGCTTGGAACCAGGCTTCTTGTTTCGGCTATTTCTTCAATGTTCTTACCCTCTTTGTATAGATTGAAAGATATTTCGGCCGTAGGAGTTTTATCCTTTTTCTTCACCTTGAGTTCAATTTTCCGAGCCTTGTGGAGGTCGTTCGCTTCAAGGTCTTCTTTGGTCAGTACTTTGTCTTCGGCCATTGATTTAACGAGGAGATTGATCTTTTGTAAAGACAGTACTTTGCCAAAGATGGCTTGCTCGAGTTCCTTAATCTCTTTGCGGTAGGTTTTCAGTTTTGTTTTCTCCTTCAGGTTGGCATCATGGTTTTTGAGGTCCTTGGAAGCCTTTTGCAAAATGGGCGAAAAGTAGGCAGTGGCTTTGTCCACTCGTTCAGCCAATTGGTTTAAATAATCAGTATCGCGATGGATAATTCCCTGAGCTTGCTTTACAAAACTTTCGCCAACGGATTTAATCGGTAGTACTTCTTCGATTAGGGCTTTGGTCCAGTGAAGATGCTGCTGTTTGGTGGATCGATTTTCCTGTTTGTCAAAGCTTCTTTCATGGGCTTGTAGCTGGTAGATAAGGCCTGCAAAATTGAAGGTGCTGGCCACAAGTTTTTGTAAGTATTGCTTTCTATCAGTAGCAAGATTTTCCGATAGAGAATCAATTGACGCTTTTGATTGGGCAAAAACCTTCATTGACTCGTTTAAACCAAAGCTTGAATCAGGGATTTTGGAAGATAGAACTAGCCCATTCAGTGAGGTCAAACGCGATAGTGCTACGTAAACCTGGCCCTGAGCAAAGGCATCTGTCAGGTCTAGAATTGCTTTTTCGAAAGAGAGGCCCTGACTTTTATGCACAGTGACTGCCCAGGCTAATTTGAGGGGATATTGCTCGAAACTGCCCAGTACCTTTTCGTCTATCTCATTGGTTTCTTTGTTGAGTGTATACCGTTTATTTTCCCAAGTGTAGAAAGGCACCTGCACTTCATTGCCATCTTCAAAAGTCACGCGGATATCATCGGCCTCAAGCTTGGTGATGTGTCCAATCTTACCATTGAAAAACTGTCCTTCGCCACTAGGATCGTTTTTGATGAACATCACTTGAGCTCCTTCTTTCAATTCCAAGCGGTCGGCTGTGGCATAGAGGTTTTGAGGGTAATCCCCTTGCACTTTTGCACTGTAAGTTCTGGGTTTTGTACTGAGTTCAGCTAGTCGAGTCGTATTGATCTCGTCTGCCTTTCTGTTATGGGTGGTCAGGTGAATATATCCTTGGCTCGAAAGGCTTTGGTAATCTTCGCGGTAATGTCCATTGAGCGCCACAATGTCTTCGGTAGTTTGTTGGTTCTCCCTAAAACGATTAAGGATTGCAATAAATCGCTCATCACTTTGCCGATAGACTTTATCCAGCTCTACATTGATAGGGGGATTGTCTTTCAAAGCATGTGCTTCGAAAAAGTAACTACTCCCATAATAGCTAGATAGTACCTGCCATTCATTGTCTTTGACCACTGGAGGGAGTTGTAATAAGTCACCGATGAAAAGCATCTGAAGTCCACCAAAAGGGTCGTACTTTCTTTTTCTAAGAAAACGAAGCATATGGTCAATGCAATCGAGCAGGTCAGCACGCAACATACTGACTTCATCAATGATTAGCAGCTCTATCTCATTAATAAGGTTTCGTTTAGAGGCATTGAAGCGCAGATTAGAAAAGAGATTGAATAGAGTAGTGATTTGGGCATTGACATTCGGTGGTTGAATTCTTTCAGGAATAAAAGCACCAAAAGGTAATTGTAGGAGAGAGTGAAGGGTCACCCCTTCAGCATTTATAGCGGCAATACCCGTAGGGGCAGCCACCACAGTTTTTTTATGTGAGTTGGCCACTATGTGTTTGAGAAAAGTTGTTTTACCTGTACCAGCTTTTCCTGTCAGGAAGATATGCCTGTCGGTAGTGTTGATATAATTGGCCGTAACTTTCGCGAGTTCGCTTAACTCAAATGACATAGAGGAGTATTCTATTCCAAAGATGTGTGATTCAATTGAATAATTGAGCTTCTAACTTGTCTTGATATCAGCTACTCAATACTATTGTAACAAATATGTCTTGCTCAACCCGTAAATATCAGTATTACACTCAGGACCTTGCCGAAACAGCGCTGATAGATCAACATATTTATAAGGGATTCTTACCACACGAAGGTCCTCAAAATGTATATGAGTGTGAGTTCTGTGGGCATTGGCACTTGACCAGCAAGGCATCTGAGCGCAATTCTAGCTTACAAGAGATGATAGATTCTGGCGAAATGAGAAGAAAACAAGAAGCCAGCAAATGGGAGCGAGGTTTTTGATTGACCATTAAAAACTTCTCTGGTTTGTATAATCACTTATAGGTGTGATTCATTTTTTTAGTAATATTATATACATTTATGAAATATATAATAATGACCTTATGAAAGGTACTTATCTAGGAGAGTTTGAGGAATTGGTATTATTGACTGTAGGCATACTCGGAGAAGGTGCCTACGGTGTCGCAATTAAGACTGAGCTTGAAAAGCAGGCGAATAGAAAAATTAGCATTGGAGCAGTGCATGCTTCTACAAATAGATTGGAGGAGAAGGGCTATCTGGAATCTGAGTTTGGCGCAAAGACTAAGGAACGTGGAGGCAAGAGGAAGAAATATTACACTGTCACAATCTATGGTCAGAAAGCGCTAAAAACCGCTATGGACTTGCGTAAACGCATGTGGGCACAGATTGACCCGTCAGCTTTTTCCATTAAAACCTCTTTTTAATGAACAACGCACCACCAAAGTCTGCTCGGCTGTTGCTCAGGTTATTGTGCGACCCTCACTTTCATGAGGAGGTCGAGGGAGACCTAGATGAATTGTTCGAGCACAACCTTACAGCCTTTGGTCGGAGAAAGGCCAGGATGCTCTATTGGGGCGATGTACTTAAGCACGCCAATTGGTACTTCATTACCAGAAGAAAAACTTCAGGAAACTCACAAAATTTTTTCGATATGTGGACTAACTATCTAAAGGTTGCGCTGCGCAATATGATCAAGAACAAGGGCTACACCGCTATGAATGTTATGGGTTTGGGCGTAGGAATGGCCTGTGCTGTTCTAATTCTTGTCTATTCGCTACATGAACTGAGTTTTGATAGATTTCATGAGAAAGCAGACAGAACATTTGTAGTACATTCCACTTTTGATCTGGCCAATATTACAGTTTCCAGTTCGCCTAATGCGCTTTCACCGGCACTCCAAGCGGAGTTCCCAGAAGTAGAATCAGGTGTAAGGCTTCAAAGTAGAGGAGCCTTCAATGCCTATACTGTTCAGTATAAGGAAAATGTATTCAAAGAAGTTGATCTCTTCTATGTAGATAGTACTTTTTTCGAGGTGTTCTCCTTTGAACTTTTGGCTGGTGATCCGCTAACATGCTTGAAACAACCTAATTCGATTGTCTTGACACAAGAAATGGTCGGTAAGTACTTTGGTCAGGAAGATCCTATGGGAAAGGTGTTGAAAATTGACAATCGTAAAGACTATCAAGTCACCGGAGTCTTGAAAGATATTCCCTCAAATTCGCACATACAATTTGACTTTCTTACCTCCTATACAAGTCTTACATCGAACTTCTATAAAATCCCACGTTGGAATAGCGCCTCTTTTACTACTTATTTGGTGTTGAAAGAAGGGGTGAAACCCGAGGAAGTGGAGGCCAAAATTCCTGAATTGGTGAAGAGATCAACAGAGGAGGATGGGCTACCGAATTACACCTTAGAACCGCTTTTGGATGTTCATTTATCAGGCCTTGGTGCCGACTTTGATCCCCAACCACAGAATGAGATCCAATACATTTACATATTCGGTTTCATAGGAATTCTGATACTCTCAATTGCCTCAATCAATTACACCAATTTAGCCACTGCAAGAGCTGTTTTTAGGGCTAAGGAGATTGGCATGCGCAAAGTGATGGGTGCTTATAGACGTAATTTGTTCTATCAATTTATGAGCGAATCTCTTATGATAGTGTTCATTTCGGCATTGCTCTCGATTGTTTTAGCAATGCTGACAATACCTTACTTCAATGCGCTAGCTGATCGGCAATTTGTTATCGCAGATTTATGGCGGTTTGAGCCTATAGCCGGAGTTTTAACGATCGCCTTGTTCGTTGGTTTACTTGCAGGTATTTACCCTGCTCTTGTGCTTTCCGGTTTTAGGCCTATTGCAGTTTTAAAGGGCAGTTTCAAAAATTCCAAAAGCGGTGTTGTGGTCAGAAAGTTTTTAGTTACTGGACAATTCGTTATTTCCATTTCACTAATTATTGGTACTGCTGTGGTATTTGAGCAGCTGAATTATATGCAAGAGAAAGACCTGGGTTATAATAACGAAAATGTGGTTTTGCTTCCTCTTACGTCAGGAATAAGAAAAAACTATCCTGCTTTCAAGGCAGAAATGCTAAGAGAACCCGGTGTACTTGATATGACCTTATCGTCTGAGAGTCCAACTAAAATCAATGCGGGCTATAGCATGGTCTTGAAAGATGTTGATGTCGAAAAAGAGGTGATGGTAGCTGGTTTAAGAACCGACATTGATTTTCTGGATGCTTTTCAAATGAAATTGATCTCTGGCACTTTTATTACAGATTTGGATGCCAAGAATGTGGCATCAGACCTGCCTTATGAGGAAAAGACTTTTGGTTTTGTCTTGAACGAGGAAGCTGTGTCAGAGTTTGGCCTATCTCCTGAAGAGATTATAGGTAAGCGAGCTTTTATCAATGGCAGAAATGGCGTTGTCCGTGGTGTGGTTCAGGACTTCCATTTTGAATCTTTGCGAGAGAAAATTAAGCCCATGGTATTTATGTCTGACCAAGACTTTAATAGTGTGTTGGTCAGAATAAGCGGTCAGAATGTTGATAATACCATTTCAAAAATTCAGGTCAGATGGAGGAGGATTGCCCCTAATGTACCTTTCGAGTATGATTTTATAGAAAGCGAATACAGTGCCTTGTATAGAGCTGAGAGGAAATTGAGTAAGCTGTTTGGTGTTTTTGCCATACTAGGCATTTTCATAGCCTGTTTCGGCTTGCTCGGTTTGATCTCTTTTGCTACAATTCAAAAAGCTCGAGAAATCGGGGTGAGAAAAGTTTTGGGAGCCTCTGTCAGTAGTTTGGTATTATTACTCAATCGAGACTTTGCCAGATTGATAGTGATCGCGTTTGTCATCTCTGTTCCTCTGGCTTTCTTTGTGATGAATGGTTGGTTAAGGTCATTTGAATATAGAATTTCAATAGGCTTTGTACCTGTAGTACTGTCTTTGCTGATGACATCCTTCATCGCATTTTTAACCATAAGTATTCAGTCCATGAGGGCAGCGGTTGCCAACCCTGTTGATGTCCTTAAGGAAGAGTAGATAGCCATGGACCGGCAGATTCGAGGTACTAGACAAATCATTACAAACTTTCGAAGATTACGGGCTTCAATGCCTAAGCTATTGATAGAGTCCGTAATGATCGCTTTTGGTGTGTTGTTGGCTTTTGGTATTGACAGTTGGAAAGCTCAGAATAAGCTAGAACGTGATACTACAGTAGTATTAGAAAACCTTCAAAATGAGCTAGTCAGTAATAGGAGTATTCTTTTGGAGTGGATGAGCTATCATGACACCCTTCTTGTTAGACTGGACGAACTGATCGAAGACCGAGATGGAGCTTTTGACTTGGTCAATCAATCTTCATTTGAAAAACTTGTTGCAGAACCCAGCATTTCATACCTGCTACAAAACACAGCATGGCAAACGGCTCATTCAACGAGAGTGGTCTCTTATTTCGAATACCTCACCACCTATAACTTGACTCATTGCTATGAATCGCATGAGCAAATAACACAGACCAGAGACTTCCTATTTAAAAAAATGCATGAGGAGGTTGATACTAACGAGTCAAGTAGGATGAAGCAGCTCGCTATTTTAAAAAGTCTTATTCGGACACTTTCTAAGCAAGAACATTACCTCCTAAGCGTTTACAGAGACGCCCTGATTGAAGTAGATAAGGAGTTGACTACAAGTTCAAAAAACTGATGTTAATGTGGTTTGTTGACCGTTAAGGCTTAGCCTATATAAAACACTAATGGATACAGGTGCGAAGATTAAAAGGACAAGGCTACAGGCCAGCCCAGATTTTGAAGTTCAAAACACGCTCTCTGCTGACAATGACGTCCTCTTCGGAAGTTGGTGTTAAGGTGAGTAGAAGTCTACTGTTGAAATAGGAGTGAATTTCTTTTACTGATTGGAGGCTCACCACGTATTGCCGATTTATTCTAAAAAATGTCTTAGGGTCAAGCTCCTCAATCAGTTGCTCAAGCGTGTAGTCAATTGGTAAACATTGATTCTGCGTGTGCAGGTAACTAAGGCCCTCTTTGTATGAGAAATAGTAAACCTCTTCCGTAGGAATGCTCTTGAATTGTAAGCCTACTTTTACAAGAAAACGCTCCCTAAATGAGGGCATCAATTGTTTTCCCAAGGCCTCAATTCTATCCTGATAATTACTCTCTTCGTTTTTATGAATTTGCTCTAATTTGTTGACGGCTGTCATCAATTCTTCTCTGTCTATCGGTTTTAAGAGATAGTCTATGCTGTTGAACTTAAAAGCATCAAGTGCGTATTGTTCGTAAGCTGTAGTGAAGATGATGTGGGGATAACCGTCAAGTTTTTTGAGGATTTCAAAGCCCGTACCATCGTTGAGCTGAATATCGAGGAAAATAAGATCTGGATACTCATTCTCATGAAACCACGTAATGGAAGCATTGACAGATTCCAGCATGGCAAGCACTTCCATTTGTGGGAATATCTCCTCAAGGAGCTTGGCCAATCTTTTGGCCGAAAGGGCTTCATCCTCTATGATTACTACCTTCATTAGCTTGCCTCTTGCGGTTTAATTAAAGGTAATTTTACAGTGAAATACCCACTTTCTTGTGAGACATCAATTTGTTTGTCAGCTAACATTTGATAGCGATTGTTGATGTTATCCAGACCGATTTTTGTCTGCTTTTCTAGGGTCGATCGTTTATTGACGTTGTTCCGTACTATGAGATAGTCTTGATCTTGGTTGAAGACTTCAATAATCAGGGGATTCTCCTTTGAGAAGTAGTTGTGTTTTAACGCATTCTCGATCAGCATTTGCATCGATAAAATGGGGACTTGGTAACCTGAATCGAGCATATCCAGATTCGTTTTGACAATGAGGCTTTCACTGTGCCGTGTTTTCAAAAGAAATATATAGTGATCGAGGTACTCCAACTCTGAATCGAGTGATACTAGCTGATCATTTGTATCTAATACATAACGGTAAATCTTTGAGAGTTTCGCTACAAATTTTACTGCGAGCTTTGGGTCCTCTTCAATGATGGTGGTCAATACACTGAAACTGTTGAAAAGAAAATGCGGCTTAATTTGATCCTTGAGACTTTCAAACTTGGATTGGGCTAACTCCTTCTGAAGTAGACTCTTCTCCCGCTCTGAAATTCTACTGTATTCAAAATAGATCATAAAGGTCTTGGCCATAATGATCAGCCATGATAGCACAAGACCTTGAGCAATGGTTGTGATCAAGCCTGGTTCCCAGTCATCGGCACAACATGGGAATTGAGGTATAAGTAACTCCGTGTGAATATAGGAGGCAGCGATAACTATAGGTGCTGTTACAAAGCAGTTACCCCAGTAAAATTTGAGAAGTGTTTTATGCTCTGTAAGGCGGGTTTTATAATGTCTAATAAGATGTTTGGCAGTATAGTCTAAGATTTCAAAGACAATAAGTACTACCAAAATTGTATAGGCCATCGATACAAAATTGACGGCCTCCCATTCTGAGTAATGCCCCGAGGAAAGTTTGAAGAAGAGGAAGACGAAAAGCCCAATGCCTAATCTTAGTAAGTAAATTGTGCTTTTCGACATGCCTGAATATACAAAAAGCCTGATAGCCGAAGCCACCAGGCTTTTAAATGATGAAATGAATTATTCTTCTTCTGCCGATATCACTTTGACCATCAATGTAGTACTCTTGACAGCATTTCTTCCGTTGCCATCTACTTTGAGGATAAACATATGGTTGCCAACAGGAGTGCTTTCGTCAACCTTAACCTTAACGCCATAAGTGATAGGGTCTGATGATTTATTATTGAACCAGAAATCAATTCCGTCTTTGCCCTTGGCAGTCGCTGCTCCAAGGTTCAGTTTATATTTTCTTGCTTTGACTACCCACATATCAAAAGTAGTTTCTTCACCCTGCTTTAAGGTAATCGTATAATCTTTTAGTCGAATTGCATTGCCCTTTTGAGGTTTTGAAAGGTCTTGGGCAAAAACGCTTGTGCCCAGAAAAACAAAAAACAGGAGTGTGATGAGTTTTTTCATAATTGTTGGTTTTGTCTAATAGACGCTTACAAATCTCCATGAGAAGTATGTTTTGCCTGAGTTGTTGAATCTTCTGGTTGTTCTGTCTAGTAGTGCTCCTGAGGTGTAAGCCTTTCAGATGTTAGTAGCAAGAGGGTGGATCTTTTGATTAGAACCTTCAATGATTAGGTTAAAACGAATAACTTCAGATCAAATAAGATTTATGAAAAGTCTATTCCTATTTGGAGCGTTTGTCCTATTGGTTTCTTGTCAATCCACGAGGAAAACATCAACTGTTGAGAGCAATGGAAAATTGACCATTCTCAAGGGTGTTGGTGTAATACCAGGACAGGATAAACCAAGAACTATTCGTGTCTATACTCCACCCGGTTATGCCGAAAGCGAGGATTCATATCCGGTGCTTTATATGCACGATGGGCAAAACTTATTCGAAGATTCTACCTCTTTTGCAGGTGAATGGGGAATTGATGAGATACTCGATTCGCTGAGCCTTAAATCTGATTTCAATCTCATAGTGGTTGGTATTGACAACGGTGGAGAAAATAGAATACATGAACTAACAGCCTGGGATCACCCGCAATATGGGAAAGCAGAAGGTGGGGCTTATATGAGCTTCATAGTCGATATTGTTAAGCCTTATATAGATAGAAATTACCGAACTAAACCTGACCGATCGAATACGGCTATCATGGGAAGTTCTCTTGGAGGTTTGATCTCCCATTATGCAATCTATAGGTACCCAGAAGTTTTCAGCAAAGCGGGTATTTTCTCGCCTTCCTATTGGTGGGGAACAGGCCCTTTTGAGCAAGTAGAGGGTGTAGACTTGCCACTCGATGTGAGATTGAATTTTCTTATGGGAGAAAAGGAAGGGGAGAGCATGGTGGTGCCTATGCGCGAAATGGTACAAAAGATCCTTGACCGTGGTCATCCTAATGATCGCATTAGTTCTAAGATCAATCCAGAAGGGGAACACAATGAAAAATTTTGGAGGTCGGAATTTCCAAAAGCAGTCTTGTGGTTATTTAAACACTGATTTTCTGAGAATATGAGATTTATTTTTATTGTGATGAACTTATTTCAAATATATCAATGTTATAACATTGAAATTTTTAAATAATAACAATCATGTCACAGCAATTGAATATCGAAGAAAATTTAAATGACCTACTATCACTTTTAAGTCAAGGTCAATTTATTGAGGCACAAGAAAAATACTTGGCAGATGACGTTTCATTAGTAGAAGGAAACGCAGCACCAAAAACAGGTAAAGCCAATGTGATTGCGCAAGAAAAAGAAGTGCTTGCAGGAGTTGGTGAGTTTATCAGGTATGAAGTCTTCAATACAGCAGTAAAAGGTAATGTTAGCTTCTATGAGGGAGTAATGGAATATGTGCAGAAAGATGGAGTTCATGTAAAAGTGGAACAAACGGTTGTCGATAAGTGGGAAGATGGTAAGATCGTTTCAGAGCGATTCTACCATGCGTAGTTGAAGACAAACGAGATTAAGAAGGTGCTCCAAAAGAGCACCTTTTTTATGGGTTTATGAACCAAGTACTCTGATTATCGCGTTCTGTCAGTACATTAGCAGAAACTCACATAATGTACCTGGTCAGACTTCTCTCACGTTTACCTTTCTGGTTTTTATATCCATTTGCTGAGGCAACTGCTTTTCTAGGCTATCATGTGCTCAGGTATCGGAAAGTTGTTGTTCAAGAGAATCTTTCGAAAACATTTCCGGAAAAGTCTGAAGCCGAGTTGCGCAGAATCGCTAAGCGCTTTTATAGGCAATTCTCTCAGGTGTTTGTAGAGTCCATTAAAGCCTACCGTTTTACAAAAGAGGATTGGGCTAAGCGAGTTCCTATAACCAATATGGAGGAGGTAATAGCCTACCTGGACAAAGGGGTACCAGTGATCTTAATGTCTGGACATACGGCCAATTGGGAGTGGCCAGCCTTTTCTGTAGGCGCCCAATTGGGATACCCAATGGAATTTCTCTACAAACCAGTTCGGAATCAGAAGTTCGAGAAGATAATGCTTCAGTTGAGAACTCGTCATGGCGGCATTGCAGTGCCCAAAGATGCTGCAGTGAGAGAAATCATAAAGCGAAGAAAACAACCTAGGCTAGTTGGGATTATTGGAGACCAATTGCCTTCAATTGGGACTGAGAAACTATGGTTGGACTTCTTAAATCGAGAGACTGCGTTTTATATCGGAGCCGAAAGAATTGCCTCAATGGCTCAATATGCCGTTTTTTATGTTGACGCAACACGCTCGGGGCTGGGCAAGTATGAATTGACTTTTCAAAATGTCGCTACTCCTCCTTACACTAAAGGCGAGTCTCTAGGTATTATTGAGAACTACAAGGACTTATTAGAAACTACTATTCGAAGGAATCCTTCAGATTATTTATGGTCTCATAAGCGTTGGAAGTATACCAAAGAAGAGGAGGAAGCCATGTTAACTTCCTCCAAATAGACTTTTATTCGTCCCTCAGTACTTCCACTGGATTTCGGTTAGCCGCCCTCATAGATTGAAAGCCAATGGTCAACCATGCCACTAGTATTGAGCCCAGCGCTGCCGCTAAAAATACGACAGGAGTTATGGGTGTTTTGTATGCAAAGTTGTCAAGCCAATTGTCAACAAATAAATAGGCTAGTGGACTTGCGATAAGCAATGAGACAATAATTAATACAGTGAACTCTGCTGTAAAAATATACATGAGCTTGAATACTGAGGCTCCTAAAATTTTTCTTACCCCAAGCTCCTTTTTTCGTTGTTCTGCAGAGAATGCTGCCAGGCCAAACAATCCCAGGCAAGCAATACTCAGGGCCATCACAGTAAAGACATTAAGCACCTGACTCATTCGCTGCTCTCCTCGAAAGTATGCCTCGAAATTCTGGTCCATAAAAGAGTACTCGAAAGGAATATTAGGATTGATATCCTTTAATTTGGATTCAATATCGCTCAGTAGAGCATCAATATTATCGTTTGTCTGATTGGCATTAAGGCGGAGCGAAACAAAATCTGATCCACTGCTCCACATGATATCATTGTCTTCATGAATAATCAATAAGGGACTAATTTGAAACTTAACACTGTTAAAATGAAAGTCTTTAACGATCCCTATCACTTCAAAAAGAGCCTTGTCGCTATTTGGAAATGTGATATGCTTTCCAATCAAATCTTCACTTTCATCAGACCAGCCCAAACGTTCAACAGCTTTTTCATTTAAGATAATCTTGTACTGATCGGTTCCTCTGGTTTTGTCAAAATTCCGCCCTGCTAAAAACTCAAGATCAAGTAATTCTACATACTCTTGATTGCTCCTCAATCTGTTTAGCGTTACAATGTCAGTGTCTGGTCCATAAGCTTTGTACTTGTCTTCGTTGAAAACGTTGGGAGGAACAAGGTCAGAAACGCCCACCGCTTTAATGGCTGTGCTAGACAAGAGCATGTTCTGAAATGTTTCCTGATTGTTCTTGGTCAGTAATTCTGCATTGTGAATCTGAAGCACATTTTCTTTGTCAAAGCCCAGATTTGCGTTTGAAGCATGGTCCAATTGCCGTTGTACAAAAAGAGTACTGATGATTAGGGCTATTGATATTGTGAATTGAAATATCACCAAAGCGTTTCTAACTCCTTTCCCTTTAAAACCTGCACTCAACTTTCCTTTTAAAACCTCGATAGGGTTAAAAGATGATAGGTAAAAGGCTGGATAACTTCCTGCAGCAAAGCCCAATAAAACCACAAAAGAGGCCAGCATAATTATGAAGAGTGGTTCGGTGAGTTTAGTATACAATGAGAGTTGAGTATCGGCCATGTTGTTAAATGCACTAATAGACACCTCGGTAGCAACCAAAGCAATGACAGTGCTTACCAGAGCAAACAATATTGATTCGAAAATAAACTGTCGGATCAGTGCTTTTTTAGGAGAGCCGAGTGTTTTTCTAATGCCGACCTCTTTGGCTCGATTTGCAGAACGTGCTGTAGAAAGATTCATAAAGTTGATACTTGATAGAATCAAAATCAGTAAACCTACCGCAGAAAAGATCTGCACATAAACTATATTACCCCAGGGACCGAAACGATTTCCTGTAGAAGGTGATTTTATATAAGCCTTGTTCAAAGGTTGTAAGAATAATGACCATTGCTTGCCTTGCACGTACTCATCAAAGCTTTTTCCGAATACCCTTTGGGTTTCAACCTCAGCCCATTTGGGAGGAATTTGCTGTAACTTGTCCTCTAGGGCTGAAATATCAACTCCTTCTCTCACCAATCCATAAGTACCAAAAGTTGTCCAGATCCACTGATGTTCTCTATTCTTGATATTTTGATATGAACTCATAGAAGTTAACATATCGAATCGAATGTGAGAGTTGTCTGGGAGATCTTTGGCAACTGCCGTTACGCGAAAAGACTTGGACTCGCCACCTTGTTCGACTTTCAATGTTTTGCCCATTGGATCGTCTGACCCAAAATATTTAATTGCCATTTCTTCAGTAATGACAAGGCTCAAAGGAGTGCTCAGCGCTGAAGAAGCTTCTCCTTTAACCAAGGGGAAACTGAAAATATCGAAAAAGTTTTCTTCTGCGATAAAGAGTCTACTTTCTCCGAAAGAAAGGGGTGTGCCAGTGGAGGGACTATAACTAACAACATGTCTACCTGGCGAATGAAGACGTGTTACTTCTTCAAATTCTGGGATATCTGACCTTAAGGCCACTGCCAGGTTTGGGCCGGTGGAGGCAAATGGTTCTTTCCAGTCACGCCAAATCATGGACTGATTTATACGATAAATTCTATCTCCTTTGGCGTGGAAATTATCATAGGACATTTGATTCATCACATAGAGGCCAATAAGGAGGGATGCGGTAATTCCTATTGATAGGCCTAGGATATTAAGCAGGCTAAATTGCTTGTGGCGGATGGCATTTCTCCAGGCGATTGTGAACATATTAGTGAGCATGAGATATCAATTTAATGAATTAATGATTCCGATTAGCCAAATAGAGTGCCAAGTCAGAATGTCTAATTCTAGCGTTTATTAATAGATTTTGATCTTATGGATTAGAGGGAGCTGTCCTTTGAAGAACGCTAGTGTCCGTTGGCGGTCGGCTACGTTAGATTAATCTTTATTTACTAGTGTCAAAGGTTTTGCTATTCGTCCCTCAAAACTTCAACTGGATTTCGGTTTGCTGCTCGCAATGATTGAAACCCTATAGTGGACCAGGCTACAATTATGGAACCTAAAGCTGCTGCAATAAATACTGCAGGACTTATGGGAGTTTTATATGGAAAATCTGCTAACCAACGGTCAACGAACCAATAGGCCAGCGGACTTGCGATCAGTAAGGAAATAACAATTAATACTGTGAATTCTGCAGTGAAAACATACATCAACTTGATCACTGACGCGCCTAGTATCTTCCTGACACCTAGTTCCTTTTTTCTTTGCTCAGCTGAGAAAGCCGCCAAGCCAAACAGTCCAAGGCAAGCAATGCTTAAGGCCATTGCAGTGAAAACATTAAGCACTTGACCCATTTGTTGTTCAGTTCTGAAAAAGCCCTCAAAATCTTGATCCATCAAAGAGTATTCGAATGGAATTCCTGGGTTTACTTGCGTTAACTTCTTTTCAATGTCGTCTAAGAGAACAGATAGGTCTGATGTTTTTTCAACGAATTCATTATTGAGTCGAATAGAAATATAATCTCGTCCACTTTCCCACATCCTATCATTTTCCTCGTGGATGATCATAAGTGGACTTATTTCGTACTTCACGCTGTTGAAGTTGAAATTTTTCACTACACCAATTACTTCGAAAAGAATCACTTCATCGCCATTTGCCCATGCCCATGTAAGTTGTTTCCCTATCGGTGAATCCGTACCATAATTTTCGGGAGTACCCCATCCAAAATCTTTGACCGATTCTTCATTAAGAATGACTTTGTACTTATCCGTTGCTCGATTTTCATCAAAAGTACGGCCAATTGAAAAATCCAGATTTAATATGTCTAAATATTCCTCGGTAGCCCTTAGCCTGCTGATATTTATTCCGTCACTTTCCATATCATCAGAGGTCTTATATGAGTCTGTTCCCCATACATTGGGAGGGACTGCGTCTGAAAGTCCAACTGCTTCAAAAGCTGGGTTCGATTTCAATAGGGTCTGAAAAGTCTCTTTATTGGCATCACTAAGCAGGTGCATATTATGGATTTGCACAATATTCTCGTTGTCAAAGCCTAGGTTGGCTCTAGATGCGTAGTCTAATTGCTTTTGCACAAACATGGCAGAAATGATCAAAGCAATTGTAATAGTGAATTGAAAGACTACGAGTCCATTTCTTACGGATTTGCCTTTAAAACCAGTACTTATTTTGCCTTTAAGGACCTGGATGGGATTAAATGAGGATAGATAAAAAGAAGGGTAACTTCCAGCAGCTATTCCTAAGAGTAACAAAAACCCACTTAAAAGAGCAATGAATGTTGGGTCGCTAAGTTTATCGGTGAGCGAAAGGCTGGTATTGGCTAGTGTGTTAAAGGTACTTAAAGAAACTTCTGTTACCACTAAAGCTATGATGGTGCTTATTAGAACAAATAAGACTGACTCAAGGATAAACTGTTTGATGAGTGCCATTTTTGGAGAACCCAATGTCTTACGGATACCCACTTCCTTAGCACGATTGGCTGATCGAGCAGTGGATAAATTCATAAAATTGATACTGGAAAGAATCAAAACCATCAAGCCGATTACTCCGAATATTTGGACATATGTAAAATTGCCAGATGGGCCGAACCTAATACCAGAGGTAGGAGCATGGATGTAGGCATCCTCGATTGGTTGCAGTGATAGTGTCCATTCTTTACCGTCTACAAAATCATCGTAACTTTTGCCAAGTGCACGAACACCGGCCCACTTTGGAGGTATTGCTTGAAGCTTTGTTCCTAAGGCCGACATATCAGTATCTTCTTGCACCAAACCGTAGGTTCCAAATGTTGTCCACATCCACTGAAACTCTCTTCTTTTTATGTTGGGGTAACTGCTCATAGAAGTGAGCATGTCAAATTGAATATGGGTGTTTGCGGGCAGGTTGGCTGCAACTCCAGTGACGTTGAAAGACCTTGACTCTCCTCTTTCTTCATCGATTTTTAATGTTTTACCAATTGGTTCTTCATCACCGAAGTACTTTATGGCCATTTCTTCGGTGATAACTACACTTAATGGAGACGATAGTGCTTCCTCAATATTCCCCTTTAAAAGTGGGAAGGAGAAGATTTTGAAAAAGTTACCTTCTGCAATAAAGATTCTATTTTCCCTAAATGACACCGGACTACCTTCATCTGTTTCGTAGGAAACGAAATGCCGGCCAGGTGCCTGTAATCGTGTTACTTCTTCGAATTCAGGTACATCTGACCTTAAAGCAACGGCTAAATTTGGTCCAGTAGAGGCAAACTCTTCATCCCAGTCTCCCCAAACCATCGGCTGGTGAATACGATAAATCCGATTTCCCTTCTCATGAAAATTATCATAGGACATCTCGTTCATCACATAGAGTCCAATAAGCAATGATGCGGTAATTCCGATGGACAGACCTAGAATATTGAGTAAGGTAAATTGCTTATGTCGGATGGCATTTCTCCAGGCGATTGTGAACATGTTAGTGAGCATGGCAGATCAATTTAGGAATTTGTAGTGCTACCAAGCCAAATAGGGTGCCAACCAAAAAACATCGATTAACATATTTAATCGATGTTTTGATTGATCATAGGTTTTATCTACCGTCCTAAAGAGAACAGTAATGTTCGCTGGCGGGCGTCTATTTCAGGTGTTTCTCCAATGTCCTGGCTATTTGTTTCGGCCCTGAACCATACCAGGAGTCAACCACTTTTCCATCTGGAGAAATCAGAAAGTGAAGCGGCCATCCCTCTACATTGTAGCGTTCAAAAACTTCAAGTTTATCCTTACCATTCCAAAGTACTGGCCAGGGTAATTTGATATTCCTTCTGGTAGCAATTTGATTCCATGCATCTATTTCTTCGTCTTCATTGTAAGTAAGTACCTGCAAGTTTTCATACTTTTTGGTTTCTTCTATCATACCTGGATAGCCCGTCCAACAGGGGCCACAGCCAGTTGAAGCAAAGTCGAGCAGCAGGTACTTTCCTCTAAAGTCTTGAGTCTTAAAAGTATTGCCGTTTTGATCGGTTCCTTCAAAGTCCAGAACTTCAGCACCTACCTTCATTTTATCAAGCCCAAAAGTGTTGAGGTGGGCTCTTACATAAGCCAGCCCTTCTTGTTTGTCAAGACTCACGGCCTCATACATGCTTTGTAATTCCTCTTGAGTGAAACCTTGGAATTTGAAGGTTGTATTCAGTACACCAATCGCAATACTATTGTCTTTATGATTCATAAAGGACTTAATGAAGGCATCGTTATTCTTGGCGAATTTTAGACTTTGATAGACCTGATGACTTTTAGAACCCTTAACAACGGTGTTTTGTGGAAAGCCTTTTTTCTTAATAATTACCTCTCCTTTTCCGGGCTCAAGCCAAAATCCAGAGTACCTATTCTGTTTATTGAGGATCATCCCATAGGTAGGTTCTGTGATCTCTATTTCCTTACTAAAAAGAAGCTCACCTTTTTCATTAGACTCTGTGAGCTGATTTCCGAATATTAGTTTTAGTCCATGTTTATTCCCAAAACCTTCCTGGCGGATGGTTACTAAGGTTTTTTCTTGAGCCAGAGTGCTAAAACAAGATAAGAAAAGGACTATGCCAATCAGGTGCTTCATGAGAGTAATTATTTCTGATGTAAACTGCTTACGATATATTTAGTTTTGGAGCAAAAAAATACCACATACTTAGAAGTATGTGGTATTCAATTTATTAAGATTTAGGATTTATTTGCTTAGGATATCTGTACTTCTCTTAATGAACTCGGTCAAATCCTTGCCTTCTAAGAGCCCCTGGGATAATAAAGCTAAGTCAAATGCCTGCTTTGCTACTTTCTCTTTCGTTTTATCAGTCTTAGCGCTAATGATTTTATCCGCTAGTGGGTGGTTACCATTTACAGACACATCATAGGTGTCAGGCATTGATCCAAACATGTTGAATCCACCACCGCCACCAGTAGCCTGCATCTCTTTCATTCTTCTCATGAATTCCGGCATTGTCACGGTGACAGGTGCGTCTGAAGGAGACAATGGCTCTATAGAGACCTTATAAGTTCCGTTGTTAATGGCCTTTTCGAAAACTCCTTTAAGCCCTTCTTTTTCCTCTTCAGAGATAACTAACTCTCGCTTTTCGTCTTTGTCGATCAGCTTGTCTACATTATCGGCATCCACTCGTTTGATTTGAGTCTTTTCAAGCTTGGTCTCCATATGGTTGATGAAGTGGCTGTCGATCGGTGTATCGAAAACCAAGACATCATATGCTTTGTCTGTAGCAGCAGTGATAAAGCTATCCTGTTTGGCAGGGTGAGATGAATATAACCAAACTTTGTTTTCGTCCTTATCCGTCTGATTTGTCTCAATATGCTTTTGATACTCATCAATAGTGAAGTACTTGCCTTCGGTATTTTTCACCAAACCAAAGTCTTTCGCTTTGTCATAGAACTTTTCTTCAGAGAGCATTCCGTACTTCACAAAGAGTCCAATATCATCCCATTTGCTTTCATAAGATTCACGTTCTTTTTTGAAGAGTTCACCTAGTTTATCAGCGACTTTCTTAGTGATATAGGCATTAATTTTCTTCACATTGCCGTCAGATTGCAGGTAACTTCTAGATACATTCAACGGAATGTCCGGTGAGTCGATGATACCGTGTAACAACATCAGGAATTCGGGTACAACATCTTTTACTTCATCTGTGATAAACACTTGACGAGAGTAGAGTTGAATCTTGTTCTTCTGAACCTCAAAGTCGTTTTTAATCTTTGGGAAGTAAAGTATTCCAGTTAGTTCAAACGGGTAGTCTACATTTAGATGAATCCAGAATAATGGATCTTCTTGGAAAGGGTAGAGCTCCTTATAGAATTTTATATAATCTTCATCTGACAGCTCAGAAGGAGATTTTGTCCAGATAGGAGTGGTATTGTTGATGATGTTATCAACCTTAACCGTCTTATATTTTTTCTTGCCTTCTTCGTCCTCACCATCTTCAACAGATTCATCCTTCTCACCAAACTTTACATCAATCGGTAAGAACTTGGCATATTTGTCCAAGATGTTTTGGATTCTCATGTCTTCCAAAAACTCCTCAGAGTCCTCATTTACATGAAGTGTAATGGTAGTACCACGGGTCTTTCTTTTACCTGCTTTGATTTCAAACTCAGTACTGCCATCACAGATCCATTTTGCTGGCTCGGCACCTTCCTGATATGACAAACTGTCTATTTCCACCTTGCCAGCGACCATAAAGGCAGAATAGAAACCTAGCCCGAACTTACCGATGATCTCTTTGGCATCTCCGGCATCTTTAAATTTTTCAACGAATTCTGTTGCTCCAGAGAAGGCAATCTGGTTGATATATTTCTTAATCTCTTCGGCCGTCATACCAATACCACTATCGCTAATGGTGATGGTCTTCTTTTTCTTATCGACAGCTACTTCAACTCTTGTTTCGCCTACTTCTCCGGTATATTCTCCTAATGATGCGAGCCTCTTGATTTTTTGGGTAGCATCTACTGCATTGGAAACAAGCTCTCTTAGAAAGATTTCATGATCTGAATAGAGGAACTTCTTAATGATGGGAAAAATGTTCTCGGTATGAATCGAGATAGTACCTTTTTCTTGCATAGCTATTTTGTCATTGTTTTAATCTTTGGCCACAATATCAAATGCCATACCAAGGGACAAAGGGTGACATATTGTCAAAAACGGGTTTTGGCCCTAATGTTTTCCAACATGGATTGGCAGTTTCCTTCAGCTTTCAGCAAGCGTTGTGCGGCCTGTTGAATGGGTATGTTCTCGAAGTAATTATCCCGCGCAAAGTGTATAAACTTCATACAGAGAAAACCATCAAACCAGACAAAGAACTGCTTTCTGAACTGCTCAATATTCCTGCAGTTTGACTTAATCAATTCGATTTTTTGCCCGAAGCCATGACTTTGAATAAATCGCTTTGGGATTTTCGGCAGTAATTCGATCGTTTCCTGAGTTGTTTTCTTAAAAAAGTGATCAACTTCACCCATCAAAGCTCCCAATTCTCTAAATACCCTTGGATCATAAGTAAGGTAGTCTTCAGCTCCTTGATCCAACCAGTCTTGTTGAGCCTTTCCGGTACCAAATGGTACGCGATCTGAGGTACGGCAGGATGGATATACTCTCGCATTCTTTACTTCAATGAATGCTTCGTGAGGGATGATTTTGTGTAGGAAGTAGAAGTCTTCTCCTGCCTTTCGTTTGTTCATGCCTCCATGCTTCGCATAGGTCGATGCCTTGACCAACATACAAGAACCGATTGTTTGGATGGCAAAAGGAAAGCCTGCCTGTTTTAGGCCCTCAACATAGTAGTATAGGAAAAGCTCATAATTGATAATCCCTTTTCTAAGCTTTTCATTGTTTTCATACTCAAATTGATGTTCGAAATGAACTTCACCCAAACGAGCATTGGACTCCTCGAAATTCTCTTCTATTTGGGTCAAATAGTTTTTTGACACGCTGCAATCTGCATCGAGACAGACAATGGTTCCATCTATGCCTATAGAATCAAACCGTCTCAATGCTTCATCCATTCCTGTCTTTCTTGCCAGACCAACCCCCGCGTGCTTTTTCGGCATGTCTAATGCTTCAATCAAATGAAAGTTTAAGTTTTGATTCTTTATTGACGGGTTCCATTGATTAAAAGCCTCAATCGTTTTGAGATTTTGTTCCTTAATTCCCGGGTCTGTGCGTTCACTGTGGTTCACTACAGTGATTATCTCTATTGGAGCATCAGGGGCATCACAATCCATCAAAGAATCAAGTGTGCCAATCAGATCAGGCTCGTTATGGCAGGGAATTACAATGATCATTGTGCATGCTCTGTCAATGGCTTGATTGATTAAAGGCTTGCGAGAAGCGAATCTTTTGAAGTATTTTTCAACATGTTGCTTGTTCAGTTGATTCATTCTTGAATATGCTTGTACGTCAATTTTGATTTTTTAACAAACCGATTAGCAAAGTTTAACTAGGAGTCAGAATATGTCTTGGCATAGATCAGTTTATTTTATCAAAGTATCAAAACTACATTCAATGAAAAAGTTATTATTCCTTGCCGCAATAGTTTTAGTCTACTCTTGTAATAACTCAGATGAAGATCCTTACGACCCTGTAGCTCAATTACAAATCGATTTAGGTTTGATCGATGCTCACCTCGCTGACAATGGGCAGGCGGTCCTAATCCACCCTACAGGGATAAGGTACTCTATTGATAATACTGGTGATGGTGATTTTCCAATAGATGGCGATTCAGTAACTACTCAATATGACATTTATACATTGTCGGGGAGACTGATCGATACAACAAATGAAGATTTGGCACGGGCCAATGGAATTTATACGCCAGCTAAAAGGTATGAACCCTTCGATCACTTGCTTGGTGCAGGTACAGTTATTGAAGGTTATGAAATAGGAACGTCACTCTTGAATGTGGGTGCAGAGGGCACCTTCTTTGTACCTTCAACACTGGCTTACCGCAATACTCCGGCATTTGGGCTTGAGAGAAATGAAATACTCAGAATCCGTATAGACGTATTAGAAATATTCTGATTTCAGTTACTTTTATTGCAAGGATTTTCTTGTGAATCTCCATCTGTGATGAATGAATTGAATGAAGTATTCTGTTGAAGTATTAAGTGCATCTCCACAAGCGTGGATAGACGCGGTGATGAGTGATTTTCCATCCTTTTTGCAGGATCATGCAGATTGCGAACGAAAAGCCTCAGCCATGGCCATGAGTTTGATTGCGAAGTATCCTGATCGAGATTTTATTATTCCAGATCTCATCGATACTGCTTTAGAAGAGTTGGAGCATTTTCAACAAGTCTATGAAGTAATGAAACAGAAGAACGTACCCCTTCCTTCTAAAATGGAGCCTGATATCTATATCCATCAACTTATGGAAGAGGCAAAAGGAGGTTCGTCTGACTCTCGTTTTTTAATTCGCTTGTTATTAGGGTCCGTGATAGAGTGTCGCGGATGTGAGCGGTTCAAATTAGTGGCAGACAATATTGAAGACCCTGTTCTAAAAAAATTCTACAAGGAACTCTGGGTATCAGAGGCTAAACATGGTAATATCTATGTAAAACTGGCGCTCAATTACTTTGATGAAGACTTGGTGTATACAAAACTTGATGAACTTATGCAGAAAGAGGCTAAGATTCTTTCAGGCCTAAGGATTAGGCCAGCTTTGCATTGACTTTCAAAAAATACCGTTCGTTTCCAACCTTTTACTTGCTATTATACACTTACCCTTAGAGCATAGTGTAGCATGACACCATTCGAAGAGAAGCGTCTAATTAAAAAGTGTATCCGAAATGATAGGATGGCACAACGCTTTCTTTATGAACAGTACAAAGTGGCAATGTTTTCTACTGCTTATAGGATCACAAATGACAAGGACATGGCTCACGATGCACTTCAAGAGGCTTTTGTCAAGGTCTTTAGTAACCTGTCTAAATATAAAGGCCGTGGTGCCTTAGCAGGCTGGATTAAGACCATTGTGGTTCGGGCGGCATTAAAAGAAATGAAGGGCTTGCACCTACATTTTGAGGTGGATGAGAACATACCTGATACTGTTCATTTTGATGATACGCTCACTGGTGAATTATTGGCTAAGATGATGGCAGCATTGCCAGATAAATGCAGAGCTGTCTTTTGTCTGGTAGAAGTTGAGGGATATGCTCAAAAGGAGGTAGCGCAGATGATGAATGTTCAGGTGGGCACCGTCAAATCTCAACTACATTATTCAAAAAAGATATTGAAAAGGAGTCTTAACGAAGGTGGATATGGAATTTCAAAAAGAGGATAAGCATCTGCAAAATGCAATAAAGGGGTTGCCAAGTTTTTCTCCTAAGGATGAAATTTGGGAAGGAGTTTTGTCAGAGTTAGAAGGTCAGAATCGGCAATCAAAGAAGCAAGTGCACTATAGGCTTATAGCAGCGGTGATTTTGATGGTAGTGGTTTCTTCATTTGCCGTATGGAGCTTCCAGAACAAGTCGAATTCAGGTATTCAGTTTTCAGAAGAGTTAGGTATAAGTGGAGACTTTTCGGCAGAAGGCCTCTTGGAAGATACAGCCTTTGATGACTTCCTAGCAGCGGAATGTGCAGAAGTCAGGGAGGTGTGCGAAGATGAAGGGTTGATTCAATTGTTAGATCAGTTAAAAGTGTTGAGATCAGAAGCAGTAGAAATGGTAGAGTTGATCAATACCACCGGTTACGATGAGTATTTGATGAAAGCCAAAAGCCGCCTTGAACGTGAGAACGCTCAAGTAAAAAGAGAGATAATGGCATTAATAAGGGGGTAAGATGAGGGTTAGGAATATACTAGTGCCGATCGTTTTTATCTGTTGCTATGGTTTCGTGTCATCGCATCAGACGATGGCACAAAAAATGGTTAAGGTAGTTACTAAGACCATATCACAAAGGCTAGAAGACCCACTGGACTCTGGAATTCTCATACAAGGGAAGAAAGCGGAGGTACAAGTAATGGGTTGGGACGAAAGCTATATAAAAGTTGAAATGGATCTTGTCGCAAAACATACCAGACTTGAAGTCGCAAAAGAAGAATTAGAGTACATCCAGTATAAAATCTCCAAGAGAGAGGAACGCTATGTAATTGAAAACTCCTTCTTTTCTGAACGAACGCGGTCACGAATTAAAAGTAGCCTGAGTGTAGTCTATCGAGTTTTTGTCCCCATTAACACCAAGGTTGTTGTGAATAATCAGTATGGTACTATTAAGGCTGCCAATCTTTTCAATAGTATGCACTTTGATGTCAAGTTTTGTGATGTCGATTTTGAGCGCCTTTTCGGAAAGATTGTTGCAAAAGGGGAATACAGCGAATTTAGGGGTAAGAATTTTGATGCTTTTTTAACTGTTAACGCAAAGCGTAGCGAAATAGAATTTAAGGAGTTTGCCGGTCAGGCGGAAATCAATAATAATTATGGTGATATTAAGCTAAGTCCTTCTCCTATGCTGAAGGCCCTAGAAGTCGAATCCAGACATGGTAAAGTAGATGTATTTGTCAATTCTCTGGATGCATTCAATTATGATGTCCGTGTGAACTCTTCTTACATCAATTTGCCTAATACAGAGTCGAACTTTGTTAAGGAAGACGAGGCTAAAAGTGAGTTTCACTTCCAGAAAAGAAATGGGCTAAACAAGGCAAACATTAGTATTACCAACTTGCTTTATCCTGTATCAATTATGGCCTTTAATCAAAGCAATAATTAGTGTATGAGAGGTTTTTTACTTACTTCGATTTTGCTGATGGTGCTGGTCGGCAACTGCTTTGCACAACAAGATACTTTGAAGAAAAAGGAGGAAGTTATCCTGTCTTCAAACCTGATGGACAAGGCCAAGGGCTCACGTGTTGAATACCGTCTAAAACAGATATTCCAATATACCAGCAGATGGGAGCGAAACGAAATATTTAGAGCCGGACTGACTCCTACGTTTCTAACCATACCTGGAGATACAAGAGTGGAAAGCCCAGGTTTGAGGTTGTCATTAAGATATGATAGGAAAATATTTAGTCCACAGTTTGCGATTGGAGCTGAAGGTATTTTAAGGCTATATGGTGTTGGAAACAAGGGGTATGATTACAGAGATGCTCTTACTGGTAACAACAGGCAGATATACCTTTACGGGGCTTCCTGGGATCACGGTTCCTACTTTACCAATGTTTTTACTACAGATGTCTACTTCAAATTCTTTTATCAACAAAAAAGGAGACTATCTCTGAAGGCTAGTGGCAATAACTTTACAAGCCCTTACCTCTCATTTAAAATAAAAGATGTATTTGCCTTTACACGAGAGAGACAGTTTACAATTGCTGAACCAACCTCCGAGTTTGGAGGGGCTAGATTGACTAACATTACTGATGAGCGGAGGTTTATGACAAGACCTGCCTATTTTATGTTGGGTTGGGGAGTACAAAGACCTCTGTTTGGCTCTCTGTGGGCCGAACTACAACTAGGAATTGGAGGGCAATTGCCTGGCAAAGATCCACAGTTCAGGCACTTTAATGAAGATGTAATTTATGAAGTAAATCTCTTCATTGGGTTTGATTTTAGTAAACGAAAGCGTACCAAAAATGACTAAGAAACTGTTGTGTCTTTTGACCCTAATGGTAGTTCTACTGAGTGCTTGTGAGACCGAGGAGATCTATGATTTTGATCGACAATTAACTGAGGAAAGGGCGGTTATTCAGAACTATCTATTGGAAAACAATTTAGTGGTGGAGGAACATCCCAAGGGTTTCTTTTTCAGGGTGCTCTCTGAGGGAGATGATACGCGGGTGCAAGACCTGGATTGGGTCAATTTTGACCTGAGTGTCTTCGATATAGATGGGACACTCTATTTTAGTACAGATCCACTGGAGGAATTGAGCAATGGCATCAATCCTCCTTATTACCCATCCACTTTCGATATCAGGTATACGCAATTTCCCGGGCAAAGACCTCTAGAGGCTATATATGATATTGCCGAGTTAGTGGGAGTCGGAGGAGAGATTGAAGCTTTTATTCCCTCTCATTTAGCTTATGGCCTTTTGGGTTATACCACCAACATTGGGGGTGTCAATGGTTTTAGGACAATTAGGATCGAACCCAGTACAGTCATTCGTTTGAGAGCACAAATAACAAGAATTTATCGATAATGAGGTTTAGATATTTACTATCCGTTGTCATGCTAATGGGGGCTTTAGCCTTACACGCTCAGACCGACACATTAAAAGTTTCAGAGGAGTATTATCAAGAAAGAGATCCTAATCTCATTTTGGTGCCCTCAGGTAGAATCAGGCCTACCTTCGATGAATCGGAAATTTTGAAACTTGGAACCGGTATACAGGCAGTGGGTAGCGGATTTCAATATGGAGTTAGCTCCGGTAACTTTCTTTTTGCAGACATAACCTATGAACGTAAAGTGAAGGATAGCCCATGGTCTATTACCGCCAGTTTGATTGCTCATGATATCCTCAATCAGTCTAGTTTCTTCAATTATGGCCTTGGCTATTATAAGTCGAGTCAGATTGCACCAAATGAGTGGGAAAGGTCTTTTGGAGAAATCAACTTCCAGCTAGACTTGGGTGTTAAATACTACTACAGACAAGAGAGGCGTTTGGCACAAGGCATTGGAGGCAATAACCTGAACGGCTCATACTTTGGTGCAACCCTCTGGAATGCTGTTTCTCAAATCTCAGAAAGGGTAACACGCTTAAGAGATATAGGTGGTAGGGCAATCGTCATTAGAGAAACTGAAAAGGATGGATTGTCACTGGGTGCCGCATCACTTTATCTCAATTGGGGTAATCAGGTAAGGATCTTAAAGAGGGGGTATTTAGATGTGAATATTGGCCCCGCTTTCGATATGTCTAAGCTTTCAAATTGGTCAGTTATCATTAACCTAAAATTGAGCATTGCGATATGGAAAAAGTAAAGAAGCGTCTTTGTGCTCTGGTCTGGATTCCGGTTTTCTTATTGATTGCTTGTGAGGAGAAAGTGCTTTTTGATTTTGATGAGCAACTGGCAATGGACTTAATGGAGATTGACGATTTTCTAACGAGAAATAGCATTGCTACCGAAGTCCTTTATAGTCATGCGAGGCTTAATGTTGTTGAAGAAGGTAATGGAATGATTCCTCAAGATTTGGATACTGTGAGGTATCTCTTTTCCATTTATGGGCTTGATAGCACATTGCTGGTTTCAAACAGACAAGAGTTCTCTTCTATTTCTGATCAGATCTGGTTTATCCCGGATACCTTAGATTTTATTGCTTACCCTGGGTGGTTAGATCAAAAGTTGAGTACTTTCTATACTTTGGCTACTAGTTTAAGCGAGGAAAACTCTGTAATTCAATTGTTTATGCCGTCCTATCTGATGTCGAACAACATTGCTGTTCCACGAAACAAACCGGTGATGATGGATTTTGAGGTGGTTGAGATACTGAGATAGGCTTCTTACTTAATTCTGAGCTTTTCCATTTTACTATTTGAGACAATATCTGCTTGGTACATAGACCCCATCTGGGCAGGGTTCAGTGTATATTCACCTGGAAACATGGCGATCAAAGGTATGTCAAAGGAGTGTTGGCCTCTCTTAAGAAATTCAAAATAGAGATTGCTCTTTTCTTTGAAGTACTCGCGGAAGGCACCAGCTTCTTGTGCCTTGGGTTTGGCAGAATACTGAACTCCGCCTACTAGTGGTGCTTCAATCATAAGATAACTCATGTCTTCCTTTAGATCTACAGTAACACGCATTGTATATGTTTCACCCCGCTTCAGGGTAGCAACTTTGTCTTGACGCTTATTTAAGAACGTTATGGACAATGACCCTAGTTGATCTTGAATCTTGGGTTGGTTTTCCCAGAAGGACTGGGTAAAAGAGACGTAGGTATCGCTGTTGGAAGATTTACTCAGTTTGATGGAATCACCCGGTTGATATGTCTGTATAAAAGGGAAGTCATTTATGCGTTTCCCATTGACTGTTATGCTTTCTTCTCCCGTGACCTTCTCAAGGTTATCGCCAATCGACATGATGATTTGGGACAGTAAATAGGTATTACTGCTTCTTGTATTTAGCATCAGATATTTCCGAATTTTCTCAAGTCGATGGTCTTCAGGGTTTTGTAGTTTTATTAAATCATAAGCCATCAATGTTGCAGTAATATCATTGCTATGTAAATTGTTGATGCTGTCTTTGAAGTAAATGCCACCATATAAGGACTCATTTTCAAGTGAGTCTAACCAGCTGATGTCCAGATCTGTATTTCGAGCAAATCTCATTTTAGCCAACCTCAATTGTGAGGTCAATGAGTGAGTTTCCATTTGCTCTAGCATTGAGAGGTAGCCATCAACCTGAGCAGTAGAATCAATTAACAGAATGGTTTCAAGACTCATCATAAGGTCAGATTGATTCATTTCAGGGAGATCATTTCTGAGGGTATTTATGGATTTCTCCAGCTCTGCTTTTGTATTGAAAAACTCATTTTGAGCACCATAAAGGGCTCTGATTACATGATTGGTTACCCAATAAGAGGTACTCATGTCTTCCCACCAACCCCATGCATCTTGCTCATTCATTCCTCTGTTAAGTCTGCGAATCACCCGTCTAACTTGTTTACCCTTTAAGAACGGTCGATCAAGCTTTGAGGAAATTTTCTTTTCAGCTAGCAGAGCAATCAATTTTGATGCGCTCTGCTCATTGCACCAATAGGCATATTCATGAATCTTTTGAATGTCATTTAAGAAAATACCTAAGAGGTCCGATTGAATCGAAACTGTGGAGGGTTTTTGTGGGTCGAGGGCTTTTAGATAAATGGATGTATCACTCGAAAGCATATGAAATTGTCCGAGGTTTCTTTTCAGCCCTTTTTCCAAAATTGGAATCGTCATCTGCTCACCGTCCGATAATACCTTAGATTTTAGACTGTAGCTCATCATGACCGAATCGAGCCGGGTGCTATGGAGTCGCAAGCTGTCCAGATGCCCTTCACCAACTTTAGTACTTACCAACGAGGTGGTTTGTCCATCAACAGTAAATGCCCTGCTAATATCGATTTCGCTACCGCTGTAGTTAGCCACTTCTCCGAACAAAGTGCTTACATCGTTTTGAATCAGAAACTGCGGAGCTCTTAGCCTTGCGACAATGGGTTTATATGCCTTTGTAATAGTCTTTAGCTGCCCGCTTTTTTTTCTGCCCATAGCAAGAAAGTGATTCTCCCAAGAAGTAATGTCTTCCGGATAAGTGACCACGAAAGTGGCTATGCCATTTTTGTCTGTTTTTACAGAGGGTTGCCAAAATGCATAGTCCCTAAAGGTTTTCCGGATGGCAGACTCCTCTGACTTCTGGCTGATATCAAATTCTGATAATTCCTCCTCCTGTCTTAACTTCTTGTTTTTGGTTGTGATCACTATAACTCCGTCTGCAGCCCGTGAACCGTAGAGTGCAGCGGCAGTACTACCTTTCATGGTAGAAATATCTTCAACATCTGCCATGTTAATGTCACTCATTTGAGCTATGATTACTCCGTCCACAATAATCAGAGGGTTGTTATCCGCCCTTAATTGGTTAGTTCCTCTTATTTGAAAGGATGAATTGGCGACTTCAAGCCCAGCTGTTCTTTTTGCAACACTGAATGAAAGCTTCTTTTGTGCAAATATTGGAGCACCGGTGACAACAACTTCTCCCAGAGATGTTGCATCTGGTACCATCTGAACATTAATCTCTTTCTTATCTGATAATCGAATCTCTTGGGTTACATAGCCTAAGAAACGGAAGACCAGAGTTCTCCCACCTTTAGGCACATAAATAGTGTAGGTTCCATCCGCATTGGTGGGCGTGCCTAGCGTTGTGCCTTTGACGAATATAGAGACTTGTGGCAGCGGAAAACCGTCATCAGAACCAGTGACAATACCCGTTATCATTCCATCCGTACCTAATTTTGGCAGAGGTACTGTAATGATTGGTGGACGAATTTTTTTGATCTTGGGCTCTTCAATTTCGATTTCCAAAAGGCTGTAAAGGCTATCAAGCACAATGGGTTTGCCAATGTCCGGGGTGACTATGGTAGTATGGTCTTCACTTATTGAAAAGTCACTTCTTGTAAAACCATCATCCAAAACGCTAATAAGAACATAGTCTCCTTCAGTGAAGGATCGTTGCCACCTTCTGTTAAACTTGTCTACCACTGAGTTGTCTTGAGCATCCAGGACCAAGAACTCGTTTATATAAGCATAATCTTCAGGCCTAGGGTATACGCTTAATAAGCCCAGACCTTTTCTTGATAAGTTGAAATTGCTGGGACTTACCCAGTTATTCTGGGCATAGTACCTTGCTCTTTGTGGCCGGAAGACTTTATTCAAGTCCTTATTTGGGTTGAAATTCAGAATGTCAGCAATGGCTCTGCTTCTAAAATAAAAATTCGGATTCTGCATTGCCTTCCGAAAGACCTGATCGTTAACAATCTCATAGCTATAGCCTGGTTCAAATTTCAGTTTAAGTTCTTTATTGTTCTGTAGAAACACAGAGAGACTATCGGCTACTAATGGTCCTGCGTTAATGATATTCTTGCTGACGTTAGGGGTGAACTGGCTTTTGCCTTGTACAATATGTTTTATTCCATTTTTGGCATCCACAATTCTTATTGACCTGCTTTCTAAAAGACTATTTTCCTGTGCCGTCAGTGGCCAGTGTCCTTTCTTTTCTGCACCAAAAAACTCTTCAACGCTGGGATGACTTGTTTCTCTGGGAATACTAATTACGCTGTGTGCGTTAGCGAGTATATAGATAGAGTCGAGAGTGATCAACGACTTGTAAGTTCTGATTTTAAAATCGTGATAACCGGGAGTTATTTTATGTGCTATTTCATCAGTTTTATTACCGAGGTTGAAGAATATCGGCTGGCCGTCCATTAGAACATAGGATACTCTACGTGGTCTTCCATTGAATACCGGCAAAAGGCTCACATAAGTATTTCCTTCAGTCTTCTTTAACTGCTTTACAGTGAGTTGTTCAGGGAAGGCCAGTTGGTAGTAGGTGACCGAATCAAGGCTTAATGAGCCTCTCCAGTCGAAGTAATTAAAAGCGATGTTCTTATTGTAGCTGTATAAGGTTGAGAAGTCTTTCCTCTTGAAATTTACACTTCTGTATCGACCAAAGTAAGGTACGTCAGGTACATTGTTTTGTTTGAATTTACTGGTAAAGGATAAAGCGGCAATGTCAACCCCTTTGACAGGTCTTTGTTTTTGATCAACTACCTTGACTTTAATTGTATCAGAGATACCCGGTAAGATTAGTTTTTGATGATCTACAGAAAGGGTTAAAATATTTTCATAATAAGGCAAGTCTTCACCTCGGTTGTGAATTTGTCCGGCCCATAGGTATTTGTAGTAAATCGACACAGGTTGATTTTTGGACGCAGGGATTATCAAGGCTAGGCTATCCTGTATTTGCCCTTCACGATAAATCGTTCTGCCTTTGTAAACGGAATACCAAACCGGAATCTTTCTTGGGTTTTTTATAGAAACGTCAACTGATTTGGCATTGCGATCATATGAAAAGCTCACTTTGGCATCATAACCTGACATGTCAAAATCTCGTGAGAGTTTTCCATCCAATGAGATGATAAAATAGTTCTCAATGGCCGGATTGAGTTTTATTCTATCATTGGCTTTTACAATAAGCATTGAATCCAAGTCCCAGTTTTGGGTATATCCGTCTAACTGAAAGTTCTGATTGCGATAGTTTTCATTTGTTAGTTCAAAATGTATTGAATCCTTTTCAAGTTTAAGTTCTATCGGAGCCATCTCTGTATTGAACTTTGCACGCTTTCGAATTACCTGTTGATCATTCGAGGCATTGATAAAAGTGACAATGACCTCATAATTTGAATCCAATTTTCGAAACACCGAATCAGGTATAATTATCTCAGTATCTTCTGATGGTGATAAATCTCCACTCGATTTCATCAGGCTATGTGAAACCTTGGTAGTGGGTGTGGCTAAGGTTGGGTAGAATGCTGTGAGTTTGGCTTCAAGCAAGTATTTTACATTCCTGAGCCTCTTATCATTCTCATCTTTCCCTATTAGTGTGATCTTATTTGGTTCACTGCCATGGGTTTTTTTTGAAACTAAAACCTGATAGGTTTCTGACTTCAAATTATAGTCTTCATAGGGGATACTTATGGACGCAATTTCTGAGTCTTTATGTTTGATTTTTAGTCGGTAGTTTTGGTCAAGCTGAAGGTCCAGAGAATCATGCAAATAAATAAAGCCATTGGCTTCACCCTCTTTCAACGAAATAGTCTTTTTAAAGCTTTGCTTTTTATACGTTCCTAAGACTAATTGAACATCTTTCTTAAAAGGTTTTCCGTTGAGCTTAGCAAGTTTTGCCTTGTAGAAAACAGTGTCTCCCGGTTTAAATTTTGGTTTGTTAACTACTATATAGCCATATGAAGATTGACGTGTTCTGAGATTAGGATTGAATATTCCGAAAATCCAATGGACGGTTCCATAAGGTTCATTGTACTTAATACTCTTATAAGTATCGATGAATGGCTTGGTGACAATTTTGATAGGGAAGAAGTTTAATGTCTTTTTTCCAACCCTTTTTAAAAACCTATCTTGGTAATGATCAATCAGAGGGAAGAGGTATTCTTTGCCCTGATAACTTCCTCTAATAATACCTTTTCTCTTACTTGTCCTTATTCTAAATGTCTGCCTCTCTTCATCGAATTTTAGTTTTCTATTGTTCCATAGGGCTTCGGTTGGTACAATATTGAATGAGTCATTTTTTTGAAATACAACCTCAAGATGAGATTTCGAACGGAATAACTTGATCTCTAAATCTTGAACAATTACCAGCTCTGCAGATAATTCGAGCTCATTTAAACGCACCACTACGTAGAAGCCATGGGGTAAGTCTTCTGAGTAGCCGCTATTTTTAAGCGTGTCAAAGGGGACCCTTTGAAATAAGTCCAACTCCTGCGCTTCGAATACTCCTTTGACAGCTATTTGGGAAGCTTCTTTACTTGATACCTTGTAGGCTAACCCGTAGTTGGCCGACTTTCTATATACTGGATTTTCCTGGGATTGGGCCCAACTTGTTACAAGGATTAATATGATGAGAAGTACTATTCGCATAAGGTCGATCTATTAATTAGACAGACCATTTGGCGACAACCCCTACAAATAAGGGTGATGGGATTTTCAATTGTAGGGCTGGTTTTCTGACTCAAAAAAGTCAGGTTATTCTACCTGATTCTATCTACTGATTTCACCAATTTTTCGTCTTTACGGATAAATCTGTTAGATATTACATTCAATACCATGGCTACGGCTGAAAGGAAGAAACCGATAGAAAAACTCCCCTGGGCAGGGTTCAACATTTCTTCAAATTGATATACCTTGTAAAAAGAAACGCCCAGCGTAGCGGCCATAATCAATGCGTTCAATGCACCGAGTTTCATCTGGTTCAGTCTGTTTTTGAATTGGAATATGGAAATGAAGGCAACGATGGATGCAGAGATGGCCAATGCCGCGATATACCAGGTGGCACGAGATTCTAAAATGATATCATCAGCACCATCTGTAGGCGTTCCACCAAAATCGACCACTTCCATCTTTAAGGCAGTTACAATAATACCTTTTGAGGCATCTGGACTTTGTTCGAACCATATCGGATAGGCAAGAATTAAAGCCATACAAAGGGCAACTAAAAGCAAAAGGACAGTTTGGAATCGCTGAATCATTGGTTTTGAATTTGAGCAGCAAATATAGCCAAAAGCAGAGCGAATTTTGAAAGGGGAACTACGATTTGATTCAAGTAGTTTTCAGAGCTAAAGCAAATTGAGTTAATTCGTAGCGCATAAACTTTAGAGATGGAATCGGCATATATAGTAGATATTGTAAGGACCCCAATTGGGAAGTTTGGAGGGACACTCGCGTCTGTTCGACCAGATGATCTGGCAGCTCATGTGATTAAGGCCTTGATGGAAAGAAATTCATCGTTTGATCCACAACTGTTGGAAGATGTGGTTTTCGGGGCCGCCAATCAGGCTGGAGAAGACAATCGGAATGTTGCCCGAATGGCAGCCCTGATGGCAGGTTTACCCATTGAAGTAGGTGGGATAACAGTAAACAGGCTTTGTGCTTCAGGCTTACAGTCTATTATGGATGCCAGCCGTGGTTTGATGGTAGGTGATGGACAGGCTTTTATTGCCGGAGGTACGGAGAGTATGACCAGAGCACCATTTGTACAGGGGAAATCGGAAACTGCTTTCAGCAGGGCTACCAATATGTTCGATACAACGATTGGTTGGAGGTTTCCTAATCCAAAATTATCCGCGATCCATTATCCCTACGCCATGGGAGAAACTGCTGAGAATGTTTCGGATCGCTGGAAGGTAAGTCGTGAGGATCAAGACAAATTTGCACACCATACACAAGAAAAGTATCAAGTGGCCCACGAAGCTGGAAAGTTCAACGATGAGATTGTGGCTATTGACATTCCACAACGTAGAGCTGATCCAATCCATTTCGATAAAGACGAACACCCTAGGCTTTCATCACTAGAAAAGTTGGCTTCCTTAAAACCAGCCTTTAAAGAGGGTGGTACAGTTACAGCAGGAAATTCATCTGGTATCAATGATGGTGCTGCAGCCTGTTTGATTGTTAATGAAGAGACTTTGAAGAAGTTCAACCTGACTCCAATGGCCAGAGTAAAGTCAATGGCCATAGCTGGGGTATCACCGGAGGTAATGGGAGTAGGACCTATTCCTGCAAACACAAAAAAGCATTGAAAAGGGCTGGTCTGCAGGCAAGCGACCTTGACCTTATTGAATTAAATGAGGCTTTTGCTGCACAGGCAATCCCTTGTATGCGTGAACTTGAACTTGATCCAGAGAAAGTGAATGTAAATGGCGGGTCTATCGCTATCGGTCACCCTCTTGGTGCCAGTGGAACAAGGATTTCGGCTACACTACTTCATGAAATGCAGAAGAGAGAAGGAGCAAAGTATGGCTTAGCGACTATGTGCATAGGAGTGGGGCAAGGCGCTGCGATTATTTTCGAAAAATGTTAATTCTGAATCCCTGATTCAAATTCCCTAATGAGATACTTCCTAGACATTAGTTATAACGGGGCCAATTATCATGGTTGGCAAATTCAAGCTAATGCGGATACGGTTCAAGGTGAGTTGCAAGATTGCCTTTCGAAAGTTCTAAGGTGTGGAGTCGAAATAATGGGAAGCGGCCGCACCGATACGGGTGTTCACGCAAGACAACAAATCGCTCACTTAGACATAAAAAAGCCAGTTAAGGTGAGTGATTTAATATTCAAACTCAACAGCATTTTGCCTGTCGATATTTCTGTGAATGCTGTCAGAGCGGTTAGGCCTGAGGCTCACACACGTTTTGATGCAGAAGAGAGAGCATACCAGTACTTTATAAATAGAGCTAAGTCACCTTTTTCAACCGGGTTGAGTTATTATTTCAATCACGAATTGGATGTAGAAGGCATGAATAAGGCTGCAGCAAAACTGCTCGGAGAGCAAGATTTTGAAAGCTTTAGTAAGGTAAAAACGGAGGTGAATAACTTTATTTGCACCATTAACCGAGCCGAGTGGATTATTGAAAACGATCTACTCGTTTTTCACGTTAGGGCAAACAGGTTTTTGCGGGGCATGGTAAGAGCGCTGGTAGGCACCTTACTGGATGTAGGTCAACAGAAACTTACTGTTGAAGAATTTGTTAATATTATCAGAGCCAAAGATCGCAAGGTTGCGGGAAGGGCTGCACCAGCTCATGGATTGTTTTTGACTGAGGTCAGATATCCAGAGTCAATTTATCTCTAAGATTGGAGCAAGAGAAACAGAAAATAAAGAGTGGAAATCTCGTTGATTTTCAGGTATTAAAACGACTATTCCAGTTTGCCAGGCCTTACAGGAAGCAATTCTATTTATTGGTTTTCTTGACAGTATTGATGGCTTTTTTGGCACCGGTTCGTCCAGAACTGGTTAGACGAGCTATCGATAATTACGTACCAGTTGGCGACTATGATGGGTTGGTGTTTATCACCTCTATTCTGATTCTACACATTGTTATCTCTGCCATAGTGCAATACTCCCATACTTACCTTTCTGGTTGGGTAGGGCAGGTGATTATCAAGGATATCAGAGTGAAGTTGTATAGGCACCTGCTGAAATTAAGACTTAAGTTCTTCGATAAAACACCGATTGGAAGATTAGTCACAAGGAACGTTTCTGATATTGAGACCCTCTCTAATGTTTTTAGTGAAGGGGTGGCTGCATTGTTAGGTGACTTGTTACAGCTTCTTGTTCTGATGATTGTGATGTTTTCGACTAATTGGCGTTTGACCCTTGTTAGTTTGTCAACATTGCCCTTACTCATTTTCAGTACTTACATCTTTAAGGAGAAAATCAAAGTAACCTTCAATCTGGTCAGAAATGCCGTTTCAAACCTCAATTCATTTGTTCAGGAGCATGTAACGGGGATGAACATTGTGCAAATTTTCAATGCGGAAAAGCGTGAGATGAGCAAGTTCAAGGAGATCAATACCGAGCATAAAAAAGCACATATAAGATCGGTACTCTATTACTCCATTTATTTTCCGGTAGCAGAGATTATACAGGCGATTGCGATCGGAATGGCCGTTTGGTATGGAGCCAGAGGCATACTTATTAGTACAGAAACCGCACCAGGGGTAATTATTGCTTTTATCATCTACATCCAGATGTTCTTTAGACCTATCAGGATGATTGCCGATCGCTTTAATACACTCCAAATGGGAATTGTTAGCTCGAATAGAATTTTTGACCTGCTGGATAGCCGAGATCATATTCCTGATGAGGGAGACTATAAACCTGCTGAGATTAAAGGCAATGTGTCTTTCAAAAACGTTTGGTTTGCTTACAATGATGAAGATTATGTCTTAAAGGATATCTCATTCGAGGTTAAGGAAGGCGAAACGATCGCCTTAGTCGGTGCCACAGGAGCAGGTAAATCTTCAGTCATTAATCTTTTGTCTCGATTCTATGAGATTAACAAAGGAGAGATTGATATTGATGGGCGAGACGTTAAGGACTTTGATTTGGGTGCCTTGAGACAAAAAATTGGAGTGGTTCAACAGGACGTATTCCTTTTTTCTGATACCATTCGACATAATATCACCCTCGGTAATCCTGATATACCTGACAGTAAAATGATCGAAGCTGCAGAGTTAGTGGGGGTCAATAAGCTAATTCAAAAACTGCCAGGTGGCTATGATTACAATGTAATGGAAAGAGGTTCTACGCTTTCCGTAGGACAAAGACAACTCATCTCGTTTGTAAGGGCCATGGTATACGATCCAAAAGTGATCGTTTTGGATGAAGCGACATCTTCTGTAGACACGGAAACAGAAGAGCTGATTCAAAATGCCATTGAGGTATTGATGAAGGGCAGGACGGCCATTGTCATTGCGCATCGTTTATCAACCATTCAAGGGGCCGACAAAATCATAGTGTTGGACAAGGGTGAGATCAAAGAAATCGGCAATCATCAGGAACTCTTGGATAATAAGGGCTTCTATGCCAACCTATATCAAATGCAATACAAAGAAGTAGTAGCCTCATGAGCAAAGGAAGAATAACCATTATTGGCGTTAGTGCAATTATCATTATAACGGCTGTATATTTTTATCTGGGCGGATTAAATAAGGTTGAATATTCCATTGAGAGTGTCAGTGATTATAACCTGATAGGTATAGCTTATCAGGGCAAATCAGATAGTTCGGCAATTGAGGAGGCCTTTTTTAAGGCGAAGGAATTTATTCAAGATGAAATAATTGATGGAACGTTGGTAGTCATACACTATAACGATTCTACTTTAGCTGAAGACGAACAGAAGCTGTTTATAGGAATTAAATTAGATCAAGGATTAGCCTCCATACCACAAGGTTATACCCGAATTACCATTCCAACCCAAAGAGCTGTTCGTGCCAGTATTGAAGCACATAATGTTGTGATGCCGAGCCCTAAAACGATCGAAAACAACTTAAGGGAAAAAGCCGCGGAGGCCAGTATAAGACTTCAGGACTTCACAGTTGAGCAATACGTATCTGCCAATCAGATTATTATAGATATGTTGGCCAAATAGTCTAGGCTGATTCGGCTGACTCCTCTTGCTTCAACTGCTTTTCATAGAGCTCCTTATAAACACCATTTTGTGCCAAGAGGCTTTCATTGGTGCCCTGCTCGATGATTTCTCCATCATCCAGTACAATGATTTTGTCAGCAAGTTTTGCCGAAGAAACCCTGTGTGAAATAATTACAGTAGTACGTCCTTCCATTATATTGGCCAGACTATTGAGAATAGTATTTTCAGTATTCGTATCTACTGCCGAAAGGGCGTCATCAAGAATAAGGATGTTTGGGTTTCGAACTATTGCCCTGGCAATTGAAGCTCTTTGCTTTTGTCCTCCAGAAAGCGTGATTCCTCTCTCGCCAAGCATGGTCTCAAAACCATCAGGGAAGTCCGCAATGTTGTCGTATAAGTCAGCATCTTTAGCTGCTTGAAACACTTGTTCTTCGGTAATCTCATCATTGCCAAAAGCAATGTTATTCTTTATGGAATCAGAAAACAGAAAGATGTCTTGTGGCACATAACCCATCTGGCTTCTGAGCTTAGGGATATTGTACTTTCTGATGTCCTGATTGTCTACTGAAACGGAACCACCTGTAGTGTCATATAGCCGTAGCATTAGATTGGCGATCGTACTTTTTCCTGAGCCGGTTGTGCCAATTATGGCAATAGACTGACCTGCTTTTACATCAAATGACACATTTTTAAGCGCTTTAATGCCGGAGTCTGGATAAGTGAAACTGACGTTGTCAAATACCAGGTCACCTGCAATTTCTTTTTCCAGATTTTCAGTAGACTGAATGTCGTTTTTCTCTTTTAGGAATTCATTGATTCGTTTTTGTGATGCCGCAGCTCGTTGGTTAATGCTAGTGATCCAGCCAAGGGCTGTCACCGGCCATGTGAGCATATTGACATAGATCACAAATTCCGCAATGTTTCCATAGGTGATTTCCCCATTGATCACCTGAGAGCCACCTATGTAAATGGTCAGGACGACACTCAGGCCAATTAGTGCCATAATTAATGGGAAGAAGAGTGCATTGACGAAGGTCAGTCTTAAGGATCGATACTTATATTTTTCACTTTCGTTTTCAAAACGCTGTGTTGAATCTTGTTCTCTGACGAATGCTTTGAGTACACGAATACCTGAGAATGCTTCCTGTACACTAGTAGAAAGATCAGAAAGGCTTTCTTGAATCTTCTCAGAGCGCTTGTTGATAATGTTGTTTACAAAATAGATGCTCACCGAAAGTATCGGCAATGGAAGTAAAGCATAAAAAGTAAGCTCAGCATTTACTCGAAGCATTTCATAAATCACCATAGGGAAAAGTACCAGTAGGTTAATACCATACATGATTCCAGGTCCCAGATACATTCTTACCCTACTGACATCTTCGGAGATTCGATTCATCAAATCACCTGTATTATTCCTTCTATAGAAGCTCAACGGAAGGTTCTGGTACTGCTCGAAAACTTCGTTTTTTAAATCAAACTCAATCTTTCGGGACATTACAATGATGGTTTGTCTCACCAGAAAAAGGAAAAAACCTCTTAGAAGCGCCATAAGAATCATGAGAGCTCCCAGCACAAGAATACCTATTTCTAACTGTTCGAAAACCCCAGCACTTAATTCGCCACCCTCAAATAGACGGTAAAGCGCAAAACTTTCTGTTACATAGTCAATAGCATACCGAACTACACGTGCTGGCCAAACAGCAAAATAGTTTGAAATCACTAAGAAGATGAACCCTAGGATAAGAAGATGCTTGTACTTATAGAGATACTTATTGAGGTGCCTGAGTTCTTTCACGATAGTCTTAACAGAAACAACACATTAAAGGTTGCCGAGGGTACTTTTAATCTTTAGAAATGTCGATTAATTGGTTAGTTTTGCGCACCGTCAAACTGACTGTTTCAGCAGATCAGAGGCAAATATAAAGTAAACTCTAATATGAATGTAATGGATGAAGTAGATGTAACCGAAAAAGCCGGTGGCATATCCATCTTTGAACAAACATCTAAGATGGGTCATGAGCAGATTGTTTTCTGCCAAGACAGCGCAACAGGTCTTAAAGCAATCATTGGTGTTCACAATACAGTATTAGGTCCCGCGCTTGGAGGAACGCGTTTTTGGAACTACGCTACTGAAGAAGAAGCCATTGTTGATGTATTGAGGCTATCTCGAGGTATGACCTATAAGGCTGCCGTTTCGGGTTTGAATTTAGGAGGTGGAAAGGCTGTAATTATTGGCGATGTCACCAAACTAAAGAATGAAGCTTTCTTGAGAAGGTTCGGGAAGTTCGTGAACAGCCTTGGAGGAAGATATATCACGGCAGAGGACATGAACATGAAGACCAGCGATATGGAATATATCGGCATGGAGACAAAACATGTAACTGGGCTTCCGGTAGAAATGGGAGGTAGCGGAGACCCTTCACCAGTGACAGCCTATGGTGTATATATGGGCATGAAGGCGGCAGCCAAAAAAGCCTATGGAACTGATAGTTTGAATGGTAAAAAGATTTCAGTTCAGGGAGTAGGTCAGGTAGGAATGTACCTGGTGAATCATTTGACTGAAGAGGGCGCAATAGTTTCGATTACCGATATCAATCAGGAAAGACTGGCGAAGGTTTCTAGTGACACAGGCGCGACAGTGGTCGGAATGGATGAGATCTACGACCTGGATGTAGACATTTATGCTCCATGTGCTATGGGAGCTACTTTGAATGATGATACAATTGGTAGATTGAAAGCTAGCGTGATTGCGGGTGCAGCCAATAATCAGCTGGAAGATGAAGCAAGACATGGTCAAATGCTTATTGATGCTGGTATGCTGTATGCTCCTGATTTTGTGATCAATGCCGGGGGAATTATTAATATTTCTGGTGAGTTGGCTGGTGCTTACAATAAGCAACAGGCTTATTCATGGACAGAAAAAATCTATGATACAACACACAATATCTTTGCGCTCGCCACTGAAAAAGGTATTCCTACTCAGGATGCTGCAATGAAATTGGCAGAAAAACGCATAGAAGACATAGGAAGAGTGAAACTTTCAATGTAATATTAAGTGGGTAGTTAGAAATGCTACCCACTACTACTTAATTTTATAGTTCTTATACTTTTTGCAATGCTCAACAGGAGATCATTACGAGTAAAAGCCATGCAGACCATTTTCGCCTATGGTCAGTGTAAAGAGGCCAACTACAATATAGGCTTGAAAGAGATCGAGGAGGCTTTTCAGCCTGACCTGAATTCGATGGAAGCCCCGGATCATGACCTTTTAAAGGCGAATCAAGAGCAGGCAAAAGCGGTCTTATCCGAAAAAGTAATCCAACGACCACTTCCTGAAGGAATGGAAGTATCAAAAGAGGCACAATCTGCCGCCAATCAAGCGCATAAGAACTATCTCGGCAATACTAAGGAAGATTTAACCAGACTGAAAAAGTCAATGATTCTCGATGCAGAGTCTTTGGTTGACCATTTCCTCTGGGTTATCAGTTTGCTGATTGCATGGTCAGACCTGAGTAAGTCTGAAGCAGATAAGAAGCAAAAGCTTTCTCCCGAGAAGCTATTAGTGGGAGACTACAACCTATCACAAAATAAGATTGTTGATTTTTTTAGGAAGTCTTCAAAAGTTCAGGTGGCCTTGGTGAAGAAGGATATGAGCTGGGAGGGCGAGGAAGATAATCTAAAGAGCTGGTACAAAGATGTGCTCAAGAAGGATGAAAACTTCAGCGCTTACAGAAGGACAGCGAACCCAACTTTTAAACAAGACAAAGACATTGTGGATCACCTGATCAAACAGATTGTTTTCAAGGCGGATGTGATACTCTCTTATTTTGAAGAGCAAGATATCCATTGGGTTGAGAATAAAGCGATCATAAGAAGTTTGGTGGCCAGATCAGTGAGAGATGTTGAAGAGACTACAGAGCCGAAAACCTTCGACTTACCTGACTTTTCTAACAACTGGGAAGAGGATAAAGAGTTCTTTGAAAAGATTCTTGACACAACCGTAAAGCATGATCAGGAGTATAGTGAAATGATTGCCGCCAAAACAAAGAATTGGGAGGTGGATAGACTGGCAAATACGGATCAAATAATACTTAAAATGGCGATTTCCGAAATGATGAATTTCAGAAACATCCCTGTGAAGGTGACCATTAATGAGTATATTGAGCTCTCAAAAAATTACAGCACACCTAAAAGTAAGCAGTTTGTAAACGGTATTTTAGATGTGATATCAAGCGACCTTAAAGAGAATGGTCAATTGAAGAAATCGGGCAGAGGCCTATTAGACAACAAATAAGATTATGAGTAAAGGGTCAAGTAGTTTATTGGCATTTGTGATTGGTGCAGCAACTGGTGCCATTTTGGGGATACTATATGCACCAGATAAAGGTTCTAATACAAGAGATAAGCTGTCTTATCAGTTAGATAAGTATAAGAAACAATTAGAAGACCTGTTAGAGGACTTGATTAATGGAAAGGTAGAGATTTCTTCTACTGCCAAAAAGGAAGGTCAGAAGGTAGTCTCGGATGCACGTCAAAAAGCAGAACAGCTTTTGAGCGATGTAGACGACTTAATAGGTCAGATAAAGTCAGGAGAAAAAGAATAAAATTTAAAACTATGAAAACTAAAGTTACACTTCTTAGTGCACTTGCATGCATTGTAATGCTTAGTAGTTGTGGAAATGCTGAGCTTGAGAAAAGAGTTGCAAATCTTGAAAGAAGAATAAACCAAATGGAGAATGGTAATGTGGTAAGAAATACTGCTACACCTACTTCTTCAGCTCAGGCGATTGAAACAAATGTTGCTTCAGGTGCTTCATTCAAATGGGAAAAAACAACCCATAACTTCGGTACGATCAATCAAGGTGAAGTGGTGAATTTCACGTATAAGTTTACTAATAATGGTACAGAAGATCTTTTGGTACAGAGTGCCTCTGCTTCTTGTGGTTGTACGGTTCCTAAGAAACCTACAGGACCAATTGCTCCGGGAGAAACAGGAGAGATTGTTGTAAGGTATGACAGTAAAGGAAAATCAGGCCAAGTTAGTCCTGTGATCACAATTGTTGCTAACACCAACCCAAGACAAACAAGATTAAGCTTAAGAGGATTCGTTCAGGTAGGAGCGGTGCCTCAACCATAAGAGAGATTTAATGATATATTCAATTTTAGCCCAAGCAGCAGAACCACAAGGTAGTGGTTGGATGTCCCAACTCATACTATTTGGCGGTATCGCTCTAGTGTTTTACTTCTTCATGATTCGTCCGCAGCAAAAAAAGCAAAAGGACCAGAAGAAATTTATCAACGAGATTAAAAAAGGTGATTCGGTAGTAACCATAGGTGGTGTACACGGAAAAGTATATGCTCACGATGATGATACCATTACTATCGAAGTTGATAAGAGCACTAAGATTAAATTTGAAAGATCTGCAATCTCTCTTGATGCAAGCAAACGTGAGTCTGATAAATCATAACTCACTTGAAAAGTGCAGAGGACATAATTGAAAGATTAAAGAAGTCTTTTCATACACCAAGTAGGAAAGATGAAAGAATAAAGGTGGTAATGATATGCATAGTCATATCTACCACCTTTTGGTTTTTTAGTGCCCTCAATAAAGAAGATTACATTAGCCAAATCAACTACCCGATCGAAATCGAGTTTGATGAGTCTGAATACATAGCCACTCGCGATCTGCCCACCAGAGTTCCCATTGAAGTCACGGGTGGAGGTTGGGATCTCATGACAAGGTCCTTTGGCTTTAATATGAGTCCGATAAAAATAAGGCTCGATGAGCCTGATGAATCTAATTATGTGATGACGGCATCTTTGAGGGGACAATTGACCCCGCGCCTCGATCCTGTGGTCATCAACTATATTCTCAGAGATTCCATTAATTACGATATTCAAAAAAAGGTCTCCAGAACTTTTAAGCTCGCTTTAGATCCTTCTTCCATAAGCTTAGACGACAGCTATAGGTTATCATCACCAATACGGATCCAACCCGATACAGTGGTCTGGACAGGTCCTGAGCGCACCATCAGAGATCTTGACAGAGTTATCTATTTGGAAGCCAATCTTACAGACATAGATAGGGACGTGACGGAGGAAGTTGACATTCCAGATGTACCTGAGTTTGTCAATTCGGCCCTGGAATCGGTTTCCGTGAACTTCGAGGTGGTTCGTATGCTGGATGTAAGTGACAATGTGCCCATTGTTCTACTTAATTTCCCCGATAGTACATGGCAACCAAATATTAGTCAGGCATCCATAAAATATAAGATTGCCGAAACATATTTTGATGCTGTGGACTCAGCCAGAGTTCAGGTAGTTGTGGATTTCAACGAAATGGACCCTTCAGACTCTTCCTTGATGCTCAAGGTGGGCTTTCGCGATGAACACGTTGATGAATTGGAGATATTACCGGCTTCAATTAGAGTTTTCAAAAATGACTAAGCCTCGGAGTATTGGTATCACAGGGGGCATAGGCTCTGGAAAAAGTACGGTGTGTCGGATATTCGAATCCTTGGGTGTGCCCATTTATTATGCAGATGATCGGGGTAAATACTTACTGAAAAATAATCAAGACCTGGTCCAAAGTGTTAAATCGATTTTTGGTGAGGAGAGTTATTTAGCTGATGGTGAGGTCAACCGTTCTTATTTAGCCGAGGTCGTTTTCTCAAAACCGTTAGAACTTGAAAAACTGAATGCCTTGGTGCATCCCGCTGTGGCAAGGGATTTTGAACAATGGGTGCATGAACATAATGGATATTCTTATGTCTTAAAGGAGGCCGCTTTACTTTTTGAGACAGAATCCTATAAATCACTGGATGAAATCATCTGCGTTTTTGCTCCAAAAAATGTGAGGTTAGCGCGTGTCTTACTGAGAGATATTCAAAGGACAAGTGAACAAGTTCAGCAGATCATGGAGCAACAAACTAGTGATCGGGTTAGGCGGGAATTGACTACCTATTCCATTCAAAATGATTCGGGCAGCCCAGTGATTCCTCAGGTATTGAAGATTCATAAGGAAATCCTAAAATCAGCTGGCAATTGATTTAATATTGATCTGATCGGCATAGAACTTCATTCTCGTATGCTGATAGTCGAGCGGCTGTATTTTCTCTATTAAGTCTTGTTTGTGGTTATAGAAGACTTCTACATAATCATTTTTGTAGAGGTATAGATTTACTTTATATCCGTAATACCTAATAGAAAGTATGAAGGTACCATCAAGAAAGAGTAAGCGGGTCTGCTCGCTGGTAGATAGTTTTAAGAAATCTTCTATGCCTTGGGACATAAGTGAAGATAAGCATTTCACTGAAGAATCAATGATGTAGTGTGTGATAAAACAGACGCTTCTTTCGGAAGGATGTTTTATATATAAAGATATGCTGGCCTTTTTCAGTGTAGTCGTTCAATTCAGATTTAAAGACGAAATTTTGTTTATTCAGCCTGCTCAATATGCCGATTGCTTTCTTGAATGAATCGGCTTGCCAGCACTTGAAATGCTTGCATTCTATATCTCTTAAAATCCTTGTCTTTATGCCTTTCAGAATAGGTTCTGTACTAACACCTACTTGCCAAACATAGCCCTGATCGGAATAGAAGGTATTTGATTCCATCCAATTTTCTATTTCCTCAAAAAGCGATGGGCTTTTTAGACGATAGTCAAATTCATAAGCCAACTCGGAAGTTGAATTCATTGTTGCTTGGGCCTTAAGTTCAGAGAGGTGATTCTCTACTGTATGAGATACAGTATGTTGAATTAAACATATAAACATCGGAAAATCAAGTGCTTAGCTTTAAAAGCGCCTCCTTCGAGCTTTTGAGGTATGTACTTCTGGAGCAGTTCAACCGCATAAGAGGTAGTATAACTAGAAAAATACCCAAAAGTGGGTATTGCCGGGTGTTTGACTAAATGATAACATGCAGAGGCAATCAGACTTCGATTTAGAGCTCAAATATGAGCCTAAGAGGTCTTTTTCTAAACGAGCTCCATGAGAAAGATAAATGTCAGGCAATTCTTGAAAATCCTTAAAGGTGAAGACCTGGAGTTTAGAATTTCTCCATTTCCATTTAAGCTGAGTCAGTCCGTACACGTTTCGGGAATTCATTTGCCTTATGACTTAGATTTAGCGAAATGCATCATGGATCATGTCGTATTTACTGATTGTCGATTCTCCGGAAACATTAAGATTTCGAAGTCTAAGCTCAGGAACTTGACTTTCAGGGAGTGTAGACTTCATGACGTAGAAGTGGACTCCTCGTTAATTGGTCATTTCGCTTTGGAAGCGTCAAGTGAGCTAAAGGAACTCATAATCAAGACTTCAGATATTCATAAAATGATTGTAGAGGATAATCCCATCTACGAGACGATTCATATAGGCTGTGAGAATAATGTGAGAGATTGCCAATTATCGAACAATGGTGAGCCAGAGAAAAACTCATTTTCTACCAGAGTATTCATCTGTCCCGAAAGGTTTGAGAACATAAGTCTTAGTAATCTGACCACAGAAGCCCTTCACATTGCTACATTCGGTGAGTATGCAAAATTCACTGTCAAAGATGTCAATGCTGAAGTAGTCCTCATAGATGGCTGTTCAGCCGAACGATCTAAAGTCATGTTTGAAAATGTTCGGCCGCTGGACACCTCTGTAAGTGCCCTCCATTTTATTAACACACCATTCGATCCTGAGGTCTTCGGAGATAATGCCTTTAGTGACTACAAAGTCACCAAAATTCACCACCAAAATGTCGATGTTTCCTCATTGATGTTGAATTGAGTCTAGGTCAACTAACAACACTTCACTTTGTTTTAATTGCACTATACTAATGGGAAGTTTAAGACTTCTTAGGTCATCCAGATAGCTTTTCCTTAGATCATTCGCATATACTTCGAAAGCTGTGTATTTCCTGTAATAGATTGACATTCAATTGAGTGAATTCAATATATTGGTTCCCTCAATTAAATAAATCGACTATGAAAAAGACAATGCTATTATTGTTCGCTGTTACCGTTTTGACTTTTGGATGCGCTGATAACTCAGAAGATACCATGCCAGATCCGGTAGTTCCTGAAGTAGAATTAGATGATCAGAAGAGTAGTAAAGAGGAGATGGGTAAGAAGAAGATCAGCGGACTTCGAAAGAGAGGCTAAACCATAAATTTTCTTGATTCTTTGACGACACAATATTTTGTGACGCAAAAAACTCTGCAAAACAATTAAGTTTTTCGCTGAGAGTTCTGGTATTTTCATTACTTTAGACTTTAGATAAAGAATGAAAAACAGCCTTTAGGCGTGATTAGAGCACTTTACATACTAATAATTTTCACTTGCACTCAGTTATTTGCTGTTGGTCAGGAAAAGGATTTATATGATCTTCTGTATGATGCAGAGGCTATAGTTGAAGAAAATCCTAAGGAATCCATAAAACTTGCCCAAAAGGCATTTGATATGGCAAGGGCTAAATCTGATATGTACGGAATGGTCACTGCTAAGATGACTTTCGGATATATTGGAATGACCACCAATGACTATGAATCATCCTTTATTAACTACAACGATGCTCTTGAATTTCTCGATAAGGGAGATACTGTTGATTTGTTTAAGAGGACTGCAATTTTAAATAATCTTGCAATCATCAGGTCTAGTTATGATGATCATAGTGGTGCAGTAAACCACTACAGAGAAGCGATAAAGACTGCGCAAAAATATGTCGCGAACTATAGAGAGATAGCTGAGGAATATGGAGATTTACAACTTTTGATCGACCTGCCTTATGACATGGCTACTGAGCTAAAGAATGATGGAAAGTACTTAGAAGCCGGTGAAATATTAGTTGACCTTTGGGAACAGTCCGAGTTTAGACAGGATACGGTCCTATTGGCTAAAGTAGTGAATCAACTAGGACTTATTAAGCAAGAGAACAATGAGCTAAATAGTGCTGCTGAATTCTTCTCTATTGCAGCTTTTAATGAAGGTGTAGACCCGACCCTAAGGTCTATTGCCATGCATAATTTGGCTAACGTCTATATGGAGCAGGAGGACTATTCGAAAGCCGATAATTATTATACTCAAGCACTAGATTTAAAAAAGGAACATTCCAGCGAGCGATCTCAATTTATCACTTTACTTGACCAGGGAGAGCTATCTTATATCAAAGGGGAAAATGAAAAAGCTATTTCTAAGTGGGAAACTGCGGTAAATACTTTTGATGGTATCAAGAACGATCCTGATATGTTTATAGTTTATGATTGGCTACAAAAGGCATATCGAAATACTGACTTAAATAAGTCTATTGAATACAGCGATCTCTATACAGCCAATTTCAAGAATTGGATGACAGTCCAAAGTTCTCAACAGGATTCAGCGCCTACACTTCAGGCCTTTAATACGCGCATTGATACCATCCTTGCCGATAGAGCCTTAAAGGCTGAGCGTCTGGCTTTATTAAGGCAATACTGGCCATTGGGCGTTGTTGCTTTGCTGCTGATTATGCTGTTCGTTTATGTTGTTCAGCTTAGTTACAACAAGAGAAGAGAGAAAGTACTTGAGGCGAGCCTTAAAGCCGATAGAGCTACCGTTGCAGATGAGATTCTAAACAGAATCAGAAGAGACTAATTCTCCTCCTTATTTCCTTCTACATACAATTCATATAAGTCCTGAATGCCCTTGCGCAGTCTGTGATTTTCTTCCAGTGCGTCAAGTTCCGTATCGCTGAGTTCACGTTTGATTGGACCTTGATTCAGAATAAACCAGTGAATGTTGATTTCAGGATAAGCCCTTAGAATGTTTTGCACTGCGTCATAGCCAGGTTTGGTATTTTCCTTGATATAAGCATCAACGGTGGGGGCTGTTAAAAAGACTTTTCGAGCAAAAGCAGCTGTATTGCCATTCTCAAAATGCTCAATAATCCATTTAATCTTTTTCCCAGGGTGTTGGTCAAGGTCCATTAGTACTAAGATATAATAATTAGGTTAACATCAATAGGTACTGGTGCTTAGGCGCTGTTCAAGGCTTCATTCGTCAATTGTATCAGTGCAATAAGCTGATGACTTACCGCTGAGCTTGCTTCACCTCTTTCAACCTTATCAGCATAGGCTACAATGACAGGCCAGCCATTAGATAGCTTGTCTCTCAATGAAGTGAGTGTACGCTGAATATGCCCTGCATCTGTGGCACGTAGCTCAGCCTCTAATAATTGGAAAATGAATTCGATTTCATCCCCTGTGAAGCTTTCTGAGGGCAGTATAGTGATAGTCTGAACAAGATCACCTTTTAGGTACTCACGGTAATCTTTCTTGAGTTTATCAAGCAATGGTCGTGTGTGTGTTCCGTCAATAGGTTTCTCTTTCAAGGTTGAGAGTTTTTTTAAGTGAAAATCAAACTATGTGCGGTAAGACTGAAATTAATCAAATGCTCTGATAGAATTCTGCCATTCAGACAATTTCTCTGATAGCCCATAAGTGCCTCATTTCGAAGAGTATGGTACTATTTTTATGTCTCACATTCCTTTAAAAAGTATTATGAAAATGTGGAGTCAAATAGGGTAAAAATATTTACCAGAGGGTGGAAAATAATGAGCCGAAATTTTTCCAAATAAAAAGGGAGAGACATTTCTGACTCTCCCTTTGAGTTGGGGTGGAAGATGGGACTCGAACCCACGACCCTCGGTACCACAAACCGATGCTCTAACCAACTGAGCTACAACCACCGTGAATGTTCATTGCTGAACGGGCTGCAAATGTAAATTATTTTGAAATAAAATCAAGAACGATGGCTAATAAAAGTCACTTCAAAAAACTAAAAATATGACTCAATTTCTTGAATTTGCCTTCTGAGAATATTAAAAATCCGATCTCGAAATTCTTTATCTGAAGTCTTTTCATGGTCTGCCTGGGACGAGTTTTCATTTTGATGCTGTCTCAATGAAACGCTATCAATGGCTCTCTTGTCTCCGGTAATGACCGAACTGATGGACTTAGACCTTAGTTTAATATTAAATGGCTCAGAAGCATACTCCTCATTGAATATAGTATTCACTATTGTCGCTCTTCCTGTTCCGTTGATGTTTCTTGAAAAAATCTCTTGGTTAACATTTGCAGTGATCGTTTGTTTGTTTATCACCTTGGTGTAAGTCTTAACATCATTTTTGCTCTGGACAAAGGGTATTTGTAAAAACTCAAAATCAAGTGTAATAATATACTGGAAGTTCATGTCTGCTCTTTCTTTACCCTCAAAGACATATTTGACATTACTCCCCCCAAACGCTTTGATATCATTCACTAGTATGGTATTGATTTGAAACATAGCCTGTTCCAATTCTTCAAAACCTTCGAGATTATACTTTATCAGCACATTGTAAGAAATTTGACCATTCAAGTCATTAACTAACTTTTCGACCTCTTTATAATTGGGGTCTAAGGCTTGAACGAATTTCAGGTTTGAGAGGGCAAATATCTTACTGGTTTGATCTCCTTCACCCATGAGGCTGAGACCATTTGAATAGTAATGCTCCAATTCAAGGCCTGCCATTTGAAGCATTTTGTTTTCACCTTCTATTGCTGGGGTAGTTCCATACAAATTTTTGAATAAGACTTTGGCCTTGCTATACGCTGTGGCAGCACTTAAGGTCTTTCTTTCGGGTGTGTATTGTGAATCATTAAGCTGTTCGGCAATCGCTTTGATATTTACAGATTGCAAGGCTGAATAACTCTTTTCAATTTTCTTTCGAACAGATGCCTTACTGGCTTTTCGAGTATTTTTTTTGACTAGCTTTTCAAAATCAGATATGGTCTGGCCATGGGCGGCAAATGAGGCAATGATTAAAAAAATGGTGATGAGATAGCGTTTGTTCAATGGCATATTGAAAGGTCTTAGCTCTTAAGAACGACTAATTTATTCGCCAATCAAAGAAAGACTGAAAAGATTAGTCTCTTTCAAACCTAAGCCTCATGCCACTACCCACCTCTATGAGCTGGCCTCCCTCATAAGCCACTTTACCATTGATGATCGTATGGCTCACTGAAGACTTAAAGCTATGTCCTTCGAAAGGAGACCACTGACATTTATAGAGTAAACTCTCCTTAGTCACCTCGCTTGACTGTTCTAAGTCTACGATTACAAGGTCTGCATAATAACCCTCCCTGATATAACCTCTTTTCTCTACATCAAATAGGTCGGCAACGGCATGAGATGATTTTTCGACAATCTTCTCAAGGTTAATCTTACCTTGGTGGTAAAGGTCAAGTAGTGCTGTTAAACAGTGTTGTACCAGAGGGCCACCTGAAGGAGCCGAGAAATAACTGTTCTGTTTCTCTTTTAGCGTATGTGGCGCATGATCTGTAGCAATTACATCAATATTATTGGCGATCACAGCCTGTAGTATTGCATCTCTATCTGAGGCTTTTTTTACGGCAGGATTCCACTTTATTAAAGTTCCCTTTTCTGCATAGTCATCATCCGAAAACCATAAGTGATGAACACAAGCCTCGGCTGTGATCTTCTTGTCTTTTAACGGAATCGTATTGTCAAAGAGTGACAGCTCTTTTGCGGTTGAAATATGAAGAATATGAAGTCTGGCTCCCGTCTTTTTAGCCAAGTCAACAGCAAAGGACGATGAGGCGTAACAGGCTTCTTCATCGCGAATTACAGGATGCATAGCAATAGGTACTTCCTCTCCGTATTGTGCTCTGGCAGCAGCTGTATTTCTTTGAATTACTTCCTCAGATTCGCAGTGAGTGGTAATTAAAGTAGGAGAGTTAGCAAAAATTGATTCAAGCGTGTTTTGGTTGTCCACTAGCATGTTTCCCGTGGACGACCCCATAAAAACCTTAGTACCACAGATGTTCTTTGGGTCGGTCTTTAAGACTTCCTCCAGGTTGTCATTGGAGGCACCCATATAGAAGCTGTAGTTGGCTAAACTGTTCTTGGCTGCAATGTCGTACTTGTCTTGAAGCAATTCTTGTGTGAGCGTATTCGGTACTGTATTTGGCATTTCCATAAAAGAGGTGATACCTCCAGCTACTGCCGCTCTGGACTCGGTATAAATCTCCGCTTTATGCGTAAGGCCCGGTTCTCTGAAATGAACCTGATCGTCAATAAGACCTGGAATAATGATTTTGCCCTTAGCATCAATTACTCGATCTGCTTGTTTATGCTGAAGATCTTTACCTATTGCCTCAATCGTGTCATTGTTGATAAAGATGTCGGCTTCAAAAATTCTATTTTCATTAACAAGGGTGCCGTTTATAATGAGGATGGATGCCATTATGATTTTATTTTGTAGACCGTTTCGCGTAATTGCGCTGTAAAACAAACACGAATCAACCAGAAATGGCAGTAGAAATTCAAAATTTTGAAGACTTGAAGCTAAACCGGCAGGTTTTGAATGCCATTGATGATTTAGGTTTTTCAGTGCCAACTGAAATCCAGAGAAAGGCAATACCCATTGCCCTGGCCGGGCATGACCTTCTTGGCATAGCACAGACGGGTACGGGTAAAACATTGGCTTTTGCTACACCACTGATTATGAAAGTTAAATATGCTCAAGGGGAACACCCGAGAGCATTGATTCTTGCACCTACCAGAGAGCTTGTCATACAGATATCGGGTCACTTTGAGAGCTTGTCTAAATACACTGACCTCAGGATTGTGACACTCTACGGAGGACTGGGTCCTAAGACTCAGTTGGAAGCGTTAGAAAGGGGTGTCGATATAATTATCAGTACACCGGGTCGTTTTCTGGATTTGTACAAAAAGGGAGCAATCTATCCACGAGGAATCAAAACACTCATACTAGATGAGGCGGACAAGATGATGGATATGGGTTTTATGCCTCAAATCAGAAACATCTTAGAACTGATTCCTGTCAAAAGGCAAAACATGCTTTTTTCTGCTACAATGCATGAAAAGGTGGTTAAACTCACCGAAGAGTTTTTGGAATATCCCGAAAGAGTCGAAGTGGCACCTCAGGCTACTGTGGCAGAAACGATCGGTCAGGTGCTCTATGAAGTCCCTAATTTTAGAACTAAACTGAATTTGCTAAGCCACTTTTTAGAAGATGAATCTTTTCAAAGGGTGATCGTATTTGTGAAGACAAAGACAAGTGCAGACAACATAGCGCATTATCTCGACCGAAAATCTATGGGGCCTGTTCGAGTGATTCATGCCAATAAGGGTCAAAATTCACGGATTAATGCGGTAGATGAATTCAAGGAAGGTCATGTCAGAATATTGGTGTCAACGGATGTCACTGCCAGAGGTATGGACGTGTCTATGGTAAGTCATGTAATCAATTTCGATGTTCCTCTGATTTATGAAGACTATGTACACAGAATAGGTCGAACAGGGCGGGCTCAGAATGAAGGGAAGGCCATCACTTTTGCCAATAAACTGGAAATGCAGCATATCCCAAGAATTGAAGCCCTGATTGATGAGTTGATTGCTCGCGAAGTTATCCCAAATGCTGTGCTCATTGAAAAGACACCCTTTGCGGAACAGCAAGAAATAGACAGGGCCATCGATAATATGCGAAAGAAGGCTGATCCAAACTTTAAAGGTGCTTTTCACGAAAAGAAGCAGAAGTTTACAGACAAACCTGCCAAAGGTAAGCGTGGCCGTGGGCGTAAAAAGCGCAGATAAGTACCGAGGGCTTATTGTATAATATTCGTTAAATTAAGGGTGTCAAGTTTAACAACAACTCAGAATATTATGAAAACGAAAGCAATTTTATCCAGTCTTTTCATGCTCGCATTGCTTGTTGGCAATGTGTCCGCTCAAGACAAAAACTTCAGTTTAGATGAAGTTTATTCACTCTCCGCTGATGGAACAGTTCATTTGAGATCATCGGATGCCAATGTGAAAATTACAGGTTCAGATCGTAGCGATGTTCATTTGGTAATTGAGAGAACTGAAACCACAAGAGGTGTTCGTTCTAGTCGATCTCGGTTTGATGTAGAAGTAGAAGAGCGGCAGGGGGATCTATATATCACTGAACGAGAAAGGAGAGGTGTCACCTTTCAAATTGGCTCGTGGAGAGTGGATTATGAAATAGAAATTGAGATGCCAAGAACAGGTTCGTTAAGAATCAAAGGAGACGATGATGACTATGTGATCAGAAGTGTCAACGGTGAAATATCCATTGAGACCGATGATGGAGATATTGAATTGATCGAATGCAATGGAGACAAGTTTGACCTTCAGCTTGAAGACGGTGACTTGCGAATGGATGGTGGAAAGGGATCGCTCTATGTGAGAGTAGATGATGGTGACCTGGATATACGCAATGGAAACTTTGCTACGGTTGAGGTCTCTGCAGAAGATGGAAATGTTTCATTAGAAACCACACTTTCTGATAATGGCGTCTACGAAATCAGAGGTGATGATGCCGACATTGATTTTGTGGTCCTATCGGGTGGTGGTGAGTTCAATGTTGCCAAAGATGATGGTCGAATATCATCTAGTTCGGCTTTTGAGACTCTCCAGGAGACTGAGAGAAGGGCAAAACTTTCTTTAGATGGTGGTAAGGCCGATGTAGATATCAGAATAGAGGATGGTAGGGTAAGACTTTCAACCGGAAAGTAAGCTTAGCCTGAATGAAATTATGACGCTGATTCTCTTGGGATCAGCGTTTTTTCTTGCTCATCCCAATACCAATCACTCAGAACGGCACCACCCAATTTCTTATTTCTGTCCAGTAATTGCTCTACCCTGTTCTTATCTAAGTCTATGTGAAGCGCTAGCTTTTCAAAGTCTTTGAACAGTGGCTTCATATCTTCCAGTATGTTAAAGTATTGCAGATCCCCAAAACCTTGGTGCTTTTGCCATCTGAGCATTTTGCCAACCAGTTTTCGTTGATCAGATTCTCCTTCTTTGATGAAGTCGATCATTTGCTGTTCTATCTCCGTTAAGCCAGTTTCTTTGTTTGGATACCTTCTAAAATGTGTATCCAGAGCGTCTGCTAAATAGGGTAGTTCCGATAAGCTCATCAAAACATAGTTATATAAATCAGATGGGTCGCTGGTACAATATGTTTCATAAACATCGCTGCAAAACTCAAACTCACGAGACCCTAGTTTCAGGCGGGTATTAAACAGTTCAGGGTATTGACTCCCCTCAATTTCTCCCAGGCCAAAAAGTCGATCTGAGTCGTCTATTTTGCCCACACAAACTAGGGAAGTGGTGTTGTCAAGTCCCTTTTTTCCCAACCAGTGGATCAAAGCCAACATGTTAATCTGACAGAACAAATCGTACTCGAACCACAAGACCACCTCGTCATAAGACGGTAGTGACTGTTCCATTGTCCTGAAGGGAGTAAGGCAAGTATTATGATATTGATCTTCTTTCAGTTCAAATTCAGCACTCATAAACTGATCTCGCTGTGACCAAAACAAATCACTACCAAAATCAGCATGGACAGGACCATCACTCAGCACTTCTTTCCAAACATATGTATCGCCTTCAATACCAGATCTATTGAATTGATGAAGAGTGCTGTCACCGTTGAGAATATGTAAAGTATTAGGCATAAAAAAAGGCTACTCGAAAGTAGCCTTTATAAGTTTTTATTCAAATGTCTTATACATTAATCGCGTGATCCGTAGTCCATATCATCGGTTCTGTCAACAGGTGTTCTATCATTTCTGTTGGCCAGAATCCATGCGGTATGGAAAACAAGTTGAGCTCTCTTTGCCATTACGTCAAATTCGATCTTATCCACCGTATCTGTAGGGCGGTGGTAGTCAGCGTGAACACCATTAAAATAGAAAATGATCGGGATACCCTTCTTAGCAAAGTTGTAGTGATCAGAACGGTAGTAGAATCTATTTCTGTCATTCGGGTCATCATATCGATAGTCAAGATTCAAACCAGTGTAGCTAATGTTTGCATACTCAGAAATGATCTTTAAGTGACTTGAAAGTTTCTCAGACCCAATGACGTACACATAATCTCTGTCATTTTCATGATCTGGATCAACACGCCCTATCATATCGATGTTAAGGTTATTGACTGTCTTCTCGATAGGGAACAGCGGGTTATCGGCATAATAAGCAGAGCCCAAAAGCCCTTTCTCTTCACCGGTCACATTCAAAAATAGAATGCTTCTTCTAGGCCTGTTGCCTTCATTGGCCGCCTGAACAAATGCTTCGGCAATTTCCATTACACCTGTTGTGCCTGATCCATCGTCATCAGCACCGTTGTTAATCACAGAACCATCTTCGTTTTGACCAATATGATCATAGTGAGAAGAAATAACCAATACCTCATCTTTAAGATCAGTTCCTTCTAGGAAGGCAACCATATTCTCAGTGCTCAGTTCAACAAGCTTCTGTTTTACCATAAAGCGAACTGTTCTTGCTTTGATGCTGGCTGGGTTATCTGCTGCCGCATCAATTTTTGCAGCAGTAGTATTTAAAAGTTGAGCCCCCATGGCCTTTGTGATATTAAATATCATGCTTTGGTTGGCGCCTATTTCCTTATTGAATCTCAACCTGCTCTTTAATCTAAATCTTGCTTGACGAGGCATGGTTTGCATAAACTGCTCATCATTGCTACTCATCACGAAAATGGCTTTTGCGCCAGCCTCATTCACTTTTGTCAATAGTTCTCGAGAGATGGTCGTCATGATTACGCCCTTGTCTTTGACATCCATGTCGGCCAGACCATCACCATTACCGATGAACACTGTAGACAACTTCATTTCTTTACTCATGTCAGCACTACCTGAGAAAATGAAGTCCACTCCATTCATCTTCTTTTTGCCTTTCACTTTTACATATACATCTGACCAGTCAGACTGATACATACTAAACTTTTGTCTGTAGGCCCCATCGGCTGGTCCTTGTAAACCAAGATTTCTGTAAAACCCCTCGAGATAAAGCGAAGCTTTTTTCTGGCCTTCAGTTCCTGTTTCTCTTCCGCCAAAGTCATCAGAAGCAAGCACAGTGAGCTTTTTTCTCATGTCTTCTGGAGTAATGGTCTTAGCGTATTTTATAGATGCGTCTTGCGCAGTTGCTGCAAAGCCTAATACTAACAATCCCAAAAGGGATGCCTTTAATTTCCTCATTTTGTAAACAATTTATTACTACAATTTTTTTGCAGCCTAAAGCTAAACATAATTTTAAAAGGGTCTGAATTTTCTTATTTCAATGGTATCGTTTTTTGATTCGATATATAAGGAAATCAATCCGTTGTGGGTTACATTTGTGCATCTTTTGGAAGAGAGGAAATTACAACTTATTGGATTCGGAAAATGACAAAAATTGATTTGAACCAAGTCCCCAAATTCGAGGACAGACATAACGGGCCACAAGATTCTGAGATAAAAGAAATGCTTGAGGTTATTGGTACTGATAGTGTTGATACACTTATCAATGAAACTGTACCCGCAGGAATTAGGATGAATGAGGCAATGAAGTTGCCCGCAGCTAAATCTGAGTTTCAGTTCTTGAATGACTTGAAAGCCATGGCTTCTCAGAATAAGCTCTTCAAGTCTTATATCGGTATGGGTTATTATGGGACCATAGTTCCAGGTGTAATCCAAAGAAATGTGCTTGAAAACCCAGGGTGGTATACTGCCTATACTCCTTATCAGGCAGAGATTGCTCAAGGTAGGCTTGAGGCTTTAATTAATTTCCAAACCCTTGTGATTGACTTGACGGGGATGGAAATAGCCAATGCTTCTTTACTAGACGAAGCAACCGCAGCTTCTGAAGCCATGACGATGTTTGCGGGTCTAAGGAAGAAGGCCAAAAAGACAGCCAATAAGTTCTTTGTCGATGAAAATACCTTTCCTCAGACTCTGGATGTATTGAGAACCCGTGCAATTCCTGTTGGGATTGAGCTTGAGATAGGAGATATAAACAAGGTAGACCTAACGGATCCAAACCTTTACGGGGTTCTTTATCAGTACCCGGGAGGCGATGGTAATGTGAGAGATTTTAGGGCCTTTACCGAAACAGCAAAAGAACAAAACGTATTTGTCGTTGCTGCTGCGGACCTAATGTCATTAGTCCTTTTGACTCCTCCTGGCGAAATGGGTGCCGATGCCGTGATCGGTACGACTCAGCGATTTGGTGTACCAATGGGCTTCGGAGGTCCTCATGCTGCATACTTTGCCACTAAAGAAGATTTTAAAAGACAGATTCCTGGGAGAATCATAGGTGTCTCTTTAGATAGCCACGGAAACAAGGCCTATCGTATGGCACTACAAACCCGTGAGCAACATATCAGAAGAGAAAAAGCAACATCCAACATCTGTACAGCACAAGTTCTACTTGGAGTGATGGCAGGCATGTATGGTGTATACCACGGCCCTGAAGGGTTGAAAGGTATTGCAAACAACATCCATGGTAAGGCGAAGCTTTTAAGTGATGGCTTGAGCAAGTTAGGCTTCACCCAAATCAACGAAGTTTACTTCGATACGATACAAGTAGAATCGGATGCTGCTATGGCTGATAAGTTGAGAGGTATAGCCGAGGCTAATGAAATGAACTTCCGCTACTTCGAAAACGGCAATATTGGCATTGCAGTTGACGAAACTACAACGGTGGCTGATCTTGAATCAGTGCTCAATGTATTTGCAAAGTCAGCAGGTAAGTCAATGGACTTGGATGTGGCAGAAATGTCAAAGAATGTCGAGATTAGTTTTCCTGATAACCTCAAGAGAACTAGCGATTTCTTGACTCATCCAGTTTTCAATCAATACCAGTCTGAGCATGAAATGCTTCGTTATATCAAAAGACTGGAGAACAAAGACCTTTCTTTGGTACACTCAATGATTTCATTGGGCTCATGTACAATGAAATTGAATGCCACCGCTGAAATGGTACCAGTAACCTGGCCAGAGTTTGGAAATATACATCCATTTGCCCCAAATGATCAGACTAAGGGATATCAGCAGATGTTCACCGATCTAGTAACTTGGTTGTCTGAAATCACTGGTTTTGATGATGTTTCTTTACAACCAAATTCAGGGGCTCAAGGTGAGTATGCTGGGCTTATGGTCATCAGAGCTTATCATCAAAGTCGAGGTGATCATCATAGAAATGTGGCGATCATCCCTACATCAGCACATGGTACTAACCCTGCCTCCGCAGTAATGGCGGGGATGAAGGTTGTTCTGGTCCAGTGTGATGAGAAGGGAAATATTGATGTAGAAGACTTAAAAGCAAAGGCGCAACTTCACAGCGAGAATCTTGCTTCTTTAATGGTTACTTATCCTTCAACACATGGTGTGTTTGAAGAGAGCATCAAAGAAATTTGTGATATCATTCACCAGCATGGTGGTCAGGTATATATGGATGGTGCCAATATGAATGCCCAGGTTGGCTTGACTAGCCCAGGATTGATTGGTGCAGATGTATGTCACTTAAATCTCCATAAGACATTCTGTATTCCACATGGTGGTGGTGGACCAGGCATGGGGCCAATTGGTGTGAGAGCACACTTAGCTCCATTTTTACCGGGAAATCCAAATGTAAAGAGTGGTGGGCAAGAAGCGATAACGGCTATTTCAGCTGCACCTTGGGGTAGTGCAAGTATTCTGACAATTTCTTATGCCTACATTGCCATGATGGGTGCCGAAGGGCTTACAAATGCAACTAAGATTGCTATTCTGAATGCGAATTATATCAAAGCAAGACTGGAAGAGAAATTCCCAATTCTATACACTGGAACACAAGGCAGGTGTGCGCATGAAATGATTGTAGACTGCCGTGATTTCAAAGCACAGCATATCGAGGTAGAAGATATTGCTAAACGATTAATGGATTATGGATTCCATGCGCCTACAGTGTCTTTCCCAGTAGCAGGTACAGTAATGATTGAGCCTACTGAATCTGAGTCTAAGGCTGAGTTGGACCGTTTCTGCGATGCCATGCTAGGTATCCGTGCTGAAATTCAGGAGATTGCTGATGGTCAGGCAGAAGTAGATAATAATGTGCTTTCCAATGCACCTCATACCAATGAGGCTGTGCTTTCAAGCGATTGGAATATGCCCTATAGCAGAGAGAAAGCCGCTTTCCCAGCTGACTATGTAAGAGCAAGTAAGTTCTGGCCTTCTGTGGGAAGAATTGACTCTGCCTATGGAGACAGAAACCTGATGTGTAGCTGTATTCCAGTAGAAGTTTATGCCGAGGAAGAGGCTATGGTCTAGGAGAACGCTAATAGAGAGATAAAACAAAGAAGGCTACCATATGGTAGCCTTCTTTGTTTTATGTGGAAAACTCCAATTGGCTTTTTCGATAGCTATTATAGAACCTGTAGGGTAGGTATGATATAGAAAACAATGAGATTGCTACAATCAAGAGGCTTTGACTAAGTTCTAAATATGTTAGCGAAGAAATTTTGAGCTTTATGGCTTCCTCCCAAAGTCTACCAAAAAAATCAGAGCGTTGTTCGGGTGTCATTGGCTTGAACTCTTCAGGAATCATCTGTGCCTGCACTCTCTCTTTGATGCCATCAGACCTCAAGTCTTCTTGATATGAAGTTGCACCAAAAAGTATTGCTAAACATATGCAGAGAGCACTTAAATATCCTCCGATGAATGCGATTTTCTTAATCATAATATTTTGAGTTTTTGTGGTTAAAAATTCTAAGTCTTTTTGAACCTGAACTGGTTCTTTAGGCAATATTTTCTCTCTAGATATCGGCCAGGCTTCTTCAAATGACAGCCCTTGTTTTATTTGCCACTCAATATCACAAGACATGTGGTCAAGCAGATCGTCCATAAGATCCTGATCGGTAATTTGTGCTTCTTTCAAGAAGTTCTGGATGATTTGAGTTTGGTTTTGATTGATCATGAGATGGCAGGTTTTTGATTACCGAAAAGTAAGCCTAGGGTCTTCTGAAAGTCTATAAGCTCATTGAGAGCAGGTACGACAAGCCCGTCACCTTTTTTTGTTAAGGAGTAATATTTACGAGTTCGATTACCCACCAGAATTGACTCCGTGGATAAGTAGCCATCTTTGGTTAAACTATGAAGGGTGGGGTATAAGGACCCTTCCTTGATTAGGACTTTCCCTTCTGTTTTTTCCTTCACATGTTGTACAATCTCATAACCATACATTTTGTCGTGCTCAGAGAGCAGTTTGAGAATGATGGGTTTTAGGATGCCTTTTAGCAATTCTCTTGAATACATAGAACAATAATACATCATAATACGATGTATTACAAATTGAACATAAAAAAACCACCCTGACTTGCCGGGGTGGTTTCATGAATTTCTCTAGCAACTAAACGTGAACGTGTCTCTCCGCATGATATGATGACCTCACCAATGGGCCAGATTCAACATATTTGATTCCTCTTTTAAGTCCTTCCTCCTTGAAAAACTCAAATTTATCAGGATGCACATAGTCGATTACCTCATGATGCATCTTAGTTGGCTGTAGGTATTGGCCCAGGGTCAGAATGTCCAATTTAACCTCTGCCAAGTCATCCATCAATTTGAAGACCTGATCATCCGTTTCACCAAGACCCAGCATGGCACCAGACTTGGATCTTTTACCAAACTCCTTGATGCGATGCAGCTCTTCTAAACTACGGTCATATTTGGCTTGTGGCCTAACACGTCTGTAGAGGTCTTTCACCGTTTCCATGTTATGAGATACCACTTCTTGTCCGCCATCAATCATTCGCTCCAAAGCTTCCCAGTTCCCTTTAACATCCGGAATAAGGGTTTCAATTGTGGTGATAGGACTTAAGGCCTTTGTTTGGACCACGGTTTGGTACCATATTTCAGCACCTCGGTCCTTCAATTCGTCTCTGTTTACTGAGGTAATTACAGCATGCTTGACTCCCATCGTTTTGATGGCCTCAGCAACACGCTTTGGTTCTTCCTCATCATATTCTGGTGGGCGTCCCGTTGCTACAGCACAAAAGGAGCATGATCTGGTACAAACATTACCTAAGATCATAAAAGTGGCTGTTCCAGCTCCCCAGCATTCTCCCATATTTGGGCAATTGCCGCTCTCACAGATTGTGTGTAGTTTATTTTCGTCTACCAGCTTCCTTACTTTGGCATATTCAGGGCCAATAGGAAGTTTCACACGAAGCCAGTTTGGTTTCCTTTTTCTTTCTTCAGTTTCCTTAGAAACGACAGGTAGTTCTATCATAGCTTTCTCCTCTGTCTATTGAAACACAAATGTAAGTCAAAGGTTCCAAATAAAAGTGCGAATGGACTATCTTCTACGGCCGAAATAAATGGCTACAAAGGCAGACGTGAATACGCTATTATTACCGGCTACAGGAAGGATGTTAATTTCTCTGGTATATACGTCTAAAGTAAATCCCACCTCAACTCCAAAGACTCTTTGTTTGGTCGAGTTGGTTTCGAACGTAAGTGAGGCTTTGGCGTGAGCACCAAGTACAAATTTAGTTTGACCCAACCCTCTGAATGGTCCAGCATTGCCGATGATTCGGTTAAAGCCATGCCTGGTATCATCTGGGTTGTATTGTTCTTTCTCATTTCCAACCAACTCTACAAAATAAGGTATTTCCATACCGATAGATGGACCTGCGGATAATAGACCAGTTATTCTAGCTCCCTGTTGAGGTGCTTTTTTAAATAGGACTTTTTCTCTACCATAGGTAGGTCTAATCGCCACAAGGTAGTTGGACTTACCAAAGACAAAAGTACTACCAGTAATAGTCGTTTCCTTACCCTCTCGTGCATGTTTGATATTGACTATCTCAATACCATAGTTCATTAAGTTCCCTTCACTCAAGGTTTTTGAGTGTCTGTAATAAAAGCCACTGAGTATACCTCCATGGGTAGCTTTGCTTATACCAAAGACATTTTCTATGGAATAATCTTCTCCCTGAAGCTCGGTATTTTGTTGTGCCGTAGCACTTATGCCTATGACAAGAAGCAGAGATAAGAAGATACTTTTAATGAATGAGTGCATACAATTTTGTCGGTAGAAATAAGGTCTCTAAATTAACGAAAAATAAAGCTGCTTAGTTTATGGCTACTATCAAATCTGAATACACCGGGGGCCTCAGAACCACTGCTGTCCATGTCAAATCTGGCAATCAGTTTGTTACCGATGCACCAGTGGATAATAATGGAAAAGGGGAAACCTTTTCTCCCACGGATACCGTGGCTGCTGCATTGGGCAGCTGCATGATGACCGTTATGGCCATTGCTGGAGAAAAAAAGGGAATTGATTTGACTGGTATGCATTTGGAAACGACTAAAGTTATGTCTGCCACTGCCCCAAGAAAAATTGCGGCACTAAAAGTGGAGTTCTTTTGGGATAACTGCTCCTTAAACGAAGAAAAACGTGAATGGCTTAAAGAAATTGGTAGAAATTGTCCTGTCGCCTTAAGCCTTCATCCTGATTTAAGGCAGGAGATTAATTTCCACTTTTAGTTACCCAAGCGACCATTTTTCCGATATCCTCAGGGTTTTTATGCTTGAGCTTATTCTTTCGAGCATACTTCCTAAGTGATTCAGAGTATCTCCCGAAAAAGTCAAAGAAAGCTGTTTTGCCAGTTGGAATTTCCTTCCAATCACCGCCTGTTTTTAAATAGTTGTCAGATTTAGCAATCACCTTGTCATTTTTCTCACCCATCTGGGTTGAAGGATCCCAACTCGCGGGCACGTATTCGAGATAGTATTTTACTTTGACATACTCTGAACTATATAGGTCTCTAATGAATCCACCATACTCACTATCCGGCCAAACCAGTTTCATATTTGAGAACTTCTCGGCAGGAGCGTCTTTGGTAGCTTCGAATTCGAATGTACTCACAAAGTTCCAGGCGATCAGTGAATCACCATCAGCAGACTCTAATGTCTCGCTTTCCATATTGTACATATAACTACCACGTATAGTATCTCCCTTGATCAAGACAATTGTCGTCTTACGAGGTGTCTCATGCATATAGCGGTTGAATTCGACAGTGTTTCCAATGGGAATCCTACTTCGAATATTGCTGCGGTTATTGCTCGAACCATCTCTTAAGTTGAATGCAACTTCAGAATTACCGCTTAGGCCAAAGTTTTGTGCGCTCAATCCAAGTGAAATGATGCTCAATAGAAGTATACAACTGACTTTCATAGATCTAATTTAAGGAATTATACGTTTAAAGAACGTTTCTCAATTCAAAAGCAACAGGCCTTTAGCCTAGTTTCTTATACCTGATTCTGGTCGGGTCGACATCACCCAGTCGTTTTTTGCGATTCTCTTCATATTCTGAATAGGTACCTTCAAACCAATATACCTGTGAATCACCTTCAAAGGCCAGAATGTGAGTACAAACTCGATCCAGAAACCATCGGTCGTGTGAAATGATAACTGCACAGCCACCAAAATTATCTAAACCTTCCTCCAATGCTCGTAAAGTATTAACGTCCAAATCGTTAGTAGGTTCATCAAGCAGGAGTAAGTTAGCACCTTGCTTTAATGTAAGCGCCAGATGTACTCTGTTCCGCATACCTCCTGATAGCTCACTTACCTTTTTATTTTGATCAGTACCATTGAAGTTAAAACGACTCACATAAGCTCGAGAATTAATCTCTTTACCACCCAATGTAATGAGTTCATTGCCCTCAGAAATTACCTCCCAAACGGATTTGTTAGGGTCGAGCTTCGTATGCTCTTGGTCTACATAGGCAATGTCAACTGTAGAGCCAACTTCAAAATCTCCTGAATCCGGCTTTTCACGTCCTGTAATCATATTAAATAGAGTCGTTTTACCAGCGCCATTTGGCCCAATAATACCGACTATTCCACCTTGGGGTAAGGAGAACTCCAGGTTTTCATAAAGCAGTTTGTCGCCAAAGGCTTTAGACACTCCTTTTGCCTCAATCACTTTAGAACCTAAACGAGGTCCAGCAGGTATATACAATTCTAACTTTTGTTCTTTTTCCGCAGCTTCTTGACCAACAAGTCGATCATAGGCACCTAACCTAGCTTTAGATTTAGCCTGTCTGCCTTTCGGTGACATTCGAACCCATTCAAGCTCTCTTTGAAGTGTTTTTTGTCTTTTGGATTCTGTTTTTTCCTCATCTGCCAAACGCTTTTGTTTTTGATCTAACCAAGATGAGTAGTTGCCTTCCCATGGTATACCTTCGCCTCTGTCTAATTCCAGAATCCATCCAGCAACGTTATCCAAGAAATATCTATCGTGAGTTACAGCTATTACGGTTCCTTTGTATTGCCTTAAATGTTGTTCAAGCCAATGCACGGACTCTGCATCCAAATGGTTAGTGGGCTCATCTAATAATAGCACATCAGGTTCCTGGATTAATAATCGGCATAGTGCGACCCTTCTTTTTTCTCCACCAGAAAGGTTTTTGATAATGGCATCGGCAGGAGGAGTCCTTAAGGCATCCATCGATCTTTCCAGTCGAGAATCCAATTCCCAGGCATTTACTTGATCAAGTTTTTCCTGAACCTTGCCCTGATCTTCAATCAGTTTATTCATAGCATCGGGGTCTGCCAATACTGCAGGATCGGCAAACTTAAGATTGATGTCTTCAAATTCTTTTAGAAGATCAACAGTTTCTTTGGCACCTTCCTCGACAACCTGTTTTACAGTTTTTTCTGGGTCTAGATCAGGCTCTTGTTCTAACATCCCGACAGAGAATCCAGCTGAAAAAACCACTTCTCCCTGATATTCCTTATCCATTCCTGCAATAATTCTGAGTAAGGAAGACTTTCCTGAACCATTCAATCCAAGGACACCTATTTTTGCCCCATAAAAGAAAGAGAGGTATATGTTCTTTAAGACTTGTTTATTGGGAGGGTAGACTTTGCTGACGCCTGCCATTGAAAAAATGATCTTATTATCACTCATTTGGCTGATTTTGGATCAAATATGCTAAAAAATATGCTTCAATTCAGCGCAATAAATTGAATTAACTATTTTCGAGCCCGAATAGAAAAATCAGCTTTGGAAAAGAAAGGTTACGGATACGTTTTAGATGGAAAAGTTTACAGGAAAGGCTTCATGGAATTTCCGGATTTGGCTTTAGGTGAAGTCACTGAAACTGATGAACAATCATTGAACCATTATGCTGATCGCTTTGAACTAGCAGAAAGTCAGGTAGAAGAAGTAAAGAATAAGATTGATTCCAATACCAATAAAGGTTCCTTTCTAGTCAAAGTTAATCGTCTTATCGATAGTCTGCACACCTTCGATGCCATAGGAGATTTTGAGTCTTTGTATACCACATTATATGGGTTGCAAGAGGAATTGACAGCATATGTTAAGGCCAACAGGGAAAAGAATTTTGAGATCAAGGCAGCTCTGCTGGAGCAATTAAAGGAAGTAGCAGAAAGTCACGATTGGAAGGCCTCTTCGGCAAGAGTCAAAGAGATTCAGAATAAATGGCTAAAAACTGGAGCGGTAGATCAAGAGAAAAGAGAAGAGATCGAAGGTGTTTTTAAGGCTTTGATTGATAAGTTTTATGAAAGAAGGTCTGCTTTTTATGCTGATCTGGAGAAAATGGGTGAGGAGAAGGAAGCAGCTTTTGAGGAATTTCTACTCAAAGCTGAAGCCTTGAAATCCTTAAAAGATATTGCTGCACTACGTAAGTCAATAAGCTCTTTTAAAGAAGAATGGCAGGCGCTAGGAAAGATCAAGCCTAGTAAGCACAACGAGTTTTGGCAGCGGTTTCAGGAGATCATCAAGTCATCTTTGGATGAGGCGAAAAAGCTTGAGAAAGCCAAAAATAAATTGAGCCCTAAGGATAATCTCAAACTGAAAGAAGAGATTATCGCAGAGTTGGAAAAGGCTAATAGTTCTTTGATACCAAAAATTGATTTGAATCTGATAAAAAGGAAGTGGAAGGGCATAGGTGGTGTAGATAAAGAAGTGGCTCAGCGACTTTCAGGCCAATTCCTTAGACTTACGGGAATGATCTCTGAGAAGAGATTTTTGAACACCTTGGTCGAAAAGAAGGCGAAGAAGGGATTATCAGAATCGGACCTAAATAAGCTACGTATTCGACTACTTAGAGGACTTTTAGATAGAGATTATAACGAGTTGAAGACTTTCGAAGAGAATCTCGGTAAGTTCAACATGGCGAGTGGTTTAGATAATTTGTTGGATCGCAAACTTGCGCAACAAAAACTTAAAGTAGAGATTAAAAAAGATATTCTGACTGAACTAAAAAAGCTTAGTTAGCGTATTGAAAATAATTGCATTTAAGCATTTGAATTTTAGAAATTTATTCTATTCTTTTGCACGCCATAAACAAGAAGAGAAATGTACTGGACATTAGAACTTGCTTCATATTTGGAAGATGCCCCTTGGCCAGCCACCAAGGATGAATTGATTGACTTTTCAATTCGCTCTGGTGCACCACTAGAAGTTGTCGAAAACCTTCAAGAACTTGAAGACGATGGGCAACCATACGAAAGTATAGAAGAAATTTGGCCGGACTATCCGACAAAAGAAGACTTCTTCTTTAACGAAGATGAATATTAAGAAAAGCCTCGACATGTCGAGGCTTTTTTATTTCCCGCCACTTTGGCCATCCCATAGGTCAAAACTTGCTGTCTTTTTTGAAGCTTTCTGTTTATATTTCTAATCTATCCTACATTACGCGCTGGATAAGATTGTATAAACTTTTACTCAAGACTATTCTCAATGAATTTAAACCTAAAAGCAAAACAGGAAAGAACCTATGATGCTATTGTGGTTGGGTCGGGTATCAGTGGAGGTTGGGCTGCTAAGGAACTTAGTGAAAATGGCCTTCAAACGCTGGTATTAGAACGTGGTCGTAAAATCGAGCACATCAAGGACTATCATACCGCCACCATGGACACTTGGGATTTACCCAATAGAGGTAGAACCCCAAAGGAAGTAATCGACAAAGATTACCCAAAACAGAACCGAACAGGTTATACCACAGCAGAGGCACATCGCCATTTTTTCGTTAAGGACAGTGAAAACCCTTACCAAGAAGACACTCGATTTGATTGGATGAGAGGATATCACTTAGGCGGGAGATCAATTACCTGGGGGCGGCAGAGTTACCGCTTAAGCGATATAGATTTCACTGCTAACAGAAAGGATGGTTTCGGTGTCGACTGGCCCGTTCGTTATAAAGACATTAAGCCCTGGTATGACTATGTGGAGCGCTACATAGGCGTAAGTGGGGAAAACCGAGGATTCAAGCAATTGCCTGATGGGAAGTTTCTCCCTCCGATGGAAATGAATTGCGTTGAAAAGGATTTTCAAAAGGCTGTAGAAAGTAAGTGGAACAACAGGTGGGTGACCATTGGTAGAACGGCTCACTTGACTGAACCTTTGGCAGTAGGCCAGCCTGATCACAAGAACCCAGGTGGAAGAGCACAATGCCTGATGAGAAACAGATGTATGAGAGGCTGTCCATATGGTGGCTACTTTTCAAGTTTGTCGTCAACCCTTCCTGCTGGTGTCGAAAGTGGTAATTTGACGATTCAGACAGATGCCATTGTACATGAGGTCATCTATGATGACAGCACTGGTAAGGCAACTGGCGTGAAAGTCATTGATCAGAACACTAAAGAGTCTACGGAGTACTACGCAAAAGTAATTTTCCTTTGTGCTTCGGCTATCGCTTCTGCAAGTATACTGATGCAGTCTAAGAGTCAACGTTTTCCTAACGGATTGGGTAACGACAGTGGAGAACTTGGACATAACATCATGGATCATCACCTAGGTGTTGGTGCTTATTCAACTGTTGAAGGCTACGAAGACAAATACTTTAAAGGCAGAAGAGCTAACGGGATTTACATACCAAGATTTAGAAACCTGGGTGGGAGTTCTAATATGAAAAACTTCGTCAGAGGGTACGGTTATCAAGGAGGTGCTGGTAGAGATGGATGGGGCCGAATGATAGCTGAAATGAGGAATACTCGTGTTGGGGGAAATATTAAAGATGCCTTGATGGAGCCAGGGGGCTGGACCATGGGTTTTATGGGCTTTGGAGAAGTATTGCCACAGCACAAAAACCATATGAAATTAGATTATGATAACCTGGATCAATGGGGTTTACCACAAGTCAGGTTTGATGCTGGTAATTTCCATGAGAACGAGTATGAAATGAGGAAGGACATGGCGGCAGCCGGTGCAGAAATGCTGGAAGCTGCTGGTTTCAAAAATGTTGGAACTTATGACAACGGGCCTAATATGGGGCTTGGTATACATGAAATGGGTACTGCAAGAATGGGTCGTGACCCTAAGACTTCTGTATTGAATAAATGGAATCAGGTGCATGCTTGTAAGAATGTATTCGTTACTGATGGTGCATTTATGACATCGGCAGCTTGTCATAACCCATCATTAGGCTATATGGCGTTTAGTGCTAGAGCCGCCAATTATGCAGCAGATCAACTTAAAAAAGGAAACCTATAAGCCATGGAAAGAAGAAAAGCACTTAAGAATATAGGTTTTGGTTCAGCAGCTTTGTTTTCATCAAGCATGCTGTTTGGGGCCATGCAGGGCTGTTCTGCTAAGCCAACGGTAGATTGGATTCCGGTCTTCTTTACTCCTGAAGAGGCAGCTCAAATGGAGAAGATTTGTGAAGGTATAGCTCCAAAAACAACTACGCCTGGTGCAATTGAGGCCGGGGTACCGAGCCATTTGGATCAGGCCTTCTCTGTATTCAATACTGAATTAGAGTCTGAATATTTCAAGAGGGGATTGGCTGTTTTTGTAAAGAACTTTAATGAGAATCAAGAAGTATCTTTTAACAAAGCAACTACCACACAGATAACAGATGCGATCAATAGCTATTTCAGGAAGTATAACGATGATCCTAGTATTCTAAGGAACTATCGGGAGACTTTCAATGATGCAGGAGAGAAGAGTGATGACTTTGTAGAAGTACATTTTGTGACTTCGGTGGTTGATGCCACTTTCAACAGTTATTACACCTCAGAACTGGTAGGGGAAACGGTTATGGCCTATGACCCAATTCCAGTGAATTATAATGGATGTATTCCACTTGAGCCAGGACAGAAGTCTTGGTCCAGCGTGTGATCATCATAAATCGAACGAAAAGGCCCCGCTCAACACGGGGCTTTTTTATTTTTCATGATTATTTATAGTGGCTGCAACTAGTATTATTGGTATAGTCGAGACTTTTATTATAACCAACTAATAGCTTTCTTGAATACCAGAAAAAGATAGTTGTACATGCAGAACCATTTTGACGCAATTGTTGTAGGATCAGGGATTACAGGAGGTTGGGCCGCCAAAGAGCTTACAGAGAAGGGACTGAACACCTTGGTTCTAGAACGTGGTAGAAGAATAGAACACATAAAGGATTATACTACAGCCACAAAGGATAAATGGGATCTACCAAACCGAGGTAAAGTCTTGCCATCAGAAATGGCACAAGATTACCCAAAACAAAATAGGACTGGTTATACGATCAATGAGGGTGGCAAACACTTCTTTGTAAAAGATAGTGAGCATCCTTATCAGGAGACAAGGAGATTTGACTGGATGAGAGGCTACCATCTGGGCGGTAGGTCTATCACCTGGGGTAGACAATCATATCGTTTGAGTGAAATGGATTTTGCGGCAAATGCTAATGATGGAATAGGGGTTGACTGGCCAGTGAGATATAAAGACATTAAACCTTGGTATGATTATGTGGAAAGGTTTATAGGTGTAAGTGGCCAAAAAAGAGGATTTAGCCAGTTACCTGACGGTCATTTTCTTCCACCAATGGATATGAATTGTGTTGAAAAGCACTTTATGAAAGAGGTAGAATCCAAAATACAAGATCGTTTCGTTACCATTGGGCGCACAGCTCATCTGACAGGTCCCCTGAGTCATGAAAATCATGGAGGTAGGAGTAATTGCTTGCACAGAAACCGTTGCAGAAGAGGTTGTCCGTATGGAGGCTATTTCAGTAGTCTTTCGTCCACCCTGCCAGCTGCCGAAGTCACTGGAAAGTTGACCATAATAACGGATGCTATTGTTTATGAAGTTATTTATAACAAGGATGAACAGAAGGCGAAAGGAGTGAGAATTATCGATGCAAATACTGGCGATGTACGGGTATACACTGCACGAGTAATTTTTTTATGCGCATCGGCAATTGCCTCTGCTTCCATATTAATGCAGTCTAAAAGTGACAGGTTTCCAGAAGGAATGGGAAATGATTCAGGAGAACTTGGGCATAATATTATGGATCACCACTTGGAAGTAGGCGCTTATGGCAAGTTTGAAGGTTTTGAAGATAAATATTATAAGGGCCGAAGGCCTAATGGTATCTATATTCCAAGATTCCGAAACTTAGACAAGAAATCTGAAGTGAAAGGTTTTAAGAGAGGTTATGGTTATCAGGGAAGTGCTTCTCGCGAAGACTGGACGAGAAACATAGCGGAAATGAGTGTTGGTGCGGAGGCCAAAGAATCCCGTTTTTATCCAGGTGCCTGGACAATGGGGCTCGAAGGTTTTGGTGAATGTTTACCGAATCACAGTAACAAGATGACATTGGACTATGAGAGAAAAGATCAGTGGGGTTTACCTACAGTTAATTTTGATGCTGCTTTTGGAGATAACGAGTTGGCGATGAGAAAAGACATTGCGGAACAGGCAGCTGAAATGCTCGATACCGCAGGGTTTAAGCAAGTTGAGACCTATGATTTAGGTGCAAACATGGGGCTGGGTATCCATGAAATGGGTACGGCTAGGATGGGGACAGATCCTAGGACCTCAGTATTGAATGGGTGGAACCAGATCCATTCAGTGAAGAATGTTTTTGTAACAGATGGCGCTTTTATGGCTTCATCGGCCTGCCAGAACCCATCACTCACCTATATGGCGTTTACAGCGAGAGCAGCCAACTATGCAGTGGATCAATTGAAAAAAGGTAATCTCTAATTTATAGTTCGAAGACTTCGTTTTGAATAGCCCATTTAGCAAGTCCGACTGAATTTTTAACTCAAGCTTTAGAAGAATATTTGCGCGATGACTTTCCACAGTATGCGTACTGATAGATAGCTCGTTTGCTATTTCCCCTGCCGTTTTTTCCTGACAAATCAGTTGTATGATTTCAACTTCTCGTTTTGCCAGCCGAGGATTATCATAAATCGAACGAAAAGGCCACGCTCAACACGGGTTTTTTTATTGATCAGGATCCTATCGATATTCTATATACTTGACAAGAGAATGCTATTGACTTAAATTTCTTAATAATTAATCCTCAATAAATAGTATGATTAAAAGACTTAAACTTCTTGTTTGGCTAGCGCTCGTTGTCACATCTATTTCTTCCCTTAGAACAGCTAATGATTCGGCTTTCAGGCTGCTCATCTTTGAAGGTTCAGATTGGTGCACAAATTGTAGGCGATTAGAGCAAAATATCCTCACTCAAGAGGTGTTTAAAAAGTTTTTGACTGACAACGAAATTGTGCTGGAGAAAGTCGACTTTCCCCAAAGAAAGAAGTTGGAAAAGAGCGTTATCGCATATAATGATTCAATAGCAACCAAATATGATTTTGACGGTGCCTTTCCTACAATGCTATTAATAAATGAGGGCTCAAAAGCCTACGTGAAGCTCACCAATTATGTGAAACAATCTCCGGAAGAAATGATGACTTTGTTACTAAGTCAAATGGAAGCGCTCCGATGAAAGAGTTTAGAAGAGTAGCCAAGCTTATGGGCTCTGCTTTTGAACTATGCATTGTGCATAGTGACAAGGAACGCGCGGAGACTCTTCTTGATATAGGAATAGGTGAAATCACCAGGATTGAAGAACTGTTGTCAGAGTTTAGACCCACTTCTGAAACCTCAAAAATCAATGATTCGGCCTTTGAGAGGCTCATTAAGGTTTCTCGAGAAACTTTGGGTTTAATACAGAGGGCATTACAAATCTCCCAACTTACTTCAGGAGCATTTGATATAACTGCGGCCAGGCTAAAGGATTTGTATGACTTCAAAGGGGAAGAAATTCATCTTCCTGAGAGAGTCGAAATAGATAAGGTGCTTAATGAAGTTGGCTACCAACACATAAGACTTGATCATAAGAATAGTACTGTCTCATTTAACAGGGCTTTGAAAATCAACTTTGCGGCCATAGGCAAAGGGTATGCTTCCGACAAGGTCAAAAAACTATGGCTTGAGCATGGAGTTGTTTCTGGGTACGTCAATGCAAGTGGCGACTTGAATGCTTTTGGCTTAAGGGCCGATGGGAGTGACTGGAAGGTGGGCGTAGCCAACCCTGACTATGCTAATGAGATGCTCCTGTATGTCCCCACTGAAAACCTTTCGGCAGCAACATCCGGAGATTATGTTCAGTTTTTTGTTCATAATGGTCAGCGATATTCTCACAATATAAACCCACTAAATGGTCTACCTTTAAAGGGCATGAAGAGTGTCACGGTTATTTCTCCAAGTGCAGAATTGTCAGACGCATTGGCCACCGCAGTATATGTCATGGGTCCGGACAATGGCATAAGGTTTATTAATCAGTTACCAAATACACATTGTATTATAATAGACGACAAGAATCGGTTATTTTTATCAGAAGGTCTTAATTATGAGAAAGTCAGTGCTTAAAATCGGATTGTTGGCATTAGTGCTGATTTCATTTGGGGTGTCTTCATGTGCGCCCACGAGCCTTAAACCTTATGAAAGAATTTACTTGAATGATCCAGCAATGCAAATGGGTTTAGATGCAGGGCTAAGTTTTCAGAGCTACATTTTTACAATTAGAGAAGGGTCAATACCCGCAGGAACATCCAAGGCAAGTGGTGGTTGTGGCTGCAACTAAGTTGTGAGATGAAAAAGCGATACCTTTTGATTGGGAGCCTTGCCTTTGTACATGCTTTTGCCAAAGCACAAAATCAAGCAGATTCTGTTACCACAAAGGTCAATAAGACTCAAATTGAGTTAGTCTATAATCACTATATCCAAGATGGTGATAACTCGGCAGTAACAGGAGGTATTGGCACGGAGGAGCTTACAGTTTATGGCCCTTCATTAAAATTCAAAAAGGAAAGAGGAACAAAAATCTGGTCGGCCAATTTTGGGGTGGACATAATTTCATCAGCTTCCACTGATAAGATTGACTTCGTTCCTTCTTCGGTATCTCAACATGACATCAGATACTACGGTAATGGCACATTTCAGAAAGAATTTGAGGGCAAAAATTTATCTCTAATCGGAGGTACTGGATTTTCAATAGAAAGCGATTACACCTCTATATCTGCGAAGCTCGGAGTTATCAAAAAAGACAGGAACGATCTAAGAACGTATTCAGCTATCTTTCAATATTTCAATGATGACCTGCGATGGGGTAGATTCAATAATCGTGAACCTGACGAAAGAATAGAGCTTATTTATCCGGTAGAACTGCGCGGAATCCAATGGCATGATAGGTTCAAAAGGTACTCATATAACCTGAAGCTAGGGTATGAGCAGATTTTGAATAAGAGAAACGTACTAGGATTATTTCCTGAATTGACCATTCAAAATGGCCTTTTATCTACACCCTTTCATAGAATATTCTTTTCGGACGACACGCGTGCTGTGGAAAATCTACCCGAAAACAGGTTTAAGTTTGGTTTAGGGCTTAAGCTGAACTCCTTTGTCGGTGGAGGAGTAATACTCAAGAACACTATCAATTTTTACGATGATGATTTTGGTATTACAGCTTTCTCAGTGGGGAACGAAACTGTGATTAAGTTAGATGCTGTTTTTTCAATTATGCCAACTTTCCGGTTATACACTCAAAGCGGTTCTAAGTACTTTGCACCATTTCAGGGACACGAACCGGGGACTCGGTACTATGCTTCTGACTTTGATTTGTCAAAATTCAATTCATATAGTATTGGCTTGGGTCTTGGGTATAGTCCGGCACAGTTGATCAATAAAAACATCTTGTTCAATGCAGTGATTTTCCGTTACAGCTATTTTAATCGATCTAATGGACTCACAGCACATACTTTTTCACTGGCCATGCAAGCCGATTTTTATAAGAAGAAAAAAGGTAGATAGTTCTTATTCGAACTGAATCAAGGTATTTGGTTTACAATTCGAATACTTCATTCTGAATAGCCCATTTGGCAAGCCCGACAGAATTTTTGAGCTCAAGCTTTAGAAGAATATTTGCACGATGACTTTCTACAGTATGTGTACTGATAGATAGCTCATCTGCTATTTCCCCTGTCGTTTTTTCCTGACAAATCAGTTGTATGATTTCAACTTCTCGTTTTGTCAGTAAGTCTTTTTTTGCAAAGCTGCTAGATGACTTTTTATTTCCTGCATCAAAGAATGTTGACATGAGCTGAGGGTCAAAAAAGTTTTTGCCCACAGAAACCTCATCAATGGCCTTGAGAATATTCTCTTTACTAGAGTTCTTCAAGAGAAACCCGAAGGCTCCATTTTTAATCATGCGCTTCGCCAGCCGAGGATTATCATGCATACTTAAGGCAATTACTCTAATATTGGGATAGTGCTTGTTAAGGTATGCTGTGCATTCCAAGCCATCCATTTCTGGCATATTGATGTCCATTAAAACCATGTCAACGGGTTTTGACTCTACTAATTCTATCACTTGATGGCCATTCAAGGCACCACCCGAAAACTCAAGGTTTTCTGTATTGTTGATTATGGCTTCCATACCATCAATAATCACTTGATGATCATCAGCAACCGCAATTCTAATTTTATCCATAGTATGGTATTGTTATGTTAAATGAGGCTCCTTGTCCAGGAGAAGACTCAAATGTCAATTTCCCCTTTAATATGTCTACCCTAGAGGCAATACTACGAAATCCGAGTCCCGACTTGACTTTAGATTTTTCAAAGCCTTTTCCATCGTCTTGATATGTAAGTACATAGTCTTGCTTAGATTTGGCCAGTTCTATCGAGAGCTTTGTAGGGTCTGCATACTTGAGGCTATTGTTGATTAACTCTTGAACAACTCTGTAGATCAATACTTCTTTGGATTCGTCATAGGCCCCTTCTTCATAGGAGAGTGCCTCTTCAATAATAATGTCAGTGGAAGCTTGAACATTATCTAAAAGGTCTAGAATAGCCTCCTGTAAACCAAGCTTGGTAAGACTGGCTGGAATCATGTTGTGAGAGATTCTCCTGACCTCAGTACATGCATTATCTATTTGTTCCAGAGAGTTCTTGAAGTCGTCTTTAGCCTCAACCTTGTCTTGAAAATTGCTCAGACGTAATTTTACACTGGTTAACAGCACACCAATGCCATCATGTAAGTCTTTGGCAACTCGTTTTCTCTCGTTTTCTTCACCAAGCACCATGGCTTGTAGGTTCTCGAGTTTTTTCTTCTGTATGGCTCTTGAAAAGAGGAGGTAGGCAATGATGAATATGACGACCATGATGACGATTACCATACCAAAAATTTTTGCTCTGCGTGTAGCAAAAAAAGCTTGTTCCTCGGCTTGGTCTAATTGTTTGTCTGTTCTTAAGTCTTCAGTTATCTGGGCAACCGATTCAGTACGTTGACTTACAAGAAAATTAACAACTGTATCGAATTTTTGCTTTTGATACTTGAGTGCGTTTCTGAAATCACCTTTACCTTCATAGGCATCTACTAGTAGTCCATAAGTTCGGTTGTAATACTGCCAATCACGGAAATTTTCCACGAGCACCAAATTGCTTTCAAGAACAGGTATAGCTTCTTCAAAGCTCTTTGTCTTTATGAGAATGCCGGCTAGCTCATTTGAGATGGCAATTTTCATTTGATTGGTTCCGATTTGATCATATAACTGTTTCGCGTTTTGAAAGTAAAATTTAGCGCTATCGATGGTCTCAGGTTTGTTGTAACCATTCCCAAGCATGTAATAGAGGTTAGCCAGAAGGGAAATTTGATTGTCTCCTTCAATACTCGAAACACCTTTTTTATAGCTTCGTATAGCTTCCTCAGTCTTATTCAATCTAAATTGATGGTTGCCAAATGCGTAATAAGATTTTGGCAGTTCAGAGGACAAGTTGTTTGCCTTACGTATTTCAATGGCTTCATTATAATAGGAGAGGGCTTGTTCATTTTCCCTTAGTTGAATATATATGCTTCCAATCTGATCATTTAAATCGGCTTTAAGTGAGGCTTTGTTGGTGTCTTCAAGTCTTCTTAGTAGAGCTGTATAAATTTGAACGGCTCTATCATATTTAGACAGACTTGTATATAGGTCACCTTTTAGTCTTTCATATTGATAACGTTGATCTCTAGTCAGTGCACTTGTGTCAATTTTGCTGAAATACTCTTCAGCCATTTTATTGTCCTTAGATACCGCTTGGGTTAATAGGAGTAGACCAACTTCAGGGTTAGGGTTCTTGTCATAAATAGATTTGATACTATCAAGACTGGAAGTTTGGCCAATTGTTAAATTGACAATGCATAGTAGTACTACTACTATGCATTGTAATCTTAGTTGTTTGTTTTTCAAAAGCCTTTAGGTTGGTGGTACAGGTGGTATGATTATGTCACACTGTTCAGTGAAAAACACTGGTAGCCCAGTGTCTGGGTGTACGTAACCTTCTTGTCCAAGAGGGTTTTTTGGGTTTGCTGCATTATACTCTTGAATGATCTCCGCAGTGGTTTCCATTTGGAAGCCCAGCATTTCGGTTTTTAACTCCACATTGAAATAGTATGTGTTAGAAATTACCATCTTCTTAACTTTTTTGCTAAAAGCTTCAGCTTTGAAGGCCAAGAGATTCTCTGCTGGCATTTCGTCAAAATATTGACCATTCTGATATGGACTTGTTACCACAAGATTTTTGTAAAAATAGAGATAGTCCATAACGGCATATTCTTTACCATTATGACTCTTTGGGTAAGGTCTGAATATGATAAACGGTTTATGTGTGATGATTGATTTGGGAAGGTCCTTTAGTTTTTTCAAGGGAGTTCCCATGGTCGGTGGGTTTGTAGTAGTCATTACCTTGCGTTTGTTAGTTGAACAATTAATCTACAATGACTTTGCGTCATTCACAATGAAGGTATGTTATAATCAATGAATACAACTAGCGACAGTAATCCAATCTTCCATCTAGCTGAATTTAGCTATACAAAATGTCTCTAGCTGAATACTACCAATTTCTTATGCTATGGTATTCTACTATCAAATTGAAGCCGTTTTTCTGTCTCTTTATGTCAGACTACTGAAGAGACTAAATCATATGAGGCATATCCAATTGAAAATTGACTTCACCAACAGGGAATTTCAAATAATAAATCTGCTGGCCGAAGGCAGTAGAGCGAAGGAGATAGCCAATGAATTGTTTGTTTCGGAATTGACGGTTCGAACACACATGAAAAATATTTTAAGAAAGTCACATGCGCGCAACACTACAGCATTAGTGGCTAGCTGTATCAGACAAGGCCTTATCTAGCAGTCGGGCCTTTTTGATCCAACTGGGGTATCAAGCTATTGATACCCTTTTTTATTTCTCTTGAATGGTGACGTTTTGTCTACGTGCATAATTTGAAAAAGGGAAGGAGCAGTCCTAATTTTAGCCTAAGCTCATAATAAAGTATTGAGCCTTTAGGTGTTAGTCAGTTATCAACTGAGTCTGTGGTGAAAATTTGGATGAAGTTGATTTATTTAATAGTAGTCAAACTATTTACCTTGAAAAAGCCCCGACATGTCGGGGCTTTTTATTTCTATGACTATGAAATAGATTTCTAGAGTTCTCTGAGCCAGATATTTCTAAACCTCACAGGGTTGCCATGATCCTGGAGGATAATAGAGCCATCTCCATGGGCTGGGTTTTTCGGAAATCCGATGTACTCAGTAGTTCCTAAGAGTCTTTGGTGATTTTGAACCACAATGCCATTGTGCATAACTGTAACATAGCCATCGGCTACCTTTACACCATCTTCATTAAATCGTGGAGCGTGGAATATTATATCGTAAACATTCCACTCGCCAGGAGCCACAGTGGCATTGACTAAAGGAATACTTTGTTTGTATAAAGAAGCCGCCTGTCCGTTTGAATAGGTTCTGCTGACATAGCTATCCAAAACTTGCACTTCATACCGCTCCTGAAGGAACACACCTGAATTGCCTCGGCCTTGTCCTTCACCAACAATTTCCGTAGGAGCACTCCATTCTATGTGGAGTTGAATATCACCAAACTTGCTGTTGGTCATGATATCTCCTGTACCTCTCACTACTTCTAAGTAGCCGTTTTCCACTTTCCATTTGGCCGCAGATCCGTCCTTTCTTGATTTCCATTCGTTCAGGTCTTTGCCATCAAAAAGAACAATGGCATCGGAAGGGGCAGCTCCGTTTCTGGCTGGAGTGACTTTGCGGGGCACAGGATCCCATACCTCAGTGGCCTTTGGGTCTGTGATTTGTGCAAAGGCCGTGACACCGCAAAAAAGTATGACTAATATGATTGAAAGTTTTTTCATGTTATTCTATTCCTAATAGGTTTTTAAATTCTTCATCACTGATGCCGGCATCAGCAAAATCATCGAAACTCTTTTCGGTGGCCTCAATAATAAATTGATCAATATACTGTGCACCTTCTCGTGCTCCTTGCTCGGGAGATTTAATACAACACTCCCATTCTAAAACGGCCCAGCCATCATAACCATATTGTGTCAATTTGGAGAATATAGCTTGAAAGTCTACCTGACCATCACCGATAGAACGGAAGCGCCCGGGTCGGTCAATCCAGTCCTGATAGCCACCATAAACACCAGATCTCCCGCTGATATTGAATTCGGCATCCTTAACATGAAACATCCCAAAGAATTCATGATAATGATCAATATAAGCGAGGTAGTCTAACTGTTGTAGTACGAAGTGCGAAGGGTCGTAAAGAAGCTTTACTCTATTATGTTTCCCTGTCGCCTCATAAAACATTTCGAAGGTGGTACCATCGTGTAAGTCCTCACCCGCATGAACTTCATAGCAAACATCAACTCCATTTTCATCAAAATGATTGAGAATTGGCGCCCATCGTTTTGCTAGTTCTTCAAAGCCTTTTTCAATCAAACCTGCAGGTCTTTGAGGCCAATTATAGAAATAAGGCCAAACCAGCGCTCCTGAAAAGGTGGCATGTACATCAATACCCAGGTTTTTCGATGCCACTGCAGCTTTTTTGACCTGATCTATGGCCCAAGCATTTCTTTGTTTTTTATTGAGCCCTTTCGGTGCGAAACCTTTGAATAGCTCTTCATATGCAGGATGCACAGCTACCAATTGTCCTTGTAAGTGTGTTGAGAGCTCACTTACTTCCAGTCCATGGTTTGCCAATGTTCCTTTTAATTCATCGCAATAGGTTTTGCTTTCAGCAGCTTTGTCGAGATCGATTAATCGACTATCCCAGGTTGGTATTTGAACTGCTTTATAGCCCAGATCACTTGCCCACTTGGCAATGTTGTCAAGCGAATTGAATGGGGCTTGATCATCGGCAAATTGAGCCAGAAATATGGCAGGCCCTTTTATCGTTTTCATAGCTATTTAATCTTTAATTTCTGTCCAGGTATTACCATTTCTGTCTGATGCTAGTACGGCTTCAATAAACTTCATGCCTCTAACACCATCTCTAATAGTAGGATACGCACCATCCATATGAGCTTCTCCTCTTATGGCCTTGGCCGCACCTATATAAAGGTTGGCCATAGAATCAAAGATGCCTTCTGGATGACCAGGAGCCATCTTTGTGCTCTCCTCAGCAAACTTACTAGCATAGGAATGTCCTGGTTTTAGGACATGCATTGGTTGGCCATCTTGCAGGTGGTAGAGGTAATTAGAATCTTCCTGTTCCCATTTTAAGGCACCTTTCGTACCGTAAACTGAGATGCGAAGACTGTTTTCTTCGGCAGTAGCAATCTGGCTGGCTCTGACTAAGCCGCGCACATCATTTTCAAACCTCAACATACTGGTACCGTCAATGTCGAGTGGGTTATCGTCATATAAAGTATTGAGGTCTGCCAAGACTTTTAGAGTCTTGAGGCCGGTTGTGTACTCTATCATATTGAAAGCATGGACGCCTATATCTCCCATGCAACAACTCTGTCCTGCCTTTTCAGGGTCAAGGCGCCAAACGCCCTTTCGCTTTTCTTTGTCATGGATGACCGGATTAATCCAACCCTGATAATATTGTGCATCTACTTTTTGAATTTCTCCGATAACACCATCCGCAATCATCGATTTCATTTGCCGCACCATGGGATAACCAGTATAGGTATGAGTAAGCATAAAGACCACTTGGTGCTTTTCAACTAGTTCTTCCAATTCTATGGCTTCAGCGGCAGTATTTGTTACTGGTTTTTCACAAATCACATGAAATCCAGCTTGAATTAACTGCTTAGCCATTGGGTAGTGTAGAAAGTTTGGGGTTACCACAACTACAGCCTCAATACGTTGGTCTTCTGGCAGCTCAAGTTCTTTTTCAATGAAGGTGTCAATGTTTGGATACGTCCTCGATGGGTCTAGTTCCAGCTTACTGGCAAATTTAAGCGCATTATCATAATTGGTGTCAAAGGCACCACCCACTAAGGTGTATTCTTCACCGATGTAGGTGGCGATTCGGTGAACGATGCCGATGAAGGAGGAAAGTCCACCGCCAATCATCCCTAATCTGATTTTTTTATGACTCATATTACTTGTCGTATTCTACAGTTTCGTTTTTAAAAGCGAAGAAGAAAACTAGGAATACCAAGACGGCAAATCCTGCTGGTAGTAACCAAATGCTCTGCCAGTCGTGCACAGTTCCTTCAACATAATAGGCTGATATTTTTCCTGCCGCCCAAAAACCGATGAGCATACCCACACCATAGGTGGCCAGGGTAATCATTCCCTGAGCAGCACTTTTGTACTTTGCTCCTGCTTTTGAATCGGTATAAATTTGACCCGATACGAAGAAGAAATCGTAACAAATACCGTGTAGGGCAATGCCGATTAATAACATAAATACAAGGCTGTCCGAGTTGCCATAGGCAAAAAGTACGTACCTCAATGCCCATGCCAGCATACCGAATAGGAGTGTTTTTTTAATGCCATATTTCTTCAAGAAGATTGGCAATAGTAGCATGAACAGTACTTCGGATATCTGCCCAATTGTCATCTTTCCTGTCGCGTTGCTCACACCAATTTCTGTTAAGAACGGATTGGCTTGCTGGTAGTAGAAAGCAAGTGGGATACAGATAAGAATAGAAGAGAAGAAGAATACTGCAAAGTTTCTGTCTTTCAAGAGTTTCAGGGCATCCAAACCAAGAATATCTCTTAATGTTACTTTAGCCCCTTTTTCAACTGCAGGAGGTGTTTGAGGCAATGTAAAGCTAAAAAGCCCTAATATACCTGAAGCAATTGCGGTCATTAGAAAGGTGTTTTTAAGCATGCCTGTGCTTATGCCTTCGGCAGAATCCCAAGAAAAGACAAAGCTGATCACTAACCCAGCTAGAATCCAACCTATTGTTCCAAAGACCCTGATGGTAGAGAACTGTTTTGAAGGATCGTCCATCTGGCGGAAGGCCACAGAATTAACTAATGCCAGGGTTGGCATATATATGATCATATAACCAAGTACATAAGGGTAGAATACACTGAAATCTGAGGCTTGAGACATCATATAGAGAAGCCCCGCACCGATTAAGTGGAGGACACCTAAGATTCGCTCGGCATTGAAGAACCTGTCCGCAATTAGACCGATAATAAAAGGCGCTATGATGGCTCCCCAAGATTGAGTAGAGTAAGCCATGGATACTTCACCATCCGTTGCCGAAAGATTATTTAGTAAGTAGGTTCCCATTGTTACGAACCATCCTCCCCAGATAAAAAACTGTAGGAACATCATTAGACTTAGTCTCATGGTGGTTCCAGTATTCATTGTACTCATAGTTAATTGTTTTAGTATTTCTACAGACCCGGTCTACTTTGAAAGGTCCTTTAACATTACTTTTCTAAACTGGATAGGATGACTTTCGCTCTGCAACGCGATATACCCCTCTTTCAGAGGTTTTCCGTCTTCTTTTATTTCTTCTTTAAAGTTGTTCACTACACCACCACCAATGACAGGGTTAGAGTATTTGATAACTGTATCTCCCGCTATAATATGGGCGATTTCCTGATTGTTTCTAACCAGGATATCGATAGTCACCCATTGATCATCACTATAGGTGGGTGCTTTTGCATTTATACAGTGTTGTGAGACAAACTCATTGTCAATATCTACATGTGTACCAGGGGTACAGAGATTTCCAGTAGGTCTTTCACCTTCGCCATAGCCTCCCAAAAATTGTGCTTCCAATGAGATGGGGAAGTCTTGTTGATTGTTCATCGATTCAGGTGATTGAGAATGAAGCATGACCCCACTGTTCTTTTTTGCCCACTGTTCTCCACCTTCAACCTGTTCACCGATAAACCTATATTCTATGCGCAAGAGGTAGTCAGAAAACTTGTCCTTATAGAAGAGATGGCCAAAGCGATTGTCGAAGCGATAATATTTATCATAGGAAACGGTCAACAAGCCATCAACAACTCTGAATGTTTGACCGTAATTCTCACCTACATCGTAGCCTGTGATTTTTGGTGTCCAACCTTCAAGATCTTTTCCATTAAAAAGTTGAATCCATTCGTCTTCCTGCTGATTGCAGGATAGAAGACAGCAAAAAATCATCCCCAATAGGGAAAAAGAGAAAATGGCGCGTTTCATCATATAAAAAATAGAGCAATAAGATAGGGAAAATCTACTTGAATTCAAGCTGGTTTTATCCGGTCAAAAATGACTCAGCCACTAATAAATCTTCGGGTGTTGTTATTTTGATATTGCGATAGTCTCCGTCTATCAAGTGAATAGAGCCACCATTGTTTTCAAAGACCGAAGCATCGTCTGTAAATGTGGATTGGTAAGAGGTTTCATATGCTTCTTTAATGAGGCTGAGTTGAAAGGTCTGGGGGGTTTGAATTAATCGAAATTTACTCCGGTCGACTGCTTGGTTTGATCGAGCGGATACTTCTCTAAGAGAGTCTTTTAGGGGAACTGAAGTAATCGCATTGCCATGGGTTAGAGCCTGATCAAATGAGGATGAAACAATATCCCTGCTGATTAATGGTCTAACGCCATCATGAATCGCCACAAGGCCTTCATTCCCATCGATACTGTCCAGCCCTTTTTTAACCGAGTGAAATCGCGTTTCGCCTCCGTGAACTATTTTGTGAGGAACTTCGAAACTATGCTCTTTACATAGTTTTTGCCAGAACTGAATTTGTTCGACTGGCAAAACAAGTGTTATCTGGATTTGATCAAAGTCGAACGCTTTCAACGTATGCATCAATACGGGTTGGCAATTCAAAAGAAGAAACTGCTTGGGCAAGGAGCTCTTCATTCGAGCGCCACTTCCTCCTGCAACGATGATTGCATATTTCTGCATCCTTAAAATTAAAAAAGCCTTCCTAGTATACTAAGAAGGCCTTCGCTTTTATTAATAAAGACTAAAAGAAGCTGAGCATATGATCAAGACTTGGTGGCGTTTCTCCATCGTTAGATGCACACCAACTTATGGCTGCCAAATATCCGGTCGCTGCACATCTGGCTGCTACAGGACTATACCAAGGGCCGCAGAAATCGCCCCAATCGTCAAAACCAAACCCTTGTACCATTTCGTCCAATAGGTTCATAAAGCCGACAACACAACCGGCACTGGCAGGAATAACATTTAGTTCATGGCTTTCTTCATCAATATAGGTGCCTAAAACCATGTTTCCTTCTGAATCAAACTTCATATTTCTATCCTGACTTTTTCCGATCGAAACTATACTTTTCAATTCCGGATAGACTTGGCTATTCGCAATGGATGAAAAGAAAATCGGTTCATTGCTGGATCCAATTTCACGGTAGAGTGAAATCGCACCTACCACCTGGTCGCCTATTTTGGCATTATAGGAGAAGAATTCATACTCATCATCTGCTGACTGATCTAGTTGAGAGAAGTCAATGAGGTCTGCAAAATAAGGTTGCTTTTCTTTGAAAGATTCAAACTCTTGAGAGTTAAAGTATTGAAAATCAGTTGTGGGAGCATTCCATTCATTATAGGAAATGTATGAAAGAAGAATTAGTGATAATACGCTTACTAAAAATAGTTTTTGTTTTTTCATAGTAGTTATATTTAAAATAAGTATAATAAAAAATGAGAATAAGTATAAACAATTATTTTGAAAAATAAAAACATAGCAATAAGGAATTGACCTTTTTCTTCTATTGAGAATAGAAAAACTACTTCATTCTAAATGCCGAATTAAAGAGAAGGTTGAGATGCTCGGACTCCAATAAGGAATCATCAGGTTCAGGACCTATTAATTGTGATTTGGTTTTGTAGCCATTGAATTCCTAAGGCTGAAATAGCGCCATGGATTGACCATGTATATATACTTTTTCCAACTCCTAAAAAACTCACTTGTTGCTTGTTTGAGCCATATAAGCACGTTGGGAAGGGACTCATGGGAGGATAATTGCAAAACACTAACAAAAAAGCCTCCTAAGTACAAAATTTAGGAGGCTCTCATTTTTTATTTTATAAAGTACTAAATGATCAACATAGCGTCACCATAACTAAAGAATCTATAGTCTTCTTTAATTGCCGTTTGGTAGGCTTCCATCATTAGGTCATATCCAGCAAAAGCTGCTGCTTGCATAAGCAATGTAGACTCAGGTAAGTGAAAGTTAGTCACTAAGGCATTACAGATTTTGAACTCGTAAGGAGGGAAGATGAATTTATCCGTCCAGGCAGAATTGGCTTTTAATCTGTCGCTTGCTGAGACTGAAGATTCCAATGCTCTCATAGAAGTTGTTCCGATTGAGCAAACTCTCTTCTTATTATCAAGTGCTTTGTTTACAATTTCTGCAGTTGGATCCAAGATGGTATAGTTTTCAGAATCCATCTTATGTTTTGTAAGATCCTCTACATCTACAGGTCTAAAAGTACCCAGGCCAATGTGCAATGTAATTGGGGTAACATCCACACCTTTGATTTCCAAACGCTTCAATACTTGGTGTGTAAAATGAAGACCAGCTACTGGAGCGGCTACGGCACCTACGTGCTTAGCATAAATGGTCTGGAACCTCTCTCTATCTTCTGGCTCCGTTTCTCTTGGAATAGTTCTGGGGAGCGGTGTTTCACCAAGTGTATCGATCGTTTTGTAAAACTCTTCATCGCTACCATCATATAGGAATCGGATAGTCCTGCCCCTTGACGTAGTGTTGTCAATTACTTCAGCCACTAATTCACCTTCACCAAAATAGAGTTTGTTACCTACTCTAATTTTTCTTGCTGGATCCACTAGTACATCCCACAGGTGCATTTCTGAGTTTAGTTCTCTCAACAAGAAAACCTCGATCTGAGCACCGGTTTTTTCTTTCTGACCATACAACCTGGCAGGAAAAACTTTGGTGTCATTGTTGACCATTACATCTCCTTCATCAAAGTAGTCAACAATATCCTTAAAGACCTTGTGTTCAATTTCGCCAGTGTCTTTATGCAACACCATCAATTTTGATTCATCTCTATTCTCTACAGGATATTTAGCGATCTTGTCTTCTGGAAGCTCAAGTTTGAAAGCTGATAATTTCATATAGGGTTTCTTGTTAAACCTTGGATTTCAAATAGCTGGCAAAGATATGAATATTTGCTTGAGCTTTGCATTAATTCTGCTGGAAATCTGACTGGAAAGTTTTGTGATTTTCAGGTCACATAGGCTTCTCCGCTTAACTGGGTATTGTTCCTTTCAGTAGGAAGAATAGTTTTTTTAACCACTTTTCGTTTTATCGCGTTTACATTTTTTGATTCTTTACGTTGTAAAAGTATTGTTGCTTTAAAGCGCTTCTTCCATGCGATTAGGTATTTTTCTTAAGTTGTTTGCAGAGAGTATAAGGTTTGCCATGCAGGTGCTGACCACAAACCTGCTCCGAACCACACTTTCACTACTAGGGGTTACCATTGGTATTATGTTGATTACCTTGGTTTTTACATTAGTAGATTCTTTAGAAAAAAATATTCGAGATAGCTTCGATTTCTTGGGGTCAAATGTGGTGACTGTTAACAAGTTTTCATTTGTTGATCGCGATCCGAATATTCCGTTTTACGTCTATTTTAGACGTCCATCGAACACATTTTCAGAGTATGAGTACCTAAAAGGCAACCTTAGGAATGCTAATGACATAACATTTTTTGCTAACCGAGGGAGTATTGTTAAATATGGTAATAGTTATCTCAGCGGAAGCGACATAATGGGAGTGGAGGGCTCTTATGAAAATGTCTACGAGGTGAAAATAAATGACGGGAGGTATTTCACCGGGCAAGAGCTTGAAAGAGGGCGTAATGTTGCCATCATAGGGAATACCTTAAGAGAGTCTTTATTTGGAAGTGAAACACCCATTGGTAAGGAGATCAAAGTTAATGGTCAGAAGTTGGTGATTATCGGTGTCCTTGAAAAGGAAGGGAAGAGCTTCTTGGGAACACCAAGTAGTGACGATCGGGTTTATATACCTTTCAAGATGTTCGTTAAAATGTTTTACGTTGGTCAAAGTGGTATTAGTCCCACCATTGCTGTGAAAGGGAGAGTGGAAGATATAGGCTTGGTGAATTTACAAAACGAAATGGAAGGCGCCCTTCGAAAGGTAAGGGGATTAAAACCGAAGGAGGAATCTAATTTTGCCTTGAATAGACCCGAGGCTATCGCTGACGCTATAGGAGGTGTATTTGATATATTTAGTATTGCAGGCTGGGTAATTGGCGGTTTCGCGATCCTTGTGGGTGGCTTTGGTATTATGAATATTATGTTTGTATCTGTGCAAGAACGCACCAAACTGATTGGTATTCAGAAATCCCTTGGGGCTAAGAATTACTTCATCTTATTCCAGTTTTTGTTTGAATCCATCTTTTTATGCCTACTGGGAGGTGTAGCCGGGATTCTCATAGTCTACCTGTTGACCTTCGTTCCGCTAGGAAACTTAGAAGTGATGCTTTCAACGAAAAATATACTTCTGGGCGTAGTCGTGTCCAGCACCATTGGTATTGTTTCGGGGATTATTCCTTCGGCAAAAGCTGCAAGATTAGATCCTGTGGAGGCCATGAGATCGGCTTAAACTGGAGTTCAAAAGAAATGAAAAAGGCCTCAACGATAATTCGTTGAGGCCTTTTTAGTAGGGGTAACCTATGTATTACTCCGCTGCAGCTTCTTCTACTTCTCCGTTGATTACGGCTTTTATTCTATTTTCCAGCTCTTCTGCCAACTCAGGATTGTCTTCGATCAAGTTTTTCACAGAATCACGGCCCTGCCCTAATTTCTCTCCATTATAAGAGAACCATGATCCAGCTTTCTTAATGATTTCAAACTCAACTCCAAGATCAAGAATCTCGCCAGACTTGGAAATACCCTGTCCGTACATGATGTCAAACTCAACAATTTTGAAAGGAGGAGCTACTTTGTTTTTCACCACTTTGACCCTTGTGCGGTTACCCATCACATTGTCAGCGCTCTCTTTGATCTGACCAATTCTTCGAATGTCAAGTCTTACGGATGAATAAAACTTCAATGCGTTACCACCAGTTGTGGTTTCAGGGTTGCCGAACATCACACCGATCTTTTCTCTGAGTTGGTTAATGAAAATACAAGCACAACCTGTTTTGTTGATTGTTCCGGTGAGCTTTCTAAGGGCTTGAGACATCAAGCGGGCTTGAAGTCCCATCTTGCTTTCACCCATCTCTCCTTCAAGCTCGGCCTTAGGTACCAGGGCAGCCACAGAATCAATAACAATGATATCCAAGGCACCAGATCTGATGAGGTGCTCTGCAATTTCCAGGGCCTGCTCACCATTGTCAGGTTGAGAAATTAGCAGGTTCTGAGTGTCAATGCCTAACTTCTCTGCATAAACCTTATCAAAAGCATGCTCTGCATCAATAAATGCTGCAAGCCCACCTCTTTTCTGTGCTTCAGCGATGCAGTGCATAGTAAGGGTGGTTTTACCAGAAGATTCAGGACCGTAGATCTCTACCACCCTACCTCTGGGTATCCCTCCAATTCCGAGTGCAATGTCTAAGCCAAGAGACCCCGTAGGGATACTTGGAAGGTCTACAACCTTTTCATCACTCAATTTCATGACGGCTCCTTTGCCGTATGATTTTTCTAACTTATCTATCGTTAATTGTAATGCCTTTAATTTTTCGGAATTCTCACTCATCTTTATGGGGTATTTATGATCGGATAATCTGTGAAGATAGTAGTAAAGACTACAATTAACAACGATAGATTAAGGCTTATTTTTGCATCCTAATGAAGGTGAAGAAAATACTAAAAAGAGTAGGTTTAGTACTGTTGGTATTGATCATTTCTGCTGTGATTTGGCAGTTTGAATTGGTGAATTATGGACTTATGCAATTGCGAGGTCAGTTAAGAGTGATTAACCAGGCAATTCCTTTGGAAGAATATCTTGGGGATACAACAATATCGGCAGATCAGAGAGAGAAGGTACAGGTGATTTTAGAGGCCAAGGCTTTCGCTTTTGAAAAACTAGGGATAAACTATTCAGAGAATTATTCTACCATATTCGACCAAAAGGGCCAGCCCTCCATGTTTGTGGTTACCGCCTGTGAACCCTTTGCTTTTCGGCCAAGACTTTGGAGCTTTCCAATAGTAGGTAAGTTTCCATATAAGGGTTTCTTTGATAGAGATAAAGCTGTTGAGGAAGCCAGAAGAATTCGCGAGGAAGAGGGTATGGAAGTAGGCTTAAGAACGGCCGGAGGGTGGTCTACATTAGGTTGGTTTAAAGATCCTGTACTATCTAATATGTTAAACAGATCAGAAGGTGACTTGGCGAGCTTGATTATCCACGAACTAACCCATGGAACACTCTTTGTAAAAGATTCGGTAACCTTTAATGAAAACCTAGCCTCTTTTATTGGGGATAGAGGAGCTATAATGTTTTTAGAGGAAAAGTATGGCGTAGAAAGTCAGGAGGTAACTGATTTTATTGATAAGAATGCAGATGTAGAAACCTTTAAAACTTATATGCTTGGTGCGGCACAGCGTCTCGACTCACTGTATCAGTCAATGGCAGATTTGGACCTGGAAGAAAAGCAGTCACTTAAGGCGGCTTTGATTGACGAGATCAAAGTTAATTTTGATACTGTTGGCTTTAAATCACAGCGTTATGTCGGCTATTTTGATAATTTTACACCAAATAATACTTTCTTTATGTCGTTGCTGAGATACAATTCTCAACAAGACATTTTGGCACTCACATTAGAGCAAAAATTTGACGGAGATCTTCTCGCATATTTGGAATACCTTAAGGCGCAATACCCCTCTCTTTGAAATTATTGGTATGGCATTTGTCAGAAAGACAGGAAAGTTTAAAATGAGACTATTTTTTTCTATCCTACTCTTGGCATCTTTTCACTTGACAGTAGCTCAAGATTATGCGTTGACCGATGATATGCCCTTTAAACCTGGTGAACGCCTGGAAATGAAGGCATCCATTGGGTTTGTAAAGGCAGCAGAGGCAACTTTTAGTGTAAGTGATATCATTTATACTATTAACAATCGCCCTACTTGGAAGATTGATATCAACGCCCGGACTTCTGGTATCTTCGATTTCTTTTCACCAGTTAGAGATAATTGGGGTACCTATTATGATACAGAAAAGCTGATCCCTCAACGTTTCTATCGCTACATAAGAGAAGGCCGATTTAGAAAGAATGAAATCCTCTACTTTCATCACGATAAAGATTCTGTTACTGTCAATAAACTACACAAAGAAACGAAGCTGCTTGAAAAGACCGAGGAGTATGCCATACCGCATAATGTTCAAGATATGGTAACGGGCTACTATTATCTACGGTCAATTGATTTTAACAAGCTCAAAGTTGGTGAAATCATTACCATCAAGACTTTTTTTGATGAGAAAGAACAGCCTTTTCGAGTTAAATTTACAGGTAGGGAAGTGATCAAGACCAAGTTTGGTAAAGTCAAATCAGTTGTTCTAGTACCTATAATTGAAAAGGATAGTCTTTTCGAAGAGGATAACACCTTGAAGGTATGGTTATCAGATGACCTTAATAAGGTTCCATTGAAATTTCAGGCCAAAATATACGTGGGCTACTTGCGAGTCGAACTCAAGAAAGCGGAAAACCTAAAGCATCCTATGGCAATTGTCGAGTGATTGAAAATTAGTTGTCCGAGAGTCTATATTTCGTATATCTTTGTTAGACAACTGAAAATCCATGACAAACAAACAAAGCCCTAAAGTACTCGTTGTAGATGACGATCATGATATCCTCGAGCTCTTAAAATATAATCTGAAGAAAGAAGGATATGAGGTCGAAACTGCTGAGGACGGTATGAAGGCCGTTTCTATTGCCAAGAAGTTCGTTCCGGACCTTATTCTTCTAGATATTATGATGCCGGAGCAAGATGGTGTCGAAACTTGTCGTCAGATCAGAGAGATCCCTGAAATGTCCGATGCACATGTCACTTTTTTGACGGCAAGAACAGAGGAGTACTCTGAAGTAGCAGCTTTTGAGGCAGGAGCTGACGACTATATCACAAAGCCCATTAAGCCGAGGGCTTTAATGAGTAGAATAAGTGCCTTATTCAGAAAAGAAAGCAAGAATAAAAAGAAGCCACAGATCGTTGCTGGTAATTTGACCATTGATCGATCGAGCTACACTGTCAGTGCCAATGGGGATCAGTTTACTTTACCTAAGAAAGAATTTGAGTTGCTCTATTTCTTGGCACAAAACCCTAATAAAGTTTTTAGTCGAGACGAACTACTTCAGAATATTTGGGGTACTGATGTATACGTTCTCGCTAGAACTGTTGATGTGCATATCAGAAAAGTACGTGAGAAAATAGGTGACGGATATATTTCAACCGTGAAAGGCGTAGGGTATAAGTTCGAAGTAGCTTAGTTATGTTTTTAAATTCCAGAGTTGTTGCATTGGTCTTAGCAGTAGTTGTTGCTATTGTAACCACTGCTTTTTTATCTCTGGTGCCTGATGTTTCTGAGCAAGGTCTTTTAGTTACCGCCTTATTGTCCTTTGCTGCCACCTATCTCTTGGTCTACATAACTTTTGAGTTTTTAGTATTTAAAGAAATTGGAGAGATATATAAGGTGTTGAATAAGATGAGGAAGAAAGATTTCTCCTTCATTGATGCTGGTGATGCCGCTGATACTAACAACCCCTTGAAGCGGATCAACCGAGAAATCTATACCTACGGGGTTAATCGGAACAAAGAGATAGAAGACCTTAGAAAATTAGAGGCTTTCAGAAGAGAGTTCTTGGCCGATGTCAGTCATGAATTGAAAACGCCAGTTTTTGCTGCACAGGGTTTTGTACATACCTTATTAGATGGTGCTGTTGACGATAAAAAAGTTCGTAAGAAATTTCTGAAACGTGCAGCAAAGAGTTTGGATAACCTTGATGCATTGATTCACGACCTCCTCACACTATCACAAATAGAGACTGGTGAAATCAAAATGCACATGGAACATTTTGATATTGTTCGCACCGCCCATGAGGTTATTGATCAACTTGAAAACAAAGTTGAAAAGAAGGGGCTCACAATTGGTTTTGACAGAGAATACAGTCAACCCATATTTGTGCATGCGGATGCGGAGCGTATTTACCGTGTACTTATGAACCTTGTGTCAAATTCTGTCAAGTATACTGATAAAGGAAATATTCAGGTTGGTATAGAGACTGAAGAAAACGAAGTCAAGGTTTTCATCCGGGATACGGGAGTGGGGATTCCTCCTGATGACCTGAGTAGAATTTTCGAGAGATTTTTCAGAGTTGATAAATCAAGATCCAAAGAGGGTGGTGGTACAGGATTGGGACTTGCTATTGTGAAGCACATACTGGAAGCACACGACACGAAAGTCAGCGTGATCAGTACTGTGAAGAAAGGCTCGATTTTTAGTTTCCGATTACCGATCGGTCAAAGTACTCAGGAAATGGAAGAGGAGGCCCGACTAGAACTTGAGTTGCTGGAACAAGAAGACGCTTAGTTCTTGTTAATTTTGCCCCGCGCATGAAAATCAATTTTGAATCATTAATCATTTATGAGGATGACAACTTTATGGTTGTTAACAAACCTCCATTTATGGCTTCGCTAGAAGACCGTAACGATCCGGTAAATTTGCAGAAGCTGGCAAAGCAGTATGATGAAAACCTTTCGGCATGCCATCGACTTGACAAAGAGACCTCAGGCTGTATTCTTTTAGCGAAGAATAAAGATGCTTATCGTCATGCATCATTGCAGTTTGAGCATCGATCTATTAAGAAGGCATACCACGCTTTTGTTCATGGAGTGCATGAGTTCAAAGCGGAGGTTATCAACCTTCCTATTTATGCACTAAGCAAGGGCACAACCAAGATTGACTATGCGGTAGGCAAGCCTGCCAAGACCACTGTTAGCACTTTAGAACTGTATAAATTTCATTCTTTAGTCGAGTGCATTCCTGAGACGGGGCGCATGCATCAGATAAGAATTCACCTTTCACAAAGCAAGGCTCCATTGATCAATGACCAGATGTATGGGGGTGATCCTTTATTCCTTTCACAGATCAAAAGGAAGTTCAAGTTAAAAAAAGACACTGAAGAGCTCCCTTTGATTAAGCGATTTTGCCTTACATGCGAATGAACTCATTTTCGACAATTTTAAAGAGAAGATAATTGTGCAAGCGCCATACCCTAAAGGACATGGCAGTTTTACGGAAGCAACTGATGGCAAACAAGCGTTAAGTCCCGGCTTCTGCACACACCCTTTTGACTTATGGTCGTAATGGTCTTTAATTCTGAAAAGAATTATTAATAGTGGTGTTGGAATTGAAAAATCAAACTTCTATCTTTGTGTCCCTTTTTAAGGGGAGGACTGAATAAAGTATTAAAAGTCAATTAAATATACTGAAGTGGATACACTAAGTTATAAGACAAAATCGGCCAACAATGCAACTGCAGATAAGCAGTGGGTCTTGGTTGATGCCGCCAACACCAAAGCATTGGGACGTTTGGCAAGTGAAGTAGCCAAAATCATTAGAGGAAAGCATAAGCCAGGCTACACTCCGCATGTTGATTGTGGAGACAATGTAATTGTAATCAATTGCGACAAAGTGAAGTTGACAGGAAAGAAGTGGACAGACAGAGTGTACCTTTCTTATACTGGCTACCCAGGTGGTCAAAAAGCAACTACGCCAAGACAGTTGAAAAGAGAAATCTTCTACACTTTTAGTGGAAAGAGCTGTAAGAGGTATGTTGCCTAAAAATAGATTAGGAAGAAGTCTCTTCAACAATCTATATGTATATGAAGGAGCTGAGCACCCACATGAAGCTCAACAACCAACAGTAAAAGAATTATAAGATCGCTTCAATGGACGTAACAAATACAATCGGAAGAAGAAAGACATCTGTAGCCAGACTTTACATGCAGCCAGGTAATGGTGACATCAATGTAAATGGCAAAACTGTTAAAGATTACTTTAACTCTGATGTTTTAGAAATTATTGTGAAGCAGCCTTTAGTGAAAGTTGAGCAGGCTACAAACTTTGATATCAAAGTAAATGTAGACGGTGGTGGACCAAAAGGTCAGGCTGAAGCGATTAGACTAGCGATTTCAAGAGCACTTTGCGAAGTAGATGCTGAGCACAGACCTGCCCTGAAAAGCGAAGGTTTCCTTACTCGTGACCCTAGAATGGTTGAGCGTAAGAAGCCAGGAAGAAGAAAAGCGAGAAGATCATTCCAGTTCTCGAAACGTTAATTAGAATCTATATCAAGTTATATAATGTCAAAAATTACTAACAAAGACTTACTTGATGCTGGTGTTCACTTTGGACACTTGACGAGAAAGTGGGATCCTCGTATGGCACCATATATCTTCATGGAGAAGAATGGTATCCAATATCATTGATCTTAACAAAACCCTTAGCAGCCTCGAAGAAGCATCAAATGCTGTTAAGAGCATCGTCCGTTCTGGAAGAAAGGTGATGTTTGTCGCGACTAAGAAACAAGCAAGAGCTATCGTTTCTGAAGAAGCACAAAGATTAAACATGCCATTCGTTACAGAAAGATGGTTAGGTGGTATGTTAACCAACTTTGCTACCATGAGAAAGTCTCTCAAGAAATTGTCAGGTATTGACAAGTTGATGAAAGACGAAAGCTTCAAAGCACTTGCTAAGCGTGAGCGTTTGATGAAGACTCGTGAGAAAGCTAAGCTAGAAAAACTATTAGGTGGTATTTCTGACCTGACTAGACTTCCTGCTGCACTTTTCGTGATCGATGTAAAGAGAGAGCATATTGCAGTAGCAGAAGCTAAGAAGTTGAATATCCCGGTTTTTGCGCTTTGCGATACTAACTCTGACCCAACCAAGGCTGACTTTGCTATTCCGGGTAATGATGATGCTTTCAAGTCAATTGAAATTATCACCAGAGCTTTCGGAAAAGCAATCGAAGAAGGTTTGTCTGCTCGTAAAGAGGACAAAGAGGAGAGAGAAAGAGAGAGAGCTGAGGAAGAAAAGAAAGCTGCTGATCAGCAGACCGAAAAACAAGAAGCATAAGATTTAATTGAATCATAATCAAAATTGAACATTGGATCCGCTTCGATGTTCAATTTTTGTTTAGACCAATCTGTAATTAATAAAACAATATAAAAATGGCTATTACAGCACAAGAAGTTAATAAACTAAGACAAATGACCGGTGCCGGTATGATGGATTGTAAAAAGGCATTGGTAGAAGCCGAAGGCGACTTCGATAAAGCGATTGAAATTCTTAGAAAGAAGGGCCAAAAACTTTCTGAGAAGAGAGCTGATAGAGAAACAAAAGAAGGTAGCGTATTTGTGAGAGTTAGCGAAGATGGTGCTAATGCTCACCTGGTAGCATTTACTTGCGAGACTGACTTTGTGGCTAAAAACGAAGATTTCCAGTCACTTGGTAACGAGATTGCTGATGCTGCACTAGCTAACAATCCAGCAGACCTTGCTGCATTGAACGCTTTAAGTCTTGGAGACCTTACTGTTGAAGCAAAGGTGACTGAGCTTTTAGGAAAAATCGGTGAAAAACTTGCTGTTACTGCTTACGAAACTATCTCTGGAGAGAAAGTAGCTTCTTACATTCACTCTAATGGTAAACTAGGTGTACTAGTTGCTATGACGGGTGCTGGTGATACTGATGTTGCTGACGCTGGTAAAGATGTAGGAATGCAAATCGCTGCAATGAATCCTGTTGCCCTTGATAAGGACGGTGTTGATTCTGCGGTTGTTGAGAAAGAGATCGAAATCGGAAGAGATCAGGCACGTCAGGAAGGTAAGCCAGAAGCAATCCTTGATAAAATTGCTCAAGGTAAACTTCAGAAATTCTTCAAGGAGAACACTTTGCTAAGCCAGGCATTCGTGAAAGAGCCTAAGCAGTCTGTAGCTCAATACCTTGATTCTGTGAACAAAGGTTTGACAGTTTCTGCTTTCAAAAGAGTATCGATCGGATAATTTATCTGACGTAATAAAACATAAAAAGGGCTCCGAGTATTCGGAGCCCTTTTTTTATGCCTCTCCCAGCCGTCATTCCAAGGAAGGCGAATGCCTGACGAAGGAATCCCCAACTTGAAAATAGGAGATTGCTTCGTCCTGTGTCCTCGCAATGACGGCTAACCACTTCTTCACTTTCCTCACTTCCTCACCTTATTTACCTCATCACTCAACTTCTTATTCTCCTTCTTCAATACCTCAATCTCCTTCTTCATCTCAATCATATAAAGCGTCAACTCTTCCACCTTCTTGAGTAGTGTAGCATCCATATTTCCCAAGTCTAAACCTTCCTTTTCTATTGCTGCCGCTGAAGGCACCTCAGGGAGATGTTTTTTGGTCTTAATGTATTGCTCCAATTCACCAATTTCCATTAACTGATAACTGTCTTCAAACACATAATCTGGCCAATTACCTGGGTTTACACTCACTTTTACTTTTTTGGTGTACAGTTCACCATCAATCAAGGCATTGCCATTGACTTCTAGCTTTTCCTCTGGAGAAAGTGTATTGATTCCTACATTTCCACTGCCATCCATTACAAACCCACCATTACCAATTTTAGCCGAACCTGTGGTGATATAAAATGTATTTGAAAGTCCTCCTGACCCGAGGTTAGCATACCCAATTATTCCTCCATTTCCAGAATGAGATAAAAAGAGCCCAGCTTTTGTTCCTGTTCCTTTTATTTGTTGTTGGTATGTGGCATCAACAATCGAAACACCACTACCTTCTATATGAAGTTTTGTGTCAGGCGAGGTAGTGCCAATGCCAACATTGCCATCAGGGTGAATTATCATTCTATTCTCAAGAGATGTGGAATAGGTTGATTTAGTTCTGAAAACGAGTCCAGTAGTATGCTTGCCAGGAGATATTGCCCCTCTGATTTCAGCATTTTTATTACCATGCTGATGTTTAAATACTAGTGCATTATTTAGTAAAGTCAGAGATGAAGGAGAGTTGTAATATTGATTATCTGGGTGGTATATTTGAATGTTTCCATCCACAGTGAGTTTATCTACAGGAGTGGTCACTCCTAACCCCACTTTGCCATCTTGCCTAAAGACAGTTCCGTTAAAGTCGAAGTATCGATTGCTCCAAGATCTCCAGATGAGGTTGGTACTTGCATCTTGATCAGCATTCCAGTGAATAGCATTGCCAGTGAAAATTCTCGTTTTACCATTAAATGTAAAAGGACCATCCTGGGCCATAAGGGTTTGACTGAGACAAAATGAAATAATGATGAGCGAAATTTTTTTCATGATGTGTGTATTTCTAAGGGTTAAGAATTTATTATTATAAAAATATAATCATAATAATTAAAGGTATATTAAATTTTTGATGAAATGATGATTATCATGGATAAGGGGTAAAAAAAAGCCCCTTCCTAACAATTAAGAAGAGGCCCAATCGGGGTGTTAATAAGTTTTAATTATCCATTGTGCTGATACAAATGCACATCTCTTTGTGGGAATGGAATGGTAATTCCTGCTTTATCCAAGGCATCCTTAGAGCCTTCCAGAATGTCGAAGTATACATCCCAATAATCGGCAGGGTTACACCACGGACGAACCGCCAGGTTAATGGCACTGTCGGCTAACTCTGCAACGCCCACAAATGGTGCTGGATCTTGAACCACCTTATCATGATTATTCATTACCTCCACTAAAAGAGTTCGTGCTAGTTTTACATCTTCATCATAGGCGATGCCAATGGTTAAGTCTACTCTTACACTATCCTTTGCCGTAAGATTCTTTAGACTTCCGTTGGACAGTGCTCCGTTAGGAATAATCACCAATCGATTATCTGGAGTCAGAATCTTAGTGACGAAGATTTCGATTTCTTCTACCACGCCCAGGTGACCTTGTCCTTCAATAAGATCTCCGACCTTGAAAGGCTTAAAGATGAGAATAAGTACACCACCTGCAAAGTTGGCCAGTGTACCTTGAAGGGCAAAACCTATGGCCAAACCGGCAGCACCTATGATGGCAACAAAAGACGTGTTTTCTATGCCGATCATATCAGCAACAGTCACGATCAATAAGACCTTGAGAATCCAGTTAATAAGGTTTGAAATAAATGGGCGAAGGGTCACATCTATATTGCGAGCTTCAAAGGCTTTATTAATCAGTTTGATGGCAAACTTGATCAGTCTAAGACCAATGATCAATACCAGGATGGCCAGTATAATTTTAGGACCGCGCTGCATGATCAGTTCAACACCTTGGTCGTAGTATTTTTCAAAATCGAATTCCATAATTAGCTTGTTTTTTTTCAAGCTCATTATGCAAGCCCTATGCCTTAGGTAGAAAGCACCTAATATGGCCTAAAAAGGCATATTTATATAAGAGAGCAGTGAATTAGATTCTCAAATCTGACTTTAATTCTAATAATGGGAATAGAACCTTAGAAAGTAAAAACTTGTCCTTCTCTAGCGACTTTATACCCAGCATCCAGGACCGATTGATGTTCGGGACTGTTGCTGAAAAGAAGCGGGTTGGTATGGTTGAAATGAATAAAATGAACCTTTGCCTTCTCTTGGTCAGACAGGTTCTGAAACAGCCTCATACTTTCTTCGACAAAGGGGTGAGGGATTTCACTCATGTCTCTTCCGGGAATCTCCCCATTCTGGAAGAACGAAGCATCTAATAAAGCTGCGTCTACGGACTTGATCATTTCAAGTATATCTAGACCCCATTTCTCCCACTTGTCAATGTCAGGAATAAAGAGAATGGACTTTCCATTGGCTTCGATTTTAAAACCCACCGTTTCACTATACTCATCACGATGTGGTACCTGGTAAGGGGTCACTTGAAATGAGCCAATATTCGTAATGGTCTGGTCAGCCAAGGGCTGGAGTTCAATGTTTTTGGGGGATACCAATTGGCTCCACGGTCCATTGGTACTTAGGTATTTAGCCATCTTGGGCATGGTATGCACAGGTATGTTCTCAGTGCCCATGACTTCTCTACCCATGTGCATTAAGCCAGTGTAGTGGCCCATGTGAGCATGGGTCAGAAAGATGCCGTCATAGGGATACTTATCCGTAGTGGATATTTGATCCATTAATTGAAGCTGCTCCTTAAAGTCGGGAGTAGCCTCGAATAGCCAACGTTGGTTTTTGACAGGGTCGACTAAACCCAGCGAAACCGCATATCTCTTTCTGGCCTTGCCTTCTTTGATCAACTCCCATTCTTGCCGCTGGCCTGCCTGTGGGTAACCGGCATCTTGTGCCACACCGAGCACTATAAGGTAGGGTTGATCTGTGGGTATTTCCGTGCCCACATACTCTTGACTCGTTTGGCAGGCGCCAAGCAAGAAGAATAAAAAAAGAGCCACGAGCGGCTCTAAGTTTAAGGTTGAAAAAGGTGCTTTCTTCATTATTAGCTGCCGCAACCTACACAATCAAAATGAGAGTCCATTGGCTTAACACCATTAAGCTTCATGGTCAGGTTGTGGATTTCGTCTTTGATGTCCATGTCACTAAACATGTCACCTGTTAGTTTGCTATTCAATTCGGCAATCTGTACTTCTAGTTGTTCTTTTGTTAATTCCATTGGGGTAGTTGAAATTGGGTTATTGGTCTGATAGGTACTTCAATTTAAGGTTTACCAATTGAAAAACAAATATCGGTACCTACATAAAGTTGAGATTTTGATCTCAAAGGCTTGATTTTCAGTGCTGAAAAAATTCAAGGAAAAAAAGTAACTTCCCCTGTAACCATTCGGAAAAGACAGAGTTTCCCCCACTGAATTCTCAAAACAAAACATTGGATTCACTCTCAGACAACACATTAATGCTCAAGGTTAAGGCTGGTCAACTTGATCAACTTGGTTTGCTTTTCGAGCGACACAATAGACCCCTTTATGGGTTCTTTTATCGCTTGACCGCTGATAGCGCTATTAGCGAGGATCTTGTGCAGAATGTGTTTGTGAGAATCATGAAGTACAGCCACACCTACAAGGGTGATGGAAAGTTTACTACCTGGATGTACCACATGGCCAGAAATCTTTTTGCCGATCATTATAAAAAGCAAAAGAAGATGGGTTATAAAGAAGATCCGGAAGTGACAGATAAGTACTTCAGAGATGAGTTCAATGCAGAAGAAAAGAGGATCAAGGAAGAGCAACTTGACATGCTACAGCTAGCGATGAATCGGCTGTCGGCAGAAAAGCGTGAAGTGCTGGTGCTAAGCAAATATCAGGGCATGAGATACCAAGATATAGCCGAAGTACTTGATATCACAGAGAGCGCGGTCAAGGTAAGAATCTTTCGGGCCCTCAAGGACTTAAAAGTGCAATACGAGAAGTTGGAGGTTGTGAATTCACAAGGGACTTAAAACTCAGAATGATGAAAAACTTATTGAACATATTGGTTTTACTAGCAATTTCTAGCACGACACTCTTGGGTCAGAGAGACAGTGAAACAATTAAAAAGAGCTTCGAAGTAGAGAAGAGCAATAGTGACTTCTGGTTCTGCCTGTGCAATATCAACGGAACGGTGGAAGTAGAGGCCTATGATGGAAAAACGATAGAACTAGAACTGAATAAGCAGATCAAAGGCCGCTCGGAAGATGATGTCAAACAAGGAATGGAAGATTTAAAACTCTTGGTAGATGAAGGGGCAGATTATGTGAAAGTGTTGATGGAGTCACCAAATCAGATTGTTAGAGAAAAAGACGATCCACTGGCCTGTGGCTGGGATTGGAATGGTAATAGAAGAGGTCCACGTTATGACTATCAGTTTGATTATAAAATTCGTGTACCAAAGGGCATCAGTGTAAAAATTTCCACAGTCAACAAAGGAGATTTGGAGGTCAGAAATGTTGAAGGTGATATCTATGCCAACAATGTGAATGGGGATGTCACATTAGAAAATGTTCAGGGAGATACCAAGGCAGGTACTGTCAATGGAGTCATTGAGGTATCGTATGTTAAGATGCCTAAGGAGTTTGGCAGTTTTGAGACGGTAAACGGAGACATCTTGATTGAAACACCTAACAATGCAAACGGGGTATTCAACTTCCAGACACAGTGGGGCAAGGTTTACAGTGATTTGGACTTTAGTGCTAAACTGGCTCCTAAGGTGACAAAAGCCTCTGGAAAACGAGGAGGCACCCTGTATAAGATATCGAATTCGAATGGCTACCAATTAGGTAAGGGAGGTCCTTCAATGGAATTCGAAACCCTGAACGGAGATATTAGAATTAAGAAGAAAAAGTAAGCAGATGGAAGAGCAGTATATGTCATTAATTACGGACTATATCGATGGCAATCTAACGGCTGATAGGCAACGTGAATTTGACACGTATGTTGCGGAAGGTCACATTGATATGGCAGAAGTAGATGCCATTAAGGCACTGCAAGGACGAATGGAAACTGCTCAGGATCCAGAGCCTTCAGCTGCTATGAGTGAGAACTTCTACACCATGTTGAATGAAGCCAAAGCTCAGGTAAGTGCAAATAAGGATGTATGGAATCTCGATCGCATTTGGCAACTGCTCTTCGGTACCAATAGTGGAAGGCTGGCCTTCGGTATGGCGGTGCTTGTCATAGGAGTGGTGTTGGGAAGAGGCTTCTCTGGTTCTGCCTATCAAAGTGAATTGAAGAGTCTTTCCAGTCAGATGACACAGATGCAACAGATGATGTCAATGGCTATGTTGGAAGAGGAGTCGGTGTCTGAGCGATTAAAAGGAGTGCAAATGAGTAGCCAATTGGTAAGCTCTAATAAGGAAGTAACTGATGCCATGTTTGTAACCCTTAACAATGATGAGAGTACTAATGTGCGCATGGCAGCATTGAATCTTTTGGCTGAGTATGCTGACGATTCGGCTATCAGAGAGGGTTTAGTAAACAGCATATCAAAACAAGAATCCCCATTGATGCAATTGGCTTTAGCCGAGTTGATGGTGGAACTTCAAGAGCCTAAGGCTGTAAAAGAATTTAAAGAAATTATTGAGGGTGAATACACTCCTGAGGAAGTGAAAACAACGTTGCGTGAGAGTGTTAATAAAATCATGTAATCAAAAAAGGAAATAAGAGATGAAAAATATGAAAACAATATTGATGGCTTTAATAGCGGGGTTTATGATAAAACCGGCTTTGGCCCAAGACATAGATGTAAAGGTTGATACACGCCAACTAGAGGCTAGTGTAGAACGAATTGCTGAGACTGCAGTAGAACATGTAATGGCTGGTTTCGGAGATGGACATCATAATAAGAGTGAGCGATTGCAAGAGCAGTCAACGCAAGAGGTAGAAATACCATTGACAAACCCAGGAGAGCGAGGCACGCTTAAAGTTGACTCTAGAAACGGAAGAATAAAGATTGTGGGTTATGATGGGAGAACGGTCAAAGTCAAGATGATCAGGTATGGCAAGAAAGTGTCAAAAAGCAGCGACAAGAATGGTATGCGATTGATCAGCAATGGTGGGTTTAACTTCGAAGCCTCTGAACAGAATAACAATGTCAAAGTTGAAAACGAAGGCTGGAATAATCGGGTAGACTTTGAAATTCAAGTACCTAAGAACTTTGATCTGAAGGTGGAGAGTTATAATAATGGTCATATCGATGTTGAAGGTGTAGATGGTGAGTTAGACCTTGAGAGTTATAATGGGCCAATTACTATGACAAATATTTCTGGTTCTGCTTCGGCTTCTACTTATAACGGAGCCGTTAAGGCCATCTTTACCTCGGTCACTGCAGATGTACCAATGAACTTCGATACTTATAATGGAGATGTGGATATCACTGTACCAGGGGGGACTAAGTTTTCTACAAAGATGAAGACCAATAGGGAAATTTATACAGATTTCGAATCCTTTAATCTGATCCAGACAAAGCCCACTAGGAATAGAGACCCGCGTAGAGGAGGGACATCCATAAAGATTGAGAATTGGGTGCAGGGTGACCTTAATGGAGGTGGAGCTGAAGTAACTATGAAGACACGAAATGGGAATATCTATATTCGGAGAGGCTAGTTAAACTCCCATAGAGTAATCGATCCTGCGAGCGGAAATTCGCAGGATTTTTTTATTTTTGATTTCCTCAACTCGGTATCAGATAAGTTAAGCATCAACTCATTACCGATCTCTTAACATCAGACAAATGAAAACAATGAAGAAATTATGCTTTTCAATCGCATTCGTACTTTTTGCTATAAGCACTCAAGCTCAGGATGCCAGTAATAGAGTAAAACTGCTTGCCGATAAATATAAAGCGATACCCAATTACAAGGTCAATATCACTTATCAGTCGAGTAATGATAGGATGGGCTTTTCAAACACACAAAAGGGGGTGTTGGTAGTAGAAGGTGAGAAGTACATTCTAAAATTTGGGCCTAATGAAACTTGGTTAAATGATGGAAAAACAGAGTACGTTGGAACCAAAGAGGAAGATCATTCTCAAATTATGTATTTCTGCCCAGGTCAAAATTCTGAGGCGATTGTTGACTTCGGCCATCTGATGACTTTCTATGGTGAAGGCCACCGGTCAAGAATCGAAGGAAGAACGCTCACACTTACTCCAATAGAAGAGGCTAATTATGTACAGATGTATATTGAAACCAATGGCGAAGATGTACTTTCTTTAGCAGTACTTGATGATTTCGGAACCATGCACAAGTATGTTTTATCGGGGTTTTCTACCGATACTACTGGAACCAAATTTGTGATTGACCCATCAGAGTATGAGGAGAAGATCTATGAACGTGATGGTTGCCAGTAGGCTAATGAATTGAAGAATAAAAAGCCCCGACTTGTCGGGGCTTTTTTTATCTCTTATGGTTAACCTCCAATTGGAAGACATCGTTGCGTTGATAATGCCCTGTCACGTCCAAGGCCATTTTCTCCTCATAGCAACGGTCTAGATCTACTTCGGCAGTAAAGACGCCTTCTTGATCCCAAACAGGTTCCATCACATAATGCCCATCAGGTCCCACAATGCAACTACCACCGTTGAGCAACATGTGCTCTGGTTTATCTTTCAAATCATCTGGTAAAACCAGCTCACTCGGAATATCTTTAACCCTCATAATCTGTCCAACACCCACCGCAAAGCACCTACCTTCAAAAGCATATGATCTGGTAGCAATCTGAAGCATCTCATGCACCTTGGGCCAAACGGCTATATGGATATGTTCACCAGAATTGTGCATGGTTTGTCTGGTTAAAGGCATCCAATGCTCCCAACAAATGAGGCCACCAATTCTCCCGATAGCAGTGTCCACAGCTTTTAATCCAGCACCATCTCCTTGGCCGTAGAGTAACCTTTCGGTATGCGTAGGCATCAACTTTCGATGATGATTAGCCAACTCACCCTTTTCATTCCAGGTCAATAGACTGTTGTAAATGGTGCCATTGCCTGGTCCTGAGGTGACTTTCTCATTGATGCCCATAACAACGACCAAACCGAGCTCTTTGGCCCACCTTCCTATTTGTGCTACTTCCGGTCCATTAATGTCAAGGCTGTTTGTATAAGTTTTTGCAAAAACTTCTTTCGTGGGTTTGAAATCCCACTTGGCATATTCATCACAGTAATCTATCCATGCAGGATAGCCTGTGAACCATGTTTCGCCAAAACTGACAAGTTCCGCACCTTTGGCAGATGCTTCCTTCAATAAGGCTTCCACCTTCTCCATTGACTTCTCAACATTGAGATAGACTGGTGCTGATTGCACTACTCCAATATTCACCTTTTGCTTCATGCCTACATATTACACATTCCCAAGACTATAGAAAAGCACTCAGTATTTCTATGGTCGTAAAGAAGTCAAAAAGTCTCAGAAGATCGGTTTGGACGCCATATTGGGTTGGTGATTGTAACTAGAGAGAAAAAAGATTAAATGAAAAAACTATGTTTAATGACTGTTCTAATGCTGTCGAGTTGGGTAGCAAAAGCTCAGGAAAATGAATTCTCTATAGAAGTTAATATAAGTGGGATCAAGTCGGTAAAAGGTAAAGTGGGTCTGTGCTTGATTTCTGATAAAAGTGAGTTTTTGGGTGATTGTAGTTATTACAGAGAATTTGAAGTAAGTGAAAAAACACTGGCCTTAGTGTTGGAAGGTATTAAGCCGAATGAATATGCCATAACCATATATCATGATGCCAATTCAAATGGTAAGTTAGACACAAACTTTCTAGGCCTGCCGAAGGAGCGTTATGGGTTTTCCAACAACCCCAGAACTACATTTGGCCCACCAAGCTTTGAGAAGTGTCTGTTTACACTAGATAAGGATATGTCGATAAGCTTAAAGCTTAAATAGTTTAATTGATTACTACTTTTTCGTTGATGATTTTAGAAAGTTCAATGAGCTCACCATTACCATAGAGTTCATCAATAGTCATGATATCAATCCCTTCATCTTCTGGCTTTAGGTTGATATAGTCCTGAATGAGCATGCCATTGACTCTTCTTGGGTTGATGGCCTCTCTAAAACGCATGCCACCTCCATCTGTGTGGTATAAGTAGGCGAGGTAATCCATGCTATAATCTTCTTTATCGAACCAGTACAGGAAAACGTCATCGAAGTCTTCACCACCACCTTCTTGATCAAATGTTACCTTTACTTCGTGGTAGGCTTTGCCCTTAATTTCAGTTTCCCCCAGATAGACTTTGTTTACAGCAGGATCATTTAAACCGAAAGGTAGTCTAAAGAAGTAGATGACAGAATTTACTGAGCGAGTATAAGCAGCTCTTTTTTCATCAACCACGTCCGTAGCCACACCATTGGTATACCTGATGAGGGTGTCATTGTCCATTTTGTCAAGAACAGTGGCCCCCAGGCTGTCAATTTGGGTTCTGGTATACTCATACATACCGTTATCATTGCGATAGGTATAGTCTATGTCTCGAAAAGTCAGTGAGAACTCAGCATTATCTAAACTTCCCATTTGATGAAACTCAATGGACTTATCTATTACTTCCTGAACCTTTGACTTAGGAGCTACATCTTGTGGGGCCTCCTTTTTTTGTGGGCTGCAGGCAATGCAAAAAAGAGATAAAAGGAAAAGGTTAATGGGTCTGGTCATTTTTGGGAAGTTTTCAAGGTGTACGCGAAGGTCACTAATTGGTTGAATGTTTTATGTTGTTAACATTAGAGCTGACAGCCAAACGACACTCGTTTCGCCAGGATTGATAATTGTACAAAACTAAGCATAAAAAAACCACCCCAACATCATCGGGGTGGCCAATAAACACACACAATACCAGAGGCTATGGAACCTCTAGATTATCTTTATAAACTTGAAAACAAGTCTTTTGGTTCGTTTCTTAAACGAAGAAATAGCAAAAATCTCGTTCCGACAAGTTTTCAAGATGAATTAAGAAAAATGTGGTTTTTATTAGAATCCATTCTTTAAATAGTGCTAAGACCTCATTATGAAGAGGATAACGACTGTTACCTGGGCCTAATGTGATTGCTAAGAGGGCTTTGAATATTGGTCTTGCTTGTTCAACGAATTAGGACTATTTCAGCACTCTTCACCATCGATGGGCCCTCTTCAGAGACTGTCCATGCTAATATTATGTTCTTACCACTTTCTGTCATTACAGGAAAACCACTAGCTCTCTCCGTTGAAGTTTGTGCTATAGATTGTCTGATGATCTCTTCACCGTTTTTGTCAAATATCGCTAGCATAATATCTGCCATATTATTCTCCGCTTCTAGCCAACTGAGGGCTATATGACCGCTTTCTAACATCACAATACCAACTCTGCCAAGGGTCTTTCCCTGACTTACAATTACTGGTGTCTCAAAATTTTCTCCGGCATCATTTGACATGGCCATCTTTACCTCAGCATATCCTTTTGCTGCTGTAAACCAAGTCAAGACAACGCGATTATCCTTGGCCGCAACAGATGGCCCATTAACCGGGCAACCGTTAATTTCCCAGTTATCATTGAACACTGCCTTGGGACTTGTCCACTCATCTGCAATTAACCTTGTGATATAGATATCTCGTATCTCATCCTCGGATCGGTCACGGTAGACTACAACAGGGCCATTCCTAGTCATAGCAGTACTGGTCTGGCAACAGTCGCAAGTGCGATGGTCCAATTCCCAATCATGTATTACCTCGCCTTTGTTGTCAAAAACACCGGCTCTCAATGTCATTGCACCAGCACCACCATGTTCATGGTCTTCTGATTCATGCGCAGGTTTAGTATTTCGTCCATCAAGCCAGGTGGCAAAGTTCTTTCCTTTGGATATAGGCATCATACTGACAAATCCATGTTCTGCCGCTACGCCATCGCTATGTGGGATGAAAGACTCAGACCAGGAATTTCCATTATCCAATGATTGAGATATTCTAATGTCATAGTCGTAAGTACCTTCTGCACGCTTTTGTAGCCAATGTGCTGATAAAACTCCCTTGTTAGCTATTAATGAAGGGAAATCCGCCCAATTGACAAACCAGTTGCTTCCAGAACTTATCAGTTTTGGCTGTGCCCAAAGGTTCTCCTCAAGCGTGGAATACTTGAATTCTGACTGTTCGTCAACTTTTTCTAGCCATGACATATACACCGTTCCATTTTCCGCTGTAAAAAGGTTTGGTGTCAGGCTGTAGTCTGATACAGGAGAATCGAGCATAGTTACCCGTAAAGTGGGTGAATTATTGTCACTACAAGAGATGAGCAATAGAAGAAATAGAATACCTAGATGTTTCATAATTCAGGAAGGCTAAGTTAACAAGAACTCACGGTACTCATTTGATTATTCCACCTATCTAATTCCTGTTCCATACTAACTCAGGTATTCTTATTTTCATCGCATTAACCGAAACTGATAGACTAATGCGAATCAAAACCGCACTCCTGTTCATTGCTACTTTCTTCTTTGTCAATACGCTGTCTGCTCAAAAACTGGATATGTCCATGATGGGCGATATAAAACCTCGAAGCATAGGCCCTGCCGGTGCAAGTGGAAGAATCACCTCTTTCGATGTTCAACTGAGTAATCCTGACATTATTTATGCAGGCACGGCTGCTGGCGGGTTATGGAGATCTGAAAATGGAGGCTCTACATGGGATGTGATCTTTGATGATGGTAAATCGGCATCCATTGGGTCTATTGCTATAAATCAGAATAACCCCAATGAGATTTGGGTAGGCACTGGTGAGGGCAACCCACGTAACAGTATGAATAATGGTGCTGGTATTTACAAGACGATTGATCGTGGTCGAACCTGGACTTTCTTAGGACTGGAAAAGACAAATGGCATTCATCGGATCATTTTAAATCCCAACAATCCAAAAGTGGCTGTCGTAGCCGCTACCGGAACACCATGGGGTGAGAATCCTGAGCGGGGTATTTACAAGACGGTCGATGGTGGACAAACCTGGAAGCAGACCTTATATGTGGATGTAAAGACCGGAGCAGCCGATGTGGTGGTCGATCCGGCTAACCCAAATAAAATGATAGCTGCCATGTGGGAGCACCGCAGATGGCCATGGTTTTTTAAATCAGGAGGCCCCGGATCGGGACTTTTTGTGAGCCTTGATGGGGGAGATACCTGGACAAAGCGAACATCTGAAGATGGATTGCCTAATGGCAACCTGGGTCGTATAGGAATTGCCTTTGCACCCTCAAACCCTGATAGAGTTTATGCTTATGTCGAGTCGAACTCGAATGCAATCTACCGTTCGGATGACGGTGGTTTTAAATGGAGAAAGATTTCGAAGACAGGGGATCGCAATATCGGAGGAAGACCATTCTATTATGCTGACATCTATGTTGATCCTAAGAATGAGAATAGAGTGTATAGTATTCACTCCACAGTGACAGTTTCTGAGGATGGTGGAAAGAGCTGGAGTAGCTTTGTACCAAGTTCCAGGGTACATACTGACCATCATGCCTGGTGGATTCACCCTGAAGATCCAAGTTTTATCCTGGATGGTCATGATGGAGGTTTAACCTATACGAGAGATAGAGGAAAGAATTGGCACTTTGTGGAGAGTCTGCCACTCACACAATTCTATCACGTTCGTGTGGACAATGACATTCCTTACAATATCTATGGAGGTGCTCAAGACAATGGTTCATGGCGTGGCCCTAGCCAGTCTTGGTTCAAAGGCGGCATAAGGAACTTCTACTGGCAGCGACTGAGTGTAGGAGATGGTTTTGATATGGCACCAGACCCAAATGACAATCGATATGGTTGGTCTATGGGACAAGGGGGTAATCTGAATTACTATGATCGTATCTCGGGAATCCTTTATAAAGTTAGACCTGTTCACCCTAATGGAGAAAGGCTAAGGTTCAATTGGAATGCAGCACTCGCTATAGATCCTATTGACAAATCAGTGGCCTATTATGGAAGCCAGTTCGTACACAAGACAAACGATGGGGGTAAATCATGGGAGATCATCTCTCCCGATTTGACGACCAATGATTCTACAAAGCAAGATTATAAGACAGGTGGACTTACTTACGATAATACGGCTGCCGAAAATCATACGACCATCACAGCTATTGAAGCAAGTGCCAGGCAGGTAGGAGTCATATGGGTAGGTACTGACGATGGTAATGTTCATGTTACGAGAGACGGAGGTAAAACCTGGAACAATGTAGTCAAGAACATTAAAGGCTTGCCTGCGAATAGCTGGATCACGCAGGTTAAGCCTTCGGCTTACAATGCAGCCGAGGCCTTTGTAGTGATTGACAATCACAGAATGAACGATTGGACACCTTATGTCTATCATACCAGAAACTTTGGTAGAACTTGGAAGAGATTGGTGGATGACTCCAAAATGAGGGGTGCAACTTTGAGTTTTGTACAAGATCCAATCGAGCCAAAGCTGATGTTTACAGGAACCGAATTCGGCCTATGGGCGAGTATAGATGCAGGTGATAACTGGACACAATTCACCAACGGTTTTGGTACCATTCCAACTCAGGACATGGTCATCCAGCCGAGAGAACATGACTTGGTGATTGGGACCTTCGGAAGGTCATTCTGGGTTTTGGATGATATTAGACCATTAAGAACTCTGGCGAATCTGGGTTTGAAAAAGGTCATGGACAAGCAGCTTCATGTTTTTGATACACCTGATGCCTATAGGGTATTTAGAGGAGAATCTTTTGGCTACCGTGCCAACCTCGTAGGAGAAGCAATCTTTGAAGGAGAGAACAGACCCTTAGGTGCAATGATCACCTATTATTTTAAAAGCACAGATAGAAGGACAAACAATGTGAAAGTTGAGATACTGGATCAGTCCGGCAAGGTGATAAAAACACTCAATCAAAGAGCTTCTGCCGGAATGAATCGCTTTTACTGGAATATGGATACGGATGGAGCGAAATTGGCAAGACCAGTAGGAAGCCGAAAGTTTGCTCGTGGCCCTGATGCATTACCAGGTACCTACACGGTTCGCTTGACTTACAAAGATTCACAATCTGAAAACACTGTTACTGTTCATGCCGATCCTAGAATTGAAGTTGATTCGGAAGCTATGAAAGTCAAAAAGGCTTTTATGGAAAAACATGGAGCCTTGCAGGCAAGGATTGACAAAATGAGCAATGACCTGCGTGAAGCAAAAGAACAGGTCGAGTTCGTAAATGAGCGAGTCAAAAACGAAGAAGGGTCAATTAAGTCTGAGGTAGAGTCGCAAGGCAGGGACCTAGTTAAGGCGATAGATAAGGTTTACTATCAGATTAACAGCAAACCTGTAAAGCAGGGTATCTATAGAGATGCTACAGTACTTTCTGCTCAGGTGGGGGCATTGTCGTTTACCATGCAATCGGTGCAATTGCCACTGACGAAAAATCAGGAAACGGCTATGGCACTTTTGGAGCCTGCAGTGACTGAAATGGAAGAAAAAGTAAAGCAGGTGCTTTCTAAAGCATTCGGTGAGTATAAAGCTTATATCAAAGGAACGGGATTAAGCCTGATTCCTGAGAAGTAGTTTTTTCGAGTAGACTGTCCAATGAAAGTCAAGGAGCTATTGCTCCTTCACCTTCTTTTTTAATGCTTCATTTTCTTTTTTGAGATTTTCAACCTCTTTGATGAGTGCCTCTTGCTTCTTGTTAATGTCTATCAAATAGAGGGTAAGCTCTTCAACTTTTTGCAAGAGGGTAGCATCCATAGTGCCTAAATCAAGACCTTCCTTTTCTATTGCTGCCGCTGATGGAACTTCGGGCTAGCGACCATTCTTCTTAACGAAGTTCTCTACATCACTCAAAGCTCTGAGCTCGTAGCTCGAAGCAAAAACATAGTCAGGCCAGTTGCCAGGGTTCATGCTCACCTTAACTTTTTTAGAGTACAGTTCACCGTCAATCAATGCATTGCCATTGACTTCAAGTTTTTCAGAAGGATTGATGACACCCATACCTACATTTCCAAATATCTGCGTAGTTCCGAAGCCCTCAGCGATATCGAGTCGACTCGTACCATTATGTCCCTCCATAGCACGTCTTCCATCAAAGTAAATTCTTGAATTGCCATCCATAATGTTAATGCCCTTTGCTCCAGAGGGTCCGCCTTGAACTGTTAACGTATGAGATGGAGAAGTAGAACCAATACCGACTTTGCCATCTGAGGTTATTCGGACCTTTTCTGAATTGTTGTTGGTGTTGAATGTGATGTATCCTCCGGTGGTACTACCGCCTCTAAAAAAATTGATAGAGCTATTGGTTTCCCCATAGAAATTATGTTCGATCGCAAAACTCTTTCCGTTATAAGTAGATATTTGTGTCTCATAACCTTTGACTCCTAGAAATGTTCCGTTGCCGACTGCATTTCCTTCTGACAGGCGGCCAAATACTGTACCTATTTCTTCATTATTGATAAAGGTAGCAACATCAAGGGCAGCTTGTGGAGAAGTAGTACCAATCCCCAAGTTGCCACTATTTGATAATGCCATACGTGTTTCATAACCTGATGAACCGGTGTAGTGCTTCCATTCAATAGCTGTTCCGTTATAAAGTACTTGATAGTAGTTAGACCCATTCGCTTTGAATCTATACCCAATCTGATTAAAACTTCCACCCTCAAAAGCCAGTGAAACGCCCTCTTCGTAAAGCGCATTTGAGATTGTTCCCAAGGATAAAGGTGCCCAGGGAGAAGTAGTTCCAATACCCACATTACCGCCTCCTGAAAAGGCTGACCCATTTCCGTCAGGATATAATATTATGTTCTTTTGAGCAGAAAGTAGTAGATCTGAAAAGGCATAGTTGGCAAGGCGGGTAGACCTAAGGCGAAACTGCCCATCCACAGCATCAAATTTTAAAAGTGAATATGTGTCGTCAATTCTGAGTATCGAGTTAGGTGAGGTTGTTCCAATTCCCACATTACCTGATGTCGGAAATGTATTGGTCTGGGCCATGATGGCTGTGCAAATAAATAGTGATAGTAAGCTGTAGGCGATCTTTCTCATATTATGTGGTTTTTGGACTTGAATTTTTTTAGATGATTAAAGATAAAATAGTCATTAATAATTCATATTTGAAAGAAGCAATAATTGACCTTCTATATTCGATAAAGCAGGATAAGTGAGTTACTGTAATTGCCTAGTCATAGACATACCGCCAAGAACCATCTGCCTGACGTTTCCATATGGAGTGGAAAGTACCAGTGTTTTCGAACTCTTCACCATTTTCCCGAATGCCTTTAAAAAAGGTTGGACCCCAGGTATAGGCCATGGATAAGTCATCTGAGACATCCACAAAGGACGGTTTCCAGGTGAGCTTAAGGATTGTGGTAGTAGAGTTGGCATAAAAAGCTCGGATAGAATCTTTTCCGGTAATTAGTCTGCCACCTCTGCTAATGCTTCCATTTTCGGCTGCAAAATGCGCGAAGGCTTCGGCTCTCCCTTCCTTAGCCAACATATCATTAAAGGCCTGCTCCATTTCGTAAATCTCCTGGATAACCTCAGCCTTTGTGAGTTCACCTGAGTTGTTTGAAGCGCAACCAATTATGCTAAACAGAAATATCGATGCTAAAAAGTTCTTCATGATTCAAAAGTTTACCAATAAGGTAAGGCATTGGAATCAGAATTGTAAGTGGATTTCTATAAGCTCAAGTGCTTATAGATTAGTGGTTTAAAACATGACCTTTTCGGAAATCTTCTTCTCCTATAGTGTCATTTTCATTGGTATCTGAGTCTATGTAGATTTTCCATATACCAGAGATCTTTTTGAGTGTCACATTGAACTTGCCATAAAAAGAATTTGACCCTGTGCGGTTATATCGAGTAAGTTTATAGATACCTATTTCATAGGCCCAATCTCCTTTTTGGATACGGTTTAAAAAACTAAACTCAATCCTTTGCTTTACTTTTTGAGCATTCCAACGGTTAAAATTCTCAAGGTTTCTGTCTTTGTATTCCTGTCCGATATACATATTGCCTCCATCGGCAGAAACCCGAATGACATCATGGGTATGTATCTGATTAAATAAAGTGGCGTCCAAGTCCTGGTAGGCTTGCATAAAGTTGAGCCAGACATCTTTGTCGATTTTTTCTTGCTCGTTGTTTTGAGCAAACGCACTATGCCCTATAAGCAAGAGTACTGCTATGCAATAGTTCTTCATTCTAATGACCTTTCGACAAGAACGGTGGGTTCTTAGTTTTCTTATACCTGACAAGCGCACTACCTAGTTTGTAGTAACACTCCGTTTGATTGGTTCTGTAGCAATTCAGGATTCCTGAAGAGCTCTATAGCTTGTCTATATATCTCGTTGGTTTCATTGTAGATCTTATAGAATGCATCATCGTCATAGATGTCACGGGCAATTCGGGCTTTAACCAAATAACTCAATAGATTCCGCGATTTGTCGAATTGCTTTTTGTTATATCGAACCCTGTTCTTATTACCTAATAGGACTAATTCCTTCAACATGCTTGAAGTCACTTTGAAATTCGCCTGATAATCTTCAAAACTCATCTCTTTGAGTTCAGGATGATTATCTCGGTAGTCTAGTGTGTATTCACGGATCGTATTGCTAGCAGAAAGCCTGTTGATATATGAACTGTTATCCGTTGTATCGAGGGCCACGAAATAATCAGGCATGATCCCACCGCCACCATAAACCGTTCGGCCATTAGACGTTTTGTAGGCTAAGTTTTCATCGAACTGAACACTATCCTTTACGAATAGTTCTCCGGACATATATCGATTGTAGTAATCCGAATTATAATCCTTTTCACCATCGTCATATGGTTTCTGGATCGAACGACCACTTGGTGTGTAGTACCTGGCGATCGTCATTCGGAGTTCTGACCCGTCTTGTAGATCGAATGGCAATTGAACCAGTCCTTTACCGAAAGACCTTCTGCCCACGACCAATGCTCTGTCATTGTCCTGTAATGCACCGGCTACAATCTCTGAGGCAGAAGCACTACCTTCATTCACTAAAACCACAAGAGCTCCGTCTTTGAAAATGCCATCGCTGGTTGCTCTGGCCTTACTGTCATACTTTGTGCTTTGCCCCTTTTGACTGACAATGACTTCACCAGCACTGAGAAACTCATTACTCATACCGATAGCTGCACTCATATATCCACCTGTATTATTCTGCAGGTCTAGAATCAACTTGGTCATTCCCTGAGCTTTCAGTTCAGCCAAGGCCTCTTTGAATTCATCATAAGTGGTTTCTGCAAAGCGATTGACTTTGATATAGCCCATCTCTTCGTCAATCATGTAACTGGCATCGAGGGAATACTGTGGAATAGCTCCTCTCTTTAATTCAAAGGCCAGCAGTTCCGACTCGTTCTTTCGAACGACTCCAACTTCTACTTTCGACCCTCTTGGGCCTCGAAGCATGTCAAATACTTTCCTGTTACTCATGCCGATACCTGCGATGTTTTCACCATCAACAGAAACGATCTTGTCTCCTGCAATAATTCCTGCCTCTTCTGATGGTCCACCAGGCAAAGGTGATACTACATAAAGCGTATCTCTGAGAAGATTGAATTCTACGCCAATACCATCATATGTTGCCCTTAATTGAGAAGCGGCAAGTTCTCTCTCCTTAGGAGGAATGTAGATAGTATGAGGGTCGAGCTTGTCAAGCATATTTTCGATTGACTCTTCGATCAGAGACTCCGTATCAACTGAATCGACATAATCATTTTCGATATACTCTAGAAGCTCTCTGAATTTCTGAATAGAAGCTAGATACTTCTTGTCTGTTTTGGGTTCTGCATATTCAGAACCTATTAGTATACCAACGATGACCGCGATGGTAAGAAGTATAGGTAGCTTGATGTGGTATGATGAATTTTTGTAATCGCTCACTTTTGACCTGTTATTAATTCACTAAAATATGAATTTGACCCGAAAACATGGGTAAATGTCATAGTATGATTGTAACGAATCGTCTTAGTTTGTGTTCAGTTTTTTAGTCGTTTGGCATAGAAAACTATGGCTTAAAATCGTTAGATTCGTTAATCACGAAGACAAAATGGAAAAAATACTCAAACGTACCATCACCGATCTTGTATCTGAGAATCACATCAGGGCTTCAGTACTCTATTACTTTGGAGTGAGGTTCTATGATTACAAGCTAGAGACTCTGGAAGAGGTTTGTGCTGAGTTAGGTATTGATCCTGATTCTTTGATTAACAGCCTTGAGCTAGTGATGGACGAAAAAGAGTCTACACAAAAGCAACTTAAGGCCTACCCAGCAGAGTTGGTGGTTGAATACCTCAAACATGCGCATTACCTCTTTATCAAGAAGAGGTTGCCTTACATTGGACAACTGATTGACGGCATAGAAGAAGTCAATTTCAGATACAAATCTCTGTCTGCAGATCTAAAGTCCATCTTCCCAATGTTTGTGGAAGACTTCATTCATCATATCCATGAAGAGGAAGATACCATGTTTGACTATGTGGCCAGGCTCAACCGGTTTTTGAATGATGAGAAACCTGCTTCGGAGATATATTACTTAATGGAACAGTTTTCGGTACAAGAATTTGCCATGGAACATGAAGTTCATGAAAGTGAAATGGAAGGTTTCAGAAAGTTCACGAATAACTATCAATACTGTGATGAAGCAGACCTACATATCAAAGTGCTTTATACAGAGTTACAGCGGTTTGAAAGAGATTTACTTATACATGCAAAAATTGAAAATGAGATTCTCTTTCCGAAAGCCATGCAGCTCGAGCGCCTTGCTAAACTGAAGTTTTACGACTTGTCCAAATTGAATTGATGGGTAGAATCGTTGCCATAGATTATGGCACCAAAAGAGTTGGTCTTGCCGTGACCGATCCTCTTCAGATCATTGCCTCAGCTTTGGATACCATTCATTCTAAAGACGTAATTGCCTATCTGAAAGCCTATAATGAGAATGAGGGAATTGAATCCTTTGTTCTGGGTATGCCCAAGAAGCTTGATGGTACCCCTACAAATGCCACGCCTTTGGTTCAACAATTTCAACGGCTATTGAAAAAGAATTTTCCTGAAAAACCCGTTTATTTGCATGACGAAAGATACACTTCGAAAATGGCATTGGATGCTATGATCGCTGGCGGTGTAAAAAAGAAGGACAGGAGAGAAAAAGGTAATATTGATAAGGTGAGTGCCACCATAATTCTTCAATCGTACCTTGAAAGCAAATAGCATATGATTTACCCAATTGTCGCCTACGGGGATAACGTTTTAAGGCAAGAAGCAGAAGATTATCCACAGGATTCGCAAGACTTGACCAGTTTGGTTGAAAGCATGTACGAAACCATGTACAATGCCAATGGTGTTGGTTTAGCCGCTCCACAAATTGGAATGTCACATCGAATCTTTATCATCGACTCTACCCAAATGGGAGATGAGGAAGAAGCAGTCAAAGGGGTTAAGCGGGCCTTTATCAACCCTGAAATTCTTGATGAATATGGTAATGAGTGGTCTTTTGAAGAGGGTTGCTTAAGTATTCCAGATGTACATGCCGAAATCCTCCGTCCGGAGAAGTTAACCATTCATTACTACGATGAATTATGGAATGAGCACGAGGAAGAGTTCGATGGTTTGACGGCTCGCGTTATTCAGCATGAGTATGATCACTTGGAAGGAGTGTTGTTTACGGACTATGTCAAGGGCTTGAAGAAGCAAATGCTGCGTTCTAAGTTAGTGGGCATCTCAAAAGGGAACGTGAGTGTTAAGTATCGGATGAAATTTCCAATTAAGAAGTAGTTCACTATGAGAATGGCGAAAGTTTGCTTGGCGTTGTTATTGTTGGCTATAACAGCCTGCCATTCTGATGTTAAAATTAATACTGATTCTGATACCAAGACTTCAGAGGATATTAGTGATTCTCCCTTTATACATACTGTTTACTTCTGGTTTAAAGAAGAGGTGACTGAAAATCAGATTCGAGATTTCGCAAAAGCAAGTATGACATTGGAAGAGATTGATGGTGTTCAGAAGGTCTATGATGGAACTCCAGCTGCAACAGACAGGCCCAATCTCGAAAAGAGCTATGACTACGCACTCGTGGTTTTGATGAAAGATCTGGCCACACATGATGCCTATCAACAAGACAGTATTCATCTAAATCTACTGGCGACCTACTCAGGTCTGTTCGAACGTGTTCTGGTCACAGACATCGATTAAAGTTCTCACTTTTCCTGTCTTTGATGTAACCAATTTCACTAGTTCTAGTATTAGTGTTATATTAGTTTGACAAATAAGAGTGAAATATGAAAGGAACCCACCTTGGAGAGTTTGAAGAATTGGTTCTGCTGACTTGTGCGCTTTTGGTTAATAGTGCCTATAGTGTCACTATTGGTGCCGAAATTGAGGAACAAACTGGGCGAAGCATTACCCTATCAACCGTACATACTGCCCTTTATCGATTGGAGAAAAAAGAGTTTGTAGAGTCCTATATGGGTGGATCTACAGGTGAAAGAGGAGGAAGGCGCAAAAGACTCTATAGAATTACCGCATCGGGGTTTGAAGCTTTGAATCAGGCGAAGGACATTCGCGGTAGAATGTGGAGTATGATGCCGAACTATAAGTTTTAATTTTTGCTATTAGTTTGACAAATAAGATTGAAATGAAAAAATATCAGCCACCGAAGTTGGCAGATCGTTTCCTAAAGTTCTTTTGCTCTTCAACTTACTTGGAAGAGGTACAGGGTGATTTGCATGAGTGGTACAAGATACGTGTAGGGCAGAAGGGGTCGGTCAGGGCCAAGCTGCTCTACTATTATGATGTGATTACTTACATCAGAGGATTTAGGCTAAAACGAATTAAAGAAATGGAACAAAACAACAACATGTTATTGCTGAACTATCTTAAAGTGGCGGCTCGACAGTTCAAAAAGAACTTTTGGTACTCGTCACTGAATGCTTTCGGACTGACGATAGGCATTCTCAGTTCTTTGCTGATTTCTCTCTATATACTAGATGAGTTGAGCTTTGATCGCTTTCATGCCGATCATGAGAATATTTATCGATTGATCAATCATAATCCCAAGTCTGGTGATAAGAGCCAGTCAACGCCTTCTCCTTGGAAGGTTAATATGGGGTCTGATTTTCCGGAAATTAAGGCGCATACCCGTTTAGGTCAAGATGTGGTATTGGTCAAGCAAGAAGATCAGAACTTCTTGGAAAACGACTTCTATTGGGCGGATGAAAACTTCATGAGCTTTTTCAGTTTTGAGGTCCTGCAAGGAGATCGAGAAACCATGCTCACTGAGCCTAATAGTATTGTGCTAACGGCTTCGAAGGCAATGCGCTATTTCAACCGACTTGACGTAGTGGGTGAACAACTTCCCATAAAAGTGTATGACGGTAACAAAGACTTTCTGATGAAAGTAACCGGAGTGATAGCAGATATTCCGACCAATTCTCATTTACAGTTCGATTTTTTGGGTTCCATGCCAACCACCCGAGAAATGTACGGGAAATTTGATAACTGGTGGGGGCTCAATTGGTTAAGTAGTTATGCGAAATTAGAGTCAGCATCTGATTTAGAGACTGTCAAGGCCAAAGTGCCGGGTTTCTTTGATAAATATCAAAGAGAAGGTGCTTCAGAGACAAATGGAATTATCTTTCAGCCCTTGGCGGATGTGAGATTAAACTCAAATGACATCCATGGTAAGGCCGAGAAGGGAAATAAAGACTATATCTACCTCTTTGGTTTTGTTGCCCTAATGATCCTTTTAGCCGCTTCTATTAACTATATCAACCTGACTACAGCAAAATCATCTTTGAGAGGGAAGGAAGTGGGGATGCGAAAAGTCTTTGGAGGTACACGAAGACAAGTCGCTCGACAGTTTTTCATTGAATGCGGGTTTCAGGTGGCGATCGCTTTGACACTAGCAATGGGTTTGGCTATGCTGGTTTTACCTTTATTTAATGAGGTTGTTGGCAAGGAGATGCTACCCAAAGATTTGTTTCAGGCACCTGTCTTGGCAGTTCTTGGCCTCATGTTTATCATCATTTTCTTATTATCCGGAATTTACCCGGCCTTGGTAATGAACCGTTTCAGGCCAGTTGACGTGATTAGAGGCAATATGTTAGGCGCACTTGGTTCAAAATCTTGGGTAAGGAAGGTTCAGGTTTTGGTTCAGTTTTGCATTGCGGCATTTCTTATTTCCAGCACCTTAATTGTGCTAAACCAAATGCGCCATATTGATCAGTTTGATAAGGGTTTCAATGCGAGTCAACTCATATCAATTCCTGTGGATGATAGAGGTATGCAGGAAAAGTTAACCGTCATAAAAGAAAGAATGCGACAGATAGATGGTGTCCATCATATCTCTGCATCAGGAGAAAGTCTACCCAGCCAAATGAATTATACGCTGAGTTTTTCCTGGGAAGGGAAAACTACACAGGAGAATAATTTAATCCATTTGGTGGCGATTGACTATGATTATCTAGAAACCATTGAAGCAAGTTTGCTTTTCGGTCGAAACCTATCCAAACAGATTGTTTCTGACTCTACGGTTGTTTGTCTTATCAATGAGTCAGCCTTCAAAAAAACAGGGTGGGAATCACTCGATGGACAGAAGATAGATTTAGATAATGACAGCAGAGTGGTTGCCGGTGTAATAGAGAACTTCCATTATAATTCACTGCATAGCACCGTTGCTCCCACAGCCTATGTTTTAATTCCACCAGGTTCCAGAGCGAGCCCTGATAATCTGATCATAAGATTAAACACAGAACAGGTGACCTCGGCATTGGACCAGATTGATCAAATCTGGAGAGAGTATAGTGATCAACCATTGGATTTTAGCTTTGTAGATCAGTCTTTCGCGAACTTGTACGGAGATGAGCGAAAGTTTGTCCAAGTGGTGCTAGGCTTTTCGGTAATCGGAATCTTTTTGACAGTACTGGGCTTAATCGGCTTAGTTTCCTTCATGGCTGAAAGACATTCAAGAGAAATTAGTATTAGAAAAGTATTGGGAGCTACCATTGGAGAAGTGCTGGCCAGGTTTAGTAGTCAGTTTGTTGTGATTTTCATAGTAGCCATGGCTGTGGCCTTACCATTAAGTTATTTGGCCATGCAAGAATGGCTTCAGGGTTTTGCATTTCCTGTCGATATCTCATGGACAGTTTTTCTGTCGGCAGCCGTGATATCTATTTTTATAACATTGCTCAGCGTTGGCAGTCAAAGTTTGAAAGTGGCTTCATCCAACCCGACCAAGTATTTGTCAGACCATTAACCTTTCAATAGGAAAGTTCCGTAGTAAAAATCATCAATAGGGGATATGTCTTTGCTGAGAAGGCATATTCCCTATTTTTGTGCCTTTATTCATTAGAATCGAGCAGTTGATATGCAGCAAGTAGATGATTTCCTGAGGTTAATTGATAGTTATATTGGCAGTGCGGGATGGTTTCCTTACACCCTATTAGGTGTGGGTCTTTTCTTCACTATCTATTTAAAATTTCCACAAATAAGGTTTTTTGGCTTCGCCATAAAAGTAGTTAAAGGTAAGTTTGATCGTAAAGACGATGAAGGAGATACGTCTCACTTTCAAGCGCTTACTACTGCACTTTCTGGTACAGTGGGTACTGGAAATATCGCGGGTGTTGCCCTGGCACTTCATTTAGGTGGCCCAGCTGCGCTGTTCTGGATGCTTGTTACCGCAGGCATTGGTATGTGCACCAAGTTTGTGGAGGTAACCCTTTCCCATAAGTATAGAGAGAAGACATCAGATGGTACTATGGCAGGAGGGCCGATGTATTATATGAAAAATGCAGGTTTCAACTTACAAGGTAAAAAGGTGAATATGAAGTGGCTTGCGGTAATCTTTGCTTTCGCCACAGTTTTATCGGCCTTCGGAACAGGTAGTCTTCCTCAAATCAATAGTATTTCTACTTCGATTCAGGCCACTTTCGGTATTGAATTATGGATAACAGGAGCCATTCTAGCCGTACTTTTGGGTATTGTAATTATTGGTGGTATTAAGCGAATTGCGGCTATTACTGAAAAATTGGTGCCGGCCATGGCTCTCATTTACTTTATTGGTTGTTTGGCTGTTATTCTGGCCAATCTTGGTAATCTACTTCCTTCAATTACTTCCATTTTTGCTGATGTTTTTACCGGTTCAGCAGCAACTGGAGGGTTTTTAGGTGGTGCTATGTCGTTCGCGTTTAGTAAAGGTGTTAATCGTGGTTTATTCTCGAACGAAGCAGGGCAGGGTAGTGCACCTATTGCCCATGCATCTGCGAAAGCTCATGAGCCAGTATCTGAAGGTATGGTGGCCATTCTGGAGCCTTTCATCGATACAATTATTATCTGTACCATTACCGGTTTGACTTTGCTATCATCTGGTGTTTGGAATGAGAAGCATCAAAATATTTTCCAGGCAGCCGACATGGAGATCCTTGCTGGAACGAACTATACTGATGAAACCGAAGAGGGCGTAAAGCAGTTGGCCGAGCATATTGGAGGTGCTAGTCCGCTAGTATTATTTGATGGGCCTCTGGATGTGCTAAATGGTAAGATCACTTCTGATGCTACTATAATTCATGCAAGATCCTTGGCGGAGAATGTAACCGTGAAGAATGATATTGATGAACCTTTCACAGGGATAATCCTAGTGCGAGAGGGTAGACCCGTAGATTCTTACGAAACTTTTGAAGGTAAATCACTGGTCCATAGTGCCCCATTAACCACCATTGCTTTTACCAAAGGGTTCTTTGGAGATTATGGTCAGTACATCGTATCAATCGGATTATTGCTGTTTGCCTTTAGTACTGCTATTTCATGGTCGTACTATGGTGACCGTGCGATGACCTTCCTTTGGGGCTCCGGTTCAGTCAAGTATTTCCGAATCGTCTATGTGGTGGCATTCTTCCTAGCCTCTTTTCAAGATACAACTATCATCTGGACCCTTTCTGGAATTACTATTGCGCTTATGACGTTGCCTAACCTTGTGGGGATCTTTTGGTTGCGTAAAGAGATGAAATCAACGATTGCAGATTATTGGAATGGCTTCAAAAAGGAGTTTCCAGATGTTAAGACACCAGAATAAAAAAAGCCCCGATCAGTCGGGGCTTTTTTTATGAATCAGTTTCCGCTGGGTTTGTACCTAAAGACCCGAGTAGTAGCAAAACTGTCATACACGGGAAAGTACTTGTTGAGAATGCCTTTGTATTTCTCATAATATTTACCGAGCGTCTTTTCTCCTTGCAATACATCTGAGTACTGAAACATAAGGGTAATCTTAGTTTTATTCTTATTGAGAATGCCATCTTTTACGAGTTCACGCTGTACTTCCTCCATCATCTTCTTTGACTTGGCAAGTGCATTATTGACTCCTCTGACGAACTTAACAGGCTTGCCGTCTTTCATGATCACCACCTTAGCCAATTCGGTAGAATCTTTACCTGCTAAGTAGCGCTTAATTTCATCCCATGATGCTGCTTTCAGGGTATCCTGTTTTGTGTCTTGTGCGATTATTTCAATGGTTTCAGGCACTACGGAAGCCTTACCTACAAATGCACTACTAATAATTGTGGCAGTAAGTAAGAGGGTGATAATGCCGACCTTTGGGCTGATGTTGGTTTTCTTTGGATAAATCATACGTTCTATTCTGTTTTTAAATTCTGAGTTATTGCCTTTGGCTGCCATTGCAACCTGGTTTGAAATTGAAATTTCTTGAAGTCTCATTAGCGCTCGGCTATAAGTCAATTCATCATGTACTTCGATTACTTCATCGTCACAGGCGTATTCCATTTCTCTTCTCAAGTCCCTTATGATCATTATAAGAAATGGGTTGAAGAAGAATAGGGTTTCGAGACCTACTAAAATGGCATTGACCAGATAGTCATTATGCTTGATGTGCATTAATTCGTGTCTGATGATAGTATCTAGTTCTTCAGAGGAAAACCCGGAAATAAGACCTGTCGGAAAATATATGATGGGTTTCAGCGTGCCGATGGTCATAGGGGAATTGACCAAGGAACTCACCATCAGCCTTACTGAGCGGGAAACCTTTAAAGTAGAGCTTATTTCGCTGACTTTGTCAAGAATGGTCTCATCGTTAACCTCAATTGCTGATGTCTTGCATTGATGAAGTCTATTACGGTTAGCCGTAAAGCGTACGATACCAATGCTTATTCCAGCTAACCAAATGATGTTGATTAAGAGGCTATTATCACTTATCCAGAGTTTGACTTGTTCAGTCAAAGTAGTTGGAGAATGAAAATAAACCGGTTGTGACTCTACTAGGCCAAAACCCTGCTGGGCTATTGGTAATGGAGATTTCGAAAAGAGGGTAGCAATGGTGAGGATGAGAAAGATGGCCATTCCCCATATCTTCACCACTCTTCTGTACTTTGATTGTTTGAGTAAGAAAGAAAGGAGGTTGACGAGAATCCAAACACCAAGGGCTATCCACAAGGAGTGGATCAATGTCCAGGTCATTATGATTTCTAAACCTCTCATTTGTTTCTCCTTTTGTTTTCAAGCTGGTCGAGCATGGCACGGATTTCATCGAGTTCCTCCTGACTAGGCTGTTGGTTACCTAAAGCTTGTAGGATTAGGTTTTGAGAAGAACCGCTAAAAACTTTGTTGACAAAGCCACCCAACATTTCCTTTTGCACATCAGTCTGCTCCACCACTGCCGAATATATATGAGTTTGTCCTTTGGGCTCACGGCTAAGAAATCCTTTATCAAACATGTTCTGAATGATCTTCAAGGTGGTCGTATAGCCAGTGCTTTTTGTTTTGGTCAAGTGGTTGTGCACTTCTCTTGCCGTTGAACTGCCAAACTCCCATAAGACTGTCAATACTTCGAGTTCACTGTTGGTCGGTTGAACCTCCATATATTATATTCTTTTAGTTACTCTACGATTCGTGTCGTAGCAAATGAAAGAAGTTTATAAACTGAAAGCAAGAAAAACCTACGATTTCTGTCGTAGGTAAGAAAAAACGAGCAGAATAAACTATTTAGGATGGTTTTATCTAGTTAGTCTAAGGGGCCAGGATCTTCTTTGAGGCTGCAATTCCAACTTTGAGGAAGTTCATTACAATCTTGGATTGCTGTGCGGCCGACTTTGATTTTACTATTTCAGATGCTTTGAGCACGGCACCATTGAATGGTTCTTGTATCCATTCCCCATGTGGGAGAGCTTCTAAATCCTTATAGTGATTATCTCCTGCCTGCGACCAGGTGGTAATGTAATAGTAGGGCTCTTCACTAGCCGGATCAGGGATTCCCATACCAATGCTGAACGACTTGGTAGCATTTCCAGCTTTATCAAACACCATCGGTATATAAACGCCATGGTCAAAGTGATGAGGCCAGGTTCTAGTGGTAGATGCTGTTTTATGTGCTTTTGCGAAGTACTCAAGTGCTAAGTTGCTATTCGCTCTGTGCTTAGACATTTCTTCAAACAGAGTTGGCGTATCACATTTGTATGGAGCTCCTTTGTCTGTCTCATGCTCAGGAATATCATAGTGGATGTCCATCTTCATTAGAGAGGCATCTTTACCAAATGTGGTGAGCTGGCTTTTGACCCAGAAAAGTACTTCCTCTTTGGTTTTGCCATGTAAGGGAAACTCAGAAGTTGGTTTCATATCGGCGTTGTACACAATCAAAGTGAGATCCTTTGATCGCATCGCAAAGCGAAAATTACCCTTGCGTTCTCTTATCCAATTGCCCGCCAACACTTCTTCTTGTGGTAGCCATTTTAGGTTAGTATGACTATCGTCAGGAAGGTTTTTAACATAATGCTTACCCGCCATAGCGATGAATTGAACACCTCTATGAATTTGCTCAATAGCCGGAGCCAAAGCTTTTGGGTCTTCGCTACTTAGTAGTGACCAGTTGGATTTGATCGATGCAAGGCTCATGTTATCGGCTGACCTCTTTTAAGTCCTTTGCGTACTCTTTTTGACATGTTGGGCAAACATAGCCCTGAGCATGCTTTTTGAGTTGGATGCCACTTACATGGTTAACCACAAAGTCCTGAATGAAGGCGTGCCTTGTTGTACTGTTGTTTACGTCTATTTGTTTGTCCTCCATTAAGTCAATGGCTTTTCCGCCATACTCTTGAAGTCCCCAACAGTTTGGGCAAACACCTTCGGGTGTAGGTATTGGATTCTTTTTCCAGTGGAATATTCCCATTAATCTTCAATTTTAACACCTTTCCAAAAGGCTACATAGTTTTTAATTCCCTTGGCTAGTTCGGAAGTCTCAGGATAGTACCAGGCGGCATCCGGGTTCTCAGAACCATTCACTTCTACTGTGTAGTAGCTAGCCACTCCCTTCCAGGGACAATTGGAATGTGTGGAGCTTTCCTTATAGTACTCTTTTTTAATAGACTCATGTGGGAAATAGTGATTTCCTTCTACAACTACTGTTTCATTGCTCTCCGCAATTACTTCATCGTTCCAAATAGCTTTCATAATTGATCTTTTTCCTCCAACACAATATACGGCTTATTAAGTTGCCATATTGGTCATTCTTGGTTTCAGAATGTCGGCCACCTGATAATGTCGTTTAGCAAGGAGTATAAAAGAAAGAAGCCAAGTGCTGCAATAGCACCCGGCTTCACGGTCTGATCAAAACAGTATTACTACTTTCTTATGTCGCGTGAAGTATCTACAACAGCATTTGAAGGTTTCTTCATTCTGGCTTCATCGAAGCCCAAATTGAATTTGAAATCATAAGCCACATGGTCACCGTACTGTTGCTTTTGTTCAATGTCACTTGTGGTCATTAATGCCGGAAATTTTAGACCTTCAATTTCAGTGATATAATTATTGACTCTTAGGGCAGGGCCAAAGGCTTTCTGATCTTTCGGTACATTGAGTGTATCAAGCAGAGGACCATAGCCTACAGTGTATTCGTAACCAACCAGTAAAAACGTAGTAGCATCAATGTAAAGGGTGTAAGTGTCATTTTTGGATTTGCCTAATATAGGCGTAGCCTTATAACCCATTTCTATCTTATATACTTCATTTTGGAAGGCTTTATGGTTGATTTTATCCGGCTTTCCGAGCTTCACATTGGCATCTTGTGTGAGCCATGGCAGGTTCAAATAATAGAACCATACATAGTGCTGATGATTGGGTGGGTTACCGTTGCGCCAGTCAACAGTCCAAACTTCTTCACCATCATAGGTCAATTTAGAGTCTATTAGCGGCCAATCTTGATATGATTTTCCTGTCGTCATGTCAAATGTTTGCTCAGTGATCCAAAACCTTAGAAATCCCAGCGACTCACTGTGCATCACTGTTTTGAAAGACATGGTTTTGAGACTCTTCCACTTTTCGAAACCACCATGGGCCTCGATCATTTGCTCAATTACTTCTTTGGTCTTCTCATTTGCATAAGAAGGGTGACTATTCTGAGCTAAAGACTGAAAGGTAAAGAGCCCATAAAGGACCGTTACAATCGAAATTCTGAGTATAGTTTTCACTTTTTTTGAAGCACTAACGGTGTGCTATCAAGGAACGACTATACCAAGTTGTGAATAACAAAACCTGTGGCCATCGACAATGAAGTCTTTAAAACCGAGCTGACTAGATCAAATTTACATCTGCCATGACTTCAAGCAGTGCCGGACCATCATGAGCCAATACCTTTTCCATTTGATGCTCCAAATCAGCCTTGCTTTCAACTCTAATGCCCAGGGCGCCACAACTATTGGCATACTCAGAGAAGTTAGGGTTATGCAAATCCGTTGCCCAAACGTCAAATTCACCAGCCCGTTGTTCCTTAGAGATTTTACCAAGTTCGGAGTTGTTCAGAAGGATGAGCTTTATCGGCATTTTGTATTTAACTGCTGTAGTTAATTCGGCAAGGTACTGGCAAAAGCCACCATCACCGGCCACAGCAATTACCGGGCGTGTGTCCCCGACTGCAGCCCATGCTCCCATAGCGGCTGGAAAAGCAAAGCCAATAGAACCCAAATAGCCCGACATAAGAAAGTCATGTGATTTACTCTCGAAGTATCGACCGAAGGAATAGGCATTGTTTCCAACATCTACGCACATTACTGCATTTTCTGGAGCTAGTTTGTTCATTGCCTCGAATACAGCAATAGAACTGATACCATTTCCACGGTCGTCAATTAGTCGTTTGGCCTTCTCTGATTTCCATATTGCCCATCTTTTTGCGACCTCTGGCCTTTGATCGACTGTCTCGATTTTTCCAGAAAGTGCATCGCTAAAGATTTTTACTGTAGCTGATATTTCTCCCCAGACTGGTGCATCTATTTTGTGGAACTTACTGAGCGCTAGCGGATCGAAATCGACCTGAATCGTAGGTTTGTGATCGGTTATTCCTGTATGATTAGAGAAGGAAGCACCGAATACACAAAGCAAATCCGCCTCATTCATAAACCAAGAGGCGATCGGGGTACCACTTCGTCCTAACACTCCACAACCCAGTGGGTGACTATCTGAAATCAATCCCTTGGCTTTAAAGGTAGTAAGGATAGGAGCGTTAATACTTTCAGCAAAAGCAGTGATGGCATCCATATGAAATCTTGCACCATGACCGACAATGATAACGGGTCTTTTCGCCTCTCTAAACATGCCGAGTGCCTTGTCAACACTCTCAGGGGCGGGACTTATTTGAGGTGCCGGCATTCTACCTTCGGCATTCTGGGGCTCAGCATTCTCGGGTGCCGGTAGCTCCTGGACCTCATCGGGGAAAGTCAAATGAGAAACATCCCTCCTTAAAATGGCATGCTTAACCGCTAATGACATTAATTCAGAATGCTTGGAATTATTTTGTACGCGATGATTGAATTCAGCAACCGTGCTGAAAGCCTTCACCAAATCAACCTCTTGAAAGTTGCCCGTACCCACTACCTGAGTCGCCACTTGACCTGTTAACGCTAAAATGGGAGCTCGATCTACTTTTGCGTCCCAAAGTCCAGTGAATAAGTTTGTAGCACCCGGGCCTGCTATAGAAAAGCAGGCGGCTGGTTTTCCTGTCAATTTTCCATAAGCTGAAGCTGCAAAAGCAGCAGCCCCTTCATGACGAATGCCATAGAAATTTAGGTTTCCTTTTTCTTCCTGTCTCCTCATGGCATCAGCAAAACCAAGGTTGGAATGCCCCACCATACCAAATACCTTGTTGACACCCCAATTGACCATGGTTTCTGCCATGATATCAGAAATGGTAGTTTCATGAGGAGCTTCTTCTTCAATGCCGACATAGACTGCATCATTTTCTACTTTGGTCAAGAATGTCGCGACACCATCATCAAAGCCCGGAGCAATTCCGGTACATGGGTGATAATCCCATCCATGCCAGGGGCAACGTAATAGACCATTTTCAATACTACCTTCACCAAGAGGGCCACCTTGATGCGGACATTTGTTGTCCAGGGCTGAAAACTTGCCTTCAAAATGAGTAAGACAGATCCCTTGGTGTTCAGCCGTAACAGACATTACACGTCCTTCGGGCAATTCCTCTGTATTGTCGAGCACTTTGTGCCATTTCATTTTTGTAGCCATGGGTCTATGGGTTTATTCGGTTTAAAAACTGGTCACGTTTTATACGGACCTTTCTGACTGAAAAGAGAATGAGAACAAGAGTGGCCAATACAAGCGTGGATACTCCAATGATTAAGAGGATAGTTCTTAATCCGCTATCATGCATTTCTGATTGTAAGGCAAAGATGGCCTCAATCAGCCCAGCAACTGAAAAAACAGCTATGCTGATGTATAGTCCAACCTTTGCGAGATTCAGCAGAAAGAGCTGAGAAATCTTCTTTTTGATTAAGTTCTTGTCGTAAGGTTCTTCGCGAAAAAGCTGATTGATTTCGTCACTGGTAGCCGTACTCAAGTGAGAGGTTGACATGATGATCATACCTATGCCAGGAAGTAGTGTTAGTGGTATAACCCAGTTATCCATTACTCTAGTCGTCTAATTTTTTGAGGGTCGATATACAGTACTTTCCACTCGTCAAGTTCTGTGACCATGCCCTGGATGTTGGTAGCGTCAGCTACAAAGCCCAAAACTTCTTCATTAATATCTTCTCCCTTCAAACCTTTGATAATGTAATATTCAGCAGTCTTTTCAGGAGTCTGCACAACGTAGACAGGAGGTATGCCCCCTGAAATACAGAGTGCCGCACAAGAAAGGTGGGGCTTACTTTGCCCTGGCTTCATTGAACCGAAGTAGCATTTAGGGTCTACAATTTCTCCAGTCAAGGTTTTGTTCATCATAGTCGTAGGAAAGACTTGGTACCTGGTCTTTTCAATAAGCTTCTTATGGCTGAGAAGCGCATTTTCTTTTTCTGTAAGTTCCATCAGGGTGAAGCCATCCTGATAGATAAGCGTGCCGCGAATGGTGACTTCAAAATCACTGATATTCGAACCAATTTTCTTCTGCATCTTTTCTACAGAGCTTCTTGCCCCAAACTTGCCAAAATCGATGAGCATGATGTTTTTGCCAACCGTACCATTCTCATCAGCCAGTATACGAATATGGGGTACAGGTTCCATTCTGATCACTCCCGTCACCTCAGTAAGCTCCCCAAATTCGTAGGTGCCGTTGCTGATATGGTCGTGAGATGTGGAAAGGAAATAAGAGATACCACCCATAATTGCGAAGAGCAATACCACAAAAGCCAATACGAACCTGACGATTCCTTTTGGTGCATTGGGCATATATCCGATATAGAAGTCGTTCTTCATATTAGCTTTCTATGTTCACAGGTTCTATGGTTGTTCCTTCTGGTTTAGGTGCAGGGTTTACAAATACACGCTCACCTTCCAGTTTTAATTCGTAGGTCGACACTTTCTCCGTGAAAGGCGGTGGCGAAGTACCATTATGCGGTTCATACTGATAGCCATGCCAAGGACATGTCACACAGCCATCGATTACCTTTCCTTCACCCAAAGGACCGTTTTGATGTTTACAGACATTGTTAATGGCAGAAAGCTTCCCATCATATTTAAAAATGGCAATGTTCTCACCATTAAGGGTCAATACTTTGGCACAGTCATCTTGAATATCTTCCAGGTTGCAGGCATAATAATAGCCATCTGATTTTAGGTCCAGTCCTCTTCCTGAAAGCACGGATGAAGCGAAATGCAGAGCGATAATGGTCACCATACCGAACATTAAGCCACCGTATAGAAATGGAGAAGACTCTAATTGAACCACACCGAGCATAACATGCATAATGATCAGGCCGTAAGCGACATAGACCATCATATGAAGTGCTTTCCACACTTTTGGACTTAGATTCTTCAACCAAAAGTCATGACTAGTGGCCGCCATCAGGAAGAAAATGATTAAGGCCATAAAGCCTAAAACCTGAAAGGGAAACCTGACCAAGCTGTCATAGCTGCCATTAGAAGTAAGAAGCGATAATAGTGGGTTCTTATTCCCCAAGGAATGGAACTGAAGTATGCTGAAGACACCATGGACTAGTGCCACCAAAAACATGGTTACTCCCAAATGCCTGCGATTGAAAAGGAGTGGTAAGAATCGTTTGTTTAGTCTGGACAGCGGTCCAATACTTAAAATGATATGAAGTAAGAGCAAGGCTAATGTTGCGGTTGCTCTAATAATCATAGTTTCAGCCGTCAACTCTGGGTTGAATGTTGCCGTAAATCCGACATAAAGGCCAAGATAAACCACAACAAAGATGAAGAGAATGATATCATAGATCCTCTTCTGCCTGTTCCACAATATTCCTGCGTAGTTAACACTCATTCTGCGGAAGTTGGGATAAGTTGATGATATAAGATTTTGTCATTGAGTTTGTCTACCAGCAAAAGATAGGTTTGATCATCGATTTGAGTATCAATGTCGAAACTATATTCGCCCATGCTGTTAATTGCCCCAATAAGCACAGCGTCTTCATTCAGTTCTTGTGATCTTGAAATATAGGCCAGTGTGAAGGCTGATTTCAAGGGAGTTTTAATTTTTAGATCTAGCGTATTCGCTGCTTGACTTTGCTCAATGACAATGGGGTAATCTGCATTGTCGATACCACAAATACCAATGTCTAATGAGCATGAATGTCTGGGTATATCTGCAATTACATTTTTAGGTATGGCTTCAATAGCTTCCAGGCAAAGCAATGGCAGGGCAATACCCAGAACCATCCACATGTACCGATGTCTCTTACGGAGCTTTACGTTCATGATAGTTCTCCTTTCTTCACCTTTTTGAGTAAGACAGGCCACAGGGCTACGGTTCCCGGAAAAATCAGAATCTTCATAAACCTGGGAGCATCTTTGACACCATCATCGATTTTATGAACTCCTGTTTTTATAAAAGGAAAATAAAAGACAATACCGATAAGGACATATACGCCCAGCAGAATCAGAAAAATGGTGGCAAGGATTTCTAACATATAGTTCCGCTTAGGTTGCTAGTTTCTTTTCCATTTCTCTTTCGTTATAGACAGCCTGCTCAACCGCTTTGGCCACTATTTCGGCAAGTGATGTATCAAGTGCTGAAGGAATAATCATTTCTCTTGTAGGAGTTTCGACTGAGCTGGCAATCGCATAGGCTGCAGCCAGTTTCATTTCAGTACTGATGGTAGCTGCTCGAGCTAATAAGGCTCCTTTGAATATCCCAGGAAATGCCAAAACGTTATTGATTTGATTAGGATAATCGCTTCGCCCCGTGCCGACAATCGAAGCACCTGCTTCAAAAGCATCTTCAGGCAATATCTCAGGAGTTGGGTTAGCCATGGCAAAGATTACAGGGTCTGGAGCCATGCTGCTAATATCCTCTTTAGTCAGAAGGTTACCCTTGCTGACACCAACAAACACATCTGCATCCTTGATAACATCGTGAATATCTCCTTTAACATCTTGGAAATTGGAGTACTTGAGTAGCTCTGTCTTGGCCTTGTTAAGATCATGACGAAAACGATGAATTGCACCTTTACTATCACATACAATGAGTTGCTTGACTGGCTTACATAGATCAGAATCAATATTGAAGCACCTCAATAGTTTGGCAATGGCAATACCGGCAGCACCTGCACCATTAATTACCACCTTCATCTCAGTCAACTCTTTGCCGAGCACTTTACATGCATTGACAAGGGCAGCTAGTGTAACAATGGCTGTCCCATGCTGATCATCATGGAAAACCGGTATGCCTAGGTCTTGCAATTTCTCTTCTATCTCGAAACTTTCAGGAGCTTTTATATCCTCTAGATTGATACCACCAAAAGCTGGTGCAATCCGAGTGATTGTTTCAATAATGTGCCTTGTGTTGTTGCTGTCAATGCAAATAGGTACGGCATTAATACCGGCAAATTTCTTGAATAGCATTGCTTTACCTTCCATAACTGGTAGTGAAGCAAGTGGGCCAATATCTCCTAGACCTAAAACAGCAGTACCATTAGTGACTACCGCTATGGTATTGCCCTTCATCGTCATATCATAGGCCTTTTCGGGATCCTTCTCAATTTCGAGACAAGGCTGGGCTACCCCTGGTGAATAGACAAGGGATAAGGTGTCCGTATTATCTACTGCAATCTTATTCGTCATCTCGATCTTACCTTGCATTTCCTCATGCAACTTGACCGACCTCTTGTATACTTCTTCCATTATTTTTCTTCTTCCTTAAGGGTTCACACCCGCATATGGGATGCCTGCCAATTTATGGATATCCCAATTGAATGTGCTCAGATCACTATGATTAAATTTTGTGAAGTCGTCATGACCACATGAACGGGCTACAACTTTCATTAAATCAGTAGTAGCACTAAAGAAGTTATGTAATTGTTTAGCAGAAGACTGAATAATTAGCCTTTCTCTTAAACTCTCTTTTTGCGTAGCTATACCCACTGGGCAGTTATTGGTATTACAGGCCCTCATGCCCAAACATCCGATCGCTTGAAGAGCCGAATTGGAAACAGCTATTGCATCGGCCCCCATCATCATTGCTTTGGCAAAGTCTTCGGCCACACGAAGCCCTCCGGTGATAACCAGTGAAACGCCCTCGGCATTCTTCTTATCCAAGTGCTTTCTGGCCCTGGCCAATGCGGGAATGGTTGGTACATTGATATTGTCTCGTAGGATAGTTGGTGCAGCACCTGTACCACCACCACGGCCATCAAGAATGATATAGTCCACTCCAACTTCCAAAGCAAAATCGATATCCTCTTCCAGACGAGCGGCTGAGATTTTAAAACCAACAGGTATTCCACCAGTCACCTCTCTTACTTTCTCCGTAAAATCTTTGAAGTCTTGAACACCATGGAAATCAGGAAAAGTTGCTGGCGAGATAGCCGATTCTCCCTCATTCAGTCCTCTTACTTCTGCAATTTCTTTTGATACTTTGTGCCCTGGTAAATGCCCACCAGTACCAGTCTTGGCACCTTGACCACCTTTGAAATGGAAGGCCTGGACTTTTTTGAGTTTATCCCAGGTAAAACCAAACTGAGCAGATGCCAATTCATAGAGGTATCTGGCATTGTTTTCTTGTTCTTCGGGGAGCATGCCTCCCTCACCGGAACAAATACCTGTTCCAGCCATTTCCGCACCTTTGGAAAGCGCAATTTTGGCCTCTCTCGACAATGCACCAAAGGACATGTCTGAAACGAATATTGGGATGTCTAGTTCCAGGGGCTTTTTGGCATTTGGTCCAATGATCGTTTTTGTACCAACACTTTCATGGTCTAATAAAGGTCTTCTTGAAAGTTGGGCAGGCAAAAACTGAATATCTTCCCACTTAGGGAGTGTAGTTCTATCAACACCCATGGCTTCTGTCGGGCCATGATGTCCCCAATTTTTGAGGCCATTTTGAGCGAGTTCTTTAATATAACGGGTGTAGGGTTCGGTAGCCTCAGGGTGTGTATCGGCATATACACCCAAATACTCATCTCTATTGAATGGTGCTGGGCTAGATACCTCAAAGTCAATTACCTCTTGTTCATCTATAATTACCTCATCATTCTCAATGGTAGATGTGAACTTGTTTAAGAATTCACTGTTATTGTACTCGCTTACACCAGTGTCAATTCGATAGTCCCAATTGTGCAGGCCACAAATCAGGTTATGGCCATCTACGTGACCATCAGAAAGCAATGCGCCCCTATGAAGACAACGACCATACAGAACAGAGACTTCATCTCCATATCGAATGACCACGAGATCTGTGGAAGAGACTAAGGCATGGGTAGGTTCCTTTTCGCCAAGAGATGAAAATCTGGCAACCGCTACAGGTTTTTGCATGTTAAAAAGTATTAGTTGTTTTAACTAAAGCTAAGTAATTCAATTCCAAAAAGAAAAGCTGTTAGCGAAGCGACAGTGTCTCCAAATCTTAAGCACTAGCTAATGGCTAAATTGGCCTTTGCTTCTAACTCCCTATTTCGAATGAAATAAAGATAGTCAGCCAGTAAGAAGGCACCAATACCAGAGAAGATATGCCATAAGAAGTGTGTACCAAACGCGACAATTTCGGTAAATTCTTTGTCCACTTGTCTGAAATATATAGCCAGTACAAAGCAAATGGCTCCAATGACAATGTTGATCGTTTTCTTAAACTGATATTTCCTAAGGATCAGGAAGATGGGTACCAAAAAGGCGGCTCCGCTGATCATATATGAAGTATTGATGCCGCCCTGCCCTGGGATGAGATCAATGACACCAAAGCGCATTAAGAATATCGGTGTAATTACGGCAAAGCTCATCCACCATTTAGGCAACACTCTCGACCAGAAATATATTGTAATCATTAATGTGAGTATGAGTGCGGGCATAAAATCCATAAGCAGAAATACTCTTGAAGTTCTGAGTCCATGGAAAAGCGTACTACCTATACCATTTAAAAAAAGAAATGGTATTGCCGCTAGCAGAAAGCCATATTGTTTGGGGTTCTTTCGGATTTTCCAGAGAAAGTAAATTGCCGGAGCAGCAATGGCCAGAGAAGAAAATGCATTCCACGGTTCAACAATTAAGTTGTCCGTGATGTGAGTTTCGGCATACCAGGGGCCGCCATCCGTTATTTGATCTGGTCCTAAAAACATATCCAGCTATCTAACCGATAAATGCACAAAAGAGTTGTGCGGATTGATAATTATTCGTCAACTGTTTGACAAGGAGCAGGGATCATACCAGAGAAAAGAATGATTCCTTAAAAAATGTTAAACCTAAGAAATTAGTTATAATTATGTAATCACTTACTTATATTCGAAAAACAACTAAACTGATATGAAGACATTTTCTACGATTCTCATAAGTATAGTGTGTCTGGTTACCCCGAGGGAAATCGTCATGCGTCAATGACGTTGATGAAGCCAAGTACTTAGCCCTTGCCGATCAATACGCGGGCTCAGTCATCAGGCTTAATGCCGGATGTGGCACCTTTATAAGGCCTAATTGGATCGTTACTGCCGCTCATGTGGCTGTGGTTCCTCAAATTGGAGATGATGTTACGGTAGATGGAGTCAAGTACAGTATCAAGCAGAAGATCGTTCATCCGGATTTCGATATGAGTAGGGGTATTGCCAATGATATTGCATTACTTGAATTGGAAAAGCCTGTGCCTGGGGTTGAGCTGGCCAAGGTATATGAATCAGACGATGAGGTAGGCAAACGTATCATATTTGCGGGTACAGGTTGGGCAGGTACAGGAGACAAAGGTATGGCAGACGGGGCCATAAATAAGGACAGAAAAATGAGAGCCGCAGAAAATCTAGTCAATGGTGTGAGACAAGATGGCTTTGTCCGTTTCACCTTCGATGGACCAGATTCCAAAGATGCTTTACCCCTTGAAGGCATCAGCGGGCCTGGAGATAGTGGAGGACCAGCCTTATGGTTCGATGGTGATCAGGCCTATATTTTAGGTGTCAGTTCTCATCAGGATGGCAAGGGAATGGGTAAGCCTGAAGGAAGATATGGAGTGGATGAGTTTTATACTCGAGTTTCCGCCTTTGCCGAGTGGATAAATGATCATGTGAATCAATAAACATTAAGAAAGTGAGGCTCCTTAAGACTTCACTTTCTCAGTGTCAATCTGCTATCAGAAAGTAAAATTCAAACAAAGGCTTTCCATTGGGGTAAGTACTGACCAGTAAGGGTTCAGATTCAGCCAATGGAAGTGCCCTCTCCATTGCAAATCGGTTGGCAATCTCAAAGGCTTTCCAAATCATTTCTATATCCCAGGTGGTATATTTTAGATAATGACCTGCCTCCATTTCGAAACTACCAATTTCTTCCGGTACTGATTCGCCTTGGGCTAATAGGGAGCCATGAAATGAACATAACTCTTCAGGGGCTTTTTCGACTGGATTGTCATAGTAAATGGAGAGGGTATGGTGAGGTTCGTAACTTACTTTGAGGCGATCTAGTTTGTGTCTTATCTCTTCTAGAAAGTCTGCTGTCTGATCATAGGCCCCATGGCACAACTTTCCCACATAAGTTCTATTGTCCTTTAACTCCTCTTCTGTCAGGGTATATTTTTTGTCTTTCATCATGCTGTGCTAGGCTGAGGCTTGGGCTTCTTTTTTTAAGGCAAGTGTACTTAGGAGGTTAATGATTAAACCTATAAGTAGTGCTGTCACGAACATTACGACTCCCTGAAAGAATGGCGTCATGGCAAATTCTGGTAGGGGCGTAGCTTCAGGGCCTAAACTGTCATTCCGCCATTGCTCAAACGCATTGCCTGCAATTGCAAAATAAATAGCGGCATAAATGCCCATGACAACAGCTGCCATAAAGGTGATGCCCATCCCAATTTTAAAGGCTTGACCAAACGATACACTTCCGTTATTCAATTTGTCCCTGAAGTATTTAATGCCGAGTGGAATACAAAGAAGCCCAATGATTATTGAAAGATAACCCACCCATTGGGAGGCGGAATAACCCAATGGCTTTGCGATGAGAAACCAATTAAGGAGGCCAAGAGTGATGGATAAAGTACCTCCTGAGAGTCCATAACGTATGATGAATTTTTTCATTTCACTAAATTTTGGTTGGGACAATCTTACAGGCTTTTGGGGCTCAAAGCATCCCTCAAAAGTATGATTTTCAAAAAATACTACTAAAGTAGTACGCCTGTGCTTAAATTATTTCCAAGTCACGACCGATCTTGACTGCCTCGGTTCGTCTTTTTGCATTAAGCTTCCCAAGTACCCTGGAGACATGGGTTTTAACTGTATTTTCTGATATGAAAAGACTTTTGGCAATCTCAATATTGGATAATCCATCAGCCATAAGCATTAGGACTTTGTGCTCTTGCTTACTTAGGTCGGATTTTCCATTCAACTGACTGGATGAAGCTTTTATGAAGCTCGGTGATCTTTTTATCTGCAAGAAGCGATTGATAAAATAACCTACCAGAATGAACAAAACGCCAGTGACGACAAGGAAGATGTCAGAAGCGTCTGATGTATTTAAAAAAGAAAGCTTGCTCAGTTGGAAGAGCATTATAATGGCTACCGCTATACCCCCGAAGATTAAAATGGTCTGTTTCAAATTTGTCAAATCCTCACTTGAGATAAAGATAAGCATTTGAATAAATTAGTTGAGGCCGTCTGCTTGAAGTTGTCTCTCACACTTAGGGATTCGGTAGCCTGAAAGAAGATGTGAAATGGATGAGTTGTATACTTGAATTTCGACCTTTGCCCACTAGCTTAAAGAAGCTATAAAATAGAGAAGCCAGCAGGGCGCTGGCTTCTCGGTACTTGTACTAAGTCCAATATTCAACTTTAGTTGACTAAAGCAGCATGTACAATACCATTGTTTCCTGTTAGCACATCCGTCTCGTAAATGGAATATGGATTGGCATTGGCCGAGCTATTATTCTAGCACAAAGCCAAAACCAGAAGTAGCGTTCTCGGAAGCAATCATCCGCCAGCGAATTCCTTTTTCACTTTCAAAAGACAAGTCGGATTGAAAACGAGATGACGAATAGCTTTCTGTATCTCGAAAGATGTGGCCCAGAAGAAAGTCTCGTGTTTTAGCGGGTTGTCCACTGTGAGTGAACTCATCAATTACATCGGTAACACTCGCCTGAAAATTGGGTGTACTCCATTCTACTGCCAGTAACTCAAATACCTCGTTGGAAGGTGCGAAGACGGTGACTTTCATATTGCCAGATTCATTGAGCATCTGTAGTACACCTGTTTCCCCCTGTGGGATTTCTTGGTCCGCGATTGTGATAAGGGAGGCAAATTCGCTAAAGGCAGCGGATTGCATAATGAGGGTTCCAATACTTTCCTGTGGATCATCTTCAGGTGAAGTCTCTTCTGTTTCACCGCAGCTCTGGAGTAGTATACTGGCAGAAATAATGAGCAATAGGCATACTTGCCTGATAGATTGGTCAAGTTTCATAATTCAAAATGTTAGGTGAAAGGGTCAATGCGACCCTATATAAAGCTATGAATTCTATTGGTTACCAGGTAATTACAGTTTACAAAGCAGATGTTTGGATGGGAATAACAAAAATTAATCTGGGTGTATGTGTTTCTGATAGGGAATTCGTTTTAATCAGTCCCAGAAACTCTATTAAACAATCATCAATCTATACTCCATGTATTCTGCTGTAGCCTGAACCACTTCCTTACCATACAGCTCTCCTACGATATGAAATGATAAGTCGATACCAGCTGAAATTCCACCTGAGGTATAAATTTTGAAAGCATTAACGAAACGTTTGTCTTGCTGCGGTAATCCCGTTGGTACCAACTCTTTTAAGTGATCATATACTTGATGGTGGGTGCAATACGGCTTGCCATCAAGCAGGCCTAACTTGGCCAATAATCTTGCTCCAGAACAAATGCTTATGGTAATCTCGGTCGACTGATTGATGTGTTCAACCCAATCAAGTGTGTGGCGGTCATCTAGCAATGGCCTGGTGCCTGACCCGCCCGCTATAATTAGAATGTCGATATGTGGATGATCTTCAAAAGTATAATCCGGGTTTACTGAGAGACCATTCACGGCCGATATAGGCGTTTTGGACTTGGCAACTGTGAATACATTGAATAATTCAAAGTTGTGAACTTCTGAGGCTACGGAGAATACCTCGAATGGGCCTGCAAAATCTAATACTTCTGCTTCTTTGAAAATTAGAATGCCTACGTTTCTTTTCATCTTATAAATATCTGTCTATGATAACTTGTTGATGCCATATTTCATGCCCAGTAGTATGAAATGCACAGGCCCTTGCCGACAGTGGACGTAGACTGGCTATACCAATTCGGCATAGGTCTGAGTCGCTTAAACTGTCTAAAAGTGATTGACTGAATAATCTTGTTACCTCGTACTCCTCTATCAGTTGGGGCATTGACTTTTTACTTGCAAGAGAAGGTTCTAAATATGCCATATGATCAAATGGGGCCAGGGGAGTCATGTCATTTCGAGCTATTCGGAAGGCTCTGTGCATAACAATTCTCTCCGTATCAATTAAGTGCTGAAACACTTCTTTGATTGACCACTTTTCAGGAGCATAACGATAGTCTAACTTGTTTTCCGGAATGCTATTGAAGAAAGCGGCAATGTTTTCCTTTCCTTGCTCAAAGCTTTCACGCAGTGATACATTCTTGGAAAGCTGGTTGATGTACTTTCCATAGAGAGGGTCGAATTCATTGGGATTTAAGTCTGTGATTTTCATTTTTTGCCTTAGTTATTGCGTTCAATCCAGCTATTGATCTTCTCTTCTAAAATCTTTAGAGGAAGGCCGCCTGATTCTATAATTGTAGTATGGAATCCTTTGATATCGAATCGATTACCTAGCTGTTTTTCAGCCTTGGTTCTCAACTCTTGAATCTTCAGTTGTCCGACTTTGTAAGAAAGTGCCTGTGCTGGCCATGCCATGTATCGCTCTACCTCAGATATGATGGTTGCCTCGGCAACAGCTTCGTTTTCTAGGGAGTACTTGATGGCCTTTTCCCTTGTCCATCCTTTGGTGTGAATACCCGTGTCAACCACCAGCCTTATTGCCCTGTGCATTTCCATACTCAGCATGCCGAAGTATTGGTAGGGGTCCGAAAAGAGGCCAAGCTCTTTTCCCAAGGATTCGCAATAGAGCCCCCAACCCTCGCCATGGGCCCCATACCAAACAAACTTTCTAAAAGTGGGTACTTCGGTGTTTTCTAGTGCTACTGACGCCTGGAAGTGATGCCCTGGAATGGCCTCATGTAAGAACAAAGACTCGTCAGAGAAGGTATTGTACTTGGTGGCATCTGGAATGGGCACATAAAAAATACCTGGTCTACTCGCATCGGCTGCTCCGGGTACATAATGTACAGAAGCACTTGCTTCACGAAACGCTTCGACACGCTTAATCTCAAATGGGATATTGATCTCCAGGTCAAATAACTCCTCAACGCGCGGTTTAATCTTCTGATAGATTTCAGTAAAATTGTTTAGGACTTCTTCAGGCTTTTTAAAAGGCATCAAATCAGGGTTATTTCTTACATGGTTGAAAAACTCAATCAGGCTCCCTTTGAAGCCAACCTGATTTTTCACCTTCATCATTTCTCCCCGAATTCTCGCTACTTCTGATAGGCCAACAGCATGAATCTCATCAGCCTTGAGTGTGGTGGTGGTCTGTACTTTGATGAGGTAGTTGTAGTATTCCAGACCATTCGGTGTGGCCGATATTCCATGAGATGTTCTGGAATTTGGCAGGTACTCGTTTAACAGAAAGTCGCTTAGTCTCTTAAAGGCTGGAATTAGGTCATTCTCTACCTTGGCACTGTAAGCCTTTTCGATCTTCCTCTTCTCAACTTTTTCAAATGCTTCTGGGATATTTTTAGCAGGACTATAATATAAGTGATCAGTCGGTTTGCCCTTTGCAAGTGAAGTATATTGAGGCATGACCTTTTCGGTGAGTGCTTTCGGAAGGGTGTGTCCTGATTGAATTCCCTCTTTCATTCTCTCAATGGCTAATTCAATCCATAAGACAAAACTGTCTAATCTCTTGAGCCAATTATCGTAATCTTCGACCGTCTTAAAAGGCACAGCACCTTGACCTGAAGCTTGTTGACCTACAATGATGGGTAAGCACCACAATTGATTGAGTGGCATCAAATGAGTCGGGTACTTAGCTCCGTCTATATTGATATCACATTCCCAAAGTAGGATGTCATAACTCACTTGCTGATCAGCCGATAGTTCCGATCTTTTTATACCCTCTAAAGCAGTCTTATATTTCTGATAGTAACTGACAAAATCATTTCTGTATTCATCGGAAATGTCAAGCTCAAACTTGTCATTATTTCGGCTATCACCTGTGTTGAGTGTGGCCGCGAAAGGGCTTAACTGAAGGCCTTCCTCATGGAAGTCTTCTAGCAATTTATTGAAGTCTTGTTGTTGTGAAAAAGCAGTTAGTGGTATTAGAATTGTCAGGACTAGATATGTGATGGATTTAAATTTCATGATACTGAGCTTTAATGCGAAAAAAGGACTTAAAATTGGCCGGATGCTCATCCGGTTTAAAACCGTTGACGCATCCGGCTGGAACACGATTAAAAATGAAGAGTCTTGCTGTACTTGAGGAAAATAGTATTGCCGTTGCTAATCGGTAAGGTCAATTCGTTCCTGAACCTGTCTTGATTCAAATCTCCATTGAAGACGAAAAAGAAATCATCGCCCTCTCTAGGGTTATACCTGAGTCTAATACTACCTAGATAGGTTTTTGAAACGCTATTGTGCTGGATAAATGCATTTACAGTCAGCTTGGTACTGAAGGTGTAGAGCATTTTTAGCTGAGTGAGTACAACATTGACCTTTTTGGATTGATTTTTAAAATTCAACTGGTTGTGGGAGTAACTGGCTTCTACTATAAAATCAGGAGTTACATTCAAGAAGGGTGCAACCCATAGGGTGTTCTTACTGCCATCATAGAAACTACCCGTGCCTGCGCCTAAGAAATAAGAGAGTCGGTTTGCAGAATTTGTAGTCACTGAAGCAAAAACACTTGTAAAAGGATACTTTCCCGGAGCAATTTCAATGTTTCCAGGCAATGCCAAAGGAGAGAACAACTGCTCTTCGTCCGACTGCACACGGATATCATAAGTCCAGCCGAGTTTGGTGAGGATATTGTATCCTAAATGTGTATTTCTAGTCTCAAGCTTACCGTTTGAATTGCCCCATGTCAAACCACCCATTAGGTATGGACCGTGCTGAGTAATTTTGGACTCCTTGCTTGGGAACATATTGTAAGAAAACACATGGTTGAGTTGGCTGAAGTCAGGTCTATGTTCGAAACCAATACCAGGCTCGTATTCCTTACCGGCTCGACCATAATTAATGGTATAGGTAAAACCTTCTTGAGATCTTTTTGAAAGTTCAATGAAATACTTGGTTTGGTCGAGTGAACTGAGAGGGGAATTGTTTTCATCAGTGACAGACTGAGCGAGTCGCATAGAGAGGTAATTCTGTTTATGAACCCTTAGCGTAGCATCAAAGCCATAAACGGTGTTATATCTACCTTTGAAATCAGTCCTATTGGTAAGAATCATCCCGATAGTCGAATTTTCATTAAGCACCCTTTTCCGTAACCTAAAAACACTGAAGTTTTCGGAGTCAATACTTCCTTGCGGTCCGGTTTGCATATTCAAAACGCCAGTTTCCCAAGTGCCAAAACGACCATAAGCTCGAGCACCTCCATAAATTCGAGTTTGCTGTCCATTGACAATGCCAATTCTTCGACTATGAAATATCCGATCAGAATTACCAAAGTTGAATTCGAAGAGACTTGCTCGCTCTTGAAAAAAGAGTCGTTTTTCCGGAAAAAATAAGTTGAGACGAGTCAGATTTACTTGCTGATCGTCCACTTCTACCTGCGCAAAATCAGTGTTAACAGTTAGGTCTAAGGTTGCATTGCTGCCAAGCGCTACTTTTGCATCTATACCAACTTCCTTCTTGAACTGCTGTTCATTATGGTAGCTAACATCTCCTTGAGTGTGTACTTGAGAGTTAGCCATACCTCCTAAAACATATGGTGTGATATGGATCGGTTTTTTTTGGTCAATGTCCTTGAAAGTAAAACGTTGTGTTAATGATGGCCGGAAAGAACTTCCGGTGGATAGGTCTCTAGGAGGGAAGATGTCCGTCTCATCATTACGAGCATAATACCTCCAAGCTGTAATGCCCATAGTTACTTTTCCATCAATAACTTCAAATGGGAGTGTGGTGAAAGGGATTCTTATCTCGGCAAACCAACCGCTTTCATCGCGGGTGGCAGCGGCATCCCAATAACTATTCCAGCTGATGTTAAAAGCCGTTGGCCCTTGAGCATCATTAGCAATGCCCATATCGAGCCGCGAACCGTGGGGAGTGACAAAGAAACCTAGCGAGTTCTCTCGATCGTTATAGGAGTCGATTAAAAAACCCATCCATTCTGTATTTTCAGAAAAGTCATCTCGCTTCTTCGAGTTGGCCACAATTTTCTCGGGTTCATTATCAAACATTCTCCCCGATAAGTAGAGATATTCATTGTCATAGGCCAGCCTCAGCTCTGTCAATTGCGTTGGAGGTGCTCCGGCATTCGGTACTTTCTGAGTCACATTAAGCATTGGCACCTTATCCCAAACGGCTTCGTTCACTTTGCCATCTATGACGATTGGTTCGGAAATTTTGGTCATGGCTATACTTTCCTGACCATTTAAGTTGAAGCCATTTAACATGATGATTGCAAAGACCAAGAGGGCTTTCAGGCTTTGTTGGAGTTTCATAATCTTAAAGTTTATAGTTCATCATTGTGTTATTCATGATCAAAACTATATCTTAACCGGTGCGTATAATTAATCCAGTTTATAATCAAAAGGTGATCCGGTTATGTTGCCCTATAAAACCATTATCAAGATTGACAGAGAGAGTACGGTGCCTCTTTACCTTCAGGTATGTAATGAGTTCATTAAGAAGATCTCTTGCGGTGAAATTGCTTCTAGTCTAAAACTGCCAGGTTCACGTAGCTTATCGAGCTTACTAGGTGTAAATAGGAGAACGATTATTTCGGCTTATGAAGAACTTGAGGCGCAAGGCTGGCTCGAAGTAAAACCTAATCAAGGATGTTTTGTGAGTTCTAAGCTCCCAATAAGTCATGCGCGTGCCTTGGATTCCGGTATTGAAAGAGACCATAAGGCCGAGAGTATCTTCGAGCTCAATAACAATCTTGACTTTTTAGAGCATTATCAGTCTCCAAAGATTGCCGGAAACGAACTGGTTATTGATGCGGGTTATCCTGATGTTCGACTTGCACCTATGCGTTCATTGACTAAGAATATCAATGGCATAATGAATGGTAAAAGGAGTGTTAAACTCTTGAATTACTCAGACAGTTTTAACGGAGACCTTTTGCTACGCAAGCAGGTGGTTAAGTATCTGGCCGAGACTAGAAGTATCAATGTAAGCACTGATAATCTTATGATTACCCGCGGTAGTCTTATGGCCTTCTCAAATATTTTCCGTGTGTTACTCGGATCAGGAGATAAGGTAATTGTTGGGGATGTGAGCTTCAAAGTGGCGAATGACATTATTAGGATTGCCGGAGGAGAGTTGGTCAAAGTACCGCTTGATGATGAGGGGATAGATGTCAATGCGATTGAGAAAGTTTGTCAGAAAGAGAAGATAAGAGCAGTGTTCATTATGCCACATCATCATAACCCCACAACAGTATCGCTAAGTGCGGAGCGTAGAATGAAACTATTGATGCTGGCCGAGAAGTATCAGTTCGCCATTATTGAAGACGACTATGATTATGACTTTCATTACAATAGCAGCCCAATCTTGCCCATGTCTAGTTCAGATCGAGCGGGTTCTGTAATTTATGTTGGTTCCTTGAGTAAGACGGTTGCTCCAGGTTTGAGGACTGGTTTTATAGTTGCCCCGGCCAATTTTATCAGAGAACTATCACGGCTAAGTCGATTCATCGACTGTCATGGAAATATGGCACTAGAACGAGCTATTGCAATGCTTTTTGAGGAGGGGGAAATAAGGAGGCATATGAAAAAGGCCCTTAAGGCCTATCATGTAAGGAGAGATCTCTTTTGTGATTTGTTGAAGTATAAATTAGGTGGATTGGTAAGCTTTCAAGTACCAGAAGGTGGTTTGGCCGTTTGGGTAACATTTGACGATTCTATCAATTTACCGGAGCTAAGGAAAGCAGCAATTAAGAAAGGACTTCTTATATCAAAATCTGTCTTCTCCGATGCTGAGGGAAACAAGCTGAATGCTATCCGGATGGGGTTTGCATCTCTAAACGAAATGGAAATAGAGCAAGCAATCAGCCTATTGGATGCATCGGTAAAGGAAGTCAGAGGCTAAAAATCCTTACTTCTGATAGAGAGGGGTAGCGTTATCTCCTATTTCTCCCTTGACAAACCAAGTCATCACATGGTTCTGAGGTCTTCGTTGAAGTACTTTGTGATTCTCTCGATCATACCAAACTGCATCGAATTCTCCTTTTGTTGTAATCACTACACGCCACTCTTCATTTAATTTAGTTGAATCCGAATAGTCCGCACTAAGTGTTTCCCAGTTTACACTTGATAGAACTTGCGGGTCTATATGGGCAATTACTTCGGTTTCGTCCAAAATAGCAATCCATGTGGGATCGCTTATATGTTCGATGCGGTGAGTCTTCCCTTCGGAACCCCAGGCTATTCGAATCTCATTTCCATTGCGGATGGCGTTGATCAATTCCATTTTGCTTCCAAGGATCGCATTTCCCTCCTTATCATTTTTGTATACTGGAACCCAGTCATTTTTTTTCTGACAGCCAGAGTACAGAATGAAACTGAAAACGATCAACAAACAATAAAGCTTTTTCATAATTTAGATTTCGGACTGAAAGCAATCTTGAACACGACTCCGATAACTTCGGCCTATAGGTATTTTGGTACCAGGGATTTCGAGTGAGTCATAACGAATAGCATTGACACACTTTGTATTCACTATAAAGGATTTATGTGTGCGCAAAAAACCTTTATCACCTAATTGATCTTCCAAGCTACTGAGAGAATGAAGTGTCACTAGTCTTTTGTCTTTGGTGTGCCAACTTACATACTCTTTCATCCCTTGCACAAAGAGAATGTCTTCTATTGGTAGTCTATGAATAACTTTTCCCTCTTTAAGCATTAAGGTGTTTTCTTCCTCCTCAGGCTTTTCTGGCGCTTCACTTGCAGGCGTTTGATTGATTAGGTTATTATTTTCTCTAATAAGGCCAAATACGGTACTGCCTAAGAGTGCAATCGAGTATGGGGCCGATCCAGAAAGAACCGTCCAGAAGGAAGTGCCCCACTTGAATTTATAGGGTGTGAGGGCCTTAATATTGGGAAAGGCCATTGAAAGTATTGCATCAATTAAAGTGTAGGCAATGGAGTAAATGAGGTACACCAAGCTTATGGAGATGAGCGAGAAAAGTAGGTAACGCTTGGTGGCGATTAATCGAAATAAGAGATGCCAGTTGACATAAACAATGATGACCTGTAGTCCGACAATGACTATGTTTTTTACTAAGTAAAAATCCAAATGCCTCCCTCCACTGAAGAGTAGCGATTGAACAAACCAAAAGACCAGCCAGAAGCCGAGGTGCTGATATATCTTTTTGTGTCTATAGTTCATAGCAAATCCGAGATATCTAAAATACGATTTTGAAGCGTATCCGGCTGGTGTCGTTTGTAGATGTTAATCGGTTGTTTGTTGAATTAATTTCTCAGTAGCGCATGAAGAGCCCAGATTTCCTCAAAAAAGAATATGAAACTCAGAAATTTATTAATCGCAAGCCTGTTCATTTTTGGTGCAAGTGGCTTTCTAATGGCTCAAGAAAATAGCTTGTACAAGGTCGTTTACGAAGCCGACAGAGAGGGAAATAGAATTAGTGGAAGCCTAGAAGAATTAATCTCCTACGTTGGATCAGGTAATCCTATTCGAGTAGGGTGGGAACTTGGTAAGAAAGATTCTACTGGGATAGCACGTTTGCAGCATTGGACTGATGCAGGTTTTTTAACTGTAATTAAAGGGCATGTCTTTGGCCAAATCAGTTCCATTTATGGCCAGGGGACATCCGCACCTAACATTGATGTCCCAGCTGTACATATTTTTGATGAACCAGATGGCTGGGTGGCAGTAATTGGCACAACTGGTGTGATGCGTCAAAAATTCAAAACTGATCAAGTAATTCTGGATGCCTATAAAAATATGGGGCTCAATGATGAAGAGATTCAGAAGCAATTGAAAGCGCAAGAAACTTCAAAGGTGGCCACTCGATGGGCAGTAATGATCAAAGAATAAGCCGAGATATGAGACAGCTATTAAAATTTTTATTACTACTTCTTCTATCCGTGCCGTTAGTAGGGCAGGAGGTGTACAATGAAGCCCTGGCCAAGGAACTGGAAGCCATGCTCGAAAAAGATTCTAAGCATAGACATGAGGTAATTGCCATGATTGACGAACTAGGAAATGATGATCCAAAAGTCAGGGCCAAATGGGATGAAATTATGGAAATTGACTCTCTGCATACCGTACGAGTAAACGAGATACTGGATGAGCACGGCTGGCTGGGGGTGGACGTGGTTGGCTCAAAAGGCAATGTGGCACTTTTTCTCATTATCCAACATGCAAAACTCGATGTTCAGGTCAGGCGATTGCCAATGATCAGGCAGGCAGTGAAGGATGGAAAGGCACGTTCAGAGAATCTTGCCATGCTGGAAGACCGTGTGGCGACTAAAACTGGAAAGAAACAAATCTATGGGAGTCAACTAAGGAATGACAAGGAAACGGGTGAGCTGTACGTGCTGCCTATGATAGAGCCCGAAAAAGTCAATGAAAGAAGGGCTTCGGTTGGCTTGGGAACCATTGAAGAGTACATCGCATACTGGAACCTGAAATGGGATGTGGAAGCTCACAAGAAACGCGTAGCCGCCTGGGAAGCTTCAAAAGAGAATTAACCAAAACAGCCCTCCTGTCTGTGTCAGAGGGCTGTTTCTTAAGCTTTTACCAGAAGTTAGATTCAAATTATCATCAATCTTAATTCACTCCAAACTACCAACTAGCTGGTATGCAAGAATAAGCTTATGTCATGTAAATCAGACTGTTGATATAAATTGTTCAAACTTCATATGCTTTTTTTAAGCTAGGAACATTTCTCATGCCAAGCTCACTCCTGCACTAATGAAACTTCAGTTTTATGTTCGATATAAACGGGGATAGCCATTTTCATAGTTTGAAGTATAATGCAGCTTTTTTCGGTAGCCATGAGCATCGTATGAATCAGCTGATCATTTGCCTGCTCACAGGATACATTGACACTTAATGTCATTTTTTGAAAGGCCACAGGTACGGACTTATCTACCATTAATGTACCTCTTACATCAACTTCAGCGCTGGCTTTAACCTCCGTCTCGACTAAAGTTACTCCCAGGCGATTGGCCACTAGCCTCAAAGTACTTTCAAAACAGGCGGCTAATGCCGTACAAAGTATATCACCGGGGTTAGGAGCGTCATGTAAACCACCAACAGCTCGGTGTACCCCAATTGGAATTGGAACCTCTAACTCATTATTGCAGATGACCTCGGTATGAAAAGGATCATTTAGATTTTGACCTTTTACTATTGCCACATCTGTAACCCAGGCCTTTTCCGGCTCCATTAGGTAAGTAGTCATTAATGGCTTTTGTCTTTCTAAAACTGTAGATAGATGTCTCATTTTATTTAGATTTTTTAGTAAATGGAACAAGCATTGGAGTGCTGGCCTTATAGCCCAGGTAGTCATCACCGAAGTCATTGATAAGATCTCTTTCCTCAATTTTGGCACCTATGACAAAGTAGGCGGTTATGCCTATGGCAAAGACTAAATGCGTCACTGTCATATTGGGAGTTGCCCATACCCCGAGAATTCCTCCAGCGTATAAGGGATGACGAATGTATTTGTAGAAACTGTAAACCCTAAAGTTGAGCTCAGTATAGGGTTTGTTCCTTAACTCAAGGTAGGTCTGTCTCAAGCCAAATAAGTCGAAGTGATTGATTAGAAAGGAGCTGATGAAGAGGATAGCCCAGCCAGCAAAAAACAATACGTAAGAAGTGTAATAGGCAACAGAACCTTCTTGAATACTCCAGATTTGCCCTCCCAATGGCTCCCATTCTAAAACGAGGAATGTGAGCAATATGCCTGAGACAAGCACAAAGGTGCTTCGCTCAATATGGCGAGGGAAGAACCTTTCGAAAGATCGTTTAACTGGTCTTCTGGCCATAACGCTGTGCTGAAGTCCAAAAAGTAATACCAATCCAAAATTCTTTAGAATGGCGAGATAGACCGGAAGCTGTGGCGTGCCATCAATAGAGACTTCCGGAACCAGGTTGCTTACAGAAGCAATCCACAATAAGATCGAAGCAAAGCCAACCAGGTAGGCAATGATCGAATACAAAAACATTAGTATTTTTTTCATGCCTCAAAATTATTTCGGGCATGTTTGGCGAGGTTTTCTCAGAAGTTCAAATGATTTGTTGAAAAGGCCAATCTACGCTTGGGCTGTTTTTTGAACTATAGAATTGAAAGCTCCGACTTGCGAAACTGATTGGGAGGCAGGCCGAACTTTTCTTTGAAGGTTTTATTGAAGTGGGAAGAATTGGCAAAACCTGCTTCAAAGCCAACTTCATTGGCATTCAAGTCAGAGGTGAGTAGGAGGGTCCGTGCGTAATCTAAGCGTTTGTCAGTAAGCCAGCGTTGAGGCGTGTCGTTATAGATTTTTTTAAAGTCTCTTTTAAAAGTAGAGAGTGATCGGCCACTGAGCCGCGCAAAGTCTTCCATGCTTAAGTCACAGTGAAAGTTTTTGCGCATTAATTCATCCAGACTTGTTTTTTCTACCGACTGAACGGACCTCAAGAAATCGGCAATCTCAGGATTGTCTTTGTCCATTAAGAGGTTGAAAAGGAGCTCTTTCAGCTTAATCATGACTAACTCCTTTGGAATTTCTCCCTCTTGCGTCATATAGTTGAACACTGACATCAACATGGCTTCTAGTCCAGAATTGATATTGATTTCAAAGATCTGTCGTTCAGGGGCCATAATGTTCGCACCAGGGACCTGGTCAGTCTCTTTCATGAAATTTCGAATGAAATTGTCATTCATAAAGAAGAGCATAGTGCAATAGTCCTCTTCTAAGTATTGCTTGGTATTATAAACACCCTTTCTAATAAAGAGTGCGTCTCCTGCTTTGGTTTGGTAAGTTTTCTCAATAGAGGTCCAATCCTTCCTTCCCTTAATAACGAAAGATAAAAAGTGAGACTCCGTCCATAGTTTGAACTTTTCAGCGTCAATAGGACACTTGTATTCTATCAGGCAGAAATCGTCTCCTACAAGTTTATTGTAACCGGGTGTTTCTCTAAAGTGCTGATATACATCGAGTATCATAGACTAAACGAATATAGCATAAACTATAGTTAAGGTCTATGATCCTTGATCACTACCTCAGAAGTGGGTTGCAGGATGTCCTCAAAATTCTTTACCCATTTACCATCTATAAGCCGCTGACCAAATTCATTGAATTCACCGTTTTCGGTCTTTTGAAAGGTCAAACGATAGTTGCCATTGATCTCGCAAATGAATTGGTCATCCTTTAGCTGATATTGAAAAGGGCGGGCACCGCTTCTTCTGTAGGCATTGTAGTAGTAAAAGCCATCTTCTTTGTTATAATACATGATGGTGTGAAGGGCTAGAATGGTGCTGTTATTTCGGGTGGATCGATGGCGCAGCACGAGCAGCTCACCATCCAAATCGTAGCGCACTTTACTTAGTACCTGATAAGGCTCATTTTCTTCTTTGGGATAGCTGGTGCCTTCACCCTTCCAATCACCAATAAGGAAAGAAAGTTTGGCCATGGCCTTTTGCTCTTCAGTTTGAGCATTCATTCCTAAGGTCTGAAAAGAAAACAAACCGATAAGTATGATTCTAAAAGTAGTAGAAGTAAGTCTCATTGGTTGAATTTTAATTGAGTTGTGCATCCCAGGCATTATCCCATTCCCCCTGTTCCTTGAGATATTCAATTACTACAGCTCTCTTTTTATGAACATCTTCCCTGACTCGTTTTTTGAAAGCCTCATACTTGGGGTTACCATCATGGATTTGATAAAGAACTGCGCCATTTAGGCTTTGCCAGGCATTTGAGAAGGCCCTGCGCTCAAAGTACAGTTCTTCTAATATTTCAATCATGCCATCCACGTCTCCAGTAAGTGACTGATAAGAGACATTACTGAACAGGCGTGGTGTAGATACTTTGGGTGCTTGTGTCAAGAGCTCATCTAGAATGTTCTTGGAACTCTGTGTTCTAAGATCTGAAATGGAATCAAAATGGGCATAAAATTGAACTAGTTTGTCAACATACATCAAGCTTGAATCCTTTTTGTCCTCTTCTTTCAATATAATCGAGTAACTTAAAAAAGCGTAATGAACATCATTTTGAATCTGTTCATCTAAAATTTGAAGCAAGTCGAAATCAAGGTCTAGTACTTCAGGAAAACCCTTAAGAATGTACGATTTGGCCAGATCATAATCCCCTCTTCTCAATGCAACTGATGCTCTTGATCTGGCAAATGGTTTCTCTAAGGCTCCACTCTGGCCCTGGAACCTTTGTTCCATCATATCTGTGAAATTCAAAACAAACTCGTAATCCTTGAAGAACATTTTGGTATCGTACAATTCCATCATCATTCCGAAATTCTCAGGGTAGAGGAGCTGAAATTGATTCATGTACTTGTCGATCATGGGAGTCAAATCGAGGAACCTGCTGAGCTCCACCAAGGTTTCTAAAAGCCGTATATCATTAGGAAACTCCTTAAGGGCTGCATGGGCCAACTTAAACGATTCGTCTGTTCTGCCGTAAGGTTCCAGTCTTATAAGGTCTATCAATTGGGCTCGCATAGGTGCAAAATCTGGATGGTCCCTAATCGCCTTTTCTAAAAGTTCAACCGCTTCCTTTTTGTTGCCCGCATTGGAATAAAGCCCCGCCACATTATGGGTTATAGCTGCATTCAATGGGTCCAATTCCCATGCCAGCAGTAGTACCGAATCCGCCTCAAGATCCCGGTTTTGGGTTCTTAAATTGATCTGTAGGTCATTAAAAGCCAGCGCGTTGTTAGGAGCCAGACTAATCGTTTTGAGAAGATCCTCTTCTGCCTTAGCATATCTTTCAGGACCATCTGAAAACCTTGCCTCTATTAACCAAGATCTTGCTCTGAAAGCCATAGGTTCATTGGCATCTAGCTCAAAGGCTTTCTTTACATGATACTCCATTTTGGCAATCTTTTCTTCATGTGCAAAACTCGCCTTTTGACTTAACCGGTCATAGGCAATGGCCAGGGTAGCATGGGCTTTAGCAAAAGTTGAATCTAGCTCAATCGCTTTTTTGAGGAGTTCTATTTCCAGTCGTATTTCATCTCCAGTGAGTCCCATAGTTTGCCTGGTTTGAATATAAAGCTCATAGGCTAGTGGGTTATCAGTGGGCCTTTTGTTGAGCAGCGCTTCTTCAGCAGGGAGTAAGTCTACATGGAGTTTTTCGGTAACCGCCTTGATGATGGTGGATTGGATGTCGAAAAGATTTTCAAGGGTCCGCTCAATTTTGTCTGACCAAAGCACTGATCCTTCATCAGCATCCAGAAGTTCTGCTTCAACTACAATTGCAGTACCTCGTATACTCACTTGACCGGTCAATAAATGCCTAACACCTAACTCTTTGGCTATATCGGCATTGCTATTAGAAACCTTTGTAAATCGAAATGAGGAGGTTTGAGCAACTACTTTAAGCCCTTCAATACGTCCCATTTCACTGATTACTTCTGCCGAAAGCCCTTCAGCAAGTGAGATATCTTGATCATCAGTGCTCTGGCTCGCAAAAGGCAGAACAGCAATCGAAGGCTTTTTAGCATCGAATAAATCACTGGCAAAGAAGATACGCTCAACCAATAGGAGTATAACAACCAGTGAGAGAGAGGATATGATAATTCGATTAAGCTTTTTGCCGGTAGTGGAAGTGATAGACTCCTCTCTGTCTACATCTTCCGTTTTTTGAAGACCTTTGTTCGTCCATTCGTAGATCCAGGCAATGATCAGTGCCAGTGGAAACCCGATGATCAGTGCCCAGATGACCACCGTATCTACACCCTCCGGAATACCTAAAGGCTTTTCAATGGCAACGAGTACCTGAATAATCAGCCAGGCTGTCACGCCATAGGCAGTGGCTACTTTAAAGACATTTCGTCTTTTGAGTTCTTGAAAGAACTTATTCAGGTTCATGGGCTTAAGGTCGGCTTGGTGGTCAAAATATAACTAATTCCTTTTTATCTGTTTTCTAAGCCTGCCTGCCATGCCTGCGGCATGCTGGCGCAGCAGGGAAGTTGAGCATTAATCTTTAATCTCTTGATTTAATAAAACCAGAATGTTTGAATTATGTGTTTGAAGAGTAGTTAAATGGGGAATGACCCAATTACGCATTATCCAAATTCTATTGACTACCTCATTTTGAGTCATTCTATCCCGTACATAGGCGCGATAATTTGATGGGTGCACATCCGTAAGTGGTATCAATGTCGAGTCAACGGCAACAAGAGCAAGGTATTTTTCAGCTCTTGGTCGAATCTTGTTCACAACCAAATCACGGCTCACACCTTCATGTTCACGGTAATCTGCCAAAGAGCTAGGGTAAGCCGTGAGCAGGGCTTTTAATTCTTCATTTTGGACGATTTCCAAACGCTCGGAATTCAAGAGTGCAAACAAACCGCCTTCCACAATGTCGACCACCGCGTAGTTTGCCGGATTCACTCTGGCCATCGTGGCAATGTCCAATTCATCGGCATTGGGTCCCAGATATTTTAAGAATTCCATGCTCTCCTGAAGATGCAGTTGGTGATCTTTGAGGCCTTGAGAAATAATAGAATCATTGGCCATAAAATCTTTCTCCAACCCTCTCAAGAGAATTTGCTCCTTAACTTTTTCTTTCCTCTGGTCATTCCAGGCATTGAGTTGTAGGGCGATTACAATACCAATCACCACCAAGAAGATCTCTCCTAAGGCGTACTTTACGTACCGTGTGCCTTTCATTTCATCTCTTCTAAGTTTTCTAAGGAAGTTTAACATAGCGTCTGAATTTTCTAAGCCTGGCTGCCATTCCTGCGACATGCTGGCGCAGCAGGGAAGTTGAGCATAGGTTTTAAGGAAGTGTCATCGGGTCATGTTTAAAGGAGTCTTTGCTTTAAGCTTGATTCGGGTTTGCAGATCATTGTAGAAGGTAGTTAGAGATTTGATCCTTTAAGTCGGTAATAAACTCATTGGGAGCATACTCAAGTACACTACTTTGTCTGATGATCCTAACCCTCAGAATATTGGTGAAATCCCGATTTTGGATAAATGCGGTTTTATCATTGGTAAAAAGGTCTTCAGAAAAGCCAAACTTCAGACCCCCTATGTCCATTTTGGATAAGTTGGCATGTTTCTGAAAGTAAGGGGACAAAATCGTATTCCATTTTTCCAACGACATAGCCACTCTGGATTCATATTCACCAATTACAACACCATACTCGATGATTTTTCTTCTAATGGCTCCGTCTTTGATGAATTCAATTCCGCCTGAGTTAATAATGTCTTGAAACGATGCAACTGACAAACTTTCATAATAGGGTGGACCCAGATACTCTATCATTTCCGTAATGAAATCTTGATTAATTCTGGTAGCTGTATCTGAATTAATGCGCTCCACAAATTGAATAACTCTTTTGACATCTCGATCCGTCTTGGCGACATGATTATCGATATTGACCAAATTGTTTTCCAATTCTATCAAGAAGGCATCCAGATACTGAACCCCTTTCCGATGTTGATTAACATTGTTGGCCCATTGTTGCAGTCCAAAAGCTAGACTGATGCCTATAAATATTAGGAGTATTTCTCCGATAGCATATTTCCAGTTGAGTTTAAAGTTGGGTTTTCGGGTCATTGCTTTTGAAATTATTTATCTAACTCCTCATCAAGTAGTGCTATGAGGCGGCTGTTAATATCAATGAGTTCCGCGTATCGGTCTTGTGTTCGCTCAATAATTACTGTACTTGATTTAAAGAAGTTGAATAAACTGATGCCAATATCAGTAAAGTCAGTTTTTAAAAAATCTTTCCAATGAGAGTCCAGGCGCTGAAGCGGAACCTTCTCATGCATGCTTTTGGAGATAGACAATAAGAAGTCATTATTACCCACTTCATATCTTCGGTATTTGGTATGAAGGTTGGCCAATTTGACCAATTCGGACCTTATATTTTCATTCAGGATTTTAATATTTCCTGAGGCGACTAGGTCGTCATAGGTATCGGTATTGGGGAAAAACTCAAAGAGGCCTGCTTGATAGTAGAGATTCATCAGTTCCTCTGATTTCTGATCGGCCGATAGATCAGTTTTCAAAACACTGTCGGCTTTGCTTCTGGTCTTCAGTTCTCTTAAAGCAATTTCACCTAGCCTGGCGAGTTCGTTATTGTCTCTTTCTAGATCTTGAAGTAGATTTTGATAGTAGATTCTGCGGTCATTCTTTTGCTTTCGGTCTTCATTCCAATTTTGAAAACCAATGGCCAGGCTTATGCCAACAAAGATGAATAAGATCTCTCCCAGGGCATACTTCCAATTGAGCTTAAAGTTGTTTTTGCGAATCATGTGTTGGTTGAGATACCCAAAATACGATTTTTTTAAGATTGTCTTTGAATATGGCCTATCAAGACCATATGACTTATCAAAAGGGATATCTATTCCAAGCGAGGTGCTAGATGATTAGTAATGATTACCGATGATAAAAAAAGATAAGCCTTTAACTTCATCCACCTTAAATTAGAGCAACCGAAACTATATACTTATGAAGACCAATATCCTAATACTGCTTTGCCTGTTAGTCTCTTTAACAGCATTTGGACAAAAGAGGGTACTTGATCACCCTGATTTTGATATCTGGAATACCATAGAGAATCAACGCATTTCCCGGAATGGAGAGTTCATCATGTATTCATTGGAAAGAGGAGAGGAGGATAACCATCTGAAAATCAAAGATGCTCAAGGAAATGTGGTTTTTGAGCATGAGCGAGGGTATAATGGGCAGTTTACTTTTGATAGTGACTTTGCCGTATTCACCATCAAGCCCTGGCAGTCAGCGGTCCGAGAATTGAAAAGACAGAAGACCAAGAAGGAAGATATGCCGAAGGACAGCCTGGCTATTCTAAATCTCAAGACCAAAGCACTGGTCAAAATTCCCATGGTCAGAGCTTATAGCATGCCCCAGATGTGGGGCGGTTTCTTGGCATATCAATTAGATGCCAATGCAGTGTCCTCCGATAAAGGAAAGAAACCGAGTGCTAAGAACGGTTATCATACAATTATAAGAAACCTAAACAACGGTCAGCAGGACTCGCTGAAATATGTCAAAAAATATGCCTTTGCCAAAGACGAGAAGGCACTTGCTTATGTCTCGGACCCTCTAGTAACCCAGACACCAGGGGTGTATATTGATGAACTCAGAGGAGACGGACCAAAAGAAATTTTCTCAGCCAAGAAGGCAGCGTATCCCCAAATGAGTATTAGTGCTTCTGGAGCACATGTGTCTTTTGTTGCTGATTTGGACACTACGAAAGCTTTGGTGAGACCCAATGCCCTGTTCTCATGGTCCAAGGGTATGGATATGGCCGAAAAACTCGTAACTGCTGAGAGTGCTCCTGATGGTTATCGTGTGTCAGCCGATCGGGGGATCAGCTATGCCGAAGATGAATCTAAGCTCTATTTCGGATTGGCAACGCCACCCATATTACAGGATACTTCATTGCTCGATGAAGAAATTGTGAACGTAGAAGTCTGGACATATGATGAACCAAGACTTTATACCGTTCAGGAATTGCAAGTTCAGAATGACCGAAGAAAGTCTTACTTAACGGCTATTCATTTGAACAGGGGTAATCAAATGGTGCAGTTGGCTACGACAGATTTGCCAAATGTGTTATTGGGGAATGAAGGAAATGCTAAACTCGCTTTAGCCAGTACATCAGCACCGTATGAGCTGCAAAGGCAGTGGGAAGGTGGATCATACAGTGACTATAGCCTAGTAAATGTTGAAACCGGAGCCGTCAAATCTGCCTTTAAAAGGATTAGAGGCCAGGTACGTTTGAGTCCTGCCGGAAACTACGCCTATGGATATAGTGCTGCTGATAGTGCCTGGTTTGCCTACAATGTCAATACAGAAAACTACCGATTGCTTACCAAGGGTGCGGTCTTTTACAATGAGTTGAATGACTCGCCAAACTTTCCTAGTGCTTATGGATCGGCAGGGTGGACTGAAGATGATAAGAGCATTTTCATCTATGATCGATATGATATTTGGGAGTACAATCCTGAAACCGGTGAAAGTGAAAGAATCACAAAGGGTAGAGAAGAAGGAGTGACTTATCGCTATGTGACCTTAGATAATGAGGCCAGATTTATTGATAAGAAAGAGAAATGGTTGTTGACCACTTTCAACAATGAGAATAAGCACAGTGGATATTATGAGTTCAACCCTAGAAATGGCAGAGGAAAACAACTTTTAGAAGGGCCTTTCAGATATGGTCGACCTGTAAAAGCACAAGATGGTGAGCAAGTGATGTTCACTAAAGAGTCGTTTGTAGAGTTTCCAAACATTCATATCTCTGATCTCTCCTTTAAGAAAGCAACCCAAATTTCTGATGCTAACCCACAACAGTCCGAATACAACTGGGGAACTTCCGAGCTTGTCCATTGGACTTCTCTAGATGGCAAGCCATTGACAGGAATGTTGATTAAGCCAGAGAACTTCGACCCAAATAAGAAGTATCCGATGATTGTAAACTTCTATGAGAAGAGTTCGGATGGTGTTTTTAGCCATAGACCTCCAGCGGCAGGCCGTTCTACCATTAGTTATAGTTGGTATACCAGCAGAGGCTATGTCATTTTCAATCCTGACGTGCATTATCGCATAGGCTATCCAGGCGAGAGTGCTTTGAACAGTGTGGTACCAGGTGTTACTTCCCTGGTTGAGAAGGGTTTCATCGACAAAGACAATATTGGTGTGCAAGGCCATAGTTGGGGAGGCTATCAAATTGCTTACCTCGTGACGAAGACTGACATCTTTAAAGCAGCAGAATCTGGTGCTCCAGTGCCAAATATGATCAGCGCCTATGGCGGAATCCGGTGGTGGACGGGCTTAAGTCGTCAGTTCCAGTATGAACATACCCAAAGTAGAATTGGCGGTACCCCTTGGGAATACCCTGCCCGATACATAGAGAATTCCCCGATTTTCAATATCGACAAGATCAATACCCCACTCTTGATTATGCACAATGATGCTGATGGTCACGTGCCATGGTATCAGGGAATTGAATTCTTTGTGTCATTAAGAAGATTGGGTAAACCCTCATGGTTTCTCAATTATAATGGAGAACCCCACTGGCCATTGAAACGACAGAATAGAAAAGACTTTAACGTGCGAATGGCTCAGTTCTTTGATTATTACCTCAAGGGTGCTCCAAAACCAGTATGGATGGAAAGAGGGGTGCCGGCTTTGGAAAAAGGAATTAATCAAGGTTTGGAACTGACTAATCATAGGTAGTTCATTGTAAGTCAAACATCTTGAATATTACTATGAATATAGAATCTAAACTGCCCAATGTTGGTGTAACCATTTTCACCAAAATGTCGAAAATGGCTAATGAGTATGGTGCCATTAATCTGGCTCAGGGCTTCCCGGATTTCCCCGTATCTCCTGAGCTAATTGATAGAGTACATCATTATATGCAACAGGGTATGAACCAATATGCTCCTATGCCTGGTGTACCGATTTTGAGAGAGGCTATTGCCACCAAAACAGAGCTTTGTTATGGCTGGAAACCCAATGTAGATTCGGAAGTAACAGTTACCTGTGGTGCCATCGAGGCCATAAATAGTGCAGTTACTGCCCTTATCCATGCTGGGGATGAAGTAATCATAATGGATCCTGCTTATGATGCTTATGAGCCTATTATCAATCTTCAGGGAGCGAAGGCTATTGGTGTTCCTCTGAGACAACCTGATTACAGCATTGACTGGTCGGCTGTGGGTGCGCAAATCAGCGATAAAACCAGAATGATTATGATCAATTCGCCCCATAATCCTAGCGGGGCTACCATATCTGCGGATGATCTTGAGGCTTTGGAGCGAATCACATCCGATACGGGAATTATGGTCTTGTCAGATGAAGTATACGAGCATATAGTGTTTGATGGGGAGGCGCATCAATCGGTACTTAGATCAGAGGCATTAAGAGATAGAAGTATTGTCACTTCTTCCTTTGGAAAGACATTTCATGCTACAGGTTGGCGTATGGGTTATCTAATAGCGCCTACCGCGTTAATGACTGAAATCAGAAAGGTACACCAGTACAATACCTTCACCATTCACACGGCCACTCAATATGCAATTGCCGATTATTTAAAAGAGTCAGACCATTATGAATCGGTGGCCCCAATGTATCAGAAGAAGAGGGACTTCTTTCTGAAGGTAATGGAAGGCTCAAGGTTTAAACCTGTACCATCACAAGGAACTTACTTTCAATTGATGGATTATAGCGCCATAAGTGATCAAGGTGATGTGGCATTCTCAGAATGGATGACAAAAGAGGTGGGGGTCGCTACGATTCCGATGTCTGTGTTTTATCAAGACAAGCAAGACAATAAGGTGCTTCGTTTTTGCTTTGCTAAAAATGAGGAGACGCTGGAGGCTGCTGCGCAGAAACTTTGTAAACTCTGAAATGAACCGTCATTCCGAGGGAGTGCAACGACCTAAGAAATCTCTTAATCAGGGGATTCTTTCGACTTCGTACCTCAGTCTCAGAATGACGTATTAAATTTGAAACCCTATGGAACACCTAAGGTTAGCGCTTATTCAATCAGATATTTATTGGCATCAAATTGATGCGAACCTGGCTATGTTTGAGGAAAAGATTTGGCAGATCAATGAGCCTGCCGATATCATTGTCTTACCAGAGATGTTCCAGACAGGCTTTACTATGGAGCATGAAGGGCTGAGCGAACCGATGAACCTCACCACCTTTAAGTGGATGAAGCAAATGGCAGCTCAGAAAAATGCTGCTGTTACTGGGTCATACATTGTCAAAGAAGGAGGAAAAACTTTCAATCGCTTGGTTTGGATGCAACCGGATGGTCAGTATAAAACTTATGACAAACGCCACCTCTTTAGAATGGCGGATGAGCATAAGCACTTTGCAGAAGGTATGGATCGCTTAGTAGTCGAATGGAAAGGCTGGAAGATATGCCCTTTGATTTGCTATGATTTAAGGTTTCCTGTTTGGTCGCGGAATGTAAACCTTGACTATGATCTGCTCCTTTATGTGGCGAATTGGCCTGCAGTAAGAGTAAATGCCTGGGATACGCTGTTGAAAGCCAGAGCGATGGAAAATGTGGCTTACTCCGTAGGACTGAATCGTGTGGGGAAAGACGGTAAGGATATAGAGTATAATGGCCATACTGGTGCTTATTCACCAAAGGGAGAGGAGCTTGCTTTCTCGACTGATGAAGAGATTATCCATGTTACTTTAAGTAAGGAGAGTCTGGATAGTTTCCGGAAAAAATTTCCGGCACACCTGGATGCTGATCAATTTAGTATTCAGTAGACAGGAAATTAGAAATCAGTTCGATAGCCGACCCCTTAGAGATTACCTCATGTGGTGTAACACCGCTCAGTCTCAGCATTTTGTCAATGTGGTGATGTTTGCCTTCTCTTATGGATAAAAGAGGTTGCCTGTTTCGTCTTATCGTCTCGAATACCATGCCCATGTTTCCAACCGGTTCATCTTCAATCACATCTAAATGAAGGATTAGCTTTTCTGCTTTTGAAATAACTTCGGTTGCCTTTGTCACCACAAAGGGTTCAGAGTGAGAATCCAGATCAATAGAAGTGAATTCTGGACTAAGGTGCTGAAGGGGTTCGGTTAATTCAGACCCAAACCTTACATCATGCAGCGGCTTGACTTGTAAGTAGATGTACAGCATCATCGATAGACCAGTATTTTGCGGGTAGCGAATTCGTTCTGATTGTTGACAATCCTGAGAATGTATAGGCCGACTGGCAGCCTGCCGAGGTTCAAAGTTTTACTCACACCACTCTGGATATTGATATTGAAGTGCTTCTTACGACCCGTGATGTCATAAATCTCAGCGAAACCATCGGTATTCGTTAGTATGGTCATCCGGTCGTCTGTTGGGTTTGGTGAAAGTGAGATTTGAATTTCACTACCTGTGCCACTACCACCATTACTTATGTTTTCAAGCAGGAAGAGGCCTCCTTTTCCACTCCCAATGATCAAAGCAGGTCTACCCGTATTGAAGATATCAGCACTTGTAATGCTATTTTGTCTTCCAAAGCGAGTGGTGAATGGAAGGTTGTTTATGTTGAGGACCTCAGTTTGAGGGCTGCTGCCTGCAAAATTCTGATCGATAGGACCTTCATAGATGTTCATCACACCCGAAGCGCTGAGGGTGATAAGTTCATCATCTCCATCAGCATTTAGATCAGTCACATGCGGCCATAGGTTTAGTGCTTGAAAGTCATTTGCTATGCCGCCAAAATTTGTGATTTCTGGGGCGAAGTTGAAACTGCCCTCATTGATAAATAGTGATAGACTCCCTAGCTGTTTACCTAGCAATAAATCAAGATCTCCATCATTATCAATGTCATAGAAGAAGGGGTTGTCATCGAAGTTGGTAGCAATGGGCAGCTCAACAGCCGGTGTCAGATTACCACCATCCATTTCCTGAAGATAGATTCGTGTTTCGTTGTTGCTTAGCGTTACTTGATAGAAAAGGTCATTGTCTCCATCGTTATCGGCATCTGCGAACTGAGGTTTGATATTCTGATAGTTGAGGCTTTCCAGATTTTGATAGTCAAGATTCGTCATATTAAAGGACGGTGCGAAACGATTTCCTGTATTATCTATGAACGAAAGGGTGCCGGCAACATCAGGACCATTAAGAAAGCCCTTATTACCAATGACCAGATCGATATCACCATCTCCGTCAATATCATTGAATGCTGGAAAGGCATTTTCTCCAAGATCGATCATATCATTCTGGAAGAAAGGAGTAGAGGGCTGATCAAAGACTGGTATGGTTGAACTTCCCGTGTTGGTATACACTTTGACGTGATCTCGAAGATCGATTTGATTACCGATGTTCTCATCGGCATTGGTAGAAATAATTAAGTCCATTAATCCATCAAAGTTGATATCTTCCAGAAAAGCACCAGGAAAAATCTTGAAGCCTGCTGGATTATTGAGCGGAAAACTTGAAAGCGATGTCATTTGGGCATTGAGATTATCGCCAGTATTCTCTAGGAAGTAAAGAGATTCACAAAACTCATCGGAACTGATAAGGTCTATGTCTCCATCATTATCCGCATCGAAGGGCAGGAGAGTCTTTCCTCCAGCATGGAGAATTGCTTCCTGATCATTGCTTCCTGATTGTGAAGAAGGCGTAGGACATGGTGTTCCTCCAAAAGAAAAGCTATCGCAGTCACATTCAGTAAAACCTCCCCATTGTCTTTCTACACGGACAAATTCAAGAGAGCCACAGGTGCCAGTGTTTTGGAAATAGTCAACAGTGGTGGAGGTTCCAAATCGATATGTCAAAATATCCAAAGCACCATCGCCATTAATATCTGCAATGCCCGGTAGATCATTAGGACTTACCTGAATATTTGTTCCTGCATCGAACCTCAAGAAGGGTTGAGCAACTTCCCAAGCCAAGGTTCCGCCTGAGCTGGTATTACGATAAACTTTTATCCCCAGGGCTGTACTGGTAAAAAGATCTTTCTGGCCATCACAGTCATAGTCCTTCAGGATAAGCCAATGTATGACATCGTCAGGAAAGAGATAAGAAAACTCAGGTGCCCAAACGTACTGGTTATTAACATTGAGATAGGTGTTGATGTCACGTGAAATCCTATTGTAAACTACCAGGTCCTGGGTGCCATCATCGTTTAAATCCATGGTTTGAAACTGGGCAGCATTAAGTCCTCCTTCCCAAGCTCTCGTCAGCGGATTGCCTTGATTTGAAAATGGGACATCCGTTTTATATCGAAATTCAAATTGTCCTTTTAAGGAGAAAGGTAGGCTTAGGATGATAAGAAAAAGGACTGATCTCATTAAGCTGGCAAGGTAATCTGAAAAAACTGTCGTTTCAATTCTAATCAACGCAGTTTTTCTTCATACCTGTATTAACTTGTAGCAACTTTATTGATGAATTCAATGATCGAGCAGCTATATCAACTTTATTTAGAAAGCACAGGGGTTTCGACCGATACCAGGTCAATAAATGAGGGGGATATTTGGTTTGCCTTGAAAGGACCAAACTTCAATGCCAATCGTTTTGCTGATCAAGCCATTGAAAAAGGAGCAAGTATAGTCGTAATCGATGATACTGATTTTGCTAAGGACGATCGCTATTTTGTGGTTGAAGATGGTCTTGAGGCATTGCAGAAGCTAGGCAATCATCATCGCAATCAGTTTGATATACCTTTTATTGGCATCACGGGCTCCAATGGAAAGACCACTACTAAGGAGTTGATGAGGGATGTACTTTCGCAAAAGTATAAGGTGCATGCTACTCAGGGAAACTTTAACAACCATATTGGCGTACCCTTGACATTGCTCCAAATCGATAAAAATGTCGAAATCGCCATTATTGAAATGGGTGCTAATAAGGTCGGTGATATTGCCGAGTTATGTGATATTGCAGACCCCACGCATGGGCTGATTACAAACATTGGCAAGGCTCATCTCGAAGGTTTCGGTGGGGTAGAAGGAGTGATCAGAGGCAAGTCAGAATTGTATCATCACCTGATTCAGAAGGAGGGTGTAATCTTTGTAAACTCTCAAAGCGAGGTCTTATCCAATATCGCGCGGAGAAGGATGAAATCTCCTTACTATTATCCCGCTGAAGGTGACTACTTACATTTGAAACTTCTGGAAGGCCAGTCAACCCTGAGACTCAGGACCGATGAGGGCCTTGAAAGTCAGACTCACCTTACTGGAGCCTATAATTTTGAGAATATCGGGGCGGCACTCTGTGTAGGCAAGTTTTTTGAAGTGGAGCATGAGCAGGCTTTAAAAGCTGTTTCTGATTATGATCCGGATAACAACCGATCGCAAGTCTTGAAAAAAGGAAGTAATACTATTTTGCTCGATGCTTACAATGCCAACCCATCTTCAATGTCTGCGTCCTTAAAACATTTCGCAGGGGGAGAGGGTAGATACAAAGTGGCTATTCTGGGTGATATGTTTGAGCTGGGTGAAGATGCGCCTAGAGAGCATGAGGCCATCGGGAAACTGACTTCCGATCTAGATTTAAATGAAGTTCATCTTTGTGGAGAGCTGATGGAGTATGGAAAACTAGGTAATCCAAAAGCACATTATTGGAAAGACAAGGATGCACTGAAATCTCATTTAGAGAAGAACCCCCTGACGCATGCCTCGATTATGATCAAAGGATCCAGGGGTATGAGTCTTGAGACACTTCTTGAGGCATTGGGATAAAAAAAGAGGGACGGCACCACCCATCCCTCAACCTCAACCTAAGAATGGTGGCTCAAACTGCTTAATCAACATTTAACGCCACCTTATTATTAATTTCTTTATCTCTGTTTGATAATCACTTTATTATCCGCTATCTCAAAATTGAACCCCATGGTCTGGGATATCGATTGGATAGATTCTGAGAGATTGTTTTTATCAAAGTCCCAAGTACCGACCCTGCTGAGTTCTGACTCAGATAGTTCCTGAACGATCTCGATGTCAAAGATTCTCTCAAGTTCTTCAAAGCCTTCTTTAATGGAGGTGCTTTCTAAGAAGTACTCCCCAGACCTCCAAAGGTCTACGTTTGATATATTCAATTCGAGCGGTTCAATCAATTCACCGCTTTTAATTTTAGTCTTTAGGCCTGGTGTCAAAATTTGCTGAGATTCCGAGAGAAACTCAGTCACCCTGACCTTACCGGTCTTACAAGACACTTCAAAGTCTTCGGCTCTGGAACGCACGTTAAAGCTTGTTCCCAATACCTCAACTTTACCATTAGGAGTATTGACCGTAAAGTTGCTACCACGTTTCACTTCGAAAAAGGCTTCTCCACTCAACATTAACACGCGATTAGTTTCCCAGCCCTTTTTCGAATATGAAATCTCTGTCTCAGCATTTAAATAGACAATGGAGCTGTCAGGTAAATAAATGGTTTGAACTTCTGCAAGTTCAGTATTGACATTCACTCGGCCTTCAAAGACTCCATCAAATAAGAAAAATGCACTGACAATTAAGATGAAAGAGGCCGCTACTCCTGTCAACCAATATCTCCTATTGATTGATATTACTTTCGCTTTAGGTGACTCTGATATTCTGGCCTCAATATGCTTCCAGGCATCTGCTTTTGAAGACTTTTCTGGAGCCTTCAAATCAGATGTTTTCTCAATGTATTTGCTTAGGACATCAAAAGAATCTGGGTCCGAGGCATTCGATTTTGCCTCGGCACTAGAAATCTTACCCTCTAGCCAATCCTGTTCCCAGTGTCTATGGTGCCCTTTTTGCTGCATTTTGATGTTAATACACGGAAAATGAAGCAAACCCTACCTCATTATTCAAAAATTAAAAATAAAGATTCAGAAAAATTGAAGGAGTCAAATCCAGCAGTGCGATGTCGCGGTAAAAGTTGGTGGGGATGGCCCCACCAGGGTCTTGATCAATGAAGTTTTCCAGAGCTTCTCGATTGAGTCTTCTGCTTTGAATATTTAGTCGATTGTAGACATTCAAAATAGACAAACCGAGCTCACCTTTCATATATTCATTCTCGAATTTTCTGGCTACGGAAATGTCTAGTCGATGGTAAGCGGGTAATCGGGTTACCATCTTATTGGTGTTGATTACTTCGAAATTCACCACCTCATTTAAGTTGTTTCTAAAGAAGTTAATTTCCGGTTCAAAGAATGGCTTGCCACTACCATAAGTCCAAGTGGCAGCAAAGTTCCATTCTGGTAGTTCAAGAATGTTAACAAGCTTTAATTCGTTGCGTTGATCTTCTCTCGAGGGGATCTCGGCTCCTGCATTGATCACGTCAAATTGGTTAGTTGCTTTACTACGAGTATAAGATACCCAACCTTGATAAGGACCAATCTCTTTTTGAACCAAGAAATCTATTCCCACAATATCACTTGTTCCCAAGGCATCAACAATCTGAGCTCGTCTGATGTTTGTAATAGGGTTTACTACATAAGAAACTATGTTTTCGGAGAGGCCTGACACAGTCTTCTTATAGAATTCAACATCCACCGTCAGGTTGTTTTTCTCATATTGAAAGCCAGCGATCCAATGATCAGATTCTAATACGGAAAACTGATTTCCTGGTCCTCTGGCTTCCTGGTCTGCGAGTATCCAACCATCTTGAGCATTGGTAAATGGGTCATCAAAATTCTGCTCACGAATGATTTGATAGTAGTTACCCGCTGAAGCCTTGAGCTCAAATTCGGGAGTGACCTGATAAATGATGCCTAAACGATTGGAAAGAAAACTCTCGTCTGACAGACTCGATATATTGTACCTGAGTCCTGGATTAAGCAATAATTTTGGAGTGATATAGAACTTATCAGAGGCATAAATAGAGAAAATGGATCCAGAACCGTTAAAAAGTCTTCCGGTCAATCTACTGCGATCATTGATCATTAACTGACTATTCACATTTAAGTCTGAATAATTGGTGCCAAAGTCTAATCGATGTCTTTTTCCCAGGAACAATTCATTTCGAATATTGAATTGATAGTCCTCCACATCGTTTCTCCGGTCTAGGTCGTTAAATCGCCTTGCTGTTCCTGTTCCATCTCTGGTGGTGTCTGAATAACTATATTTATAGAAATGATCTGAGTAAGCGAATTGAAAGCTCGAATTGAAATTTCTATTCCACTTTCTAGACCATACAAGACCAATACCAGTATTGCCCCAGTTGGCATTTTCTTCCACTTCTTGAATACTTCTAATATTGTTGTTCGGTCCTCGTTCGATTGCTTCAAAGTTGGAATCCAGATTGTCTTGTCCATTATAGAGGGTTAGACTCATCACATCCCGATTTGAGATGTTATAGGTTGCTTTGGCATTGATATCATAGAAATTGAAATCAGGTCTTAGCACATCATCGGCATTGATACCTTCTATGTCGTTGGATTCTTCGCGAAAGTTTCTGTATAGATTTTCGAAAAGTTTACTTCGAATAATGTCAGTATAGGCCCTTCTGGCACTGATGTGTAGCGCACCTCTTCCCTCATTCAGAGGGGTGTTCACACTAAATCGGGCACTGAGTAGATTTACCCCTAATGAATAGCTAGGTTCCTTAAAACTTCCGGTATTGCCTGTCATGTCAACCACACCAGCTATTCTGCCTCCATACTTTGCCCCAAAGCCGCCTTTATAGATCTGAATATCTCGAATGGCATCTGAGTTGATGGCACTATATACCCCAAAGAAGTGATCAAGTCTGTAAATATTGAAACCATCAAATAGCACCAGATTGTGGGTTGAGGGACTATTCCTGATAGTCAAGGCGGAAGATGTCTCATTGGTGCCACCAATTCCAGGTAAAAGTTGAAGTGATCTGAATACATCAAACTCACCAAGACTGGGCAGGGCCGCCAGGTTGCGAGGGTCAATGGTCATTTGGGAGATTTCATCTCCGTAGCGAACGGTTTTTCTTTGGTTTTCTACTACCACGAAATCTGATAACTCAACGATGCTTTCTTCCATTAAAATCTCTAGGGTTTTCCTTGTATTACCAGGAATAAGTTTGATTTCTGCCTTCTTATAACCCAGGTAAGAGATTTCTATGGTGCTCGTGTCATTCGGAACCTGCGGAAGCACAAAATAGCCATCTTTATTGGTGACCGTACCTCTGGATTCACCTCTAACACGGACAAGGGCATTGGGCAAACTTTCGCCAGTATTGGCGTCTTGCACAGAGCCGAAAACAGTAAGATCAAAGAGGCTTGGGGTTGATATATCCAGGTTAACCTGTTTGGGTATTAGAATAATTTTCCCGTTAAGAATCTGGTAATCTATACCCTTGTCCTTCAGGATATTATCAAGAAAATTGGTCAGTGTCAGGCCCGTGTAAGCACCGTCAATGATAACACCCGTGATTAAGGCATCATCATAGGCGATCTTAATGTCATACTTGTTTCTGAGGGTGCGGATTACTTTGGCCAGCGCTACATCATCAAAACGCTCAGTTATGCGTAGCGTGTTGATGTCTTGCGCTACAAGCACTGATGTAATTAGCCCAAAAAACAGACAGTAAATAAATCGCACTATTGCACATTTACTTGGTTTCCTTCTATTTCTGTAGTCAATCCCATTGGGACAAAAACGAGTTGCAGGGCTTCAGTTAGGTTAGTTTTGCTGAAGTATCCCGAATAGAAACGGTCTCTTAGGTCTATGGATACATTGATTTTGATGTCAAATTGTCTTTCGAGTTCGTCAATGACTTTTCGCAGTGGTGTAGTATCAAAGTAAAACGCGCCTGTTCTCCAGGTAGCCGTTTCATTTTGATTGAAACGATCAACCTTCCAGATATTTTCGGCAGGAATATGAGTCAATTGATCACCTTTTTCCAATACAACTACATTTTCATTGTTTTTGACTTCTACTTTTCCACTGAAGGTAGAGACGATCAGTTCTTCATCTCTGGAGAAAACATTGAAGGATGTTCCTAACACGCTTACTTCGGCCAGATCAGTGGCAACAGTGAACTTACTTCCTGGCTCAACCTCAAAAAATGCTTCTCCGCTTAGTCTTAATGACCTGGCATTTGTCCAATCTTCTTCAATCAGCGATATAGAACTCTTGGCATTAATGGTGACCACTGAATTGTCTGGAAGGTTATGTACGAGGTTATCTGCCAGCTCAGTACTGTAGATTGAAGGCTCTGGAGTGCCTTGCATGCCAAAATAACCGATGAGGAAAAGTGCTGCTATGCTTGCCACCCAGGCAATCCACTTACGATTAGGAGCTGCTTGTGGGACAAGTATCACTTCATTATCTGAGGACTCTTCGTTGATTTTACCAAGTACATCGGCCCAGGCATCTGTCTTTGATTTCCTTTCAGGCACCTCCAGTTTTTCCGTGAAGGCAAGGATTTGTTCCATCTCAGCCATTTCGTTTGCCGAAACTTCTTCAGAAAGCCAGTCTTGAATGAGTTTGTCCTCTTTCACGATTTCAAATTAGTTAAATTTTGTATTTAATATGTTCACGTAGGTGCGACAATGCACCATGCATTCGTTTCTCAACAGCTTTAACGCTCAATTCTAATCGCTCAGCAATTTCTTTATAAGTCATTTCCTCAATACGATTCATCAAGAATACCTCGCGTTGCTTTTCTGGCATTCTACTGATTACACCTTCAAGTTCTTCCTTAAACTCCTTTTCCTGAAGTTGAAATTCTGGCGAGTACTCCTCTTGCTGATTTTTGTTTCGCTCTGCAAAATTTACCACCACTTTGTCATGCCTGATTTTGTTGAGCAGCATGTTATTCGCAATGGTATATAGATAACTTTTGACAGTATCGAGTTGTACCTCTTCCCGCTTATCCCAAAGTTTGACAAAGACATCCTGTGCCAAGTCTTCGCTTTGATCAATGTCTCCACATTTATAGTACAGGAAGTTTTTGATCGGGGTATAGTACTGATCGAAAATGTCCTTGAATTCCGCGAGGGTCATTTAGTAGCCATCGATTTTGGTTGATGAAAGATAAGTAAAAATCGGATTTCTGCTTCTTTTGAGCTGTTTTTGAGTAGTCTTTCTTTTTTTTAGAAATAATTTGAAAGAAGGATTTGCAATAATCAAAACGGTAATTACCTTTGCACACCCAATCAGGAAGGGCGCTTAGCTCAGTTGGTTCAGAGCACCTCGTTTACACCGAGGGGGTCGGGGGTTCGAATCCCTCAGCGCCCACATTAAGCACAAAGCCTGCATCGTAGATGCGGGCTTTTTTGTTTGTGTTCAAAACAAAACTTGATTTAGCTTTTGAACGCAAACGAAAAACCAATCGGCAATGCCGATTGAAGGCTTGTATTTACAGGAGTGGCCGTAATGGGATCACCGTTAAGTAATCCCTCAGCGCCCACATTAAGCACAAAGCCTGCATCGTAGATGCAGGCTTTTTTTATGTTTAATTTGGACGTCATTCTGAAACGATTTCAGAATGACTATGGAAGGTGATTTGGTTAGCATTTTACTGCTCTACTTTCTTCTGCCAGCCATCGTATAAGTCATCCTTTGATCCGTCTTGATCCCAATCGAGTAAACTGACAAACCGAGCTTGATCATTCGAGAATGTGACGCGATAGGCATTACGATAGTTATTGGAAACAAGAATGAGCGAGTCGTTCCTGACAGACCAATTTCCCTTCTCCTGACCAATTTCTTTCCCATCAAGGCCAATATAGACTGATGCAAAGGTACCATCAGTCCAATAGGTTGTCTTTATAGGTTTAATTGACATTACCTTTTCCCATTCACCCGGTGCTACCACCAACCTACTTATTGAATCCGTATCATTAACGGAGTGAATGTCAACATGCAATTGAGTGTTCTGCCAAGTACCAACAAGATCTAATGGGTTCAAGTGGTCTGCATTCTTACACGATGTGATGCTTATCAGCAACAAGAGACAAATGTTTCTTTTCATAATTATTGAGCTGGAAAGCCTTGATTGTCCATTACTTCTTTCATTTGCTTGTGATGCCTTTTAGCATGCGCACCCAGAAGAATAATCCATTGATATGCACTTATCTTTCCGGCTGGACTATCAAAGTAGTATGCCTTCAGGTCATCTTGACTGTTTTTCGTGAAGTCAATGTTTGTTTGTCGTGCTGCTTTAAATTTGGCGATAAAGTCTTCTGGTGATTTTACCAGCCCTTTTGGCTCGAAAGGGGGCGCGGTTTTAACACGTTTCCCAGGGCTTCGGTCTGAGATAATGTCAATTACGGTTTGATCAGAGATTCTCGAAGCCTCGGGGACAATTACTCTGAATTTCTCGTTCTTGATGATGTTTTGAGTGATGTTCTGGTGGATCGCTTGTTCGGCAATTAATAAGTGCTCACAGGCACCGGCAACTGACCATGACGTTGAGCTTGCCTGATAATTCCATTGTTCTGGTGTGAGCTTCTCTATGCTTTTAAAAATATCTTTCATAGAAGACTCGAGATATTTGATGGCAAACCTCCTTTCTTTTTTAGAGAGTGTTTCTTTTTCTACCGGACTGATCATTGTCAATGCAGTCATCATAAGGAGTACTATTTTTTTCATGTTCTTGATCTTTTGATTAAGATAGTTTTAAGCCAAGAACGGGCTTCCTGCAATTCGGGAGACCAATAGATTTATGATTTGAACGAAGGGTATTAAAATGTATAATGAATGGTTACTATTGGCTGACCCATTTTTTGAACTCAGGCCCTGTGTATCTACTCACCATGGCCTCAGAAGGTATGTTGGCTGTTACAGGTTCCAGACTGACACGCAGTTTTTGATTAATGTCCTTTTGAACTTGCTTTACCGCGGAGTGACTGATGCTAAACTGTCTGTTTAATCGGAAGAAGCTTTCGGTACTGTAGGTTTCAGACAATTCATTGAGAGAGCTGAATTGCGTCAGGATTTTCTCTCCATCATTCTTCACGGCATATACCATGCCCTTTTGAGAATAGAGGTAGGCGATTTGGTTGGGTGAGATATTGAAGGTTTTGCTGCCTGATTTAAAGGTCCAGTATTGATTTTCGAACTTTTTCGCTTCATAATAAGCGTTGGACTTATGGAAGTCTCTAACTATAAAAATAAGCGTTTCAATGGCTATAATTAATAGTGCTATGAAAAGTGAGGACAGGAATTGACTTATACCCGATACATGTCCAAAAAGAATATAATTCAATGAATAAACAGATACGCCAAAGACAAATGTTGTGAGTAACATTGAAATGCCTAGCTGATAGATGACAGCCTTTAGGGGGTTGGTAGTAACGGACCACTTAGTATTCAACCTAAAATAATTCCATGAGTTTAACTCGCAGCACAGTGTGCAAATAGTCAGTGACGAAATATAAAGCACCAATGGGAATTGGTAACCTTCATCCCAGGGTAGTTTGCCATAGGCAACAAAGTGTACCAGTAAAAGTGCCACAAATGGAATGAGTAGCCTTCTGACTTGGTTGTGAGAAAGGTCTTTGAATTTCACCACCTTCCGTAATACGAAGAAATCAAGTTGTTGTTTGATTGCTGTCTTTGATCTGGTCGATGTTTCACTCGAGTCAAGCCGTGTCTGCGGTGTTTATTCGATAGGAAGAGAAATTCTACCTTTTATTAATGGTCAGTTTTTTATCCTTGTATTGGCTGAGTCGATCTAGTTCATTGTCAATGTAATCGTCCCATTTTTTTTGTTGAGAAGGGTCTTCATAGACCTCTTTGTCATACTTGTCTTGGATGCGTCCCAGTTCCTCCAGAAGTCTTGAGGAAATTTCACTAAGAACAACATCGAATTGATTCAGTGTTACCGATTTCTTGGATAGTTCTTCAATCACCTTTCTGGCATATACCTCCGCAAAATCAAAGTGCCTCTGTTCATGGTTTAGGACTGAAATAGAATCTTCCCTTACATTGAAGTATGATTTTTCGCAGTTGAATAGGGCGCTTGTATGAAAATTGATTTGCTTGTTTGTCTCACCTCTGGTGAAATAATAGGTCAATTGAGTCTGAGTGGCTGCAATGAATGGACGATCCTCAGGATCCGCTTTGAAGTCAACTATTTCTAGCTTTCTGCTACCGTACCAATCTATCACCCTCTCATACTTCTTAAAGTCTTCGATGTAGTGAGCCTCGGCTTCTACCCGAAAGCAAGTAGACCATATATCTGGTCCTTTGACGCTTTTAAGAACTAAACCATTCGCTCCCATGGCAAGTGCTTGCTCTTTGATCATATTCATGACGGTCATTTGGTCGCATTTGGCTGTAAAGCCTCTTTCGCCAACCTTCAAGCTTCCAAGCATGATTGATTCGTCTTTGCCTAAAGAATCTGCAGAACTTAGAATCACGAAACCTAGCTCTTCATTCCAAGGAGGTAAGGATTGAGACACGTTGACATCCTTCATTATCAATTTTGGTGAACAGGCGTTGACCAAAAGCAAGACAATGGAAAGCAACAGATACTTAGTTTTCGTTTTACCTTTCATACAATCAAATTATTATCACAAGCTCGCTAATTTCTCTTCCAATACCTTGATTTTCGATTCCGCATCAGCCTGTTTCTTTTTCTCATTAGCGACCACCTGCTCTGGTGCCCCGTTTACAAAGCGTTCATTACTCAGCTTCTTAGTAACACTGTTGAGGAAGCCTTTGGTATAGTCAAGCTCTTTCTGAATTTCAGCTTTTTCCTGCTCCATATCAATTGCACCTTCGGCCATTGGCAAATAGAATTCGTCTGAATTGATGACAAAGCTGAGTGCGTTGTCAATTTTGTCAGTCGTTGACTCAATCTCACCGATGTTACCGAGTTTTTTGATGGTTCCATCAAATGCCTCGTAAGCGGACTGATCCTTGGAGCGTACGAATAGATTAAGTTGCTCCTTCGGTGATAGACCTTTACTACTTCTCGCATTTCTGATGTTAGAAACTAACTCGAAGACTTTTTCAGCCTGCTTGATTAGATCAGGGTTTAAGTCTCCAACGATCGGCCAGGCAGAAACTATAATATCCTGACTTTCCTCTCTGGCTCTGATCTGACTCCACACCTCTTCCGTGATGAATGGCATAAATGGATGCAATACCTTCATCAGCTTTTCAAAAAGGTTCAATGTTACCTCATATGTGGCGGGATCGATCGGTTCGCCATAAGCAGGTTTGATCATTTCCAAATACCATGAACAGAAGTCGTTCCAAACGAGCTTGTAGGTGCTCATTAGGGCATCTGACATTCTGAACTTGTTGAAATGATCTTCAATTTCGACCAAAGCTTGATTGAATCGGGCATCAAACCACTGAATGGCGATCTGATTCTCGGCCGGCATCGTAGCGCCTTTAACCTCCCAGTTTTTCACCAGTCGGAAAGCATTCCAAATCTTATTGGCAAAGTTTCTTCCTTGTTCAACAAGCTTCTCGTCATACAACAAATCATTGCCTGCAGGGGATGAAAAGAGCATACCTGTTCTTACCGCATCCGCACCCAGATCTCTGATCAAGTCTAGCGGATCAGGAGAATTACCCAATGACTTGGACATTTTTCTACGTTGCTTATCGCGAACAATCCCTGTTAGGTATACATGTTTGAATGGTTTTTCATCTGTGTACTCATACCCTGCAATAATCATTCTGGCTACCCAGAAGAAAAGAATCTCCGGTGCAGTCACTAGCACCGAAGTAGGATAGAAGTAGTCCAGATCGGCATTCTTTCCCTTAATGATTTTACCTGTTTCTTTATCGAAGCAATCGTCATTGAACCCATCAAACACTGCCATTGGAAATAACCATGACGAGGCCCAGGTATCAAGTACATCTTCATCTTGCCTTAAGTCGGATGCAGAAAGTGCTTTGCCTGACTTTTCTTGAGCCAAGGTTAACGCTTCTTCGGCTGTTTCTGCTACCACATATTCTTCATCACCTGTTCCGTAGTAGAAAGCAGGGATTCGCTGACCCCACCATAATTGTCTTGAGATACACCAGTCACGAACGTTCTCCATCCAGTGATTGTATGTGTTCTTGAATTTGGCAGGAACCAATTCTACTTCATCGTCCATCACTACCTTGTGGGCAGTTTTGGAAATTTCTTTCATATTGATAAACCACTGCAAGGAAAGCTTAGGCTCAATAACAGACCCTGTTCTTTCGGAACGACCAATCTTTGTGGTAAACTCTTCATCTCCCATCAAATAACCAGCCTCATCCAGGTCTTTGATGATTTGCTTTCTTACTTTGAAACGATCCATTCCAACATAGGCCGGAATCTCACATTTCTCGTTCAGTTTGCCATCCAGACTGATGGTATCGATGATTTCCAGGTTATGTCTTAATCCAATTTCATAATCATTAGGATCATGGGCTGGCGTTACTTTTAAACAGCCGGTGCCAAATTCGATTTCGACATAATCGTCTCCGATAATCGGAATCTCACGGTTGATAAATGGCACCAAAGCTTTCTTACCGATTAGATGCTTGAATCGATCATCTTTAGGGTTAACAGCAATGCCTGTATCACCCATGATGGTCTCGGGACGCTGGGTAGCAATGATCACCTTTTCATCCGAATCCTTAATATCATACTGAACCCTATAGAGCTTAGAAGTTTGCTCTTTATCGTCATAGATTACCTCTTCATTAGAAACGGTGGTTTGGGCTTCAACATCCCAGTTCACCATTCTCCATCCACGGTAGATATATCCTTTTTTGTGTAGGTCAACAAAAACACGGAGTACGGCATTGTGATAGCCTTCGTCCATGGTGAAAGCTGTACGATCCCAGTCACAAGATGCACCAAGCTTTTTAAGCTGTTCAAGGATAATACCACCATACTTTTCTTTCCACTCCCAGGCATGTTCTAAGAATGCATCTCTCGATAAGTCAGATTTCTTAATGCCTTGCTCGCGAAGCATGCGAACTACCTTAGCTTCTGTAGCAATGGATGCGTGGTCGGTTCCGGGAACCCATAAAGCTTCCTTGCCCTCCATTCGGGCCTTACGAATCAGGATGTCCTGAATGGTGTTATTCAACATGTGTCCCATATGCAAGACACCCGTCACATTCGGAGGAGGAATGACGACAGTAAATGGCTCTTTGTCTGGATTGGCCTTGGCTTTGAAATAGCCTTTTTCCATCCAGTGCGCATACCACTTATCTTCTACTTCTTGCGGGTTGTACTTAGTTGAAATTGACATTGAATTGTTTGAATAAAATTGAGGTGCAAAAATAGATGAATAAGTCGGAAGATGGAAGCCTGAGGAAGGAAGACAAGGGGGAAAGAAGGAAGTCTTTTGTTCATCATTCTCAGCCTGCCTGTCTGCCGACAGCCGGAGCGAAAGAATCTCCTCATCGAAACTCAATCATTAGAGGAGATTACTTCGTCCTTCGTTCTCGCAATGACGTAAGGGAACGAAGCAGTCTCCTCTAGGCGGTCAACTACTTTTTCTCAAGTTTTTCAAGCCTTTTAAGGACTTCGGCAAGCGTCTCTTTTAACACCTTGTTTTCCTTTTTCAACTCATCCTTCTCTTTGTTCTCCTGAATCAGGTAGAGGGTTAACTCCTCAACCTTTTTCAAAAGGGTAGCATCCATATTGCCAAGGTCAAGTCCATTGGTCGCTACTTCTTTGGCAGAAGGTACATCTGGGAGGTGATTGTTGGACTTGATATAGGCTTCGAGATCACCTAATGACCGGAGTTTGTAGTTAGTATTGAAAACGTAATCTGGCCAATCTGCTGCATTAATGGATACTCTAACTTTTTTTGCCAGGACATTTCCGTTGACTGAAAGCTTTTCCGTTGGTGATGTAGTGCCAATACCAATATTGCCATTTTCTTTTGCCCAAAGGGCTATGCTACCACCTGGTCTCAATGCAATAGCTCTGTTAGTGTAGAAGTAGGTGTTGTCCGGGTCATTGTGAATGGCGGTAGATCCGTTTCCATTACTCACCACAAAGTCGTTGTTGGCATAGCCTGTTGGGTTACTCCCTATTTGAAGTTTGTTGGAGGGAGAGGTTGTGCCAATGCCCACATAGCCACCATCGTCTACTCTAAGTCTTTCTGTATTGTTGGTAAAGAATGCTATTTTATTGGATACAGTGCTTCCTTCGATTGCAGTTTGAGTACCGCCCCAGCTTAGCTTTTCTCCACTTTTTATAAGGACATCCCCTTCAATTTGGAGTTTTGATGTAGGTGAATTTGTGCCAATACCAAGATAGCCAGCATTGGTAAGCGTTAGTCTAGGGGTATATGCACTGCCATCCCAATTTCTCCATTGAATAGATGAGCCATTATAAATGACTTGATAGAAATTAAGCCCATTAGCTCTGAAACGAAAACCAATTTCTGGAAGGTTGTGTCCGGAAAATGCCAAGGCTACACCCGTGTTTCCAGTTATTGTTGATGTGCTATTGATTGTTAAGGGTGCCCATGGAGAAGATGTGCCAATTCCAACATTCCCACCGTTGAAATACACTGGATTTGTACCAAGCCATTGGGCATTCAGGCTGGAAACGAGGCTCAATATGATGAGAGAGAAGACGATCTTTTTCATAACAAGTATTTAAACAATTTTAGGTATAGTTTAAATATAAAAAGATCAAATAATGATTCTATTGATAATGCTCTAAATTAAAATTAGATACTGACAATATTTTATAAACGGTTCTCACGGGCTGTTTGACAATTGACTTAAACACAGTTGTCTCCACAGTTATTTTCTATTACCGCGGTGTGGAATGTAGACTACCTTTTGTAAAGTAGCTTTGGTTCTCGCAGACATCACAAGGGTCCTCGAATGCCCCTTCTAAGGAAAGTATCGGATTGCCGTTTCTGGGAAGATCATTCAACTGTTTTTCCCATATATCGAGTTGCGGTTTGGTAAGCTCTGTAAGGGTTGAGGCTTTGTATCCGCCACTGCCTCCCGGCTCGAAGTTATGGGTGCCTGGTACGACCAAAAGATTAATGGGTGGTGATTGTGGAGGAGGAGCAAGTCTTCCCACTTTATAGTGTCCATCGTCATAGCAAACGCATACAATGGTATCTCCCTCGACACAGACAATCACTGGTTCATAGTCCCAGTCATGTTTGTATATGTAATATACAATGACAGAAATGATGATTATGATAGCGATAATAATCAATACGATTACAAAGAATTTGACGGTTACAACTTTAGATACCCAAGTCCAGACGGCCCTGGCAGCCGTGCCAATGACTTTACGGAAAATGTAGCCGACTATTGCGGCCCCCGCTACCGCCACCAGTTTCCTTCGCCAGGTTCTAAACGTTCTGGTAAACCATCTTTTAACTGGCCCCCAAATCTTCTTTTTGAAATAGTGCGTGACAGTCCGAATCGTCAAGTGGCTAATGCTCCATTCGTAGATATAAAGGAAGCATAGAATACCGTTGCACATGACGGCCCGGCACCAGACTTTAATGAGTTGATTTTGTTCTCCCGAGGGTAATTGTAAATCGGGTTGGTACTTTTTGGCTTTGTCCAAAATAGCACCAGTTAAGGGTTGATGTTGAGCAGGCATAACTTGTGTGTTTTAACATAAGTTAATGAAAATCAAGGAGTAAGAAAAATTTAGTACCTGCCCGAGTGACTATAATCAATATCAAATTGAAGCTTGATAAGCCGTTTTATGAATATTATTTGAGAGGACAAAGGAGCTCTGCACCTGACCGAGATTGGCAATGGTGGAGAGCTTGGTAAGAATAAATGCTTCGTACTTCTCCATGTTTTTGACAACAATCTTTAATAAGAAATCAAAGTTTCCAGCAATATGATAGCACTCCATTACTTCAGGGTATTGATTGATTTCCTTGACAAATTTATCGAGGTAAGATCTAGAGTGTTTAGTCAGACTAATGGAGATGAAAGCAGTCAGAATAAGGTCTAGTTTACGATTATCAACGAGTGCTACGTACTGCTTGATGATTCCATCTTTTTCGAGCCGTTTTACCCTTTCAAATACTGGAGTTGTCGAGAGGTTAAGTTGTTCAGCAAGGGCCTTCGTTGTGATACGACCATCGGCTTGAAGAATTTCTAAAATCTTGATGTCTGTCTGATCTAACTTCATTTAGTTGATTTTTCTAAAGAGAAGGCAAAATTAATCTTTTTGTATATGATTTTTCTTTTAATGAGTACAAAAATAGATGAATCAACTGTTTGAGAATTAATAATCAGTAGATACCAATTCGAAAGCGGTTTTAAGTTTAGCTTTGTAATCATCCTGAAATCAAGAGATTACTATGAACGATTTACTCTCAAAATTCGAAAATAAGCCGCCTGAAATCGTCTTTGAATGGCGCGACCAAGAAACTGAAGCGGAAGGCTGGGTTGTCATTAATTCACTCAGGGGTGGCGCTGCTGGTGGTGGCACACGTATGCGTAAAGGTTTGAACAAACGTGAAGTTGAATCACTGGCCAAAACAATGGAAGTGAAGTTTACGGTTTCAGGTCCTCCCATTGGTGGTGCTAAATCGGGCATCAACTTCGATCCAAATGATCCTCGTAAAGAAGGAGTTCTAAAAAGATGGTTTGCCGCTGTAAGCCCATTATTGAAATTCTACTACGGCACAGGAGGTGATTTGAATGTAGATGAAATTCACGAGGTGATTGCAATGACCGAAGAGGCAGGAATTTGGCATCCACAAGAGGGTGTCTTCAATGGTCATTTCAAACCCAATGAGGCGTCAAAGATCAATAGGATAGGCCAACTGCGCAATGGTGTGGTGAAGGTGATAGAGAATCCGGAGTATTCGCCAGACGTGGTTAAGAAGTACAAAGTTGCTGATATGATCACGGGCTTTGGTGTAGCACAGGCCATTCATCATTACTATGACATATGGGGTGGCAATTACAAGGAGAAAAGAGCGGTCATACAAGGTTGGGGCAATGTGGGCGCTGCGGCCGGTTACTACCTGGCTCAAATGGGAGTCAAGATTGTCGGAATCATTGATAAAGAAGGTGGCTTACTCAATCAAGAAGGTTTTAGTCTTGAAGAAATTCGAGAACTCTTTGTGAACCGAAATGGTAACCAGCTTCATGCCGAAAGTATGATTTCCTTTGATGAAGTGAACCAAGGTATTTGGGATCTGGATTTCGAAATTTTTGTTCCAGCAGCGGCTTCAAGGTTAATTACCAAGGAGCAGGTGGACAGAATGATCGGCACAAAGCTAGAAGTGATTTCTTGTGGGGCTAATGTTCCGTTCAACGATCCGGAGATTTTCTTTGGAGAGACGGGTTTATATGCGGATGAGAATCTATCAGTGATTCCTGACTTTATTGCCAATTGTGGAATGGCGAGGGTTTTTGCGTATCTTATGGAAGGTGGAGTGGCACTGACGGATGAAGCGATTTTTGAGGATACATCAGAAGTAATTCGCGAAGGATTACAAACAGTTTATGATTTGTCTTCAGATGCTAAAGGTATTTCTCAAAGAGCACTTAATCACTCACTCAACCAACTTGTTTAAATTTTAGCCTATGCCATTTTATCATCAACTCGGTAAGATTCCTCATAAGAGACATACAACTTTCAAAAAGCCTGATGGAAGCTATTATTATGAGCAGCTTTTCGGCACAATAGGCTTTGACGGAATGTCATCACTCATGTATCATGAGCAGAGGCCTACACAGGTAAAGGAAGTAATCAAATCATATGACGTTTCCCCAAAGGTTGCGGTTGAGAAGAACATGCTTTCATTGGGTATCAAGGGTTTTTCTGTAGCACCAAAGGCCGACTATTTAGAGAGTAGAACTGCGGTGTTGGTCAACAATGATTGCCACATTGTATTGGCATCTCCTCAAGAGTCGCTCCGTGACTACTTCTACAAAAATACAGATTGTGATGAGCTGATTTTCGTGCATGAGGGTTCGGGTACTTTGCGGACACAACTTGGCAACATTGAGTTTGGTTATGGGGATTACCTTTTAGTTCCTCGTGGAATGATCTACCAGATTGATTTCAATACTAAGGATAACAGACTTTTTATCGTAGAGTCTCATCGACCAATGTATACACCTAAACGTTATAGGAACTGGTTTGGTCAAATGCTTGAGCACTCTCCTTTCTGTGAAAGAGATATTAGAAGGCCGCAACACCTAGAGACCTATAATGAGAATGGCGACTTTATCATTAAGGTCAAGAAAGAGGGTATGATTCATGAGTATGTCTATGCGAGTCACCCATTCGATATTATTGGCTGGGATGGATACAATTACCCATATGCCTTCTCTATCCATGACTTCGAACCGATCACTGGTCGTGTACATCAGCCACCACCAGTACATCAGACTTTTGAGACGGACGCTTTTGTGGTTTGCTCTTTTGTTCCAAGGCTTTTTGATTATCATCCTGAGGCTGTTCCTGCCCCTTATAATCATAGTAATATTGATTCAGATGAAGTGCTTTATTATGTAGATGGCGACTTTATGAGTCGCAATAATATTGAGAGAGGACAGATTACACTGCACCCCGCTGGTATTCCGCATGGTCCACATCCGGGAGCAATGGAAAGAAGTTTAGGAGTGAAGGATACGGCTGAACTTGCCGTAATGGTGGACACTTTCAAGCCCTTGAAGGTGACTGAAGAAGCAATGAAGATTTTAGTAAAGGATTATCATAAATCCTGGTTAGAAGATTAAGAATAAATAGAAGATGGAGAATACAACTTATTCTGGAGAGAAAATATTTGAAGAAGCACAAGACTTCCTTCCAATTAATGGAACTGATTATGTAGAATTATATGTGGGCAATGCTAAGCAGTCAGCACACTTCTACAAAACGGCTTACGGTTTTCAGTCTGTAGCCTATGCCGGACTTGAAACGGGTTTGAAAGATAGAGTTTCCTATGTTTTGCAGCAGGACAAGATCAGACTTGTCTTGACATCTCCCTTAAAGCAAGATGGACTTATTAATGAGCACATCAATAAACATGGAGATGGTGTGAAGGTCGTTGCCCTATGGGTGGATGATGCTACCAAGGCCTGGGAGGAAACCACGAAACGGGGTGCCGTCTCTTTCATGGAACCCAAAAAAGAGGAAGATGACCATGGTTATGTGGTAAAATCCGGTATTCATACTTATGGCGAAACGATTCATATTTTTGTAGAGCGTAGTAATTATAATGGGGTATTCATGCCTGGCTTTGAAAAATGGGAGTCTGACTACAATCCATCTGAGGTTGGCTTGAAGTACATCGATCATATGGTAGGTAATGTTGGCTGGGGCGAAATGAACAAATGGTGTGATTTCTATGCCAAAGTGATGGGCTTTACACAACTTGTTTCCTTTGATGATAAGGACATCTCTACCGAGTACACTGCGCTTATGAGTAAGGTGATGAGCAATGGAACCGGCCGTATTAAATTTCCAATTAACGAACCTGCAGAAGGACGAAGGAAATCTCAGATCGAGGAGTACATCGACTTCTATAATGGCGCAGGTGTTCAGCACATTGCTGTTGCAACGGATAATATTATTGAGACCGTTGGTGCCTTGAGGGCAAGAGGAGTAGATTTCTTGAAGGTCCCTGAAATCTATTACGAAGACGTATTGGATAGAGTAGGAGAAATTGATGAAGATCTTGAACCACTGAAGAACCTAAACATCCTGATCGATAGGGATGACGAGGGCTACTTACTACAGATTTTCACAAAACCCGTGCTGGACAGACCAACCATGTTCTTTGAAATCATTCAAAGAAAAGGAGCACAGTCTTTTGGTAAGGGGAACTTCAAGGCCCTCTTCGAGGCAATAGAAAGAGAACAAGAATTAAGGAATACACTTTAAAATAGATATTCGTCATTCTGAGGAAGCATTTGTGCGACCGAAAGAATCTCCTGTTTTATTTTGGAGATTGCTTAGCTTCGCTCGCAATGACGTCAATTGAGCATATTATGATCAAAGCAAACGATCCGAATAGAAGATCTTGGGTAGAAGTACCAAGTGATTCAGATTTTTCTATGCAAAATATACCATTCGGTATATTTATAAGTAATGATGGAACTCCAAAAGCAGCAACCGCCATTGGGAATAAGGTTTTGGATCTCTCAATCCTTCAGGAAGAAGGGCTGCTGGATGGTTTAGAACTTCCAGCTGGCATTTTCACCAGTTCGACCTTGAATGAATTTATGGGCCTGGGAAAGGCAGTTTGTCGAGATGTTAGAGATAGACTTTCCGATTTACTAGAAGAAGGAAATGCTGAGCTTAGAGATAATGAAGTGTTGAAAGCCAATGCTTTTTATGACATGGGTGAGGTAGAAATGCTCATGCCTGTAAACGTACCGAACTATACAGACTTCTATTCCTCAGAACAACATGCCTTTAATGTGGGAACAATGTTCAGGGGACCTGAGAATGCATTAATGCCCAATTGGAAACATATTCCTGTAGGGTATCATGGGCGAGCATCCTCAATTGTGGTTTCAGGTACACCATTCCACAGACCTAAAGGGCAAACGAAAGCTGATGATGCTGATGCACCTTCTTTCGGTCCTTGTAGGTTGTTGGATTTCGAATTGGAAATGGCTTATATCACAGGCAAGGAAAACCCTTTGGGTGATCCGGTTTCTACCGCAGAAGCTGACGACTACATCTTTGGCTTTGTTATCTTAAATGATTGGTCGGCACGAGATATTCAGAAATGGGAATATGTTCCCCTGGGGCCATTTCTGGCCAAGAATTTTGCCTCGCATGTTTCACCATGGGTGGTAACCATGGACGCGCTTGAACCCTTTATAGTAGATGGTCCAGAACAAGATCCAGAAGTACTGCCTTATTTAAAGTATGATGAAGCTACTCACTTTGATGTAAAGTTGGAGGTGGGTATTCAACCGGAAGGATCTAGCGAAACCACGGTTTCAAATTCAAATTTCAAGCATATGTACTGGAATGTTAGGCAGCAACTCGCACATCATACCGTGAATGGTTGTAACATGCAGGTTGGAGATATGTACGGCTCAGGGACCATTTCTGGACCAGAAGAAAGTGCTTATGGATCTATGCTTGAATTGTCTTGGAGAGGTACGAAACCTTTGGCCATGAAGGACGGGTCGGAAAGGAAGTTCATTCAGGACGGGGATACAGTGATCATGAGGGGACATGCAGAAAAGAATGGTGTTCGTGTCGGTTTCGGAGAGGTTAGAGCAAAAGTACTTCCGGCCAAGTAGTTCATCCCTTCTGGTCGATGGGTGTCATAATGAGAAAATAGAATGAGAATTGATCCGAAAGAAATATCTACTCCTGATTTACATGCCCAATTATTGGGCTGTATTGGACCAAGGCCTATTGCATGGGCAAGTACCATTGATGAGCAGGGACAGGTTAATCTGGCACCGTATAGCTTTTTCAATGTCTTTAGTACAAATCCACCTACCTTGATTTTGTCACCAGCCAGGCCACGTGATTTAAAGTTGAAGCATACACTCCTTAATGCTATGGCCACAAAGGAGATTGTGATCAATGTGGTCAGTTTTAATGTGGTGGAGCAAATGTCATTGAGTAGCACAGCTTATGCGAAAGGAGTAAATGAGTTTGTTAAAGCAGGTTTAACTGCTATCGACTCAGAAATGGTAAAGCCGCCAAGAGTGAGAGAGTCAATTGCTGCCTTTGAGTGTAAGGTAAAAGAGGTCATTCATTTAGGTGAAGATGCTGGAGCAGGAAACCTGATCGTTTGTGAGATCTTACTAGCTCACATACAAGATGAAGTTTTAGGTGACGATGGTAAGCCCGATCCGTATAAAACTGATCTTGTGGGTAGAATGGGTGGAGATTGGTATTGCAGAGCTAATGGTGAGGCTATTTTTAAACTTCCAAAACCTAACAGGAACCTAGGTATTGGAGTGGATCAAATACCAGCTGCCATCCGCAATAGTTCAGTGCTCACTGGCAATAATCTAGGGAGATTAGGAAATATTGAAAAAATACCCGAAAATGATCGCATATTTGCATTTTCTGAGACTCCTGAAATACAAGAGATCAAATCTCGTTTTGTCAATGACCAGGAATCAATGGAATATCATTTGCATGAACTGGCACAAGGCTATTTAAATGAGAATGACCTTGAGAAGGCTTGGCTGACACTTTTACAGAACAGCTAGAATTTTTTAGAAAACTAACTACCATTAAAAACAAAACATATGAAAAAACTCATTATTGCTTCGATGCTAATGTTCACCGTATTGGGAGCTAATGCACAAAAAATCAACTTTGGTCCACGTGTTGCTTTGACTTCGACAACTATTGACTTCAAAGATCCAGTTACCAATTTCACTGAGGGTGATGCTCAAGTGGGCTATCAGTTTGGTGTTTTCTTAAGAGCTAAACTTCTAGGGCTTTACATTCAGCCAGAATTGCTGTTCACAAACTCCAGTTCCGTTTTGGACGTTGTTGGTGGAGCCGGTGGATCGTTAGACTTTGACTTCAATAAAATTGATGTGCCGGTAATGGTTGGGTACAAATTGGGCCCAGTTAGGTTACAATTAGGTCCATCTTTTAGCTTTTTGACTAGTGCAGAAAGTACAGATGCCGGTGGACTTGTTGAAGATGTTAAGGACAATTATAACTCTGCAACGGTAGGTTACCAGGCTGGTATTGGTATTGATATCTTAAAGTTTGTTCTTGATGTTAAGTATGAGGGCAATTTAACAGCTTTTGCAGATGCACTTCCTGCAGGTGTTAACTCTGACCAAAGACAAAACCAACTTGTTGTGGCCTTAGGGTTTAAACTGTTCTAAGCGATTACAATTTTAAAGAGTATAAAAAAAGAAAGGAAGCTATATAGCTTCCTTTCTTTTTTTATTAGCCTTCTTGGTAGCCTCTACATTCTTTTCAATGCGATGGCCAGGTCTTGACCACTTCACTTTCTCCTCTGATGAAGGAGTCATTTCTTCCTGCGGCAGCGGAGTGGGTTTAGCTCCCTTGGCATAAGGCTTCATTGGATTGATGCCCAGAATATTGAAAAGCTCCATATCTTCATTTACATCAGGATTAGGGGTCGTCAGAAGTTTATCTCCTGCGAAAATTGAACCCGCACCCGCCATAAAACAGAAAGCTTGGCCTTCCTTACTCATTTCAGTCCTGCCCGCTGAAAGACGAACTGTCGTTGAAGGCAATACAATTCTGGTAGTGGCTACCATTCGAATCATATCCCAGATAGGCACTATTTGTTGTTCCTCCAGTGGTGTCCCTTCTACGGAAACCAATGCGTTAATTGGAACAGACTCGGGCTGAGGACTCAATGATGCTAAGGCCAAGAGCATTCCTGCTCTGTCTTCAATAGACTCGCCCATCCCGATAATTCCGCCACTACAAACTGTCACATTTGTTTTGCGAACATTATTCAAAGTTTCTAGGCGATCTTCCCAACCGCGGGTCGAGATAATTTCTTTGTAGTATTCCTCGGAAGAGTCTAGGTTATGATTATAGGCATAAAGTCCTGCTTCAGCCAGTCGTTTGGCCTGGCTTTCACTGAGCATACCTAAAGTACAGCATACTTCCATGTCAAGTGAGTTGATGGTACGGACCATATCCAAGACCTGATCGAATTCAGGACCATCTTCAACATTCCTCCATGCCGCACCCATACAAACTCTTGATGAGCCAGATGACTTCGCACGCAGCGCCTGTGCTTTGACCTGATCAACAGTCATCAAATCATTAGTTTCGATATCTGTGTGATATCTGGCTGCCTGAGGGCAGTACGCACAATCTTCCGGGCAACCACCTGTTTTGATGGATAAGAGGGTACTTACCTGAACTTCATTGGGGTTATGATATTTTCTATGAACAGTGGCTGCTTCATAGACTAATTCCAATAATGGCTTATTATATATTTCAAGAATTTCTTCCTTTGTCCAGTCGTGTCTGATCTCACTCATTCTTTCGATTTAAAGTCTCGGCAAAATAGTGACCTGTCTAATCAACTCCAATAACTAATACTATATTTGACCGATATGACAGGTATCTATTTACTATTGGGAACGAATCTTGGCAATAAAGTCAAGAACCTCGAGAAAGTGATCGAACTACTTGTGGCCAATCGGGTTGCTATTAGAAAGGAATCCTCCATTTATGAAACTGCTGCCTGGGGTATTGAAGATCAGCCTTCATTTCTTAATCAGGTGATTGAAATTGAAACATCCAGAACTCCTGAGAAACTTTTGGAGCTTCTGCAAGAAGTAGAACTAAAAATGGGTCGTATCAGGAAGGTCAAATGGGGTGAGAGACTCATCGATATTGACATCCTATACTATGGCGATACCATTGTTGATCAAGAGGAACTCAAGATACCCCATCCCGAAATCCAGAACAGAAGGTTTACCCTACAGCCCTTGGTTGAGCTAAGCCCAGAACTCATACACCCAGTTCTTAAAAAGCGTCAGGAATTACTGTTAGAAGAGTGTGAAGATAGTCTGGACGTTTCCGTATTGACAGACGCTTGGTTATAAAAAAATCCCCACTAGGGGGATTCTTCTTTAAATACTTGCTACTTCAGCTTCCCGATGAATCTTTTTCACTAATCCTTGAAGGACCTTACCAGGGCCAGACTCCACAAAGTGAGTGGCTCCATCGGCAACCATGGACTGTACGGATTGTGTCCATCTCACTGGTGCAGTCAATTGAATCTTCAGGTTTTGCTTAATCTCTTCCAAATCGGTAGCGGCCTTGGCGGTCACATTTTGATAGATTGGGCAAATACCTTGGTTAAAAGTAGTGGCATCAATCGCTTTCTCTAATTCTTCTCTGGCTGGTTCCATTAACGGAGAATGGAATGCTCCACCAACCGGAAGGGGTAGAGCTCTTCTTGCCCCAGCTTCTTTTGCCCTTTCACAGGCAATCTCAATTCCTTTGTGAGAACCAGAAATTACTAATTGCCCAGGACAATTGTAATTAGCAGCCACAACGACTTCATCAATTGATGCACATAATTCTTCGACTACCTGATCTTCTAAACCCAGAATGGCAGCCATTGTAGATGGATTTACCTCGCAGGCTTTTTGCATCGCCATGGCTCTTTGAGAAACAAGTTTTAAACCATCCTCGAAAGAAAGAACGCCACTGGCAACCAGCGCTGAAAACTCACCTAATGAATGCCCTGCAACCATGTCTGGTTTGAAGTCTTCTGAGATTTTGGCTAACACCACTGAGTGTAGGAATATGGCTGGTTGAGTAACCTTAGTTTCTTTTAGTTGGTCGGCAGTACCTTCGAACATGATATCGGTGATTCGAAAACCTAGAATATCATTTGCTGATTCCAATAATTGCTTTGCTTCAGCTGATGAATCGTATAAATCTTTGGCCATTCCTGGGAATTGTGCTCCCTGACCTGGAAATACATATGCAGTCATTTCAAATGGGTTTGTTTTGGGTGTGGCAAAGCTAATGAATAATCATCAAGCTTCCACAAATCTTGACTTAAGCTCGGGGGTAGGAATGCGACAAGAATCGCGTTTGCCCCACCATTTATATCGGTTTTTTGCAATGATATCATAAACCCAATGCCTCAGAAAGGGAGGGATAATCATAAATGCATATAAAGTTGGATATAAACCATTGAGCTTCTTTGCAATACGAAGTGCAGCTGAGCTCTTTTTATAGACTTGGCCTTTACTCAGTAATACCAAGCTATCAAACTCTTCAGTATCATAGCCAAGTTCTGCAAGTTTTTCCTGGCCAAAACTTGATTGGAGTGCAGCGAAGCGAAAGTGATTGTTAGGGTCGTGGTCTATTATAAAATTAACAGAGCTGTTGCAAAGATTGCATACACCGTCAAAGAGGAGTATATCTTGTTCTGCTATTTCAACTTGCTTATTCAATGACTTGGCATTAATGATACAAAACTAACAATGCTCCGTTAGGAGTAAGTTCCTTTTGTAAACAAACTAGCCTGGGCACTAAAGGTTACCTGAAAATCTTGACCCAGTTTCTAAACTCTTGAGTTCTCAACCTAGGATCAAGCACATTGAAGGTCACAGTGGCAGAATAGTAATAAGTACCTGATGGCAATGGTTTACCATTTGCATCTCTACCATCCCAATCAATGAAAATGTTTGGTTCAGTATCCTGAGCAGAATTGTAACTGAAAATTTCAGTTCCACCCCAACGATCAAAGACCTGAAATATTACTGACTCTACAAATCTAGGACAGCTGCCATTAGGCTGATCAAAAGCCCTGAACGTATCATTGATATTATCACCATTCGGAGTGAAGGTATTAGGCAGCTCGTAGTTAGGACAATTGTCAAAACATACAGGATCGCTCAAAGGGCTTTCGTTGTTCGATCGGTCCACCGAGGCTATTCTATAACAACCTTTGATTTCGCTTAAGCCCGTGTGCTCGAATGTTGTTGTTCTCGTATTAGCTATTAACACAAAGCTATCTTCGGCACCGGTATTTGAGAAATAGATGTTGTAGCTAGCAATATCATTGTCAACATCATCTACCGTCCAATCTAGGGTATTTGTAAAATTGGCAAAAGCACAAGGTTCTGTTTCCAATCTTTGACAATTGTCACTTTCTAACAGGATTAAAGGGAATTCTCCCGGGACTATAGTGGTATCGCCTGGTAATTCAATTTCGGGTTCCTGAGGAGGATCTTCATCATTTGGCATGACGCAGATAATTTGCGAGTCATTAACCAATGGAGCATCTATTTCTACGTTGCCATAACTGCCTCTTGTAGTCACAAAGTAGCAGTATTCCCTGTCATCGCGTAACGGGGTGTTATTGAATGATCCATCATCGAAATATCTCAGTCCATCTACGGTCACTTTTGCGCTGTCAATCAACACAAAAGTATCCACGTCATTTGCATCTGGATCAGTACGGTTTCGATAGACAAGATGATATGGCGCATCCTGAATTTGATTGGACCAGGGTACCCTGGCACTCCATGTGAGGTTGACAGATTGTATTTCACCAACAGCTTCTAATCTTACCGAAGAAGCCGTTGCAGAACTATCTATAAGGTTGTCATCAGCATCATAGAACCTCACTTGATAGTTGAACGGTTGGTCTTGCGTATTGATACCAGTATCGGTAAATACCGTGTCTGTTGTTGATACCAATAATGTCCTTCCACTGGTCCCGGTAAAGCCGTCATATCTGAATAATTCATATCTGAACGGAGGCGGGAAGAGCGTTTCGTCAATGTCTAATGGAGACACCCATCTCACAAAAGTCTCGCCATTGACATCGCTTGTCTCATCAACCGAAACATTGGTTATTGCCGGAATATCTAATGGTATAAGAATACAGAATTCTTGAGAGGCATAACTTGTTCCACCAGAAGGAGAAGGGAATTCTGCCACTAGTCTATAGCAATAATTGACCCCAGGTCTAACCTCGTTGTTGTCTATATAGGTGGTCTGATCGATTGGTAACTCATCAATCAGAACGTAGCCTGAATTCGCAGGAATACCAATATTACAGTTCTCAGGTGTGAAATCGAAGCTTTCCACTCTTCTGTAAACCTGCATTTTAGGGTTAAAATTGGCACCAATATAATTATCCCAATCTAGTTGAATGGATGTGCTGGAGGCTATTGATCCAGTCAAACCTGTTGGGGCTGGAGCGACTACAGTCACATTCCACCTTTTAAAATCTGTAAAGGCAGGTGCATCACGATCAAAAGGTCTGTCTGATACTTTGAATTGGACCTCGTAAGGTCTCGAACGCACATGTGATATATCGGTTTGCCAGCTGAAAAGTGACTCTGCCGGCTGGTCTCTAAATCTTGGTACTGAAGAGCTGTCGGGTAAAGAGAGGAATTCTGCTGGCGAAATATTCAGGTCAAATACTCCACCGAAAGCCTCTAGCAATACTTGATTTCCATCTGGATCCGTTCCCAAAACAACTGCATTTAAGAGAGAGCCTGCCTCTACACATGTATCTGGAGGAATAAGTAGCTCTGGTCGCTCATTATTACAATCTTCCACCACGATTTGCATATCGCGGGTAACGAAGCCTATAAGTTCGTACCTATCGTTGAGTGTTGAAAATCGCCATTCCTCAACAATAAAGGCAATGTTGTATTCTCCAGCCAACATAGGGGCATCCCATACTAAATCTCCCGTAATCGGATCGATCTCAAAAATTGCTGGGCTCCCACCATCTTCTCTGATAGTAGAAATTGAACTGTCATCGAGGGGTAAGTAAGTCTCTATTTGTACACCTCTATCTTGTAGTGGGTTAACAAGTTTATAGGCTAGACTGTCTCCATCAGGGTCGAAGGCACCTGCGTTATGGATGAACCTTCCTCCAATACATGCTCTATCCACCGGAGGAATAGTTAAGATCGGAGTATCGTTTAAGGTATCGCCAGCTCTAATTCTCAGAGCTGTTTCTACATGAAAAGCCAAACTCTCAGAGGCTGAACCACCAAGGTTTATAATATTGGCATTTCTGTTCTGCTCTGTAAAGCTTATTACATAAACCCCTGGTCCATCAAATGTATGATCAAATTGAATGGTGATAACGGAGGTTTGATTTCCTATTTCTACCTCTGAAATTCTATTGTCAACTGCTTCTGCACGCAAAGCTTCGATGCCAGGTCCTATTGTTCTTCCCTGACCAAAATTGAAAACACCGCCATCTCCAAAGGGTACACCCTCAGTGTCTCTGTAGATCGTTAATGTAAATCTATACCTCAGCCCAGATTGAGATATTCGGACAGCAGTGATTTCTCCGGCACGGATGTGTGTTGCTGCGGCATCAATGGCGAAGAGGGAAATTAGTGTTAAGCACAGAATTAATCTTCTGAACATACTCATGTAGTAATACCTTTAAGGTCTAAACGCAATATCTGTAATTAGTTGTACTTTCTTTTAATATTTCTTGACATTCTGTAGGCCATTTGACCCTTAGTAGAAGTCATTATGAACTACCTAATAATCCGAACCCAATTTTTGAATTCTTGTTTTCTTCGAGAAGTATCGAAGGTGCTAAATGTAACTAAGGCGGTAAAGTAGTAAGTGCCCGATGGCAACGGATTGCCCTGGTTATCAATGCCAGGCCAGTCTATAAAAACTCCAGCTTGCTCATTTGAGTTTTTTGACCGGTAAATGACTTTTCCTCCCCATCGATCATAAACTTTAAAATCAATTGACTTAACGAACCTTGAGCATTTTCCATTCGGTAAATCGAAAGCTCTGAACGTATCATTTAAGTCATCTCCGTTTGGGGTGAAAGTATTAGGTAGTTCGTAATATGGACAGTTGTCAAAGCAAATTGCTGAGCTTAACGCCCCTTCAACTCCACTCATATTTATTGCACTAACCTTATAGCAACCTTTAAATTCGCTTAACCCTATATGCGTAAAGGTTTTAAACGTTTCATTCCCTATTAGCTCGTAGTTATCAGGGTCACCGTCTTTCGAGAAATAGATATTATAACTCGCAATATTAGTTTCTGATCCATTGATTATCCAGTTGATAGTATTGGTCAGTGAAAGGCTATGACAAGTTTGAAAGTTGACATTTTGACAATCCTCTTTCTCGACAACTACCAGACTATTACCACTAGGTCCAACAACCAATGAAGAGTCATTTTCTATGAGTATTTCAGGAGCACCTGGCACCGGGTTTTCCAATGGGACTGCGCAACTGATTTGAGAATTGTTTATCAATGGAGCCGCTATTCCTGCTTTATCTAACACTCCTTGAGTGGATACATAGTAGCAATATGACCTGTCTGTTTCAAGAGAGAATCCCCCAAAGGTGCCCAAATCAGTATATTCGAAGCCATTTTGGAGAACATTCACACTGTCGATTAATACATAGTTGTTGATGTCATTAGCTTCACTATCCGTTCGATTCCGATATATGTAGTGGTATGGGAAGTCCTGTGATTGAATTGACCAAGGAGTGTTCGCTGTCCAGCTCAACCTGACTGACTCGATTTCACCTTGACTTTGTGTCCAGACAGATGAGGCTGTCGCACTACTGTCTACCAGGTTGTTGTCAGCATCAAAAAAGCGGACGTAGTAGTTATATGCCGAACCCTCAGTATTATGGCCGGTGTCATTAAATGTCGTATCCGAGGTTGATGTCAGTAGAGTACGACCATTTTGACCATTAAGGTCATTGTTTCTGTAAAGCTCATAAGTAAATGGGCCGGGGAAGAGAATTTGGTTGATACCAATTGGCGATGTCCATCGAATAAAGGATTCACCATTGTTAGAATCTGTATTCAATACACTAACGTTCGTCATGGTTGGAACATCAACATTGATAGCTTGACAGGTTTCTGTTGATGCATAGCTTGTACCTCCTTTTGGAGCTGGGAATTCTGCCACGATTCTGTAACAGTAATTCACCCCCGGACGCACATTATTATCGATAAAACGAGTTTGGTTACCTGCAACTTCACCGACCAGTTCATAACCCGACCCATCAGGCAACCCCGTCTGACAATTTGAAGGCTGGAAATCAAAACTTCCCACTCTGCGATACACCTTCAATGTCGGGTTAAAGCTTGCCCCGATATAACTATCCCAGCTCAACTCAATCGTATTGAAGGCAGAAATATCGGTACTCAAACCCGTAGGGGCTGGTGCAATAACCTGAATACTCATTGTTTTAAAATCAAAGAGTATGGGTACACTCGGATCTAACTGAACATCACTTACTTTAAAAACCACTTCATGAGGTTGTGCTTGTACATGAGATAGATCGGTAGCCCATCGTAATAGGCTTTGAGCAGGCGAGTCTCTAAACCTTTCTTGATTACTAATGTCGGGATAATTCAAATATTCTGCTGGAGACGAACTTACTTCAAAAGCCCCTCCAAACGCCTCCATAAGAATTTGGTCTCCATTTGGATCATTGCCGGTAACGATAGACTCTAGTACAGTGCCAGCAACTATACATGTGTCGCTAGGGGGCTCCAAAACAGGTCTTTCATCAGAGCACTCAGCTACAATGATTTGCATGTCCCTGGTCACGTAACCCAGCAGTTCCGATCTTCCTAGTTGTTCGTTAAACCTCCATTCTTCAATAATAAAGGCGATAGAATATTCTCCAGATAGCTGGGGTGCGTCCCACTGCAGTGCACCCCGTAGCGGGTCAATTGTGAACAATGCGGGAGTACTTTGATCTTCCTTCATGGTACTTATTGTGGCATCATCTAACGGTAGGTAGTTGGGGATAGGGTTATTGAGTCCGGCCAGTGGCGTAACAATTCTGTAAGCAAGGCTGTCGCCATCAGGGTCAAAGGCACCAGAAATATGCACAAAACGTGATCCGAGGCATGCCTGATCCAAGGGAGGCACGGTGAGTTGGGGTGTACTATTGATGATAGTATTGCTGACAGTAAGAATAGTTTCTACGTGAAAAGGAAAGCTACCTGACAGTGTGCCACCAAGATTAATAATGTTTTGATTTCGATTTCCCTCGGTATAACTGACTGTATAATTACCTTCTCTCAGGTAGGTATAATCAAATTGAATCACTACACGAGAGGTGAAATTTCCAAGGTTGGTTTCCTCAATTCCTCGAATGGAGAGTGCTTGTAGGTTCGCCCTACCAGCGGCAATAAACCTTCCATCTCCCGTATTAAAAAACCCGTTGATATCCACGGCAGATTCAGTGTCACGATACAAAACTACCGTAAATCTATACCTGAGGCTTGTTTCTGAAATCCTTTCAGCAGTAATTTCTCCTGACCTCAAGTGTGTTGCACTCAGGCTAAGGCATCCTAAAACAAGCAATATGAGTGTGACTAATAGCCTTTGGACCATAATTTGGAGAGAGCCATTTATCAGTAAACGCGACAAAGCAAAATAGTAATACTCTTTGACAAAAAATCTAAACAATTGGTTGTAACAGGTTCTTCATATGCTGAGAATATCAAATTCGAATTGACTTTGATTGCAAGCCTCTGGAATATAACTTTGAGCTATTCATTTAACTGCTAACAAATAATGAGTTGGGTTAAACAAACCTTCAGCAGTTCCATTGGGCGTAAGTTCGCCATGGCACTGTCAGCACTTTTCTTACTTTTTTTCTTGTTACAACATTTCGCTATAAACTTCTTGTCAGTTTTTAGTGAAGAGCTCTTCAATGAGGTCTCCCATTTTATGGGAACAAATCCTTTGGTACAATTTGCTCTGCAGCCGATTCTCATTTTCGGTGTGGTGTTCCACTTTGTTATGGGCTTTATACTGGAAATCAAGAATAAAAACGCTCGTGACGTGAAATACGCCATGAATAAAGGTGCAGCAAATTCCACTTGGTTCTCAAGGAATATGATTTGGTCTGGACTTGTAATTCTAGGTTTTATCGGCTTACATTTCTATGATTTCTGGATTCCTGAAATCAATGTCAAATACATACAAGGTGACATGTCAGGAATGATTAATGGTGAGTACCGGTATTACGAAGAATTAGTCCATAAATTTCACGACCCGATTCGGGTTGGTTTATATGTACTCTCATTTGTTTTCTTAGCAATGCATTTAAAACATGGCTTCCAGTCTGCTTTCCAGTCCGCTGGGGCACGTCATGATAAATACACTCCAGGAATAAAGAAATTGGGAGATATCTATGCAATACTTATTCCAGCGGGATTCATTTTCATTGCACTTTATCATCATCTAACCGCGATTTAAGAAAGGGATTATGACGACATTAAATTCGAGGATTCCAGAAGGTCCAATAGCTGATAAGTGGACAAACTATAAGAACAATATTCGCCTGGTAAACCCAGCCAATAAGAGGTCAATTGACGTCATTGTGGTTGGAACAGGTCTTGCAGGTGGCTCAGCAGCGGCCACATTAGCTGAACTTGGTTATAATGTAAAAGCGTTTTGTTATCAAGATTCACCAAGAAGGGCGCACTCAATTGCTGCTCAGGGAGGGATCAACGCAGCAAAAAATTATCAGGGCGATGGTGATTCTACCTATCGCTTATTTTATGATACCGTTAAAGGTGGTGACTATCGCTCTAGAGAGGCGAATGTTCATCGTTTGGCTGAAGTATCAACAAATATTATTGACCAGTGTGTGGCACAAGGTGTGCCTTTTGCCAGAGACTATGGTGGATTATTAGATAACCGCTCTTTCGGAGGTGTTCAGGTTTCGAGAACATTTTATGCTAAAGGTCAAACAGGTCAACAACTCCTTTTAGGTTGTTATTCTGCCATGTCTAGGCAAATAGGCAAAGGTAAAATCCAAATGTACAATCGTCATGAAATGCTAGATGTAGTGGTTGTCGATGGAAAAGCCAGAGGAATCATTGCTAGAAACTTGGTGAATGGAGAGATAGAAAGACATTCGGCACATGCCGTAGTAATTGCATCTGGCGGGTATGGAAATGTGTTTTTCCTTTCTACCAATGCGATGGGATCGAATGTTTCTGCAGGATGGAAAGTTCATAAAAGAGGCGCCCATTTTGCTAACCCCTGCTTTACGCAAATTCACCCCACTTGCATTCCGCAGCATGGAGATCAGCAGTCAAAATTGACCTTGATGTCAGAATCATTGAGGAATGATGGACGTATATGGGTGCCTGCCAAGAAGGAAGATGCTGAAGCCATCAGAGCTGGAAAAATGAGTCCCCTTGATATTGTCGAAGGAGACAGAGATTATTACCTGGAAAGAAGATATCCTTCTTTCGGTAACCTTGTTCCTCGGGATGTGGCTTCAAGAGCAGCCAAGGAGCGTTGCGATGCTGGGTTTGGTGTTGGTACCAATGAAACGGGCGAGGCTGTTTACCTGGATTTCTCTTCTGCGATCATGCGATATGGTCAAGAAGAGGCAAATGTAAAGGGATATCATAACCAGTCAGAGGCTCAAATCAGAGCATTGGGTGAAAAAGTAGTGGAGAACAAATACGGTAACCTTTTCCAGATGTATGAAAAGATTACTGCAGATAACCCCTATAAAGTGCCCATGAAGATTTACCCGGCAGTTCATTATACAATGGGCGGAGTCTGGGTGGATTATAACTTAATGACCACAATACCTGGTTGCTATGCGATCGGTGAGGCAAACTTCTCGGATCATGGAGCCAACAGGCTTGGAGCATCAGCATTGATGCAGGGTTTGGCAGACGGTTACTTTGTGTTGCCTTACACGATTGGAGATTATCTGGCAGATGACATTAGGACTGGCGCAATTCCGACAGACACGCCTGAATTTGATGAAGCTGAAAGGGCCGTGAAAGACCAAATCAGTTTCTTCCTGAATAATAAAGGTTCTAAGTCTGTCGATCACTTCCATAAGCGATTGGGTAAGGTGATGTGGAACAAAGTTGGGATGGCCAGAAATGAAAAGGGTTTGAAAGAGGCCATTGTAGAAATCAAACAAATAAGAGAAGAGTTCTGGAAAGAAGTTAAGGTACCAGGAACAAATGATAGTATGAACCCAGAGCTGGAAAAAGCTGGTCGGGTTGCGGATTTCCTTGAACTGGGAGAACTTTTTGCGAGAGATGCATTAGAAAGAGAAGAGTCTTGCGGAGGTCATTACAGAGAGGAGCATAGTACAGAAGAAGGTGAAGCAGTCAGAGACGATGAGAACTTTACGCATGCTTCTGTTTGGGAGTATAAAGGAGAACCTTCTGATGCGATGTTGCATAAGGAGAAGCTTGTCTATGAAAATATCGAGCTGAAAACACGGTCATACAAATAAGGATTTAAAGAACTTAGCTATACATATATGTCAGCACAAAAAGGATTAAACCTGACACTCAAAGTTTGGAGACAAAAAAATGACAAGGAGAATGGTCAGATGGAGACATATCAGGTGGCTGATATTTCTACAGACAGTTCATTCCTTGAGATGATGGATATTCTAAACGAGCAATTGATTGCTGAAGGCAAAGAGCCTGTGGCTTTCGATCACGATTGCCGAGAAGGTATTTGTGGAGCTTGTTCGATGTACATCAATGGTGAGGCCCATGGTCCGGGTAGAGAGATTACTACCTGCCAACTTCATATGAGAGAGTTCAGAGATGGAGATACCATTTATATAGAACCTTGGAGAGCGAAAGCCTTTCCTGTAATTAAAGATCTTGTTGTGGACAGAAGTGCCTTTGATCGGGTTATGGCTGCGGGCGGTTTCATTAGCGTGAATACTTCCGGTAATACACAAGATGCTAATGCCATTCCAATTGAGAAAGCTGATGCCGACAAGGCATTTGATGCTGCAACTTGTATTGGGTGTGGAGCCTGTGTTGCATCCTGCAAGAATGCTTCAGCTATGTTATTTGTATCTGCAAAAGTTTCTCAATTTGCCCTTCTACCTCAAGGTCAGGTAGAAGCAAAAGAACGAGTTCAAAATATGGTGAAGGTGATGGACGAAGAAGGCTTCGGTAACTGCTCCAATACTGGTGCTTGCGAGGTAGAATGTCCAAAAGGTATTTCACTGGAGAATATTGCCCGTATGAATAGGGAATACTTATCGGCAAGTATTACTTCGGATAAGTAGTTAGCATCACATAGACATAAAAAAAGGCCCCGACTAATCGGGGCCTTTTTTTATGTCTATAAATAATTTTATTGCTCTTGCAGGTTTAGGACATAAAGTCCGCTGGTACCAAATGCCGCACCACCGTCAGCAGTGAAATTGACGGTCAAAGTAACCGTGTTTGGTGTAGTAGTAGTTACCAAATTACTTACCGTAAATACGTTATCTGTATCACCATCCACAATGATTTGGTTCAGGTTGGTACCATTAAAATCCCAAGTACCGGAAGCACCGAATAAGGGGTCTCCATCTGCAGTGGTATAAGTTTTACTGGTGACGGTTCCTCTAAGTGTCAGGCTGAAGTTTTCAAAGCCAGTGGCAGGCGCTCCATCAAAAGTAATAGAAGTGGCTACCCAGGTAGTTCCACTTGAACCTGCTAAATCAACAAGCCTTTGTTCTTCAGGTGTTAAGGTAGGTGTATCATCACCATCACCTCCCCCGCCTCCACAGGAGATCACAGAAAAGGATATAAGTACGAGTAGGCTTAGTAAGTAGTTCTTTGTACGCATTGTTACTTTTATCTTCAATTACCAATAATAGACATAAATTCTAAAAATACACACTGCAAAACCTATTCTTATTTATAGTTTGCAATGTGCAATACCTTATCGCAGAAGTCATATTCCTGCTTTTGGTTTGAGCTTATGATCAGGAGTTTTTTTTCCAAAAGAGTTTTTACATTAAGGAGGTACCAGCCAATTCCTTGTTCATCTAGGTTTGTTGTGGGTTCATCCAAAAAACAAATCTCACTTTTGGAGAAGAACGATAGACCAAGCTTTAACCGTTGTTTCATGCCTGAGGAGTAGTTCTTTATTTGTTTATTACGATCGTCTTGCAAATAGACTTTTTCTACAAAGTCGTTTATCGACCACCCGTCTTGTAACGTCTTAAACTTAAAATGAAACGCCAAAAACTCATCTAATGTGAATTCTTCTATTAATTCGAGGTAGGGAGTGGTGATGTCAAGTGTTTTGAATACTTCATCTTCAGGAATCAAAGATTCACCATTAAAAAATTGTATGCTTCCTTCATTGGTTGGAATGAAACCTGCTACTGATTGAATGAAAGTCGACTTTCCACTGCCATTTGGTCCAGTTATAGCATAGGAATGGGCTGATTCAAATGTATAGTCAAGGTGTCTAAAAATCCATTCTTTGATGAATTTCTTGCCCAAGCCCTTAACCTCAATTCTCATACTACCTGGCAGTATAACCTTTCATTACTCCGCGATCCGAGCCTCTAAAGAAGTTAATAATTTCATCGCGTTCTTTGGTCGGTGGCATTTCTAGTTCCACTAAATCCAACGCTTTTGAATTGTTAAGACCTTTCAGAAAGATATATCTGTAGATTTCCTGAATCTCCGTGATCTTTTCATTGGAAAAACCTCGTCTTCTTAATCCAATAGAGTTTATGCCTGCATAACTCAAAGGCTCACGACCTGCTTTGGTATAAGGTGGTACATCTTTTCTCACCAAAGATCCACCCGAAACCATGGTATGAGCACCAACATTCACAAACTGATGAATAGCTGCAGCACCACCTACAATCGCCCACTCTGCGATAGTAACATGTCCGGCAAGTTGCACCGCATTGACTATAATGCAATTATCTCCAATCACACAGTCATGAGCAACGTGAGTATAAGCCATAATCAGGCAATTTTTGCCTATTACAGTTTTGTTTGTAGCATCTGTGCCTCTATTGAGGGTAACACACTCTCTAATGACCGTGTTATCACCAATCTCAAGCGTGGTGTCCTCTCCTCCAAACTTTAGATCTTGGGGTATGGCTGAAACTACTGCCCCTGGAAAGATTTTAACGTTTTTACCGATGCGCGCACCTTCCATGATGGTAACATTGGATCCAATCCATGTACCCTCATCGATTACAACGTTTTTGCTTATAGAAGCGAAGGGTTCGATGACCACATTTCTTGCAATCTTGGCTTCAGGGTGAATATAGGCTAGTGGCTGATTCATGGGTTTTTAACAATTCTTGCTGTCATGGATGCTTCGCATACTAATGTATTTCCAACATAGGCATAGCCAGTCATCTGAGCTATACCACGTTTAATGGGAGACGTTAATTCACACTTGAATTTAATAGTATCTCCCGGAATGACCATCCTCCTGAACTTACACCTATCAATTCCTAAGAAATAAGGAGTATAGTTTTCTGGATCCGGTACAGTGTTTAATACCAAAATACCTCCAATTTGGGCCATTGCCTCCACTTGAAGTACCCCGGGCATTACTGGATTACCTGGGAAATGACCTTGAAAGAAAGGCTCATTCATGGTAACGTTTTTAATTCCCGCAACCATATTTTCATCCAGATGAATGATTTTATCAATCAACAAGAATGGATATCGATGTGGTAGAATTTGCGTAATCTGATTGATATCCATGACTGGCTCCAGACTCGGGTCATAATGCGGTACATTAGACTTTGAGTCCTGCATGGCCCTCTTTAGTTTCTTGGCAAATGCAACATTGGCTGCATGTCCTGGCCGTGCTGCTAATATCTGAGCTTTGATTGGTCTACCAACTAAGGCTAAATCACCAACTACATCAAGTAGTTTGTGACGAGCCGGTTCATTCCGATGCCTTAGGTCCACATTATTAAGAATACCTTCTTTTTTAACTTCAACCTTTGGCTTGTTAAAAAGGCCAGCTAAATAATCCAGCTCTTCATCCTTTACAACACGGTCGACAACAACAATGGCATTGTTCAAATCACCACCTTGAATCAGATTGTTTTTGAAGAGCATCTCTAGCTCATGCAAGAAACAAAAGGTCCTGCTTGATGCAATTTCTTTTTTAAAATCTGCAATGCTATTCAAAGAGGCATGTTGACTTCCAAGGACAGGTGAGTTATAGTCTACCATTACAGTTACCCTAAAATCATCTAAGGGTAGTGCAGCTATCTCTACATCTCTGTCAGTGTCTTTATAAATGATGCTCTCATTAATTTCTAGGAAGTTCCTTAGCGCATTCTGCTCTTCTACACCTACTTTTTCCAACGCTTCAATGAACATCATGGAACTGCCATCCAATATTGGCGGCTCCGGACCGTCAATTTTGATCAATACATTATCGATTTCCAGACCAACTAGTGCTGCTAAGGTGTGCTCTACAGTATTGACTCTGGCACCATTATGCTCAATTGTCGTACCTCTTGACAAGTCTACAACATAATCGACATCCGCGTCTACAATCGGCTCATCAGGTAAATCGATTCTTTGAAATTTAATGCCATGATCTGGGCCTGCAGGTGTGAACGTCATATTGGCAGTAACACCTGTATGTAAACCAACGCCAGATACCGTAACCGGCTCCTTAATCGTATGTTGCTTTGTCTTCATGTATTCTTAGAAAATTCCGCGAATTTAAAGCTTTTTTTCCAGTTCCTTAACCCTTTTGATCATATCAGGCAGGTTTCTTAACGTAACACTGACCCTTAAGAAATCACGATGCTCCATTATTGGTGAGCCAAACCATACTTTTCCTTCTTCAGTAATGGTCTTCGGTACCCCTGCTTGAGGTCCAATGATCGTGCGGTTTGCTAAGGTCAGATGCCCTGTAATGCCAGCCTGTCCACCAATTTGACAGTTTTCTCCAATTTTAGCACTTCCCGAAAGCCCAGCTTGAGAAGCAATAGCGGTGTTTTTACCCACTTCTACATTATGAGCAATTTGAACCAGGTTATCAATCTTCGCACCTGATTTAATGAGGGTGGAGCCCATGGTCGCACAATCAATAGTTGTATTGGCTCCAATGTCTACATTGTCTTCAACGATAACATTGCCAGTCTGTGGGATAGATTTATATGTACCATCTTCCTGCGGAGCAAAACCAAAACCGTCACTGCCGATCACAACGCCTGAATGAATTACACAATTCGCACCAATTTTACAGTTGGCATACACCTTGACACCGGCATAAATGATTGTATTATCACCGATTTCTACATTGTCACCTATGTAGGTATTAGGATAGATTTTCACTTCCTTACCTAGTTTCGTGTTTTCACCCAAGTAAGAGAATGCTCCGAGGTAAACTTGTTCACCAATAGTGGCAGACTCACTCTGAAATGAGGGCTGTTCAATGCCTGTTTTTACAATGGCAGTCATCTGCTGATAAGCCTCCAGTAGTTTGGCAAAACTTGAATACGGATCTTCTACTCGTATGAGGTTTGTCGAATATGCTTTATCAGCCACAAAGTCGCTCTTGACGATCACCGCGCTGGCTTTGGTCGTGTAGAGGTAGGGTGTGTACTTCGGGTTGGCCAAAAATGCAATACTACCTTCCGTAGCTTCTTCGATTTTTTCTAAGCGATTAACAGCGGTTTTGCCTTCTCCATCAACCTTACCGTCAATCAGTTGGGCGACCTGTTCTATTGATATTTCCATGTTTCGATTGTGGATTACAAAGATATGTCTTTTGGCCAGCAACGATAGTACTTGCGGACTATTTTGCTCATGGCTTTTATGTTGGGTAAATCGGCAGCTTCTCCTACATCTTGAACCTTTCCAGACTTTGATAATATCATAATTTTTTGATCATTGGACAGATAGGCACTATTTGTAAGTTGACCGGTGGAGTAGAAGTACTGGGCCTGATCGGCCGAAATGTTATAAGTACTTTGTATAATATCCGATATACGCTCTATCTCTTTAACAGGAACAGGCTCTTGACTTATTTCAATCTTAAAGAGCTGTCGTCTCAAAAGCATCTGACAGAGTCTCGAGAGAACAAAATCTGCGTGCGCACCCCAGATTTTAATAGCTCCCCAAAGGTCATAGTCATCTAAATCAAGGAAAGCTTCCAGAATGTCATGTCTTTCTTCAAAGTCGCTCGTTTTGAACTCTTGTTGTAAGAATAGCTTCAATGCTGGGGTCGCAAACAAGTCTTCACCCTTCTGAGTGATCCTTTTGGCACGTTTGATAATGCTGATAAGCATTTTTTCAGAGCTGACACTAGTCTTATGTAGATAAACCTGCCAATACATGAGACGTCTTGCGCTTAGAAAGTTCTCTATACTGTAAATGCCCTTCTCCTCAACGACCAACTCATCATCTTTCACGTTGAGCATTTTAATAATCCTCTCGGCACCAATGGTGCCTTCTGACACTCCAGTGAAATAGCTGTCTCTTTTAAGATAGTCCAGACGATCAATATCGAGCTGGCTAGAAACAAGTTGATTTAAGAACTTCCGATGGTATTTGCCTTGGAAAATCTGAAGGCTCATTCCAAGACTCCCATTTAAGTCCTCATTCAGCTTGGCAATGGTGAGGTACGATATTGATTCGTGGTTTACATCTTTGAGTAGGGTAAATTCCAGGGCATGAGAAAAAGGACCATGCCCGATGTCATGTAATAAAATGGCGATCAGTGTAGCTTCCATTTCCTCTTCAGAAATATTGACCCCCTTTGATTTGAGGTTTTCTAAAGTCTCAGTCATAAGATGCATCGCACCAATGGCATGATGAAATCTGGTATGATGAGCACCAGGATAAACCAATTCTGTAAGACCCAATTGCTTGATCCTTCTTAGTCGCTGGAAGTAGGGATGATCAATGATGTCGAAGATGAGCCCGCTTTGGATAGTAATGAATCCGTAGACCGGATCATTGATTATCTTTTTTTTGTTCAAACTTTGTGCATTTAATACTTTAAATTCGAGCTTCTCGCCAAATTCTATCTATGCAAAGATATAACATTTTATGGGCGGACGATGAGATAGATCTCCTGAAGCCGCATATCCTATTTCTCAAAGATCGAGGTTATGACATCTCTCCGGTGACGAGTGGTGCCGATGCTATTGATGCTGTTGAAAAGGAGCATTTCGATGTGGTTTTCCTGGATGAAAACATGCCGGGAATGACAGGCCTCGAAACGCTGAGTTATATCAAAAATAAGAAGCCATCGTTACCGGTGGTTATGATTACAAAAAATGAGGAAGAGCATATTATGGAAGAGGCAATCGGGTCGAAAATTGCCGATTATCTGATCAAACCCCTTAACCCCAATCAAATCCTGATTTCGGTAAAACGAATTCTTGATAATAGGAGGTTGGTCAGTGAGCGAACCAATATGCAATATCAGCAAGACTTCCGGACCATAAGCATGGAAATGAATGACCGGATGGACCATAGAGAATGGGCTGAAATTTATAAGAAGTTGGTCTATTGGGAGTTAGAAATTGATAAGACTGAAAACAAGAGCATGCAAGAAGTGCTTGAAATGCAGAAAGTCGAAGCAAACTCTAATTTTGCAAGGTTCATCGAAGACGAGTATGAGGAATGGTTGAATGACCCTAATGCCGATCGCCCAATTCTTTCACATCAGCTGATGAAAAAGAAGGTCTTTCCGCAATTGAGTGAAGAACCCTTCTTCTTTATTGTCATAGACAACCTACGATTCGATCAGTGGAAAGTAATCGAAGAAGACATTGCACCCTATTTCAATATCGAGGAGGAAGATACCTATTACTCGATTTTACCAACAACCACGGCATATGCACGAAATTCACTTTTCTCAGGTGAATTGCCTCTAGAAATGTCTAAAAAACATCCAGACCTCTGGGTAGGAGATGATGACAGTGAAGAAGGTAAGAATAACAATGAGGCAGAATTTGTTCGAAGACAGCTTAAAAAGAATAACGTAGGGGCTCGAATGAGTTATCATAAAATCATTCATGCGAACCAAGGGAAGCAGTTGAATGATAATTTTTCAAACCTGCTCCAAAATCAATTGAATGTGGTCGTCTACAATTTTGTGGATATGCTGTCTCATGCAAGAACCGACATTAGAATGATCAAAGAGTTGGCTGCAGACGAATCGGCCTATCGATCTCTGACTAGATCCTGGTTTCAGCATTCACCTTTATTCGATTTACTCAGGATGATAAGTGATAAAGGCCTTCGGGTAATGATTACCACCGATCATGGTACTTATCGTGTAAAACGACCTTTCAAAATCGCGGGAGACAGAAGTGTGAATACCAATCTTAGGTACAAGCAAGGAAGAAATTTAGGCTATAAGGGAAAGAATGGAATCTTTGAGGCATTACAACCTGAAAGACTACACCTTCCAAAACAGAATGTGTCCACTACTTATGTTTTCGCAACAGACGATACTTTCTTCGCTTACCCCAACAATTATAATCACTATGTTAAGTATTATAGGGATACATTTCAGCACGGTGGCGTCTCCATGGAAGAGGTAATTATTCCGATTATTTCATTAAATTCGAAAAGGGCCTAAAAGACATTTGAATGTTGATTAAAGGAGATTCCCTCAACGATTTGCCTAAGGTGGCCTCTGATATTATTGCCTTCGCTGAAGGAGAGAATATTTGGGTTTTACTAGGGGAAATGGGTGCAGGAAAGACTACTTTGACAAAGGCGATTGGAGATCAATTGGGGATCCTTGATACGGTACAGAGTCCAACATTTTCAATAGTCAATGAATATTTGACTCAAAATGGAGAGACAGTCTACCATTTTGATTTTTACAGAATTGAGGAGCCAGAAGAAGCGATGGCCATTGGTGTTGAAGAGTATTTTTATTCTGGAAATTTGTGCATAGTCGAGTGGCCTCAGAGAATAGGAGGATTGATACCAGAGAAGTTCTTAAAGGTTGAGATAGAAAATCTAGATGGCGAGCAGAGAAATTACAAATTGAGTAAGCATGGATGAAACAGGCAAATCGGGGTTCGCAGCTTTGGCTAAAGAAGGAAGTCTTTATCCGGAAGAAAAGCTACTGAAAGTTAAATCGGGTAGTAAATCGTTGCAGATTTCTGTACCGAATGAAGTTTCTCTTCAAGAAAATCGAGTAAGTCTGACTCCAGCAGCAGTGGGTATAATGGTGGCCAATGGCCATGAGGTACAGGTAGAACAAGGAGCAGGCAAGAATGCTTTCTTTCAAGACAGAGAATATGCTGAAAGTGGTGCTCAAATTGTTTACTCGCGCAAGGAAGCTTTTGAAGCTGATTTGATTGTCAAAGTAGAGCCGCCAACTAAAGAGGAATTAAACCTCATGAAACCTGGGTCTACAGTGTTTTCAGCCATACAACCTGGTAATGCCTCTGCCGAATATTTCGAACTCATCAATAAAAAGAAAATTACCGCCCTAGGTTTTGAACTGTTAGAAGATAAGGCCAAGGGGTTGCCTATAGTCAATGCCATGAGTGAGGTTGCTGGTAGTTTGGTCATTCCTATTGCCGCTGAGTTAATGAGCAGTATTGGTGGAGGAAAAGGCATTATTCTTGGGGGTATCACAGGTGTTCCACCGACCAGAGTGGTGATTTTGGGAGCGGGTACTGTGGCAGAGTATGCCGCAAGAGCTGCTATCGGTCTAGGAGCTGAAGTTAGAATCTTTGACAACGAAATATATAAGCTGAGACGTGTTCGGCATAAGCTGAATAATCAGGTCTTCACCTCGGTAATTGATAGTGTCACCTTAAGCCAGTCTTTACTTTCTGCAGATGTAGTGGTAGGGGCTCTGAGGGCTGAAAAGGGAAGAGCACGCTGTGTGGTTACAGAAGAAATGGTTTCCGCAATGAAGTCAGGAGCAGTTATTCTGGATGTTTCGATTGATCAGGGAGGGTGTATAGAAACTTCAGAGATTACTTCTCATGATCTTCCGACTTTCACAAAATATGATGTGATTCATTATTGTGTGCCGAATATTGCTTCTCGTGCTGCCAGAACTGCCACTACGGCAATAAGCAATATTCTTACACCTATACTATTGAAAATGGGTGATAATGGTGGAATCAATGAGATGATCTATCACTATTCTTGGTTTAGCAAAGGTATTTATGGCTATAAGGGCTGCACAACTAATTTGGGTATCGCCAAGAGGTTCAACTTACCATTCAAAGATTTAAGCCTATTGACTACTGCTGCTAGGTTCTAGCCAGTCATCATACCGCTGCTTACTGCTTGGAACAGTTGTTTTGATAGAGCTGACTCTTCCTCGGGTTCAAATTCAGTGAACTCTGTAATACCGACTTGTTTTTTGACTTCTTTTGATGCCACGGATTGATAGGCCATGGTCCAATTTGGGTATACACGATAATCAGTTTCCCGCATATGTAAAAGGACAAGGTCTGTGTGACGATCGTCTTTCTTGATTCGCTCATAAAGCGCCATCAACACATTGAACTCTCCTTCGAGCAATTGGAGAAATTGGTTGTTGTTAAATAATAGGCAACCAGTAATGTTATGTGCTTCATTAAAATCACGTGCTGTATTGAGGATGTTTTGAATATCCTCTTCCATCATACCTGCCTTGGCATTACTTCTATATATCAGCTCATAAAGCATGTGAAACCTAATTTATGCAAAATTCAACTTCCTAGGAAGGCTCTTTCAGATTTAGTTTTTTGACCAGTGAACCAATCGTTAGTCCTTGAAAAAGAATAGAGAATACTACCACGGCATAAGTAACCAGGATGATCAAATCTCTGAACTCCGATGGTGGAAGAGAAAGTGCCAGGGCAATGGATATACCACCCCTAAGACCACCCCAGGTGAGCATGGCTATCGTACTGCTCTTCTTTGCTCCCTTACTCTTCATTAAAGATACAGGAATGGCCACAGATATGAATCTGGCTGCTAGAACTGTAGGAATTAAAATAAGACCAGATATGATATAACTCGTATTATCTGGTAGGGCAATGATTTCTAAACCTACGAGCACAAAGAGCAAGGCATTTAAGATTTCATCGAGCATTTCCCAAAATTCGGAGACTTGATCAGAAGACTTGCTAGCATCTTTAATGGCAATCAGCTTATTACCAATAATTAGTCCTGCAACCACCATAGCCAAAGGTCCGGAGAAGTGTAGTGCAGAGGCAATTCCATAACCACCTGAGGCAATTGCAATGGTTATCAAAACTTCGATCCGTGGGGCATCTTCGATGCTTTTTAAGATTAGATACCCCACATATCCGAGTACGGCACCAAATGCGATTCCACCCAAGGCTTCTTCCCCTAGAAGTTTAAGTGTTTCCCCAATCTCGAAATTGGCAAATCCATGTTCATGAACCATCAAAATACTGAGGAAGACTACCACCCCAATGCCGTCATTGAACAGCGATTCTCCTGCAATTTTTGTTTCAAGACTCTTTGGGGCTTTGGCTGATTTAAGAATAGCCAAAACTGCGATCGGATCGGTAGGAGATATTAATGCACCAAACAGCAGGCAGTAAGTGAGAGGCACTTCAAAACCCATCATTCCTAATATCCATTGACTTGCAAAACCGATGATAAAAGTGGAAATCAAAACTCCCAAGGTAGCAAAAGCCATTACAGAAGCCCTTTCCTCTTTCAATGATTTTGCATTGACATGAAGGGCACCTGCGAACAATAGAAAGCTTAACATTACGTCCATTAGCAGCATTCTAAAGTCAATGGTGGTTACTACTTCACAAGTATCCATCATTACTTCCTTGTCTAACTTGCCGATGAGAATCATGATTCCTGCAAATACCAGCGACAAGATCATCAAGCCGATTGTCATTGGTAGTTTTAGGAATTTATGATTGATGTAACTAAAAAGTGCCGCTATTCCGATGATAATGGTCAGCGACTGAAAAAGAGTGGGTTCCATAAACTAAATTAAAGATCGTAGCCTAAATATGATGATATCTAAGGACTTAGATTGTCTTGCAAAGTATAAATAGGTCAGAGTCAGATGAAAGAAGCACTTGTTTTGGCTCACTGCTTGTAAGCAAGTCAAACAAATCCGACCTTGCGGTATGTCTGGCCTCAAACAAGACTTACTAAACCACTGCCTTTCCAATATAGAGCTAAGAATTACTCGATTGGAAGATGAAATGGAAGCCTTGAAACGATCTGCCGAGAGCGATACTAAGAGCTCAATGGGAGATAAGTATGAAACAGGAAGAGAAATGATCAATCTGGAGAAGGGTAAGATCGTGGAGCAATTGAATGAAGCCGTTCGTATGCGTCAGGCCTTGTTAAGTATTGATTCAGACAAAGGCTTTGATGCCGGAGCCCTGGGAGCAATGATTACAACAGCACAAGCCACTTATTTCATGGCAACCTCAATTGGTAAGGTCTCTTTAGGCGATCAGGATTTCTTCGTGATATCTCCCCTTTCACCAATAGGTCAGCAGTTGCTAGATAAGAAGGTTGGTGATCAGATTAACTTTGCGGGAAAACAGATAGCGCTGCTTAATATTGAATAGCCTTATTTAAATGGGTCGTTATCAGCTTCCTTTTCCACAACTTCGATTTTGTCATTCGTGTCATCCATAAACTTGGTTTCTTGATTGACAATATTGGCGATACCCACCATATAAGCCATCATCAAAGTTCTGATACCTCTAATGAGAAATGTAAAAAATCTTTTTAGTCTTGACTTAGGCATGCTCATGGCTTGGCAATCACCATACCAGTGAGTTTTTGTCACTATTTCTCTGTCACTTTGCCCTGAAATAGTAGCCATGTGTCAGGATCTAGTACGATTTCGGCAGGTCTTTTCTTTGACTTCACTTTAAATGATTGGTATTTATCAGATATGTTCAGCGTTTCCTTTTGGGTGGATCCATCATCGAAAATAATGAGGAATTCGAGGTCAAATTCAAATAGTTCTGATTGATCTTGTGCCGTGAGAATGTTTAATTTTTTGCCTTTGTAGGTCCAATTGAACTCAATCTCTGGCTGTCCTGCGGTGTATATCCATTGCTTAAAAAATTGACTCAGGTCTTTACCTGATGCTTCTTCGAAAACTTGTTTCAAATCTTCAGTCAATGCATTGGAGTACTTAAACTTGTCATAATATGTCTTGATACTCTTCCAAAAGATTTCATCGCCAACTTCTTTGCGCAACATATGAAGCACCCATCCACCTTTTTGATAGGTATTTGCATTGAGCAGTTTCATATAGTCATCAACGGCCCTATTCACTACAGGAACAAATTGCTGTTTACTGAAGTTGATCACATTTTCCCGCTGAGTTTTTGCCATCTCTACCAATCGATCCCTACCATAAGTTTGTTCCATGTACAGGTTAGTGAAATAAGTTGCAAAACCTTCACTGAGCCAAGCATGATGCCAGTTGGCCTCAGAGGCAGAATTGCCAAACCATTGATGAGCAATTTCATGTGCAATCAGACCTTCTGCACTTCTTTTTCCATCGATAGATCTTTCTGAGTAAAAGATGTTCCCCGCGTTTTCCATTCCACCGAACTGAGTTTTTGATTGAACGTTAGCCAGTTTAGCGTAAGGATAGGGTGCTACATTATTGACGAACCACTTCAAGATTGGTGCAGCCTGAGCGTAATCGTAGAACCCGTCTTTTTCGTCTTGAGGATAAACCCAACTTGATACCATGGCTCCGTCCACTTCTTCAACTTCATCAATGGCAAATCGTGCTGCACCCATCACCATTACTTTCACAGGGATCACCACATCCGTTTTCCAGTGAGTGGTGATCATATGGTCACTTAAAGCTTTCTTTTCTATCAATCGTCCATTTCCCACGACACTATAATGATTCGGTGCTGTAACAATCCATTCGACTGTGGCTTTGTCAGAAGGGTGATCAACGGTTGGTAACCAATGTCTTCCGCGGTTGGGCCAATTATCTCCAAAGAATGTCCGATCGCCATATTTGTTTTTAGAGATAACAAGACCAGTTTCCGGTATTCCTTCATAGGTAATTGTAAATGATTTCGTGTCTCCCTTTTTGGCCTCGGACTTAATAGTCAACTCATTGTCAAAATGTGTATATGGAATTCTTTTGTCATTGGACATTACTCTTTTCACGTTCATGCCTTTCCCGTTCTTAGGATTAATCAAATCGAGCATGAATTCCTCAACATCTTTATTGAAGGTTATGGTGACTGTCGCCTTTCCTTCAATTTGATCATTGTTATCATTCAGCACTAATTCGAACTGATAGTGTTGGACGTCAATTTTCTCTAAACGATCATAGTGTTTTTGAGCAAAAATTGAGGAGGAGAGGAGCAAGGCAAGAATGGAAAGTCGAAGCTTCATAAGGTCTTAATTGAAAATATTGAATGTATGAAATTCAAAAACGGAGCACAATGCAGATTTTTTATAAGGCACTATACTTCTCTATAAATAGGTCGTGTGAGACAGGTAGGCCCACCACCTCCTTTTACACTTATCTCTTTTCCCGGGTAGGTTAGTACTTCACAGCCCGCTGCCTCCAGTCTGGATTGGGTAATTGGGTTGCCCGCTACCATCAGACACTTTCTAGGTGATAGTGCAAGGACATTGCAACCCATCGACTCAAACTCCTCTTCCGGAACTTCCACGAAATCGAAACCATGATCCACTAAAGTGTTTCTGAACTTAATGGGCATCAGTGGTGAGTAAATAACCGCTAAATCTCTATCAACAGGACTCAGAATTGACATCAAATGAAAAACGTCTGAAGGCCCTTTGTAATGGGGCAGTTCTACCGTGATTACTTCTATACCTTTTGGGTTTAACAGCCCTTTCAGTTGCCGTATGCCTTCTTCATTGGTACGATATGTATGTCCGACAGCAAGTGTTTTTTTATCCAGCCAGGCTACATCACCACCTTCTAGCGTTCCAGGAGTGCTAATGGTACCTAAAGTTTTAATGCCTGCGGACTGATAATGTCTCGTTTGAGAATCTGGCTCATGTATTCGGCCACCTTTCCCCATATTACAAATGATCATGCCGAAATCAGTGGCGACAGCAGCATCACGACAATAGATAGAGTCTATTGTTACATTATCATCTGCCTGGAAGCAATTCACATCGATTTCATTGCGGCTGAAATGCGATAGAAAGTGCTCATATTCCTTTATTGCTTCAGCATATAGGGGCTCATTTAGATAGTTCAGCTCTTCCCATTGGGCATGTAAGATTTCTTGGTTTAGAAATGCCTTTGAGGCAGGTTTAACCCACAGGGATCTGATTGCTCCGTAGTCAGAATGGCAAGTTTTCATTTACCGTTTTCTTTTGTTCCAAATATAAACTGGGACTCCGGCTATTAGGCCAATGAATCCGGCCATAACCGCGGTTTCTCCAGAGCCAATGATCATCCAAATGGAAAATCCAAATGCAATAGTGGCCAGAGCTGTGTTAGTATAAGTTGGTTTTAGGTTGAACTTTCTTTCAGCAGCAAACAGGGCAAAAGCGCCTATGCTAAAAATGTACGCAACCAGATTCAGCACGGTAGTCAATAATACCATATATCGGTAAATACCCGATAGTCCTTTGGATTGATTGAGTAGTACCAAAGCTGTAGCGATAATACTGGAAACAATAATCCCGAAAGTGGGAGACAGGTTCTTGTTGACCTGAGCAAAGGCTTTTGGGAAGAGGCCATCTTTTGCTACACCCAAAGCCATCTGGCCCTGCATTAAGACCCACCCATTGAGCGTTCCTAATGCCGAAATACATGCCCCCGCTGCTACAAAATACATGGCATTGGCGCCCCATATTTTTGCTGCGGCATCAGCAAAAGGTGAAACCGTACTGGAGATTTCTTCAGGTGGTAGTATGCCGAAAAGCGAAAACGAACTGAGCATATAAATGACCGTGACGAAGACCGTTCCAAGCAGGGTAGCTCTGGGTACAGTTTTTTCAGGTGATTCAATACTACCGGCAGGTATGGTGGCCGCTTCCAATCCCAAGAAAGCAAAAAGGCAATAAGCTGTAGTAACGGTCAAAGCTTGAAAACTAGACTGACCGCTAATATTTAAAGGTGAAAAATGTGCGAAGTTGATAAAGAACAATCCGCCAATGGTGATGATGGCAAGTGGAATAAGCTTCAGGGCTGTAGCAATCACCTGAGTTTTTCCAGCTGCTTTTAGACTATAACTGTTGATGGTAGTGATGATCCACAAAATTGCCATACCAACGGTCAGGCCCAGCAAAGTTTTTTCAACAAGAACAGGAAAGAAAACACCCAGGTAACTAATGATGGTCATTACCAATGCAGCATTGGTAGTCATGATAGATAGCCAATAACCCCAGCCAATCAAGAAACCCAATAAGTCTCCAAAGCCAGCCCTTGAATATGCGTAAGGACCACCCGTGGTAGGTATGACCTTACTCAGGTAAATCATGATTTTGGCGATCGTGAATGCCCCTGCAGCAGCAAATAGCCACCCAAAAAGGCTAATGCCTCCAAATTCCGCCAGTGCTATGGGAAGTGAAAATATGCCAGAGCCAATCATGCTGCCTACAACTAGAGATGTGGCAGCCCAGAAACCTAACTTTTTACCTGCATCGGACTTCTTTGACATTCGAATGAAATTGGAGTTGATTAGCTATTTAGTGATATTCAATGGTTAAGATATTTATTATAATACAGAATGCCTAAATACGAGATTCACCCCCAAATTGAGTATGCCGAAACAATGCCTTCTTCCTTTTATAGAAGCTCGCAGGTATTTGACGACTTATTGCAAAAGGTATTCGCGAAGTCCTGGCAGTTTGTGGGGGATGAAGGCTTGGTTAACCAAAATGGTGCTGTTTACCCTTTCAAATTTGAAGGGACAGAAGAACCCATGCTCTTGTGTAAACATGAAGATACTTTGAGAGTCCTCTCAAATGTGTGTACTCATCGTGGTAATATCCTCTGCCATCAGCCTAATAAAGTGCGAAACATTACTTGTGCTTATCATGGTCGAAGGTTTGGCTTGGATGGTAAGTTCCAACATATGCCACAGTTTAAGGAAGCGAAGAACTTTCCCCGACCCGCGGATGATCTTCATGAGTTCCCATTGTTACAATGGGGGCCTTGGTTGTTTGCCTCCATGGGGCAGAGTTATGATTTCCAGGATGTTATTGCTGCCATGGAACGTAAAATTGGCTTTATGTCATTAAACGAATTCAAACTCGATGTCGAAAGGGGAAAGGACTATCAAATCAAAGCACATTGGGCACTCTACTGTGATAATTATTTGGAGGGCTTCCATATTCCTTTTGTACATGCCGATTTGAATGCAGCACTAGATTATGGGAATTATGAAACGGTCTTGTTTAAATACGCCAATCTTCAAATCGGCTATGCCGATGGTGACGAGCATGTTTTCGACTTTCCTGAAGGACATGAAGACTTTGGGAAATCTATTGCCGCTTATTACTTCTGGGTATTCCCAAATATGATGTTCAACTTTTATCCTTGGGGCCTTTCGATAAACGTGGTGAAACCGATTTCGAAAGATAGGACTAAAGTGTCTTTCATTTCATACGTGTATGACGAGACTAAATTAGATGTTGGTGCGGGTACGGACTTGGACAAAGTTGAGCAAGAAGATGAGGAGGTAGTAGAGGGAGTACAGCAGGGCATGAAGTCCAGTGTTTACAATACAGGCCGTTACTCACCCGAAATGGAAAAAGGAGTACATCATTTTCACCGCCTTCTGGTGGAGTCTCTAAACGCCTAGGCCTTAATTGTTCTTTGGTAAGTTTCTATGAAACATATTCAACTCATCTGAATTGGCTTCAATAAGGTCGGGTCTGCCGTCACCATTGAGGTCCGCTGCTAGAATGTCATAGCTATTAAACTCTGGTCCAACACTCATTTTTACCCAGTCCTGACCTTTATTGTTATTGAGGAAAACGGTATTTGTACCTCTGACATTGGCTACAGCAATGTCAATATCACCATCTAGGTTAAAGTCGCTCACTGTTACAGCGTACGAAGCATCTTTGCTTTCATCAAAGACATGACTCTTTGTAAACTCAAGGTTTTCATCTCCGAAATAGATGGCATTGGGCTGACCAATATTTGCAGTAATAATGTCTTTATATCCATCTTGATTAATGTCTGCTATGGCTACCCCTCTGGTCTCATCGCTGCCTGTTCCAAAAAGGATTTTTGTACTAAAATCCAGTTTGCCTCCATTCAGGTATACTGCATTCGATTGACCATCTCGATTGGCTAGAATAAGGTCCATGTCTCCATCTTGATCCATATCAGAGACTTCTACATCTATTGTAGAATCATCTTTAGCACCAAATCCAATGGGTTCAGAAAACTCTCCCTTTCCATTATTTAGGCAGATCTCGTTTTCCTGTCCACGATTGGTGATCAGAATGTCAATGTCTCCGTCTTGATCCAAATCGGCCAAGGTGATATTCCTCGTGTTTGAATACTTCTTTCCAAAGTGTTTTCCTCTTTTGAAATTCCCTTGGCCATCATTGAAGTAGAGCATATTGGGAGCATTGTCATTGCCCACTGCCACATCCAAATCACCATCGCCATCTAAATCAGCCAGTTCGGTGGCATAACTAGTTTCGCTTGTGATGTCAAGGGGTTGGGACAGTGTAAAAATACCCCTACCGTCATTGAAGAATACTTGATTTTGCAGTGGCCAATGCCTCCCATTAGCGACTACGGCATCCAGATCGCCATCGTTATCGATATCACCAATACCAATAGAAGCTGTTCGGTCTTTATTGGTTCCAAAAATGTATCGATTGCTACTTCTAAATTGTAAGTCTTGGCTGAAGGCCTGCTGGATGATGAGGAGGCAATAAAGGCTTAGGAGATATTTCATCGTTGATGGATTTGAGTTTTCAAATTCAAGCTAGCAATTTCTGACTTATTGTAATCCGCTTGAGTTTTAATATCTTACTTAGATGGAAATTGGTACTATACTGATCATAGTAGGCATAGCGTATGTCGTAGCCAATTTCGTTATCTATTTCGCCCAAGAGCGCTTTCTCTTTAAACCTGAAAAGCTACCTGAAGACTTTGAATTCAAGTACCCAAACCTTCAATTCGAAGAATACAACCTTGAAAAAGAACCCGGAGTAAATATCAATGGAATTCATTTTAGGATTGCCGAACCCAAAGGAGTGGTTATCTACCTAAAGGGCAATTCAAAATCGCTTAAAGGTTGGGGCAAGTTTGCTGTGGACTTCACGCGTTTGGGCTATGATGTTCTGATGGTTGACTATCGGGGTTTCGGAAAAAGTACTGGTAAAAGATCAGAAGAAAGCATCAAGGATGACTTGCAGTATGTTTATGATAAGGTCAGAGAACAGGTGCCGGAAAAGTATATCATTCTTTATGGTAGATCTCTAGGCTCCGGGTTCGCAGCAAAGATAGCTTCTATCAATCACCCGAGAATGTTGGTACTGGAATCACCTTACTATAGTCTCGCCAAGGTAACCAAACGCTATATCCCGTTTATGCCCGTTTCACTTCTGATTAAGTTTCCTATTCGGACTTATAAGTGGCTTAAGTATGTGGATTGCCCCATTAAAATTGTTCATGGAACAAATGACAAACTGATCCCCTTTAAAACGGCCGTTTCGCTGTCAAAGGTAAACGCTGAAAACACTCGACTGTATCCTGTAATAGGTGCCGGACATAATAACTTGCACACTTTCGAGGAATACCATCGGATGTTGGAAGAAATCCTTAATTCTAAATTGCCCGGTAGCATCGATCCGTCAGAAACAAGTTTAAACTTTAGGCGAAAACGTAAAAAGGAGGAACAAAATCCATAATCTTGAAGCGCTTGTTGATCATAGGTTCCAGTCTTCTTTTTGTCTATATACTCGGTGCGATATTTCTCTATATGTTCCAGGAGAAGTTCATTTTTCTTGATGGAGAATTACCTGCGGATTATGTCTATACTTTCGACTCAAAGCACAAAGAGATCAATTTATCTACCCCTGACGGGGCTAATTTAAATGCCATTCATTTTAAGGTAGATAGTGCTAAGGGTTTGATACTCTATTTTCATGGAAATCGCGGAAATCTGACCCGTTGGGGAAAGGTGGTTGAGCACTTCGTGAAGCTTGATTATGACGTATTGGTAATGGATTATCGTGGCTATGGCAAAAGCAGGGGAGAAAGATCCATGGAGCTACTGCTGAAAGATGCGGAGTTGTTTTACGGTCATGCATTGAGCCAGTATCCTGAAAACAAAATCACCCTCTACGGCCGATCGCTTGGTACGGGAATCGCTTCTTGGTTGGCAGGAGGACATGATCCCAAACGTTTAATACTTGAGACGCCATATTATTCTTTGGCTTCGGTAGCCCAGCGTTTTTATCCGATTTATCCTTCTAATTGGGCACTTCGCTATAACTTTCAAAGCTTCAAATACCTGAAGACAGCCAAGTGTCCAGTCCATATTTTTCATGGAACAGAAGATGAGGTAGTTCCTTATAAGTCAGGTAAAAAATTGCATGAATCACTGCCCGGTGGTCAGTCTCAATTGATCACTGTAGAAGGTGGGCAACATAAGAATCTGATTGATTTTGAGGCTTTCAGAACCGGAATACAAGAAGTACTTAAGTAGCGTTGGTGATATTAGCGATTGGACTATTCTATATTCCTCATTATGCTCAGCACTTTGTGGCCAAGATCAGTTAATTTGTAGTAGTTTGCTGCAACGTGAGTATGCTTTTCGTCAAATTCAATCAATCCAAATTCCAAGAATGGGTCAAGAAGGTTTTCTGAGTCTCGACCAAAGAACCTTCTTTTTTGAATTTGAATTACGGTTTTCAGAAAACTATCCTTTAAGTCTTTTTCTTCGAGTCTTTTATAGATTTTTCTTTGAGGTGTAAGCGATGAATCACTTTTCAAATTAGTTTCCTCGTTCTCTTCTATGCTGTTAGAGTGATCTGGAAATAGAGGCTGTTCAACTTGTACTACTTCCTTGTCTCTTTCTTCTAGCAATTCCTCTTGAAGGGTTTTTATTTGGGATTCTAATCGAGACTTGGAATCTCTCTCCTTATCTAGCCTTTGTTGCAAGTCATCCCTCTCACTTCTCAATAGTTCATATACCTCCTTCTTCACTATAGACTTAGAATCGGTCTTCAAGTATATCCAAGGAGTTAATCTCTTCTCAGATAAATTAACAATTACCCTAGAAGCGTTAAGAACTATATAGGTCGCTATAAGAGCACCAAAAGTGTAGAGTATATTAAATAGAAGACCTGCAACAAACGATTTATCATGATAATAACTGTTTATAAAATCAATTTTCTGTTGGAGGGCATAGTTGTCGTCAAAATGAAAAAGAGTATATACTAATTCCCAGTTTCTGATAACCCATACTGTGGCATAAGTTCCTAGGAATGGATTGGTTGTCTTTTCTCGGAAGTTCTCCCGAAAAGACATGATAAAATCCTTGATCATATTGATGTGTTTACTACCTGAATTTCAGAAAAAATAACCTCAAAGGCTAATTTCTAAGGCCCTGGATGAAATAAATATGATCAGTGAAGTGGGCATCCTGATCAATGCATACCCACTTTTCCCTTCATGGAGTCAAAGATTTTTTGAGAGTCGAACCCAATACCATTCTTAAAGACAATTTCCATTTTTCTAATATTGGCAACATCAGCTTCAAGGTCTCCATTGATCAAGACGAGGTCAGCTTTTTTGCCTACTACTAAAGAACCAACTTCTGAATCTCTTTCCAGATATTCTGCTCCATTAAGAGAGGAGATTTTGATTGCCTCTGTCAGACTAAAACCTGCTTCAATAAAGAGTTCTACTACCCTTTGGTTGGCGTAGCCAGCTACAGTTCTTCCTGCACCTGTAGGGTCCGTACCAGCGACTAACTTACCACCAGCTTCATAGAACATTTTCTCCCAAGCCATCTGCTTCTTGAATTGGGCCAAAGACCCTGCGTCTCTACCTTGACTTCTGGCATGATTCGTAGTCAAGCGCTCTTTTATTTCAGGACTCATGGCATCAATGCCACCCCCCAAGACTACTTCACGATCAGTATAAGGTTCGAATACAGGAAGGGTAGATGTGACAGCAACATCTTTTTCTATCAGTAGATCCATTAATGATTTCATTTCAGGGCTATCAACATCTAAAGCCCTCAAGGATCGACCTCTTTTAAATGCCGGACAGAAGTCATCCACCTTATCACTTACGAAGTCAGAGCTTTGAAAGAAGCCATGTTCAATATTATCAATACCAATTTCGGCTGCTTCCCGGTAGGTAACAGAGCAAATGTGACCGGTTACTTTTTTGCCTTTGGCATGGGCGGCTTTGACCACTTGAGTCAGATCTTCCCGAGTAATGTTTTGATAGACTTTAAAGGAGTTAATGCCTCTATCGGCCCAGTAATTCACCATTTCAACCCCTTCTTTTGAATTATTGATAATGCCAACTTCAGGAACAGGTGTGCCGGCCCTTTCAATAAATGGCCCTGTCAAATCCATCTTTGGTCCCAACATACGACCTTCTTCAATCCATTTGCGGATGTTCAGATCTGTCTGTGGTTCAATGCTTCCTGCTGTTCTAATGGTAGTGACACCCCCTGCTAGGTAGAGTCTCGGGAAAGTAAATGTCATTTGAGCTACGCTGAAAACACCATCAAAGGGTTTGGGGTAGAAAATGTGCTCATGCAGCATGACCAGCCCGGGGATAATCGTCTTGCCTGTACCATCGATCCGTTTGGCATCCTCAGGTATATTGACGGTATTGTTGTCTCCAATGGCCGAGATATTTTCACCTGTAAATACAATGGTCTGGTTGTTTCTGATCGGCCCGCCAGTACCATCAATGAGTTTCACATTGGTTATGGCAATGGTGGATTCCTGAACACTGACAAATGGTTTTACTGCCCTCGAAAACTCTTGAGCAGGCAGAAGTTGGGTGCAAGAAATAATAATGGCGGAAAAGAGGATTCTAAGTCTCATGGTAAGGTTTAAAAAGCCCCAATAATATAGGTAAATCCCGTTAATAATGAGATTGATCTTATGCAGATTGCAATTGTGCTGCATGCAGAATAAATTGGGACATGGAATCATTTGTAAGTTTCTTCAATGATGTACCCACCGAGTTTAGAGCTGGTATACTCATTAGTGGTATACTGATTTTTTGGATACTTGAGGGAACAGTTCCACTATTTCGATTTGGGTACAAGAAATGGCGACATGCTGGCATCAACTTGTTTCTTACCCTCACGACCATGATTATCGGTTTTGGGCTTGCAGGAGCCCTTTTATTCGCTTCTGACCTGGTAGCCAGGAATGAGTTTGGTTTACTTTATATTTTTGATTTGCCACTTTGGGGCCAATTGGTTTTAGGAGTATTGCTGATGGATTTGATTGGTGCATACCTTGTCCATTGGACAGAACATAAGGTAAAGTGGATGTGGAAATTTCATTTAGTCCACCATTCGGATACTACAGTAGATGTGACAACAGGTTTAAGGCATCACCCCGGAGAAACGGTCTTTAGAATTGGATTTACAATACTGGCTGTGATGATTATCGGGGCTCCCATGTGGATCATCATGGTTTATCAAAGCCTTTCTGTCCTTTTTGCACATATCACCCATGCCAACATCAATATGCCCAAGGTTGTAGATCGAGCGCTTTCGTGGATTTTTATAACCCCACTTATGCATAAGGTTCACCACCATAATACCCAGCCTTTGACAGACACCAACTATGGCAATATTTTTTCTTTTTGGGATAGAATCTTCGGAACCTTTGCCCAGGTAGAAGACACCACTGAACTGGTCTATGGCATTGATACCCATATGGATCCTAAGGAGAATGATAAAATGGGCAACCTACTTAAGATTCCTTTTCAACCCTATCGCCCGCCTACGGGCTCGAAATTTGGAGAATAATGTTAGGAAGGAGTATCAAAGAACTAACCGATCAGTATGCACAAGTTGGTGAGGTAAAACTCGTAACCATCAGGCCAGTAAGAAAAGAGCCTCCGGTAGTGCTGAAAGAAGTCGAAGCGATCGCTCAGGTGGGTTTAGAAGGTGATCACTACGCAAGCAAGGGAGGTAAGCGTCAGGTCACTTTAATATCTCAAGAACATATTGATGCTGTTGCCTCGTTTGTTGGAAAGGAGGAGGTTGACCCGCTCGCCCTTAGAAGGAATATTGTTACCTCAGGCATTAACCTTAATGCCCTTAAAGACAAACGATTTCAAATGGGTGAAGCTATTCTGGAGTATACTGGAGAATGTCATCCCTGTTCAAGAATGGAGGAGAACCTTGGTCCAGGAGGTTATAATGCCATGCGAGGTCATGGAGGCATCACCTGTAGAGTAATTCAGTCAGGCCGAATTACTCAAGGCGATACCATTAAAGTTCTTGGTTAATTTGCTTTAATATCAAAAGCAATGATGATGCTATAACCGTTGGCGGTAAAGCTAAATTGGCCCTCTCCATTTTGGTAATAATCCTCCTCAGTCGCAATTGTGACTGGGTTCAGGTTGAATGATGTCATGACATCAGAGGTATTTGGGTCAGTGAACGGATCGTCATTATCTAAAAAGACGAAAGTCCAATCTGTATCAGTAAAAGCAACCTGAAGTGATTCATCGATACCTCCGGCAATCGGCAGGTCATCAGCGGTTAGGTCATCTCCTAATATGAAAGGGTCAAACTCAGCTTGCCCAACTGGGAAGAAGCCGAAAAGGATTTCCGGACCGCTGCCATCTTGATCCCAAGGATCACCATTACCATCCACAAATTGTACTTCGGTTACAGCCAATGCAACTGCCCAGCGATTACCTACTGTAACAGAGCTGGTAGTCGTAGCCACATCACCAGTACTACTGGTAACATTGAGGGTCACTGTGAAATTACCAACCGAGTTGAAAGTATGGGTTGGATTTTCATCAGTCGATGCGGTACTATTGTCTCCAAAATTCCATGAGAAGCTCTGACCATCAGTAGAGGTATTGGTAAAAGTAACAGTCTCCCCAGGTTGAATGAATAGCCTGTCTTGGTTGAAGCCGGGCATAGGTACGACACCAGGAGTGTCATCCCCTCCACTACAAGAGTAAATTAATATTAAGGTGGCTAATGCAAATATCTTAGGGAGTTTCTTCATGATTTTGGTCTTTTATGAGGAGTTATTTTAAACTAAACACTTAATTAATACAATTCCCTTATTGATTGTTCGAGTGCAGCGTAGAAATAATTTCTTTTATCGAATTTGAAAAAGCAGAGAAAACCTATAACCGTTGCCTTCTACCTCAAAAACACCTCCACCCAACACATAGTCTTTTTCGGTTTCTATGGTCAAAGGATTAAATGTAAAACGAGCCATTTCAGTAGAGTTCAACGGAACCGCTAAGGGAGGTTCATTATCGAAAAAGGTGAGTTGCCAGTCCTCATCTGTAAACATTACTTGAAATTCCGGTGGGAGAGGCCCTCCGGCTGGGAAGTCACTTTCTACATAGTCATCCCCGAAGTTTAAGAAGAATTCTGACCGAAGGTCCTCGGCTTTAAAGAAGTCTATCAGTAAGTCTGGGCCAGAGTTATCTTCGTCCCAAGGGTCCCCATTTGGATCTAGAAAGTTGATGGATTCAACCCGTATACCCAGTGCCCATCGGTTGCCAACCAAAATACTCGAAGTCGTTGCAATCCGCTCTCCAGTACTGCTAGTAACAGTGAGTCGAATGACGTATTCACCTAGTTCTTGATATTCATGCACAGGGTTTTCTTCTGATGAAGTGGTATTGTCCCCAAAATCCCAAAAATAGGTAGCTCCGTTTTCACTGGTATTTGTGAAAGTCACTGCTTCACCCGGTTCTATAAAAAAACGATCCTGCTGAAAGGAAGTAATCGGTTTTATCACAGGAGTATCATCTCCACCGCATGCGCTAAGTATAGCTATAAGGAGAAGACAAACAAGGGATATGGAGTGGCGCATGAGTTGAAGATCAAGGTAGGTATTCTTGAATAAAACACCTGCATGAGCATATGCCCTTATAGAGGGGATATTAATCGTCTGTTAATCAGGGGTTTAATAATTTGATGATTGACCTCGGTTATCGCTGATTTTCCAGGGGCGTAGTGAGTGGCAAAATCCAATCTGCATTACCGAACCAAGGCTTGGGAACCGCAGCAATATCAAAGTTAGGTGCTATTAGTTGTTGATAATCACGGCCATTGAGCGATGCCCAGGCATCTACGTAGACTTTTACGTTTGAGCCCATGAGCCTGAACTCCTTTTGAATATGTTGGGCAAATTCCCAGATCATATAGGGTTTGCCATCCATTTTATTGGCCTGCCAATCTTCAATGAATCCATCAGTCCGAATCTGTATTCTTTCTCCAGAGTATTCTTCCTCAATATAGAACCTGGTGATCCCAGATTTACCCCTCAGTTTCATATGCCATGCGTAACGATGACCTTCTTCCGTCCAATGGACGTTTCCGGGTATTAATAAATGCCTGAAAGGCATGAGTATTTGCACTGCTGCAAAAAGGACAAGGCCTGAAATGACTGCCTTTCTCACGATAAGCCCAGGGGCAGCGTAATTGTCTATCGCCTGTTTGCCAATTGGTTGAAGACCAAACTTAGATAATAACTTTTTCGGCCAGTCCGGAGCAAAAAAGATTGTGGTAGCCAGCATCATAAACCATGGGAAAATTCCAATGCTGAAGAGTTGGTCATTCATTAAATGGAAAAGGGAGATTACGATGAAACCAACCAGTCTAGTTCTCTTAAAAAGTAATGCAGGAATAATCAACAAGTCCAACAGTAAGCCAGAGTATGACATGAATAAAACCATCCATCGCTGATCAAAAAATTGACCAATGATGGGGAAGTCCATATCTGATAGTAACCAATTACTAAGGGGGTAGCCGCGCAACCAGTCGGGATTAACTTTGGCAATACCTCCGAAGAAGTAAGGAATGGCAATGGTAAATCTGGCCAGCCAAAGACTCCAATTAGGGATTAGAACCGATTTTATCCGCTTAAAAATCAGACTGTCTATAGAAAAGTTGCGATGAGCCGGAAGGAAGATCAAAACAAAACTGATGATGATCACCAAGTAGAAATGATTCAGGTAACGTGCTTGCTCCAGCAGAAAGGTATAGGAGAACAATGTAAAAAATAGTATCGTGCTGATCCTATACAGAAAACCGATGAGTATAAATGCTGCCAAAACACCCAAAGCATACCACAGGGCATACATGTATTGCTCGGGTAGTGGTTGAAAATTAAAGGGACCGTAACTGAAGTTAAATTCAGGCGCTACCCAATACCTGTAGATCCAATTGTATCTGAAGTATCGAGTGACCTCCCAGAGCATAATAGCTCCAAAAACAAGCCTGAAAACTACAATCGAAGAGATATCTACAGGTTCGAAGAGATTCTTGATCTTCCCTTTACCCCATATTTCGTTGAGATCTCCTTTTAGAATGTTCATAGTGCTTCGAATGAGCAAATATATTAATCTACCATAAACATTACCTGCTGTGTATTCTAAGGTGGCTTACAAAAACTTTCTTGCAAATTGAACCATCCAAATCGTCAGTCGTCTTAAAGGGCGAGAAATTTAGAATGACAATAAGTCGAGAATCAGGAAGAATGGACCTAAAGCTCAAACTCCTCATACTGAGGTGTCAGGCAGGAAATGAACCAGCATTTGGAGAGCTGTACGAGCGCTTCAATAAAGGTACTTTGATCTTCTTGAGGAATTTGACGGACTCCGAAATAGCACAAGACTTGAATCAGGAAGTTTGGCTACAAGTATACCGTCAGATCGCCACTCTTGCAGATGCAAGAAGATTCAAAGCATGGCTGTTTCAAATTGCAAGAAATGGAGCATTGGATTATTTCAAACGGACTAAAAGATTACGGGAGTTCCATGAGATGCTAAAATCTGATGCAGAACCAATCACGGAGAATGACTTGAGCGAATTTGAGGTGCCTAAATCCGACATGCTTAGGGTTTCATTGGATGCTCTATCGCCAAAGCTCAGAGAAGTTATGGTACTAAATTTCTTCGAAGGTATGGACTACACGGAAATAGCCTTCATTGTAGGTTGCTCTGTGGGTACCGTGAAATCAAGAATTCACAACGGAAAATTGAAGATTAAAGAATTGTTAGAAACTAAAATAAATAAGTTATGAGTGAAATTGAGAAAAGTAATGATGCGGTCTGGAAGATGATCGACAGGGAGAAAAGAAAAGATAAGTCACTAAGTAGAATTAGCACTGTTGCTTGGGCTATTACACTCTTAGTGGTCTGTGCATTTATGGTGCTAACCTTTATGGACTTTAGCCATCATATGAATCTTTATAATAAGGGAGTTACTACATACCAGAGCGTAATTTCCACCTTTGTCCCTTTTCTTATCATCTTAGGAGTGTTCAGTCTAATAGTGGCCATAGTTATGACCATAGGAAGGTTTATGCGACTTAGAACCGCCAACCTGTTAGAAATACAGCAGCGGCTTACACTCTTAGAGCAGAGCTTGACAAAGGATGAAGATTTGATTTAATGATCAGTATAAAAGAGGCTAATGGTACTAGTCTCTCTTTGCCTTTAGGGCCTGCATTCATTGATAGCTGTCTCAAGAATGCCCATCACCTTATCTGCGTTCATTCCTACAAGAGAGGCCGGAAATCCTACTTCCAGGTTAGTGATGGACAAAGTTTGGGCCGCTTCGTCAAAATGATAATCTGTAGAGATTCCGTTTTTGCTTAGATAGCCTGAAGTGCCCTCGAATGAAAGGCCTTGTTCTTGCAACTTTGTGCCCAGACAAGCGAAAGTACTTGTCGAAACATTATCAAATGTCTTGTTCATCTTCTTCGGTTTCTAGTTCAGCAACTGGAGTCAGGTGATCAGGAATTCTCTCCTCATCTGATTTTACATGATGAAACACCTCCAAGACGGGAGATTCTTTAATCTCAGGTACCACAAAAGTAACCAGCATATTATTTAGGCTTTCGTGCAGTCGTTCCCAAGCCATTTTAATGTCATCTGCGTGAACAATCATTAGGTTGGTTACCTTCTTTTCCTTACCACTATCAGCATCACCCACCATGTATGAGATTTTTGCCTGGTAGAATACATCGCCTCCCGGATACTCAAAGACATCTACGATTTTACTTTTGGCTATACTGGTTACCTGAAATTCGCCCATTACACGTTGGCCAATTTCTTCATAGATTTTGGCTTCAGCTTCAGTAAAAGAGAGGGCATCTGCCAAGTAGGTCTCAGTTACATTTTTAACACGGCCGTTTTCATCTTCTTTTTGGTATTTAACCTTACAAGTAAACCAGTTTTGCATATCAGTAATTTAGGACTGCGAAGTTAAAATTCAATCATGACATTTAAAGGCTTTGAGCGAAAAGCCTTAGATTATTTTTGAATGACTAATGATCTGACGTATTTCGCCTCTCATGAGTAGCGTATTTCCATATAAGAGTGCCATTGTAATCACCTGCTTTCCCAAGCAAAGTGAATGGTTAGCCAAAGAAGTTGAAGCCCTCGATTATGAGGTAGTGGGTAAGAGCATATCTGAAGTTGAGATTTCTGGTTATATGGATGACTGCCTTCGGCTCAATATGTACTTGAGGACTGCTGGACGTGTGCTTTTTCAATTACAAAGGTTTAGGGCAAATACGGCCAATGATCTTTACAAAAGGATTAAATCTATTCCTTGGGAAAACTATTTGCATAATGATAGCTATTTCTCAGTGACCTCTTTCGTAAGAAACGAACATATCAAAGACGATCGTTTTGCAAATGTGAGGGTTAAAGATGCCATTGCCGATCGCTTGATCGAAGTAACAGGAAAGCGACCTGACTCAGGTCCAAACCGTGATCATGCCGTGATCCACCTCTATTGGAAAGAAGACCAGGTACGTCTTTACTTCGATACTTCGGGCAATACAATTTCGAAACACGGTTATAGAAGAATACCATTTAAGGCACCTATGATTGAATCTCTGGCTGCCTCAACCATTATAGCTTCCAGCTGGGATAAAGAAAGTCACTTTATCAATCCAATGTGTGGTAGTGGTACATTGGCCATTGAGGCTGCCTTAATGGCCATCAACAAAGCCCCAGGTTTACTAAGAGAGAATTATGGGTTTATGCACTTGAAGGGCTACGACCAAGATTCCTGGCAAGGTTATCAACGGTTGGCCAAGCTTCAGATAAAACCAACTCCAAAGTTCAAAATTGTTGCTTCTGACATGAATAAGAATGCCATTTGGTCTGCCAAGCAGAATGCGCAGACCGCTGGTGTTGACCACCTGATTGATTTCGAATTATGTGACTTTAGAGAAACCCCCATTCCGGAAGCTCCCGGAGTAGTTATGATGAATCCTGAATACGGGGAACGACTGGGAGCCGACAAGGATTTAGAAGAAATATATACGGCCATAGGGGACTTCTTTAAACAGCGTTGTAAAGGATATACCGGTTTTGTATTTACAGGTAATCTTAACTTAGCAAAGAGGATTGGGCTCCGTACATCAGCAAAAATCCCTTTCTTCAATGCTAGAATTGAGTGTAGGTTATTGAAATACGAACTTTATCAAGGGACAAAGAAAATTCGCGATTGAAAATAGTTAAGGCTTTCTTAAACAGCTTTCCAATCAAGCTACTTTTAGTGCATGTCAAGCACAATCAGTTTCTTCTATTCTATTGGTTTCTTCTGTTTTCCATTGTAGATGGACGCTTTGGCAAAGCGCTTGGTATTCCTTTCCTTTTCCTAGATCCCATTTATATGGGTGAAGTGGGTTTTTGGGGTTTTCTAATCATAGGAGTGGCTCTGGCCGGTTTTTCCATGGCCTTTAATATTACCAGCTATATACTTGATGGTTTTCGGTTTCCTTTTCTAGGTACTTTACCAAGGCCCTTTTCTCATTACTGTCTCAATAATTCATTGATTCCTATTGCCTTTTTGATCTTCTATATCCAGAGGATCATCATTTTTCAAGATACGGCAGAGCTGTACGAGGGGCCTCAGATTGCCATGGGTATTTTAGGACTGCTATCAGGAGTCATATTTATGCTCAGCTTCCTGTTTGTTTATTTCTCTCGAACCAATCGAGACATTCAAAAGGTGCTGCGCAACAAGGAAAAACGTCCGCCAAAGCGTACACAGAAAACCAGACATAATGCTTTTCGACAGTTGAGGAAAATGCGAAGGTCTAAGGTAAAAGTAGATTACTACTTTTCTCTAAAACTGAAACATCATTCTACAAGAAGGTATGAGAAGTATTACGACCGGATTGCTATCCTGGGTATCTTCAAACAAAACCAACGGAATGCCATTATCATTGAACTGTTGCTGTTGATAATTCTCATCCTTTTGGGCATATTTCAGTCATCTCCCATTTTCCAAATACCTGCCGCAGCATCCGGAATACTACTCTTCACTATGATTGTCATGGCAACTGGGGCCTTTAGCTTTTGGCTACGTTCGTGGGTGGTCACAGTAGTAATTGCCATGTTCTTTATATTCAATATCCTTTCCAGTCAGTTGAATTGGGGTTACCAGTATCCAGCGTACGGATTGGATTATACTGTACAAAAAGCCGATTACTCGCTAGCGACCATTGAAGAGCTCAGTAGCCAGACTGAGATAGAGAAATCAAAGGCACATTGGCTTGAGATGCTTGAAAACTGGAAAGCCAAGTCGGGAGAAGAAAAGCCAAGAATGACACTTATTGCTGTAAGCGGTGGTGGTCAACGGTCTGCCCTTTGGACCATGAATGTACTACAGCATGTGGATTCTGTCTTGAGTGGAAACCTGATGAATGAGACCGTCCTAATTTCTGGAGCCTCAGGAGGCTTGGTGGGAGCTGCCTTTTACCGAGACCTTTTCTGGAGCAATAAGAACCCTCAGGATGAAGTGCATATAGAAGAAATGGGGAGAGAGCTGTTGAACCCATTGATTTTTTCATTGCTTATCAATGACATTTTTTACAAAGCCAGAAAGTTCAAGTACGGAGGTCAGCGCTACAAACGGGAGCGCGGATATGAATTTGAAAATAACCTTAGTGAGAATCTGGAAGGGATGTTGAATCGGCCAATATCGGCATACCAAAGAGCCGAGTTCGCAGGAGAAATACCAGCTTTGTTAGTGAGTCCTTTGATTACCAATGATGGTAGAAAGCTCTATATATCACCACAGCCAGTGAGTTTCCTAAACCTTAGGCCAAACGAAAATAGTATTGTTCAGGGAGTTGATTTCCGTTCCTTGTTAAAAGCTCAGCAGGCTGATAGTTTACGTTTCTTAACGGCACTGCGAATGAGCGCTACCTTTCCATATATTACCCCAACCATCACTTTACCAACAAGTCCGCCTATCAAGATTGCGGATGCGGGCATTTCTGACAACTATGGTGTTGTTGATGCACTGATTTTTCTGAACGTATTCAAAGACTGGATTTTGGAAAACACCAGTGAGGTAGTTTTGATGTCCATAAGAGATTCTAAGAAAAATGAGGAGTTAGGCCCAGTGGAAGGCCAAAATGTGCTCGAAAGGTTTTTCTCACCTATTCAATCTGCTTACTCCAGTTGGGATAAAGTCCAGACCATTAAAAATGATCAGTTTTTTGAATTGACCAAGGCTGCTCTTGGGCAACACCTGCGAAGGGTTGAGTTTCAGTATGGTACTGAGAATCCATTTGAGAATAGAGCCTCTTTAAGTTGGCGACTGACGGAAATCGAAAAACGGAATATCCTTAAAGCCATTCATCAAAAAAAGAATCAAAACATCCTAAGAAGCCTTTCAGGGACAAAACGCTATTAAGAACACTGCCTAACAAGTGTTAGGAAAACCATTCTTTTTGCCTAAATTTGCAGACCGTTTATACCTGTGAACCATATGCAAGACGTAGCGCCATATAAGCCTAAAAATAAGATCAGAATCGTTACAGCAGCCTCATTGTTTGATGGGCATGACGCAGCGATCAATATCATGCGAAGGATTATCCAATCCACTGGCTGTGAAGTGATCCATTTAGGGCACGATAGAAGTGTAGAAGAGGTTGTTAATACGGCTATTCAAGAAGATGCACAGGCTATTGCAATGACCTCTTACCAGGGTGGTCATAATGAGTACTTCAAATACATGTATGACCTTTTAAAAGAAAAGGGAGCTGAACATATTCGCATTTTTGGTGGCGGAGGAGGAGTAATTCTTCCTGAAGAGATTAAAGAGTTAATGGACTATGGCGTAACTCGAATCTACTCTCCGGATGATGGTCGTGCCATGGGTTTACAGGGCATGATCAATGATATGGTAGAGCGATGTGACTTTGCTACTGGCGAAAATCTGAATGGTGAGGTAAATCATATCGCGGAAAAAGATGTCAAGTCTATTGCCAGGGTGATTTCTGCTGCTGAAAACTTCCCAGAAGCTTCAAAACCCCACCTTGATCAGGTACATGAAATGGCGACTAAAGTGGAAGCCCCGGTTTTAGGTATAACAGGTACAGGTGGAGCAGGTAAGTCTTCTTTGGTAGATGAGTTGGTCAGGAGGTTTCTGATTGACTTCAAAGAAAAAAATATCGCGATCGTTTCGGTTGATCCTTCTAAGAGAAAAACAGGCGGAGCGCTATTGGGAGATAGAATTCGAATGAATTCTATTAATAATGAGCGCGTTTATATGCGATCATTGGCGACTCGTCAATCGAATTTAGCCCTTTCAAAGCATGTAAGAGAAGCGGTTCAGGTGTTGAAGGCAGCACAATACGATTTAATCATTCTTGAGACTTCAGGGATTGGCCAATCGGATACCGAAATTCTGGATCATTCAGATGTTTCGCTTTATGTAATGACACCAGAGTATGGTGCAGCCACTCAGCTGGAGAAAATCGATATGCTCGATTTTGCTGATGTGATTGCACTGAATAAGTTTGACAAACGTGGAGCGCTTGATGCCCTGCGGGATGTTAAGAAGCAATATCAGCGCAACCATGGGTTGTGGACAGCCAATGTCGATGAGATGCCTGTGTTCGGTACTATAGCCTCTCAATTCAACGACCCGGGCATGAATTCACTCTATAAAGTGATCATGGACAAGGTAGTTGAACGTACGGGTGCAGAATTGAATTCTACTTTTGAAATCACGAATGAGATGTCTGAAAAGATTTTTGTGATTCCACCGAAAAGAACACGATACCTCTCTGAGATTTCTGAGAACAATCGTGCTTATGATGTTAAGGCACTTTCTCAGGCCGATATTGCAGATAAATTATACGGTCTTCACAAGTCAATCGAGACATTGGAGAATTCAGAGATTGAGGATAAGGATCGTTTGATCAAAGGTCTTCAGGAATCTTTTGAAAAAGTAAAGCTCGACTTTGATCCACACAACTGGCAGTTGATTGAGCAGTGGGAAGAGAAGAAAAGGAAGTACACAGATCCGGTCTATAGCTTCAAAGTCAGAGATAAGGAAATCAAGATTCAGACACACTCTGAATCGCTTTCACATACTCAGATTCCGAAAGTCTCACTTCCAAAGTTCAGGAGCTGGGGTGATGTATTGAGATGGTCTTTGCAAGAAAATGTGCCGGGCGAATTCCCATACACCGCAGGGATTTACCCTTTCAAGAGGGAAGGCGAAGATCCAACCAGAATGTTTGCTGGTGAAGGTGGGCCAGAGCGTACCAACAGGCGTTTTCACTATGTGAGTTTAGGTATGCCTGCTGCCAGGCTTTCTACCGCTTTTGATTCGGTGACACTCTACGGAAATGATCCGGATCACCGACCTGACATTTATGGAAAGATTGGTAATGCAGGGGTTAGCATTTGCTGCCTAGATGATGCCAAGAAGTTGTACTCAGGTTTTGATCTTTCAAATCCTACGACTTCCGTTTCCATGACCATCAATGGCCCTGCACCAATGTTGTTGGGCTTCTTTATGAATGCAGCCATTGATCAGCAATGCGAAATTTATATCAAGGAAAACGGTCTTGAGAAAGAAGTAGAGGCCAAGATCAAGAAAATCTATAAAGACAAAGGTGTTGCCAGACCTCAATATCAGGGAGAACTTCCTGAAGGAAATAATGGTCTCGGTTTAATGCTTTTGGGGGTTACTGGAGATCAGGTGCTTCCCGCAGAGGTTTATGAACCCATTAAGACTAAAACCCTTTCTGTAGTCAGAGGAACTGTTCAAGCTGATATTTTAAAAGAAGATCAAGCCCAAAACACTTGTATCTTCTCTACTGAATTTGCCCTAAGATTGATGGGTGATGTACAGCAGTATTTTATTGAGCAATCCGTAAGAAACTTCTATTCTGTTTCCATTTCAGGCTACCATATTGCAGAGGCCGGTGCCAACCCAATTACTCAGCTTGCCTTTACCTTGGCCAATGGCTTTACCTACGTTGAGTACTACTTGAGCCGTGGAATGGATATCAATGCCTTCGGACCGAACTTATCTTTCTTCTTCTCCAATGGTATCGATCCTGAATACGCAGTGATTGGTAGAGTGGCAAGAAGGATTTGGGCTAAAGCCCTAAAGCATAAATATGGGGCAAATCCAAGAGCTCAAATGTTGAAATATCATATCCAGACGTCTGGCCGATCGCTTCACGCCCAGGAAATTGATTTCAATGATATAAGGACCACACTTCAAGCCCTGTATGCAATTTATGATAACTGTAACTCATTGCATACCAATGCCTATGACGAGGCTATCACTACTCCTACAGAAGAATCTGTGCGCAGAGCCATGGCCATTCAATTGATCATCAACAAGGAGTTAGGGCTTGCTAAAAATGAGAATCCAATGCAGGGTTCATTCATTACCGAAGAGTTGACGGACCTTGTAGAAGAGGCGGTATTGGTAGAATTTGATCGCATTACTGAAAGAGGTGGCGTGCTTGGTGCTATGGAGACCATGTACCAGCGCAGTAAGATACAAGAAGAATCCCTTTACTACGAGACCTTAAAGCATACAGGCGAATTCCCAATCATCGGTGTGAATACCTTCCTGAGTTCAAAAGGCTCACCAACGGTTCTACCGAAAGAAGTGATTCGTGCGACTGAAGAAGAGAAAGAATATCAGATTACAATGCTGAACCAGCTTCATGAAGGCAACGCGCCTAAGACTGAAGATATTATCAAGCGACTGCAGACGGCTGCAATCCAAAATGAGAACCTCTTTGAAGAGCTTATGGAAGCTTGTAAGTACTGTTCTTTGGGGCAGATAACCAGTGCACTATTTGAAGTGGGGGGGCAGTATAGACGCAACATGTAGTTACTTTGGTTATAAGTAATCGGTAATCAGTCTTTAGTACCGTCATTCTGAATGGAGCGTAGCGAAGTGAAAGAATCCGTCTGTTGACAGTACTGCCGAAAAGAACTTACAGAATTGCTTGTCTCAAGGGGATTGCCACGTCAAAATCTTAGCTGCCGCACGATTTGCTCCTCGCAATGACGAGTCTATCATGCTATACCGTAAGTTCGGGATATTTCAGCATCCATTATTAGAAAGTTAGGCCATCTTACTCTTTAGGATAATTCTGGCAACTGAAACTTATAGTATTTGCTGCAAGTAATGCTCTTCGATACCAAACTGCTGCTTGAGCTTTTCAACTTCAGTTAAATACTGTTGCGAATCGGTAGGTCCTTTCCTTTTTTGCCCTACAATCATCAGGTTCTTTCCGGTGTGTTCTGTAGAAATAAATTCAAAGACTTTGGTCTTATATCCTTGAGCCTCCATCAGCAAGGCACGAATCGCATCTGTTACAATTTCAGCTTGTCTTTCTTTTAAAATTCCGTGTTGGAGCAGGCTATCTAGTCCTTGACTTTCGGCCATTGATTTTCTCACCTGTTTGTGACAGCAAGGGGCACAAATGATTAACTCTGCCTTGGCAGCAATGCCTTTGGCAATGGCATCGTCCGTGGCAGTATCGCATGCATGGAGCGCAATCAATATATCAGTGCTGTCTAGTGCATAGTCCCCTATATACCCCAGTTGAAATTTGAGTTGCTCAAAACCTACCGACTTGGCGATTCCATTACACTTATCAATAAGGTCTTGACGCACTTCAACGCCCGCTACTGAAGCATCCAATTTCAGCTGGTTTGAGAGATAGTCGTATAATGCAAAGGTCAAATAACCTTTGCCTGAGCCCATATCCACAACACGGATAGGCGCTTTGCTTGAGGCCAGTTCGTGGTTTTTTAAGAGGCTTTCGATTACCTCAACAAATTTGTTGATTTGCTTAAACTTGTCTCCTTTGTCCTTTAAAACCCTTCCATTTTTGTCTAGGACTCCAAGGAGTTGTAGATAATCAGCCCCTTGTATTAGGTGCCTTTTTGCCTTGTCATGCCCACGATTTGGAACCGTTTTGAAAGTCGGAGGCTTCTGCTTTAGTCTTGATTTGCCACCGTTTCGCTCATAGGCAAAATCAGAGGAAGTCGTAAAAAGATTTGCGATGTCGAACTCACCGGTCAGCTGACTTTCAATGGTAACCAGACCTTCTTTGATGGACTGGTTTTTAGTAATGTCATTGGTTTTGTGTCTATAGACAAAAGAAAGCTGTTTTTCCCTCTTTATACTGGCAAGAGATACGATCACTTTCTTTAAAGTACCATTCTGATCCGTTGGCTTACTCAAGGTGAGTCTAACAAAAGAGTCATCTGCTATGCTAGACTGAATAAGTTGAAGTAATCGGATTTCGTTAGACATAAGGCTTTGCGCTATACCGCAAAGATACATTTATGCCGATTATGAACTTAACTGGTCCGAATTATCTCATTCGGGCTGTACGCTGTGGTTGGAGAAAGTAAAATTCTTGACAGATTCAGGTACATCGAGGCCTGGTTTGCAATCATCATTTCGCACTACAGCTCCTGGCACTGTATCTATTTCAAGAACTCCAGCCCAAACGTCCAAGTCATGATCAGCTACTTCATCGCTGGCTCCTACATCTCTAATTTTTGCTGAGGCCTCATCAATATCGATAGCGATGACCAAAGTACCATTTAGTTCTTTCTGATTAGGGATTCGTGCTTCGGCCCAGCGCCCTGGAATTATACTTTCAGTAATGATCTCCAAAGCCTCCATTTTCGCATCATCATCTTCCACCAAGTGGGCTTTTCCAAATACCGTTACCGACCTATAGTTGATGGAGTGATGAAAGACTGACCGGGCCAGTACCAGGCCATCCATATGACTCACCGTCAAACTCGCCAACTCTTGATCGAGAAGAGATAGAAGCATCCTGTTTTTGTTAGATCCATGCAAAAGAATTTGATCTCCTTTTCTACCATAACCAGTAGGAATCACAATAGAAGTGTTAGCGTGTATATAGGGTACGTAACAGATGAAATGAGAGTCAAGAATCTCATATACAAGCTTTTTGTCGTAGTGAGCCCGTTTAGGGCCTCTTACAATTTTATTCAATGATGTCTTAGCGAATTTAGCCATAGCAGTGATCTTAATTAGCTAAATATGCTGTAATATTGGACTATCATTGTAATCCAGTTTGGTATTATTAAGTAGTCCACTATGATAGCACTGAAAAATCTTATTGAAATCAATCGGTCTTCTGATACGCCTATTTATCTACAAATCAACAATGCATTGATACACCTCATGAAGAATGGGATTCTGGAAAGCGGCCTGAAGCTTCCTGGCAGTCGTAGCTTGGCAACAGATTTAGACATTCATAGGAAAACAGTTGTCGCTGCTTACGATGAATTGATAAGCCAGGGTTGGATTGTTACTATCCAATCCAAAGGTACTTTTGTGAGTGATCAATTGCCTGAAGTAAAACCAGGAGGGGTTTTTAAAGAAGGAACGTTCTCAAGAGAAGCGCCTTTTGAATTTGGTGATATTGGCGCCCTGAAAAGAACAGAGCCAAGCCTAGTCGATGGATTAACACTAGACGAGGGAACGCCAGATGTTAGAATCGCTCCGGTAGCCGAGATTTTCAGGCATTACAGAGGTATTATTTCCAGAAGTTACAATACTAAGCATTTAAACTATGGCCCATTCTATGGGGATCTTTCGCTGAGGGAAGCGCTGGTCAAGTATTTACAAGAAACCAGAGGCTTAAGATGTAGTGTTGACCAAATTTTGATTACGCGTGGTAGTCAGATGGCGATGTATTTATCAAGCCAGTTACTGCATCGAGATGGAGGAACTTCGATAGTGGGGAAGACTAATTACATCGCAGCCAGTTTGACATTGGAGCATGCTGGAGCCAAGATTTTAAGAGTCTCTGTTGATGAAAAGGGCTTGGTTACAAAGGAAATTGAGTCCCTTTGCAAGGATCAGAAAATCAGTTCTGTTTATGTGACTTCTCACCACCATCATCCAACGACCGTTACCATGAGTGCAGATAGGAGAATGCACTTGGTGGAGTTATCAAAAAAGTATGGATTCGCCATTTTGGAAGACGACTATGATTATGACTTTCACTATCAAAGAGCACCTTTATTACCATTAATCAGTATTGCTTCTCATGGGAATGTAGTTTATATGGGTGCTCTATGTAAGATTGTAGCGCCTGCAATTCGTGTTGGTTATATGGTGGCTCCCAAAGATTTTATAACATCTGCCGGGCACTTGAGAAGGATTATCGATCGGCAAGGAGATACTGTTATGGAGCGTGCCATTGCCCAGATGATATTACAGGGAGATTTACAACGACATAGCCGTAAGGCGCTCAAGCTGTACCATGCAAGGAGAGATCATTTTTGTAGACTTCTATCTAAAGAACTAGGCGAGTATTTGACTTTTAGTATTCCTGAGGGTGGCATGGCCGTTTGGGTGCTTCTGAGGAAAGACATAAACTGGTCGAAAATTGCTCAAAGTGCTAAAAGCCATGGTCTTGATATTCCCGATTATCTGAATTATGATAGGTCAAGATTAGGCCACAATGGTATGCGACTTGGGTTTGCCTCCTTGGATTTTGACGAGCAACAACGCGTAGTGAGTATATTGAAATCGTCAATTTTGGAGCAATTAGAGGGATAATAAAAATATATTTTAGATTTTGTCCCTTAATAAATCAAGAAGCGTCTTAAAGGTGAATCGCGATTTTTAAAACAATTTTTTAATTCAAAATATAGAATAAGATGCAAAAGTATTTATACCTATTAAGAGGCGGAGACGAAATGATGGCTTCCATGTCTCCAGAAGAAGTTCAAGCCCATATGGCCGAATGGCAAGTTTGGATGCAAGGACTGGCAGAGAAAGGTCAGTTAGTTGATGGTGAGCCACTACAAGCACAAGGAAAACAAGTTTCAGGTGGCGGAAGCGTGGTTACCGATGGTCCATTTGCCGAGGGTGCTGAAATTGTAGGAGGTTATCTTATGGTCAATGCCACTTCTTTAGATGAAGCCACGGAAATCTCTAAAGGTTGCCCGATTCTTCAAGCAAAGGATGGTCACATTGAAATCAGAGAGATCAATGTTTTAGAATTTGATTAATCTCTGATTACCAAAGCCATTGAAGAGAAGTCTTCAATGGCTTTTTTTAAACATCAATAAGCACATTTTTTAAACTTTTTATGTCTAACACAGCGGTTAACGATACACTTGATCACCTATTCCGACATGAGTATGGTCGATTGGTTTCATTGTTTACCAACCGTTATTCATCACACCTGATTGACAAGATTGAAGATGCCGTACAGGAAGCCCTTTATAAGGCAGCCAAAGTATGGTCTTATCAAGAAATGCCTGAGAACCCGTCAGCATGGCTCTACCGTGTGGCTAATAATAAACTCATTGATTTCTTAAGAAAAGACAATAAAAGTGCCGACTGGGAACATCATGAAGCGAGTATCATAGAGAAAGAAACAACAGAGTTAGAATTGCCAGAGGAAAAAGCCATAGTGGATGATCAGTTACGAATGATTTTTGCCTGTTGTCATCCCACGATGAAACCCGTAGAGCAATTAATGCTGAGCCTCAAACTTCTATGTGGTCTTTCCATAAAAGAGATAGCTCGAGCGCTTTTGAAAAATGAGGAGGCCACTAAAAAAGCCATAACAAGGGCAAAGAAGAAATTTAAAGTTGAAGTAGGGGAACTGAGCGTTCCAAGTGATGATGAAATTGAATCCCGACTTTCGCTGGTTTTGCAGGTTATTTATTTACTCTTCAATGAAGGCTACAAAGCCACCGAAGGCGACAAACTCATTAAAACCGAACTCTGTGAAGAAGCCATTCGTCTGGGTTTTCTCTTGACAAATGAGCCCAACTGCGATAAAGGAGAACTGAAAGCATTGATTTCCATGATGCTTTTTAAGGCGGCTCGTTTTCCTGCTCGAATGGATGGCGAGGGTAACTTACTGACCCTTGAATACCAGGACAGAAAACTCTACGATGAAGAATATATAAAATGGGGTTGGGATTTTTTAAGGCAGTCTTCTATGGAGGAGACTACCTCAGCTTATCAGATAGAAGCTGCGATATCGGCCTATTATACCACGGCACGCACGTATGAAGTAACCAATTGGAAGACCATTCTTGGCTTATACAATCGGCTTGTAGAGATTAAGCCCATTCCAGTAGTGCAGATGAGCCGCGTGGTGGTATTAAGCAAAGTAGAAGGTCCTGCCAAGGCACTTGAGGTGATGGAGTCCATTGAGCCGCAGGTCAAAGGCAATCAATCTTTTCATGCACTGAAGGCAGATCTTTATGCAGAGGTCGGGAATTGGCCCCAAGCCAGGTCTTTTCTTCAAAAGGCAATTACACAAGCTCAAAACATAGCGGAGAGAAGGTTTCTTGAAAAGAAACTTCAAGATTGGATTGGTAAATAGCCATTCATCCGCAGCCAAGATTCTCATTTCTGCGGTATGTTATAAGCTTCAAAATTAATTAATTGCAATATGCTTAAGACCGTCCTTCGCTTCGGTTTGATAATTATTGCCCTACTCATACTTTTTCAACTGAGTAATGCCTCTTTGTTCGTACCCTCAATCCCGGCAGATGTTGTTATTGGTATTACCGCAGTAATCTTAATTGGCTTAGGGGTTTACCTTGGAGGAAATTTGAAGAAGGACAAGATTGTTGAGGTGTCAGCTTCTGTAAGTGTTGACACACAAAAAATAATTGATCTTGGCATTAGCGAAAGAGAACTTGAAGTGCTGCAGTTGATCTCCGAAGGCTTGTCAAACCAGGAGATAGGAGAAAGGCTTTTTATTTCTGAAAGTACCATTAAAACGCATGTTTCAAGCCTGTTTGTAAAGTTGGATGTTAAGCGAAGAACACAAGCTGTTACACGGGCGAAGGAGTGGCGTGTTATTGTTTGATTGACTCCTACTTTCGTACGATTTAGTAGATTGGTACTTAAGTATGATGCTCATTCTTGGGCTTTCAATTTGATTTGGGTAAACAAAAAATAGTTCGATATGAAAAGGATACTTAAGATTTACTCCCCCTATGTAATCGGTATTGTAATTGGTGTTCCGGTGTTGTCAAGCCTGTTTACAGGCTTTGGACCCGAGTCATTCGGTTCTGGCGAGATTATTGGATACTCATCTATGATTGTCGCTATGGCCTTGATCTTTTTTGCGGTAAAAAATCACAGAGATAAAATCAACGAAGGAGTGATTGGCTTTGGTGAAGGAATGAAAATAGGATTGTCATTATCAACCATAGGAGGGCTTGCCTGGGGCTTGTATAACTTTGTTTTCGTTACCTGGATTATGCCTGACTTCAATAAACAGTATGTGGCTTATGCAGAAGGCCTGGAAGTAGGTACGCCAGCCTTTGAGGCTAAATATGAAGCACTAATGAGTGGCAGTGGCAGTTTTATGTACACCCCAATAGGTGGTACTATAGTTATGTTTATGACAGTATTTTTAATCGGTTTTGTAATTAGCATAATAAGTGCCTTAGTTTTACAATCAAAGCAGAAGATGGCAGAAGCTTAGCACAGATGAACGGATTTAAGGTATTTAGCTTTATGATATTTATGATGTTCCTGAACCCTGTTGTGGCTCAGGAGCAATCATTTTTAAAGGAAATAGAGAAGTATAGAGAAGAGCAAAATGCAGAGTTTCTCAATCCGGATAAATCGCCCTTAACGGCTAGTGAAAGAGAGGTGTTTAAGGGCCATAATTTTTTTGAGGTAGATGAGGCATATCGTGTATATGCCAGATTTGAGGCAACACCGAATGATAGGCCCTTCCCTTTAGGTACCAGTAAAGGAGGGACCCAACTCTACAAACGGATCGGTATTCTGCACTTCGAATTAAAAGGAAAGCCATTTACGCTTGAAGCTTACTTGCAAGTACAACGCTTTAGAATACCCAATCAAAAACAGGTTGTCTTCCTGCCTTTGGTGGATAGGACTACAGGAGATACCACTTATGGCGGAGGGAGGTATATGCATTACGAAGGAATACCCGAAGGTGCGGAATGGGTGATTGACTTTAATAAACTTTATAATCCATACTGTGCCTACAGCGACAAGTATGAATGTCCAATGGTGCCTGAACCAAATCATTTACCCATTGCCATTGAGGCAGGTATCAAGGGGAACTAGATCTAAGATATACCTTCCAGTACCGGCACTACCCTGCTTACCTTTTTCCATTCAAAAAGCTTAATAAACCCAGCAATACAGGAAAGAAGAATTCCAGGTCTGGCAATGTCTTTTCCCAGCCAGGCAATTGAAGCATCGCGCTTTTTGAATAGCATCGGTCTGTTTTCAACATTCGCATCTGCATAGGCACAAGCGAATTCCCAGGCCCCATCTCGTGCCAGTTGAATGCTGAAATCAACCAGGCGCTCATCTAACTTGCCAGCCAATCTATCCATAATTCCTATAACAGGAGAGACTTTGTCTATATCAGTTTGAACCCCATCCACCATAGATGAAAGGATCTCATTGATTTTATAGAAGTCAGTTTTAAGCTCCTCGATGTTATCACCCGCCACCTCAGCGGCAGCGATACCCAAATCGAGATTAATATGTGCATTGATGCCCAGCAGCAGGTGCTGGAGGACAATTGGCCAGAATCGATTGCCTTGAGCGAAGGAGATTGCCCAACAGCTACTGGGACTGACAGACTCTTTAAACTGTGTATATGCCCGTAAGTAACGATTAGCAAATACCACATCTAATTGTTCCATTCGAAGATTGTCTTCAAATTCCTTATTGTCAATAGCTCCTTTGATAGCTTTAGTTACCTCTCTATAAAGAATGGGAAAGTAGGCGAGTTTCGATTCCTTGGCCATTTCATCTTTGACTATCTGGTCCAGAAAAGAAATGACTTCGTCTATTGTGTGTGCTTGCATTGTGTTTGTTTTCAGATGAAAGTTAGTGATAAGGGAAAAATTTTTAAATTAAACTTTCAATAATTTTTGAAAATTAGAAAAGTACCTTACATTTGAACATGCATTACGAAGAAGGTAAGTCCAAATTCATTCAGGCATGGGGTACCTTAGGCTCTGCATGGGGTATAAATAAGGCCATGGGTCAGATACATGCCTTACTCTTGATTTCGGAAGAGCCTCTTTCTACTGAGGATATCATGGAGGCACTGAAGATATCGAGAGGTAATGCTAACATGAACATTCGTGGACTCATTGACTGGGGGATAGTGCAAAAGATATACAAACCAGGGGAACGAAAGGAATACTTTTCTGCAGGCACAGATATCCTGGAATTGGCAAGACAAGTGTCAAGGGAAAGAAGAAGAAGGGAAATTGAGCCGGTGATGAGGGTGCTGGAAGAGGTGCAAGATGTGAGTGAGGGTGAAGCCAGTGAATTGGCACATTTCAAGGCAGTGACTAAGGATCTTGGAGAATTTACGCGGCAGGTAGACGGAGCATTAGATAAGTTTAGTAGGTCTGACAAAAACTGGTTCTTTCAGGTATTGATGAAAATGATGAGGTAAAAAAATTTATCATTAAACTTTCAAAAATTATTGAAAATAAGAAAACTATGAAAAACACAATAGGATATTTCAACTGGCACTACATAGTATTGGCGCTATTTGCATTGCTCTGTGTCTTTGCCTTAATGGACGGTACCATTGAGTACCTGATGTTCATGATACCGGTCATGATACCTGTAGCCTTGGTTCAAGTGGTCACCGCTATTGACTATACATTGTCTGCCAAGCTTCCGGAGCATTTTCAATCTGATTGGAGAACATATTGGATCATGACCGCATTGTATTTCGTCATCTTGTTACTGCTCTTTCAATCAGCGGACTTGGAAAATCTTTATGCTGCATGGCTCTATGGAATTCCCTGGCTTATAGTCATCTATCAAGTCAGTCTAGTCTCAAGAATTTACAAATGGAAATTGACCAATAAGGTCAATTCAACGAATCAAATTAACTCTAAATCTTAATGTTATGAATTACACAATCCTTGCTTACAGTGCGTACTTACTTCTGACCATCGGGCTTACAATTTGGGTTGCCAAAACCTTATTCAAGAATGGTCAAGTCTTTCTTGTAGAAATTTTTGGGGGACAAGAAGAACTAGCTTCTAGTGTGAATAGACTTCTTGTTGTGGGTTTTTACCTGATCAATATTGGTTATGCGGTCTATACTCTTGATAGTATGGGTAATGTCGCGGACATGGTTGAGGTCATAAAAAAACTGAGTAGAAGTGTGGGTTCAATTATCCTCATTTTGGGCGGAATGCACTTTCTGAACTTGTTCATTTTCTTCGAATTAAGGAAGAGAGCAAAGAATCGAATTGCCTAATCAATTTGTCTGACCCCTAAATGGGGTCAGACTTAAAAAAATTAAAAACCATGGAATCACTATCTAATAAATGGATCATATATGATGGCAATTGTGGCCTTTGTCTTAAGTCGAAGCTACTTCTTGCGAAAATGGGAATTTTGAATGAATCGAAGTGCCTAAACTACCACGAGTTGGACAGTCGACTGAAATCTAAAGTCGATGCCGATCGTTTTAGGTTTGAAATGGCCCTTGTCGATGAAGGCGCTGATGAAACGTTGTATGGACTTGAAGGGATCTTGACAATTTTCTCTCAGAAAGTGTCGGGGTTAAACATGATAAAACCTGGTGGTGGGATGTTCAGTTTTTTGGAGTTCTTCTACCATACAATTTCCTACAACAGATTTTTCTTGTTTCCCAGAAAGAAGGTTTTTGCTTGTGATTGTGATCCTCCATTCGAGTATACCTACTTCTGGCGTTGGATTGGCATATGCTTAATGTTCGCATTGGGGGTCAGCTTTCTCTTGGGGTATGTATCTGCCAATCTTTTCGGTATGTCACCGACTGATTTAGGAGCTAAAACGCTACTAATTGTGGGATTCGGCTGGCTTACTCAAATTATTATCTCCAGAGTTCTAATGACTGATAGTCATTTTCGGGATTATGCTCAGCATTTGGCTTTTATTGCTCTGGTTGGTGTCCTGATTCTTTTGCCAACAATTCTCTTATCTCTCTTTGTATCAAAGTTAACTCTTGGGCCTTTATTGATTGTTACCATAGCGCTGAGTAGCAGCATCATGTCCTTTATGCACTTCAAGAGGGTGGGTTTCATGAGTTTGTCTCAGGGCTGGACTCTCTCTTGGTTTCTTTGTCTACAAGCCTCTGCATTGTTCTTTTCATACCAATTCAAACTATTCGTCTTATGAGTTTATTAAGAAGACTTCCAATCCGTTATAAAGGGGAATTGCACAAGGTTAAGCTCATCAATTTCAGTGTTGACATTGAAGAAGTAATGGGCAAAGTCCCTGAAGAAATCAGGATCAGGAGATTTGATGACAAAGCGATTATCTCAATGGTAAATGTTCAATTGAAGAACATGAGACCAGTGGGTTTTCCGACAAACGCATCGTTTGACTATCAACATGTGGCCTTTAGGTTATTGGTGGATGATAGCCATCTCAATAGTGGTAAATCTAAGGGGATATATTTCCTGAAATCATTTTCCAATAAACCGGTTATAGCTTTTTTGGGTGATTTAATGAGTCATTATAAACTCTCAAAAGCTGAAATTCATGATCACTATGGCTTTGACCTTTGGCAAGACGATCAGTTTATCAGGTACCGTTTAAATCAAAAAAACTTTAAAGGTTCTGATGAACTAAAGTCGGATATAGAAGCGATAGATAGAGCATACGCTGTAGACAAAGGACAACTTTTACAGACCTTAATTCAAAGAGAGAAATGGCCGATCCAATGGGTGAACTGTATAGGTTTCGAAACTAACTTCTATGAGTCAGCAGAATTTTTGGGAGCCTTTGAAGTAAAGGATATCATTGACTACGTGTGGCTCCCTCCAATTTATATCTGAAATAGGCTACTGCAAGGTGCAGCTTCCATTAAAGTCTGAGGCATCAAACAGCGTGTTGGCCCTGCCAACAAGTGTTCCTTTGGTAACTTCTATCGTCAATTGATTATTACCCGATCTTTTGGGTGAACAATACTCAAGTAAATAGTAGCTATTTGCACGACCATTGATGAGATCACCTATTTCCCGGAAGCTGTCTAATAACTCACCAATATTGGCAGCTGAGACAAAGCTCGTTTTTCCTACTTCTCTCAACACCTGTTCATCAATCTCACCCCCCAGGCCAATGGTATAAATTGAAATGTCTCTGTCGGCATTGGCGACTGCTCCAAGTGCCTGGCCTTTGGTGTTCCGATTGGCCTGATCCGTACCATCGGTGAAAATCACTAAGGCACTGGAGGCAATTTCATCCAAGTTTCTCGTTTGAGTTAATTTTTGATTGGCTACTTCCAAACCCTGAATAACAGCACCATAGAGGTTTGTAGAATTGTCTGAGCTCATCTGTGGAGAAATGTTATCAATTGCTGCCTTTAATTCCACAGCACTGGTGGAGACCGCCTGCAATTGCTTGATGTTTTCGGCTCCATCAAACCACCAAATATCCATTTTAATGGCTTGTGCAGAAGGTTCTTCGCTGGAAGGAACCACCTCATCAATAAAGCTTTTAGCTGCTTGTTTAAGACCAGCGAGGTTCTCACTGGCGAGTACACTACCACTGAGATCGAGCATCAATGTGATATGGTAATCGAACACTTGCTCATTGGGCTGAATCTTTCTTGTGGCTTCAAATTCTGAGATGACAGAACCATTTTCATAGATAATGAAATCATCTTCTGTGAGTCCTGCTACACCATTACCTGCCCCATCTTCTACTCTGAAAAACACTGATACGTTGGAAGGTAAGTTCACGAATTGATCTTCGATGGTTACAGCCAAGCTGACATTCTCAGCATCATCACTGCCACAGGATGTGACAAGGCCCAATAGCAAGACCGAAAGGAATAAAGTGAATTTTGATTGTTGCATGGTTCTTAGGTTTTGAGTTCACCGCTAAAACCTTGAAACTTATTTTCATATTGTACAGTTAGCCATTTAATTCGACTAAATTTGAGTCTGGTTTATTTAATGACAATATGAAGACAACTACCACGTTACTAGGAGATTATCAATTCGAAGCCGTTAACGAAAATGGCAATAAAGTTCAGATTGATATGCGCTCAGCTGAGGAAAAAGAAGCACAATCACCAACTGAGTTGGTTTTATCAGCATTGGCTGGTTGCGCATCCGTAGATTTGGTTCAGATGTTGAAGAAGAGAAAGAAAACGGTCAACAATTTAACCGTTGAAACAGAGGGGGTTAGAAGAGATGAACATCCTAGAGGGTTTACGAGTATCACGCTACATTTCGTTCTTGATTCGCCAGACGCTACGCAGGAAGAGTTCGAAAAACTTGGGCATTTGGCTGCTACAAAATATTGCTCAGTGGCAGGTAGTTTAAGTGCTGAGATGGACCACAAATTCACTATTAATCGCTAGAGGTTCAGCCAATAGGTCATCTTAATTACCAAGGCCCTGTTTTTATTGACAAAGTCTCCTGGGAAGTAATTGTCGGTATAGGCAATGAAAAGGTCTGAAACAGGTTTAAATCGCCACTGAAGCCTAGAATTAATATTGATGTTGTCGATTTGACTATTATACTGGATAAAAGTAGTCCAGAATAGTGACTTGTTAAAGGTGATATCGAATCGAGGGCCAACAAGAAAAATGTCCGCATCTCCATAAGGATCCGGTAATCTAATGTTGTTGTAGTTGAAATCAAGGCTCACTAATCCGTAGGGTTGAAAGCGATAGTTGATGTTTCCGCCCAAGCTGTATCGATTGCCATTAAAATATTGACCAGCACTTGTTCTGAGTGTATAGAAAAAGAATTGACGTGTATCTGAGTTATAGCTTGCTTCAAAGTTGGTAAAAGTGTATTCTGTGCCCTCTGGCAATTCTAAATTACCTTCTCGTGTTGGATCAAAATCGCCAAAGAGATAGATGAAGTTTCTAACCAGGCTTGCATTGAATCTACCGGTATTCTTCAGCTGAGTATCCACGCCTAATCGTAGTTCTGAATCCGTGGTGCCATTTGCATCATTTTGAAAAGTCTCAAAGGAAACGAGTGGGTTGAACTGTTGGAAAGGCCCCTTTTCAGGGTAAAAGTTCTTTCTTACTTCTAAACTAGCAAATTCATAACCACTGCGTCTGGCAAAACCTACTTCCGGATTGTAGTTGTCACCAACTTTTTGAACCCTGCTTTGAATTCTCCAATCTATGGTTGAGTAGGCTAGACTGGCTGCTGTAGCATAGCTATCATCAAGTCCCTCTTTATCAAATGATCGGTGGTAGAAGATTTTTCCATTCCACACATTGTCAGATGATGCCAGGTTATAGTCAACACCAATGACCCTGTTAAACTGGTCGAAGTTAGTGCCATTCTCGTTTCTTAAATCCTGCTTATTGATCAGAATAAATCCAATATTCGATCGGCTGAAGACTTTGCGTTGAAGGGCAGCTACTGTGTAATTGATTTGAGGGAGGTTAATATCTCTTTCTTCATCGGCTTGCATATTGAGCACACCAATTCTCCAGTTATTGTTCAATTTTCCACTAATTCGGGCCCCAAAATTGATTTTATTCTGAATATTCTGCCCTGTAGATTCGTCTCGCGAAACACCAATCCTTCTGGAGAAGAACGGCCTTAGCCCATCTTGACCAAACTGTCCGAAGAGATCAGCATTTTCTAAAAAGAACTGTCTTCTCTCAGGAAAGAATATCTCGAATCGATCCAGGTTAGTTACTTGTCGATCGACTTCCACTTGTGAAAAGTCAGGGTTTACCGTTAAATCTAAATTGAGTGCTGGGCCAACGCCTATCTTGGCATCAAAGCCAAAGTTGCCCGATGACTCCGAGGTTCTCGGGAGTTCATTAGTTTTCCCAGTAGGTGTATAACCACCACTGCCGGCCATATTAGCCGAGGCATAGGGAATCACAGCGATGTTGGCACCTGGATTATTAAGGGGTTTGTCCCAGATCAATTGGCCAGTGTGTGCCAAAGAGTATAGCACAAAATTCCGGGGTATGGGGTTCCAAGTAGATCGTTCTCCTGTATTACTGTCTATCCTGTAAGAGTTGATGTTCCAAATGGTGCCACCTTCTTTGAACCTGATACTTTTAAAAGGAATCGCCATTTCTACCATCCAATAGCCATCATGCTGGGTAGCTTCTCCAAACCATTTGTTCTCCCAGTCAAGTGACAGGTCACCACGGCTTCCACCACCATTAGAAACCAGTCCTTCTCTTCTTACACCGAAAGGGTTAATGCCGAATTGAAAAGCGTTTGTTTTGTCATCAAAAGTATCAAAGTGGACAATGAACATATCATTACCACCACCTCTGAAGTCTCTTCTTAAGGATGGAGTCACATATTTGGAAGGCCCTGTATTGTACAGTTTAGCTCCTATATAGATATACTTATCGTCATAACTGAACTTCATTTCAGTGATGGCATTGGCCTTGATTCCATCTGTGGGAAAGTTTTGCTGGAAATCATCTGCCAAATCTGCAGTCTTCCAAGTCAACTCATCGAGCAAGCCATCGACTATGATTTCATCTTGAACTCTGGCAATTTTGACTTGCTTTCTATCTTGAGCGAGTGCATTAAAACTGGCAAACCAGGCTATTGTCAGAAGAATGAGTTTTAGATCTCGCATTTATCTCGCAACAATAATTGTATTTATAATCTCCACAAAAGAGTATGATGGCTTTGTGACGGACGGTAGTTGTGACTTAAGTCTGCTATATTTCGGAAAAATCTAATATTCATGAGAATCGTTAAGGAAGTTATGGACAAACCCTGTAAGGTCACGGTTTTTTCCTGGAACGGGAAATACTTGATCAAACTTGAAAAGGGACCATTTGAACAGACCTTTAAAGTCAGTGAATTAGATGTTTTGGAAGAAGAACTTGACGATATCTTGAACGAGAATTTTTTTAACGAAGCCATCAAAAGGTTTGATGATATGGCTCTTTCACTTAGAAGTGCGATGAATTAAAAATTACCTTTTAAATTTATATGTTCAATTGGTAAGTTTATAGTATTAACCAATTGCTCACCTGAAACGAGAATGTCTTTTTTTATATACTTATTGCTCTCTCTCTCGCTGATCGCAGTGATTATTGCGGTGGTCTACTTGCAGCGCTACAGAAAGAGGTTAGGTGCCTACGAGTTGAAGCTTGTAGACGAAAAAAGACGTAAAGAGTCAATCACGGACACATTTGAGCTTCTGATGGATCATTCATCGGATTTTGTTTTTAGGTATAATGTTGATGGGATGATCACCTATGCTTCCAGTAATGTGGAAAGGATTTTGGGCTTAGGAAAAGTAGATAATAAGGTCCACTTCAGTGAACTCCTGACCCCCAACCCAATAAACGACAAAATTGCCGGTCATATGTCAGCGTACTTCTCCGGTACTGAGACAATAAAGACACCTGTTTTTGTAGAAGTCTATGATGCTACGAAGCAAACTCATATGTTGGAAGTTTTTGAATTTCCATTTTCGAACGTAGAGGATGAGGTAGAATATGTAACCTGTGTTGCCCGGAATGTTACGAGTCTATATAAGACCGAACTTGAGCTTAAAGAAAGCGAACATCAGCAGGCAATGATACTACAGGCTATTCCTGATGCCATGTTCACATTAGACCGCGAGTGTCGTTACATAGACTATCAGGTTCACAACGAGGGAATACTCTGGTATAAGCCCTCAGAATTCTTAGGTAAAAAGATTTCAGAAATTATTCCAGACCCTTTAGGTTCAATCTTTGAAGACGCCATTGCCAATGCTTTCAAAACAGGTGAATTGCAAACCTTGGAATATGAATTTGGAAAACCAGGGGCTGAGGAGAACTTTGAAGGTAGATTTATAAAACTAGACACTAATCGGGTTTTAATAATTTCAAGGAATATCAGTCCGCAAAAGAAACTTGAGATTGAACTTCGTAAGGCCAAAGAAGCAGCGGAGTCTGCCGCTAAGGCAAAGAGCAATTTCCTAGCTACCATGAGTCATGAGATTAGGACTCCTATGAATGGCGTCATTGGAATGACTAGCCTACTGGCAGAAACGGATCTTTCAGAGGAGCAAAAAGATTATGTTGATACTATTCAGGCTAGCGGTGATACACTTTTAAGAATCATCAACGATATTCTTGATTATTCTAAAATCGAATCGGGTAAGCTATCATTTGAAGAGACAGTATTTTCTCTAGAAAGAGTGGTCAAGGATTCTTTCGCACTATTTAATTTCGAAGCTTCAAAGAAGGGACTTGTTTTAAATTCACACATCGATGATGATGTGCCTGCCTTTATAAAAACCGATAGAGGCCGCTTACGCCAAATACTGCTAAATCTACTTTCTAACGCAGTTAAATTTACCGAACGTGGAGCCGTAACTCTTAAAGTTGAGTTGGAAAATAAGACGACAAGAAATGCTGTTATCAGCTTCAGGATTAAGGATACCGGCATTGGTATTCCTAAAGAAAAACTGAGCGGTCTATTCCAAGAATTTACACAGGCTGACTCTTCTCACTCAAGAAGGTTTGGAGGTACTGGTCTTGGGTTGGCGATTGTAAAGCGCCTGGTGAAGTTATTGCAGGGTAAGATTACAGTAAAGAGTGAAGCGGGCATTGGGTCTGAATTTTCATTTAACACCAGAGTAAAACTAGCTAGCAAGAAGAACTTGGCAGAAGTAGTATTGAACAAGGCAGAAATACCGAATGATAAGTCAGACCAATTGATCAGCAATGAGTTTCCATTAAAGGTATTATTGGCAGAGGATAACTCAGTTAACAGAAGGTTGACCACCATCTTCTTGGAACGATTAGGGTTCATTCCAGATGTGGCTTTAGACGGTCTTGAAGTGATTGAAATGGTTAAAGAGAACACGTATGATGTTATACTACTTGACGTTTCTATGCCGAAAATGGACGGACATTTAGCAGCGGAGATTATCAGTGGTATGGACTTGATCACAAAACCATACATTATAGGATTTTCGGCAAATGCATTTCAGGACGATATAGATCGTGCATTGGAGTGTGGTATGGATGACTACTTAACCAAACCAATACAATTTGAGGTACTGCGCAACAAATTGATTGTTGCAGGCCAAAGAAGGTTTCCATTTGTGTCTTAAATTGCCAGCTCATTTTTGTGTATGAATTATTTCGTTACGGCTATCGGTACAGATAGTGGAAAGACATTGGTCTCGTCAATTTTGGTCGAAGCACTTAAAGCAGATTATTGGAAACCTGTTCAGGCTGGAATGCCAACCGATAGCGAGACTGTCCAAGACTTAGTAAGCACTGGTCAGACCAAAATACATCCAGAAACACATCTACTCAAGCTTCCAGCATCACCACATGCCGCTGCTAAGTACGAGCATTTATCAATTCAAATGGATGACTTTGTATTGCCTGAGACTGATAATGAAATTGTGATTGAAGGAGCAGGAGGCTTGCTGGTGCCATTGAATGATCAGGACTTCGTAATTGATATTGCTGTGGCATTGAATGCTCCGGTTATTTTGGTGGCTAACCTCTATTTAGGGAGTATCAATCATACATTGTTGACCATTGATTATCTAAAAAGAAATAACATAGAAGTAAAGGGGCTGATATTCAATGGTGAATCCAACCCTGAGAGCGAGCGTATTATTGAAAAACATTCAGGTTATAAAGTACTCTTGAGGTTGCCAAAGCTCGGCTTAGTTAGCAAAGGAGTAGTTCAATATTGGGCAGATGAATTAATGCTGAATTGGTATGAGTAATTGGTTAAATAGAGACGAGCATTCAATTTGGCATCCTTTTACACCACTAAAAGGAATGGGTCAGCCTTTAGTTATCGAAAAAGCCGAGGGAGTTAACTTATACACGTCCTCTGGAGATCGAATAATCGATGCAATATCATCTTGGTGGGTAAACATCCACGGGCACAGTCACCCGTATTTGGCTGAGGCAATTGCAAAACAAGCTAAGGCTTTGGAACACGTTATTTTTGCCGGCTTTACCCATAAGCCAGCAATTGAATTAGCAGAGCGACTCTTGCAAATCTTGCCTGATAATCAAGCCAAGGTGTTCTATTCCGATAATGGAAGTACGGCAGTCGAAGTTGCCATAAAAATGGCCTTTCAATACTTCTACAACCAGGGGATTGAAAAAAAGAAAATAATTGCCATTGATGGTGCTTATCACGGAGATACTTTTGGAGCAATGTCGGTGGGGGAGAGAGGTCCGTTTACTGATCCTTTTGATCCTTACCTTTTTGATGTTGAGTTTATAGATTTTCCAAGCCCTGAAAAAGAAGCAGAGGTTTGGAAGTATTTTGAGTCCTTGGTAGCACAAGGAGATGTAGCAGCCTTTATCTTTGAGCCGGTAATTCAAGGAGCATCAGGGATGAGGGTTTACTCTAAATTACTGCTCGATCGGATGATCAGCCTAGCGCAATCTCAAGATGTTATCTGTATTGCTGATGAAGTAATGACTGGTTTTGGAAGGACAGGAGGTCTTTTCGCTTCTGATCTTTTGGAGCATAAGCCAGATGTTTTCTGTCTTTCCAAGGGGTTGACGGGAGGTGCTTTGGCGATGGGCGTCACTACCTGTACGGATAAAATTCAGGAGGCGTACCGTAGTAATGATTTAATGAAGACTTTCTTTCACGGTCATTCCTTCACTGGTAATCCTATGACCTGTGCAGTTGCTAATGCATCCTTGGATCTTCTTTTGACTGATGAATGCGAGTCCAACAGACAACGAATTAACGATCGACATAGGGGTTTTGAGCTAGAACTGATGAAGCATCAACTTGTCAGGAATACGAGGGTTTTGGGTACTATCATCGCTTTTGAATTGAATACCGAAAGGGATACGTCTTACTTTAATGAGGCACGTCATCACCTCTATCCATATTTTATCGACAAGGGTATTCTTATCCGGCCATTGGGGAATGTGATCTATCTTATTCCTCCCTACATTATTTCCGATAAGGATTTGAGTTTCATTTATACAAGTATCCTTAACTTTCTAAACGAATATCCTTCACTCATTAAAAACCAGAAATTATGAAAAGGTACTTTTTTGCATTCTTAACCCTTCTTGTATTGACCAACTGTGAAGCACAGCAGGCCAATGATGTTTATTACAAGGTGATTACCATGCGTGCTGTACCTGGAAAGCTTCTTGATTTGATTGATGTAATTAAAGTTGACCTCAAGAACCACGAGAGGGCAGGAATAGAAAAGCCTTTCTTGATGAGGCACTCACAGGGCGATCAGTGGGATTTACTATTAATGTATCCGATAAGGGATTTAGGTAAGCATTTTTCACAAAGTGAGATGGACAAGAGAAGGGAGAATTCGGCTACGCTGGATCAAGGTTATGGAAGACCTTACTACAATTTAGTGTCTTGGCAGGAGGAGTCTATTGTGGAAGGCCCTTCATTGGAGGAGTTTAAGGATCGTTTTACGAGATTTGATTATTACCATGTAGAAATGTTCCAAGCCCTGGCAGGCAAACAAGAAGAACTGCTGAGACAGCGGGAGATGGAGAATGTATACTTGACTGAAATAGGTAGAGATACGAACTTAATTTTTACGAAAATATTCGGTGGTGAGGTCGATATATTCACATTAGGTTTCTACAGAGATATAAAGCACTTTGCTGAAAGTGCAGACATTCCGATAGAAAAGGAGAATGCGGCAGCTAAAAAGGCTGGTTTTGAAAGTGTATATACTATCGGCAGTTATTTAAGATCATTATTGCTTGAGCATCATGATACTCTGGCAGGCGCTGTCAGAAATGACTAACCAGTCTTTTGGACTACCAGATACTTGAGAAGTCCGTGTCCTTTGCTTTGCCAAGAACCCTGAAAACCCTTTGGGAAGAGGAAAAAGTCGCCAGTATTAAAGACATGTTTCACACCACTGGTGTCGGTGATTGTCAGTTGCCCTGAAAGCAGGTTGACAAGTTGTTCTTTCATCGGGCTACTAATCTCCCTTTCAGTTGGCTTCTCAGCCTTTAGGCTTACTGTCAACTCTGAACCTTTCGTGAGAACTCTTTCATATTGTTTAACACTGTTTAAGTCTATGGTAATCCCCGATAGCGCATCTTGGTCAATGAGTTCAGGAAGTGTCTTGGCAGGGTTGGCAGACTCAGCTCTTTCTGTAGATATTATTGATAGTTCATAATGATAATTTTTTCCTGCCTGAATCTCCCAGCTACCTGTATATCCTCTTGGTATAAAGAAGAACTGGTTTGATTGGAAAGTCATTTGATTCCCATTTTCAGGATTAATTTTTGCCTTACCGTTAAGCATTAACACTACTTCATCAATAGGGAAGTTATTCATCTGGGTGCTCCATGATTCGCTAGAAACTATAAATACACTGAGATCTACGCCTCTTAAAAGTCTTCTTTGGAAGAACTTCCTATTGGGTTCATTTTCTAATTGTACAGACTGAAGACCTAGCCCGGATAATGCACTTTTATCAATGAGAATCGGCTTTGAAGGAACCTCCTGATTGTCATTTTGTGCCCATGATCGGAGTGGTACTGAAACTGTGAAGAGTATCAAACAGATTAATAAAAAGTATCGTGAGTTCTTCATTTGGACGAATTTGTGTGTTATTAAATTGCCTAAAAAAAAGGACTTATGATGTTCCAATCTACCGAATGCTGCTTTTTCGAGATGAGAAGGAGTATTGTATTGACAAAGGAACTAGGGAGAAAGAATTAGGGTATCTCCAGAGATAGGGTTATACTAAGTGTTCAAGAGTTCTTAGGGTTTCTTGACACAGCCAAAACAAAGAAAGAATGAAAAAGTCAGTTAACATCAACCTTTTTCCTTTCACCTTTTTATTCTTACTACTAACACAACTCTCCCTGGCCCAGATCCAAAAGCCAGTTAAGGCCTACGATATGCGCTTTGGAGGTTCGTCAAGAGACACTGATGTCAGTTCTATTCGAACAAGCGATGGTGGCTTCTTACTCACTGCAAGTTCGCTCTCCGGTATCAGTGGTAATAAATCAACACCAAATCAAGGTGATGATGATTGGTGGGCTATCAAAACGGATGTGGATGGCAACATTCAATGGGACTTTAACTTTGGAGGAAGTGCAGAGGAGGGTTTTGAGGCAGGTGCGGTACAAACTAGTGATGGTAATTTTGTATTGGCAGGGAGAACCAGATCAGGTGTTTCAGGTGATATAACCTCTACTTCTCTGGGTGCTGATGACATACTAATTGTTAAAATCTCAGCGAGTGACAGAAGTATACTTTGGCAAACACGGGTTGGTGGGAATGGAGCAGACTGGGCATTCGATATAAAAGAGACTTCTGACGGACAAATTGTTGTTGGAGGCTATACGACATCTACAGACTTGACTGGGATCAGCCCTATGGGATCTCTCGATCTATACCTGATCAAAATAAATTCAGTTACAGGAAATAAAATATGGGAACGCACTTACGGGGGCAGCGGATTTGAGTCTGCAGATGAACTTTTGCCTAATGCAACTGGAGGTGTAGTAGTTGGTGCTTATTCAGCATCTACTGATTTAGTAGCACCAAATAATGGAAGTTTTGATTACTGGCTCTTCTCAACGGATGGAAATGGTGATGTACTATGGGAGAAACTTTATGGTGGTCCTGGTTTGGATGCTATTCGATCGATGGCGCAAACCCCTGATGGAGGTTTTATTTTTGCAGGGCAGAGTAGTTCAGGTGCAGGAGGAGATAAGTCAGAAGATAATTTAGGCTTTGATGATATTTGGGTGGTTAGAACCAATAGTGTTGGAGAATTACTTTGGGAAAGAACCATTGGAGGTGCTGGATATGATTGGGGGCAAGCGGCCTATGCATTATTGGATGGCTCTGTTGTTATTGGAGGCTTTTCGAATTCTCCTGCTGGAGGTGATAAGTTAAGTGATAATATTAACGCCTCTCTGGATATCTGGTTTTTCAACCTTGACATTGCTGGGAACATCACGTGGCAGGCAGATTTTGGAGGAGCTGGCTCTGAAGGAGAACTCAATATTCCGTATTTCAATGAGCTGACTCAAGAATTGTATTTATCTGGAGGAACTCAATCAGGGCAAGGGTACTATCTGTCTACTCCAAACTTTGGAGGGACCAATACTGATCTATGGTTATCCAAATACAAACTCCATTCGCTCGAAGAAACTAACGTGAGCGTTTGTGATGGTCAGTCTGCTAGCGTGTTGTTAGAGGGGACGCTTAATGCTGGTGACAATAACAGACGATATGAGTTGAGAAATCCTGATGGTTCATTAAATGGGTCGAGTATGCTAGGAGAGTCTCCTGAAATGAACCTTGTCAGCGGTCCTGTAATCAATGATACAACTTTGACGGTCTATGCCATGAGTGATGTTGGTGATGGCAGTGTTTTAGAGGAACTTATAGGAGAAGTGAGTGTTAGTGTTGGGGATGAATTACTCAGTGCTGCGAAAGCGAGTGAAATACTCTTTGATGATAATGTTTGTTACAATCAGCGCACAAAAGTGTTTGTGACTTCTTCGGTGGTTGGAGTTACTTATTCTTTAACTGATGGAGAGGGAAATATACTGGTCACAAAAGAAGGCAATGGAGGAGAACTGGTACTCAGAAGCCACAAGCTTAAAGAGTCTACTCTTTTAAATCTCAAACTTGATAATGAGGCAACAGGATGTTCTATCATTCACGACAACCCGATTGTCATTGAAGTTGAAGAAAAGATTACGGCTAAGATATCCTTTGATAGAAGGCAAGTCAGCATCAATAAACCAATTTCCTTTTCTGTGATTCATGATGAGGGAATTGTGTCATGGGAATGGACTTTTAATAATAGGAGACAAGTTTCGGGAAAGGAGGTAGTCCACACTTTCAAACGTCCTGGGGTACATTGGGTGAAACTTAAGGTTACCAATGAGAGTGGTTGCACTAAAGTCATTCGCAAGAAGATCTTAGTCAGAAGAAAGGTATTCTTTGGTGTTCCAGGGGTATTCTGGCCATGTACAGATCAAGGACCTTTCAAAGCCAAACTGAAGCATACAAAAAAGGAACGCTTGGTAATTGTGAATGGAAGAGGGAAAGTCATTCACTCTGGTAAAAACGAGTGGCATGGTTTCGATAAAAGGAGGAGATTAGTTCCGCCTGGAAGATATTATTACCGTATTACAGCTATGACGGTCGATGGAAAGCCGTTCCAGAAAAGAGGCTCTTTTTACGTTTCGTATTAGTAGTGCACTTGTGTCTGTTTACTCTCTTGGTCACTAGGCAAGTGTAAGGCCTGATGGCTAAGGAAGTACTACAGGTCCCAGGATGTATATCCAAAGGACAAAACCAACTATGCCGCCAACCAAGCCACCTGAAATGAAGGTAAGCCGTGATTTTAAGGGTATGATTCGGAAGACAACTACAATGGTTATAATTGAGCCTATTGCTGCGAATAGTATAGGTATTGTTCCTAAGGGAAGGTTCAGCATTTCAGAAATATTTCTTTCATCTCCACCAAAATAAAAGCTGTTGCCTGAAATGAGGGCATCACCCACTGACGTTACCAGATTAAAGACCTCTCTAAGCCAGAATAGGGTGAGAAAAACTACCAACCAATCCAGGAAAAGTATTCCATTAATTTGAATTTGTTTTCTACGGTAGAAAAGAATCGCCAAACCAATCAGGCCTGTCAACATAGTCTGGATAGGTCCTCCGAAGGTGATTAATAACTGGTCAAGCTCAAAATCCTTGATTTTCTGTTCGTAAGCTTCCTTACCTTCAAAATCATCCCCATTCTCTATCGCTTTCTGATTCTCAAAATAGATTTGATTGACTTCATCAATCAAAGCCCTAGTATCGTAGTTCATACTTGCATAGTGCAGTGTAGTTTGGTAACCTCTGTATTTTGCTACTGCAATATGCCCCAACTCATGACTGACGGTTCCAATTATTGTGAAAAGAATGAAAGCACTGGTGAAGTAGAGAAATTTTTTAAAATGGAATGTCTTATCGATAATCACTATTTGTTCTCAGTTTCAAGTTCTTGAAGCTTGCGATTAGCATTCTCGTGTTTAGGATCCAATTCAACGGCTCTCCTAAAAGCTCTAATCGCTCCCGCCTTATCCTCATTGATGAGTAAAGCTACTCCATAACTATTGAATGCTCTGGGAGAGTGTGGGTAGATGATGGTATTGAATTGAAAGGTAAGCAAAGCTTCGCGTATTCTGTCGGATCGTAGGAATACGTAACCCAATGTGTTGAGTTCTCTATCCTTTCCTACCAGATGATTCACTTTATTCAAGTGGTTTCGAACATCTTTGATAATCTCTTCCATGGATTGACTTTCGAACAATTCCAACAGGTAGGTGGCCGCTCGATAATTGGGCTCGGAAGCATAACCCACAGCGATTTGTGCTACATCGAGCTCTAAATCATTTCTTGGGTATTCAACAATTCTAGCATATTCTTCTCCACCTTCCTTAAAGATAAACGTAGGGACGCGATGAATCCTAAGCCCTTTTTCCTCAGCATTTGGGCCTTGTTTGTACTTTTCAACACCATCGTAAAGAGCGGTGAATTTTAACTTGTCTTGATCAAGCCCTAAGTCATTCCACATTTTGACGAATTGAGGGACCCATCGCTTGCTATCTCCGCACCAGGTGCCAAGGTAGATATCAACTTCGGTATTCTCAAGGTTCTTCTTCCAGTCCGTTTGCCCACCTTTCAAGGAGAATAGTTTCCAATTTTCTTCGAACCACACTTTGTAGATAGAATCCGTCTTTAGCACCTCAAGGTTGAAGGGCCCGGCCAAGTGTTTTTCAGCTCTTGCATTGAGGTAGGTTTGTGGCGTCTGTGCCACGACCAAATGACCAAAGAGTATGGCTAGAAGTAAGGGCAGCTTTTTCATGTGTGAAAGATGATTGTCAGTTATACGACTCAATATAAATGCAATATTGGAGAACAACCAACCCATTCAATAACGGACCAAAAAAAGTTGACGAACGTAGAAACTGGTTCAATCAACGACCAGTTGATTCTTCCATCATCTTGTAATAGGCTGTAAGTAAAAAAGCCTCATATCAAATTAGACACGAGGCTTTTTAAGATTTTTATTTATTATCAGATCGTCATTGAAGGATCGAAACGTTCCAGATAATCAGCAACTCTTCTTACAAACATTCCACCCAGCGATCCATCTACTACTCTATGATCATAAGAGTGTGACAGGAACATCTTATGTCTGATAGCAATAGCATCTCCGGTTGGTGTTTCAACAACCGCTGGTTTCTTCACAACCGCACCTAAAGCAAGAATACCCACTTGAGGCTGCATAATGATTGGTGTACCCATCACGTTTCCGAAAGATCCAACATTCGAGATGGTATAGGTGCCGCCTTGAAGATCGTCTGGCGTTAACTTGTTTTCTCTTGCTCTACGGGCAAGGTCATTCACTTTTTTGGTCAAACCCACAAGGTTGTACTGATCAGTATTATGAATAACCGGAACAATTAGGTTACCAGTTGGTAGTGCTACTGCCATGCCAACATTGATTGCCTTTTTCTTTACAATGTTATTGCCATCCACCTGAATATTCATCATAGGATAGTCTTTCAGGGCATTGACAACTGCTTCCATGAAAATAGGGGTGAATGTAATTGGTTCGCCTTCTCTTTCTTTGAAAGACTGTTTAATACGGTTTCTCCAATGGACAATATTCGTTACATCCGCCTCAACGAATGAAGTGACGTGTGGAGAGATTCTTTTTGAATCTACCATGCGCTCTGCAATCATCTTGCGCATGCGGTCCATTTCAATGATTTCATCTTCACCAGAAACTGAAACGGGCATTGGTTTAGGTGCACTTGCCGATGGAGCTGCAACTGCAGGAGCGGGAGTTGCCACAGGAGCCTGAACGCCTCCAGCTGGCCTACTTTTCAAGTAAGCCATAATGTCCTTTTTGGTAACACGGCCTTCTCTGCCTGTACCTGGTACCATTTCTAATTCAGCCATGGGAATGCTCTCCTGACGAGCAATGTTCATTACCAAAGGAGAGTAGAATCGATCTGAAGCAGGTGCCTCTAATACGGCATGTCCATTAGATGTAGCAGGTGCTTCATTGGATTGACCATTCACCGCAACTGGAGCCGCCTCTGGCTTTTCTGTAGGAGCAGGAGTCGTTTCAGGAGCAGATGCTTCAACAGCTGCATCTGTTTCAATTTTAGCAATTGGTGCACCTACAGGCACTACATCTCCCTCTTGTACCAAAATCTCTTTGAGTACACCACCATGGGTGGCCGGTACTTCTGTATCCACCTTGTCGGTCGCTACCTCAAGCACGGACTCGTCCGCTTCAATAGTTTCACCTTCTTGCTTTAACCAAGATAGTACAGTACCCTCCATGATACTTTCTCCCATCTTTGGCATTACCATTTCTACTACAGCCATAACTAAATACTAATGATTAAAACGATTGCATTGAACAACAAAAGTAAGTCTTTTACCAAATATTATCAATGTTTCAACCCTTCAAACTTTTTCTAACCAAATTTAATATTGATATCTCTGTTAATTCAATATTTAATATTCTATTTTGAGTTAATTGCAGCTTTTTTGCTACGGTTTGATTGCCATCAGCATAGGCAATCCAGACAGTACCAACGGGCTTATCAGGAGTTCCACCGCCTGGTCCTGCAATTCCGCTCGTAGCAGCACCTATATCTGCATTAAATACTCTTCTAACTCCTTCTGCCATTTCTTTAACACAAGCTTCACTTACTGCGCCATGGGCTTCCAAAGTTTCTAATTTCACTCCTAATACATTGATTTTATGATCATTATGGTAGGGGACAACCCCTCCCTGAAAATAATCAGAGGAACCTGCTATGGTGGTGAGTTTGTGTTGTATATAACCACCAGAACAACTCTCCGCTAAGGCCAGGGTTTTACTTTGGGATTTGAGCATTTCACCGATTGCCTTTTCCAGTGTCATGTCGTCATAGCCATAGATGTACTTTTCCGCTAAGGGTAAAAGGGCATCAATTCTTGACTGAACTTCCTCTTTTAACACTTGGCGATCTTCCCCCACCGCGGTAAGTCGCAATTTTACGTGTCCTACACTCGGTAAGTAGGCGAGTGAAATGTGATCTGGAAGACTATCTTCCCAATCCTTGATTTTGTCAGCTAGAAATGATTCTCCTATGCCTACTGTTTTGACAAGTCTGTGATAAATAACAGGTGTATGAAAGAAATCTCTAAGTTTTGGAATAACCAGCTTTTTCATGAGGTTTTTCATCTCATGAGGCACTCCGGGCATGGATACGAATACTTTCCCATTGCGCTCATACCAGGTACCAGGAGCTGTTCCCAAGTCATTGTGTAGAACTTCGGCAAGTTCTGGGACTAAGGCTTGTCTTCGGTTCAGTTCAGTGAAAGTTCTGCCTCTACGCTCAAAAAAATCTTGAACGTGGTGGAGCACATCCTCATTCATAATGATTTCACTTCCGAAATAATGCGCGAGCATAGGCATAGTCAGGTCATCATTAGTAGGGCCTAATCCGCCAGTTATTAAAACGATGTCTGCCCTTGCTTCAGCTTGAGCGAAAGCTTCAAGGATGTCAAGTTCAGTATCGCCAACCGTAGTTTTGCGAATCACTTTGACACCAAGTTCGTCAAGTTGAGCGCTCATCCACTGAGAGTTGGTATCAGCAATTTGACCATAGAGGATTTCATCTCCAATGGTGAGAATTTCTGCGAGTACTTTCTTCATTTAATGAACTGTAAATCCTTAAATACTATGATCAAGCGCCTGTTGAATATCTGCGATGATGTCATCGACATGCTCTAAACCTACCGAGACGCGAATAAGTTCTGGAGTAATATCAACTTTCTGCCTTTCATCTTCAGTGAGCTTGGCGTGTGTAGTGGAAGAGGGGTGTGTCACAATGGTTCTGCTATCTCCAAGATTAGCTGTTAGAGAGCACATTTTAATTTGATCTAAAAACCTTTTGCCCCTTTCAAGCCCACCTTTAATGCCGAATGATACTACGCCACCCCCTGCCGACATTTGTCGTTTGGCAATTTGATATTGAGGATGAGAGGCGAGGAATGGATATTTCACCCACGCTATCTGACCGTTGGATTCTAAGAACTGAGCCAATTTTAATGCATTATTGCAGTGCCTATCCATACGTACTGCTAACGTTTCAAGGCTTTTTGATAGTACCCAGGCATTAAAAGGAGACATGGCTGGCCCGGTACTTCGGCTAAAGGCATAGACTTCATCAATCAGGTCTTGCTTGCCGACAGTCACTCCTCCCAATACGCGTCCTTGTCCGTCAATGAACTTGGTGGCGGAATGGATCACAAGATCGGCACCAAACTTTATGGGTTGTTGTAGATAAGGAGTAGCGAAGCAGTTGTCCACTACTAGGATTAAGTTATTCTTTCTGGCAAACTCACCTATCCAACTGAGATCAACTAAATCAACACCTGGGTTGGTTGGTGTTTCGACATAAAGAAGCTTGGTGTTATCCTTTAGGACTTCTTGCCAGGAAGCGGTGTCTTTAAGGTCAACATAAGTAGTGGTGATGTTCCATTTTGGAAGAATCTTGTTAAAGACAGTGTGGGTAGAGCCAAATATGGAGCGACATGAAACAATATTGTCACCTGCGGCAAGAAGTGCTGCAAAAGTGGAAAATACTGCTGCCATGCCTGAGGCAAAGGCATAACCTGCTTCAGCTCCTTCCATTGCACAGATTTTGTTTACAAGCTCTTGTGTATTTGGATTACTGAAACGACTGTAAATGTTCTTGTCTATCTCCCCAGCAAATGCTGCTCTCATTTCTTCTGCATTATCGTAAGTGAAGCTTGAGGTAAGGTAGAGCGGGCTGGAATGCTCTTGGGCATGCGTACCATCGATTTGTTGTCGGATGGCTTGTGTTTCAAATCTTTGATCTTTGTTCATGTCAATGAATTGTTATTCAAAGATAGTTGCTCTAGTCACTAGTGGATAGTTACGGTAGAAAAACTTTATGAATGATTAACTTAGGAAAAATGAAAATACAAAGACGAATAATCAGCCTGCTACTATTGGCTCTTTTTATAAGTGCTTGTGATAACGAATCCAGCGAAACTCCAGAACATGATGGGAGTGAATTGATTGGTATTTGGACAGTTACTTCTGCTGTCGCAGCTAACTGTGATGATCCGGACGAAAACGGATCCTTTGCTACGGTTTGTACTACCATTGACTGCCTTAAGGTAGAGTTCAAAGCCGATGGAACTTTCGTAAGTACCGATCTGGAGGATGGTGTGACTACCAATAACAATGGCACTTACACAGTGTCAGGTGATCAGTTAACCATTACTGAGGGCACAGACGTTCAGGTGGCCACTTTTGGAATAAATAACGGCACGCTGACACTACAAGGAAATGAAATTGAGACTGGCTGTGATGTGTCTACAACATTGGCAAAAGACTCTTAGTCCGGAATTATTTTGATGATGCCTTCAAAGCCTAATAACTGTTAGGTTTGTCAAAAGGTATTGTGACTGACAAAATATATAGACAGTCTCATCAATCTTTGCATGAAAACAATCAACCATGAAAAAACTGTTAACCCTAAGTCTACTTACATGCCTAATGGCTTGCCAGGGGACAAAAAACGATTCTGAGGTAAAGGATGAAGCCCAGGTAGTCCAGCCTTCTAACACGAATCATCACTCAACGTCAATTGCCAAAGTATTTGAAGCACATGGTGGTTTTGACAACTGGAGTGCCTTAAAGACGCTTTCTTATGACAATGGCGGTCAGCACACGATCGTGGAGTTACAAAATCGTTATACTAGAATTGAATCTGAAAACCAGATTGTGGGTTTTGATGGTGAAAAGGTATGGGTGAATCCGCCAAGCGAGAATGCCGCTAGACAAAGAATGAGGTATAATCTCATGTTCTACTTTTATGCTTTTCCTTTTGTAGTAGGAGATCCAGGAATTAGTTATGAGGATTTAGAGCCTATAGAATTAATGGGTAAGAGCTACAATGCAGTGAAAGTCTCTTACGGGGATGGAATTGGCGACTCACCTAAAGACAACTACATTGTGCTATCAGATCCTGATACGAATCAAATGAACTGGCTCATGTATACGGCAACCTTTGGTAGAAATGAATCAAGCGATAGATTTAGCTTGATCAAGTATGATGGTTGGCAAGAATTTGAGGGAGTTATTTTACCGAGCTCATTGCAATGGTACCAATATAGTGACGGTGTGGTAGGAGAGCCTAGAGGTGGCGCCCGTGTTTTTGAGAACATCCAGGTGTCAAAGGAGTATCCGTCTATGGATAATTTCAGCATGCCAGAGGGCGCACAAGACGTCACCAATCCAGCTACCTAGCAGTTAGAAATTAAGAGATATTTGAAGCCTTGATCCTTGAGATTGAGGCTTTTTTAGTTTTTGGCCCTTAGAAACAACCCGATTTTTATAAAAAGGAGAAAAAAATCATGTTTTTGGGTTACCGTTCAATGAATCCATTACAACAGTTTCAGATTAAACCCGTAAATTTAGAAATCAGTTTAAAAACTGATAAACCTATCTCTGATCCGTTGGCATTGCTGCTAAATCGGGTTAATCTCTACGACTCAGGTAGAGTACTTACTGTATAGCATATTATATATATAAAATGAGTCGCACCACGCTGCTTGTTCAAAACTTATAACAGATGAAAATTAAAGAAACACTACTTTTTAATTCCTTCAAGGGCTTGGCCTTTGTAGGAGCTATTGTTTTAATGACTGCTTCTTGTAAAAGCCAGAAGGCAGTGGCAGATGTCACTCCTGAAACTCCTGAAGAGGTTGATGTTGTTGAAACTCCCGAACCGGAGCCCGAACCAGAGCCGATCGTAAAGCCGAAAGAACCGAGTGCAGAGGAGAGAATCACTGGCAGTTTGAACTCTTATTTCTCAGGTATTGCCAATGCATCATCCACCAGTGCGGCTAACAATAGTATTCAAGAAGCATTGCGTATGTTCGGCAGGTCCGATGCGCCAGTACTGATTATCTTTTATGCAGCTAATGGCCAAGAGGATTTTGACGAACCAACTACTATTTCTAAGTACTTGAACTATCTGAAAGATCAGGGAAAGAACCCTCATAAGGTGAAAGAATTAGTACTAGATGCTCAGGGTAAGGTCAAAGAACTAGTGCTCGTTAAAAAGTAATTCACGTTTATTGAAGACATCATGAAAAATTATATAACAAGACTATCTATCACATTGACATTTATCTGTTTTCTAGGCGTTCATCTTTCTGCTCAAACTGCGGTTGATCCAAATAGGGAAAAGGCCATAGATTCTTTGGCGCTCGAGAAAGTGAAGGACTTGGGTAAATACATTAGTATTATCGGTAACAAAGACACTCCCTTCTCAGAAGCAACCAGAGTAATGGATCGTGCTGAAGAACTCTTCGCACCGGGAAGTGAAATGGGCGTTTCTTCTTTGGCTTCAGAGGAGATTGAGTATTACAAAGTCCGTGAATACTTCAAGCGCTTAATGGCATTGAACTATGACAAGGTGACCATTGAATGGTATGATGTTCAGTACATTTCTGATTTGGAAAGACAACCTGATGGAAAATATGTCGGAGTTGTGACCGTTTACCAAAAGTTCGAAGGAAAGAGCGGTGATCTTCTCAAATACAAAGACACAACCAAAAAGGATATCACCATTTATGTTGAAAAGAAGTCTACTCAAATTGCAGGTAGAACGGTAGAGTTTTGGGATGTGATTTTGGGAGATATTAGAGTATCAGAAACCTCTGTATGATTCAGAAATTAGGCGTATTTATAATCCTACTATGTGGCGTTGTCAGTATTGGCAACGCCCAAGTGCTTAATGACGACTATGACATTGAGCAACAATTATTGGCCAGTACCAAGCAGCTTAACCAATTCTTTAAACGCTTTAATGGTGAGGAGAACAACAAGGGTCTTGAGTTAGAGCCTGGCGATCGTCAGTATCGCAACCCGAGATTGAGAAAGCGATATATCAGTATGCTCTTCGATGAGGAGTATGCACAAATCTCTAAGGATTTAAAAAATCGATTTATAACCTATACTACCAAATCCGATCAGCCCAAATTCTTAGGGTTGAGGTCAGATGAATGGTTTGCTGTGGTGAATACCACGTTTGAGTACGAAGGCAGAGAAGAGTCGATCACGCTTTATATGCAAATGCAGCAGGAGGGCCTGGGATATGAATGGGTGATTTCTAAAGTGTCTTTTGGTCGATATAAAGAAATGTTCGACAAACAACGCGGTGAAACCAAGGAGTTCTTGCACCCGATGAGTCATGAACTAGATTTTATGAACCTTAGAAAAGCGCTGGTAAAGAATGGCAGTCCAGAGTCGTATACGCTAGCAGATTATGAACCAGATTATTTGACGCTTTTTATTTACGAGGTTAAAAAAGGCCTCCTGAAGTTTAACACAGTTAACAGAATCAACTTCCATTTTTTCAGTCTTGATGGCTGGTATTTTTCTTTAAATAATTTTAATCGTGCCGGCTATAATACGGGATGGTTAATCTCTGACCTGACCGAAATCAATAAGCCCCAAAAGGAACAGCTATTGAAAATAATCTATGATCAGAAATAGGGTCCTTCTTCCGGTTATCATGCTTTGTGTTTCGATCTGTACTTTTAGTCAGACTGAAACACCTGCAGATACATTGCCCGACCCTGAAAAGCAGCAGGCCATGGCTATGGTAGAGGCAGTAGAATACTATTTTAACTTACTGGGTTCTAAGCGAACCAAAACGCGAGAGAAGGAAACAATCATTAATGAGAGCTACAAAAAGTTGTTCTTAGACGATCGTGTTCAGGTGGAGGATGACCTACAAGAGGATCGTTCAACACAGATATTCAAAGACATTCAGGCCTACTTAAAAGATATCGACTTCTTCTTTAAGGAAGTTGTCTTTGACTTTGAGATCAATGCTGTAGAAAGACTCTATACTGCTGATAGCACTCCATATTTTAAGGCAGATATTACCAGGAATCTCAATGCCATTGGTATAGCCGATGATACCCTTAAAATCTCCGGACAGCGGTTCATCGAACTCAATTTTGATGGCCCCCAAAGAGAGATAAAAGTCGCTAGCATTTACACTAACAAAATTGATAGAGAAAGGCAGTTGAGGGCCTGGTGGCAGAATCTATCGGTCGGATGGAAGCAAATTTTTCAAGATGAGATTGGCATCTATGACGATAGTCTTACTGTGGATGAGCTGACAAGAATTGCCGGAATGGACTCACTGGACCTTACTGATAACGATCAGGTAGTCAACCTTGACCCGATTTATGTATTGACGGACTTGGCCTACCTAAAGCTTTCTAATTCCTTTATAACTGATCTTAGCCCATTGCTTTCAATTAATCGTTTGAAAACACTGGACATATCCCAAACATCAGTTCACGACCTAAGTGCATTGAAGTATCACACGGATATTGAGGGTATGGTTTTACACAGCAGCCATGTGACTGACTTTTCAGTGTTGGGATTTTTTGAGAAACTCAAGCGATTGAACTTGATGGGTTCACAGTTCGATGACCTGTCGTTTATTTCAAGTTTCACAACACTGAAGGGCCTTAACTTGAAAGGAGCAACTGGAACCAATTCAATTGACTATTCGAGATTAGTTGACCTCCAGAGTCTTGATCTTGAAGGTAGTGATATTAATACATTAAAAGGATTTGAAGGACTTGTAGAGCTTCGAGAACTCGAGCTTGAAGGTACTAGTGTTAACAATGTTGAGAGTCTTGCTTCACTTCAGAACCTCAGTCGTTTAAATATTTCTAACACACAGGTTAATGATATAACTCCACTGGTTGGTATCAAGGCTCTGAGCCGAGTTTATGTGGATGGCTTAAACCTTGAAGATGCTCAGGTTAATGGTTTCGTCAACAATAATGATGCGCTACTCATTCGGGATCTTGCTGTCTTGGTGGCCTGGTGGGAGGAGCTTTCTCCAGAGTGGCAAACACTGTTGTCCACTCAGCTTAATATGACTAATCCTTCCACCGAGGAACTCGTACGCCTGCTTGACCTTGACAAACTAGATGCGAAAAATGCTGGAATCCGATCGCTTGCACCTGTGAGTCGGTTAACCAAGCTTACTACATTGGATGCCAGTGATAATAATATTACCAGCATAGAGGGAGTGAATCAGCTCACTGAGCTCATTAATATCCGCTTTAATAACACTAATGTGACTGACCTTAGTCCTCTAAAGGCCTTGACTAAACTCGAGACAATCGAAGCTGAGAATACTCGAGTGAGGGAGGTTAGGTCATTGAACGGTTTGGCTAAACTGAATTACCTCAACCTAGATGGGGCAGCATTGTCTAAGTCAAGTGCAAGTGCGCTAATGAATATTATTCCAGGCTTGAAGTTGCGATTTCGGACTGGGGCTTTAATGAACTGGTGGAATGGGCTGAGTGAAAATATGAAAGGTGTCTTCCGCCAAAATGCATCTATTGCTGGTGAACCGACTTCCGATGAACTGCATGCTTTGGTTGGTATTCAATCAATAGAAGTGAATGGACCAATTGATGGGAGTGATCTTGAGTCTTTGGAAGAACTTGTGAATCTAAAGTCGCTTACACTTTCTAGAACCGGTTTGACTAGTCTTAGTGAACTTCCAAACATTCAAACCCTAACCAGTCTGAGCATTACACAGACTCCGTTCAATGATTTGAACTCATTGCTAAGGTTTGAAGCGCTGACAGCGCTTAATATCAGCAATACTGCTGTCACGGACCTGAGTGCATTATCCGTAATGATAAGGCTAAAGAAAGTGAATTTCTCAGGCACTACCGTAAAAAGGCTCAGAGGTCTTGAAAGACTGGTAAACCTTGAAGTAGTAGATTGTTCCAATACCCGGATAGCCAGACTTGATGGACTCTTTTTACTCCCGGAGTTGAAGCAGGTTATTTGCTTTAATAGCAAACTAAACGGTAAGGATATTCAATCTCTCAAAGCGGCACAACCAAAGGTTGAGGTTGTGTTCTATTAAGCGTTGTACTTCTTGAATATTGCCGTGGCGATGTGTCCCCCAAAGCCAAAGGTATTACTCATCGCATAGTTGACCGTTCTTTGCTGTACTTCACCAAGGGTTAAATCATACTTATCCGCCCAGTCTGGCTCAACCTCGGTCGTGTTAATTGTAGGAGGAATCATATCATCTACTGTTGCCATAATACTGGCTATGGCTTCAATAGCACCAGCAGCGCCTAAAAGGTGGCCTGTCATCGACTTTGTGGCACTAATATTCAAGTCTGGGTTTTCTCCAAAAACTCTCGCAATAGCCTTTAATTCGCTAACATCTCCCATAGGGGTTGAGGTAGCGTGCATATTGATATAGTCAATGTCATTTGCTGTGATTTCTGCTTCTCGTAGTGCTTCGTTCATGCCCAAGTATGCACCTTCACCATCGGGATGTGTACCTGTCAAATGATAGGCATCTGCTGCCATTCCACCTCCGACTACTTCCCCGTAGATGTGTGCGCCTCTGGCTTGAGCATGCTCTAGCGATTCCAAGATCAATGCACCCGCTCCTTCACCCATTACAAAGCCATCTCGATTAACATCAAAAGGCTTTGAGGCACCGGAAGGATCATCATTATTAGTTGATAATGCCCTTGAGGCATTAAAACCACCAAGACCCGCAATGGTAATTGGAGCTTCGGATCCTCCTGTTACAATCATGTCTGCCTTACCCCAGCGAATATGATTGAAAGAGTCAATGATTGCCGTAGTGGAGGTGGCACAAGCTGAAATCGTAGTGAAATTAGGCCCTCTAAGTCCATACTTGATTGAGATGATCCCTGAAGCAATATCGGCAATGATTTTCGGAATGAAGAAAGGGTTGAAACGTGGGGTTTCACCATTCTTAACGAAGTCAATCATTTCTTCGGTAAAGGTTTCAATGCCTCCATTACCTGAACCCCAAATAACACCTACACGATTTCGATCCAGCGTTTCAAAGTCAATTCCACCTTTCTTGATGGCCTCTTCTACGGCAACTAATGCATAGGAAGTGAATTTATCATACCGTCTGGACTCACTCTTTGGAATGTAATCATTCAGATCAAAGTTTTTCAGTTCACAGGCAAAATGTGTCTTAAACTTGGATGTATCGAATCTTGTGATGGGAGCTGCTCCACTCTGACCCCTCTTTAGGTTTGTCCAAAAGTCTTCAAGATTATTTCCTATTGGAGTCAATGCTCCCATTCCTGTTACAACTACTCTACGCATGATTCTAAATTTCTAAGTTCGATTGAATGAATGTCAGCAAGCTGTTTGTTACTTCATTAAAGTATTCTGGCGCCTCCATTGTTTTCGCAACCAGAATACCTCCTTCCAGCATTGCAATGAAGGTGTTCGAAAAACTAGATGGATCAACCAAAGTATTGATCTCCATTTTACGCTGACTTTCTACAACTATACTTGTGATTTCTTTACGCCATAGGCTGAAGGTTGTTTGAACCTTCTCTTTTAATAAAGGGTGGGCATCATCGGTTTCAATAGCGCTATTCATTAATGGGCAACCGCCATTTTCAGTTACGGCATTATAATGCTGTCGATAAAAGTTCACTAAAGCACCAAGTTTATCAATTGCGTTACCGTTGATGGCGATGGACTTATAAAGCCCCTTTTGAAGAAATCTCAGATTGAATTCAAAGCAGGCCATTGCCAGTGCATCCTTACTGGTGAAGTTGCCATAGATGGCGCCTTTAGTCAGGCCCGTAGCGTCAGTCATATCTGATAAACTGGTGCCATAGACTCCTTTTTTGTTAAAGATCGGAGCCACCTTTTCAATTATAAATGCTTTTGTTCTATCGGATTTTTTCATTCAAAGACAAAAATATACCAATTGGTATATTATAGCAAATAAAACTTGATTTCAATGCACCCGTTATAACACAGTATTTTCCACAGTCGGTTTGACATCGATGAGGATTATCTCGTAATTATTTGGCTAAATCCCTAACATGAAGATCAAAACACTTATTCTCACAATTTTTCTACTCTCAATTGCCAGTGCCTCTTTTGCGCAAGACAAGAAATGGGCTAACCCCATCATCAAAGATTATGGTAGAATACTGGATTTAGAGAATGTAGCAGTGACTCCGGATCCTAACATGGAGTACAAGATTCTAATTGAGATAGTCCATGATATGAAGAAACCGGAGCGTTTGAACTTCTATGCTAATAACGTGGCGCGCTTAATTAACCTGCATGCTATTGGTGGAGTTAAGCCAGAGAATCTTAATGTAACTGTAGTCATTCACGCTGCTGCCACTAACTCTGTAATCAATGCAGAGGCTTATGAAAAGAAGTATAAAGTGGAGAGTCCCTATGTGAAGTTCTATGAAGCTTTAGAAGAAGCAGGAGTGGAGATGATTGTCTGTGGTCAATCTTTGAATATGTTCGGACATCAGCCGGAAGATGTCGTTCCTCAGATAAAGATTGCAACTTCTGCTTTGACGGTGATGAGTACCTACCAGCTCAAAGGCTATTCATTTTTTAAGATGGGTGGATCTTAAAGAAGAATGATTGATTAAGTCTTGAAAATTCGCTCTATTGAGTGATCAAGATAAATCAGTCATCCTATGGTCCATGTTAAACGAATTCTTCCTGTTATAATCTTCTTGTTTGCTGTCAATGCTACGGTAGCACAAGAAATGGTGAACCCGATAATCAAAAGTTATGGAGGTATTTTCGATGCACCACATGCTACTGAGAAACCTGACCCTAATATGGAGTATAAGGTGATCATAGATGTGGCAACCGGTTCTTCAAGAATGGATGATCCGTTTTATTCAATTACCAATGTGGCGAGACTCCTGAATTTACATGGCATGGGAGGTGTGAAAAAGGAGAATATGAAAGTAGTGCTTGCCATTCATGGTGGCGCTGTTTGGTCAGTGTTGAATAATGAAAAGTATAACGAGAAGTACGGTATTGATAACCCACATATTCCTTTATTCAAAGAACTCCAGGAAGCAGGTGTCAAAATCTTTGTGTGTTCTCAATCCATGATGGGCAGAAATATAGATCATACGAAACTGGCACCTGGATTGGAAACTGCAACTTCAATGCTTACAACAATGACTACCTATCAATTGAAGGGCTATGCCGCATTGAAGTTCTAGTTTCGATCCAACTATTTACCATCCGAGTTCATCATAGTTTAGTAAACCGCTATAACTATGAAACATCACTTCAAATTTGCCCTAAGACAACTCTTTAGAAACAAGCTGATCGCTTTTGGAAGCCTTACCAGTATGGTTGTAGGCTTGCTCAGTGCTATGCTGATATACATTTGGGTAGATAATGAATTATCTACTGATCGATTTCACAAGAATATCGACAACATCTATCTGACAGTTGCACAGCAAAGCCCTGTGGATCAGATTAGCCCAATTGGTGCAAAGCTCTTCTTCAATGTCAATTATGACGATTATCCTCAGGTGAGAAGCATGTTGAGTACGTCTTTGTATAGTGAGAATCGCATAAAACTGGTAAAGGGTGAAGTTGAATATCGGGGAAGAGGCCTAGTGACAGATAGTACCTTCTTTGAATTCTTCGATTTTGAATTGCTCGTGGGTGATAAGGAAAACGTAATGAAAGACCCGACCAGTTTGGTGATGACAGAGTCCATGGCAAAGCGAGTTTTCGGAAATGAAGATCCGATTGGCCAGACACTCTACCTTGAATGCGATAGAACAGGGTATTTTGAAGTGAGGGCCATTATGAAGGATATTCCCTCTAACAGTTCTATCAATTTTGATTTCATGGTGCCCTCTCATATGCATGAATGGTGGGGAATTGCATCGCAGGAGTTCTTGCTGATGGAAGATGATTTTGACAAGACTGCTTTTGATGAAGGTTTTAAACATGTTGGCAGAAAACACCCCCAATTCAAAGAGAGCATCATGTCAACTGTGGCTTTTAAGGATTTGTATTTTAACCACAGATTTTCGCAAGACCTATTCGTAAAGTTCGGTAATAGAGACGAGGTGGACACTTTGATTTTGGTCGCTATCGTAGTGCTGTTAGTCAGCATTTTTAACTTCACCAACCTTCAGACGACATTGGCACTATCTCAGCTGAAAACCAGAGGAATAAAACAGGTGAATGGTGCGAGTAGGGGTGATTTTAGACTTGAGTTGATTGTCAATCGATCCATCTATGCTTTGGGATGTCTCGCATTGACCTTCTTGCTCTTTGAATTGGTTCAGCCAAACTATCTGGTCTTTCTAGGGATAAGTCAAAATTTTACCACTGTTGAACTTCTGATCGCTCTGGTGGTTGGTGCTGGTGCATTTTCACTTGTATCTACCCTCATTACACTCTTTCAGACGACAAATGTCATTACATCACAAGCGCTTTTGGGTAATCTAAACAAAGGGAAACGTTCGAATGCTGGTAAGGTACTTACTACGGTCCAATATGTCTTGGCAATTACACTGATCATAGTTACAGCAGTAGTGTTTAAGCAGTTCAACTATATGCAAAATAAATCATTAGGTTATCAAGAAGAAAATGTAGTGGCGATCAACTTCTTTGAGCGAGTGCCCTACAATTTTGATAATCCGGAGATAACAAAGCAGCAAGAGCTCAAGCAGCGAGAAGATTATAAGCTGGTAAAAAGCGAGTTGATGAAGATACCAGGTGTTGTCTCCTTTTCTCAGGGACCTTTGCCTGTAGATGGTAATTCTTCTACCATGTCATGGAAATTGGCAAATAGTAACTATGAATATACTGAAGTAAATATGATGAGTCTGGAGCCTAGCTACAAAGACATATTAGGATTAGAGGTGATAAAAGGGCGGTTTTTCGCTGATTCTTTGGATAAGTCAAGACAACATAAGGTGGTAATCAACGAGGCGGCCATGCATTACTGGGATATTGACAATATTGAAGGTGCCAAAATTGCGAGTAGCTCTTGGAGTGGAGAAAAGGATCCATGGCAAGTAGTTGGTGTTGTGAAAGACTTCCATTTTGAGCACCTGTCCAAAAAAGTGGAACCGTTGATCATGACTTTTTTCAATGATGTTGAGAAGCAGTTTTTGGTCAGGCTCAATGGTGAAAGATTCAAAGAGGCGATCAATAATATCGGATCACTATTTTCTCAGGTTAACCCTAAGCGTACCTTTGAATACACGGTACTCGAAAACAAGGTTAAGGCCCAATATGATCGCGAGAAGAAGCTTTCTCAAATCTTTATTCTCTTTACACTCACTGGCTTACTACTATCTTCTATCGGCCTCTTTACTTTCGCTTTATATGAGACAAGAAAACGAATCAAGGAAATCGGGATTAGAAAAGTCATTGGTGCAGATGTCTTTGAAGTTGTTAGGTTATTGAGTGTGTCATTTGTGAAGTGGGTGTTGCTTGCCTTTCTGATTGCTTGTCCATTAGGTTGGTATTTTATGAATGACTGGCTTGCCAATTTTGCAAATCAAACCACCATGAGCTGGTGGTTATTCGTTGGGGCCGGCTTATTGGCTTTGATACTTGCATTGCTCACTGTGATAAGTCAGACTTATGTAGCTGCAAGAAGGAACCCCGTTGAATCGCTGAGATACGAGTAGAAATGGTCTAGTTTAAGATAAGTGCAAACAGAGCGCTGGGTATGGTATGTAGACAAGTAAACATGTCAATGGGACTGTGAATATTTGAATAATATTTATACATTAAGGGTGATCTAGTAGACTGTAACTAGTTAGTATTCAGTCCTCAACCAAAAACACACCCTATGCCGATATTAAAACCCTCGAAGAGGTCTACACGAAAAGTTAATTGGCTTTTTTGGGGAGTCTTTGCATTTGTGGGGCTAGCCTATGCCTACTATTTTCTCGTTTATATTGAGGATAATGAGAAGTTCTTAAACCAGAGAAGCGCCCATGAATTGCAGTTGTTTATGCAGGGAGTTGAGTCCCGAGATCATTTTTTCCAGACTGTTGCTGAGAGTAACGTTAAGACAAACTGTCACTATCTAGATAAAAGTTTTACTACCAAATTCTATTGCCCATCAGAGCTTGAGATAAGTACGACTGATGAAAGAAAGGGGATTGACTTTGACACCATTCAGAATGAGTATCTCTATAATTATCATGCCGTATTTGACAAAAACTTAGATAACAGTAAAACCATCTCTTTCTATGTTTCTGCAAATGACTTTTTTGATTCTCTGGCGAGAGAGCGTACTTTCTTTGATCGGTACCTGGTCTTAGATTCAACTGAAGTCTTTTATACTGATTCTTATTTTCAAATTAGTGATCCTAAATCCATTCTGGACTCACTGAATAATGTGGGGGGGTATGAGGTCAAGACGGCAGATTTTAGTTTTAGACAAAAGGATTATAAAACATTTGTTTCAAGCTTCAACCTGAGAGGGCATAACTACCATGTCATCGGGTTTAAGGATAAAACAGAATGGCTTGCTTTGAAACGAGCGGTAGATCCAATGTTATCCATAGGGTTTCTTATTGGAGTTATTCTTTTGATTATTCTCATTCCTCACATTAAAATCAACAATCTGAGTTATTCCGAACGACTTAGTCATAAAGACATTTTTAGGGTGTCAACTTCTTTGTTTTTGGTCATTGCCTTCATAACAATTACTGCCTATTTCGTTTTGAGTTTTTTGCAAATCAGATTTAAGTCGCACGAGCAACTTTCGGATAGTCTGGAGCTGGTTGTAGACTCGCTGACAAGCTCGGTAGATAAGTATGACGACTTGCTTCACAATGATTCGATAAGTGCCCTACCAGGAGTGAATGAGTTATTTTGGGCTACGCCACATGGTTTGGTCCAAGAGATTGATGTTTGGCAAGGGAGTGCTGATTATGAAGTTATCAGTTTAGCAGAAAAAGAACATATAGGAAATTCCTTAGGGCATAGAGACTATATCAAACGGTCCGGAGCAGTGAGTCTACCTACGAACAAGGTCCATTTAGAATTTGTCAAATCAATAACATCTTCCAATACAGAAATGGTTATGGCGCAGCGAGTTTCTTCAGATTTGGTTGGAAAGACATGCGACTATATCAATGTGGTTACTTCTATACCATCGGCTTTAAGGAAAACTGAGGTTGCAGATCGATTCTTTTATCAAATTATCGATAGAGAGGGTAAAATCTACTTCGACTCAAGGCCTGTCAGTGGTAGCGGGAGCCTAATCGATTATACATTCGAAGATGAGAGTATACAAGGTTTTCTCAGTAGTGGTAAGACTAAATCTAAGGTCATGTCCGTCTTTTTCGAAGATAGGGAGTCTTTCATCATTTTGGAAAGGATCAACTTTAGTAAGAACAACGATCTTATTGAACCCGTTAGTGACTACTATGTCTGTGTCCTCTATGATTTCGAACAAGCCAATCGTTTTCTTGCAGCCAGTTCCATTGTAACTTTCTTGGCTAACATTACCTTATTCATCATTCTTATTACAATTGCATGGTTGGTACGAAAAGCCTATCACAAAAAGAGTTCTTTAGCCAAGAAAAGATTCGGTTTCCCATGGCTTTTACCTAGCCCGAGTAAAGATCTGGAGTACTATTATCTAAGTTTGATATTCTGTGTGTTGATTGCTATTCAACTGGTAGTGCTCTTTTTACATGAGGAATTGACATTTAGCGAGGTGCTCATTTTTCAAATCTCGATGGTACTGGTAAGCTGTTTCAGCAATTATTTCGTGCTTACTAAATCCACTATAGTAAAAGAGAAAAGGCCCACCTGGCAGTTTACAAGCATAGTGGCTGTGACGTTTCTTTTTACCATGTTGGTATTTCTGTCCATCAAAATGAATATCGCCTTGGTGATTGCTTTTTATGCATCCTTCGGAATTGTTCTCTATGCCCTTGTAACCAAGAAATACCTTATAAGTAAGCTCAAAAAGTCTGACGTATTTGTGAGTAGACGATTGTCGGTCTATGGTTTCTTTATTAGTGCTTGGGTTTTGGCAGCTGCTTTTCTTCCGTCAATTAACTTTTCATATACCTCAGGTGCGTATGAGAAATCCCTTGCTGATTGGATTCATATTGATCAAGAACGACAAGAGGAAATATCTACCGATTTAATATATGATGCATTTAGAGCAGAGATACTTGCTGACCTTGGCGATTCAAAGCTGATATTTGATATCGATTGGAGTGCTGATCTGGTTGATAGTGCTACGGCAAGCGCTGTGATTGATGATAGCACAAAAATAATGGTCAAGCCTGAGGGTATTGGGGTTAATGAGGTTGAGCAAAAGTCGACAGCCTTAGCTCCTCTAATACTGGAAGCTGGTGAAAGCGAGTTTGATCACTCCTATGTGTTAGCCATTGTCTTAATTCTGATCATTGTTCCAGGAATGTGGTACTATATACATGTCATTCGTATTAGGCTGTTTTTCCATAAGTACGACTATCCAAAGAATATTGAAAAGTTGTCAAAAGAAGTAGATACGCTTCATTCTTACCTTGAAAAGAGGAGTAACTGCATTCTATTAGGTCTACCATTTTCTGGGAAGAGTCAAATTCTAGAAGCGCTTGTTAATAAATATGAAAAAGGCGATGTATTGGAGTTCGATATGATGGCCATTGAATCTCAAAATGAGAGCGAGGGAGCAGCAGCTGAAAACTCTGATACAGGGCCAAGTAATATCTTTTCCATTAGTGGTAAGCCAAAACTGATTATCGTCAAACAACTAGGCTACCTGATTGAAAATGAAAATGCGAGTAAAGTTAAACTAGCACTTTTGTCGGAGATCAAGAGATATAGATATGCATGCAAGCGCGAGGAAAAGCCTGTTGTCTTAATCACCTCAAATGTCGACTTGGGTTACATTTTGGATAAATACGATACCGAAATTGAGAGGAGGGAAGATACACGAGAGCTAGAACTGGATCGAGATCTTTGGAAGTCCATCTTATATGACTTTTATGTCTTTACTACAGCGTTGAAGGAAGAACCTTTTAGAGTTGATGATGAAGATAAGAAGCTTGAGCTGTTTTTGAAGAATGAGTTATACCACGGACGGTACCTTAAAGGCTTGTACAATCGCTTGTATAAAGAATCTTTGACAGATTATAAAGACGATTTTAATCAAAACATACGAGAGAATCTGGTCTTGAGAATTCAAGAAATTGCTACTCCGTACTACATGTCCATATGGAAATACTGTAGTAAAGAAGATAGACTGGTCCTTTATGATTCTGCGGAAGATGGATACCTCAATTCATCTAACCGGGCTGTGATCAACCGTCTTCTTAAATCAGGTTTGTTAGTACAAGGGGAGCGCGGTCCAAGGTTGATGAATGAGAGTTTTGGAAATTTCATTCTTTCAATGGCTAATAGTGATGAGGCATTGAAGCTAGAGTTGGAGGCTAATCGCAGTGGTAGATGGAGCTCCTATAGGATGATTACTATCTTGGTGATTATTTCTCTTTTAATGTTTTTGACCCTAGCGGAACAGCATATGGTAGATAAGGCAATTGCTATCTTAACAGCGGTTATAGCACTTGTGCCGGCAATTATCAATGGAGCCAAGAACTTCCTTTTTAGTAAGTCTCCAGCTTAGAATTATTAGAAACTGTTAATAACAGTGACACCCTGACTTTGGAATTCATTCATCTGAGGAAGGAGTTTAGCACCTTCCTCTAACGAAATCAGATCTCCAATGAGCATTTCAGGAGCCAGCTTACCTCTCTTGATCAAGTCTAGCATTTCAGGGTAAACATGTGCTTGCATACCATGACTACCAACAATCTCGAGCTCATTAGCTACTACCAAGTGCATCGGGATTTTAGGGTCATAATCATCTCCAGCCATAAGTCCGACTTGAATGTGTCTCCCTCTTTTTCTAAGGTTAGCTATGGAGTTATAGCAAGTAGTTTTATTGCCTAATGCATCTAAGGATACATGTGCACCTCTTTCCGTCAATGCTTTGACAGCCTCGACTGGATTGACATCATTCGCGTTGATACAATGATCTGCCCCGATAGATTTGGCCATCACTAGTGCCTCTTCATTAATATCAACGGCAATTACTTTGGCGCCTTTTGCTTTGGCAATCATAATGGCAGAGAGCCCAACACCACCGCAGCCATGCACCACGACCCACTGACCTGCCTTCACTTGTCCCTGATAGACCACCGCTCGGTAAGACGTAATAAACCGGCACCCTAAGCTGGCAGCGGTTTCAAAAGTAATTTCCTGCGGAAGGTGAACGAGATTGATGTCGGCATAATGAATACCAACATATTCGGCAAAGCTACCCCAATGCGTAAAACCTGGTTGGAATTGGTTGTCACATACTTGATGATTGCCCGAGTCACATTCAGGGCACTTACCACAACCTCCGACAAAGGGCACAGTAACCCGGTCTCCAATCTTGAATTTAGAAACACCCTTTCCTACTTCAACTATTGTTCCGGCTAGCTCATGACCCGGGACATGTGGCAATTCGATATCGCTATCATGTCCCATCCACCCATGCCAATCAGATCGACAAAGTCCAGTGGCTTCCACTTTGAGTACAACACCGTCTGCTGCAGGCGCAGGATCTGGAAGATTCTCAATGGAAATAGGGCCCTGAAACTTTGAATACAAAATGGCTTTCATGCCTGAAAATAATCAAAAGACTATTTTTAAGCACAACATTGATGCCTTTCCGTGGCAATTACTTTTTGTAGAAAACCTTATTTCGATATACAGCTGCTATAGGCTTTTTTTGGTCAAAGATGAAGAGAATGTCCTCACCTCTTCCATCTCGGAATTCTACCCTAATGGCATCCTCAATGTTCGATTGGGTTCCTTTGGATTTTGAAACTCCAATGCTTATTTCAGGATGCCCATTTATATGTTCGACCTTCATTAATCCATATTCATCGTTGTAGAACTCACCACTAAAAATCTCAATATTCCTCGTCAGGTTCCATTGTCTTTGGCTACGCCTTTGCCTGTCAGCTGCAAAAGCACCTTGTAATCTGTTAACCTGTTGTGCTACCTGGGCTTCATTTTTTGCATATTCGCTGCTGTTTGATATGCTACCTAATAGAAGTTCATAGGCATATGAAACGATAAGATTACCAATGTTGTCTCCAAAGTGCGTTTCATTAACCATAATGGCAATTCCTAAATTATTTTCTGGTAAAAAGGATGCCAGTGCATAGTATCCATCGAAACCACCCGTATGATATACGGCCGGTATGCCCTTGAATGTTCCTGAATTCCATCCCAATCCATATCCGGAATCTTGAAATAAGCGTGCCGCACTGGCTCTTGTAGAGACAATCTTATTATGAGATAGGTCGATAACTTCTTGTGCAATGACTTGCTTGCCATCTAACTGTCCTTGGTTCATGTTGACCAAGAGCCACTTTTGCATGTCCTCAATAGAGCTAATTATGCCCCCGGCTGCATGCATTGTTTGATCACTTTTGATCATGGAGGTAGTTTTTGGAGAGCGGTTGTCATTCAATGCAGTGTAGGGCAGGGCTGAGTCCCAACCATTGATTTTTGAATCCGAACTATTGGCTGATGTATTGAGCATGCCGATGGGCGAGAGCACCTTCTTTTTTAAGAGCTCTTTCCAATTCAGGCCAAACTCTTGGCTGAGTATTAGTCTAAAAACATGGTAACCAAAGTTGTCATAAGCGTATCGGCCATTGTTGTTTCTGGAAATGGTCTCCTTTTCAAGCAGAGAAACCAATTTTTCTTCATCGTATTCTCCACTATTGGTCAGTCTCCAACCCAGGGATACATTTGCTATTCCCGAGGTATGTGATAGTAATTCTTTTAGACTGACTCCCTCAAATAGGGTTTTGTCCTTGAAATCTTTGATAGGAGCATATTCTGTAATTGATTTTTCCAAATCTATGATGCCTTCCTGATCCAATTTTGTGGCAAGAATTCCAGAAAATGTTTTTGTAACCGATGCTATATAATAAGGTGTTTTAGTGGTGGATTGTATCTTTTCATCTACATTGGATAAGCCATAGGCCTTGGTGAAAAGAGGTTGGTTCCCCTTAATGATTGTTATGGCCAATCCAGGGATTTCGCTGAATTTATCCAGTTGTTTTTCAATAAAGTGATCGATGGAGTCTAAAGCTGCCTGTTGAGCTTTTAGAGATAAATGAGTGATAATAAAAAGAGCTACAAGGGTAATCCGTATGTTCATATCTGGCCTTTTAAGTTTAGACCAAATAAACCCTAGGTAAGAAAGAGAATCTTGAACAAAATAAACCTAGGTCAATAAGTTCTTGAATTCATTAGGTGTAAATCCTGTTTGGCTCTTGAAAATCCTATTAAGGTGACTTTGATCTGTGAAGCCATTTTTTAATGCTATGCCTGCCAGTATATCTTCTTCAGAAACAATTGAATTCATAGCAGCATTCGTCCTCAATAGTTTTACATATTGCTTCATACTCATACCAAAATATCTCTTGAACATTCTAGCAATGTAAATTGGGTGTTTGTTAAATGATATGCCTATTTCTTCATTCTTGATAACAGAATGAAAAGAACTTTCTAAGAGTAACTTCACTTCCACAAGCCAATCAGGTGGACCATCTATTGTGCTTTGCCCCGCTCTGTCAAAAGTGGATAGTACTTTATTTAAATGAGCATAATACTCACTTTCTTTTCGACAGTGCATTATTGAAGAAAGTAATTGGTAGCTGCCGTTGCAACTCAGCGATCGCCATTCTTTGAGCATTCCATCATTATGGAGTTTGGTGTGGTTCTCTTCTTTTAATTGAATGGTGAGTATGGTACAATCATTTGAGAAGGTGTTATTGTGGATGAGGCCTTTTGGTTTGATAATTACTTCAGTAGGTCTACCATAATGAGTACTAGTAATCTCACTCTTCTCGTGATTGGAGCCGTGAATGATAAAGCTTATTTGTGTCTCTTTGTGATCATGCGGTTCCATAATGAAACCTTCTGAATATTTAGTGCAAGCAATATTGGCAAAAGGACTTCTAAAAAGTAGTTTCTGTTTGAAGTTGGCTTTCATCTATTCTTTAGACGACTTTTTTTTACAGATGTAAACACGTCTTCAAGGCAAGTCAGATTTATGTTTAAGGGGCAATCATCTCACTGAAACAGAAAACTGAACAACACACTAAGATTAAGGTTTTGTTTGTAATTTCACCCAACTAAAAAATGTTCTTATGTACAACGGACTTTTACACATGCATTCAGGCCTGAGATGGGTGGTGCTTGTTCTATTGATTGCTGCTATCTATAATGCTTTTTCTAAAAAGAAGTCAGGCGCTTGGACACCGAAGGATAAGAAGATCACTCTGTTTGCAATGGTGTTTACACATATTCAATTGCTGGCGGGTTTGGCACTTTATTTTACTAGCGAGAAAGTGCAGTTTGTTGAAGGGTTTATGAAAAATCCAGTCTATCGTTTCTATGCGGTAGAGCACATTACATTGATGTTGATAGCCATAGCCTTGATTACAGTGGGTTATAGCAAGGCAAAAAGAGCGGCTAGTGATGCAAAGAAATTTAGTGCTGTGGCCACCTTCTATCTTATAGGCTTAATTCTGATTTTGGCTTCTATTCCTTGGCCATTTAGAAATTTAGGTGCGGGCTGGTTCTGATAAGAATAATTCGAAAAGACTTTGCCTCGACTTGTCGGGGCTTTTTTATTGATTACTATTTAAAATCAATTGCCGATAGAATCGAATGGCATCTTTATAATCTTCGATAGGAATATGTTCATCAATACCGTGAAAGGTATTGATATTGTCTTCATTGATGTGATAGGGGACAAAACGGTAAATGTTTGGACTGACCACACTAAAATGCTTTGAGTCTGTACCAGCAATAACCAGATTAGGAGCCGTCAAGGTATTCTCGAAAACTTGTTTGATGGTCTTATTGACAAAATTATATCCTTGACTATCTATAGGAGAGACGGGAGATGGATTGGTATGGAATCCATAGAATTCTGGTTGGATGCGTTCGTCATCGATCACCGTAATCACATGATCCATAACATCGTCTGCAGTCTGGCCTGGAATGATCCTAAAGTTAACCACCGCTCTGGCAAGCGAAGGAATTACATTTTCCTTAATGCCCGCCTCAAAGATTGTCGGAGAAGTTGTTGTTCTAACTAACGCATTACCAGCTCCGCTGGCATTTTCATAGGTGCTGATGATCATTCCTTTGAACAGACTTCTATTTGCAAAAGCCATCTTATTTACAAAACCCATTTCTGGTCCAAGCTGATCCATAAAGCCCTGCATAGGTTCTGAAATTGTTGGTGCTAAAGGGTTGGCCTTCAACTTTGCTACTGCATTTGAAAGAACGTCAATGGCTGTTTCCTTAGCAGGTTGCGAAGAGTGGCCACCTTCCATGTCTACTTTAAGCTCGATTGTTGTAGAGCCCTTTTCTGCTATACCGATCAGCGCTGCATCTGCTTCAATTCCTGGAATGAGTTTCTGGGTAATTGCATAGCCTTCATCCAAGACATACTCGGCTTCAACTCCATGTTCGGATAAATGATTAGCAATAAGAAGTGCACCCTTTTCTCCGCCTACTTCCTCGTCATGACCGAAAGACAAATAAATGGCTCGTTCTGGCTTAAAGCCATCGGCCAGAAGCATTTCGGTAGCTTCTAAAATGCCGATTACTGAGAACTTATCGTCAATAGTTCCTCGTCCCCATATTTTACCATCTTTGATTTCGGCAGCAAAAGGGTCCGCTGTCCACTTATCTGGTGAGGCAATAGGAACAACATCGATATGTCCCATAAGTACGATGGGTTTCAGGGAAGCATTTGATCCTTGCCATTTATATAAGTGACTGTATTGACTAAATATTTTATGATCAAGCAGAGAATCAATTAAAGGATAGTTCTTACCTAGCAATAGGTTGAACGCCTCGAAAGCTGTAGAATCGAAGTCACTTTCACTTTCGAATGATATGGTCTTAATTCGGAGTGCTTCTTGCAAATGCTGTATAGCCAGATCGGGAATTGCGATCTTTTCAATCGGATCTACTTGGAGTTGATTAGAACGGAATGTGAGGGTTTTTACTAAGATAAAGCCAACAAAAAGTATAAGGGCAATCAGTAAACCGAGAAAAATCTTCTTCATAGAAAGTAGGACAATAAGGCCTACAATTTACCAATTTTCACCTTAATCCCTTCTGAATTACCTGCCATCAAGCTTGAAATGATCCTTGTGCCTGGAAATTGATCAAAAAGGATTTTGAGGAAAACAGTGATCGGTATAGACATGATTAAACCGGGGATCCCCCATACAAAACCCCAGAGCATAAGCATGATGAGGATTGTAATGACGTTAATGGAGAATGATTTCCCCATGAATATGGGTTCTAATATTCCACCAAAGAGCACTTGAACTCCTGTAATAGTAATGACAAAAAAGAGTAAATAAGAAGCTGCTTCTATCTCCACAAAAGAGAAGATGGCCAACAGTACCACACTAATTACTGAGCCCACCATTTGAAGAAAATTTATGGCGAAGGCAAACAGACCCCAGAAGACAGGGAAGCTGACCCCAAAACCCCAACAGGCAAGACCGATGCCTATACCGGTAAAGAGACTGATAAAGAATTTAACTTTGATAAACTTGATCAAATCCTTCTCGATTTTCATAAAGGTTTTCACTGAAGAGAACTGCTTCTTGAAGATGGTGTTTTGAAGTACCTTCTGAATGTCTACAGATCCTGCCAAAAGCAATATGACCATAAACGCTGATGACAAAGTCATGGTGAGTGTGTCCGTGATAAAACCTACGGTGGGAGCAAAGTTTTTGCTGAGCGTCTCTTTGTTGATAAGAGAGGCTAAAGCATTTTCATCCTGAAGAAAGTCCACTCCAAAGAAAGATTCTACTGAGAATATTAGAGAAGTAATTTTGACTTTGGCCTTATCGAAATAGGCGTTATCGGTAGAAAGTATCTCTTTGCTGGATAGCTGGATGAGTTCACCACCAAGCTTGAAAAAAATTGCAATAATCAGGATTACAATGATTAGACTCAATGCTTTCGGGCTACCTTTCTTTTTAAGCCACCGCATCAATGGTAAAAAGAGCAAAGCAATAAACATCGCTGAGATCAATGGTATGAAAATAAATGACAATGTCTTTAGCATGTAGAATACTAAAGGAATCACTATGATCAGGAGTAATAAGTTTGTGGTTCTGCGATCGTTCATTCAAATGATATTGCTACCGCAAAGGTATACTTAATACCGACCCAAATGTTCATGAGATTGTCTACTTTATTTCAGTTGCTTCAACAATAGCAATTCAGGTCTGTTAATTCTCAAAGCATTATCTTAATTTCGAAGCCAAACAAACGTTAGTTATGGGATTGACATCTTCACAAAAAGAGATCTTAGACAAGGCCATTGAAGCCTTGCACACTCGTGTTTTTCACGCGCAATATCCTGAGCATCCATCTCCAAAAATCTACGGAGAAACAGCGGATGAGGATGGTAAGAATGCATTCAAAGCCTTAAGAAAGGGTAATTTTGAAGAATTAAAGCAAGAAGGAGCAAGCGAATGGGTCGGTGAAGAGGATTCTCCTTATTTCCTGGAACCTGTTGGAACTAAGTATCCGGCTTTTTCTGTAGATACATTGATCAAACGTGCCGAAGGCGCATTTCACTCTTGGAGAAAGGTATCTAAAGATGATAGAGCATCTGTGTTGATTGATTCTCTGGAAAGATTTTCGAAACGTTTCTTTGAAAATGCATATGCCACTATGCACACTACTGGCCAAGGTTATATGATGGCTTTTCAGGCCTCTGGCCCTCATGCGGCAGACCGTGCTTTAGAAGCTATTGCTGCCGGCTATGAAGAGTTGGGCAGATTTCCAGAGTCTACTGTTTGGGATAAGCCAATGGGAAAATACAATCTGGTAATCAACAAAGAATGGAGGGCTGTTCCTAAAGGTATTGGTCTCGTGATTGGGTGCTCAACCTTCCCAACATGGAATTCAGTACCTGGTGTCTATGCCGATTTGATGATGGGTAATTCGGTCATTGTTAAGCCTCACCCTGGTGCAATTCTGCCAATGGCTATAGTCGTGGCAGAGATCAGAAACGCTTTGAGAGATGCCGGGTTTGATCCTGAAACTTGCCAATTAGCTGTGGATACCAAGGCTAATCCTCTGGCAAAAGAACTTGCAGAGCACGCTAAAGTTAAAGTGGTTGATTTTACAGGTAACTCCGAATTTGGATCATACCTGGAGTCATTACCAAAGGCTGTTTTCACTGAGAAGACGGGTGTGAACTCTATCATTCTTGATTCAGTCGAAAACATCGATAAGGTAATTCAAAACATTACTTTCTCAGTAGCCCTCTACTCCGGACAGATGTGTACTGCTCCGCAGAACTTTTTTATTCCAGAGGGAGGAGTTAAAACACCAGAAGGTATTGTTTCCTTTGATGAGGTCGCTCAGAAATTTGCTGATTTCACGGATGGTTTAATTAACAACCCTAAGGCAGGACCTTTTGTAGCGGGGACCATTCAGAATCCTGCAACAGCAGAAAGAACTGTCGGTGCATCAGAAGCGATTGGTGGAAAGACTTGGCTGGAAACCAGAAATATTGAACAAAGCATTCCTTACTTCAAGAACGCCAGAACACAAACCCCTACGGTAATTGAATTGACTTCAGGCGATAAAGACAAATTTTCAAAAGAGATGTTCGGACCGATCGCTTTCTTAATCAAGACTAAAGACACAAAAGAGTCTGTGGCCTTAGCTAAGGAAATGGCAGAGTCCTATGGTGCGATTTCTTGCGGTGCCTATACGACTGATGCAGAAATGAAGGAGTATATCGCTGACGAGATGTCTCTTGCTGCTACGCCAGTTTCTTTTAATCTGGTTGGGCAGATATTTGTGAATCAAAATGCAGCATTCTCTGACTTCCACGTTACTGGGGGTAACCCAGCAGGAAATGCTTCATTCACTAACCCTGATTATGTAAACCGTAGATTTACCTGGGTGGGAATGAGAGAACCGGCTCCAAGAGCTTAGTTGATAACAGAGATCATAAGAACCACCCTGATTTATCGGGGTGGTTTTTTTGTGCCCTACGACTAGCGTACTTTGGCTCTTTTGATGATTCTGGCAAAGAGTCCGGGGAAAAAACGCTTCACATAAGCTGCGTAAGATTCTTTCCCGATATAGACTTCTCTCTTTTGGCGCTTGACAGCGCTAATGATTTTTTCAGCACAACGATTTGGGTCCAGGCCATTGGCTTGTGCATCATCCATGGAACCCAGAGCAGTCCCATCACCTTTTAGTGCGTAGCGTGATAAGTCCGTTTTGATAAAGCCAAGAGCAGCTAGTGTTACTTTGATGCCCTGATCCTCCAACTCTGCACGCATGCTATCATAAAAACCATGCAATGCATGTTTACTTGCTGCGTAGCCCGACCTGAATGGGGTTCCAAAAATACCCGTAAGACTGGTGATGACTACAAAATGGCCATGGCCTCTTTCCAGCATATGGGGAAGTAGTAGTTTAGTGAGACTTACAGAACCGAAATAGTTGACTTCCATTAAATCTCTATCTACTTGAAGTAGAGTGTCTTTAACCAAAGATCTTTGACTGCGTCCTGCATTGTTTATTAAGACATCTACCTGACCGAAAGCTTTGATGGCTTGTTGTTTGGTTTGTTCATGAGAGTCTGTATCCGTAAGGTCTAAGGGTAATATCACTACCCTATCAGGGTTCTTGCATTCATGTTTTACCCGAAGCAATTCTTCTTCTCTTCTAGCGGAAAGAATCAGGTTTACGTCAAGTTGGCTGAGTTGTTTGGATAGGGCTTCGCCTACGCCTGAAGAGGCTCCAGTGATCCAAATGACTTTTTGATTTAGAGATAGCATAGTTTAAAATAAACGATTCAGTGGAATTTACTTTTCTTTTGATTCTCCAAAAGAAAAGTAACAAAAGAAAAGGCGACCAACATCAAAACCATCGAGGTGGAATTGTGCCCCTAGTGTTTAGGTCGGTCGATGGTCACACTGATGTTGGATCCCCGCCCGCCCGGGCCGGCCAATTTTAGTTTTAATAAGGATTTCCCTCATTTAAGAGGAGGGAGAGTAACTTTTATTTTTTAGTATAGGTCACAAAGTCAAAAGCATATTTGTGACGATCGTCAGCTGGGTGATGGATACGACTAGCTTCATTCCACTCGTTTTTATCGAACTCGGGGAAGAAAGTATCAGCCTCGCCAATCTCAGCGTGTACCTCAGTAATCAGCATCTTATCAACCATATCTTTATCAATGGCATCTTTGTAGATAACGCCACCACCGATAATGAAGACTTCCTTCAACGAATGTTGAACCTCACAAAGTTCGAAAGCTTCTTCTAAACTTTGCACTACAAAGTGGCCTTCTGGTGCTACATATTCTTTCTGTCTTGTGATGATAACAAAAGTTCTCCGGGGTAGAAGTCCTGGGAGCGAATCGAAAGTTTTACGCCCTAGAATGACAAAGTGATCTACAGTGACCTCCTTGAAAAACCTAAAGTCGTCAGGTAGTCTCCATAGTAAGTCGTTGTCTTTTCCTATGGCATTGTTCTTAGCTTTTGCTACAACGATTGTCCTGATCATAATGTGTTCCCGAGTAAAAATGATTTGATGTCCATTCGTTTCTTACCCTCCATCTGCAACTGAGTAATGCCTATAGCATTGCCTCCGGTCTGTATATGGAGATATGACTTGTTGTCGGTTTCAAAGTCGCCAGGACTGTTGCCTGCTTTGGCGAAGTCAAGCTTTTGGGCTCCAAAGATCTTGAATTTCTTGCCCTGAAGTGTGGTCCAAGCCGCAGGATAAGGAGATAATCCTCTTATAAAGTTGTAGACCTCTTCGGAGGACTTGGTCCAATCAATTTCGCAGGTTTCTTTGAAGATTTTTGGTGCGTGTTTTATTTCCTGACTTGTGTCCTGAGGCTCTTGCGGGTAGTTTCCTGATTCAATAGCACGTACAGTTTTGAGTACCAGATTAGCACCTTTGTCCATCAAACGGCTATATAAATCTCCGACCGTATCATCTTCTTCGATAGGCTCATGATCCTGGAAAATAATATTACCTGTGTCAATCTCATGCTTAAGAAAGAAAGTCGTCACACCGGTCTCTTTTTCACCATTGATAATGGCCCAATTGATAGGCGCTGCCCCTCGATATTGTGGGAGCAGAGAACCATGTAGATTAAAAGTGCCTATTTCGGGCATATCCCAGACAGCTACAGGGAGCATTCTAAAGGCCACCACGATTTGTAGATTGGCATTATAGCTTTTTAACGCCTCTAGAAATTCTGGAGACTTAAGGTTGGTAGGTTGAAGTACGGGGATTCCTTGAACAACCGCATAGTCCTTCACTGGAGTAGTGGCTAACTTTTGCCCTCGACCCTTCGGACGATCTGGCGCTGTGATTACCGCTACTACGTTATAACCGTTTTCTACCAGGGTTTGCAAGCTGGGTACTGCAAACTCTGGTGTGCCCATATATATAATTCTTAGCTCCTGCATTTACTCAAAATCAGGGTAAAGTAAATACTTCTTTCGCATGGCTTTATAAGCTTCGAGCTTAGGTTGCCAGGTGGCTTTTATCTCCACTTCAGACCAACCGGCTTCTACCTGCTTGCGGAAATCTTTAGTACCTGAAAGTAAGTCAATGTAAGCTCGAAAGAAGGTAGTATCATCCTTGATGTCTGCATGATAATCTAATAGATATTTCAGGGTCAATTCATGAGGAGCTTCTGTATCTCCGAAATACTGGCCTTGGCAAAGTTCGCCTTCCATGGGTGGATATTTAGAACCTCCATTGGGTTGAGGGGTGAAGCTAAAGGTGCCTTTTGAATAGTCCGGATGACCAATTACTTCAAATGGAAAGTCTGTGCCTCTACCTACGCTGACAACGGATCCTTCAAAGAAACCAAGCGTTGGGTAGAGTGCAATGGCATTGTCGGTTGGCAAATTAGGAGATGGTTTAATGGGTAAACTGTATGTCGAGTTATGATCCCATCCTTGCATTGGAACCACTTTAAGGTCGCTTTGTGCACCATTTTCCAGCCAGCCTTCACCATTGATCATTTGGGCTAATTCTGCCACAGTTAAGCCATGAACAATGGGTATGGGGTGCATGGCGACAAAGCCGTTGACATCGTTATCTTTCACAGGTCCGTCAATGTACATGCCATTAGGGTTTGGGCGGTCGAGCACTATCACTTCCTTGCTATTCTCAGCAGCCGCTTCCATTACATAGTGCATGGTGCTGATAAAGGTGTAGAACCGAACGCCTACGTCTTGAATGTCAAAAATTAAAACATCCACATCCTCCAGCATTTCAGGACTTGGCTTTTTGGTGCGGCCATAAATGGAAATGATCGGCAGACCGGTTTTCTCATCTTTTGCATCATCGATTTTTGCACCATCTGGGGCCTCCCCACGAAAACCATGTTCAGGAGCCATCACTTTCACAACATTTACACCCCTTGAAAGAAGCGTGTCGACCAAATGCACATTATTGATTACAGAGGTTTGATTAACAACAAGGGCGACTCTTTTGCCTTCCAAAGAGGGAAGATATTGGTCCATTCTTTCCGCACCAAGCTGGAGTTCTTGCGCATTGGAACAAGCAAAAACAGAAAAAATGCACAGGGCGAGCAGTAGTCGAATCATTCGCTTCGTTTATATTTGAGGAATTGCGTCAAAATTAACCATAATCTTGAACCTCCCTTATTTCATTTCTAAAAGAATCAATACTACAGATAAGGGTAGTTTCTCATCTATTATCCATCGAGTGGCTATTGCAAGTGTTGCACTGGGTATCGCCATCATGGTCATTTCTTTTCAGGTCTTAGGTGGCTTTCGGAATAATATTAAAGACAAGATTTTTACTTTCTCTGGTCACATTCAGATCAAGAAATTTTCCCTGAATAATTCCTATGAGGAGGAGCCGATTATTATGACTGAGGAGAGAATGGAGATGCTTAAAAATGACCCCTATGTAAAGCATATCCAGGAGTTTGCGCATAAGCCAGGCTTAATTAATCGTGATGGAGAAAATTTTGGATTAGTTTTCAAGGGCATTGGAGATTCGTTCGACCGTGAAGCATTCAGTGATTATATGGTCGCAGGAGAAATCCCAGTTTTCGATTCGACCAAACTGGTCACAAATACTGTAATGTTGAGTCAGCGAATGGCTGATCGAATGAATGTGGAATTGGGCGATCGCTTGATTACTGTATTTATCATGGACCCTCCAAGAAGGAGGAGTATGTACGTGACAGGGATATTCAACACGGGACTTGATAACTTCGATGAACAGATTGTAATTGGTGATATCAATATGATTCGAAGCCTGAATGATTGGACTGCTGATCAGGTAGGTGGATATGAAGTTTTTGTCAATGATGTGGATCGACTGGAGGAAGCGGATGATTCCATTATTCAGAAAATTAGTATAGGACATTATACTGAGAAAGTGAGCGAGAAATTCGTCCAGATTTTTGACTGGCTAGGCCTATTGTCTCAGAACGTGTATATCCTGATTACCCTGATCTTGTTTGTCGCTTGCTTTAATATGGTTTCGGTACTCTTTATTCTAATCATGGAGAGGACCCAAATGATTGGTTCCTTTAAGGCCTTTGGGGCAACAAATCGTTTGATCAGAAGAATATTTGCCTACAATGGAGTCAGGTTGGTGATTAAAGGCTTATTGTTGGGGAATGTGATTGCCATTGGCTTTGGAGTCTTACAGTACTACTTTGAATTGATTCCCCTAGAGCCTTCAACCTACTATATGGATCACGTGCCAATCGACTGGAACTGGTTCAATACAATAAGTATTAACCTGCTGACCTTGGTAATTGTAGCAATCGTATTGATTATTCCAACAGCAGTGATTTCAAGAATTAGCCCGGTCAAGGCCATTCGTTTCGACTAATTCTGGAGTCGCCTCCATATCTCTCCGGTACGAACGGAAAAGGCTTCCAATTTTGATTTGCATGACACCAATGACGGCTTCTTTGATAATGCCTCCACTCATTTTTGATGTGCCTTTGGTACGGTCCGTAAAGATGATCGGCACTTCATTAATTTTGAAACCATACTTCCAAGTCAGGAACTTCATTTCAATCTGGAAGGCATAACCCATAAACCTGACTTTATCTAGTTCGATGGTTTCCAAAACGCTTCTGTGATAGCACTTGAAACCGGCCGTTGTATCATTAATTGGCATTCCGGTCACAATTCTTACATAATGACTGGCAAAATAAGATAGCATGACCCGACTCATTGGCCAATTGACAACATTAACTCCAGTAACATACCTGGAGCCAATGGCCATTTCATTGCCATCATGCTTACAAGAATGATAGAGCCTGTTCAAGTCTTTTGGGTTATGCGAAAAGTCAGCGTCCATTTCAAAAATGTACTGATAGTTCCGTTTTAGCGCCCATCGGAAACCGTGGATGTAAGCAGTACCTAGTCCGAGTTTTCCGGAACGTTCTTCAATGAAGATACGATCAGGATAGGCATCCATTTTTGCTTTGACAAGAGCGCCCGTTCCATCAGGGGAGCCGTCATCGACAATGAGTAAATGGAAGTCAGAAGGTTGAGACATGACTGCCTCGATCATCTCTTCGATGTTCTCTTTTTCGTTATAGGTCGGTATAATAACTAAGCTATCACTCATGTGAGGGACACAAATCTAATATAATCTTAAATACAGGCTTCAGGTCAGGAAAATTAATTTACTTTAAGCCACCGGTAAATCAGTGAGTGGTTGAACGTCCTATTTGGAATGTAGTTCTCCATTGTCTCACAATAACTGTTAAATGAAAAGAGCTGTATTTCTGGATAGAGACGGGGTGCTCAATGAAGAATTGGGTTTCCAGATTACTGCTATGGCAGACTTCAAAATCAGGGAAGGTGTTGCGGAAGGCTTGAAAGCGCTGAAAGAGACTGGTTTTTTATTGATTGTGGTAACCAATCAAAGTGGTATAGCCAAGGGTACTTATGACAGTAGTTTTGTGATGGATTGTCATCAAGAGATTCAGAATGCCTCTGAAGGTGCTTTAGACGATATATACTTTGCTCCTGGCTATGACTCTGTAAGTAAATCTTTATCCAGAAAACCTGGTTCGCTGATGTTTGAAAGGGCCATTGCCAAACATGATATTGATGTAAACAGATCCTGGATGATCGGTGATCGCGAAAGCGATATGATTCCAGCAAAAAGAGTGGGGCTGAAAACCATTCAAATGATCGAAGGAGAGTCTTCAACATTGGCTGATTATTCGGTAGAGAATTTTCTTCAGGCTGCTGAGTCTATCATCAGCGCATAAAAAAGGCGGATAAGAATATCCGCCTCCGCTATGTCTTATTCACTTCTTAGCCCCTCAGTAGGAGCGGTGGTCATCACCTTGCGAACCTGTGAAGAAATGGTCGTTAAAACCATGATTACCACTATTACAAAAGCAATTGCAAAGGGGATAACAGTAATGGGCTTATGAACTTCATAAACTGTATTAAAAAGCTTGCTCATTAGTAAGTAACTGATCGGCAAACCTAATACAAGGGCTACAGATAGAAACACGACAAACTGTTTGTTGATTACAAAGGCCAAGTTTTTAAGTCCAGCTCCAAGTGCTTTTCTAATACTGAATTCCTTGGTTCTGCTCGCTACATTGAGTGAGACCAAACCATATAACCCTAGACATGAAAGAATGATGCACATTGAGGCAACAATCCTCATGAGTTTGCCGTGCCCGTCTATCTCTCTGAAGTAGTTTTCAAGCGTAGCCTCTTGATAGAATCCGCCAAAGGGCTTTTCCGGGAATAATTCTGCCCACTTGTCTTCCAGTGCTTCATAAGTCGCCACTAAGGTTCCGGGCTTCACTCTCATAGAAACAAAGGTATATTCATCCTCTGGACTAAGTTTGATGATCATCGGTTCGATTTCTTCAGAGAAGTTTTCCTGATGGAAGTCTTTGATAATACCTATCACCGCATAGCTCAATGTATCTGATTTGAAGCGTTCTCCAAGAGCACCTTCTGGGTTTATGACTTTTGCCATTCTCTCATTGACCAATACATTTTGAAAGTCTGCCTCACGTCCCTTTTCAAACGATCGACCCTCAATGACTTCTAATTCCATGGTTTCAATATATTCAGGGCCTACTTCCAGCGTAAGAATGTCCAGATCTTCTTCAAGAATTTGGATCTCCATTCTGGTAGCACGTCTGCTCAGGTGATGCTTCGATGGAGCGATAGACTCAATATTTGCATTTGATTCCATTGCCGCCATAAGCCTCATGGCTTCTGTGGCAGGGAAGACATTGGCACTAATGGTAGCATCTTCATTATAACCCCAATCCTGACTTTTCTGGAAAGCAGTATTTTGAGTAAACATAATGCCACCAACAACCGCGATACAGGCTAATATGTATTGGAAAGTCAGAAAGACTTTGGTCATTTTGTTCTTTCCACCAAACTTCAATCGACCTCTGAAAATATGCACCGCACTGAAATTAGAAATATAGAGGGCAGGGTAGGCTCCCGAGGCAAGTCCAGTAAATACGACCAAGATCAAAAGAAAAATCCATAGTGAGGGTTGGGCAATATCGAAATCCATCCCAATGTCAAACATTTGGTCGAATCCAGGTATCAGGACGGTAACACCAAGTATGAATCCAAAAACCAAAGCGACAAGAGTCAGGAATACATTTTCGGAAAGAAATTGGAAGACCAATGACTTGCGCGTGCTACCCATAACCTTTCGTACACCAATTTCTTTAAGTCGCTTTGTGGCCGAAACGATTGCAATATTGATATAGTTAAATATGGCCAAAACGAGTATGAAACCTGCAATAATGGAGAGTACCAAACTGCCAACACCATCGGTACTTCCAGTAATCGTGTTTCGCATGTCATCACCTTTTAGATAAAGGTCGTTCCATGCAAAAAACCGAAAGGCTGTAGCAGGATAGTCTTTACGCACCTCATTTTGTAGTGCAACGTATTGTTGAACATTATCCGTGATGTTACTAATTGCGGAATGATTGTCAACCTGAATGAAGGTTGCATCTAAAAATCTCGCCCAGTCATTCAGGTCCACATTGGGATCGACCTGCTTTAGTTGATCAAAGTTCACCAGTACGCTGAAGGCCATGCTTCGTTTGTAAGGGAATTTTTTAGCAACTCCGGCTACTTCGAAGGTGTATCTTTGAGATCCGAATTCAAAGGTCATCGATTCACCAAGCGGATTCTTATCCCCAAAGTATTTTATGGAAGTATTCTCGCTGAGAATAATTTTATTGGGCTCAGTAAGTGCTGATTTGTCTCCCCACTTTAGAGGGAAAGTGAACATATCTAGGTATTCTGGATCAACGAAACTAAAGTTCTCATTGAATACATTGCCTCCACTTTTTAGAACACCCCCCTTTCTTTCTACTCGAATGACTCGCTTAATCTGCGGAAAATCATTCATAAGTATTTGGGCAAAAGGGGCAGGCGTAATACCATATTGCGCTTCCTGGCCGCTTCTGTTGAGAAATGAGGTAGCCATGTAAATTTCATCTTTATTCTCATGGAATTGATCAGTAGTGTATTCCATGTCCACGAAGGCGTAAACCATAATAGCCACGCCTAAGGCCATGGCCAATCCGAAAATATTGATGAATGAAGAAAGCGGACTACGTTTAATTGTCCGCAAAGTAGTTTTGAGGTAAGATTTAAGCATGTTGGTTGAGTTTTGACCTTATGCTTAGTGAGATGCAAAAGCTATCTCAAAGGTTGCATCAGCCCCCTTTTTTTCTCACACAGGTAAATGAATGTCCGTTACTCCAAATAGTGAGGGATACAATTTCCTTCTTATCATTTCTCTTGAATTCCATTTTTAACCCTCCGGTATTAGTAAGGTCAAACTTGTCTTCTTCGAATGCCACAAGAAGTGTTATTGGCTGAGATTTATTAGTGGGTTGTGCCATTAGCTTGGCATCCCCATCCATGCTCACAGTTATGTCAAACCCTTGTTCGGCATTGTTATCATAGATATACTCACCTACATAGGCTTTGAGCTCTTTATTCTCAATTTGATAAGTGTCACTCGAAGTTGTCTGTGCTTTGGCCTGTTGGGCGAATGTTATGAAAGCAATAAGGATAAATAGTTTTGAAAGAAGTTTTACTTGTCTGTTCATAGTATTTGAGTTTTAGGGTTTGATGCAGGGTTTTTGAAAAAGGTTACACTCAGGTTAATGGAGTGCACAATAAAAACTAAAAATATAGTTATTAGGTTAGCTAGCCAAATTGGCTGGCTAATATTCTATATTTAATAAGGCGTATTTCCCTTCAATTATTAATCATTTTTAGCATGTCCAGAAGTTTCAAATTAACCATCTTCAACCTTGTGTTAATGCTCTTCGTTGCTGCCTGTAATAGCAAAAAAGAGTCTTCGAGTGACCTTGACAGGCAGGCAGACGAGCACTTTACTGCTTATGTCTCTTCTTATACATCCGGTCAGGTTTCTTCCAGATCCTTCGTTACTGTTCAACTTGCCAGAGAAGTTTCAAAAGAGTTTCAGAAACTAAATGCAATAACCTTTTCACCTTCGATTAATGGAGAGGTCAATTGGTTAACGGATCGAGTGATTGAATTTCGTCCAAAAAATGCCCTCAAGAATGGACAAGAATATGTCGGAAAGCTTGATCTGAAGGCCTTGGGGTTTGAATTAGAAGAAGGAAAAGAGGAGTTTCAATTTGGCTTTCGAGCGATTCCGCAAGACTTTGACTTTAGAATTACGAGCATTGTGAGCGATGCCAATGACCCAATGAAAAAACAGGTGGTGAAAGGCGAATTACAGACTGCTGATGTAGTAGATACCTTGAAACTGAAACAGGCGCTGACGGTAAGACAACCTGGAGCAACTTTAGAGGTTTATTGGGACTTCGATCAAAATGCAGGTACCAATCATGCTTTTACCATTTATGGAGCAGAGCGTAAAGAGGAAGGATCGAAGCTTAGCTATCAATTTGATGGAACGTCCATTGGAGTAGTGAGATCCAGTAGAGGAACCACTGACATTCCTGCTCTTAATGACTTTAAGGTAGTAGATAGCAAGGTTTTTAAAGTAGGGAGTCCATACGTTTTGTTGAGCTTTTCAGATCCTTTAAATGAGGCACAGGACCTTCATGGTTTGATTACCCTGGAAGATGATGACAACCTCAGGTTTTCGGTCTCAGAAAATCAAGTGAAAGTTTACACCTCGACCAACTTGACGGGAATCAAGAGGCTATCGGTATACCCCGGAATTAAGAACAAGCTGGATTACAAGATGGAAGACGGTTTTGACACCAATGTCTCTTTCGCCCAAACTAAGCCAGAAGTTAGAGTTGTAAATAAAGGGACCATACTACCTAGTACCGATGGTTTGGTCTTACCCTTCGAGGCAGTGAATCTTAGAGCAGTGGATGTTACTGTGATCAAAATCTTTGAGAATAATGTAATTCAGTTTCTACAGACAAATAACCTGAGTGGAGATGAACGTCTGAGAAGTGTTGGCCGTCCGATCCATGAGAGCAGAGTGATTCTTGATGAATCGAATATTCTGGATTTATCAGGATGGAACCGGTTTAATCTGGATATTTCAGAACTTGTTAATACAGAACCTGGAGCCATCTATCAAGTAAGGTTGAGCTTTAAAAAAGCTTATTCTCTATATAACTGCGGAGACGGAACACTGGATGAATTACCTCTGGAAGGAGAGATTGAAGAAGACAATTGGAACGCCAGCAGTGGAGAAGACAGAGGGGCCTATGACAGCTATTATAATTACAATTACAATCTAAGTTACAATTGGAGTGAGCGAGATAACCCCTGCAGTGATAGTTATTACTATGGTTCAGGCAGGATAGCAAGCACCAATATTTTAGCTTCTAATCTTGGGCTTATTGCTAAGATTGGTAACAATAGAAAACTCAATGTCTTTGTCACTGACTTAAGGACCACCAAACCGATTTCGAGTGCAGTGGTACAAGTGTATGACTTTCAACAAACAGTAATTGAAAGCATTACTACCGATGGTGAAGGAAAAGTAGCCTTAGACCTGGACCGAAAGCCTTTTCTGCTTGTAGTGAGTAGAGGTGCCGAAAAAGGCTACCTAAAACTTTGGGATGCTCAATCACTCTCTTTAAGCAACTTTAATGTTGGTGGGGCAAGAGTGCAGCGTGGTATCAAGGGCTTTATTTATGGCGAACGTGGCGTTTGGCGACCTGGTGATCATATCTATCTCGACTTTTTATTGGAAGACAATGAAGCCAATCTGCCAGAAGATCATCCAGTAGTTATGGAATTGGTCGATCCATCGGGAAATGTGAAGGTTAGGAAAGTTGAAACCAGTGGATTGAATGGTTTCTATCACTTTCCTCTAAAAACTGAAGATGATGCACCTACAGGCAATTGGCTGGCAAGGGTCAAAATTGGAGGTACAGAGTTCACCAAGAGAATTAAGGTTGAGACCGTCAAACCCAATCGCTTAAAGATTGATTTGAAATTTGATAAGGACAGAGTTTTTGCTGGAGGCAGCGCCCTAAGTGGCGACTTGAATGTACAATGGCTCAGCGGTGCTCCAGCCAGGAATCTCAAGGCCGAATTCGATCTTTACCTAAACCCTACCAAGACAGTATTTGAAGATTATCCCAACTACATGTTTGACGATCGGGCAAAGGAATTTCAGTCCGAAACCCAGCGAATTTATAGTGGGACTATTGATGCGAAGGGACATGCTGACGTCAATGTGTCCTTAAACAAGAAAGCCAACGCACCAGGTATGTTAACCGCCACTTTTAGTGGTAAAGTGTTTGAACCAGGAGGCGACTTTAGCATCGATCAGTTTAGTATTCCATTTTACCCTTACAAAAGTTTTGTGGGTATAAAGAAGCCCGAAGGAGACCGCAGAGGACAGTTGTTGACGGATGAGGATCACATGATGCAGATTGTTTCTGTAGATGCCCAAGGTAATCCACTGGATAAAAAGGGCCTTGTGTTGGAAGTGTTTAAACTGAGTTGGCGTTGGTGGTGGGACAGATCATCAGATAATCTTGCCTACTACATAAGTCGCAATTATAACCAACCCTATGATCGGCAAAGGGTAGAAACGGTTGATGGAAAAGCATCTGTCAAGCTAAATATCCCCAATCGGGACTGGGGTAGGTATTACGTTCGGGTGAGAGATACAGAGTCTGGCCATTCAGCAGGAGCCATAACCTATTTTGATTGGCCGGGATGGGCTGAAGAAGGAAGGCCAGGCGGGGCTGCGTTGCTCAATTTTTCTACGGATGCCGAAGACTATGAGGTGGGTGAACCTATAACACTAAACATTCCGGCAAGTGCGGAAGGGCGTGCTTTGGTGAGTATTGAAAATGGCAGCAAAGTAGTGGCTTCCTATTGGGTCGATACTAAAGAAGGAGCAAACGAATTTGTTTTTAAATCTACACGTGAAATGGTACCTAATGCCTACGTTCACACTACGTTGTTGCAGCCTCATGCTCAGACCCGAAATGATCTTCCGATTAGACTTTATGGTATTGTGCCTGTTAATATTAGTGACTCAAATTCAAAATTGAAGCCTGAGATTGTGTTGCCCAACGTGTTGGAACCGGAGTCACAGGTGGAAGTAAGTGTGTCAGAAGAAAATGGGAAACCCATGACCTATACCATTGCAGTTGTTGATGAAGGGTTATTGGACATCACTCGTTTTAATACGCCTGATCCCTGGAATACATTCTTTGCACGCCAGGCCTTGGGTGTGAAAACCTGGGACGTTTATAATGATGTAATCGGTGCTTATCATGGGGATTTGTCTAGACTCTTGGCACTTGGAGGTGATGGTTCGGGGGCTAGTCCTGAAAAGGTCAAGGCCAACCGATTTAAGCCTGTGGTGATGCATTTGGGACCCTTTGAGTTGGAAGAGGGTAAGACTGCCTCGCATAGTTTTCAAATGCCCAACTATGTCGGTTCAGTGAGGACTATGGTGATTGCTGGCCAAGACGGGGCTTATGGTAAAGCTGAACAAGCCACACCTGTAAGAAAACCACTGATGGTTTTAGGTACCCTTCCAAGGGTCGTTGGTCCTGGAGAAAAGATTAAGCTGCCTGTCTCTGTTTTTGCCATGGAGGCTGATGTGAAAGACGTGCAAGTGAGTGTCAAGGGAAATCAATTATTGAAAATTGTTAATACCGAAAATCAGTCATTGAAATTCGAAGAGATTGGCGATCAGGTGGTTGATTTTGAATTCGAGGTGAGCGAAGCCATTGGCGTTGGAGAGGTGGAAATTGTGGCTACTTCAGGAAAGGAGCGAGCTACTTACAAGGTGGAAGTCCAGGTAAGGAACCCCAATCCGGTTGTTACAGATGTCTCAGAGTATACACTTCAGGCAGGAGAAAGTCTAAATAACAGTTTTGACCAGGTCGGTATGGCTGGGACTAATGAGTTCTCATTGGAGCTGAGTGTTATTCCACCAATTAACCTAGGTAAGCGACTAAGCTATCTAATGCGTTATCCTCATGGGTGTATTGAGCAAACTACATCTTCTGTCTTTCCACAACTATTCTTAAGTGATATCACCGAGCTGTCTGAACGAGAGGTCACCGATGTACAACGTAATGTGAAAGCAGGGATTGATCGAATTGGGAAATTCCAGACCGCTACGGGAGGTTTCGCCTACTGGCCGGGTAATAGTGATGAAAATGATTGGGGGACCAATTATGGAGGACATTTTCTATTGGAAGCCAAGGACAAGGGATACTTTGTTCCATCAAAACTCCTGAATGACTGGCAGAAATATCAGAGAAAACGAGCTCGAAGCTGGAGTAGATACTCCGCCTATAACGATGATTTAGTTCAAGCTTATCGATTATATGTCTTAGCCAAGGCACAAGCACCTGAGCTGGGAGCAATGAACCGGTTAAGAGAAGATGAACGCCTCAGTTTAGAAGCTAAATGGCGCTTAGCTGCTGCTTATGCTTTGGTGGGGAGAATACAAGTAGCGAGAGACATAATCAATGAATTGCCTACTCAATCGCCTAGAAAGACTAGCTATTACTACTACGGCTCAATGGTGAGAGACAATGCCATGATCCTTGAGACACTTGGATTGATGGGAATGCAGAATGAGGGACTGACGTTGATGAGGTCAGTGGCTGAAGCACTGAGTGAAAGACGATGGATGAGTACACAAACTACTGCCTACGCCTTGCTCTCAATCATCAAGTTCGCGGGCGTAGATAAGACGAATGGGGGAGTGGAAGCCAGTTATCAGGTCGATAACAAGGCCACTCAGGAAATCAATACTTCCAGACCAATTGTCCTGATTGATACTTCTGTAACCGGGACAGAGTCAATTAGTGCCAAAGTAGAGAATAAAGGTTCGGGTGTGCTCTTTGTACGTGCAATCAAAAAGGGACAACCCTTAACAGGCCAAGAGAAACCAGCCGAGAAGGGCTTGCAGCTTTCAGTTACATACTCTGATCGGAATGGTAATGTTATTGACCCTAACACGCTGGATCAAGGAGTCGATTTTTACGTAGAAGTATCCATTTATAACCCCGGCACCCGTGGAGTTTATAAGGATCTTGCACTGAGCCAGATCTTTCCTTCGGGGTGGGAGATTCTGAATGATCGTCTCAATGAAATCCCAGGTGCCATTCGAAAGGATGATTACGATTATCGTGATATCAGGGATGATCGTGTCTTCACCTATTTTGACTTGAGGCCAAACGAGCGAAAGAAGTTCAGAGTTGCCTTGAATGCTACCTATGCAGGACAATACTATTTGCCAGCGGTGAAAGTAGAAGCTATGTATGATGATACGATTAACGCCAGAACTTCTGGCCAATGGGTGAAAGTCGAGAGAAGCGATAATTGATAAGACGCCTAAAACGATATCGTAAGATCGTCCTGATCGCTGCCTTTTGCATGAGCATTGTATACTACTTTGCCTTACCTAAAGTGCTCTTTGACGATCCCTATGCCACTGTTGTCAATGATTTCCGAGGTGAGCTGATGTCTGCGAGGATTGCGTCAGATGGTCAATGGAGATTTCCTGAAATTGAAGAGTTACCAGAGAAATACGAAAAGGCACTGCTGCTGTTTGAAGATCAGCACTTTTATAAGCACCCAGGAGTAAACCCTGTTGCACTGAGCCGTGCCTTGTGGCAGAACCTGAGTGAAGGTAGAGTGGTGAGTGGCGGTAGCACCATCACCATGCAGGTCATTCGGCTTGCTCGAAAAGGCAAGGGCCGTTCCATTGGTGAGAAGCTCCTCGAAATGACATTGGCCACACGATTGGAGTTGAGATATAAAAAGTCAAGCATACTTAAACTTTATGCTTCTCATGCTCCGTTCGGTGGAAATACAGTTGGGCTTAATGCAGCTTCATGGCGGTATTTTCAACGTTCCCCTGAGCACCTGTCTTGGGCAGAATCTGCCTTGTTGGCAATTTTGCCAAATCAGCCCTCATTGCTCTTTCCGGGTAGAAGGAATAAGAGACTAAAAACAAAGAGAGATCGACTTCTGGATCGACTCTATGAAAAGGGTTATATGGATATGACTTCTCTTGAGCTGGCCAAAGCTGAACCCTTGCCTAGTGGGCCAAGTAATCTACCGCAGAAGGCTGATCATTTTTTGAATTACATATCTGGCAATGAGCAAGGGGGCAAGGTGACAGAATCTAGTCTTGATGGGCACTTGCAAGCTAGAGTGACTAATGTACTGAATGCCCACCATCAACTGTTGAAAACGGATGGTATTCATAATGCTGCCGTGCTAGTCCTTGACGTAAAGGAAAATAAGGTCATAAGCTATAATGGTAATGTGTCAATTGCAGGTGATGAACATGCCTCATCTGTGGATGTGATTCAAGCCCCAAGAAGTACTGGGAGTTTACTGAAACCAATCCTCTATGCAAGTTTACTGGATGAGGGTATGATTTTGCCAAAGACCTTAATTCCTGATGTGCCAATTTTCTATACGGATTTTGCTCCTAAGAACTTTACAAGAAAGTATGATGGGGCTGTTCATGCTGATATGGCTATTTCCAGATCTTTGAATGTGCCCGCAGTAAATATGCTGAAGCAATATGGTTATCCTCGGTTTCATCAAAAACTGCGTGATTTAGGAATGAGTACTTTGGTACAACCTGCTGATCATTATGGTCTTGCACTCATATTGGGAGGTTCTGAGGGTACACTTTGGGATATGGCCAATATCTATGCAGGTATGTCAAGGACGCTTTCTGGCTTTCAAGAAAATAGGTCATCATATAACACTGTAAGCTTCGATTTTGCAGATTATGCTGTAAAGAAAGAAGCGCTTGGTATATCAAAAGGTGACCCAATCCTGGGAGCCTCGTCCATTTGGTTCGCCTTTCAGGCAATGCTTGAGGTCTACCGCCCTGACGAGGATGCTTCCTGGAAGATGTATTCCAGTTCAAGGAAGGTAGCATGGAAAACAGGGACCAGCTTTGGCTACCGTGATGGCTGGGCTATTGGGGTGACACCGGAATACGTGGTAGGTGTATGGGTAGGTAATGCTGATGGTGAAGGTAGACCCAGTTTGACAGGTATTAAGGCTGCTGCTCCCATAATGTTCGATGTTTTTGATCTATTACCAGAGACGAGTTGGTTTTTACCCCCAAGATCAGAAATCACAATGGCTGCCGTGGATCGTCAAAGCGGTCATTTAGCTTCCCCATATTCTTCCGAAGTCGATACGGTCTTCATTCCAAAAGTAGGTTTGAGAACCGCTGCCAGTCCTTACCATCAAAGGGTACATTTAACTAAAACAGGAGACTTCAGGGTGAATGCAGCCTGCTATCCGCTGAATGACATGATTGCTAAGAACTGGTTTGTACTTCCGCCCAAGCAGGCTTTTTACTTCAGTAAGAAGAATCCTACCTATCAGGAATTGCCTCCATTGCTGGCTAATTGTGCTGATGAGGAGCTGTCTTTGGTTGTAATGGATATGATCTATCCTGAGCAGGATGCAATACTCTATATTCCTATTCAGCAAGATGGAACAAAGGGTCAGCTTGTTTTTGAGGCAACGCATCGCAAACAAGATTCGGAATTGCACTGGCATTTGGATGATACCTACTTGGGGAGTACAAATAGACAACATGTAATGGGTTTACAACCAACACCGGGTGATCATGTGGTTCGAGTCATCGACTCTAATGGGAATGAATTGGTGTGGTCTTTTAAGGTGCTCTCGAGGGAAGGAGATGAATGAAAAAGCCTCGGCTAGCGAGGCTTTTTATTAATTTACTTCTGGTTTAAGTCGATCGGCAAACATGGCCCTCAACTTGGCAACTTTTGGATCTATGATCGCAGTACAGTAGCCTTGGCTTCTGTGCTCATTATAATAGTTCTGATGATCTTCTTCCGCTGGATAATATGCTCCTAAGGGGCTTATTTCCGTCACAATGGGATCATCAAAGTAATCCTTCATTTCCAAAACTACTTCCTCCGCTATTTCCTTCTCCTTATCATCCTGAAAGAAAATCACAGATCGATACTGTGTTCCTTGGTCATAACCTTGTCGATTCAGTGTAGTTGGGTCATGAGTTGAGAAGAAGATTCTTAGTAAATCGGCATAGTCCAATATTTCTGGATTGTAAGTTATCCTAATCACTTCTGCATGTCCTGTGCGCCCTGAACAGATTTCTCTGTAAGTAGGGTCTTTGATTGTTCCACCTGAATAGCCAGATTCTACATGGCTAACACCTTCGACTCTTTGAAATACTGCCTCAGTACACCAAAAACAACCGCCACCAATAATGGCTGTTGCTTCTTTGTTATCGTCTTCTAGCAACTGCATTGAAGCCGAATTGATACAATACCTCAAGCCACTTGGTTCTGGTCCGTCAGGAAACACATGCCCCTGATGAGCATCACAGGTATTACACACCACTTCTACACGAGTCATGCCATAGCTAGTGTCTTTTATGTAGCCAATGGCATTTTCTTTCACAGGTTGGGCAAAGCTAGGCCAGCCGGTTCCTGATTCGAACTTCACTCTTGAGTCAAACAGGGGCGTTCCGCAACAGACACAGCCATACAGTCCTGGTTCATGCCTCTCACAAAAAGCTCCGGTACCCGCTCTTTCGGTACCTTTTAATCTTGCAATTTGAAACTGTTCAGGAGTCAGGATTTTCCTCCACTCTTCTTCAGTTTTTTCAACCCTACGGTCAGGGCTGGGGTTGCCATTATTGGCAAATTTGATCACATCAATCCACGTGAGCATATTATTCCTTTCTTTAGCCAGAATAACAAATCTATGAAAGGATTAGTTTGCATTTGCAATAATAATTTAGTGATGAGAATTGGGATAGATTATGGAAGTAAATTGGCTGGTACCACGGTAATCTCTTATCGACAAAAGGGGCTGATTTACTTAGAAAGATCAGTTAAGAACCAGGATGCCGATCAGATGATTATGGACTTTGCTTTAGAGTACAAACCTGAGGTAATTGGTATTGATGCACCACTTTCGCTTCCAGGAGTTTATAGGGAGATTGAAGACTTTAGTGACTATCATTATCGAGTTTGTGATAGGGCGTTAAAGGCTATGTCCCCAATGTTTCTGGGAGGTTTAACTGCCCGAGCCATGAAGCTTCAATGTCAATTGGGTCAAATGGGTGCGACAGTGTATGAGACATATCCAGTTGAGACAGCCAAAAGGTTTTTACTGGAAGATTTTGGATATCGGACTAAGCAACCCGATTATCAAGGTATGTTAGATATGTTGGAAGAAAAGGAGGTTCGTATTGCTTCAAACATAGAAGTTACCACCAGCCATGATCTGGACAGTATACTGGCGCTGGTAGCTACTGATAATATTGGTACTGCGAATGAGCAAAAGAAGGGAGACCACCGTGAAGGACTGATTTACCACTAACCTAATGTGCTAAGAAGCGGCCTGAGGGTTCAATCCACCTTGTTCAAAATATTCCTTCAATTCAATCGTCCTTTGAGAGACCTCTGAAGACTCTTTGTGCTTTTGCGTTTCCGTGTAGTATGCTAGGCTCCAGTCCCCATCAAAGTCTTCCACTAACGCGGTCATGGATTCAACCCAATCTCCCGAATTAAGATAAGTAATGCCTTCAATGTTCTTAATAGCCGGCTGATGAATATGTCCGCAGATGATGCCATCGCATTGCTTGTGTTTAGCCAGTGAGACCAGTTGGTGCTCATAATCGTCAATATACTTAATTGCCTTTTTCACCTTGGCTTTAATTGACTGTGACAATGAATAGTATGGAAGCCCCTTTTTGACCCGTCTGGCATTATACTTCCTGTTTATCCAAAGCAGTATCGAGTAACCAACGTCTCCAAGTTTCGCAACCCACTTGAGTCTGCTTGTAATTGAATCGAAAATATCTCCGTGAACGACATAATATCTCTTACCATTGGATTCATAGATCATATCATGCTGAATACTTAGATTTCCCATTTTGAAAGGAAGAATTTGATCGAGGAAGTCATCATGATTGCCCCTGATATAGGTTACAATAGTTTCTTCTTCCTCTATCATTCTGAGAATTCTGGTAAAGAAACGAGTGTGCTTCCGTCTCCATTTGCCTGACTTCTTTAATTGCCAACCATCAATGATATCTCCATTGAGAATGAGGTTTTCGCATTGGTACTGTTTAAGAAATCTGACCAGTTCTTTGGCTTTAGCGCCCTCTGTACCAAGGTGTACGTCAGATATGATGATGGTTTTGCATTTGATTTTCATGTCTGGGCCTTTTGAGGTAGGTGTTACCCCCAAGGTGCACTTTTGCTATGACCCGACTGTCAATGCTATTTTATGAGATTGCTATGCTTTGTTGAAAAAAAAGGCTTTTTCTTAAAACGAATTTAACCCAGTCTAAACTGCGATTTTTTCTTCGATGTATTCTACGGCTTGACCCACTGTCTGAAGCCTTTCTGCATCACTATCAGGAATACGAATGTTAAAGGTTTGTTCAAACTCCATTACGATTTCTGCATAGTCTAGGGAATCGATCCCCAGGTCTTTTATGAAATTGGCATCAGTAGTCGCTTCAGTTGGAGCTATGCCTATTTTCTCAACAAGTATTTGAATTACTTTTTCTAGCGTATTGCTCATTAGGGGGTATTGAATGAAATGATTTCGGAAGATAAACGATTCCTTAAAATAATTAAAACCTCAACGTAAATTCTGTGCCTTCATTCATGACTGATTTAACAGTAATGGCACCACCATGTTTTCTCATAATCTGTTTGGACAAACTAAGTCCAATACCCGACCCTTGTTTTTTGGTTGTAAAGAAGGGTATGAAAATCTTACCCAATGCTTCTTCGTCAATACCTACACCGTTATCTCTTATTGTGAGTGTGGGTCTTCCATATTCATTTAGAAAGGCGTTAACAATGATCATTTTCTCACCACCATTTTCATCCAGAGCATGAATGGCATTTTGAAGTAAGTTGATCAGCACTTGGTCAATCAACTCCTTATCAATATTGAACATCAAGCCTTTAGGTGCAATTTTCAACCTGAAGTCAATGTTCTTAGCGGCTATTTCGTGTTTTAGAAGAAGACTAATATGATCCAGTACCTTTTGGACTTCGATCTCCTGAAGTTTTGGCTCTGGGATTCTTGTGAGGTTTCTGAAGTCAGATACAAAACGAATGAGGCCCTCACTTCTCCGCTTGATGGTCTGTACTGCTAAATAGATATCTTCGAGTTCTTCTTTTTCAATAGGAACATCGTCTTCGATATTATCAACCAAATTTTCTTCAACAGTTGCGGCCAATGAAGATAGTGGCGTAACAGAATTCATGATCTCATGTGTCAGTACACGGATAAGGTTTTGCCAAGCCTCCATTTCTTTCTCTTCCAATTCGCTTTGAATATTCTGTATAGAGACTAGTTTGAATTCTTCACCTCTTAAAACCAACTCAATCACATATACCGAAAGTTGAGTTCTATTTCCTTCATTAGTTAATTCAATTAATGCACTTCCTCCAGTTTTGAGCTTTACCAGAGATTCTACCAGCTTGGCGCTCACTTTGCTTAACTCAAAAATGTTTGTCAGTGATTCAATGCCAATAAGTTTTTTAGCGGCACTGTTAATGATCTGTATATCGCCTAACTTATTAAATGTGATTAAGCCAATCCCAACATGCTGTACAATAGTTCTGAAGTAATGATAGTTTGCTTCTTTATCGGCACGAATTTCTCTGAACTTTTTAATCACATTATTGAACTCTTTATAGAGTTCATTCATGGATTGTCCACGACCATGAGTAGGGTAGGTAGTAGTGAAATCATCGTATTTAATGGAGCTCAAAAAGCCGGCAATCTCGCGATTTGTCTTGTCAATTGATCGAATGAGAAAGTAAGTCTGAATGGCAATGAGCATGATCAAGAATGTGCTGTTGACATTGTTGGGTACTTCAAATACCACATATGCCAAAAGCATAATTGAACCGATCAGCAATACTATTCGGAGTACTAACAGTAGCCGAATGTTCTTAAAGCCCATGCTTTTCTAAACGTCTATATAATGATGCGCGGGTAAGTCCCAATTCCTTAGCTGCTTTGGATATGTTGCCAGAATGTTTATTTACAGCTTTGAGGATCACGTTCTTTTCTACATCATCGAGATTGAGATTGTCTGCTGTTTCTGTCTGGTTGTCTGTCTTTTGAACCAAGAAGAAGAAATCATCTGGCATTAATATGTTGCCATCGCTCATGATGATTGCTCTTTCTATTGCGTGTTGTAGTTCACGGATGTTCCCTGGCCAAGGATATTTACTTAGCTTTTTCATAGTGGAAGAGGCCACTTTCTTTTGAGGCTTGCGGTACTTATCACAGTAAACTTTGACAAAATGCTCTGTAAGAAGATTGACATCATCTTGCCTTTCTCTAAGAGGAGGTAAGTGCAACTCAACGGTATTGATCCTATATAATAGATCCTGTCTGAAGGTGTTTTCAGCTACCATGTCATACACAGGCATGTTTGTCGCACACACAAGGCGGATGTCGATATCCATAGGCTTGTTGGAGCCAATTCGTGTGACTTGTCTTTGTTGAAGAACTGAGAGCAGTTTGGATTGCAAAGGCATACTTAAGTTGCCAATCTCATCTAAGAAGAGAGAACCTCCTGTCGCTACTTCAAATCGACCTGCTCTGTCTTCCTTGGCATCCGTAAATGCTCCTTTTTTATGGCCAAAGAGCTCACTTTCAAATAAAGTTTCGGTTATAGCTCCCATGTCCACACCAACAAAAACATTGTCTTTTCTTAATGAACGTTGATGGATTGCTCTTGCTACCAACTCCTTACCGGTACCATTCTCACCTAGAATCAATACGTTGGCATCGGTACCTGCAACTTTGTCAATAATACTGAAGACATTCTTCATTGCAGGGCTATCACCAATAATGTCTTTAAAAGGTTTATTGATGTCGTCCTCTAATTGCTTCTTGGCACTTTTGAGTTTGTCAACTTCTTTATAGGACTCTTTGAGTTTAATGGCAGCCGACAGCGTGCCAATCAGCTTTTCATTCTGCCAAGGTTTCAGTACAAAATCCGTAGCACCTTCCTTGAGCGCTTTTACAGCCATTTCAACATCACCAAATGCGGTAATTAATATGACGACAGCTTGTGGGTCTGCATCAAGAATTTGCTCTAGCCAATAAAAACCCTCTTTACCACTGGTAATATCTTTGCTGAAATTCATGTCCAGCAATATGACATCATAGGTGCCATTGTTCATTAAGAAAGGAATCTTCTTAGGGTTTTTCTCGATGATTACTTCTTTTGCGTGTTTTTTTAGCAGCAGTTTCGCTGCGATTAAAACATCTTCATCATCATCGATGATTAAAATTTTGCCTAATTCTTTATCCACAGTGTCGTTAGTTTATTCAGATGGCGTTGTTTAAGCCTAAATAGTGCCAATAGGGTTAGAAGGCCTAATATATAGTTTTTCGATGGTTGTGTGTCCGAATTTGTAACAAAATATGATCGAAAATGGACATCTATAAATGATAAGGAAGGTTGGGGGAAATACCTAAGAGGAATAGCCTAGAAGGCTCTAGTATGAAATTGGCAGAGAATTGTAATTATTAAAGGATGAGTTTTATATAAAGGGTACGTACATGTATCTGAAAACCGATGAAATAAAAAAACACAATATTTAGGGAACTAACATTTTGCAGAAGTGATTAAAGTACATATATTGCACACGTTGTTTTGAATTAATTTAAATATTAATTCAGATATTTTGAGTTTTTGACCTTTGGGCTCGGTACTGACCATACTGAGCCTTTTTTTATGCCCTTCATTCAATACTCTTTGTTCTAAAGTGTTCGAATTCGATCAATTCGTGTGTTATAATTGTACACTTTGAAACCTCTTACATATTCCAATTAAGTTGTAACTGTTTGTTTTTCAGTGCTTTAAAAAAGTGGCACCCTTGTTGTCTGTAGCTGGCCGGATTAGAAAACACTTTAACAACAGCAATGGATAAAAAAATCAAAAAGAAAACATTCACTACCAAAAGGGTCGTCACAATACTTGGTAGTGCGGGATTAGTATTCCTTATACTATATGTTTTTGTTTTTGCCGATAAGGCTTCAAAACTCAATGTCGATTCAGAGAAAATCAGTATGGCTACCGTGGTCGAGGGGCCATTTCAAGAATACATACCTATAGAAGGTACGGTTCAACCCAAGGCAACTTTCTTTTTAGATGCAAAGGTTGGTGGTAACGTCCAAGAGAAGTTTCTCGAGGGTGGTGTAGAAGTTCTGAAGGGAGATACTATTCTGAAGCTTGAAAATAGCAATTTGGAAATGCAGTATATTCGTGAGCAAACTCAGACAAATAGGTTGACCAATGAGATAGAGATCGCTAACAACAATCTGACACAATCATTATTTAGATCAAACGCACAGGTGATTGCAATTGATTTTGATATTGATGAGGCGAAGGATATCTACACTAGAAATCAGCAACTTTGGAAGGACAAAGTAATCTCCGAGCAGGAGTATCTTAACTCAGAAAGGAGATATAACAGGCTAATTGCTACGAGAGCAAATACGATCAGGCAAAAGGAATTTGACTCTATCAACTCTATTAGTCAAGTAAGCCAAAACAAACAAAGACTTATTACTTCTCAGGAGAGTCTGAAAATCGTTGAAGGACAACTAGATGACCTTTTCGTCACAGCTCCAGTTGGAGGCCTTTTGTCAACGGTAAATGCTGAAATTGGACAAAATATCAATCAAGGTACTACAATCGCACAGATTGATGATTTAGAAGGGTTTAAGATTCAGGCTAATGTGGATCAGCACTACCTGCCAAGAGTTTACGAAGGACTTGTGGGTACTTATGACTTTGCCGGCTCTACTTATTCTTTAGAGATTCGAAAAAAATTCCCTGAGATTAACAATGGTACTTTTGTAGTCGAAATGGTGGGAGATGTTCCAGCAGGGGTAAGAAGAGGCCAGACTATTTCAATTAGATTGCAATTGAGCGAAGAAAAGAATGCTATTCAAATCCCTAGAGGAAGCTTTTTCCAGACAACTGGTGGTAACTGGATATTCGTTGTAGACGAGTCAGGAACAGTTGCAACAAGAAGACAAATTAGAATTGGAAACCAGACACCACGTCATTATGAAGTGCTTGAAGGTTTACAACCTGGAGAAAAAGTCATATTTTCATCCTACGAAGGATATGATGACAAAGACAAATTAATAATCAAACAATAAATTAATTCAAACAACCGATAACTTTTTACATTATGGAAAATGGTAAAAACATTATTACTACAAAAGGTCTCAAGAAGTTCTATTATACTGATGAGATCGAAACTACTGCACTAAACAACGTCAATCTAGCGATTGCCGAGGGAGAATTCGTGGCAATCATGGGTCCTTCTGGTTGCGGAAAATCTACTTTACTTAATATCATTGGTCTATTGGACAACCCTTCTGAAGGTGAGTTCTTTTTTTATGATGAAGAGGTCTCAAAATATTCTGAAAGACAAAGAGCTGAGCTAAGAAAGAAGAACATTGGGTTCGTATTCCAAAGCTTTAACTTGATTGACGAGCTTACAGTATATGAAAATGTTGAGCTTCCTTTGATTTACTTGAAGTACCCTTCTGCTGATAGAAAGAAGAGAGTAGAAGAAGTGTTAGAGACTATGCAGATTATGCACAGAAAAGATCACTTCCCTCAGCAGCTTTCTGGTGGTCAGCAACAAAGGGTTGCCGTGGCAAGAGCTGTAGTTGCTAAGCCAAACCTTATCCTTGCGGATGAGCCTACTGGTAACTTGGACTCAACTAATGGTCAGGAAGTAATGACATTGTTGAGCGACTTAAATGCCAAAGGAACAACTGTTGTAATGGTAACGCACTCCGCTACTGATGCAGAATATGCGCACAGAGTGATCAACCTATTTGATGGTCAGGTAGTTTCCGAGAACATCAATTCCAAAGAGAACTCTCTAGTTTAATAATATTCCCTTATATGGGTTTACACCCACTTGCCTTTTGGCAAGTGGGTGCTTTAAGAAGCTTGAAAAATAGTTTCCAGGTATTGTATTGCCTAAAGGATAGAAAACACCATTATGAAAAAGATTTTATACACATGTTTGGCCTTAGTTACGCTTTCGAGCTTGACTTTTGCTCAACGAACCCTTACTCTTGAAGAGTGCATTGATATAGCGCTTGATAACAACATTAGTATTAAGACAGCTAGAAATAATGCCATAAGCGCAAGAGCAGGGTATAACCAAAGTAAGTTCAACTTTCTTCCAAATTTGAATGCTGGTGCAAGTCATAATTGGAGTGAAGGACTCCAGTTTGACCAGACAGTGGGTGATTTGGTAAATACGACCACATTGAATGGCGGAGGATCCATCAATGCTGGTATTACAATATTTAGCGGATTTAATAATGTACTCACTATGGGGCAAAGAAAGCTTCAGTATGAAGCTTCACTACAAACTATTAAGAGCAATATTCAGGCTACAGAGGCAGCTGTCATAGGGGGATTCTTGAATGTTATTTCAACTAAGGAACAGTTGAAAATTGCGGTTCAGACACTTGACTTACTCAATGATCAGCTGGCAAGACAGGAGAGCATTGAGAGGGCTGGTACGGGTAGCATGGAGCAAGTCTATAATTTTAGATCACAAATTGCTCAGCAAAAACTCACGATTGTTGGTCTGGAAAATCAGATTGCTACGGGCGAATTGGGACTTGTGCAACTCCTACTTTTAGATTCGAATCAGGAGTATGAGTTTGCTGGAGTGAGTACAGCTGATGCCGAACTGGAAGCAGAACTCGAAGAGTTTTCTGCCATATATGCAAAGGCTGAGGATTTTAGCCCGGGTTTGAAATCTGCAGAGTATAGCCTTGAGGCATCAAAGAAATCACTAAAAATATCTCAGTATGCTTGGATGCCTCGTTTGACAGCAAGTGCTTCATGGAGCACGGGTTGGTCTTCGAACTTCGTTAACGTATTAGAAAGAGATCCTGTTACTCAGGCTCCGGTACGCACTGAGGTAGTTGATTGGAATACTCAGTTTCAGAACAATGAAAGAAAGGGAGCAAGCTTGAACCTTAATATTCCTTTGTTTACGAGATTCCAGAACCGAACAGCTGTACAACAGTCTAAGATACAATTCTTGAACGCAGAGTTGAACCTAGAACAGACAAGGAATAACTTGACAAATCAAGTGCAACAAGCCTACTTGAATCTGGTCAATGCTAAGACTACGTATGCTGCCGCTCAAGAAAGTTTGGTAAACCTTAATACTTCTTTTGAATTCTCAAAAACAAGGTACGAGAATGGTACGATTGATTTTGTAACGTACCTGCAGAGTCTTAACCTCAAAAATGGCGCTGAATTTCAGTTGGTTCAAGCTAGGTATGGCATCATGTTGAGAAAATTGATTCTCGACATCTTTACAGGCGAATTGGATCCAGAGAATTCTAATTAAGACTGAAAACTTCAACCGTTTGGTTGTGGACTAAGAAAATTTGATTGTTTTCCATAAGTACAAATTGATAAGGGAGATCAGGTAAACTGATCTCTCTTTTTGTTTTGTCGTACAAGTGAATCATCTGGAGTTTCTGATCACCAAGAAATACTATCTCATCTCCAGCGAATGTGAAAAAATCTACTCCATACTCCGTGATCTTTTCACTGTAGTTTCCGAGATTGTCAAAGACAAAAATACCTTCGTTTGCATCCCCTATGAACAAATAGTTCTGGTAGGATCGGATGAATTTAATATCCCAGGTACCTATATCCAGGCTCAAATTGAGTTGGTTATCAATTAATAGCTCTCTGTCATTGATATCGATCTTCTTTAAACTCAGTTCCTGATTATTGAGAATCCAGAGGTTATTATCATTTGCCAACGTGACTAAGCCTGAAAAGTCACTGATTTCATTGCCATTGACCTGGTACCTTTCAGAAGCATTTAGGAACCTGTCAAATAGAATATATTCCTGGAAGTTTTGATAGTATACAAAGGTCCTGAGACCTTGCCACGCATCTATCAGTGTTGGTGTGCCTTGCTTTTGAGGTGAGTAGTGGTAAATCTGGTTTCCTTTCTTGTCAAGTTTGTCAATGGCTCCTTGATTGTTAGAAAAGTATAAGTAGCCTTGTCTATCTATAGAGGCAGTTGTTGGAGCGTATCCAAGGTCAAATGAATGGGTCTTTTCCAAGCGCTGCGCTTGTAGAAGCGAGCTACCGAGAAGGTATAGCAGTATGACCGGACTAAGCTTCAAAAGTCTTCAGTTCAATTTTCCCATCAGAGTATACTGCGTAAGTGCAATAGTTAAGCCATTCTCCCAAGTTGATATACTTGCTGGCTTCTCCAACTTCCAGATCTAGTGGAAGGTGTCTATGTCCAAAGATATAATAGTCATAGTGTTTTTGTTTTTCCATCTCTTTGGCAAAGCTCCAAAGCCACTCGTCTTCACCCATGAATCTTTGCTCGGTATCATTGGCTTGTGCACGACTCTTACCTGACCAAAAATTGGCCAGGCCTATTCCGATGTTCGGATGAAGCCAACGGAAGCACCATTGAAAAAATCTGTTTCTAAAGATTTTTTTGAGGAATTTATAACCCTTGTCACCGGGACCAATACCATCTCCATGGCCAATAAAAAGTTTTGTGTGATGAATAGATACATCAATGGGGTCATAGATTACTTTGGCGCCAAGTTCTTTGTCTAGGTAGCCAAACATCCACAAGTCGTGGTTGCCTGTGAATATCACTAGATTTATCCCTGCATCAGAAATCTCTGAGAGCTTACCTAAAAACCTGGTAAAGCCTTTTGGTACTGTGGATCTATACTCAAACCAAAAGTCAAAGAGATCGCCAACAAGAAAGATTGTATGGGCGTCCTTTTTGCATTCATCGAGCCAGCGGATAATTTTCTTTTCTCGCTCTAAACTGACTTCAGGAGAAGGCACACCCAGATGAAAATCCGATGCGAAATATATTTTTTGGTTTGAAGCGGGATTTAATTCCATAAGTGAAGCAAAGTAAAAATTGCAAAACCTGTGTAAATAAAAAAATCAGGTCGTTAAACCTGATTTTAATGTATTGAATTAGATTTCCTATTCTGTCTTTGGATCCTCAGTCGGTAATTCAGTAGTGGGAGTGTCTTGAACTGCTGGTTCTTCTGCAACCTCCGGAGTATTACTCTCCTCTGAAATATCCTCAACTACCTCGGCTTTACCATTGTTATTGGTAAATGCCTCATATGTGGTCTGCTTTTCAAAAGGTCGAGGTCCTATCAGTCCTTCCAAGTCAGACTGGAAAAGAATCTCTTTGGCAAGAAGTTCTTTCGCTAAGACTTCAAGCTGTGATTTTTTCTCAGTCAATAAGTCAACTGTTCTCTGATAAGCTTGATCAACAATCTTCTTGACCTCTTCATCGATTGTCTTCGCAGTATCTTCAGAATACGGTTTCGAGAAACCATATTCGTTTTGCTTAGAATCGTAGAAAGAGATATGCCCCACTTTTTCATTCATGCCATAAACGGTCACAATGCTATAGGCTACTTTGGTAACTCTCTCCAAATCGCTTAAGGCACCAGTAGATATCTTACCGAAAATGATCTCTTCAGCTGCTCTACCACCTAGTGTCATACACATTTCGTCTATCAGTTGTTCCGTCTGATAAAGGAATTGTTCTTTAGGAAGGTATTGGGCATATCCAAGTGCAGCAACTCCTCTAGGTACAATAGATACTTTGACCAATGGATCGGCATGTTCCAAGAACCAACCTGCCACGGCATGACCTGCTTCATGATATGCAACAATCTTCTTTTCTTCTGGCGAAATGATTTTGCTTTTCTTTTCAAGACCACCAATGACTCTGTCAATAGCATCCTGAAAGTCTTCCATATCGACAGCTTTCTTGTCTTTTCTTGCTGCAATTAAAGCTGCTTCGTTACAAACGTTGGCGATTTCAGCCCCAGCGAAGCCAGGCGTTTGAGCCGATAACTTTTTAGCATCAATGTCCTTGGCAAGCTTAATAGGTCCGAGATGTACTTTGAATATAGCTTCTCTTCCTACAATGTCTGGTTTGTCAATACCGATTTGTCTATCAAAACGACCTGGTCTCAAAAGCGCATTGTCCAGAACGTCTGGTCGGTTGGTGGCTGCTAGAATGATCACACCAGAATCAGTGGCAAAACCATCCATTTCAACTAAGAGTGAGTTCAAGGTATTCTCTCTTTCATCGTTAGAGCCTGGCATTTGTCCTTTACCTCTAGAACGACCGATGGCATCAATCTCATCGATGAAAACAATACAAGGCGCTTTCTCCTTGGCCTGCTTAAAGAGATCTCTCACCCTTGCAGCACCAACACCCACAAACATCTCAACAAAGTCAGACCCTGATAGAGAAAAGAATGGGACAGCGGCTTCACCTGCCACGGCTTTTGCCAATAAAGTCTTACCGGTACCAGGAGGGCCTACAAGGAGAGCACCTTTAGGTATTTTTCCTCCGAGCTTAGTAAACTTAGATGGGTTCTTTAAGAAGTCTACAATTTCTTTCACTTCCTCTTTTGCCTCATCAAGCCCAGCAACGTTGTCAAAAGTGATCTTTACTTTATTTTCAGCATCAAAAAGTGCAGCTCTAGACTTACCAATATTGAATATCTGTCCACCTGGACCGGCATTTCCTGTCATTCTACGCATCATCAGCCAGAAGAAAAGAACAATAAGAATCAAGAACCCCCAAGTACTTAAGAAGTCCATGATAGTGGTCCTGTCGTCAAATTCAGTAGTAACCCTTTGTTGTTGCGGTATGCTATTCGTCTCTAGGAAGTTGTCGTAATATGTTCTGAAATCTTCAGCAGAGAAGAATTGCTTTTGAATAGTATAATGGGGGCCGCTGTTAAAGCCAAAGACGCTATTTCCATCCAGTTCAGTCTTATATTTGGCGTTTTGAAGTGCCTCCTGTTTAAGCGTTACCTCTACGGTATTTTGACCATTAATAAATACAACCCGAGCAACATCATTGCTCTTAATCATGTCCTCGAAACGCGACTTTGTAATGGCAATGCCAGAACTCTGACTGGTAAAATATGATACAGCGAAAAATACTATGATCAGGGATACGAAAATCCATACCTGATTATTCGGTCTTTTACCTGCTGGTCCAGGTTTACCTAGTATATTTTTCTTTCTTGGATTATCCGGCATTATATATTTTTTAAAATTTTATAAACCTACTTAATAACGCTCTCTTAACAATAAAGTTAACTATGGATTTTGAGAGACTTGCGTAATGATGGCGTCACCCCATAGTTCTTCAATGGCATAATGACTACGTTTCCCTTTATTGAAAATGTGAGCCACAACATTAACGTAATCGATGAGAATCCACTCTCTATTTGTAAATCCTTCTTTGCGCCAAGGACTCTCTTTAGAGCCTTTCTTTATTTCATCTTCAACAGATTCGGCTATCGCCTCGATTTGGGTATCAGAATTTCCAGAGCAAATGATGAAAAAATCACTTATCGCACCTTTTACTTTTCTGAGGTCCATTATGACAATGTCCTCAGCTTTCTTCTCTTCCATCCCCTTAACAACGATGTTGCTCAATTCTTCAGAACTCATTCAATTGTGTAAGTGATTTTAACTTAATTTTAGGATCAAAACTACTAAAAAATCATTGTACAAAATCCTTGCTAATACCTTATTTCTGGGCAAAAAAGTGATTTACATGCCAAGTTGTCATTCTACCAACGACATTGCTCTGGAAATGACTAGAAACACTGACATTACTGAAGGGACTGTCATTATAACCGACCACCAAACAAAAGGTAGAGGGCAAAGAGGTAATTCATGGTTGGCTGCTCCAGGTGAAAATATTACAATGTCACTGGCGCTAAAACCCAAATTTCTAGAAGCATCCCAACAATACTTCTTAAATATGGCGGTATCGCTAGGGGTTTTGAAAACAGTTAATGATGTTATCGGAGGTGATAAGGGTATAATCAAATGGCCGAATGATATTTTAATAGATAGGCGCAAAGTGGCTGGTATTCTGATCGAAAATGGTTTGGTAAGCAAGTATATTGATTATTCTATTGTTGGCATTGGGCTGAATGTGAACCAGTCAGATTTTACCGGAGTTCAAGCAACCGCCCTTGTTGATAATTTGGATGGAGAACTTCCACTACAAGGTGTTTTGGAGTCTTTGGTTGAGAACCTCGAGGCTTTCTACTTAAAACTCAAAGCGCATAAGAACTCAGAGATTAAAGAGGAGTATTTGAAATCTCTTTTGGGATATAGAACTCAACTCAGGTTTAAATCGGAATTTGAATTTGAGGGGGTCATAGAGAATGTTACCGATACGGGCTTGTTATCGGTATCAATAAATGGAGAGAGTAGGGAGTTTAATTTTCAGGAAATTGAGTTTATCCTTTAATCTTTAGGCAATCTTTGATTTTGCTATTGGCTTCAGTTACCTTTGTGGCGCAATTAATACATGAATCATGCAAGAAACACTTGAGTATAAAGTAAAAGATATTAACCTATCAGATTGGGGTAGAAAAGAGATCGAACTAGCAGAGGCAGAAATGCCAGGTCTGATGTCTTTGAGAGAAGAATTTGGACCGTCTCAAATTCTTAAAGGAGCACGAATAGCAGGTTGTCTTCACATGACAATTCAGACAGCTGTTCTAATCGAAACATTAAGAGAACTTGGCGCGGAGGTTTCTTGGTCTTCATGCAATATTTTCTCAACTCAGGATCATGCAGCAGCCGCAATTGCTAAAGCGGGGATTCCAGTTTATGCTTGGAAAGGCATGAATGATGAAGAGTTCGATTGGTGTATAGAGCAAACATTATTTGCATTTGAAGGAGGAAAGCCTCTCAATATGATTCTTGATGATGGTGGTGACCTTACTAATATGGTATTGGATAAATACCCAGAATTAGTACCTAATATTAAGGGCCTATCGGAAGAAACTACTACTGGTGTTCATAGGCTTTATGAGCGTATGAAGAATGGAACACTACCTATGCCTGCAATCAACGTGAATGATTCTGTTACCAAGTCAAAATTTGACAATAAGTATGGTTGCAAGGAATCTCTTGTAGATGCAATCAGACGGGCAACAGATGTAATGCTTGCTGGAAAAGTGGCTGTAGTGGCTGGATATGGTGATGTTGGAAAAGGATCTGCCGCTTCTTTGGCCGGTGCTGGTGTTCGTGTGATTGTAACTGAAATTGATCCAATCTGTGCACTTCAGGCTGCAATGGATGGTTTCGAAGTTCAGAAAATGGATAATGCCATTCCAAGAGCTAACATCATTGTAACTGCCACGGGTAACTACAACATTATTCAGCAGAGACACTTTGAGGCGATGAAGGATAAGACGATTGTCTGTAACATAGGTCACTTTGACAATGAAATCGATATGGCATGGTTGAATGGTAATCATGGAGATAGCAAAATAGAGATCAAACCTCAAGTGGATCTCTACAATGTCAATGGTAACGATATCATTGTTTTAGCCGAAGGCCGTTTGGTGAACCTTGGCTGTGCTACTGGGCATCCTTCTTTCGTAATGTCCAACTCTTTCACAAACCAGACATTAGCTCAAATCGAGCTTTGGACAAATAGAGAAGCTTACGAAAACGCTGTTTATACTTTGCCTAAGCACTTAGATGAGAAGGTGGCTAAGCTGCACCTGGCCAACATTGGTGTGGAGTTAGATGAGTTAACTCAAGAGCAAGCAGAATATATTGGAGTAACTGTTGAAGGTCCTTATAAGCCAGAACATTATAGATATTAAGTAGTATCTAAATTCTTAATAAGGCTCCCTCGGGAGCCTTTATCTTTTCAGGTAAAACAGTAATTTTACCTAGCATATCACTAAAACCATGTTGTTAGTTCACAAGCTAAGGAGATATAAGTCTCTAATAAGCCAGTTTGCCAATTGGCCTGGATATATATCTTTTAAAGGAGGGAGTTCTTCCTCATTCAATTTTAAAATGAGGAACGGATTTGAAATAGAGGTTCAGAGAAAGATGCTGCCACCTTTTAAAGAGAGTTTTTTTGACCAGGTTTATTTGCAAGGATTTCCTCCTGCTTTCAAATTGCCTGAGAATCCAGTGATTGTTGATATTGGAGCTAATGTTGGCTTTTTTGGTTTGTTTATTCTTTCTCAATTTCCCAAGGCTAGTGTCTATGGGTTTGAACCAATGCCCTTCAACTACAAACAGTTAAGTCAGTATCAGGATACCTACCCACAATTTGCTTGGAAGAATTACAACGAAGCTGTTTCAGAAAATCGAAATGGCTTGACGCTTTTTTCAAGTACTATTGATCAATTCTCTACGATGGCAGGAGTATTTGCTACGGATGGAAGAGGGGAGAAGATAGAAGTCAAGACCCTAACCCTGGGTGACGTGATGGACCAGAACGGATTAAGCCATATTGATTTGTTAAAGTTAGATTGTGAGGGTTCAGAATATGGTATTCTCTATAACCTAAGTGATAAACAACTTGAGCAAATAAGAAATCTCTCGATCGAAACACACCCAGGGAATACTGATTCCGAATGTCATGATGCACTGAAGTCTTATCTAATAGAAAAGGGTTTTGAGCTAACCGATAAGATGAATGACGATGGAACGGGTTACATTTGGGCCTGGACTGCCTAGTCAATGTTTCTTGTGACTACATGATATCTCGCAAACTTGGAGAAGTCACCCTTTTCAGCTTCTAAACATGCAAGGATAAACTTTAGAAACTGAGACTCGCTGGAAAAGTCATAAATCATACCATTCCAGATAGATTCGAAGTCACTACTTAATTCATCAATGCCTTCATCTCTTACCAGTGCCAATACACTTCCATCAGCTGAGTTGATTTGTGGCAAAGTTTGATCACGAATGGCTTTTCTTTCAGCATAGAAAGGAATGTTATGAATCAATGTGGCCTGAATGTGAATCGGAATAGCTTTGTCGATTGATTTTTCTTTGTTGATGACCATACCCAATTTGTCATATGGTCTAAATTTTTCCATTCTAGGAAGATATATGGCAAAACAGATTAAGAAGGCTGAAATCGACCAGAACGGAAGCATTACGTGCCAGTCAGCGTCTCTATATTTTATCACCCACAAGATAAAACCAGCCAAAGAAAGTAAGGGTAGTATATATAGCAATAGCGGAAGTGCCAGGAGATTGATGACATAAAAAGTGGCTCCAATTATCAGAATGGTGGGAAGTCCGAAACTTAGTTTCCACAAGATCTTAAACAAGCTCCCCGAAGGCTTATACTCCAATAAAACAGGTGTGATAAGCAAGAACATGGCCGGATGACCTTGAATCATGTATGTAGGTATTTTGCCCTTGGCTATTGTGAAAATAACCAACATCACAACAAGCCAACACAACGGGAATAACACCTTGACAACTTGTTTTCTGTCCTTAATCCATTTGACCACCACATAGAAGAAGACAACAGAATAAGGTATAATACTCCATGAAATGACTTCTAAGTAAAAGAAGGGTTTTGGCCCGTTTGTTTTTTTGCTCAGAGCCCTGCCAAAGGTCTCCCTGTAGTAAACCTCCCAAAAGTCGGCACCATCCTTTAGGTACATGAATATTACCCAGCTAAGCCCGACCAATAATGTAATGGGGATGCCAATATGAAGCTTAAGAAGCTTAATGTCCTTCCAAATTCTTGGCCATTTGAGAGTCCCCTTCAAGAGTACATAGAGTCCAATAATCCCACCAATCACAATGATATAAGGAAAGCCTTTGGTAAGCACAGTGAAACCCAATGCTAAAAAAGCATAAACCATGTGCTTAGGCTTTTGCGACTGAAATCCCCTGATAAAATAATACATGGTCAGTGTAAAGAAGAAAGTGAGGGGGACTTCGGGTGAAGCATATTGCTTAACAGCCAGGAGCTGTACTGAAAAGGCCATCATGACCAGACAATATAAACCTCCTTTAGGCCCATAAAGTAATTTGCCCAGCAAATAGGTCAACCAAATACTACCAAGACCTAGGAGTACAATGGGCAACCGAATGGCAAATTCGCTCAATCCAAAAACAGCCGATGAACCAGCAATAAGCCAGTAGGTTAGTGGAGGTTTATTGTAACGTGCTTCGTAATTGTAGAAGAACTCTGTAAAATTACCCGACTCAAACATTTCTCTAACTGCTTCCGCATAGAAGCTTTCGTTAGGCGTCCAAATGTCGTTTACATGAAAATTGAACAGATAGACTATGCTGATGATAGCCATTAGAAAATAAGCCTGCTGCTTATGAGGAGCCTTGAGTAGAAGAAAATCTGAAATAGTCTTCATTCGTCAATTTTTTTCCCCTTGTTTAAGTTTCTTAAGTAGGCATACTTTAAGAATGTAGTGTGACTGCTTGTTCCGCAGATCACCAGGCCGTAAAAGCCATCACGAAATCCACCTCTTAAGATGTAGTCTTGGAAAAATCTAAAGCCGGCACTGAGGGTCATTTTTAAAATGCTTGCTTGCTTTCCTTGTTGAAACAACGCCTTGGCAGAGATTTTAGCATACTTGGCAGATCTTAGTACATGTTCTTCCATTGTATAGTAAGAGTAATGCAATAAATCCCCTTTGAGCTTAATCAGTTTGGCAGATTCTCTTAATTCAACAGAGTCATGTGGGTTTGTACCGCCCCACCGGCCAAGATTCTTATTCCACAACCTGGTTTTAGTATCAGGGTACCAGCCGGAGTGTTTGATCCACTGACCGCAATAGTTTGTGAATCTATTGAAACAATAGGCATCAGCAGACCAGTCATTCTTGGCATCAACGATCGATTCTGAAAGCTCCTGTGAAAGTTCTTCATCTGCATCAAGCGATAAAACTATTTCGTGTTGGGCCAGATCGATAGCGTAATTCTTTTGCTCGATATGTCCCTCAAATGGATGCTCAACGAATCTAACATTATATTGAGCGCAAATTACTTTCGTATTATCTGTAGAATATGAGTCCACAATAACAACCTCATCGCAGATATTGATGATTGATTTAATACATCTTTCAATATTGGCCTCCTCGTTATAGGTAATAACTACGCCAGAAATTTTAATGGATTGACTCATGAATAAAAATCGATGCAATTTAGCACTTTGATTCGATTAGACCCTGTGATCACTATATTTACCAATGTAAAGTGAGCCTATGATTTTAGTAGACAATGCAGTGATTAGTGATGACATCAAAGAACAGTTCTTTGTGTGTGATCTGGATAAGTGTAAAGGAGCTTGCTGTGTGGAAGGTGATTTGGGCGCTCCTCTGGAAGAATCAGAGTTAAAAGAACTGGAAGAATGCTATGATGTTGTAAAACCTTACTTGTCAAAAGAAGGCATTGAGGCCATTGAAAAAGAGGGACCCTATATCAAGGATTTTGAAGGCGATTATTCTACTACAACCATAGGCGGTAAAGAATGTGCATTTGCCATTTACGATGAGCATAATGTATTAAAGTGTGGTATAGAGCAGGCTTACATAGATGGCAAGACCAAATTCAAGAAACCTATTTCATGTCACTTGTACCCCATAAGAATAACGAAGTATGACCATTATGAAGCTTTGAATTATGACAGATGGTCTATCTGTTCAGCGGCTTGCGCCCTGGGGGAGAAATTGGGTGTTCCCATCTATAAGTTCTTAAAGGATGCACTTGTTCGGAAGTATGGAGAGGCTTGGTATCAGGAGCTCTGTGACGATATCGAGGGTAATTAGTGATCTAGAGAATGGCCCATTTCATCTACTATATGGTTTAGTACTTCTATTTCTTTTTATATCGTAGTATGATTTTCCTAAATCATGTTTTGTAAACTCAAAACAACAAAAACATGGTTAAGAATTATCTGAAAATGGCGTGGCGAAACTTGTTGAAACACAAGGGCCACACAGCAATCAATGTGTTCGGCTTAGCAGTCGGAATGGCATGCTTCCTTTTAATACTCTTTTATGTTAAAGATGAATCTTCCTATGATAAGTTTCATGCGGATCATGAACGAATCTATAGGATAACAGAGGTGAATTATACCGATGGAGGGGATAACTACCTGGCAAATGCCTATAGTGCCATTGGTCCGGCACTGCAAAGTGACTTCCCTGAATTTGAAGCGTTCGTTAGGTTCCATATCGAAGAATTTTCTGTTGAGAATGGACCAGAAAAGAAGTTTCAAGAACCCCTTTTCGCTTTTGCAGATTCTACACTTTGGGATGTCCTGGACTTCACTTTGCTTGAAGGAGATAAAAGCAGTGCACTGGCCGATCCATTTTCAATAGTTATTACGGAATCTATGGCTAAAAAGTACTTCGGAGATGAAGATGCCATGGGTCAGACCTTAAAAGTTGATAGTCAAAACGACTATCAAGTGACGGGTATCTTACAAGACATTCCTAATAACTCCCATTTGCAATTCGATTTCCTTGCATCGTTCATAAGCCTAAGACAAGTTCAAGGAGGTTGGATGTTTAACAACTGGTATTGGCCGCCAATGTACACCTATGTAAAAGTGCCACCAGAAGTGAATGTGAAAAATGTGGAGGCAAAATTTCCAGGTATGGTCGAGAAGTACCTTGGAAAACTCACGGCAGAGCAAAGAGGCTATAAGATGCAAGCACTTGCTGACGTGCATACTACTACAGAATATGCCAATGAGCTAGGTAAGACCACCAATAAGACTTACTTATATATACTTACAACAACGGCATTCCTGATCTTGGCCATTGCATGCGTGAACTTCATGAACCTCTCTTTGGCTAGGTCGATTAGCAGATCAGGAGAGGTGGGTGTTAGAAAGGTATTTGGTGCTGTGAGAGAACAAATTATCGTTCAATACCTGAGTGAATCAATTCTAGTTACTATTATTTCTGGAGTAATCGGATTTGGGTTTTTCTTGCTGGCCATGCCGGCCTTTAACAACCTAACAGAAAAGTCATTAACGGTTGGAGTGGCCGATGTGCCACTCATTTTGGGCGGATTGCTGGTCATTGCATTGATAGTCGGTTTTCTGTCAGGCATTTATCCAGCATTGTTTTTATCAGGATTTTCACCAGCAGCAATTTTAAAAGGAAAGGTCGCAAAGCAGAGTCCTTTTGCTGGTCTTTTCAAGAAAGTCCTGATTACCTTTCAATTTGTTATTTCGGCAGCACTGATCATATCTACCTTTATCATATACTTCCAATTACAGTTCATGCGTAACAAGGCTTTAGGCTTTAATAAGGAGCAGACCGTGGTATTGGAAGTAAGGTCTATCAGAGATCAAACGAGAATCAAGACGCTTAAAGACAGATTAAACCAACTGCCACAGGTTACAGGATCTGCAGTTTCGGCAAGGATTCCTGGTCATGAAGGATTCTATGACTACAACGTGCTACCGGAAGGAGAGACGGCTGAGAACAATATGCTTTTTATGCGATTAGAGACCGATTTGGACTTCAGCAACCTGTATGAATTCGAAGTGGTCACGGGAAGAGGTTTCGATAATAGACTGAATACGGACTCCCTGTCCTACTTAATCAATGAAACTGCGGCTGTCCAACTCGGTTGGGATGAAAGCGACTTGAATAAGAAACTCAATATGGGAAGTCTCAATCAAGACGGTAGCTTCAGGGTATTGCATACGGGTAAAGTCATTGGTATCGTAAAGGATTTCAACTTTGTATCCCTTCACAATGAGGTAGACCCAGTAGTGATTAGTGTAATCCCAAGTTCTCAACCTTACATGCAAAGCAAATTGTCCGTAAAGATTGCTCCAGGAGATTTGATGAAATCCATGCAGGCTATCGAGAATGAGTGGCGTCAATTTACTACAGCAGCCCAATTCGAATACTTCTTTTTAGATGACTCGGTGGAGCGTATGTACAATGCTGAGAAGCAGTTAGGCAAGGTGTTTTTGACCTTCTCTTCTATTAGTATTGTATTAGCATGTTTGGGGCTTTTGGCCATGACCACCTTACTGGCTGCACAGTTGAAGAAGGAAATTGGTATAAGGAAGGTGCTAGGGGCAACGGTTGGTAATATTGTACTCTTAATGTCGAGAGGTTATTTACAACTGATTGCTATCTCGTTTGTCATCGCGTGTGTGATCACCTATCTTGTTATGGAAAAGTGGCTCGAAAACTTTGCTTATCACATCCAAATGCAGGTTTGGTACTTCTTATTGGCAGGCGTAGTCTTAGGGCTGATTTCATTCTTAACTATGAGCTTTAAATCTGTGAAGGCTGCATACGGTAACCCCGTGGAGGCATTGAGATACGAATGAGGGTAAAATGGAAAAGTATTGGGGTACACCTACTGTTTTGGTTGCTCTACATTATCATTTGGGGCATTCATGATTTAGCTTTTGCGCCTACTTTTTGGGATACGATTGATGGTAATGTAATAGGTAGTGTTTGGTATGCAGTAGGTGTTTATATCAACCTGTATGTATTGATTCCCTTGTTGTTGTTGAAAAACAGGAGATGGACTTACGTTGGCCTCATGATCATTATTGGATTCCTTGTTTCTTATGGCCTGGCGCAGACTTTTGCATGGCATTATGGACGTGTTCATCCGCCAACCGGGGCTTTCTTCGATAGTGCTCAGGGAATTGCCAATACAGCCTCAGATTTTTTGGTGGTCTACGGTTTGGCCACATGTTTCTATTTCATCAATGAATGGTATATCAAAGAGCGCAAGTTGCGCGAGCTTGAAAGTCAAAACTTGAAGGCAGAGCTAAATCTATTGAAAGGTCAGATTAACCCTCATTTCCTGTTTAACGCACTGAATAGTGTCCATGTATTGATTAGAACAGATCCCGATTTGGCTACTCAAACACTGGAGAAGTTTTCGGATCTGCTGAGCCATCAATTGTATGATGTGGATAAGGATAAAATAACACTTCAACAGGAGGTTAAAAACCTGGATAACTTCATTCAACTTCAGAAAATACGTCATCAAGACCATGTTGAAGTAAATGCTTCTTTCGAAATCGCCTCAGGAGAGAAGTCTATCGCTCCAATGCTGTTTTTGAATTTTGTTGAAAATGCTTTCAAACATGGTTCTGAGTCAGATAACGGAAAAGTCAAAGTGGACATAAAACTCTCTTTTGCTCAGGATCGATTAATATTTAGATGCACTAATTCATTTGTTGATCAACCAGAATCGCCCAAAAAGATAGGTCTTGGAATCGCCAATGCGCGAAGACGGTTGGACATCATTTACCCAAGCAAGTATGAGTTGTCTACTGGTAGAGAGGGGAATGAATACATCGTATTGCTTAACTTAGATTTAAGTGAAAGTTAGTTGCATAGTCATAGATGATGAACCTCTTGCGAGACAAGGACTTAAAGACTACATCAACAAGATTAGTCTCTTGGAGTTGGTGGGCGAATTTAAAAGTGCAATTGAAGCACAAACCTTTTTAGAAGAACACCCAGTGGATTTGATGTTTTTGGACATTAATATGCCAAAGTTGAGTGGTCTTGACTTTGTCAGATCCTTGTCAGAAGCACCTAAAGTGATTTTCACTACTGCTTATCGAGAATTCGCTACTGAAAGCTATGACTTGAATGGAATCGACTACCTACTGAAACCTATCTCTTTTGAGAGATTCTTTAAGGCTGTCAACAAGGTCTTTGAGCTTTTACAACCCACCACAGTGAAAGATTCGGGGGATCATTTTTTTGTAAAGGTGGATGGTAAAATTAAGCGAGTAAAAAATGTGGACGTTCTCTATATAGAGGGTATGAAGGACTATGTTAAGATTTATCTTGATAATGGATCAACACTGATAACTCTACTTTCCCTGAAACAAATGGAGTTAGCTTTACCTGAGGACTTTATGCGTGTCCATCGGTCATTTATAGTGTCAGTTGATAAGGTGGGAGAGATTGCAGGAAACATCTTGAAAATCGGATCTGCCGAAGTACCCATGGCACCTAACCTAAGATCAGAAGTGATGCAAAAGGTTCTCGGAGACAACTATTTGAAAAGAAACTAAAAAGCCCCGACTGGTCGGGGCTTTTTTTATAGATCTGAAAAATCAAAGTCATCGAGGAAGGCGGTGGTAAAGTCTCCTGACTTAAAGCCTTCGTCATCCATAAGCTTTATATGGAAGGGGATTGTGGTTTTGATTCCTTCAATTACGAATTCTTCCAACGCTCGCTTCATTCTCACCAAAACCTCTTCTCTTGATTGGGCGCTCACAATGAGTTTGGCAATCATAGAATCATAGTTTGGAGGGATAGAATAGCCAGCGTATACATGACTATCCACTCGCACACCATGTCCACCAGGGAGGTGTAGGTTTGTGATCTTCCCTGGAGAAGGTCTAAATCCGTGGCTAGGATCTTCAGCATTGATACGACACTCCATTGCATACAACTTTGGATGGTAAGCCGTACCTACAATTGGAACACCCGCTGCGGCCTTAATCTGTTCTTTGATTAAGTCAAAGTCGGTCACTTCTTCTGTGATAGGGTGTTCAACCTGAATCCTGGTATTCATTTCCATGAAATAGAAGTCACCGTGTTTGTCTAATAGAAACTCGACAGTACCAGCACCTTCATATCCAATGGCTTCTGCAGCTTTTATGGCAGCAGTACCCATTTTGTCTCTAAGTTTTTCATCAACTGCTGGAGAAGGTGTTTCCTCCACAAGTTTCTGATGTCTTCGTTGAATAGAACAATCTCTTTCTGACAAATGACATGCTTTACCAAAACTGTCACCAACAATTTGGATTTCTACGTGACGTGGCTCTTCGATAAATTTCTCTAAATAGAGGCCATCGTTACCAAAAGCAGCGGCTGATTCCATTCTTGCATCGTCCCAAGCTTTCTGAAATCCATCGTCATCATTCACGATTCTCATCCCACGACCACCACCACCGGCAGTGGCTTTTAAGATCACGGGATATTTCATTTTGTTGGCAATTTTGATGCCGTTCTCAACGGTATCAAGTAGACCATCGGAACCTGGGATTGTAGGTACGCCAGCAGCTTTCATTGTTGCTTTGGCTGTAGCCTTGTCGCCCATTTTGTCAATCATATCAGGACTCGCTCCAATAAATTTGATGCCGTACTCCTCACATACACGAGAAAACTCGGCATTTTCTGAAAGGAATCCGTAACCTGGATGAATAGCATCAGCATTGGTGATTTCAGCTGCCGAAATGATATGAGGGATTTTCAAATAGGACTCATTAGAAGGAGCAGGTCCGATATTCACAGCCTCATCTGCAAACCTGACGTGAAGACTGTCTTTGTCTGCCGCAGAGTATACAGCAACAGTTTTGATGCCCATTTCTTTACAAGTTCTGATAACTCGAAGGGCAATTTCTCCTCTATTGGCAATTAATATTTTCTTGAACACAGTGATTCAATTAAAGATGATACATGATGGGTTATACCCGCTGCCTTATGATGGATCAACCAAGAACAATGGCTGATCATACTCTACCGGTGAAGCATTTTCTACCAACACTTTCACGATAGTACCAGAGATCTCAGACTCAATTTCATTGAATAGCTTCATGGCTTCAATGATACCGACTTTGTCGCCAGCTGATACCGAATCGCCAACACTCATAAAAGGAGGGTCCTCGGGCTTAGGAGCTCGGTAGAAAGTACCAATCATTGGAGACTTAATCTCAACGTATTTGCTCGTATCATCAGCCTTGGGAGCTTCCGCTTTGGGAGCCTCGACTGCTGCTGGTGCAGGTGCAGCCGCTACAGGAGCAGGTGCTGCAGCTGGTAAAGCAGGTGCACTTGCAACTACGGTGGCTTCGGCATCTCGCCTTACCTCTATTTTGAACTCTTCAGTTTCAATGTTGACTTCAGCCAAACCAGATTTGGCAATGAAGTCGATCATGTTTTTTATTTCTTTCGGATTCATTCGTAGGTCAGTTGATTATTTTACGCGCTCACCATATGAGTGAGTTCTTGTGTCTACTTTAATTTTGTCCCCTAAGTTAATGAATAATGGCACTTGTATTTCAGCACCAGTTTCAAGGGTTGCGGGTTTGGTGGCATTGGTAGCAGTATCTCCCTTAATGCCAGGCTCCGTATATGTAATTTCAAGCACTACATAAGCTGGGAGTTCACAGGTAAGAGGAAGTTCAGTTTCTGCATGAAAAAGGATGTCAACTTCTTGACCGTCCTTAATGAGACCAGCACTTTTCCCAATCATTTGTTCTTCGATCATCACCTGCTCAAAGGTGTCGGAATTCATAAAGTGAAAACCAAAGTCATCTTTATATAAGAACTGATGAGATCTCTTTTCGACTCTTGCAGTTTCAATCTTGTGACCCGCAGTGAAAGTGTTGTCTACCACTTTTCCAGATTTCACATTCTTTAGTCTTGTTCTGACAAAGGCTGGGCCTTTTCCAGGTTTTACGTGCTGAAACTCTGTGATCATCCAAAGGTCCTGATCTTTAACTATACAAAGTCCGTTTTTAATATCTGCAGTAGTTGCCATATGACAAATCTATAGAGTTAAGTCTTAAATTACTTAGGATCGTACGCCCATTTTAGCCAAATCGATCCCCAGGTGAACCCTCCACCAAAAGCAGCAAGAATCAAGTTGTCACCTTTGCGAAGTTTAGATTCATAGTCCCACAAACATAATGGAATTGTTCCACTGGTTGTATTACCGTATTTGTGGATGTTGAGCATGACTTTCTCTTCACCTACTTCCATTCGCCTTGCAGTCGCATCAATAATACGCTTGTTAGCCTGATGGGGTACAAGATAGGCTATGTCTTCTCCAGTGAGGTTATTCCTTTCCATTACTTCAGCTGCCGCATCTGCCATATTGGTAACCGCAAATTTGAATACAGCCGAGCCTTCCTGATAAACAAAGTGTTCTCTGTTTTGGATGGTTTCCAGACTGGCAGGTTTTCTACTACCCCCTGCTTTCATATGCAAGTGCTGAGCACCTGATCCGTCAGATTTGAGCATGGAATCCATGATCCCAAGGTCTGGAGATCCAGGTTCAAGTAAAACCGCACCACCACCATCACCAAAGATGATACAGGTCGTTCTGTCAGAGTAGTCTATAATGGAAGACATTTTATCTGCACCTACCACTACCACTTTCTTATACTTTCCTGTTTCGATAAACTGTGACCCGGTAATTAATGCATAAATGAATCCAGAACAAGCTGCCTGGAGGTCATAGTTGAATGCATTTTTTGCACCAACAGCATCTCCAATAAGGTTGGCTGTTGCCGGAAAAGTCATGTCAGGAGTAGTGGTGGCACAAATGATTAGATCAATGTCCTCAGCATTGGTATTGGTTTTTTCAAGGAGTCCTTTTACGGCTTCTATGCCTATAACAGAAGTTCCTTGATTTTCACCTTTGAGAATGTGCCTTTGCTTGATGCCAGTTCTTGAAGTGATCCATTCATCAGTGGTATCGACAATAGTTTCAAGTTCCTTGTTTGTTAAAACGTAGTCTGGAACATAACCATGGACACCCGTGATTTGAGCTCGAATGTTCGTCATTAAGTAGTATTAAGGCCTATATGATGACCTGAATTAAGTTCGGTGCCCAATATAAGCGTAAACCATTCAGAATCATAATCAGAAATTAGAAAGAGTTGATTGGACAAATGCCCTTAAATAAGTACTGCTCCTGAATAAATATCCAGGAGCAGTACTTTTAAGATCTTAGTACTTATACTAAAACTTCCTTTTCCATCACAACTTTACCTTTATAGTAAAGCTTACCTTCATGCCAGAAGGCTCTGTGCGGCATGTGTAGCTCGCCTGTCGTAGGGCAAACCACCAATGTTTTGGCAGTCAATTTCTTATGCGTTCTACGCTTGTCTCTACGAGTTCTTGAAATTTTTCTTTTAGGATGCGCCATCTTAAATCTTATTTATTCGCTTTCGCTATTTTTTATTCTGTAAACCTTTTAATGCTGCCCATCTGGGATCAACATCTTCTTCTTGCTGCTCGTCAGCTGTATCATCTTGATTTGAAGTATACACCATTGCACCTTCTTCACTATGATCATCTTCATCTTGAAATCTGGGATGAAGCTTTTTCATCGGTATTTGTAAACCAATAAATTCAAAAAGTAAATCTGCTATGTTGATGGTTTGGGTATCCTTGAGGATAACCATAACATCTTCAGACAACTCTTTCTCTTCTTCTCCATACTTGAAGATCATTTTGCTCTCAAAAGAGATGGGCTGATCGAACAAGTCCAAACTTCTATCACAAGTCAATTCAACACTTCCTTCAATTTTGAAGTCCATTTGAATCATACTATCTGACTTTTGAAGTGAAACGTTAGCATTGAGTTTCCCTTTGCTAAACATTTCATTTTCAAACAGTTCAAAGAACGAATCTGAAATTTCAAACTGATAATCATGATTACCATTTGCTAGCTTGAAAATATGAATATCAAATGCTCGTCTCGCTTTCAATTCCCTAGCTTAAATTTCAGGTCTGCAAAGGTATGTAATTATTGATTAATGAAGAAATATGTTTCACATAAAAAATAATACCTCCTATTTGCTTAGGAGGCATTATTTTAAGCAGTACGAATTAAGCTTCAGATTCAATAGGCTCATCTGTTTTTGAGCCTGTGCTTTCGGTTTCGATATTAACCATTAATGCCCCCAATGACTGATCATAACCGTTTAGGTCAAGTTGATCAGAGCAAGTCATCTTTAAGTCAATGTTCTTATACTTAGCGCTTTCCTTGAAGTCATTAATGATTTCAAGCACATCATGTTGAATATGACGTGTTCTTGAAGCATCAATCAATAATTCAGCATTATCAGGTATTTTATTGAGCTCTTTTAAAATCTGTGCTTTATTAAGGAAAGTCACCATTTCGGCCAAAACAATACGATAATGTTTCTGCGCTTTGTCATGAGTCTCTTTGAGCACAAAAGGGTTTTTCAGATTGTTCAGTAGGATATAGAAAATCGCAACTGCCATACCAATTCCAATACCTTTAAGTAAATCTGTAAGTACTATAGCCAGTACAGTAACTACAAACGGAATGAACTGTTGGTAACCAGACTTAAACATTTGTTTGAACAAAGCAGGCTTAGCCAATTTGTAACCCACGACCAGTAAGATAGCCGCTAAACTGGACAGCGGAATCATATTGAGAACATTAGGTATTAACATTGCAGAGATTAGAATGAGAAACCCATGAATCAATGCTGATGCCCTGGTTTTACCCCCAGACTGAATATTAGCTGAACTACGAACAATTACCTGAGTTACTGGTAAACCTCCGATAAGGCCAGAGACAAAGTTGCCAATACCCTGTGCTCTAAGTTCTCTACTTGTAGGAGTAACACGTTTCTGTGGGTCTAATTTATCAGTTGCTTCAACACATAGAAGTGTTTCTAAACTCGCCACTATGGCAATGGTAATACCCAAAACCCATACTTCAATCATTCCGAAGGCACTAAAATCGGGCAGTGTGAATTGATCAATGAAACCATTGAAATCACTTGCAACAGGAATGCTAACCATATGATCCTGGCTAATTGACATTGAGCTCCCAGCAAACGAGATGGCCAATAGAATTCCGACAATTACTACCACCAAAGGTCCTTGAATGACCTGGGTGATTTTGATTCTTTTGATAAACGGTTGCTCCCATAGAATAAGGATAGCCAAAGAGATTAATGCAATGGTTATAGCACCAGGTGAAATGAAGTTGATCATATTGACCAATTCAGAAAATGTATTTTCTCCATCGGCTTGAATAAAACCTAAATCCCCTTCAGGATCTGCATCATAGCCAAAAGCATGCGGAATCTGCTTAAGGAAAATGATGACCCCAATTCCCGCCAGCATTCCTTTGATTACGGCACTTGGAAAGTAGTAGCCAATAATGCCAGCTCTAGCAACACCTAGCACGAACTGGATTACCCCGGCAATAACAACAGCAACCAGGAAAATTTCAAAAGATCCCAAATCTTGGATTCCTGCCAACACGATGGCTGCAAGTCCAGCTGCAGGGCCACTAACACCGAGTTGTGAACCACTGAATGCTGTTACAACTATACCCCCAACCATACCGGCAATAATGCCAGAGAAAAGTGGTGCACCAGATGCAAGTGCAATACCCAAACATAGGGGTACGGCTACCAGAAATACGACTAAGCCCGATGGGGCATCATGTTTTAGATTAGAAAAAAAACTGTTTTTCATTAGTAGAGTCTTAGACTAGATACAACAGGTACCTAGTAGTATGATTTTAAAAAATAATAAAGGATTAACTGATAAAGTATCAGTGAAGTTCTGGGGGAGGGGTGTTTATTTCCCCGTGGTTCATTTTTTTTGTTCGAAAAAGGTCGGCCTGACAACTTCGAACTTTCAAATGAGTCCCAGACAAATTATCATGACCATAAGTTCGAAAGTAAACTGTCTTTGAGTCTTCTAATTCCTTTTCCGACTCTTCAGAATCTGTTTCAAATAATTCTAAACCATCAATATTATCTAATGCATAGGCAAAACAGTCCACCGTAAACATGGTTGAGAAACTGCATAATAATATTAAGGCAACGACTTTTTTCACTCGGGTCAAGATACGAAAGAATACGGTTAGATAGATAATACGTTGTTAGAAATCGATCAAACTAGGACTTGGGATGACAAACGACAATCATTTGTGAATTATGAAAATGTTCTATTTCTGACAATGTCAATTGCCATATAAAGTGCACTTCTCATACTTTGTTCATTGGCCATGTTCTTACCTGCAATTCCAAATGCCGTACCATGGTCAGGAGAGGTGCGCACAACGGGCAGTCCTGCTGTAAAGTTGACCCCATCTTCAAAGGCTATGGTTTTGAAAGGGATCAGACCTTGATCGTGATACATCGCCAAAACGCCATGAAACTTGGAATAACTGGCATTGCCAAAAAAGCCGTCTGCAGGATAAGGTCCGAAGACCAAATCACCTTTTTCCTTGAATTGAGAAATTATAGGAGTAATGAGCTCATTTTCTTCACTTCCCAAAAGGCCTTCTTCTCCTGCATGCGGATTCAGGCCTAAGATGGCTACTCTTGGTTTGCCAATACCGAAATCTTTCTTGAGAGATTTTAACATAAGACTAATCTTCCGAGTCAGCACTTCTGTGGTCAGTTTTTCTTTAACTTTTTCCAAAGGAATGTGTCCTGTTGCTACTCCTATTCTCAGACTCTCATTACATAGAAACATGAGACTATCCTCTGCTCCGAAAGCTTCTGTAAAGTATTCTGTGTGCCCCGGGAACTTAAAATCATCGGCCTGAATGTTATTCTTACTTATAGGAGCTGTGACAATTCCTTGAATATCTCCGTTTTTAAGATCTTCGCTTGCACGGATCAAAGATGCAAGGGCAAACCTACCGGCCTCAGGGGTTTCTTGACCTGCTTTAATTTCATAATCCTCATCCCAACAATTGATAACATTGAGTTTGTTGTGCCGAATCTCTCTGATGGATTGTGTCTGATGAAAAGAGAATCGATCAATCTCTAGTAAGTTCTTATAATAGGAAAACACTTTTCCATGACCGTAGATCACCAAATTGGCAAATGTTAGCACTTTATTATTCTGTAAGGCCTTAATAATAACTTCAGGCCCAATGCCATTGATGTCTCCAATGGTTATGCCGATCGTTGGCTTGATTTGATTGTCGTTTGCTTCCTCCTTCATGTCTCTTCTAAATCAGTAATTGTAAGTTTACAACTATGCCTTAAATCCAGATTTTTGCGCAAATTAATGTTTTTTGCCTAAGTTGTTGCGATGTCCGGAGTACGCCCTAAAAAACATCTTGGTCAGCACTTTCTTACTGATTTAAGTATTGCTGAAAATATTGCCGAAGCATTAAGTGGTCACGGTGATTATCAACGAGTTTTGGAGATAGGTCCTGGTACGGGGGTACTCACTCAATTTCTTTTAAAACAGTCTACAGAAACATGGGTGATTGAGGTGGATAAGGAGTCAGTCAATTACCTTGAAGTACATTTCTCCGATCTTGAGAATAGAATCATTTCAGGAGATTTCCTCAAGATGAATTTTATTGAATCGATAGGTGCACCTCTGGCCATTGCTGGTAATTTTCCCTACAATATTTCATCTCAAATCTTCTTTCGCATTCTAGACTTTCGCAATGACATTCCCGAGGTGGTCTGTATGATTCAGAAAGAGGTGGCTGAACGTTTGGCATCACCTCCAGGTAACAAGACTTATGGAATACTCAGCGTTTTATTACAGGCCTACTATGACATTGAATATTTGTTTACTGTCAAACCCGGTGTGTTTAACCCACCACCAAAAGTGAATTCAGGGGTTATCCGCCTTAAGCGTAACAATGTCAATCAGTTAGCTTGTGATGAAAACCTTTTCAAATCTGTGGTAAAGGCAGGTTTTCAAATGAGACGGAAAACATTGCGCAATGCATTAAAACCTATAAATTTGCCATCCGAGTTGGTAGATCACCCGATGCTGAATTTACGGGCTGAGACCCTCTCGGTTGAAGATTTTGTCACCCTTACAAATCTAATTTCATCGTGTCAGAAGCGAGCGTAAAATTTGAGCTTTCCAAGGAGTACCTTGATCTGGTTGTTCAGGCAGTCGAACAACAAGACAATGCTTTTATTCTTGAGACGATGGAAGGAGTGGACCCTGCTGATATTTCACTTCTATTAGAAGAGGCAACATCTGACAATACCAAGTATGTGCTGGATTTACTTCAGAATGAAGTGGGTGCTGAAGTAATAGAAGAGCTTGAAGAAGATACACGTCAGGACTTTTTGAAAGAGCTAAGTCCAGATGAGATTGCCGAGTACATTGAAGAAATGGAGTCTGATGACGCTGTGGATGTCATCAATGATCTACCTGTTAGGGTAAGGGAAGAGGTAATTGCCGCTATAAAGGATCCTGAAAACGCAGCGCACATTCAAGAGTTGATGCGTTACGATGAGGACTGTGCCGGTGGACTGATGGCAAAGGAGATGATTGTGGCCAATGTAAATTGGACAATCCTTCAGACCATTGAAGAAATTCGCAGGCAGGCCGAAAATGTAGAAAAGATTTACTCCATATATGTAGTTGATGATCGCCAGAAGTTGTTAGGGAAAGTTTCGGTGAAGAGAATCATTCTTTCCAATGACAATATTTCTATCAAGGATATCTACGATGAAGATATCAAGGCTGTTGAAACTTATATGGACGAAGAGGAAGTAGCTGATATCATGCAGAAGTATGATTTAGACGCTGTACCTGTAGTCAATCTTCAAGGTAAGTTGGTAGGTAGAATTACCATTGATGATATTGTAGATGTTATTACCGAACAGGCAGAAGAAGACATGCAGTTAATGTCTGGTATTTCTGCTGATGTTGAAGAGGATGATAGTATTTGGGCCATCTCTAAGGCTCGACTTCCTTGGCTTATGATTGGTCTGGTTGGAGGTACTTTAGGTGCCTGGGCGATCGGCTTTTTTGAGGGTGACTTGGAAAGCAATGCAGCCCTTGCCTTTTTTATTCCCCTGGTAATGGCTACGGGGGGTAATGTAGGTATCCAGTCTTCCACCTTGGTGGTTCAAAGTCTGGCGAATAGATCTGCTTTTACAGAGTCCTTTGGTAAAAGAATAGCCAAAATGTTTTTGGTGGCCATTTTCACGGGAATAGTTCTAGCGGCCATTAGCTTTGGGATCGTATATATATGGAAGGGTGATGCTGACCTAGGTAAAGTGGTTGCTATTTCTTTGATCTGTGTGATCATGCTGGCTTCCTTCACAGGAACGTCAACTCCTTTGATTCTTGATAAATTCGGTATCAATCCCGCTCTTGCTTCAGGTCCTTTTATTACCACCACGAACGATATTTTAGGAATTATCGTTTACCTGGCCATCGCTAACCTTTTACTCGCATAGAAATGTCAAAAAAATGCCTGATTGTAGATGAGATGCACGAGAGCATCCAAGGTTTGCTATCTCAAATTGGCATAGAACCTGTTTATAGACCAAAAGCCTCAAGGGAAGAAATTCTGGATTTGATCGGTGACTTTGAAGGCTTACTGATTAGAAGTAAGACTACTGTGGACAGAGAACTTGTTGATAGGGCTGTCAAGTTAGAGTTTATAGGAAGAGCAGGAGCGGGTCTTGATAAGATAGATGTCGAACACGTTGAGTCAAGGGGCATAGAGATTCTCAATGCGCCTGAGGGTAATCGTGATGCATTGGCTGAACATGCCGTGGCCATGTTGCTCAACTTGCTCAATAATATTAACCGTGCCGATAGAGAAGTAAGAAATTGGATATGGGACAGGGAGGGCAACCGAGGTGTGGAGCTTAGTGACAAGACTGTCGGTATTATAGGATATGGTCATATGGGACAGGCCTTTGTTCAACGACTTAGGGCATTTGATTGTCGAGTGCTTGTCTACGATAAGTATAAGAAGGGCTTCGGGACAAAGAATGTGGAAGAGGTTAGTCTGGAGAAGATGTTTGCAAAAGCGGATGTTTTGAGCTTACATGTTCCTCTAACTGAAGAAACAAGAGGGTGGATCGATGCCGAATTCTTCGGGCAGTTCAAAAAGAACATCTACCTCTTAAATACCGCTAGAGGTGAAATTATTCCAACTCGAGACTTATTAAACTTATTAGACTCAGGAAAGCTTATCGGGGCGGCTCTAGACGTTTTAGAAAAAGAAAAATTCGATCAGCTTAGCGCAGAACAGAAATCACTTTTTGAGGATCTCTTTAATCGTAAAAATGTGGTTTTATCTCCTCATGTGGGGGGGTGGACATTTGCCTCTTTTAAGCGAATCAATGAAGTATTGGTGGGGAAAATTGCCACGCATTACCGCATTGATTGGAATGCTTAGACTTTAGGATTTGCTAATTTTTAGCTAATTTTGAGTTCAATCGCCTGAACAGGCGATTTTATTTGTTTATAGGCGGTTTCAATCTGAGGCCGTTCTTTGTTTTAAGAGTACACAAAATATAATGATATGGCAGGTGTTAGTTATTACACTGAAGAGGGATTGCAGAAGTTGAAAGATGAACTGCACGAGTTAAAGACGAAAGGTAGAGCCGATATGTCTAAGCAAATCGCGGAGGCAAGAGATAAAGGTGACTTGAGTGAAAATGCTGAGTACGATGCTGCCAAAGATGCTCAAGGTCTAATGGAAATGCGTATTTCCGAACTGGAAACCGTCATCGGTGATGCCAGAATAAAAAAACAAGAAGATGTTGACCTTTCAAAGGTGTCGATTCTCTCTACAGTAAAGATCAAGAATGTAAAGAATGGCATGGAAGTGAAATACACTTTGGTGTCAGAAAAAGAAGCTGATCTCAAGAGTGGTAAGATTTCATATGAATCACCCATTGGTAAGGGTCTTTTAAATAAGAAAGTAGGCGAAATTGCGGAGGTGATTGCTCCTGCTGGAAAAATCGAATTCGAAATTCTGGACATCACCTTAGAGTAAGATGCCAAGTATCTTCACCCGAATTATCAATCGTGAAATTCCAGGCTTCGTTGTAGCAGAGAATGACGATGCGATTGCCTTTCTTGATATCAACCCATTGAATGAGGGACATACCCTGGTAGTACCAAAAAAGGAAGTGGATAAGCTTTTCGATCTGGATGAAGATACTTACCTCAAATTGCAATCCTTTACGCATCAAGTAGCAAAAGCCATAGAAAAAGCTATTCCATGTCTGCGAGTAGGGGTTGCTGTTGTGGGCCTTGAAGTACCGCATGCTCATATCCATCTCATTCCCCTTCACAGTATGCACGATATCGATTTTGGAAGGCCTAAGTTGAAGTTGGAAGCTTCAAGAATGTCTGAGTTAGCAACAAAAATTCAGAGTGAGTTCAACTTATAATTAAGAATACTACTTCACTCTCCCAGGATTATCAGCTACAAAATTCTTCCAGCTTTTAGCACGACTTTGTAAACTACCATTTTGAAAGTGATGACAAACTGCCACAGCCAATGCATCCGTAGCATCAAGCATTTTGGGAAGTTCTTTAATACTTAATAAAGTTTGAAGCATTGAAGCCACCTGTTCTTTAGAGGCATTACCATTTCCGGTAACCGACTGCTTTACTTTTTTGGGAGCGTATTCGGTAATGGGGATATCTCGAGCCAATGCTGCAGACATGGCCACTCCCTGGGCTCTACCCAATTTCAGCATGGATTGAATGTTTTTACCATAAAAGGGTGCTTCTAAGGCGACTTCATCAGGATGAAACTCCTCAATAATAGAGGTTATCCGTTCAAAGATTTTCTTGAGTTTTAATTCATGGCCGGAATATTTACTCAGGTGGATAACACCAAACTGCAGTAAGGAGAGTTTTTTGCCCGATATTTTAAGAAGCCCATAACCCATTACGCTGGTGCCTGGGTCAATGCCTAAAACTATTTTTTCTGGTACTACGGCCATGTGATTGCAATATAATCAATCCGAATAGCGGATCGATTTTAATTTTCCATGCTAATGGTATTTATTCGTGTATGATCCTGGCCATTGGCATATATGTGGGCTACCTTCTTTTTCTTCTGGTCCTCATTGTGGTTTGGAACAGTTGGAAGCTTGATTCCCAACCTTACCAAGAAATCCCAATTTCCATAGTCATTCCTTTTCGGAATGAGGAGTCAAACCTGCCCAAATTAGTTGAGAGCCTAAGTAAACAGGAACACCGCTCGTTTGAGGTTGTGTTTGTCAATGACCACTCTGAAGATGAAGGGTTAAACTTACTCCATGAGCTGCTTCAGAAGGTTGCTTTTAATTATCAAATACATACACTAAAAGATACTTTCGGTAAGAAAGAAGCCATCAAGGCTGGAATTGAGGTGTCAACCCAAGATGTCATCATCACAACCGATGCCGATTGCACTGCAGACAGTTACTGGCTCGAAGAGGTTTCCAGCCGTTTTCAAGATGAACGTGTTCAAATGGTGGTAGGGCCAGTGATACTGACAGGAAATAGCTTTTGGCAAAAAAATGCAATCCCTTGAGTTTGCTTCTCTGATCGGAACTGGAGGTGTCTTCTTGAGAATGGGCTTGTCTTTAATGGCCAACGGAGCAAACCTGGCTTACAGGAAGGCGGCCTTTAAGAAAGTGGATGGGTTTGGCGGAGTTGATTCCACACCATCTGGAGATGACGAACTTTTAATGCATAAGGTGAAGAAAGAATTTCCTAAGGGTGTTAGATTCCAAAAATCCATCAGGTCAGTTGTTTCAACAGAAGCTTCGGAAGACTGGAGCGCCTTCAGGCAACAGCGCCTGAGGTGGGCAAGTAAGTGGAGGGTAGGACTTAGGTCTGCTACGATCTTTTCGGCATTACTAATTTTTATAGTTCAACTCATTCAGCTTTGGCTTTTCTATGATCTAATTACTCCAGATAACAATCTTCAACTAACTGCTTCGTTACTATTGTTTAAATTACTGATCGAGTTCATCTTCCTTTGGTCTATCGGGCGCACCTTTGGACAAAGAATGAATGGAATTGCCTTTATAGTTAACTATCTATTGTATCCGCTTTATGCCATATATTTTGGCATTGCTGCTAACTTTGGGAAGTTTAAATGGAAGGGTAGGGCTTATTAGCTAAGATTCATGAGCGATGAAGAATTTGATGTAATGGACGAACTGTACTTTGTGCAGTCATTCGATTATCTGATCGAAGAACTTGAAATGACTGCCTCAGAACTGAAGGGAGTTTTACAAAGTCTGTTGCAGAGAGGTTGGATCAAGTGTTTTTATAATATGAATGATGAGGTGTTCGAAGATCAGCTGGACTTTGAAAACGCCTTTGAAAATTACTACTACCTAGCCACAAAAACTGGGCTTTTAGCTCATAATGGAAGATAATATGCCACAGAGGTCACTGCAAAATAGATTCGATCAAAAAGAGCTGGAAGTCAACGCCCTCTTGGAGATTACCCAGGCAGTGAATAATAACTTGCCCGAAGAAGATTTGTATAAGATATATGAGTTTACACTTCGTGCTAACCTGAGGCTCGATAAGCTTACGCTTTATGTGCTAGAAGATGATTGGGAGTGCAAAGTGCAATTTGGTACTAAAAAGGATTTTACTCAGGTATCCCTTGGGCAGAGTTGTTTACAGGTAAGTGAAGCAACCGAGATTCGTAAGTTAGACTTAGATGTTCCTTGCTTTTCCGAGTTTGATATCATCATTCCCGTTAAACACAAAGACAGATTACTTGCTTTTGTTTTCCTCAAAGTGAAAAGTGAAATCGAAGATCTGATTGATACTACTTTCATTCAGGCGCTCAGTAATATTATTCTAGTGGCTATCGAGAATAAACGACTGGCCAGAAAGCAATTAGAGCAGCAGGCCTTGCAGCGTGATATTGAAATCGCCAGTGATGTTCAAAACTTCCTTTTCCCTAAAGACTTACCAAAGACGGATAGGATAGAAATTAAGGCTTTTTATCAGCCATGTCAGACGGTAGGGGGTGATTATTATGATTATATCACTCTGGAAGATCAAAATCAGTTTGTGGTATGTATTGCTGATGTATCTGGCAAGGGTGTTCCTGCAGCAATCTTAATGTCTAATTTTCAGGCAGTACTCCGGACAGTTTCACGTACAGCCCAAAATCCGAAAGAGGTCGTCAAGGAATTGAATTATCAACTCAGTCGGAATGCAAATAGAGAGAACTTCATCACCTTTTTTCTGGCAGTTTATGATTATGACACCAAAGACCTTAGGTACATAAATGCCGGACATAACCCTCCAATGCTGATGAATGGCTCAGCTGAAGTGCAACGCCTGACGGTGGGTACTACCGTTTTGGGTGCCTTTGAACCCTTACCTTTTATGGAAATGGGAACAGTCTCTGGCTTAGATGACTTTTCGCTTTTTCTTTTTACCGATGGTTTAACAGAGACCTTTGACGATAAAGAAGAGGAATTTGGTGCGGAGCGACTTCAAGCCTTCTTAGAGTCTAATCATGGTCGTCCATTGGATGAGGTTCATAGTGATCTGTTGAAAGCACTGGATGATTACCGTAAATCACAACCCTTTACTGATGACTTGACTTTCTTATCTTGCAGAGTCAAGAATGGTACCGCATAAAACCCCTACACTTTTTAAATACTTATGGCCCAATCTGATTTGGAACATTCCAGGTTCAGAAAAGAAAATCTTTTTGACATTTGATGATGGTCCAATTCCTGGACTAACGGAATGGGTAATTCAAGTCTTGAGCGAATACGAGATCAAAGCAACATTCTTCTGCGTTGGGGAAAACATCAAGAAACATCCAGAGCAATTCTCCAAGCTATTGGAAGCCGGCCATAGTATTGGGAATCATACCTACCATCATTTGAATGGAAGGAAAGTTTCAACTGAGGAATATTTGGATGATGTACTTTTATGTGATAAGACCTTAGATACTCAGAACATATCTACAGATCTTTTTAGACCTCCATATGGTAGGTTAAAAACTAGCCAAAGAAATTCTCTGAAAGATAAGAGAATAGTCATGTGGGATGTTTTGAGTAAGGATTATGCTGCTTCATTGAAGCCAGAGAATATCCTTCAAGGAACGATAAAAGCAACTCAACCGGGTTCAATTGTTGTCTTTCATGACAATCAAAAAGCCGAGAAAAATTTGAAAGCGGTTTTACCTAAGTACATTAATCACTTCCTGAGTCTAGACTATCAATTTGAGCAACTCTAATGGTATTCTTATTACTCGTCTATTTGCTCTTGTTTGTCATTGAATTGGCGCTGATAATTATCCACTTATGGAAGTTTAAAAGTATTGCCCTGATACCTAAGGGGGAAACTCCTCAGGTTACCGTCTTGGTTTGTGCTCGGAACGAAGAGCACAACTTGAGAGACTGCCTAGAATCTCTGATGGATTCTGACTATCCCTTTGAGAAAGTAGAGATACTTGTTGGGAATGATAACTCTGAAGATGGTACCGGTAACATTATTCGGGAATTTGCTAACAAGTACAAATCAATAAAAGCTGTTGATATTGTCCATGAAAAGGATGGACTAATCGCGAAAGCCAACGTTCTGAATCAGCTGATTGATGAAAGTAAATATGATTATCAAGTAATCATTGATGCTGATATGATTGTAACAAAGGATTGGTTAAGACTTATGGTCTCAGGGCTGAAGTCAGGAAACGATATGGTAAGTGGCTATACTCAGGTTCGGCAATCAACTTGGTTAGCAAATCTTCAGTTTATGGATTGGCAATCAGTACTCTTTGCCATGAAGACTATGGCTGACTTTATCAGACCAATTTCAATTTTGGGCAATAACATGGCATTCAATAAGACTGCCTATAATAAGGTAGGTGGTTTTCGAGGGCTTGGTCCTACAGATGTGGAAGATTTGGGTTTATTGCAAAGGTTCCAAAACGGGGGCTTTAAAACAATGCAATTGGTAGCGTTCGATGGTCATGCTTTTACCAAGCCGCAATTGACATTTGGAGAGCTATTGACCCAAAGGTGCCGATGGATGAATGGAGTCTTTACACATCATTTTGTTCTGGGAATTCCTGCTTTCTTCGCAAGGTTATGGGTGGTGTTTGCGGTCTTGGCCTTATTTACCAATCTAAATTTGGCAGCGTTTATTGCCTTTTATGGCTTATGGACCAATTGGATGAAAAGCAGAATCATGACCTCCAGGACAAAGTCGCACAATTCAATCTTCTTGTTATCGCCAATTATTATTAGTCTTTTAGATACTTTAGCACTCTTAAGATTAATGCTCATCGGAAAGGTGAGTTGGAAAGGAAGAAAACACTAATGATTGATACCCACGCGCACATATATGTGGATCAGTTCAAAGAAGACATCGATCATATAATCGAACGGTCCAATGAGGTCGGTCTGGAGAGAATTTATATGCCCAATATTGATCGGACGTCTATTGATGATATGTTGGAGTTGGAATTCAAGTACCCGGAATTTTGTATTGCCACAATGGGGCTTCATCCATGTTCTGTGAAAGGCGATTTTGAAAAAGAGCTTTATATAATAGAGGAGTGGCTGTCGAAAAGAGAATTTGTGGCGATCGGAGAAATGGGTACAGATTTATACTGGGACAAGACATTTGTAGATCAACAAGTAGAGGCTTTCAAAATTCAGGCGGCATGGGCCAAACAATATAAAAAACCAATTATCATCCATTGTAGGGAGTCTTTGGATATGACCATAGGTTTAGTCGAGCAGTTGAAGGATGATGATTTAACTGGAGTTTTCCATTGTTTCAATGGATCAGTAGAGCAAGCCAGGAGAATTGCGGCACTTGGATTTCATATTGGACTTGGGGGCGTCTCTACCTTTAAGAATGCGGGTATGGATAAGGTTATTCCAGAGCTCGATATGAACAATGTAGTTTTAGAGACCGACAGCCCATACTTGGCGCCAGTTCCACATCGTGGAAAGAGGAATGAACCTGCCTATGTTCAATTGGTGGCGCAGAAGGTTGCCGACTACAGAGAAACTTCTTTGGAGGAAATCATCTCCATTACCACAGCTAACGCAAACAAACTATTTAAATTCAATGCTTGAGCTAAATCCGATACAGCACTTCGATTTATTTGATCAGCCTAAAGCCAAAGTTTTGATCATTTATACTGGTGGTACACTTGGTATGGACTATGATGAGAATGGCTCATTGCAGCCTTGTGGATTTGACCAGATACTCAGAAGAGCCCCTGTGGCGAAAGAATTGCATATTAATCTTTCGGTGATATCATTTGAGACACCTATAGATTCATCAAAAGTTGAATTGGGACATTGGCAAAATATGGCTGAGGTTATCTATGAGCACTATGACGAATTTGACGGATTCTTGATACTGCATGGCACGGATACCATGGCCTATTCGGCATCAGCACTGAGTTTCATGTTGGAAGGGCTGAATAAGCCAGTGATTTTTACCGGAGCACAATTGCCAATTGCTTCACCTCGATCAGATGCCCAGGAAAATCTGGTTACGTCTTTGGAGATTGCCTCCGATAAAAAAGATGGTAAACCGATCATCACAGAAGTTTGCATCTTTTTTAATAATGTTTTGCTCAGAGGGAATCGGTCTAAGAAAGTAGAAAGCGAACGGTTCGATGCCTTTGAATCGGAAAACTTCCCAGTTCTGGCTAAAGCTGGAATTGCCATAGAATATCAATGGTCTTACCTAAGACCATTTGCTGATCAAGTATTAAAACTCAATACTGCTATGGATCCGGCAATAGTAGTGTTGAAACTCTTTCCAGGTCTAAATGCAAGCACTGTTGAACACATTATTCAGGCACCTCTTGTAAAGGGCATTATACTAGAAAGTTACGGGGCTGGAAATGTGCCCCACGAGAATTGGTTTTTGGACCTTTTAAAATCTGGTGTCGACTCAGGGAAATTGATATTGAACATTAGTCAATGCAATGGAGGGCGCGTATTGCATGGGAAGTATCAGACAAGTGGAGCGCTCAATCGAATTGGTGTTTTAAGTGGTGCCGATTTAACAACAGAAGCAGCGACTACCAAAATGATGTACGCCCTTGGTCAATATAGCTCTTCTTCAGATCAGAAAACATGCCTGACAACTTCAATTAGAGGTGAAATGAACTGATTTTTCATGGCTGACAAAAACAAATTTCGGCTTGCATACTGAAATTATTATTGATTTATTTGTCACCCTGCGAGAAGCGCAGATATGGAAAGGGAGAGGTGTCCGAGTGGTTGAAGGAGCACGCCTGGAAAGTGTGTATACCTCTAAAGGGTATCGAGGGTTCGAATCCCTCTCTCTCCGCACTATCAACTAAAACTTTAAGTGATAATTTCTTTTAATCATATTTATTAATAATTTAGAAATCGTTTTAACCTTATATTAATCAAAACTAGACTATGAAAAAGTTATTTTCTTTACTGATGATCCTTGGCATTTTCGCTTTTGGATTTAATGCTGTTGCTCAAGATAGCACGGGTACAGCTTCAGATACAACTGTCGTAGCAGAGCCAGATCCAATTCCAGAACAACCGGAATATGAGATCGAAGAGGAGGCACAGTCTTTCGACCAAATTATTAAAGACAAGTTTATCGAAGGTGATCCTCAGTTTATGTCACCAGTATTGATCTGTTTGATTCTTGGATTGGCAATCGCCATTGAAAGAATTATCAGTCTTAACTTATCAACTACTAACACTCAAAAACTACTTAGCAAAGTTGAAGATGCACTTGAATCAGGTGGAGTTGAAGCTGCTAAAGAAGTTACTAAGAGTACAAGAGGCCCGGTAGCATCTATTTTTACACAAGGTCTAATGAGAATGTCTGAGGGCATTGAGATGGTTGAGAAATCAGTTATCGCTTATGGATCAGTTGAAATGGGTAGACTTGAAAGAGGTCTAGTTTGGATTTCACTTTTCATCTCTCTGGCTCCAATGCTTGGTTTCATGGGTACAGTAATCGGTATGATTGGTGCCTTTGATGCGATTGAAGCTGCAGGTGATATTTCTCCTTCACTAGTTGCAGGTGGTATTAAAGTAGCACTTTTGACAACTGTTGCCGGTCTAATCGTTGCGATTATTCTACAGTTGTTCTATAACTATTGTGTTTCTAAAATCGATTCTATCGTAAACTCTATGGAAGATGCTTCTATCTCTCTAGTAGACCTATTGGTGAAGCACAATCTTTCTAAGTAATCATTGTCAACTCTAAAAAGATAAATTATGAGTCAGGAACAATGGATTGATATTGGATTATATGGCGCGATCATTCTGATCATTGTGGCTACACTTGCCGCTATCGGGATGAACCTTGTGAACGCCTTCAGTAATCCCAAGAGCCTTGTAAAAGGCGGAATTGGAATCGGTGTATTAGCTGTAATTTTCCTTATTGGATATTCAGTGGCACCAGCAGAATTCGGTGCTTCTACAGCGAAAGCATTAGAAGCTTCTAAGATTGACCCAACTGGAGACAGTGCCGGATCAATTTATAAGTTAGTAGGTGGTGCTATGACCACAACGCTGATCCTTGTTGTGATCGCTTTAGTTGGTTTGGTATACTCATCTGTAGCACGAATCGTAAGATAATTTTATGGCAAGAAGTAAAGATAAGGGAAGTCAAGAGGTGAATGCAGGCTCAATGGCCGACATCGCATTCTTGCTTTTGATTTTCTTCCTTGTAACTACCCAGATTGCTACTAACAAAGGACTAACGCTTTTGCTTCCTCCTAAGCAGGAAGAAGATGAGCCAATTGAAATCAAGCAACAAGAGCGTAATCTGTTTAAAATTCAGATTAACTCTGCTGATAGACTTTTGGTAGAAGAAGAGCCATTAGACGATGTTACGCAAATCAGGGATATGGTATACGATTTTGTTTTGAACTTTGGCGATCCCAGCGATAAAAAGAAGGGCAAAGCTGATGTAAGTGACAGAGACGTATATGCGAGTCTTCCAGCTTCAATGAAATCATACATTAGTCGTTCACTAGGATCAGATGAATCTTCTGATGGACCTGGATCTGCGATTATTTCATTGAAAGCTGACCGCGGAAGCAGCTATGATATATTTATTAGTATCCTAGACGAATTGAACGCGGCATATAATAGAATTTATGGTGAGAGAGTGGGTTTGACCGATGAAGAATTCAGAAAGTTGAACAGAAACGATCCTCGCCAGAAAGAGATGTATGATAGAGCTAGAGCGGGTATACCTAAAGCGATATCTATTGCAGAACCATCAACAGTAGGAGGTTAATATTATGTCTAAGTTCAAGAAAAAAAGTGAATCGAGTCAGGATATCCCTACCGCAGCATTACCGGATATTATCTTTATGCTTTTGTTCTTCTTTATGGTAACTACCGTATTGAGAGAAACTGAGTTAAAGGTTGAACAAAGAATTCCGCGAGCTGAACAGTTGGTGAAACTCGAGAAGAAAAAATTGGTGACTTACTTGTATGTAGGTGCTCCAAAAGATGAAAGTCTTGGTTCAGAATCCAGAATTCAGGCCAACGATGCCTTTATCGGTATTGACGGTATTGTACAATGGGTAAATCAAGAGAAGTCTAAATTGAGTGAAGTAGAGCGTGATCAAATCACAGTTTCAATGAAAGTCGATGAAGAGACCAAAATGGGGATCATTGTTGATATTCAAACAGAGCTGAGAGAAGCAAATGCACGTAAGATCATGTATGCTGCGCCAACGAAGGCAAAGGATAATTAATCAATAACTTTTTCAAGAAAAGGGGCTACTATGTAGTCCCTTTTTTTATGCATTTTAGCAAGAGATGAGCAAGTTGAAACTTAATGACAAGAGAATTACAAATGGCTGGTGCATGTATGACTGGGCCAACTCAGTCTATTCACTAACCATCACAACAGCGGTATTTCCCATATATTTTGAGAGTGTGACAACCAGCGCTGATGGGAGTAAAATGGTTACTTTTTTGGGGTGGCAGCTGCCAAACACTGTGCTTTACTCATATGCCTTGTCTCTGTCCTTTTTACTCACGGCTATGATGCTCCCGTTGCTCACGGGGATCGCAGACTATACAGGAAAGAAAAAGGCCTTTTTAAAGGCGTTTGCTTACTTGGGCGCTTCGGCTTGTGGAGCAATGTTCTTCTTTGAAGGCTCAAACATAGAGTTTGGAATATTGATGGTAATACTAGCCAGCATTGGTTATTCTGGAGGTTTGGTTTTCTATGATGCTTACTTGCCGGAAATCGCCACGGCTGACCGATTTGATCAATTGAGTGCTAAGGGTTATTCTCTTGGCTATATAGGCAGTGTGGTTCTGCTTATTCTAAACCTCTTAATGATCCAGGAACCTGAAATGTTTGGTTTGCAGGAAGGGGCGTTACCTGCCCGGATTTCATTCCTAACCGTGGGCATCTGGTGGGCTGGTTTTGCTCAGATTACTTTCAATAGACTTCCGACTAATCCATTTAATAAGACCAAGACGGATCATTGGTTCAAGAAGGGGTATAGAGAATTAAAGATCGTCTATGGACAAATAAAAGCGTTACCCAACTTAAAGAGATATGTTCTAGCCTACTTCTTTTTTAATGCTGGAGTACAGGCTGTCATGTATTTGGCCTCCCTATTTGGTGCAAAGGAACTTCAATTACCCACTGATGCTCTAATTAAGATTGTGCTTATCATACAACTTGTAGCTATTGGTGGAGCATACTTGTTTGCCAATCTTTCTAAAAGAAAAGGGAATATCTATTCCCTAATTGTCATGATTATTGTTTGGGTAGCAGTATGTATTCTGGCATTCTTTGTTAATAGCGAAATGCAGTTTTATGGACTAGCCATGATGGTAGGTTTGATCATGGGAGGAATTCAGTCATTGTCAAGATCTACCTACTCAAAACTCATACCAGAGAATACTGAAGATCATGCTTCCTTCTTCAGTTTTTATGATGTTACTTTTAATGTTTCCATAGTAGCAGGTACACTGGCTTATGGTACCATTGAGTGGTTGACAGGTTCCATGAGGTATAGTGCTCTAGGCCTTAGTATTTTCTTCGTCATTGGTCTGCTCTTAGTCAGAAAAGTGAAGGTGAGAGCGGTCTGATAATTCGAAACTCCACTATTGGCCTAAATCGCAAACGTTTGCAATGACATTAGTGCCTTATAGCCTCTTCAGCTCAGTTTTTTATGGTTATTATTGATTTTACAAGGATTCTGTGAATAGGATATGCCTCATTGATGGAATCGATTTTCAAAAATTAAAAGAGCATGAAAAAACTACTTTACACTATGATTGCAATGTCACTGGTGACATTTGCTATTACTTCCTGTGACAACGGGAATGCAGATTTTGATGTTGTCGATGTTGCACCGGTAATTTCCATAGCAGATCCTGGAAATGTGATTCAAGGTGCTGCTGTAAATATTGAAGTATCATTCACAGACGGCTCGGAGAACTTGTCTCAGAGCACATTGGCTTCTGCTTCTTATGACCTTGTTACGGGAGGTAATTCAGTTGCATCTGGTACTTTCACGGTATCAGGAAGAACCGCTGCTGGAACAGTTACAATTGCTGGTGGTCTGGCGGCTGGAGATTATACGCTAAACGTTACAGCCACGGATTCAAATGGTAATACAGATACAGAGTCATTTGATTTTTCTGTGACCTCTGATTTCTCTGTGGGTATTATCGGTTCTGCAACTCCAACGGGTTGGGATTCTGATACCGATTTGAGCTTTGTAACGGGAACACAGTATGAAATTACTATTGCCTTGACTGCTGGTGAAGCAAAATTCAGATCAAACGATGATTGGGGTCAGAACTGGGGTGATGGAGCCTTCCCGACAGGTACTGGAACACAGGATGGTCCTAACATCCCAATTGCAACCGCAGGCACATACTTAGTGACTTTCGATACGGCTACAGGTGCTTATACGTTTACAGCACAGTAAGCGAAAAAATAGTAACTACAAAAAAAAGCCCATTCAATGGGCTTTTTTTACCCTAAAATTATGATGCGCTATTCTTTATCTTTCATTCTTCTGCTGGTAACCTTGAGTCTTTCCATGGGGCAGATAGTCACGCTGGAACCCTCAAATGCTAATGGAGAACAAGAGATAAAACTGATTTTTGATGCTACACAAGGCGATGCCGGTTTGGTAGGGGCCAGTAAAGTATATGTGCACACTGGCGTAGTGACTGACAGTCCTACCGGAACTGCATGGACCTTTGTAAAAGGTAATTGGGGAGCTGATGATGGCATTGGCTTGATGACTAAAGTATCTGGTGAGAGTGATAAATGGGAGATTACATTGTCACCGACCGCCAGAGAATACTATGGTGTTCCTTCAGGAACGAATATGTTCAGGCTATCCATGGTATTTAGAAACGCTGATGGTTCTTCAAAGGGGGCAGGAACTCCAGGAGCTATTAACGGAGGTGAAGTGACATCCAATGGCGATATCTATATGGATTTGAACGTTGCCAACTTTGTAACAATCACAGCGCCTACTGAAGATGATATTTTTGTTGTTGACGGTCAATCAGTCACCTTGTCTGCCGAAGCATCAAGTGAAGTAACTGCCATGGCGATTTCAGTTGATGAAGGAAATGGCTTCGATGAAAAGGCTAGTGTTACTTCTGGTACCAATATTAGTTTTGATTTTTCTCCGACCAGTAGTTTTAGAGGTTCATTAAGAGTGACGGCTACTGTCAATGGGGAAAGCCTTGAGGTTACCCAGTCGCTCAACATCAACCTTACTTCGGAAACACAAGTGCTGGCCTTACCTGCTGGACTCAAAAAAGGGATTAACTATGGAGATGATCTAACGAAAGTAAGCCTAGTCTTAGAAGCTCCTGAAAAAGACTTTGTCTATGTAGTAGGTGACTTTAATAATTGGGAAATCAGATCTGAATATCTCATGAATGTTACACCCGATGGTGAACTATTTTGGATTGAACTCTCCGGGCTAACAGCAAATCAAGAATATGTATTCCAGTATTGGGTAGATGGAAATATTAGAATCGGTGATCCTTATGCGGATAAGGTGGCCGACCCTTGGAATGACTCATTCATACCCGAAAGTGTTCACGATGAAATACCTGACTATGATAAGACTGATTTTGCGATCGCTACCACATTGCAGACAGGACAAACCCCATTCCAATGGGATGCTTCTGAGGACTCATGGCAAAGACCAGCAAAAGAAGACTTGGTTATATATGAACTATTAATTCGTGATTTTATCGGTACTCATAGTTATAAAGACCTTATAGATACGCTTGATTATATCGCTGACCTTGGTGTGAATGCAATAGAACTGATGCCTATTATGGAGTTTGAAGGCAACGAATCTTGGGGATATAATCCGATGTATTTCTTTGCTCCAGATAAATACTACGGTACTAAGGATGACCTAAAGTTGTTCATCCAGGCTTGCCATCAAAAAGGGCTAGCTGTTATCCTCGATATGGTCCTCAATCACGCTTTTGGATTGAACCCAATGGTAAGAATGTATTGGGACGAGGCCAATGGCAAACCGGCAGCCAATAGCCCATGGTTTAATACGGATGCAACGCACCCCTTTAACGTAGGCTTTGATTTCAATCATGAAAGCGCCTACACCCAAGCCTTTGCTGATTCTGTCAATGCCTATTGGATTAATGAATACCATTTCGATGGCTATAGATTTGATTTATCTAAGGGATTTACTCAAACCAATAATCCGAGTGATGTGGGAGCCTGGTCTGCTTTTGACCAATCCCGAATTGATTTGCTGACCCGAATGAGCACCAAGCTTTGGGAGACTGATCAAGATGCTTATGTCATCCTTGAGCATTTTGCGGATGCTTCAGAAGATAATGCTTTAGCAGCAGCTGGTATGTTACTGTGGAGAAACGTTGGTTTCCCTTATTGGAAAGCACTTGGCGGATCTACCGGAGAGACTTTTCAGGGTGCTACGGCCAATACACATGTGTCATACATGGAGAGCCATGATGAGCAAAGGCAATTGTGGGAAGTTTTCCAAGAAGGCGAAACTGAGGAGGGCTATAATACGAGAGATACTACAATTGCTTTAGAGAGATTGAAAATGAATGCCGCCTTTATATATACCCTTCCCGGTCCAAAAATGCTTTGGCAATTTGGTGAGTTGGGATACGACATTGATATCAACTTTAATGGAAGAGTTGGAAACAAACCTCTTGTCTGGGGAGCAGGTAATCTAGGTTACTATGAAGACCCCCTGAGGGGCTATACCTATGACGCCTTTGCTGCAATAATTGCCTTACGCAATCTTGTCAGTGAAGAGGATAACGTCAGTTATACCTACGACTTTGCGGGTAATGAGCGATCCATAAGCATTGATTCAGATGATCTAGATGTTCTGATTATAGGGAATTATGGTCTCTCTGAGACTTCAATGGATATAACTTATACACAGACCGGAGACTGGTATGATTACTTTTCAAACGAGATAGTTGCAGTTGCTGATGTCAGTGCATCAGTAAGCTTAGCCCCAGGAGAATTCAAAATATATACCTCTAACAGTGTTTCGGATGGTTTTCCCGGAGTAGTAGAGGCATTTGTGAACCCAGTCACGGTAAGTCCTGCGGTTTTTGGCCCAGACGATGAAGTGACGATCACCTTTGATGCCACAAAAGCCAGTCCTGATGGTACTAATGGCTTGGTGGGTGCCTCAAAAGTTTATATGCATGCCGGAGTCGTTTTTGATGATGTTACAAGCCAAACACTGCAAAATGTGGTTGGAACACTTACTGATGATGGCTTGGGTTTGATGACAAAAGTAGATGGAGAAGATAATAAGTGGGAGATAACGATCACCCCGACCGATTACTTTTCGATCACAAGTGGTGAAGCTGTACGATTGGGAATGTACTTCAGAGATGCGGATAATTCCAATGTTGGAAAAGGCTTTAGAGGTTCAACTGTATTTCTTGACATGGAGCTGGAGGGAGAATTAATTAGTGTATCACCAATAGAATTCGACCAAGATGATGAAATCACACTGACATTTGATGCACGATTTGGTAACCGTGGCTTGGTAGGAGAGAGCAAAGTCTATATGCACTCCGGTGTCAGCTTTACCGAGGGTGGAACAACATTCGAGGACGGTTTTGTAATCGGAAATTGGGGAGAAGATGATGGTGTGGGCCTAATGACAAGGTCTTCGGAGAATGCAAACAAATGGCAATTGACGTTTACGCCAACTCAGTATTATGGGATGAGCGATACGGATGTAGCCTATCGCCTCGCTATGGTATTTAGAAATGCGGATGGAAGTAAGAAGGGAGCAGGGGTTCCGGGTGACTTTGAGGGTGGTACTGTCATTGCGAATGGAGACATCTTCTTCGACTTTCCGATAATCAAGGAAGTCACAAGTATTGAAGATGAGTTACCAGGGTTCAACTATTACCCTAACCCGACTCAGGGTATTATTAACTTTTCTGGGGAAATACCAGGTATACCAAGGGCTGTCAAAATATTCAACATGAATGGCAATGAGGTTTTTAGTCAGAAGTTGTCCCAAGGTAGGATGGAACCTGTAGATATTACTGGCTTAAAATCTGGGTTGTATCTACTACGAATTCTTACCGATCAAAAGAGATATACTTTAAAGGTATTGGTGCGATAGTTGTCTATTCTTAGCGCAATAAAAAAGGGGCTTAAGCCCCTTTTTTATTCGAATTTCATATGTTTCACAGAATCACCAGAATCTCGGAGTTCTCTTAAAGAGTCAATGCCCACATCCAAGTGTGCATTAACATAGTCTGTGGTAACCTTGCTATCGCTTGCTTCGGTTTTTACACCTTCAGGGATCATTGGATTATCAGATACCAATAATAGTGCTCCTCTTGGAATCTCATTTACAAAGCCTACTGTAAACAGGGTGGCAGTCTCCATGTCAACAGCCATGGCGCGAATTTTCCTAAGATACTTTTTAAATGCTTTATCATGTTCCCAAACACGCCTGTTGGTTGTGTAGCAAGTACCAGTCCAATAGTCTCTTTGGTGTTTCTTAATCATAGAAGAAACAGCTCTTTGTAACCTAAATGATGGCAGTGCAGGAATTTCTACTGGCATATAGTCATTACTAGTTCCCTCACCACGTATAGCCGCAATTGGTAGAATTAGGTCTCCAAGCTGGGTCTTTTTCTTAAGCCCCCCACATTTTCCTAAGAAGAGTACCGCTTTTGGACTTATGCTACTAAGTAGGTCCATTACGGTGGCAGCCATAGCGCTGCCCATACCAAAATTGATAATGGTAATGTTCTCAGCTGTAGCACTTTGCATTGGTCTGTCTTTACCTTTGATTTCTACATCAAATTTTTCGGAAAACATATTGACGTAGTTGATGAAGTTGGTCAATAAAATATATTCACCGAATTCTTCATTGGGTACGCCAGTATATCTGGGGAGCCAATTGTCTACTATTTCTTGTTTGGTCTTCATAGAGGTTTAATCGTAGGAGGGAATTATTTAGCTTTGCCAAATGCTCGAACTCAATCTTCCTAAATACACATATCGAATCGAACAGCGGTCCGGCAAGTTAGCTATTTTCGACCCGATTAGGAAGAAGTTCATTGTATTAACTCCTGAAGAGTGGGTCAGACAACACTTCTTAAACTTTCTCAATAACCACCTTAACTACCCGGCAAGTCTAACAAGTGTTGAAACGGGCCATAAATACAATTCGCTTACGAAAAGAAGCGATATTATGGTCAGAGATAATACGCTGAACCCTTTGGTTTTAGTAGAATGTAAGGCGGCTTCGGTTGCTATTAATGATTCAACTATTAGGCAACTGGCTGTTTATAATACGCAATGTAATGCCAGGCTACTCATAGCTACTAATGGTTTGGTTACATATGCGGGCCTCTGTAAAACTCCGGATGAAACGTTTAAGACACTGGATCAAATTCCAGATTACGATAGTTTGACAGCTATGTTATGATTGATTAAATTCCTATGTGAGTTTAATCAAGAAAATAGGGTTTCTAACTGCATTCATAATTCCGTTATTGACCGTACTAGGTTTCTACTTGGGGAACTATTGGAATTATCTCACAGTAGCATTCGTTTTTGCTTTCATTCCATTGGCTGATTGGCTGATTGGCCAGGACCCAGAGAATATGACAGATGACGAAGCCCTAGTTGTCTCAGAGCAATTCTACTATCGTTTAATCACTTATGTCTGGACGTTCTTCCAGGTCTCTTTTTTGGTTTGGGGTGCATATGTCATTTCTTGGAGCGATATGAAACTCCAGTACTTGATTGGTTTTGTCCTAAGCTTTGCATTGGTAACAGGCGGGATTGGAATTACCGTAGCACATGAACTTGGCCATAAGAAGTCAAAATTGGAGAGAATCTACTCCAGAATAATATTGATGACAGTGTGCTATATGCACTTTTATATAGAGCACAATCGAGGACATCATGTTTATGTAGCCACACCTAGAGATCCGGCCACAAGCCGAAAGAACGAGAGTTTTTATGCCTTTTGGCTGCGTTCGGTCATTGGAAGTTACCTAAGTGCATGGAGGCTTGAACGCGATCGCCTAGAACGAAAAGGAATGCCCTTTTGGAGTCTTCAAAATGAGATGATTTGGTATGCTATGCTGCCGCTGGTTTTTGCTGGTTTGCTGACATTAGTCTTAAGCTTGGTCTTTGATCAAGTCGTTTGGGAAGTACCCCTGTTCTTTTTTGCTCAGAGCGTTTTGGCATTCACCCTCTTGGAGATTGTCAATTATGTTGAACATTATGGTATAGTGCGTAAAGAGAGATCCCCTGGCGTATATGAGCGTGTAAACCCAATGCACTCATGGAATTCGAACCACAGGCTGAGTAACTTCTTTTTGTTTCAACTACAGCGTCATTCAGACCATCATGCCAATGCCATTAAACGATATCAGGCTTTAAAGCACTATGATGAATCTCCACAACTTCCTTCGGGATATCCTGCTATGATTCTATTGGCAGCGATGCCACCATTATGGTTTAGATGGATCAATCCCAAGTTGAAATCTTGGGAGGAAACGGTTTATAATCGGGCAGACTAGAGCGTTTTGCTCGCTTTTTCGTCAGCTCTTTTGGCATGGTTCTTTCGTTGAATATTGCCTACCATATTCGCAACAGTATCCCTGCTGAGCAGTCTGGGTAAGAATGCGCTCAACTTATTCCAAAAACCAGGAACAGCCACAATCTTTCCCTTCATTAGAGCATTAAAAGCATATTCGGCTACAAAGTCACTGTCCATGATATTGAACTTAATGTTAGGGTCATCATTGCCATTGGCCTTGGCAAAGTTAGTTTTAGTCATTCCAGGACAAATCACAGTAGCTTTGATATTGGTTCCTTTCATTTCATTTGCCAGAGCCTGAGTAAAGTTCAGTAGGTATGATTTTGATGCGTGATAGGTAGACATCAGTGGCCCTGGTACAAAAGCTGCAACAGAGGCATTATTCAGAATATAGCCTTTGCCTCTAGAGATCATTCCGGGTAACAAGAGTTTAATCAGTTGAGTGGCCGTGATCATATGAACCTGTAGCATAGCCCTATCCTTTACCCAACTACTCTCGGCAAAGTATCCAAAATTACCAAAGCCTGCATTGTTAAAGATGAGATCGATTACCAAACCTTTATCAGTTATAAAATCAACGATCGAAGCTGCAGCGGACTCAGTGGATAAATCTTGGACCAAGATTTCAACATTGACCTGATTCTGAATATTTAAATCCTGTCTGGACTTTTCGAGTCCATCAGCATCCATATCCACCATGACAAGGTCATAGCCTTTAGAAGCCAATAATTTACAGAATTCAAATCCTATACCACCTGCAGCACCGGTAACCAAAGCGTTGTCAGCCATTTTATTCTTTGTTCTGAGGAAACTATATAAAAAAAGGAACCTCTAAAAATAGAGGTTCCTTCAGTTAATACTATGAATCTTTTAAGCTAAATGTTTATCCAGTTCAACGTATGGCAGATCGAATGCCTGAGCAACAGCCTCATATACAACATCACCCTTGATTACATTCAAGCCTTTGGCTAGTTCAATATCATCATTGCAAGCCTTTTTCCAGCCTTTGTTAGCCAGTTGAATAGCATACGGAAGCGTTGCATTGGTGAGTGCCAAAGTAGAAGTATAAGGTACGGCACCAGGCATGTTTGCTACACAATAGTGCAATACATCATCTATTACATAGGTCGGCTCAGCATGTGTCGTTGGCCTACAAGTCTCAATACAGCCACCTTGATCTACAGCTACATCAACTAAGACAGTACCTGGCTTCATATCTTTAAGCATATCTCTTGTAATCAAATGGGGGGCTTTGGCTCCAGGAATCAATACGGCACCAATGATTAAATCTGAATCTTTGATCATCGCACGAATATTGTATTCATTGGACATCATGGTGTTAACATTTGCCGGCATAATGTCATCTAACTCCCTCATTCTTTTCAAGCTAATGTCCATCATGGTTACATCAGCACCAAGGCCAGCTGCCATTTTTGCAGCCTGTGTACCAACAATACCACCACCAAGGACTAAAACCTTAGCAGGAAGTACGCCCGGAACTCCTCCGAGTAGTTTACCCATTCCACCAAGAGGCTTTTCAAGATAGTTAGCACCTTTTTGGGTAGCCATACGGCCCGCTACTTCTGACATAGGCACTAGGAGAGGAAGGCTTCTGTCTGCCTTTTCAACAGTTTCATAGGCCAAACAAACCGACTTATTGGCAATCATTGCTTTGGTCAATGGCTCATACGAAGCAAAGTGAAAATAAGTAAATAGGAGTTGATCCTCTTTGATTAAATTATACTCTGACTCGATAGGCTCTTTCACCTTCATGATCATTTCAGCAATAGCATAGGTATCCTCTATTGTAGGAAGGATTTGTGCACCGGCTTTTACGTAGTCTTCATCAGAAAAACCACTTCCCAGACCTGCTGTAGATTGAACATAAACGGTATGACCGCGTTTCGTAAGTTCAGCCACACCAGAGGGAGTTGCTGCTACTCGATTTTCATTGTTTTTGATTTCCTTAGGTACACCAATGATCATGATAAAAGGATGTTTAAATTTTTGTGAGCGCAAATATAGTAAGCGGAGTCAACAAACGTTTGCAATTGAAATAAAAAAGACTTTGAACCCTGGTATTCAGAAGGAAATGTGATCACATGTAACAATCTCGAAATTATGTTCTTTTTGATCAAAATTGAAAAGAATAATATTTTGTTATTTCAAATAAAATAAAATAGGAAATCGTTCAATAATCATTGACAGAATAATATTCTATGAACGGCAATTTTTTATGACTTAAACCAAATTTGATTTGTCTTAATTATTGATTACTTTTGTATTCCATTTTATTGGAACAACCGTTCATTTTAAACTGTGAGGCCTGTGGGAGCAACGAAAAGTATTAACAAGAGAAAGGTTAATGTAGAAGACGTCTTGAGGGACTATCGACTTGTTTTTGAAAGTAGAGAAGCAAGTTTGATAGGTAGGAAGGAAGTTTTCATGGGTAAGGCTAAATTCGGCATCTTCGGTGATGGTAAAGAATTGGCCCAGATTGCTATGGCCAAAGTTTTCCAAAATGGAGATTTTAGATCGGGTTATTACCGCGATCAAACCTTCATGTTTGCTATCGAAGGACTTTCAATTCAACAATACTTTGCTCAATTATATGCACATACTTCTATAGAGGCAGAGCCAGCTTCTGGAGGAAGGTTGATGAACGGTCATTTTGCCAATCGTCTTCTAGACGAAAAAGGAAATTGGAAGAGTCAGACAGAGATGAAAAACTCAAGTGCTGATATTTCTCCTACTGCGGGCCAAATGCCAAGATTGGTAGGCCTTGCTTACGCTTCTAAACTCTACAGAGAAAATAAAGAATTACATGGTTTTTCGGATTTCTCAATTAAGGGGAATGAGGTGGCTTTCGGAACAATAGGTAATGCTTCTACTTCTGAAGGACACTTTTTTGAAAGTATCAATGCTGCTGGAGTATTGCAGGTGCCAATGGTAATGTCTGTTTGGGATGATGACTATGGTATTTCGGTACCCAAAGAATATCACACCACGGGAGGAAGCATTTCTGATTTTCTTGCCGGGATGCAAAGAACGAAATCAAAAGCTGGTTATGAGATCATTAAGGCCAAAGGATGGGATTACCTGGGTCTGATTGAAGCCTTTGAAAAAGGAACTCGAATTGCCCGAGAAGAGCATGTGCCAGTTTTGATTCATGTACAAGAAATGACCCAGCCTCAAGGGCACTCTACTTCAGGATCGCATGAGCGCTATAAGCCAAAAGAGCGTCTTGAATGGGAGAAAGAATATGATTGTATAGTACAGTTCAGAAAGTGGATTTTAGACAACGACTTGAGTTCTGAGGAAGAAATTGACGCAATAGAAAAGGAGGCGAAAGCTACTGCCAAGCAAGCTCGACAAAATGCATGGAACGGATTTATCAGTGATATTAAAAAGGATCAAGATAAAGCTGTTGAAATTCTTGAGGCTCTAGGAAATGAAAGTACCCATGGAGGTACTATTCTTCAAATTGTCTCAGAACTCAAAAGTACACTCAATTCAATCAGACTTGATACTTTCAAAGTAGTAAAGAAAGTACTGAGAATAACTCGAAATGAAGAGACCTCGTCCAGGGTTTCATTGGTTGCGTGGTTAGAGAATGCTGATAAAGAAAATCACGCTCGTTATAATTCTCATGTAATGAGCGAGTCAGAATATGCCTCTCTTAGTGTTGAAGAAGTTGAGGCCGAATTTTCCGAGTCATCTCCTTTAGTGGATGGCAGAGAAGTGCTTCAGGCATGTTTTGATGCAGCTATGAGTCGCGATCCACGGGTCTTCGCTATAGGTGAAGATGTGGGTAAGATTGGTGATGTAAATCAGGCATTTGCTGGACTTCAAGACAAGTACGGAAAGTTGAGAGTTACTGATACAGGAATCAGAGAGACTACTATTATTGGTCAGGGAATAGGAGCGGCCTTAAGAGGGCTCAGACCTATCACGGAAATTCAGTACTTGGATTATTTATTATATGCGATTCAAACCCTATCGGATGATTTAGCAACGCTTCAATACAGAACGGTTGGAGGCCAGAAAGCACCACTGATAATCAGAACCCGAGGCCATCGACTGGAAGGAGTTTGGCATTCAGGTTCTCCAATAGGTATGATTTTGAATAGTCTTCGAGGTATCAATGTATTGGTACCTAGAGATATGACCCAAGCGGCTGGATTCTATAATACCATGCTCAAATCTGACGACCCGGCATTAATAATCGAATGTTTGAATGGTTATCGATTAAAAGAACGAATTCCTGACAACATAGGCGAGTTTACCGTTCCTTTGGGTAAACCAGAAATTTTAAGAACAGGTAATGACGTGACAATAGTCACTTACGGCTCCATGTGCAGAGTGGTGATGCAAGCCGCACAAGAACTTGAGGAAGTAGGAATATCGACCGAAGTAATTGATGTTCAGACTTTACTTCCTTTTGATGTAGATCACTCCATTATCGAATCACTTAAGAAAACGAATCGCGTGGTTTTCGCTGATGAAGATGTACCGGGAGGGGCTTCAGCCTATATGATGCAGAAGGTGCTGGAAGAGCAGCAAGGTTATTTGCAACTCGATTCTCAACCTGTCACTATTGCGGCTAAAGAACACAGACCAGCTTATGCTTCAGACGGTGATTACTTCTCTAAACCAAATACAGAGACTGTATTTGATAAGGTCTATGAACTAATGAGCGAAGTTGATCCAATCAGATTTCCTGAGATCTACTAGTTAGTTTGTAGAAGGAATCGTGATTCCCTGAAGGGTGAATTCCTCTGTGCTCGCCACATTGCTTTCATTCAAAGCTCTGTCGCGGATCTTGAACTGAAGCATAAGGGTGTCTGTCCTGAAGATGGGTAAAAATAAGCCGGAATTCATCTCGTAGGTGACCACACCCTCAATTGGGCGATCATTATCACGAATGAAATCACAAGGATTATCTTCACTTGAGAGGCATGGGAATCTCCCATCGAATGAGATTCCACAAAGTGTAGTTTCATTGGCACTTCCTCTTGGTTGAGCTCTCATTTCCAATTCTTCAAAAACACCATTTCTCTTTACTAAAAAGTCCACTTCAATGTTGAATTGATTTTCATTGAAGTTGATTAAAAGCGTATCAAGAAAATCTTGATCGTTATTTAAGTCCAGGTTTTCTCTGTCTTCAATGACATAGTCAAGGCATGAAAACGGAGGATCAGTAGGTCTTTCAACCAAACTCAACAATACCGTTAGTTCCTGTTACGAGGCTATAAGAGTTGTATGGCGCATTGTTTTCGTTTCCATCTAGGCCTAGATCTCCATTACCATCTGATACATTAAAAGAGAGGCTCAATACGGTCTCTTCAAAAAGAGGATCTCCCTCATTCCTGACCTGAAACGTGACATCCTCAAAACTTATTGATGGGGCATCGGGTAAATCTGGTGGTCTATTACAACTGAAAGCAATGAGGCTTATGGCCGCAATAGATAAGAAAACCTTTGAATAGTAGTGTGTAATTCTCATGCAAAGCATTTAAAAGAGTACAATTATAGCAATATTTGCCCTAAGTGTTTGCTCATTGTCAATAACGCATGCCTGATATCAATAGTTTATCTGAAAGAATTATTTCTGTCAACTCATTGACTTTTGATGAGCTGGCACTGGAAGTTTTTAAACTCCAATTTCAACATAATACAGTGTATCAATCATACGCTCAGGCATTAGGCCGGAAATTGGATGATGTAAACAACATCAATGACATCCCTTTTTTGCCTATTGAATTCTTCAAGACGAAAAACGTAAAAACAGGAGAATGGAACACAGAAAGAGTTTTTGAGAGTAGTGGCACCACGCAGAGCCAGACAAGCAAACATCATGTTTATAATGAGGAGTTTTATCTTCAGAGTTGCATATCAGGCTTTGAGGAAGTCTACGGTTCACTGCAGGAGTTCACGGTTTTAGCGCTGTTACCGTCCTATTTAGAACGGGCTAATTCTGGTTTAATTTCTATGGTCAATCATTTCATTGTAAAAAGTGGAAAGCCTAAATCAGGCTTTTTCCTCAATGATTTAGAAGCATTAAGAGATACTTTGGTTTTATTAAAGGGTAGAGGTGAGAAAGTCCTGTTAATTGGTGTAACGTTTGGCTTATTGGACTTTTGTGAGACCTATCAGGTGGATTTTCCAGAACTCATCCTTATGGAAACGGGCGGAATGAAAGGTCGGAGAGAAGAAATGATCAGAGAAGACGTACATGAAGTTTTAAAAGCTGCGTTTGGTGTCTCTTCTATACATTCTGAATACGGAATGACAGAACTTTTTTCTCAGGCTTATTCCCAAAAGGAGGGTATTTTTAGACCTAGCCGTACTATGAAAGTAATTGCTAGGGATTTGAATGATCCTCTGACCTATCCTTTTGCTGGAAGAAATGGTGGACTGAATATTGTCGATTTGGCAAATTTCAAGACCTGTTCTTTTATCGAAACTAAGGATATGGGTACTGTTTATCAGGATGGTTCTTTCGAGGTGAGGGGCAGAATAGACAATGCTGAACTACGTGGATGTAACCTAATGGTAATTTAAAATATTAGCTACTTCGGGTCGTTGGGAGATAGATTGACCTAGTATAAGATTATTTTGTTTAGGGTTAATTTTTAACTTTGTTGAATAACTACTCATATGAATAAGAAGAAAATCATCATTATAGCGATCGCTGTGGCTTTTTTGGGCATAACTTCTTGTGCACAAAAAATCTGTCCAGCCTATGCGAAGGTTGATAAAAAGGAAGAAAAGAAAGAGAAAAAAGAAGGTCAGTTCTAAATCAGACCAAATATTTTTCTACGTCTTCTGCACCAATGCTTTCACCGCACATGATTACCAATCTTTCAGTGACATTCCTGAGTTCTCGAATGTTGCCAGACCAGTCGTAGGCCTGTAATGCCTTAAATCCGTCAGCTGTTACCTCCTTCTTTTTAGTTCCATATTCATGGGCTATATCATCCAAAAATTTATCAACTAGAAGTGGTATGTCATCTTTTCTGTCCTTCAAAGGGGGGACTTGAACTAAAATAACGCTCAGCCTGTGATAAAGGTCTTCTCGAAAATTAGTCTCTTCAATTTCCTTCTTTAGGTCTTTATTGGTAGCAGCAAGCACTCGGACATTCACGTTGATGTCCTTGTCTCCACCGACTCGAGTGATTTTATGCTCTTGAAGGGCTCGAAGTACTTTTGCCTGTGCAGAAAGACTCATATCGCCTATCTCATCGAGAAATAGCGTTCCTTCATTAGCCTGCTCGAATTTACCGATGCGTTGTTTATGGGCTGAAGTAAAAGCGCCTTTTTCATGCCCAAATAGTTCGCTTTCTATCAATTCTGCGGGAATCGCTGCACAGTTTACTTCAATAAACGGAGCACTGGAACGATTACTTCTTTCATGAATTCCTCTGGCTACTAGCTCCTTACCGCTTCCGTTCGGCCCTGTTATAAGTACTCTGGCATCTGTTGGACCAACTTTGTCCATCATCTCTTTGACCTCCAACAATGAACCGGATTCACCGATCATTTCATATCGCTTAGAGAGCTTCTTCTTGAGGGTTTTAGTTTCGGTGACCAGTGAACTCTTGTCCAATGCATTTTTGACTGTTAGCAACAGGCGGTTCAGGTCTGGTGGCTTGGGTACGAAATCAAATGCACCCATTTTGGTAGCGTCTACAGCTGTTTCAATGGTGCCATGTGCAGAGATCATGATGAATTGAGTGTCTAATCCAGCCATCTGTACACGCTCCAGCAGCTCAATACCATCCATTTTTGGCATTTTGACATCGCATAAAGCAATGTCATACTTATTGGCAATTAGCTTGTCCAAGCCTTCTTGACCATCCTTTGCTTCGTCAATGGTATATTTTTCATATTCCAAAATTTCACGAAGCGTACTTCTTATACTTTGTTCATCATCAATGATCAGAATCTTTGCCATGTTCTATATTTTAATCAATAATAAAAGGTCGTGACATTCTAAACAAATAGTTTGCCACGACCTTTTTAAAAACAAGCCGATAAGCCGGGTTCTGTCATATCTCGACTAATCGAGAAGTTCTTATCATTTATCTAGTCCCTTAATTACTCAAGAGATCAATCTGCCTACCCACTTGCATCGAGCGGGAACTCTCAAACGCAAGCTTACATGGCATTTCACCGCATAGAGTTTACCTGATTTCACTACAGCATTACCCGTACATCCTTTCTGTTGCACTTGTCCTTTTCAACCGAAATTGAAAGACGGCTGTTAGCCGCTATGCTTCCCTGTGGTGCCCGGACTTTCCTCCCACGAGTACTCGGGGGCGATAAGTTGGCTTGTGGTACAAAGTTATAGTTATTGTTTGAACCAGAGCCGAGCTTGCATCTGAAATTTCGGGATGCTTTACACCTTTCTTCTTTAAAAATTTGAACTTCCCTTAATGAGGATTTAGTATTGGGTATAGGCCGGTACTACATTTTTTTATACATTTCGGTTGCTGGCGGAGTTTAATCGTTCATTCAATTTAAGAACTGCGATGAAGAAACTTTTTGCCGTGAGCATGGGGTTCGTTAATCGAGAACTCAAAGCCTCATTTATTATTGATAAGCATAGTATCTATGCAAAAATTATAAGGTGTTTGGCCTATGAGTTCTTAAACTCCGGAGCAAGAATTTACCTCCCGTATCCAGTTGAACTTATAGAAAAGGAAGAGGAGGTTTATAGTATTATTGCCCATTGTGGATACTGTTTGATGTCTTTTGAGCAAAATGTATCGACAGCTCAAGTCTTTCTAAAGAGTAAATCAATTCTTAGGGATTATGGCCTCAGCATCCTTGATACATCTGACAAAGATGACTTAGAGACTTTTGTGGAATGTTTGAGTCCATACCTGATTTCCTTCACTGTAGATCATGACTTGTCTCAGTCAAGGCTATTTGAGAAAACATTGGAAGGTTTAAATGAAGTCATTGAAAGGGGCAGGCAGCTACCAATCCATACTCGGACATTCATGGCCAAGTTGCTTGAAGAACTTCACGCTTCCAAAGTGATAGGTTTAAAGTAAGCCCTGGTTTTATTACTTCAACGTTGAATTAAGTGATATCAAGTGCTCTTGATTAGTAGTAGAACAAATGGCCTTTGATACCATCCTTATTGATCTCTAAGGCGGGCGCAGGTAATCGGATCATGTCGGCCATAAAGAGTAAAACCCGCAGCCACTTCTTATCGGTTTTGATATAGGACAGGTCAAAATCTATACCGAAGTAATACTGTCTAAAATTCTCATAGCCAGCGACAGCGTTTTGACTATCTCTGGCAAAGACCATGTTTTGTGCGCCATAGCCAAGTGCAAAATTTAGCCATTTAGGGAAACGACTCTCCTTCGAAAAGGCATGAACATCGAAAGAAAGCCAATACGTTTGACCATTGTAATCTTTGAGTAATTCTTCTAAAAGGCCACTCCCCAAAAGTTCTGGTCTTTGGCCTGCCAAACTGGTCTCATGGAAGCTCCATTTCATTTTAATGCGCTGTTCTTTCCAGATTTTTTGTTGAAAGAAGAATAGTCCCGAACCAGTGGCATTGGCAATCATATCACCATAAGAGAACCCAAAATCTGGTGAGAAACCGTCTAGTATTTCTACTGGTAAAAGTAGCAATGTGCTCAATGCACTACTCCAAACAATTGCTTTGTGATCGGACAATTGCGTTTGTCTTAGCAGTTCATAATTAACTCTTGAGAAGTTATAAGTTGTGAAGGTGTGCCCGAATTTGTCAACTTGCTTCCACTCAGCGTTGTCATTGAAGAATTTGAATTGATCAAAGCCTTGTTCTTTGTACCATGCCTGACTCAATACTACCATGGAGGTCGCATAGCCGATTCCTCCATAAAGCGCTATATGCTTAAGCCGGTTGTCGGGTAATGTATCCTGACCAAAAGATGAAAGAACCTGAGCTAACAAAAACGTTAGACAGAATAGCATGGAACGCATGTCGCAAGATAATTAATCTACTAAGCTAATGCCTTTTTATAGGTGTCTATTGCTCTTAGCCTTGCGAATTTATGATCTACCATTGGGTCTGGATAGGCTGCAGTTCCATATTCAGGAACCCACTTCTTGATATATTTTAATTCCGGATCAAACTTCTCGGTTTGAGAGGCTGGATTAAAAACTCTAAAATAGGGTTGGGCGTCTGTGCCTGTGCCTGCTGCCCATTGCCAACCTCCATTATTCGAAGCTAAGTCAAAATCCAGAAGTTTTTTTGCAAAGTATGCCTCACCCCAACGCCAGTCGATTAACAGGTGTTTTGTAAGAAAACTGGCAACAATCATCCTGACTCGATTATGCATGTATCCGGTCTCATTTAATTGTCTCATACCTGCATCTACAATAGGATAGCCTGTCATTCCACTGCACCACTTCTGAAAACCTTCTTCGTCTTTTCGCCATGGGATTCCATCGTATTGCGTTTTAAAGCCATTTTCGACTACCTGTGGATTATTAGCAAGAATCATGGAGTAGAAATCTCTCCATATCAATTCGTTCAGAAATGTGCTGTTGAGCTTGCTGGCCTCAAGTGCAAGTTTTCTAATGCTTATCGTACCAAACCTCAGGTGTACGCCCAGCCTCGAGGTTGCGTCTAAGGCAGGGTAGTCACGTTGATCACTGTATTTTTTTACAAGCTCTTTGTCAAGCTCTTTCGTTGGGATGTTGATGTTTGATTTTTCGAATCCCATTTCTTCTAAAGAAATCACGTGCTCATCAGTAGGAACCCAGTTTTTTTGAGTTAGTACATCAGCTTGGAGAATGGGAGGGTTGCTCTGAAATTTTTCTCTCCAAACCCGACTGTAAGGAGTGAAGACTTTGTAGAAAGTCCCATTTGTGGATGTAATTTCCTCCTTTTCGAAGATTACATGATCTTTGAAGAGGTAAAAGCCTATTCCTTTTGAGCTGAGAAGGACTTCTACTTCATTGTCCCTCTTGATCGAATAAGGTTCGTAGTCTCGATTGGTGAATATAGATTCAATTTCAAATTCTTTCGAAAGCTGCTCGAATACGGCAAGAGGTGAGGAATAAAAGGTTTTGATTCCAGTTCCTACTGCAGAGAGTAGCTCATTCATTTGACTGACCTGATCATGAATAAAGCTTACTCGGGCATCGTTTTTTTCCTCTAATCTGTCCAGGATGTTTTTATCAAAGATGAATATCGGAAGTACTGGTGAGTTTTCTTTGAGTGCGTAACTAAGCGCTGTGTTATCGTAAAAACGGAGATCTCTTCTAAACCAAAAGATGTTGATTTTGGACATGCTGCTTTATTAACTAGAATGTCCCTTAGAAGTTTCCACCTTCTTCCTCAGAAGTTTCTTTTTTCGGTGTCGGCTTTCGCTTCTTTCTTTTTTTGTTCACTCCAGAGAAGAATTCCCGGAAACTGTTGAAGCTTGTAGTTTGTGTTATACTGGCTCCGGTCGTGTTTGTAGTAGCATTTTGTGTATTGGCCAGGCGAGTTATGTCATAGTTGTTTCTTGAATAGACTTTCACCTTGTATCTTCCATCATCTGTCAATAGGTACTCGGCAGTCCAATCACCGGCAATGCTATTAACGTCCACTAGATTAGTGAGCCCACCTTCACGGGTTATTCTCAGGCGACCATCCAAAAACGTATAAGAAAGTCGGAGCCTGAAGGTATTGAATGCATCTTGATCCAAGTCGGCTAAATCCAGATCAACCTCGAGGTTTTCGTCTAATTGGGCTATTAGCTGACTGAATTGGTTAGACAAGAATTGACTCACATTTTGAGTGGTTGTACGACCGCCAATGGTAATACCTCCTTGATCAGAGAATCTGTTAAGAACAATCAAGCTTAGTACTTGTCGATTTAATTCTTGTTCGTCACTAAGTAATCTGTTTTTGAATGCGTCAATGGCCACTTGATTTTCTTGTCCTTGAATTTGGCTAAAGTCAATATCAAAAGCTATTGTTGGCGATAGCATGGGGCCTTCTAGTGAGAGTAGCACCTTTGTAGGGAACCTTCTATTTACACCGCTAGAGCCACTTTCACTTGTAGGGTCAGCAAACCCTGTTTGCTCAAGAACGGGCTGCAGAGAAGTATTTTGTGAAAATGATGCATTCAAATCTAATACTCCCGTATATGGGTCGCCATACCAGGTTATGGTACTTGGTTGTTCAATGTCAAACTCCTTAGTAATGATGTTGTAAAGAGAAAAATTGTAACCTCCCTCTACAATGTTTAGGCCTCCTGTCATAGCAAAATCACCTTGAGGATCAATCTGAAGTCTCAATTGGCCATTACCACGACCACGTATAATATCTCCAGATTTAGGGTCGATAATGATTTCTACATAGGCATCCGGGGTCACACCGATGTCCAGGTCTAGGTTTAATCCTTCGATCTTAATTTTATTGACCTCATCTATTATTTCTTCCACATCCTCTTCAATAGTGGTGGTGTCTGTACGATCGATAAAGGTGATATACTCTGGGTTATCAGTTGCGTCAGTTCCCTCACTTATCGGTACAAAGAGTCTGGTTTCTCCGGAAGTTTGCACATTAGCGGCTATCGTCAAGTTAGAAGCCTCACCGATCAGGTCAACTGTGCCGGTGGCATAGGCAGTACCATAATAAAGATCACTCAAGTTTTCGTTAGTATTTAATACCTGGAATTCGTCAAGATCTCCTGAAAGATTAAGCTTGAAGTTGCGGAAGGAATCGTGAGCAATGGTACCGTTGAAATCTGCCTGACTTCCTGTGGCATCAACAAAACCTATTTCGGATAGCTCAATTAGATCTTTTTTGAAAGATACCCCCCCATTAAAGTCATACTTGGTGTTGAGGTAATTGATTTTCATTTGAGCATCTTTAAGGTTTCCAGTACCATCAATGACTGGGCTTCTGGTTGTCCCTGATACCTTGTACTGACCATTTAGAAAACCATCCAGCTCAGTGAAGTATTCTTCAATAAAGGGTTCTGCGATTCGAAGGTTGGCATCATTCAATTGAAGATCGAGTTTTAATTGCTCGGTTTTGTTGGAAGGAAAGAAGTCACCATTTAAAGAGATGATTTCTTTATCGAGCCTTTTGACTGTAAAGTCTAGATCAAACTTTTTCCTGAAGTCGTTCCAATTCAGACTGCCTGCTAAATCACCTACAAGGAAATTATTAATTCTAAGCTCTTCTAACTGAACATCCCCAAAGAGTAGGGGGTTGAAATATATGTTTTGAGCCGAGAGTTTTCCCTTTAGTTTTCCTGTATATGTCTTTGAGGTCAAAGGATTAATATTGGCTACAGAAACATCCGTGAATTCAATACCGAGAGTTTTGGAACTGTCTTTGGTTACGGCCACTTCACCATCAAAACTGATGGACTGGTCTGTGTTGTAAATACTGAGATCTTTAATATCTATTCTCCTCTCTCCAAAAATGATCCGGTTTTCATCTTTTATTTTCCATTCCTCATTCAAGGCTTGAAGTGTTGACTCCTTAAAACGCAAGACCGTACTATCAGGATAAAAATCTATATCGGCACCCAGTTGGGCAAAGTTGCCACTACTGACCTGTTTTACTTCTTGTTCAATATCAATATGGAGCCCGTCCCATCTCGCAGTTAGTTCGAGAGAATCAGTTTCCGAAGTATTGGCATATCGCTGTTTCTCTGAATTGAGATAACCAATGGTAAATACTTTGGATGCGTCACGTAGGTCCTCGGAGTTGACGGCAATTGTGTTATTGTAAAACCAGATATTCGCCCATTTAATAGTGTCTGCATTGGCAGATAGATTTAGATTTGTATTCCGCTCGTTGGTAAACCTGCCTTGCACATTCGCTTTTTTCGATACGTAAATGGAAGTATCAAAGAGCTGAAGGATCGAACTTACATTCTTTAAGTCCATTCTATAGCCGATATTAAACGGTATAGCACTTGTTTCATTTTCTGCTAGAAAAGCATCCACCTCTTGAAGCCTACTGGAAAAAATAAGCCGATATTCTTCATTGATCGTTTCCAGCTCGTTCAGTAGGTTAGTGAACTCAAACTGTCCATCAAGCTGGATATCAAACTGATCTTCAGATACAAACTGCACTTTTCTTCCATCACTGTCACGTTGCGAAACGAATTGTAGAGAATCAAACACAATGGAGTTTTCTTCATAGGCCAGGTATGTGTTTTTTAAACTTATATCCCCTAAAATGCTATCTAATTGAATCCCAGTCACATCAATATTGAATCTACTGGCTAAGGCCACATCTTCATTGATAATATTCAGTGTGTTGAGTTGGGCAGTATCTAATGTTCCTTCAATTTTGAAGATTTGCTTTTGGTCCCTCAAATCTACCGAACCCTTAGCGACCATGGTTAGGTTTGGGTCCAATACTTCTAGCTCTCCTCTAAAAAAGGATTTGGCAAAAGTTCCGTCAGTCTCAATGTTCGTATAATCGTAACCATTAATTCCGACTCGAGGAATGCTCGCATCTAAGGTGAAATTCGCCTCATCGAATGTAAACCCTTCTCCATCTTTTATGGTACCATCCATGTCTATGGTCTGAAAAGCACTTTCTCCTGTGAATAAGCCTAAGTCAAAGTCCTTCATACTTAAGCTGCCATCGTATTTAGGTAGTTCTCCGTCTGCTGCCTTAATGTTTGTATTAGAATTAAATGAGCCGATTTCAGTATCAAATTGACCATCCGCAACAAAGTCATTAATGAAGCCTATGAAACTTCCACTTAGATTCACTAGGCCAAGCTTATTTGTAATGTTATAGGCCTTTTCTCCAATGTATTCCTGAAAGTCTTCGGCTTTTATTGTCGAATTGTCAAGTGTTACCGAGAAGTCTGTCGTTTCGATGTCGGGTAGGCCCTCTAACTCCATAGAGCCTCGTAATACCGTATTGTCTCCAAATTCTAGTTGGAAATCATCCGAAAAGAAATCTCTGACATTCCCCTGAAAAAATCCTTCGATTTTCACAAGTTCATTATGCTTCTTGAATTCAGGTACGAAGTAGCTTAGCTCGTCTGTATGGAGCCTGGCTCCACTGAAGTTAGCCCTAACATCAATGCTGTCAACAAAATAGCCCATATCGCTCGGCCTGTTCATGCCAAACACTACCTCGTCAGTAATTCTGGATTTGCCCATTTTCAAGTCTAGGTCATAGAAGGCCATCTCACGCCATGAATTCCTGAAGAAAGTCTTCAATTCATCAATCTGAAAACCAGAAGCACTATCTCTGGCGGTCAAGTATTTGACATCAATTTGGAAAGTGTCTGCTACTGCTTTTAAGTTTAGCAAGTCTGCATTCAAATCAATCAGTTTGAAGTGATTGTAGTCAAAGCCTGTTTTGACGCTATCTCTATTCTTATCAGATATGCTGAAGGTTGATTCTATTAGCGTGATTTCGTCAATGGTAAATGCTGCAGGCTCTACAGGTCCGTCAGCAGGCTGTGAGGCAAACAATTCACCTAGTTTAATAACCCAATCATCGATATTGAGTCTTAGTCGGGTTTCATCTCTTAGGTTTACTTCTGCACCCTTCACCCAGGCCTGACCGGTTTCGAAGTTTTGCTTACCTATGAGATCTCCAAGCTTGAAGGTAAGTACCATCTCATCAATGCCGATCATTTTGACGTTGTTGAGGTCATAAATCTTAGTGCCATCTATAGAAACAGCATTAAACCACTTGATATTGATGTAATCAATTTCTGTTTTATAACCTGTGCCCTCTGTGAGATATGTGGTAATACGATCGCTAATATAATTTTGGACTGGCGGTAGGTGTATCAGTAGCGCTACCAGCGCTAGTAGGATGAAGGGAGTCAGGACAAGCCAAAGAATTGCTTTAACAATTCGTTTTTTAATAACTTGCGATCTTTTAATTTTCTCCTTCAATGCCTTCCTCCGAAATCAAAATCTTAGCCATAGAATCCTCGTGTGATGAAACATCCGCAGCTGTCGCAGTCAATGGCAAAGTACTCAATAATATAATCGCAACGCAATCGGTACACGAAAATTATGGGGGGGTAGTACCTGAATTGGCAAGCCGCGCACACCAGCAGAACATAATACCTGTTGTAGATGAAGCACTCAAAAATGCTGCCATTTCTACTGAAGATTTATCTGCTATTGCCTTCACTCGCGGTCCGGGTTTAATGGGTGCTTTGCTTGTTGGTACTTCTTTGGCTAAATCTATGGCACTGGCGCTTGATATTCCATTGATTGAAGTCAACCATATGCAAGCACATATACTGGCTCATTTTATTGAGGAACCAAAGCCTAGTTTTCCCTTCTTATGTCTTACGGTAAGTGGAGGACATACTCAAATTGTTTTGGTTGAAGACTACCTGAAAATGAGTGTGATTGGAGAAACTCAAGATGATGCAGTAGGAGAGGCTTTTGATAAAACAGCCAAAATGCTGGGGCTTGGGTATCCAGGAGGACCTGTCCTGGATAAATTAGCTCAAGCGGGAGATCCACTTAAATTCAAATTCCCAGAAACAGAGATGCCAGGTCTAAGCTATTCATTTAGCGGTATTAAGACAGCCGTACTATATTTCTTGAGAGATCAGCTTAAGCAGAATGAAAATTTCATTAAGGAGAATCTGAATGATATTTGCGCTAGTGTTCAACATACCTTGGTTCAAATGCTAATACAGAAACTGAGAAAGGCTTCGAGACAACATAATATCAAGGAAATAGCGATTGCAGGTGGCGTTTCTGCCAATAGCGGTTTAAGAAAAGCATTGCATAACCTCGCTGACAAGGAAAATTGGAAGGTTTATATTCCTTCCTTTGAATACTGTACCGACAATGCGGGAATGATTGCCATGGCGGCTCATTTCAAATACTTGAAAGAAGAGTTTGTAGATCAAAGTGTGAGTGCTTTACCAAGAATGAAGTTTTAAATGAAAAATGCATGTCAGGTAGGAGATGTCAGAACTCATCACTTTAGGGTGACCAAAGATCATTTGGCAACTTTCGAAAGCGGTCCTGTTCAATCCCGTATGCAGTACCTTCATACTGGCTCGTGAAATGGAATGGTCGAGTAGGCTCTTTGTTTTGGATATGTGTGATTCTGACGAGGAGGGAGTGGGTACCATGCTTCAAATCGAACATAAGTCCCCTGCCTTTGTAGGCGAAGTCGTGAATTTAGAAGCTCGAGTGATGTCTTTTGAAAAGAATGAATTGATTTGTGCAATAAAGGTAGTAGTGGGAGATAGATTGGTGGCTCTTGGGAAGACCGGCCAGAAAATTATGTCTAAAGACAAGATCACTCAAATTTTCACTAGTTTAGAAAGATAGATGGCGAAGGACAAGCAACGGTTTGCAAAGACTGTAAATATAAAGAATAGAAAGGCGAGCTATGAGTTTGAATTTCTGGATAAATACGTTGCAGGAATGCAGTTAATGGGTACGGAGATCAAATCAATTCGTGAGAGTCTTGTGAATTTGCAGGATGCATTTTGCTATTTTCAAGGAGGACGAACTCTTTGTTAAACAATTACAGATAGCGCCTTATGCTCAAGGAACTCACTACAATCATGAAAGTGATCGGGAAAGAAAATTGCTGCTAAACAAGAGAGAACTTAGTAAACTAAGAGAGAAGTCTAAGGAAAAAGGTTTATCGATCATCCCAACAAGGCTCTTCATTACTGATCGTGGATTTGCGAAGCTAGAAATCATACTGGGTAGAGGAAAGAAACTCCACGATAAGCGGGATTCGATCAAAGAGAAGGATTTAAAAAGAGACCTGGAAAGAATCAATTATTAATCGATGCAAGTAGGAAGTCATGGTGTGGTAAGACTGAGTATTGTTCCTGTAAGGGAAGAACCCTCAGATGCATCAGAGATGATTTCTCAACTGCTGTTTGGTGAGCACTATACTGTGCTTGAAGTCTCGGAAAATAATGCTTGGATTAAAATCGAGAATGCTTTTGATAATTACCGAGGTTGGATTGATCTTAAACAGCATCATCCGATTTCACCTGAGTATTTCGAACAAATTGAAGGAAGTGAATACAAGATTTGTACTGAGCTGACTCAGTAAAATTCTATTTGATCACCAAGTAAGCTACATAACCTGTGGCGCAATACTTCCCCTGTTGAATAACCCGATTTTCAAGGAAGAGGGGAATGTCGTGTTTAATGGTAACGCTAAGAGTGTGCATCAGAAGGTGAGTATTTCCACTATGATCAATACCGCCAAAATGTATCAGAACACTCCTTATCTCTGGGGAGGGCGATCTCCTTTTGGAATTGATTGTTCTGGGTTTACGCAAGTTGTATTTAGGATGTCTGGCTATCGACTGCCACGAGATTCATCTCAACAAATCATGAAAGGAGAGGAGGTTGAGTTTAGTGAGCATCAGCCAGGTGATTTAGCATTCTTCACCAATAGTGAAGGTAAGATGAACCATGTGGGAATTCTAATAGGAGATGGAGAGGTTATTCATGCTTCAGGAAAGGTCAGGGTTGATCAAATTGATGAGAAAGGTATCTTCAATCAAGAACAAAATCATTATACACATCATTTATTTAAAGTTAAGCGAGTGTTAAAGTAGTTCATGAGACGTGTTCTGGTCCTAAATCAAGATTATAGCCCATTGTCCGTTTGTTCGGCAGAAAGGGCATTTCTTTTGATTTACCTCGAAAAAGCAGAACTAGTTCATGAAGATCCAAAACTTAGGATCAGGTCCATTAATGCCAATTATCCTACACCTTCTGTCATACGCCTTCAAAAGTATATCTACATCCCTTTTAAAAGCGTGATGCTTTCCAGGCAGAATATATTCAAAAGAGATACCCATCAATGTTTGTATTGTGGGAGTAATAAAGATTTGACGCTTGACCATGTAGTACCTAAATCAAGAGGTGGCGGATCTAATTGGTCGAACCTGGCAACAGCCTGCAAGCGTTGTAATTCCATCAAAGGAGACAAAACACCTGAGGAAGCTGAAATGCCACTCTCTCAAAAGCCCTTTAAACCATCATATATCATGTTTGTTCGGAACTTCAGTGGTTTTACTTCTGATGATTGGTTGCAGTATTTGAGTCTCAATTGACGATCTGCTGTATTTTAGTTTTCTACTTACTCAAATAAAAAATAAATTCTTACCTTTGCAGTCCGTTTCGAACGAGGCGGCTTTTTGCAACAAGTGTAAAGAGTTTTTAGAACCAAAAATTCCCCAATATGTGCCCTGCATGTTGAAGGAAGTAATCACAGGGCGATATTATCATGTCAGAAGAAAAAAAAGCACCTGAAGCAGTAGAGGAAACTGTTGTTGCTCAGGAAACTCAAGAGGCACCAGCCGTTGAGGAAAAAGTAGAGGCAACTGAAGTTGCTGAAGAGACTCCAGTAGTAGAAGAGAAGCCAAAAGCTAAGAAAACACCAGCTAAAAAAGCTGCAAAGAAAGAGGCTGAACCCGCTCAAGAAGAATTTGATTGGGAGGCTTTTGAAACTAAAGGTTTTGGAGAAGGCTACACTAGCAAGGAGAGAGAAGATTTAGAGGCGCTATATGGCGATACTTTAAATACGATCGAGGAGAAGAAAGTGATCCATGGTACTGTAGTATCGATCACGCCAAGAGATATTGTACTAAACATTGGCTACAAGTCAGACGGTTTAGTAAGTTCTTCGGAATTCAGAGATACACCAGATTTGAAAATCGGTGATCAGATTGAAGTATACATTGAAGAGCAAGAAAACGCACAAGGACAATTAGTGCTTTCTAGAAGAAAGGCGAAGATTGTACGTGCATGGGAGTTGATCCAAGATGCTAGCGAAAATGATAAGGTAATCGAAGGCTTCGTAAAAAGAAGAACTAAAGGTGGTCTTATTGTTGACGTTTACGGTGTTGAGTCATTCTTGCCTGGTTCACAAATTGATGTGAAGCCAATCAGAGACTTTGATGTTTTTGTAGGTAAGAAAATGGAAGTGAAAGTTGTGAAAATCAACTACACTAACGACAACGTAGTAGTATCGCATAAAGTACTAATTGAGAAAGATCTTGAGAAGCAAAAAGCTCTTATCCTTGAGAACCTTGAGAAAGGTCAAGTATTGGAGGGTGTGATCAAGAACATGACCAACTTCGGTGTATTCATCGATCTAGGTGGTGTTGATGGTCTATTGCATATCACGGATATCTCATGGGGTAGAATCAATGATCCTGCAGAGGTATTGAACCTTGATGAGAAAGTGAATGTGGTAGTACTTGACTTCGATGATGATAAGAGAAGAATTTCTCTTGGTATGAAGCAATTGACTGAGCACCCTTGGGATCAGTTAGATGCTGCTATCGAAGTAGGTTCTAAAGTGAAAGGTTCTATCGTGAATGTTGCTGATTACGGTGCATTCCTTGAGCTTAACGCTGGCGTTGAAGGTCTAATCCACGTTTCTGAGATGTCTTGGTCTCAGCACTTGAGAAATCCACAAGACTTTATCAGCGTAGGTGATGAGCTTGAAGCAGTTGTATTAACACTTGATAGAGACGAAAGAAAAATGTCTCTAGGCATCAAGCAATTGACCGAAGATCCTTGGACTAAGCAAGATGTATTGACGAAGTACGGTGTTGGTACTAACCACACAGGTATCGTAAGAAATCTAACTAACTTCGGCTTGTTCATTGAGTTGGAAGAAGGTATTGATGGTTTGGTACACGTTTCTGATCTTTCTTGGACTAAGAAAATCAAGCACCCATCAGAATTTGTTAAGGTTGGAGATGAGCTTGAAGTACAAGTGCTTGAACTTGATATTGACAACAAGCGTTTGGCACTAGGTCATAAGCAGTTGGAGGAGAATCCATGGGATACTTTTGAAACTGTATTCACTCCAGGTTCTACACATAAGACAACAGTAATTTCTAAAAACGATAAAGGTGCTTCTCTAGAACTTCCTTACGGACTTGAAGGAATTGCTACGAACAAGAACTTGAAGAAAGAAGATGGTTCTAATGTTGAAGTAGGTGAAACTTTGGATTTCGTTGTAGTTGAATTCTCTAAGGATGACAAGCGAATCGTAATGTCGCATACTTACACGCATACTGCTCCTGAAAAACCTGCGGCTCCTGTAAGAAAGGCCAAGTCAGGTGGTTCAGCTAAAGCAAAAGCGAAACTGAAGAACAATGATGCGGAAGTATCTACTTTAGGAGATCTTGATGCACTTTCTGCATTGAAGGCTGAGATGGAAGATAACACCAAGAAGGCTAACGAGAAGAAGGCTGCTGATAAGAAGAAAGCAGATGCGAAAGCGACTAAAGCTAAGAAAGAAGAGGCTCCTGAGGCTGAGGCTCCGGAAGCTGATGCTGCTGAAGAAGCAACTGAAGAGTAAGGTTTATAAATGACAAAAAGCATCCTGTGAAAACGGGATGCTTTTTTATTACTTAATCGTTCAAAAATTGGTGCAACTAACGATTATTGATAAATTTGCGCACTGAATTACTGGCGCTGTGGCCGAGTGGCTAGGCAGAGCTCTGCAAAAGCTCGTACAGCGGTTCGAATCCGCTCAGCGCCTCTCCAAAGCCCCGATTTATCGGGGCTTTTTTCATATATAACAACCAGATGAGAACCGCGCGCCTGTCTGCCGGCAAAGGTAGGGTTCGAAAGCGCTTTTAGCGCTTCGCGAAGGGTTTGTGCCGTATGAATTTGAGAGTATGAGCAATCCTTGCCTGCCATGGACAAGGGCTCAGCGCCTCCTTGAAGCCCCAGTAAACGAGGACTTTTTTTGTCTGAAAATATTGAGTGATTACTAGATAACTTCTTGACCCTCAAACCCTCGACTTTTTAGGGAAAAACTAAGTAGAAAATCGCAACAATTTCTTGCAGATTTAGTTGGTCTATTTCTGGTTATTAAAATGGTTGCGTTAAGTTGGTATAATTGAATTATTTATAATGATTCTAAATAAATATTGATGAATTAATCCTTGCGTAAACAATTGATTTACAGATTTTTGAATCATCTTTTTGTATCTATTTATACCCTAAAATGGGCTTGCGTTTTAGTTTGAAATACGGGCTTCCGATACTACCTTTGCCGCTACATTTTCAACATTGAGTTAATCTGTGATTAAAAATACATTTTACATGGTAGCGAAAACAACCATTGTCCGATTTACGACAGCATGCTTATTCGTATGCTGTTTTCTTTTTTCTGGGGGTGACTTATTTGCCCAAAGAGACGCGGTACCAACTGATGAGGCCATCATCAATGCCGGAGCCGGACTATTTGAAGAATATCAATGTAACACTTGTCATGCAGTTGATCGAAAGGTAGTAGGTCCAGCATTAGGCGGTGTTTATGACAGAAGGGAATTAGAGTGGATTTACTCTTGGGTAAAGAACTCTGGATTGATGATTGAGAATGGTGACCCTCAGGCGGTTGCTTTATTCGATGAGTTCAATAAGGTGCCCATGGCAGCTTATGATCTCGACAATGATCAAATCTTGTCTATTCTCGCTTATGTCCGAAATGTAGAGGAGAATCCAGTCATCGATACTCCTGACCCTGGAGTAGGCGGTGAAGGCGCAGTTGCTCAAGAAGGTGGTGTGCCGGCCGAGTATCTCAATGTAATGGTTGGCGTATTGGTTTTCGTACTCCTAGTAATCCTTATCGTCTTAGGTCTTATTATCAGCGTGCTCAGAAGAATTGCTGCTGAGAAAAAAGATCTCTCTGAAGACGATGAAGATGTTATTAACGAAAAGTTTAGCCTTTCTGCTTTTGTCAAAAGTCCTGCGGTAATAGGTATTATCACATTCTTGGTGATTGCTCTAGCAGCCAAAAACGTAATTGACGGACTCTATACTGTAGGTGTTCAGCAGGGGTATGCTCCTGAGCAGCCAATTGCTTTTTCTCACAAGCTTCATGCTGGCGAATATGAAATTGCCTGTCAGTATTGTCACACTGGAGTAGAGATTGGCAAGTCTGCCAATATTCCTTCAGTTAACATCTGTATGAACTGTCACAACTTCTTGAAGACAGATTCACCAGAAATTCAAAAGCTTGCTGCTGCACAAGAATCTGGGCAGCCAATTGAGTGGGTTAGAGTTCACAACCTTCCAGACTTAGCTTATTTCAACCACTCTCAACATGTAAAAGTGGGAGAGATAGAGTGTCAGACTTGTCACGGAGAAATTCAAGAAATGGAAGTTGTGAAACAACATGCTCCTTTAACAATGGGCTGGTGTATCGACTGTCATAGAAATACAGATGTCAACACTAAGGGTAATGGTTACTACAACAAGCTTGTAGAGCTTCATAATAAGAGTTCGAAAACGCCAATGAAAGTGGCGGATATCGGTGGTTTGGAATGTGCTAAGTGCCACTATTAATTGAATACACGATTTCTGATTGATATACAATGAAAGAAAATCAAAAAACATACTGGAAAGGAATTGAGCAATTAACGAACGATTCTGAGTTTGTTAAGAAGAACGAAGGTGAATTTCCAGAGTATCTTCCTGTAAGTGATCAGGATGGTAATAGTAACAGAAGAGATTTCTTAAAGCTAATGGGTTTTGGTATCGCTGCGGCTTCTTTGGCTGCATGTGAGGCTCCTGTTAGAAAAGCTATTCCTTATCTAAACAAGCCGGTGGATGTAGATCCATCAGTGCCTAACTATTATGCCTCTACTTATGTCAATGGTGGCGATGCGGTGAGCATTGTTGTAAAGACAAGAGAAGGTAGACCAATCAAAATTGAGGGTAATAAATACAGCTCAATTGGTCAGGGAGGTACAAATGCTCAGGTAGAAGCTTCTGTACTCTCGCTTTATGACAAGGAGCGCCTTGCAGGCCCTACCAAAGATGGAGCAGATGCCGACTGGGAAACTGTAGATAGAGAGATTACTGCTCAATTAAATGATATTGCCTCTAAAGGAGGTCAAATCAGAATTGTAAGTCAGTCCGTACTAAGTCCGACTACAAAAAGAGCGGTAGGAGAGTTTGTTGCTAAGTTTCCGACAACACAGCATGTGACTTATGATGCTGCTTCTGCATACGGAATCTCCGAGGCGCATAGAAGATCTTTCGGTGAAGCTATGGTTCCTTCTTATGATTTCAGCAAAGCTCACACTATAGTAAGTGTTGGAGCCGATTTCTTAGGTACCTGGATTTCCCCAATTGAATTTACTAAGCAGTACAGTAAGACTAGAAAAATTAATGAGCATCATAGAGAGATGTCTCGTCACTATCAGTTCGAATCAAACCTGTCTTTAACAGGTTCGAATGCTGATTATAGAACACCAATCAAACCTTCACAAGTTGGGCCTTTGGTTGTCGCCATGTATAATGGTATTGCTGCTAAAGCAGGCCAGGCTAGTATAAGTGGAGGAGCTGCTGTTGATCATGCTACCGAAGCAATTAATGAGCTTTGGGCAAACAGGGGTAAATCCCTTGTGGTTTGCGGTTCTAACGACCCAATGGTTCAGGTGTTGATCAATGGCATCAACAATATGTTGGGTAACTATGGTGCTACCATCGATGCTAATGCACCGGTTAATTACCGTCAAGGTAATGATCAGGCCATGAGCAACCTGGTTAAAGAAATGAATGGTGGATCTATTTCTGCAGTCATTTTCTTCAACTGTAATCCAGCTTATAACTCAGCGGAAGCGGCTGCCTTAAGTGGTGCTATTTCCAAGGTTGGTTTAACAGTTTCAACTTCTGATAGAATGGACGAAACTGCTTCTGCAGTGAAGTATGTTGCTCCTGATCATCACTACTTAGAGCAGTGGAACGATGCAGAATTGAGAGAAGGACATTATAGCTTGGTACAGCCAACTATCTCTCCAATTTTCAAAACGCGACAAGCGCCAGAGTCATTCTTGAAATGGGCTGGTCAGGACGTAGAGTACTATACCTACCTACAGAATAACTGGAGAGAAAACTTCTTCGGTAAGCAAACAGATACCTCTAGCTTCCAGACTTTCTGGGATAAGGCACTATATGATGGTGTTTTCGAGACAGGAGGAAGTAACAGAAACTTGAGCTTTGATGCGGCTTCAGCAAGTGCTGCTGCTACGAGCATTGCTCAGAATTATAAAGTAAGTGGAGGTGGATTCGAACTTTCACTTTATCAAAAAATTGGATTAGGTGATGGTTCTCAGGCCAATAACCCATGGTTACAAGAAATGTCTGATCCGGTCACTAAAGCGACTTGGGATAACTATCTGACCATGTCGATCGCGGATGCCAATGAAATGGGGATTACTTTGAAAGAAGGTGAGACGCAGTTGGTGGATTTGACAGTTGGAGGAACAACGGTGAAAATTCCTGTGCTAGTTCAACCTGGTCAAGCCATTGGCACATTAGGTATGGCCGTTGGTTACGGAAGAACAAAAGCCGGTAGAGTGGCTGATGGTCTTGGCGTTAATGCTTATCCGATGATGACGAAGCTCAATGGAGCGAATGTTATGGATGTATTAGCTGGTGTAAGTGTTACTGCAACAGGCGAGAGTTACAGAATAGCTCAAACGCAAACGCACCAGACTTACATGGGCCGTGAGAACGTAATCCAGGAGGCTACGCTTTCTGAATACAAAGAAGATACGGGTGCTGGAAGATGGCATCCAAAAATTTATAAAGAAGGTAAATACGTTAAGCCTTCAAAAATCACCTTGTGGAAAGGTCATGAATATTCTAACCACCACTGGGCGATGACCATTGATATGAACTCTTGTACTGGATGTTCGGCTTGTACGGTAGCATGTCAGGCTGAAAACAACATTCCTGTTGTCGGTAAAGAGGAAGTATTGAACAGAAGAGAAATGGCATGGATTAGAATTGACAGGTATTACTCTGCAGCTAATCCGGCAGGAGGTAAGAAGGAGCTGGAAAATGCAGCTGAAAATCCAGAGGTTACTTTCCAGCCTATGATGTGTCAGCATTGTAATAATGCACCTTGTGAAACTGTATGTCCAGTTGCTGCGACTACCCATAGTTCAGAAGGATTAAATCAGATGACTTATAACAGATGTATTGGTACAAGATACTGTGCTAACAACTGTCCTTACAAAGTAAGAAGGTTCAACTGGTTCAAATACCACGATAATACGCAGTTCGATATGAACTCTTCAATGAACAACGATTTGGGTAAAATGGTATTGAACCCTGACGTAACTGTTCGTGCGAGAGGTGTAATGGAGAAATGTACAATGTGTGTGCAGCGTATCCAAGCCGGTAAATTGGCTGCAAAACGTGAAGGTAGAAGACCGGCTGATGGTGAAATCAGCATCGCTTGTGCTTCAGCTTGTCCTTCAGATGCAATCACTTTTGGAGATTTGAATGATAAGAATTCTAAGATCTCTCAAATGCTGCAGATTAAGGATAAGAAGGATGGCGAAGGAGCTACCGAGCGCGTGGTCAATGAAGAACGTGCTTACCACGTGTTGGAAGAGATTAACGTCAACCCTAACGTTTGGTACATGACCAAGATCAGAAACAAACAAAAAACTGAAGCTTAATTTTTAAACCGAAAGAATATGCAGGTTACTTCACCCGTAAGAAAACCTTTAATCACAGGCGGTAAGACCGTTCATGATGTTACTGAAGACATCTGTCGCCAGGTTGAAGCTAAGCCTTCAAAACTGTGGTTGATGGCCTTCGGAATATCCGTGGTTACATTGGCTATAGGATTCCTTGCTGTTGCCGCTACCCTTTGGGAGGGCATTGGCATGTGGGGTCTTAATAAAACAGTAGGCTGGGCATGGGATATCACCAACTTCGTATGGTGGGTAGGTATTGGTCACGCAGGAACACTTATTTCCGCAGTACTATTACTCTTCCGTCAGAAGTGGAGAATGGCCATTAACAGAGCATCTGAGGCGATGACAATTTTCGCTGTAATTTGTGCTGCTATGTTTCCGGTACTTCACATGGGTAGACCATGGTTAGGGGCTTACTGGGCACTGCCACTGCCAAATACCTTTGGCTCGTTGTGGGTGAACTTTAATTCACCCCTATTATGGGACGTTTTTGCGATCTCTACATACTTCTCTGTATCACTTGTTTTCTGGTACCTCGGTTTAGTTCCAGATTTTGCAACCATCAGAGATCGAGCTTCAGGTATCAGAAAGAAAATATATGGTGCACTTTCATTAGGATGGGATGGCGCTGCAAAAACCTGGTCTAGATACGAGTCAGTTTCTCTTATTTTGGCAGGACTTGCAACACCACTTGTACTTTCAGTACATACCATCGTATCCTTTGACTTTGCAACTTCAGTAATTCCTGGATGGCACACCACTATCTTCCCTCCATACTTTGTGGCAGGAGCAATTTTCTCAGGGTTTGCCATGGTATTGACGTTAATGATCGTTACCAGACAGGTATTTAAACTTCAAGACTATATCACTATTGAGCATATTGAATTAATGAACATTGTAATTATTGTTACAGGTTCTATTGTAGGTATCGCTTATATCACAGAGTTTTTCATCGCATGGTACTCAGGAGTTCCGGCCGAACAATATGCATTCTTCAACAGGATGCAGGGGCCTTACTGGTGGGCTTACTGGTCGATGATGACTTGTAACGTAATTTCACCACAGCTCTTCTGGTCTAAGAAAATCAGAACGAGTATTGCTGCCACGTTCATCATTTCAATCATTGTGAACATCGGTATGTGGTTCGAGAGGTTTGTAATTATTGTGACTTCGCTTCACAGAGATTACCTGCCTTCTTCATGGGCTATGTTCTACCCAACCATTTATGATATGGGTGTTTACTTGTTCACTTTCGGATTGTTCTTCACAGCATTCTTCTTGTTCGCGAAGTTCTTCCCAGTGATCAACATGGCTGAAGTGAAAAGTATTGTTAAATCATCATCAGAAAAAACGGCTTAATCATGAGTGATTCTAAAGACTTTATCCTAGGTGTTTACGATGACGAAGACGTATTGCTGAAAGCAGTAGGTAAGATTCGTGGTGCTGGTATTAAAATAGACGAAGTGTATAGCCCATTTCCTGTTCACGGACTAGATGATGAGTTAGGTTATAAAAAGTCAAGGTTACCGATTGCCGCATTTATGTTCGGTATTTTGGGAACCACGCTTGCCCTAACCATGCAGATTTGGATGCTAGGTATTGACTGGCCAATGATTATTGGTGGTAAAAACCATGTAGCGCTTCCTGATTTTGTTCCAGTTACTTTTGAATTAACGGTATTGCTTGCCGCTTTTGGTATGGTGGGTACCTTCTTGGTATCAAGTGATTTGAAGCCGTGGAAAGACCCTAAATTGCTCGATATCAGAATTACTGATGATAAGCATATCATGGCAATCGATTTGGGCCAAAACAAAGCTGTTGATGCTTCTAAAATTGGCAGTGCGCTGAAAGATTCAGGTGCGATTGAAGTGAATGATAAAAAAGTTGAAGAATAAGCTGACTAACGTTATGATCCATAAATTAAAAGCTTTTGTTCCCCTCGCATTGATTGTTCTCATCAGTGCCTGTACCGCTAAGGGTGACAACCCAGGTTTGGAGTACGCTCCACAGATGTATCACTCAGTGCCTTACGAGCCATTGACTCAAATTACCGATAAAGAGAGTGGTGAATGGTTGAGTAATAGAGAAGATGGATTGGGTGAATTCTATAACTCAAACCCAAACAATCCATACTCACAAAATGTAAGAGTACCGGTAGCAGGAACAGTGAGAAGAACAAGTAACAACTTACTTCCATACAGACTTGAGAAGGACCAATTAGCAGAAGCTGCTTTAATTGAAAATCCTTTTCCGGCAAGCCCTGAAGTTCAGGCAGAAGGAAAGAGGTTGTATACGGAGTATTGTCAGCACTGCCATGGTGCTTCTGGAAAAGGAGATGGTAAAGTAGGTATTGCATACGCTGGTGTACCGTCATACTCTGCTCCTAATAAAAAGGATTTACCTCAGGGACACATCTTTCACGTGATTACTCACGGGTACAATCGTATGTGGCCTCATGCTTCGCAAATTAGTGAAGAGAGACGTTGGAAAATCGCAAGGTATGTTCAACAATTACAGCAACAGTAACAGATAAATTTTTTAGAGATGTCAAAAGAAGTATTTGATTTTAGCGCTGGGATAAAAAGGAAGCTTGCGATAGCTTTTATCTCAGGTGTGGTACTGTTACTATTAGGTTCTCTCTTGTCTTCTGGTGGGCATGGTGAAGAACACGGTGAGGGTGATCATGCTGAGCTAGCAGAAGGTAGTGATCATGGAACAGGTCATGAAGCCGAAGAAAAAACAGAAGGAGATCACCACGAAGGAGAAGATAAGGAAGGTACAGGTCATGATAATGACGGCAATGACCACGGAAATGAGGTTGCCGGACATGATACAGATGATGCCCATGCGGCAGAAGCTGGCGATCATGAAAAAGGCTGGTTCGACAGAGTGGTAATTGATTTATGGGTAAACAATGTGTATTTCACAGGTTTGGCCTTAATTGGACTATTCTTTTTTGCAATCCAATATGCTGCTCAGGCAGGTTGGTCAACTTATATTTTAAGAATTCCATTATCAATGGCCAGCTGGATTTTACCAGCAGGAATCTTGATGATTCTGACATTCCTGTTCTTTAACCACGATATTTTCCACTGGACACACAGTGATTTATATGAAGTAGGGGGGGCACATTATGATGAACTCATTGCTGGAAAGGCAAGCTTCTTCTACCTGCCATTAGAAGGGGGATCATTCCCCGTATTCTTTGTGGCAAGAATGGTAATCTTCTTTGGAGCATGGGTATTGTTGTTCAGAAGATTGAGAACACTTTCCAATCTGGAAGATGAATTAGGTGGAACTTCTTATTGGTATAAAATGAGAAGAGCATCAGTTGCCTTCCTTTTGATCTTTGCAGTATCATCTTCAGTTTCAGCCTGGGACTGGATTATGTCAATTGATACACACTGGTTCTCGACCATGTTTGGTTGGTATGTATTTGCTAGCTGGTTTGTAGCTGGTCTGGCATTGATGACTTTGATAACAGTGTTGTTAAAAGAAGCAGGTTACTTATCACAAGTGACTTCAAATCACTTACACGATCTGGGTAAATTTGTATTTGCGTTCAGTATTTTCTGGACTTATATCTGGTTCTCTCAGTTCTTGTTAATCTATTATGCAAATATTCCTGAGGAGTCAGTGTACTTTGTTGAGCGATTCCTGAGCGACAAATATGCACCAGTATTCTTTGTGAATCTGATCATGAATTTCTTCTTCCCTTTCCTTGTCTTGATTACAAGAGATGCGAAGAGGTTGAATGTATTCTTGAAGATCGCCTGTATTGTAATCATTCTAGGACACTGGATAGATTTCTATCTAATGGTGACACCTGGTACTTTGGGCGAATCTGGAGCTTTCGGTTTAACTGAAATCGGAACTTACTTGATATTTGGATCAGCGTTCTTATTTGTAGTACTCAAAGCACTTTCATCTTCCGCTTTGGTACCGAAGAACCACCCAATGTTGGAAGAAGCAAAACATCACCATATTTAACACATAGACAAACTAGTAGATATGTTCGGTTTTTACATAGCACTTGCAGTTTTCTTAGTTGTAGCTATCCTCTTGTTGATCTTCAGGATCACACGTTTGGTCGGCATCGTTAAGGGAACAGGGGAGAAGGTTGTTACAGGTAGTAACAATGCTAATGCAGCGATGATGATCGTGTTCATGGTGTTGTTCTTTGGACTGTCAGCATGGTATTCATATGCTAATTTCGATGCATATGACCCACCTGTAGCCTCAGAGCACGGTGAATTGACGGATAAACTATTCTGGAGAACCATGTGGATCACAGGAGTTGTGTTCATAATCACCAATATTCTGTTATTCTATTTCTCTTATAAGTACAGATACTCTGAAAAGAGAAAGGCACTTTTTTACCCGCATAACAACAAATTAGAATATATCTGGACGGGGGTACCTGCCATCGTTTTGACATGGTTGGTTATTTCAGGCTGGATGGCTTGGGATGGTATCATGAGTGAGGCACCTGAAGATGCTGAGCAGATCGAGATTATGGGATACCAATTCCAGTGGTCTATTCGATATGGTGGTGTTGACAATCAAGTAGGAGATTATGATTACCGTTTGATTGATGCCGTAAATGCTCATGGTCAAGACCTTTCTGACCGATCGAATTTCGATGACTTTATCTCCAATAGCATGGTGATTCCTAAAGGAAAACCAGTATTGTTAAAGATCAGGGCAAGAGATGTACTTCACAGTGTGTTTATTCCTCACATGCGTGTGAAAATGGATGCTGTACCGGGTATGCCTACACAGTTTTGGTTTGTGGCTAATAAGACCACTGAAGAAATTAGAGTAGAAGAAGGAAATCCGGATTTCAATTATGAGTTGGCTTGTACGGAAATCTGTGGTGGAGGTCACTTCTCTATGAAAAAGAGAGTGATTGTTCTAGAACCAGCAGAATATGCCGAGTGGAAAGCCGATCAGAAGTCTTGGTTATCGAAAAACCCTCAGTATATGAGTCAGGTTCCTGAGAACTTGAAAGAATTAGCATTAGTTACAGCCGGAATCAACGAATAAAAAGACATTAAATCAGTGCATATGGCAACAGAAGCAGCACAAATCGATGTTCACGCACATGACGATCACCATGATCATCACGAGCAGTCATTTATTGAAAAATATATATTCTCAACCGACCACAAAGTCATTGCCAAGCAATTCCTTATTACAGGTATTTTCTGGGCAATTATTGGAGCAGCTATGTCTGCAATCTTCAGATTGCAACTCGGTTTTCCGGAAGCTGACCTAGGGTGGTTGAGGCCCTTGCTTGGTAGATGGATTACTGAGACAGGTCAGTTGGACCAAGAGTTCTATTTAGCGCTAGTGACAATGCATGGTACCATTATGGTATTCTTTGTATTGACTGCTGGTTTGAGTGGTACGTTCTCTAACTTCTTAATTCCTCTGCAGATTGGAGCAAGAGATATGGCCTCTGGCTTTATGAACATGCTTTCTTACTGGTTCTTCTTTGTTTCTGGTGTGTTGATGTTTATCTCACTATTCCTGGAAACTGGACCTGCCTCTGGAGGCTGGGTGGTATATCCACCGCTGTCGGCTATACAGACGGCCATGCCTGGTTCGGGAATGGGTATGACCCTTTGGTTGATAGCCATGGTGTTCTTTATCGCATCCTCATTGCTGGGAGGTATTAATTACATCACTACAGTTATTAATCTAAGAACGAAGGGGATGACCTTCTCTAGGTTGCCATTGACTATCTGGGCTTTCTTCTTGACAGCTGTAATTGGTGTACTGTCTTTCCCTGTATTGTTCGCGGCAGCTTTACTACTCGTTTTTGATAGAAGCTTTGGTACATCATTCTACCTATCGGAAATCTATATTCAGGGTGAGGCACTTTCTAATGTAGGAGGTAGCCCAATTCTTTATCAGCATTTATTCTGGTTCCTGGGACACCCTGAGGTATATATCGTATTACTACCTGCATTAGGTATTACTTCGGAGATTATTGCAACAAACTCAAGGAAGCCAATCTTTGGTTACAAGGCCATGATTGTCTCAATGCTTGGTATTACGTTCCTCTCATTTATTGTTTGGGCGCACCATATGTTCGTTTCAGGATTGAATCCTTTTCTGGGGTCAATCTTCATGTTCTTGACATTGATTATTGCAGTACCATCAGCAGTTAAAGTATTTAACTACCTGACCACATTGTGGAAAGGTAATATAGTGTTCACACCGGCCATGTTGTTCTCAATTGGACTGGTGTCAGTATTTATCTCTGGAGGTATCACGGGTATTTTCCTTGGTAACTCAGCGATTGATATTCAATTGCACGACACATATTTCGTAGTGGCTCACTTCCACTTAGTAATGGGAGCGGCTTCAGCATTTGGTCTATTGGCAGGGGTTTACCACTGGTTCCCTAAAATGTTCGGCCGTATGATGGATGCCAAGTTGGGTTATATCCACTTCTGGTTGACGTTCATTGGTATTTACTCAGTGTTCTTCCCAATGCACTATATCGGAATCGCTGGATTCCCGAGAAGATATTACTCGTTCACAAACTTTGATGCATTTAGTGGCTTCACCGATCTGAATCAGTTCATTTCGATTGCTGCCATTGCAACATTCATTGGTCAGTTTATCTTCTTGTTCAACTTCTTCTACAGTATGTACAGAGGTAGAAAAGCACCAGCGAACCCTTGGAAGTCTAACACATTAGAATGGACTACACCAAGAAACCCTGGTCACGGTAACTGGGTAGGAGAAATTCCTCACGTTTACAGATGGCCTTATGATTACTCGAAGCCGGGTGCTGAGGATGACTTTATTCCTCAAACTGTTCCATTCTCTGAGACTATGGAATCTAACTTGCCACATGAAAATGACTTGATAGCATTGGAAAAAGAGCAGGCAGAAGAGATCGTAGTGGATGAGTCTGCAGGACACTAAAGCGAGACTATTTAGACGGTTTACAGCCGTCACAATTATAGCTGTCTATTTGCTAATAGCGGTAGGCGGAATAGTAAGAAGTACTGGGTCGGGCATGGGGTGTCCTGACTGGCCTAAGTGTTTCGGGAGTTGGGTGCCACCTACAAGTGTAGGTGAGCTTCCGGCAGACTACAAAGAGGACTATGTTCAACAACGTGTTGAAAAGAATAAGAAGTTCTCTAAATATTTGACTGCATTGGGCTTTGATGATCTGGCTTACCAGGTTGAAAATGATCCGAGTATTCTTGAAGAAGAAGATTTCAATGCGGTCAAAACGTGGGTAGAATATGTAAACCGCTTGATAGGTGCGGTTATCGGCCTACTGATCTTTGGCACTTTTGTGTTATCGATCAGGTACTGGAAGAAAGATAGACCCATCACCGTTCTTTCATTTGTTGCATTTGTATTGGTCGGTTTCCAAGGATGGATTGGCTCTATTGTGGTAAGTACAAATTTGTTGCAATGGATGATCACAATCCATATGCTCTTGGCCATCGTAATTGTATGTCTTTTGATTTACATTTACTTCCGATCGAAGAGAGATCGCCTGAATCATTTGACTGGCTTACCTGGAAAGTTAAAGTGGCTTGTGATAGCATGCTTGTTACTTACGGTAATTCAAGTTGTACTAGGCACTCAGGTACGAGAAGGAATAGATATGGTAGCTACATATGCGGCCAGATCTGAATGGATATCGAATTTGGGACTAACATTCTTAATTCATCGTTCATATTCATTGCTCTTATTGGCGTTGCACGTTTATATGTTCTATGTGCTTTTGAAGAATGTAGAGCTCAAGTCAATTACGAAATGGCTGTTGATTATTGTAGCCGTGGAGATATTAAGCGGGGCTTTAATGGCCTACTTCGGAGTACCAGCCTTTATTCAACCAATACACTTGCTCTTAGGGACATTAATAGTAGGAGTACAGTATTATCTGCTACTCCTGATTAACCATAAACAAAAAAGTCTTGCTTGACAATGTTATCAGGTGATTCGGCAAATATTAAAATAACATCACTCTTTGCTCAAAAGGCAAAGGCATACGTGGAATTGACAAAACTGAGACTTTCTCTAGTGGTGTCCTTTTCATCTGCTTTTGGCTATGTGTTGGCGATGAGAGGGAGTGTTGATTGGATGCAATTAGGAATGCTCTTCATCGGAGGCTTCCTGATTAGCGCAGCTTCATGTACGATTAATCAAGTACTGGAAGTAGAATACGATAAGCTCATGAAGCGGACCCAAAGTCGGCCACTACCTACTAACCGACTCAATGCAACTGAGTCGCTATGGTTTGCAGGGATTGTTGCCATTCTGGGGCTGTACATGCTATTGATTTGGACTAATTGGTTGACAGTTGGTCTTGCTACACTTTCAATGATCTTGTACAGTTTCGTTTATACTCCACTGAAGAGGGTTGGTCCGATAGCTGTTTTTGTTGGAGCCATTCCGGGCGCATTGCCACCGCTGTTGGGTTGGACAGCCGCTACGGGTGATATCAATCACGCTGCAATGATCATCTTTGGCATTCAGTTCATCTGGCAGTTTCCACATTTCTGGGCAATCGCATGGGTAGCTGATGAAGATTATAAAAAGGCCGGTTTCAAGCTGTTACCGGTAAAAGGAGAGAAGGACCTCAAGACCGCTTTCCAGATCATGACATATACCTTGTTCTTAATCCCAATGGGCTTATTGCCAATGTATTTTGGGCTTACAGGAACGAATTCAGCTGTAGTTGTTACAGTCTGCGGAGTGTTGTTCTTAGCGTCAACCATTAAGTTGATGAAAGATCAATCAAGGAAGTCTGCTTTGCGGATTATGTTCGGTTCGTTTCTATACTTGCCGATAGTTCAGATTGCGTACCTATTAGACATGGTGAATTGATGGTGGAGGATTATAAACTAGTAGACGTACCTGTAGAGCAACCGCTCTCAATGCACCCTAAGAAGTTTGCACTTTGGTTGTTCATAGTGACTGTTGTGATGATTTTCGCAGCATTTACAAGTGCACATATTGTTAGGCAGGCAGATGGTGATTGGTTGATCTATGATATTCCTCCAATGCTTTGGATTACCTCTGGTATTATTTTGACCAGTAGTATCTTTATGCAATGGGCATATATCGCTGCTAAGAGAGATAAGTTAGAGCAGGTAAAACTTGCGCTTTCGATTACGACAATATTAGGACTGGCCTTTTTGTATGGTCAGTTTCAGGCTTGGGGCCAGTTGGTGGATGCAGGAGTCTTTTTCGTAGGAAATCCTGCGGGAAGTTTCATGTACGTATTTACTGGAATCCATGCCGCACACCTTATTAGTGGTGTGATTTATTTGTTATATATGCTAATTTCGTCCTTTAGATATAAGGTTCATGCTAAGAACATGTTGAACATGGATATGTGTACAACATACTGGCATTTCCTAGGAGGACTCTGGATATATTTGTTCATATTTTTATTGCTGAATCATTAATTAAACTGTTCTATGGCAACTACTGCTACAGTAAATAAGAAGAGCTTATGGGGAGGTGGAATTGAGCCTTTCAAAGCCAGCTATGGAAAGCTGATGATGTGGTTTTTTCTACTATCAGATGCTTTTACTTTTTCTGGCCTGCTTATTACCTATGCCTTTCTAAGGTGGAGTGCTCCTGCTTATAAAGGGGATCCTGAAGCTTTTACCTTCTCAACGGAGTACTGGCCTATCCCTGAAAAAGTTTACGAAGCTTTTCCTGGTTTACACGGGGTAGAAGCACCGCTTTACTTTGTAGGTCTAATGACCTTCATTCTTATCTTGAGTTCTGTTACTATGGTTCTAGCTGTTGAGGCTGGTCATAGAATGGATAAGAAAGGAGTAGTAAAATGGATGCTTTGGACCATCATTGGTGGATTTGCTTTCTTAAGCTGCCAGGCTTGGGAATGGTCTCATTTTATTCACGGTACCGATGTTGCTACTATTGGTGATGTCGTGAAGAATGGTGTATGGATGGAGAATTATGAGATTATTGGGGCCAATCTCAGTTTTAATCAATATGGACCTCCGGCCTTTGCAGCATTGTTCTTCTTTATTACAGGGTTTCATGGCTTCCATGTTTTCTCTGGAGTATTGATAAACATTATTATCTTCTTTAATGCAGCCAATGGCATGTATGAGCGAAGGGGACATTATGAAATGGTCGAAAAAGTTGGTCTTTACTGGCACTTTGTAGATCTCGTTTGGGTCTTTGTATTTACATTCTTTTATCTGATTTGATAGACTTTTATTATGGAACAAGCAACAAGTAACGTAGTAGTTCAGCCCGTAGATAAAGCCAAAATTCGAGGAATTTGGAAAGTGGCTTTGATTCTGTTTCTAGTAACAGTTGTCGAGTATGCTTTTGCATTTACAATGGATGCAGGAATGTTAAGGACCGTAATCTTTGTGGGACTCACAATAGTCAAAGCATGGTTCATCGTAAGTGAGTTTATGCACTTAGGCCACGAGGTGAAAGGCTTAATCTATTCGATTATTTTACCGATGATATTTATTATCTGGCTGATTGTAGCCTTGGTAAACCTTGAAGGAGCAGCGATTAAAGGTGCTAGAGGTATTGTGGATGTTGAACAACCAGCGACAGAACATGTTGGTGGTGAAGAACACTAAATGAAAGCTATTTATAGAAATAGAAATCAGGTCACTTTAATGACCTGATTTTTTGTTTTAGGCTATGAAGAAAAAAATCGTTTTACTGTTTTTGGTCATTGCGTTACCCGTCTTGATTTTTCTATTTCTCAAGGCATTCGGGAATAATGAATTCACCATACCAATATATTATGAGCAAGGTCTGGGAGATTCCCTTGCCACTCCATGCCTGGACCGTTCTCTAGAGCAATATGTAGTCAAAAACCCTGCATTACCCTTGGGTGAGCTCAAGGTTGTTCACTTTGAACGTATGGATGGTCCAGTTCTAAAAACACGTTTAGAAGAGTTAGAAAGGGTACAGGATGTCTTTTATGATATGGAAGGGATTCAGCTGCTGACACACCTAAATGGTGCCTCTATTAAGAAACAGGACATTAGTGATTACGATAAACGAATCCAATTCTTGGATCAGTTCTGGAAGATTAACGAAATGGATTCTACGGAGTGGGCAGAGTTGAAATATTGCGGAGTAGCTATGTCTTCACTAGACAATCGTGTGGTCTTGCTTGACGAACTCAATAGAATCAGAGGCTACTATAATATTTTAGAGCGCGAGGAAACAGATCGCTTGATCCTGGAGTTGAGAATTTTAGATTCAAAGAGATAAGATATGTCAGAGCAGAAAAAGTCTATGTTTTGGATCAAGGTATTATCCATTGCGATTCCCCTAGCCGTTGCGGTTTTATTGGGACTTCCAACCAAACTAGATTTAGGGGATTGGGTTTATAATTTGCCTCATGTGATTGGGGTGATTAATAGCTTGACTGCTGTTTGTTTGATTTTGGCTTTCGCCTTTGTGAAACAGAAGAAAATTACTTTACACAAACAGTTTAATTCAGCTGCCTTTGTTTTAGGGGCTGTTTTTCTACTATGTTATGTTACCTATCATGCGAGTGCGGAGTCCACGGCTTATGGATTGGATGACTTCACTAAATACATTTATTACTTCTTTTTATTAAGCCACATTCTCTTGTCAATTGGTGTTGTGCCATTGGTGTTATTAGCATTTTATTATGCGCTGAATGGTATGATTGATAAGCACAAAAGGATTGTGAAATTTACCTTCCCTATTTGGTTATATGTTTCCGTAACAGGGGTTATCGTTTACTTAATGATCAGTCCTTATTACGTGCATTAGTGGGATATAAAAGTATTGCGCTTTAAATTTGTAGTATGTTCAGAAGGTTGAGAACCACATTACTGACAATGGGAATTTTGGTATTGACCAATGTTGTTTCTTTTGCTCAGTGCGCTATGTGTCGAGGTTCTGTAGAATCAACGGTAAGTGCCGGAGAAACTTCCATGGCTTCCAACCTGAACCTTGGTATTCTTTATCTGTTTTTTGCACCGTACCTACTTGTAGGCCTGATTGCCTATTTCTGGTACAAGACAAGTCGTAAAAATGTCAAAAAAACCAAAGGCATTGGCAGTATTGCAGGGTAAGTGCCCTCAATGCCATCAAGGTGATTTATTTACACATGGTGCATATAACCTCCGAAACTTCACGAAGGTAAACGAGCATTGTTCCCATTGTGGAGTTAGGTTTGAACGAGAGCCCCGATTTTTTGACGGTGCCATGTATATCAGTTATGCCCTGTCGGTAGGCTTATTCTTGGTTAGTGCATTTATCATTTACATACTCTTCCATCCAGTTTCGGAAAATGTCTACCTCATTGCGATAATTTCGGAAGTATTTTTGCTTTACCCTTTAATGTTCCGCTATTCACGAATTTTCTATCTCTACATTTTTGGAGGTCTGAAGTTTAAGGCTGAATTAGAGGAGAAAGAAAATAATTAGTAGATTCCGTTTAAACGGCATTAGGGTTCAATATTTTGAGTAATCAGCAAGGTTTTTTCCGAACCAATAAGTTCCTTATTATCAGTATTGTACTGGTGATGATTACCCTCATCATTGATGAAGCCATTTTCTCTGACCAAAGCCGAAGAGTAGATCCACAAATTACCATCACCCAGAACTTGCATATTGCACTTGAGCAATTGGATGATCACATTGAACGTGTCAGTGATGTTGCGATAGTAGACCTCAATAGGCTCTTTAACCGGTTCACCAATGATGAAGAGTTACCCTATTTTATTTATGAGGATGGCAATGTAATCTATTGGAGTACTAACAGGTTTGTCCCAAAGTACGGAACACTGGGAGGTACTTATCTCTATAAGTTCCTTGAGTTGAAGAGCGGTCAGTATGTTGCAAGGAGAAAGGTAATCAATAGTGCACAAAATCGGGTGGTAGAGATTTTTGCATTGTTACCACTATCATCAGATGTGGTACTCAATGATTCATTTCTTGATTATGGGTTAAATGGTCAGGTATTTGGAAGGTCTTCATTCACACTTTCTAGCGAGGAATCCATTCCAGAGAAAAATATAAGTTCACCAGAGGGTAGCTTTCTATTCTCTTTTGATGGAACTGAACGCATGAAGATAGACTACCCAAGCTTCTCCACCTTTATTTTTTTACTCTATCTGGTTTCAATTGCAGCCTTCATCTGGTCAGGCTTTGTTTATAGTCATAAGTTAGCCGCAAGGGGTAAACCTTATTTTGGTGTGAGTTTGATTGCTGTTTTTATGCTCGTAGTCCGTCTTTCAATGCTACGATATGAATATCCTTTGAGTATTATAGAGTGGTCTTTATTTCAGCCGGATAGTTTTGCAGCGAGCTGGTGGCAACCTTCTTTGGGTGACTTTATCTTAAACCAAATCGCACTTTTAGTAGTAGTTGGGTATGGTTACAAAGTGTTTACAAAAAGACAAACTCAAAGCCCGGCGGTTTCTTTCAGAGCAGTAGTGCTTCCTCTGATATTGCTAGTAGCCATATTGTTCTACTATATCTCAGAAGTGGAATCTGTTCTTTTGAACTCACAATGGTCATTTGATGTAGCTCGTGATATAAGCTATAGTCCCTTTAAGCTCTTGGTGTATTTTGCTCTATTCATCAAGGCCATTATGGTCTTTCTTGTTGGACAGTACTTTAGTAGAATACTAAGAGGTATTGATAAAACCAGACTCGTCAATGGTGGTCTCGGCTTTATTTTGTTGGCCACTGTTGTCATGGGATTATTTCTGGAGATGCAACACCTCATGCTTGTTGGCTTCTTGATGGGCTACTTGCTTATTGTATACAACTTCAATCTGTCCGAGCATATAGACAAGGTCAACTATAACACCTTTCTATATTTTTTTATTGCTGCCTTTCTTATGGCGAGTGTCTCGACCTCTATTTTGACAAGACATATAAGAAGTGAGAATTTACAAGACAAACGTGCGCTTGTAACTAGGCTGTCGACAGAAGAAGATGAAGCAGCTGAGTTTTTGTTGTCAAAAGCAAAAGAGAGTATTGAGCAAGATATTAGGATTCAAACTGGGATTACAAGTCCCTTTGGGTCTAAGGACCAAATAAGAAGACTGATACAACGCGTTTATTTGGGAGAATACTTTGATAAGTATGAGATTGAGATATTACTATTCAATGGTACAGGAAGACCTATAAATAGTAATACATCGATTGACTATCAGGGTTTAGTAGATACCTATGCTCAACCAGTCAATGCCACTGATTTTGAAGGGCTCTATTTTTATCGTGAAAACTATCCAGTGCGCCTCAATCAATATTATCTGTTCAACGAGATTCAGCGATATAATACAACCATCGGCTATATACTCGTAAGGCTCGATAGAAAGGAGCAATTGAATAATAGCATACTCCCAAGGCTACTCTTAGATGATGACTTTGATGAGGATGGAATACATTTTGATTATGGAGTATATAATGGTAATGTACTTGAGTCAACTACAGGCGATTTTAATTACCAACGTAATTTTAATTTGAGTCTCCTCTCGGATTCACTCTTATACCAAGATGGAGTTTCTTTTGCTGGGCATCATCATTTGGGAGTAGAGGGTAATGGCGAAAACCAGGTATATATTATCAGCAATCGGTTATACCCTCCCAAGTACCTCATTACCAATTTTGCCATCTTCTTTCTCTTTATGGTAGCTGCCATTATTCTTGTTTTTGGAGTAAGTGCAATGTTTTACAACCTTCAAAAAATGAGCACCACGCTCTCTGCCAAAATTCAGATTCTACTAAACTTCGCCTTCTTCCTTCCATTAATCATTGTGAGTATTGTGGTTTTGAGATTGGTCAATAAGACCGTTGAGGAGAAAATAGATACACAGTATCTATCAATAACCGAAAGTGCAGCTGCCAATTTGGCTAATCAATTGCAAGACTTCTTGGAAGGTCAAAATGAAAATAACGAAACCCTTGAAGATAGAATCACTGAAATTAGTCTCTATGCTCAGGCAGATATTAATCTTTTTAATACCAATGGAAGGCTGATTGCTACGAATCAACGACTCATTTTTGAAAATGAAATATTGGCGCCATTCGCGAATCCCAGCGCTATGGCCAATATAGTTGAGGCAGGTAACAAAGAGCAGTTGAGTATTGAGAGGGTAGGAGAATTAGATTACCGTTCGACATTCTACGGTATTCGATCCAATGAAGACAATAGACTCTTAGGTATTCTGACTATGCCGTTCTTCGATTCCGAAGAACAATTGAAAGCCGAACAACGAGATATACTCTCTAACATTCTCAATGCCTTTACCTTCATCTTTGTGATTTTCGTAGTGCTTTCATTTCTTGCCTCAAGAATTCTCACATATCCTTTTAAATACTTAACACAGAAGATCAAGTCTACTACGCTATCTACCCTGAATGAACCCCTGGAATGGCAAGCCAATGATGAAATAGGGCTTATGGTGAGGGAATACAATAAGATGCTGCTTAACCTCGAAAAGAGTAAAAAAGCACTGGCTTTGAGTGAAAAGGAAAGTGCCTGGCGTGAGATGGCCCAGCAGGTTGCCCATGAGATTAAGAATCCGTTGACTCCGATGAAGCTGAAATTGCAGCATCTAAAGAGAATTTTGAGTCAGGCACCTGATGTTGGAAATGATTTCAATATGCCGATCGACAGCTTACTTAATCAAGTGGAGACTTTGAGTGACATCGCCACCTCTTTCTCATCTTTCGCCAAGATGCCAATGCCAATCAGTGAGCGTTTGGATTTGGTTGAAGAGCTACGAAAGTCAGTAAGGCTCTTTAAGGGCAATAAAGCTGAGATAAAAACCAACATACCTAAGCAACCGGTTTGGGTTATAGGTGAGAGTAAATTGCTAGGAAGGATATTTAATAACCTTATTTTAAATGCCGAGCAATCTCTCAATGAAGATAAATCAGGCAAGCTCTCCATAGAACTTTTGGTTACCCATAATAAAGCTAGAATTACCTTTGAAGATAACGGCAATGGTATCCCTGAAGACATCAAGGAAAAGATATTTATCCCTAAATTTAGTACAAAGGAAGAGGGTTCTGGCATTGGATTGGCCATTGCCAAACGTGGGGTAGAACATGCCGGTGGGAGTATTTGGTTTGACTCAACTCTTGGAAAGGGGACAACCTTCTACCTGGAGTTTCCGCTAACCGATTAATTGTGCTTCGTGGTTCACTTGTTTTCTTGGTTACACTCATCCTCAGTGTTTCACTAAAGGCACAGACAGGAACGGTCTGTAAATGGATATCTACGTTCGATGGGGAAGTTGTACTTGACTCCCTTACCGTCTATCCTGAGTCCATTAGAATTGAACAGCCCAACGCAGACATCAGGTACAGTTTTAATCTCAATACAAACAGTATACGCATCCCAAATCAGGGTTTTGACTCTGTTCGTGTTTGCTATCGAACGCTGCCCTTCGACTTACATACTCCCAGAGCAAACAGAACTCTGGATATATACGACTCTACTGCACTTTTCAAAGATGCAGTGCTATATCAAGAAGCACTCGCATTACCTATCAGAGAAGAAATAGTGTCGACTGAAAGCATTACCAAGACAGGTAGCATAACCAGAGGCGTATCCTTTGGGAATCGCCAGGATGTATTTGTCAACTCTACGCTAAACCTGCAAATGGAAGGTCAACTCACTGAGAACGTTAACCTTCGGGCAGTAATTACCGATCGTAATGTACCTTTTCAGCCAGAAGGCAATACACAACAGCTTCAAGACTTTGATAATGTATTTATTGAACTTTACAATGATAAGTTTTCGCTGAAAGCGGGGGATGTGGTGCTGAGAAACAAAGAGTCCAATTTCCTTCGGTATTACAAGAATGTCCAGGGCGCTCAGTTTAAGATCGACTACGATTTGCCTAATGGGTTTAAAGCTCAGACTTCAATGGCCGGTTCTGTGGCCAAAGGGCGTTTTGCCTCAACTTCAATTGAACCAATCGAAGGCGTATTGGGGCCTTATCGGGTCAGAGGGGCACAGAATGAAAGGTTCTTGATTATTCTTGCCGGGTCGGAGAAGGTATTCATCGATGGAGAACAAAAAACGAGAGGTTTTGAGAATGATTATGTCATCGACTACAACCTGGGTGAAATAACTTTTACCAATAAAGTGCTGATCACTCAGTTTACGCGAATAAGAGTCGACTTTGAATTTTCAGACCAGAATTATACACGCTCTATCTTTCAAGCCAGTCACTACCAAGAGAACGATAACTTTAAGTTTTCACTCAACTATTACAGTGAGAAGGACAACAGAAATCAGCCTTTAGCTTTTGAGTTGAGTAATGAAGAGAAACGAATCCTGGCAGATGCTGGTGATGAACTGGATCAAGCATTCACGAGCCGTGTAGATAGTATTGGATTTGCCCCTGACCTGATTCTCTATAGAAGAACTGTAGGTCGTGATGCAGATAACTTGACGTATGACATTTTTCAGTATTCGACTAATCCGGATAGTGCTTTCTTCGATGTGCAGTTCTCAGAGGTAGGGAGTATGCAAGGAAACTATCGTCTCCTGAGTACAACTTCCAACGGACGTATTTATGAATGGGTACCTCCGGTCAATGGCGTATCACAGGGCAATTTCGAACCTATTTCAATTCTCAATGCACCAAATCAGAAAGCAATGTTTACTGTAGGAGGTGCAGCTAAGCTAAATGATCATGATGTTGTCGAGGCGGAATTAGCATTGTCGCAAAATGATTTGAATCTTTTTTCTGCGGAAGATGCTGAAGATGATAATGGCACTGCTTTTAAAGTGATCCACAGAACAAAGGACAGACCTGTCCGGTTCTTGCCTGATTACCAGTTCAACTCAGAAGTGTCATTCGAGTATAATAGCGAGTCTTTCTCCTTTATCGATCGGCTACGGTATATAGAGTTTGATAGAGACTGGAGCTTTAACCCCAATGATTTTACTCAAAACTTCTCGGAGAATATCCTGAATGCCAGGCTTAATTTGTCTAAAGACCCGAGGAATAGTTTTGACTATCGCTTGGTGAGGCGTAAAAGGGGGGAAGCAGTAGATGGCTTTCAGCACTACCTTAAAATATATAAGCAGTTTGGTAGAATCCGAACTCAACTGGATGCTTATTTAATGAGAAACGACCAAGTCGTTCTTGATTCTGAGTGGAATAGAATCAAGCTAGATGTTGCTTATGGTAGCCGTTGGTTTATTCCAGGTTATAGGTACCAGCAAGACCGTAATGCGGTAAGAAACCAGCTGGACAATCGGGTGGTAAGTACAGCCATGAACTTTACGGAGCACACATTTTATTTGAAGAATGCAGATACCCTTAGAACCACTTACGGTATTGATTACCAAATGAGGGAAGATCGTTTGCCGATCAACGGTGTATTACTCGATAACAATCAATCAGAAACATGGAATGCCTTTTTCAAGACAAATTTTGATAGCAATAATAGGCTCTCATTGCTTTTCACTTATCGAAATCTCGAAAACCTTAATGAGAGTGGATTAGACAGAAATGATGAAACCATTATGGGACGAATTGATTGGACTGGATCATTTTTCGACCGAATTATTAGATCTGAGCTTAACTATAACCTGTCCAATAGTCGTGAGCTGAGAAGAGAATTCATCTTTATTCTGGTAGCTACTGGTCAAGGGACACATACTTGGCGAGATGATAATGGCGATGGTATTCAGGATCTTAATGAGTTCTATTTGGCCATCAATCCTGACGAAAAGAATTACGCGAAGATCTTTGTACCAACCGACACTTTTGAAGAGGCCTTTAATACCATCATTTCGTACAGGTTCAATTTAAATTTCCCAAGAACATGGAACAGTGAAACCGGATTTAAGAAGTTCATAGCTCACTTTTCTAACAATACGGCATGGTCACTCAATTCCAAAATTACTGACGATAACCTAGGCAGTAGATTATTGCCAACCAATGTTCCTGATTCACTAGTGCTAGGTTTAAATGAAAGTGTTCGTTCGACCCTGTTTTTTAATCGCACCAACACCAAATTCGGTGCGGATATTGGTATTGCCCAAATTCAGAACAAACAACTTTTGTTAAATGGCTTTGAAAAAAGGGCTAACCGTGATATCAGAACCCATATCCGGTGGAATATTAATAAGTCACTTAATCTGGACATCAACTACATTGATGGAAATAGAAGTAACTCTTCCGATGTATTGACCGAGCGAAACTATCAGATTGAGCAGACTACATTTCAACCCTCTCTTACCTGGCAGCCATTCAGGACCTTCAGGTTTACAGGAAGGCTATCCCAAAAGGAAAAACAGAACATATTCTCTGAAGGCAGTGGAGAAACTGCTACACTGAGGGAATTGGAGATTAGCATGCGTTTTGCCAAAGCTGCTAAGACAACTCTGACAAGCGGGTTCCGTTTCGTGAATATTGATTTCACTGGCACCGAAAATACACCTACAGGGTATGAACTTTTAGAAGCACTAAGACCAGGTCAGAACCTCACCTGGAATGTTAATTGGCAACAAAAATTGGGTAAGGGCCTTCAATTGGTGCTGAGATATGATGGAAGAAAATCAGCCGACAGTAATGCTGTTCATTTGGGAAGAGTACAAGTGAGCGCATTGTTTTAGTAAGTGTTAATAAAAGGTTAAAGGCCGGTTTGCAGTAATCCATTGTTGTGGTATCGCGTATCTTAGTATTGACCAAACCACTTTTTTATGAAGACGCGAGCTACCATTTTGATCCTCACTTTTTGCTTCTCGATCACCACTTTATTTAGCCAGAAAAAGTCATCAGAAATATTTGTTGACCAGCAATGGTTCCAAGCCCATCAGTCGGATGATAACTTGGTGCTACTTCATGTGGCAGACCCAAAATCATATGAAGAGGGACATATAGAAGGCGCTATCTCAATAGTTCCGCAAGAGTACACTGTAGTGAGGGATGGGCTTTATTGGGAACTTCCAGAGCTCAGTAAAATTGATTCTACTTTGAGGTCAAAAGGAGTAACGAATGACTCTCAGTTGATCCTGTACTATGGAGGTAATGATCATGCGGCTACATTTAGACTGTTTTTTACGCTAGACTATTTTGGACTGTCCAATCGTGTAAGAATACTCGATGGTGGTCTCAAAGGATGGAAAGCCAATGACCTTGCTCTTAGTACAGACAAACCAGTGATTTCACAGACAACGGGCAAGCTCAAGCTTAAACCCAGGAAGAAAATTAAAGTTGATAAAAACTATGCACGAAAGTCTGCAAGCAAGGATAAAATCAATCTCATCGATGCCAGAAGGGGTGTGTTTTATAATGGGACCGAAACAGGTCAGTATAAACGAGGAGGCCATATCATGGGAGCTGCTAATATATGCTGGTTAGATATTGTGGATGAAAATATGTTTGTAAAGGGTAAGACTATCTTGGCTCAGATGTATGCCGCCCAGGGAGTGGGAAAAGGCGAACAGGTAGTAGCTTACTGTCATGTGGGTTTAAGAGCCTCAACTATATATACCATAGCCAAATACCTGGGCTTTCAAGCAAGACTCTATGATGGATCCTTCAATGAGTGGGATGCACTTCCGGATGAGTATGCGGTTGAAAGATAGGCTTAGACCTTTGATTTCTTGAGGTAAATGATATTTACCCTTAGCATTGCAAAGAATGCGAACAAGAGAAATGGAATGACAGCAAAGTTTTGGCTAATTGTGATTGGCTGTGAGAAACCATTTGTGATTGCAGCCAATAATAAACCAACCCCTATCAATAGAATGAGCCACCCAATGACCACCACCCGTTTTGTAATGAATTTTTGAAGCGTTTGTTCGTTGCTCATGGCTAGTGCATAGATTTAAATTTGCGCATCATTTTATTGGCAAAGACAAAGTCGTCTAATTCTTGAACCCCGGAGTGGATAATATCATTATTGGTGCCCTCCCATAGCTTTCGGCTATTGGAAATAAAGAGAATGTACTCCCCAATTTCCATTACTGAGTTCATGTCATGGGACACTATGATGGTTGTAATATTGTACTCATCAGTGATCTCTTGAAGCAATTGATCAATTTTTATTGAAGTCTGAGGATCAAGTCCAGAGTTGGGTTCGTCACAGAAGAGGTACTTTGAGTTATTGACAATCGCACGAGCAATGCCGACACGCTTTTGCATTCCTCCACTAATTTCAGAAGGCATTTTCTTGTTGGTGTTTTCAAGCTTTACTCTTTTTAACATAAAGTTGACACGGTCCAACTTCTCATCTTCGGGCATATCAGTTAAAACGTCAAGTGGAAACTTCACATTCTGTTCTACGTTCTTTGAGTCGAAAAGTGCACCGCCTTGAAAAAGCATTCCAATCTCTCTTCGGATATCAGTTTTGGTATCACGATCGGCACCAATAAAATTTCTCCCATTGTAGAGAACCTCTCCACTGTCAGGAGCAAAAAGGCCTACGATATTCTTGAGCATTACACTCTTTCCTGATCCGCTGGCCCCGATGATCATACTGGTTTTTCCCTGTTCAAAGACACCATTGATGTCTTGTATGACAGTCTTATCTGCAAAGGACTTTGTAAGGTTTTTAACTTCTATCATCAGACAAGGAGTAATTGAGCTAGTACAAAATCACTTAATAAAATCGCAATACAGCTTACAGTAACAGCTCGTGTACTGGACTGTCCTACCTCTAAAGCTCCACCTTTGGTAAAAAAGCCCATATAGGCAGAGATAGACGATACAAGAAATGCGAATACAACAGATTTGATAAGTGCGAAATAGACACTGAACGTATTAAACTCAAGTTTTAAGCCTATGAAGTAATCGGCAGGGGCTAAGACACCACCAAATTTTGCTGCCAGGTAGCCACCGGAAATGGCTAAGGTACCTGCTAGGATAACCAGGAAGGGATACATGAATAATGTCGCCACAATCTTAGGTAGCACCAGATAAGAAACGGAATTGATTCCCATTACTTCCAATGCATCAATTTGTTCCGTAATTCTCATGGTACCCAGATTACCCGCTATACTCGAACCTACCTTACCAGCAAAAATGATCCCCGTAATGGTCGGTGCCAATTCTAAAATCGTCAAGTCTCTTACAACCAAACCGATTACATTATCAGGAATTAAAGGGTTGACTAAGTTATAAGCCGTCTGAAGGGTAGATACAGCACCCATAAAAACTGAAACAATGGAGACGAGTACAATACTATTGATTCCTATCAACACACATTCATCCAGAATTAATTTGGCATAAGTTCTGAAAGACTCAGGGTTCTTAAAGAGTGCACCAAGAAATAAAATGTATTCTCCGAGTTTTCTCATTGATCTAATTTATTCCTGTTGGAATCAATCATCGGTAAAATAGTAAAACTTGCCCTAAGAGTGCCCTCAAATTGGCAAAAAAGGAATTCTCATTTTACTATACACTTACAACGAGTGTTTTGACAAGAACACACTAACTTTAGGCAATAAAGCGACAAATATGCGAAAACTGGCAGTGATAAGCAGTGGCACCAAGGGTATCGGTAGAGCCACCGTAGAGAAGTTTCATAAGGAGGGATTTGATGTTGCAACCTGTGCAAGAAGTGAAGAAGATCTGCTAAGTCTAAAGAGCAATTTGGAAGGGCATAATGGTCCGGGGTCTATTTATATAAAGCCCGCTGATATGTCTGATATCAAGCAGATTGTGGCTTTTGCCGACTTTGTTAAAACTCATAACCAACCCGTAGACGTGTTGCTCAATAATACGGGTGTCTTCATTCCGGGCGCTGTTCATGATGAGGCAGAGGGTAGTTTGGAACAAATGATTGAAACCAACTTATACAGTGCATACTATCTGACCAGAGCATTTATCGATGGTATGAAAAAAAGAAAAGAAGGTCATGTGTTCACTACCGGTTCCATCGCAGGAATTCAATCTTATGCCAATGGAGGGAGCTACTCCATTTCAAAGTTTGCCTTACATGGTTTTACAAAAGCTTTGAGGGAAGAGATGAAAGAACATGGCGTAAGGGTGACCTCGATACTCGCTGGAGCCACTTATACCAACAGTTGGGATGGAGTGGAGTTGCCTGAAAACAGGTTTATGAAAGCCACGGACGTTGCTGATGCCATTTATGCCACGCATGCCCTTTCTAAGAATACAGTGGTAGAAGAAATACTACTTAGACCACAGTTGGGAGATATTTAAGAGTTGACTTAATTGCAACAAATCACCTCATTTCAGGTTAACTTTGAAGCAATCAGAAATCCATGAATTCTAGCCTAGCCTCAGTTAAAAATTACTGCAAGAGTCTTGTTAAATACCATCGCAGAAAGTCTATCCCTGTTAAGGTTGGCGATGTAGTAATAGGCGGTGACAATCCGATTGTTGTGCAGTCCATGACTACAATTGACACAATGGATACCATAGGTTCAGTGGAGCAGACCATCAGAATGGTTGAAGCAGGTTGTGAATTAGTCCGTATTACAGCACCAAGCTTGAAAGAGGCCGAGAATCTTAGGCATATTAAGGCAGAATTGAGAAAGAGAGGATACAACGTCCCACTGGTGGCTGATATCCACTTCACGCCAAATGCAGCTGAACTAGCGGCACAGATAGTTGAAAAGGTTCGGGTGAATCCTGGTAACTATGCTGATAAAAAGAAATTTGAGAATATCGAGTATACTGATGAGACTTATGAAGCCGAACTTCAGCGCATAAGAGATCGTTTTGCCCCACTGGTCGAGCTTTGCAAGGCACATGGCACCGCCATGAGAATCGGTACTAATCATGGTTCTCTTTCCGATAGGATTATGAGCAGGTATGGTGATACCGCTCTCGGAATGGTTGAATCAGCCCTTGAGTTTCTACGGATTTGCGATGACCTGGATTTTGATCAGATTGTGATCTCCATGAAATCCAGTAATGCGCAAGTAATGGTTGAGGCTTATCGATTGCTAGTTCAAAAACTGGAAGAAGAGGGATTAAAACCCTATCCACTACATTTAGGTGTTACGGAGGCAGGTGAAGCTGAAGATGGCAGAATCAAATCGGCTGTGGGTATTGGCACCTTACTCGAAGACGGCTTAGGAGATACAGTGAGGGTGTCACTGACGGAGGAGCCGGAGTTTGAGGCTCCAGTAGCTCAAAAACTGGTTGATCAATATATCGATCGCGAAGATCATGAGGCAATTTCTGAAATTGGCAACAACCCAATAGATCCATATGCATATCATCGAAGAGAGACCCGAGAGGTTATTAATATTGGGCTTACCAATGTGCCTCGTGTGATGGCTGACTTTAGTCAAATAGATGAGGTTTCTATTAAAGACTTGAGGTCAATCGGACATTTTTACCTTCCCGAACCGGACAAATGGACGATGAATGATCAGGGTGCTGATTATGTCTATTCTGGAAACAAGGCCATAAGTTTTATGCTCCCAAATGGGATTCGAGAAGTAATCGATTACCCTATTTGGAATGAACTTACGGACAAAAAGAATCGTCATCCAATGTATACATTGGATCAACTGGAAGTTGCTGAAAACTGTGATGACATCTTAAACTTTGTCAAGCTTGAAGATCACCAACTAGGAGATAATATAATGTCCATCCTGCAAGCGGATAATCTGGTAGTGGTGCTCAAGACGAGGAACAAGCATGCTATGCCAGCCTTGAGAAGATTCTTCTTTGAGTTGGAAAAGAGGAGATTAAAAATACCTGTGATAATTGAAAGGAGATACGAGGTTAAAGATGAAGAAACCTTTTTAATACAGGCATCCACCGATGTTGGAGGGTTGCTGGTCGATGGCTTTGGAGATGGTGTGATGCTCAGTACTACCGAAGAGGAAGATGTCCATATGTTGAAGTTGAAGAACCAGACGGCATTCGGTATTCTTCAGGCTGGACGCACCCGAATGACGAAGACAGAGTATATCTCTTGTCCGAGCTGTGGTCGTACTCTTTTCGATCTGCAAGAAACGACAGCCATGATCCGAAAACGAACTGATCATTTGAAAGGTGTTAAGATCGGCATTATGGGATGTATTGTAAACGGGCCTGGAGAAATGGCGGATGCGGATTTCGGTTATGTAGGTTCTGGAAAAGGAAAGATAACCTTATATAAGGGTCAAGACGTTGTAAAAAGAGGTGTCCCATCGGAACAAGCTGTTGATGAACTGATTGAAATCATTCGTCAAGATGGCAAATGGGTGGAGCCGCAAACCATTGAAGTATAAAGAAATGTCAGAAGAAAATAAAAGTGCTGAAAAAGACGAGAAGGTTAAGCTAACGGCAAAGGAGGCCTTTAATTTTGGTCCATTGTTAGGCTACTTCTTTAGAAAAAAGGACCCTAATCGTCCTAATAACTTCAACTTGAGAATGATGCACGGAGTCAATAAGATATCCATCATCATGTTTTTGATTGCCCTGACGGTTATAATTGCCCGGGCTATTTCACGCAGTATGTAGTTCTATTACCCTATGTACATTGATGAATTCAGAGACTATTGCCTAGCCAAACCTGGTGTTACTGAGGATACACCTTTTGGCCCCGATACGTTGGTGATGAAGGTAATGAATAAGGTTTTCGCTATCACTGGAATTGTGGATTATGAGTTTATTAATCTCAAATGTGATCCAGAAAGGGCAGTGGAGTTAAGAGAAGAATTTGACGGAATCCGTCCGGGCTGGCATATGAACAAAGTACATTGGAATTCCGTCTTTACGGATGGTTCAGTTTCAGAAAACCTAATCAGAGAATTGATAGATCATTCTTATGATCTGATCGTAGCAAGCTTGCCAAAGAAGCTAAAGGAGGAATTGAAAACTCTTTAAGGAATGAGCTTCACTACGTAGTTATGTAGTGAGTAATTATCATAGTTGTCTACACTGAGCTCTATCCACCCAAAGTATCGGGTTGCACCTATATCAATTCTGACTGCTACAAATTTATTCTGTAAGCCATTCCAAAGACCACTTACTGTTTGTCCAGCAATTTCTGCAAGGGGTAGAGTAGCGGCATTTACCCAGGTTTCAGAAGTAGCAGTGACAATATCGCCACTATTTAAGGCCTTGATGTCTCCATTGGCATCAACTGAAACACGCACGTCCATGCTTTCAGTGTTTAATGTAAGTCCTTTATCGCCACTAAACTCCTCATAGGCATTGAGCGTAATATCAGTGGTCTGATCAAAATTAATATCCAATTCGCGCGGTGTAATATGTACTTGATCTAGAGACAATACCAGGGGACTTGTTAAGCCTAGAGAAACGATATTCTCACTGCTGTCATCACCCATGATTAACTGACGTTGTTCTTCGGTGATACCTCCACCGTCATCGCTCCCACAAGAAACAATTGTGATTGTCAATAGAGTAAAGAGTAGAGTTTTGCAGCGTTTCATATTGTTGGTTTTTCGAGAAACTAAGTTTGCCAATAAAGGGTTTGGGCTTCAATTGGGTTTTCGAAAGGAGTTTTTTCTTCCTGACACTTTTCGTACCGAGCTCTGATGGCATTATACCATTTCGCTTGCATATCAGGATCGCCCATAAGCATCAGAGGAGGGTTATTATTTAGTCCTTCTTTGAGTTTTTTGAAAACATCTACATCCTGTTGAATAAAGGTATCCGCGAACTTATAGAATATAGGCCTGAAGACCTTAAACCAACTAATGTCTGTATAGATGAACTGGGTCAACTCTGTTGTATTTTCATTAACTGGGGTAAGGGTTGTCATGATCAATATGACTTTTTCCCCTACAGTTATATGTTCAATGCGAATTCCAGGTATTTGAAAACTAATCTCAGTGGTTTGCTCCTTCTTCAGGATTTTATAAGCTGCCGAATTTTTTGAGGGGGCATGCCTAACCATCTTAAAACCAAGATGGCTGGGAGCAAACTTCTTTTCTTTGAGTTTAAGGTTATCACTTTTTCTAAAAAACCATGATTGATGCACAAAAGGAACATGTGCCGGATCGATCAGACCAATAACAGAGTGATCCAAACTGCAGTCCATGGGCTTTGCAGTGACCAAGTCGAAGGATTTGTTCTGGTCTAGAGGAAATTGAGGAAAGAGGCTTTCGTCAATATCCTCAGGCTTTCGCTTGTCACGTGGCAAATAGATCAGTACTATGCCATGTACCTCTCTGATAGGATAGTAGGGAGCTCTTACTTTGCTAACATCGAGTTTTGAATTGGGAGGCAATGCCGGAATCTTGGTGCAAGTGCCATCGGTTTTGAATCGCCATCCGTGGTAGCAACATTGAATTTCGCAACCATCGAATTTCCCATAGGTAAGTGGTATTCCTCTATGTGGACATTGGTTTCTTAAGGCGAAGGCCTTTCCATTTTCGTCACGTCCTAGAAGAATTTTCTCGCTATCAATTTCCTTTTCAATGGTTTTGCCCTTTTTCAGAACACTTCCATGACAGGCCACATACCAAATATTGCGGAGGTTATTGGACTTGCTTGCTTTCATTCCGCAACAAACATAATGAATAAGATGCGTATTGGTATATGATTAAAATCAGAGAATTTCTATCAGGGCGTTTTTGTCTAGTACTGTTGCAAACTCCTCATTTAGACTGGCCAGGGCTGTTTGGTGGATTAACTCGGCTTCAAATACTTCTCCATTCAGTCCCTTCCTGTCGAAAGTGGCTGAAGCATTGGAGATCAAGTAGACCTCATATCCAAAATTACCCGCCATTCGTGTGGTTGTCGAAACGCAGTGATTAGTAGTCAGGCCAGCAATAACGAGCGTTCCAATGTTTTGGGCATCAAGTCTATCCTTTAAATCTGTACCAATGAATCCGGAGTTCACATGCTTAATAATCAAAGGCTCACCCTCTGTAGGTTGAAACTCATCCAACATCTGAAAACCAGACTTACTTTCATGAAGCTCTGATTTTGGATCTGTGGAACTATGAATAATATGGAAGACCGGAAGGTCTTTTTCTCTCCAGATTTCTAGGAGTTCCTTTGCCACTTTTTCGGCATCAGGGTTATTACGATTTCCTCCCCAATGTTCGGTTTTCTCCCAACCTTTTTGAAGGTCTATAAGAATAAGTGCTGGATTTTTTTTGCTAAGACTCATATCAAGAATTGAGTCTAAAAATAATAACTAGTCCTTAATGATAGGTGCGAGTACTTCTAACTTTCCGTCAATTTCTGGTAGTTCTGTAATGCCCAAGACTTTAGCAATCATAGGGTAGATATGGATATTACGAAACTTACCAATTTTCAAACCTGATTTAAAGTTTGGGCCATAAGCATAGAAAATAGCCCCCATGTCTTCCGTTTCTTCAGGATCAAAACCATGCTCTCCCCGAAATTCTTGATTCTTTAATGCACTATACTTTCTTACTTGGGATGTTAGATAGTGTTCAGGGTTCATTTTAATAAATAGGTCACCCACTCTGGTGTTGGTTCCGTAATGCCAATGTTTTGGCATTTCAGATTTAAAAAATAGCTCGAAACGATCGCTGTATGGCCTGGATTTTAGTGTAGAGGCAATTTCTTGTAGATAATCCTTGTCGTCAGAGTAGAAATGACCATGAGCACCATTACTCACAAAGCGAAACTTGTCTTGATCAAAGTCCTTGAGTAACTCCTGTATTGTCAGATACGAATTTTTCTCAGGCCTTATCTCATGCATACCGTGATCTGATGTCACTATGACATTGACTGAGAGATCAATGGTTTCTAATTTCTTCATTAGCAATCCTATGAGTCTGTCAGCCTCTAATACAGTTTCTTTGGTTTCATCGGCATTAGGGCCAGTGGCATGCCCCTGACTGTCTACCAAGGAAAAATATAAAGTCATGAAATTAGGGCGCTCTGATGCAGGAAGTTTCAACCAGTCAATGGCCGCCTGAATTCTGGTTTCATTGTCTACAGCCCCATCATAGATATGATAGTAATCGGGTAACCTCTCTTTAATTTTTGTTTCTGAACCTACCCAAAAGTAAGAGGCAGATTTCATTCCGTTTTCCTGAACTAGCTGCCAGAGTGGAGTGCCCCCATAGAAGGCAGGATTTTCAACAAGTTCTCGGTTTCTAATACCGTATTGCAAATCTAATTTGGCATCATAAAAACTGTTATCCACTAATCCATGATGGTCAGGGTAAAGCCCGGTTACAATGGTATAATGATTTGGAAAAGTCTTACTCGGGTAGGATGGGAGCATTGCTTCTGCGCTCACACCTTTACTTATGATTTTTTTTAAGTTAGGTGCGTTGAATTTTTCGACATAGTCATGCCGGAAGCCATCCAGAGATATAAGAATGACATAAGGGGTTTCTCCTTTGTCTTGGGTTTTGGCCACTGAGACAAAGCCGATTACTGCTACCAGAAGGAATATTTCAAAATGCTTTTTCAACACACGCTGTTTCGAAAGTAAAGGTAATATGAGAGATAGTAGCATATAATTTTATAAGTGTTAAACTTCTATTAATAAAATTAGTGGCAGATTGAACCGTACTACTTTAGATAATCAAGGTCAAAATCCAGGGTCAATGCCAACTGGTTCAATAATGTCTTAGCAAGACCTTTCGTACGGCTCATTTCATACTTGTAGAAAAATTTCATGGTATGAATTTTTCCTTCCATGGCTGCTTTTTGAGGGTTATTGCTAGAAAGTTCATCATAGGCTTGATTTGCAATTTTTAGCCATTGCCAACCAATAACAACAGTCCCAAACAATTCCATAAACACAGTAGCATCGGACAGATATCTTTCAAAATCTCCTTTCTTGGCTATAGGCGCCAGTTCGGTCAATACTTGCTGAATCATTTTTAGATTTTGTTCTAATTCATTGGCATAGACATGAAATGCATCAATCTTGGAAGCTTTGGTAATAGTTTCCATGACCTCTTCAGCCAACCACTGCAATACCTTGCCATTTTTAAGATTGACTTTACGGCCTAGTAAATCCAAAGATTGAATGCCCGTGGTACCTTCATAAATGGAGATAATCCTAATATCACGATAGTACTGTTGGAGTATGAAATCCTGACAAAAGCCATAACCTCCCAGAATTTGGAGTCCTTGACTTACGGATTCAAGGCCTTTTTCGGCAGGGTAGGTTTTTACTATGGGAGTCAGCAACTCGAGGAGAAGGTTGTAACGCTCTTTAACTTCACCTTCAGTTATCTGCTCCTTGTCTAAATAATGAGCTGCCTGTAAAATGAGGCTGAGCGATCCTTCTACGATCGATTTTTGATATAGAAGCATTCTTTTTACATCCGGGTGATTGATGATTAGCGTCTGATCTTGTTGTAAGTCTTTGTCTCCCGTTGAAGTTAGTTTTCTTCCCTGAGGCCTTTCTTTAGCATATTGAAGAGAAGCATAGTATGCTGCTGAGGCAATTCCTGCACCCATTCGGCCAGTAGCTATTCGGGCCTCATTCATTAATTGGAACATGTAAGTCAGCCCTCGGTTTTCTTCACCGACCAACCATGCTTCTGAATTTTCAAATACCAGATGAGAGGTACAATAACCCCGCTGCCCTAGCTTCTCAAATTCGCCTGCTGTAGTTACATGGTTCTCTTTAAACTGACCATTTACAGGCTTGAATTTAGGAACAACGAAAAGCGACACGCCTTTTGTGCCTTCGGGTGCTCCGTCAATCCTACCCAGAAGGAGGTGTACAATGTTGTCTGCAAATTGATGATCTCCTGCAGAGATAAAGATTTTCTGGCCATTAACCAGATAGCTGCCATTGTCTGTTGGTGTCGCACTGGTGGCAATGTCAGACAATGAACTGCCTGCCTGAGGCTCTGTCAAGCACATTGACCCTGTCCATTCCATGTCCAGCATTTTGGAGAGGTACTGATCTTTCAGGCTTTGACTTCCAAAGGTAGCTATTAGGTTAGCAGCACCTGTTGTTAAACCTAAGTATCCCGTAACATGGTTATTGGCCGCTTCCATGATGTAGTAAGCAGCATGGAAGAGTGTATTTGGCATTTGAAGGCCACCATCTTCTTCATTGAAGATTGAGGCAATAAGCCCTAGGTCTCTGGCCTGTTGAAAGATGCGTTCGAATTGAGAGTGGATAGTGATTTTCCCCTCTTTATAGACTGAAGGTTTTTCGTCCATTTCCTTGATAAAGGGAAACAGTTCGGTATTACTGAGTGACTCGATGGAGTCTAAGAACATATCTAAAGCCGAAGCATCATACGCTGAGAATCGACCTTTCCCCAAAATAGAATTAGTATTATGGACTTGGTGAATGAGAAATTTAAGGGTCTCTAGGTTGGTGTATTGATTTTGCATGTGTCTTCTGTTAAAGTAGTGGTGCTAAAAGTCTACAGATGGACTCCTTTAATTTCTGTTTTAAACTGCGTTTTCGCCAGTCTTCTAATCTAATTTGAATACACTCTTCTTTGTCTTCTTCAAATTGATCGATAAGTCTTTCGACCAAGTCCTCATCGTACAAATATGCATTTACTTCATGGTTCAGGTCAAAACTCCTATAATCCATATTGGCGGTGCCCACTGAGGCAAAGGAATGATCTATTACCATCACCTTTGAATGAAGAAATCCTTTTTGATAAAAATAAATGCCAACGCCAGCGGCCAATAACTCTTCAATGAAAGATAAGGACGCTGCCTGAACAATCCACGAATCTGATTCATAGGGTATCATCAATTCTACTTTTACGTCACTTTTTGATACTGTGGTGATGGCGTCTAGAATGCTCTCCGTAGGAATAAAATAGGGTGTCGCTATTCTCACAGTGGTCCTGGCAGAAGTTATCGCAATAAGAAAGGAATCCATTATGCTTGCCAACTCCCAATCAGGGCCACTGGCATTAATCTGAACACAATGGTCTCCAAAGTGCCCTAGTTCAGGAAAGTACTTGTCTGCAGTTTGTAGCTCATGTTGCACTACAAATTGCCAATTCAGAAAGAACAGAAACTGTAAAGTTTTTACCGCTTCTCCTTCGATCATCAAGTGTGTGTCACGCCAATATTCTGGGTGTGTGTGGTTATTTATGTACCGATCACTAATATTAATGCCACCAGTAAACCCCACTTTTCCGTCTACGATAAGTATTTTTCTATGATCTCGATAATTGATTTTACTTGTGAAGGATGGAAAGAGCACGGGCATAAATTCTGCCAGTTGAACACCACTAGCTTTTAATTTTTTAAAGAAGCTCTTTTTCAGCGCTAATGAGCCTACACCATCTACAAGCATCCTTACTTCAATACCTTGTTTTGCTTTTTCCATCAATAGGTTAGTCACTTCTCCACCAATGCCATCATCTTCAAAAATGTAATACTCTATATGAATGTGATCCTTAGCTGCTCTCAAAGCATTCATCATCTGGGGAAACTTCTCCTCACCATTGCGAAGAACAGTTACAGAATTATTAAGCGTGAGAGGTGATAAGTCGTTCTTCAAAAAACGAATCAACTTCTCGAATTGGCCATAGGGTTTGACTACTTCCTGATTGAGACGGGACTGACTGTCTAAATACTCCTGCCCATACAATGGTCCAAATGCCTTGTTGATGAGCCCTCTTTTGGCAAAAACCTTCCTTTTACGCTGATGTTGCCCAAAGAAGAAGTAGATCACCACGCCAATTATTGGGAGCAGCAACAGTAGCATTAAGTAGGAATGGGTCTTTAATGGGTTGCGATTCTCCAATAGCAAATTGATCACCACAAAGAAGATGATGACGTAATACAATGGAAGTATGTAAGGAGAAATGATTTCCCAAACGCCAAGCATACCTAAAGATAGGCTACTTCAGGATAGATTTAATAAATGCAGGTACCAAAATCAAGAATCGGTGTCGATGACATTATCTTGAGTTCTTCGCTTAATGACGTTTCCTCATCAAGGAACTTGAAGAAGGCTTTTGCACCATTCTTCTTGAACATAGGAGTAAAGACTTCATCTCCGGTGTATTTGCCGGATGCTAGTACATTTAATAGGGTAGCATCGTATTTCTTGAATCGCGATTTTTGATAGGGCAGGTCTTTGAGCGGGTCGATTCCCTTAGAAAGGTTATCGACCATTTTGAGAATAATTTTCTGTCCTCTTAGGAATGTGTAGCCAGTAGAGGGCTTCGCGAAGCCACCATTGATTCCAATTCTGATCACATTTTTGCTTAGTCTCATTTCAAAACCGTGGTCCGTCATAGGAATAACACCGTATTCTTCTTCGATGATTTTGTAATGTTCAATACCTAAACTCTTGATATAAGATGTCAGCCTGTCTTCATACCCCTTTTGCTCCAAGAGAGACTGATTGAAGATGGTGTATTCCACCAGGGCTCTATTTTCAGTAAATGGTAATATGTAACCGAATCGGCAGTCAGCTTCCTGGTCAACTTTAAAGTCCATATAAGTACAAGCGTCCGGATTGAATACTGGATTCTCTGTTTCAATAACATAGCCCTTAAAGTGCTGCAGTAGGGTAGTGGCTTTCTGATGTTGAAGCTTTTGGGTGTCGAATGTACTGTCAAAAACGACCTCACCTTTGTATTGACTTTTATCCGTGGTCACTAGGCCACTTTTATCTATACTTTGGATGTTTTCTTTGACCCAGGTTACGCTATCATCTTTAGACAATGACTCTTTGATGAACTCGTAGAAATCAATGCCCCTAATTAGCTTGTAGGTGTATGGAGCGAGTTTATAGGTCTCGTTAAAACCGCTGCCAGCATATATGGCTTGTTTCCATGATTTATGGACCAAATGCTCAAATAGGTTGTCGTTTTTTTCCCAAAAGCACCATGTCCTATCATTTTTTGACTTATCTTCCCTATCGATAATAAGGATTGATTTATTCAATTTCCTATTATTGATCGACACATATGCCAGGGTAAGCCCAGCGGCACCCGCACCGGCTACTACGTAATCATAATGCTTCATTAGTCAATAAACTTACAATGATTATTAATCATTTGAGTTTCTATGGTAATTAACCATTTAGCTGGTGGTATGTTAAATAAATCTTCAAGAGGATTTTAATTAATCATTTTGAAAACTTAGTAATATTGTGCCCCCCTTGGGGGAATCGGATGAACAAAACAATCTTCATAAGTCTACTGGCCTTGTGCCTGCTGTCTTCTTGTGCGGTACAAACGATGTGCCCGGCATATCAATCAGCCTTTGTGTTGGATGAAAAGGAGCAAGACAAGCTTTATTCGCTCTTTACGGTGGTAGAAGGTGATACTGTACCTAAGCGACCGATAGGGTTTCGCTTTAAAGCGGATGGAGATACACTTATGGAGAAATTCATAGGCGGCACGCAGGGTAGAGGTTTCAGAGTCCAAGGCGGCCGTATTCATTCCTTTGAAAAAGCCGGGTTTACCTATGATAACAGGAAGAAAGAAAAGCTTTGGGCCAAAGTATTCAAAGGGCGTGAAAAACCCGTTTTAGAGAATCCTTACCTCTTCGATAGAATTCTTAAGAAAAGACCCTTTTACGAACTTGATAATCTTGAGTCTAAGCTGATTCATTTTAACCATACTGAGTATGATTCCCTGCTGAAATCAACCCTGAATCGCTTTGATACGACTACTTATACCAGATTAATGGATGAAATAGCTCAGCTTCCACCAGCGATTCAGGTGCAATATGCCCCACTATTACGAGGAGGTTTCAACGTTGAACAAGAGGCTTATAATAAGCGATTTCAGGATTACTTCTTGAAACTAGAAGAGGCCAAGATTGAAGATTTGTCTGATTCTGCAGGACTTGCAGGTTTGGAAAATGACACACTTTCTACGGATACCCTGGCCAAAAAGAAAGGCTTATTTGGTCTGTTCAAAAAGAAGAACAAACCCCCAAAGAAGAAAAAAGAGCGAAAAGAAGAAGTCTAAAGATGAAAACGAAGAAGGTTTGCTCCCTGAAGAGAATAATCTTGATATCTGAGGGGTAGGGTATTTCAATGGTTTACGGATTCACCTGTAAACATTGAAATCATGAAAGACCAAAAGCATTTACTGTTTCTATTTTTTGCACTACTGTGTGTATCTCTTATTAGTTGTGATAAGAAGAACACCGATGACGAAATTCCTAACGATCAGGCCGATCAAACAAGAAATTCTGGCTTGATTGCCCGGTACTCGGTATCTGGAGATAATCTTTTCTCTGATTAGCAGTGGCCCGGCTGCCAAAGGTTTTTATAATCAGACAAGACAAAACGAATTTTGGAGCTTCTTTACCAATCTTATACCGGCTGACACCAGGCAGGTGATGAAAGAACTGGAGCTTTTTGCCGACCCTGAAGACGGTACGGCTGCCTATGTTGCTCCAATTAATCAGAACGACCTGAGCATCTGGGAAATGGGGCACAACCTGGATTTTGTATGGGATCGGAGTAACCAATTTGTACCTGGTGAAAGTGCCTATACCTCCATTCACGAAATTGCTCACCTGCTCACACTCGATAACAATCAGGTGAGAGCTGGCAATGGTGGCTGTAACAGTTTCCATACGGGGAGAAGGCTGTAGTACTTCAGCTTCCTATATTAACCAGTTTTATAACCAGTTTTGGGGCGATATTTACGCAGAAAATCAGCGAATAGATCAAAACGACTTTGACGGCTTCTTTGCCTTTTATAGAAAGTATCAGAACCGATTTGTATCTGAATATGCAGCTACTAACCCTGGGGAAGATATTGCAGAGTCATTTGCTAATTATGTAATGGGGGATGTTCCCTCTGGCAATTCTGTTGCAGCCCAAAAAATCAGGTTCTTCGACAACTTTCAAGAGCTAGTCAACCTGAAACAAAGAATTAAAGCCAATATTAATTTTCCTGTTAGTCTTCCTGGTATTAGAGGGGAAAGGTCGAAGCGATTTATGGCCAGAGTTGGCTCAGGAATATAGTAGTGGATTTTTTTGGTTGAGTATAAGGCGAGCTCGTACGGAGCTCGCCTTCCTTATTTAAACCACTAGGTTCACAATCTTCTTAGGTACAATGATCACCTTCTTTGGTGTTTTGCCCTCCAGCCATTTTTGTACATTTTCATGTGCCAAAGCGGCAGCCTCAATTTCGTCTTTTCCCAGATCGGCACCAAGCTGAATTTTAGCACGCATCTTACCATTTACCATCACGGGATACTCAATAGAATCTTCCACCAGATACGCGGCATCAAAAGAAGGGTATTTAGCATTGATAATACTATCCTCATGGCCTAAGAGTGACCATAATTCTTCGGTAATATGAGGTGCGTAAGGAGAAATGATCACAATCAAATCTTTCAATATGGTTTTGTTGTTACACTTTAATGCCGAAAGCTCATTAACACAAATCATAAAAGTACTGACAGAGGTATTGAAAGAGTATCTTTCAATGTCTTCTTGTGCTTTTTTAATGGCTTTGTGGAGCGATTTTAACTCGTCTTTAGACGGTTCTGCATTGGATAGGTTCAGGTTGCCTTGCTCATCATGGAAAAGCCTCCAAAGCTTACGCAAGAATTTGTTCACGCCATCAATCCCGTTAGTATTCCAAGGCTTGAATTGTTCCAATGGACCTAAGAACATCTCATAAAGTCTCAAGGTATCAGCACCATATCGTTCTATAATATCATCCGGATTAACGACATTATATTTAGACTTGGACATCTTCTCGACTTCCCATCCACAGATGTATTTACCATCTTCAAGGATAAACTCCGCATCGGCTAAATCGGGTCTCCATTTTTTTGAAAGCTTCAGTATCTAATACATCATTTCTACAAAGGCTTACATCCACGTGAATTGCTGTGGTTTCATAGTCCTTTCTCAATCCATGTGATACGAATTTGTTCTCACCTTTAATCCGATAAACAAAGTTCGATCTCCCTTGGATCATACCTTGGTTGATCAACTTTTTGAAGGGTTCTTCCTGGTTTACAAAACCTAGATCGGATAATATCTTATTCCAGAAACGTGAGTATAGCAGGTGACCTGTGGCATGTTCGGACCCGCCAATGTACAAGTCTACGTTTCCCCAGTACTCCTGAACTTCTTTGTCTATAAATGCTGATTCATTGTGTGCATCCATATATCGGTACCAGTACCAACTAGAACCCGCCCAACCTGGCATAGTACTCAATTCTAATGGGTATGACTGATCATCCCCATCAGGTGTATAAGTAAAGTTTTCTGCTCTTCCCAGAGGTGGGTCTCCATCCTCTGTAGGTAAGTATTTATCAATTTCCGGAAGGATGATCGGTAGGTCTTTCTGATTCACCAAATAAGGAATATCATCTTTGAAATAGACAGGCACTGGTTCGCCCCAGTAACGTTGTCTGGCAAAGATGGCATCTCTGATACGGTAATTCACTTTTCCTTTGCCAACGCCTTTCTCTTCTGCAAACTCAATCGCCTTTGCAATGGCATCTTTGCATGAAAGGCCATCCAAGAAACCGGAATTGGTCATTATTCCCTCTTTTGTAGGGTCAGCTTTTTCGCTGATGTCAGCATCCTTGATGACAGGAACAATAGGCAAATCGAAGTGCTTGGCAAAATCATAGTCTCTTTGATCACCACAAGGCACAGCCATTACAGCGCCAGTACCATACCCCGCTAATACATAATCAGCCACCCAGATCGGTACTTTCTCACCATTATATGGATTGGTGGCATAGCTACCTGTAAACACGCCAGAGATAGACTTGACGTCTGTCATCCTGTCCCGCTCAGATCTGTTGGAAGCTTGCTCTACGTATTTTTCCACAGCTTCTTTTTGCCCGGGAGTAGTCAAGGCTATCGTTAGATCACTTTCTGGTGCCAACGTGAGAAAAGTCACACCAAAAATGGTGTCAATACGGGTGGTAAATACCTCAATTTCTATATCAGAATTTTCCACCTGAAACCTTAATTCTGCACCAATGGATTTTCCAATCCAGTTGCGTTGCATTTCTTTTAATGGCTCAGACCAGTCTATGGTATCTAGTCCCTCAAGCAACCTTTCAGCATAGGCAGTGATGCGCATGCTCCACTGCTTCATGTTTTTTCTAACCACAGGGAAACCACCTCTTTCAGAAAAGCCATCTTTAACCTCATCGTTGGAAAGCACGGTGCCTAAATTCGGGACACCAATTTACAGCTGTGTCAGACAAATAGGTCAGTCTGTATTTGAGCAACATGCGTTGTTGCTCGGCTTCCGACCAGCTATTCCAGTTGTCTGCTGAAAAGTCCGGAGTATCTTCATCACAAGCAGCATTAATGCCTGTATTTCCAGACTTGGTAAAAGTCGCTATTAACGAGTCAATGTGTTCTGCTTTTGCGGTGTCATAGTTATACCAACTATCAAAGATTTGCATAAAGATCCACTGCGTCCACCTATAGTAAGCTGGGTCACAGGTTTGAATTTCTTTATCCCAATCAAATGCAAATCCAATATTCTTCAGCTGTTCTTTATAGCGAGCAATATTGTTTTTAGTCGTAATGGCAGGATGCTGACCGGTTTGAATTGCATATTGTTCGGCAGGAAGACCAAAGGCATCGAAGCCCATTGGGTGCAATACGTTGAAACCTTGATTTCTCTTGAAGCGAGAAACAATGTCACTGGCTATATAACCCAGTGGGTGACCTACATGAAGTCCTGCTCCCGAAGGGTATGGGAACATGTCCAATGCATAGAACTTTGGTTTTTGAAGTGTCCTTACTTGCCTTAAAGGTTTCGTTTTTCGTCCAATATGCCTGCCACTTAGGCTCTATTTCACGATGATTGTATTCAGCCATTACCGCTTAACCGATTTTCTTGTTTAAAGTCTGCAAAAATAGTGTTTTTAGTGCCTTTAGAAATGATTTTTAGTAATTATCATCTAATTTACTGCCAAGCGATTATCTTTGGCAGATTAACAAGTATCTATGTTCGGACTGTTTAAAAAGAAACCCAAAGAGAAGCCACTTCCTAAATTGTTAGACTTGAACAATAACCCCATTGTGGAAGGAGCCACGGTAAAGTCGCTGAGATATGAATTAGGCGAATGTACTGTTGAACTTGAAGGTCAGGAGTATTTCTACGTTTCTAAGAAATCAGGTGAACGGGTAAGCTATACGCGAATGGTAGACGCCATTACCGAAAATCAAAAGGTAATGTTGGTCACAGAGGAAGATAAGTAGGGTTCTAACCTAGGTGCTTAAGTATTTCAGAGATTTTTTCAACCTGAATAAAATCTGGTATATCGATAGTCTGGCTTACTTGCTCATGGGCCCAAGTCGTATGAAATGGCACGTGGATGGCATGTGCACCAAGCTCCAACACCGGCAGCACGTCAGACTTTATAGAGTTACCGATCATTAAGAAATTTTGTGGCTCGCAGTCCAAATGCCTCAGTAATTTTTGATAGTCTTCCCTTTTCTTATTGCTCATCACCTCGATGTGGTGAAAGTAATCTTCCAAACCCGAATTGATCAACTTTCTCTCCTGATCCAACAGATCTCCCTTCGTAGCTAATACTAATCGATAAGTTCCATTTAAACCTTTGAGCAGTTCTTCGATTCCATCAATTAACTCTATTGGCTTCTCAAGTAACTCCTTTCCCAGCGCAATGGTTTTGTCAACGAGCTCAATACTTGCCTGTTGTTCAGTGATCCTTGAAATGCTCTCTATCATACTTAGCATAAATGCTTTTACACCATAGCCATACAATGAAAGGTTGGCCATTTCTGTCTTAAACAACTCTTGTGAAACAGTATGATGAGGTAAGAAATCTTCAAGAAGGGCACAGAACTTATGTTCTACTTCCTGAAAATAGGGTTCATTAACCCAAAGGGTATCATCGGCATCGAATGCTATCACTTTGATATCTTCCATAAAGCCTAAGTTATGGTGCTTATTCTAAGATACCAGCAAGGTGCAGAGTAATCTCTTTTGAGTAAATCTTTCTATGAGTTGAATTGGCCGAAATGCCAGAGAATTCCTGAGGGGTCATGCATAAAGCATTCTTGGCCCCAACTTTCAATCCTTACAGGGGTGAGTCTTACATTAGGATACTTCTCGTGAAGATTTAAAGCTGACAACTCCTTCCAATATCTATCCACATCGTCTACTTCTAGAAAGAGCATGGTGTTGTCTATCCAATCCTTGACATAGGCTTTTTGCAAGTAGAAGCTTAAGGTCTGAGTAACACGAAAAAGTGACATGTTATGACCAATCACAGACTCCTCGAAGCCTAATTCTTTGTAGAAGTCTCTGGATTCCTCAAAGTTCTTGGCCCCAATAAAGGTTCTTATCGATTTGGCAACATGTTTCATATATGAGCTTTGAGTCTGTTTACTTTGCAAGTAAAGATTTTCGACCGTAAAATGTGCTTGATTGAAATCAAGAAATGTCTTTGCTTTTTAAATTTGAGGCATCCCTTAGTCTAAGGATCTTAGGTGGGGGTGTTCCTTTGTGGTCAAAGGAATCGGTGAAATCAAGTCTTCAAATCTTTACTCTTAAATTACGCCTATCTAAGCCCTAACTTCCTTTAAGAAAACTGGTATTTCGTCAAAATCTTCAAGCCATATGGTTTTGACACCAAAGGAAGCAGAGTCATTTTTCTTCGAACCGCTCGATGATCTTTATTAATAATCTCAAGGTTTCTTCGAACTTCATCTCTGCTTTTATTTTTTCATCAAAAATCAATTTGTTCTCTTCTAAGATTATTTTTAGTTGATTTTTCGTTTTTTCCTCATCATATTTCTTCCTGAATATGTAGTGAAAATCCTGGTTATCACCTCTTTGAATATTGGCAATGTCCAATAGCCTTCGTGTGTTTGGATCCGTGAGTGAAGAACCGATGAAAATGCACGTTTTATCCCTGAATTTGTTGATCTGAGTTATGTTTGCCCAACTATAGATGTCATTGTATTGCTCATGGTAAATGCTTTCACCAAAAGTGATTTGATTGTCTTTACTTATTTTCCCTTTTCTGGGCAGGAAACCATGTACGTGATAGATGGGTAGTTCTCCATCTTCAGGATTAATTCCATTTCCAAATACAGACTTGAAGGGTACATCAATTCCCACATTTGACAATTTTTGTTCTACCAGATCATCAAAATTATAGGTAATTATAGAGTCTAGGTTTGGACTTTTCCCCGGTGCCACACAAAATGTAATGATTTCACTCATTAAACTTGATTCTATTTCATAGTCGCATTTATCGTAAAGAACTTCCCTCACGGCATTTTCAAAGGATATTTTCTTGTCTTGAAAATATTTCTGCAAGTATCGACCGGCTATAACAGGGTTTGGCGAGAATATCCGATTGAATAGTTGTGATAAAACATTAGAAACGCTCTGTTCTTCTTCTATCGTTCTTACCATTAGCTCTTGTAGGAGTTGATCCCAACCAGGCATTCCATACCTCAGCGAGACTCCGGCTCCCAGAACAAGGACTAAACTACCGTTCTTATATGATTTATTGAGATTTCCAATTGAGTCTTTCTTTGAAATCCTTTTTTCCTTTGGAAGCTTGCTCGTCAGTTCTTTTAAGTCTTGTGAGAGAAGGGTCGTAAAAGCTTTCTGGACTAGATCTGTAGTCAATTCTAATTCTGGTAGCATAATTCTTTGTGGTGTTTGTTAATCTTAAGATAATTATCCAGGGTTAATGTTCCAATAAACGACTACTGATTTGAAAGTAAATCGGAACATTGGTTATTCATACATAATAGTTTTTGGTAGAAACGCTCTGCTTTTTCATGAAAAATAACTCATCCGATATGAGCTTTTTCTCCTGTTATCCGTTACCTAATGGAAAAGCACATCAAAATGAAAAAACTATCTATACTCTTTTCCTTCATTGTTCTATTTAGTTACTCGGCCGAAGCTCAATTGCTGAAGAAAGCAAAAAGTCTTTTGGGAGGTAAAGGCGGTTTTACAAAGGAAGAAGCTGCAGATGCACTGAAGGAAGCATTTATTCAAGGCACAGGAAAAGGAGTTGATTTGCTGTCTCAACTGGATGGTTATTATGGCAATCCGGAGATCAAGATTCCAATACCTCCGGATGCCAAGAATGTGGAGAATAAACTACGAGCAATTGGATTGGGGAATGAGGTGGATAAAGCCATTGAGTCATTAAATCGGGCTGCCGAAGATGCTGCAGTTGAAGCGAAAGACATTTTCGTAGCAGCTATTAAAGGGCTTACGATTACCGATGCACTTAATATAGTGAGTGGTAAACAAGATGCTGGCACACAGTTTTTAAGGGGGCAAACAACCGATGATTTGACGGCCAGATTTAGCCCCATCATTAAGACTTCTCTTGACAAAGTTGATGCTACCAAGTATTGGAGTGATGTGATGACCAAATACAATAAAATTCCTTTAGTGAGGAAGGTTGAGACTGACTTGACAGCTTATGTTACTCAAAAGGCAATTGACGGTTTGTTTGTCATGATTGCAAACGAAGAATTGAACATTAGGCAGAACCCAGCCGCAAGGACTACCGACCTTTTGAAGAAGGTCTTTAAATAATATAATATTAGCATTGAAAAAAGCCTCTTTGAGATAATCAAAGAGGCTTTTTTATTACTTGTTAGGTTGAGGTGTGGTCCTCAAATAGGGCTTTATTACCTTATGACCCTTCGGAAATCTCTCAGGGATGTCTTCTGTAGGAATTGCCGGTGCTACGACCACGTCTTCACCGTCTTTCCAGTCGGCAGGTGTAGCTACGCTGTAATTAGCTGTTAGCTGAAGCGAGTCGATAACTCTTAGTAACTCATCAAAATTTCTTCCAGTAGAAGCAGGGTAAGTGAGTGTCAACTTTACCTTCTTATCCGGTCCAATGATGAACACCGATCTAACCGTTAGCGTATTGTCTGCATTGGGATGAATCATGTCATACAGATTGGCGACATTTCTATCTGCATCTGCTATGATCGGGAAGTTTACAGTGGTGTTTTGTGTTTCGTTGATATCGTTGATCCAGCCTTTATGTGATTCAAGTCCATCTACGGAGACGGCCAGTACTTTTACATTTTTTCGCTGCAAAGCGTTCCTTTAATTGTGCTGTTCTACCCAGTTCGGTTGTGCATACCGGAGTATAGTCTGCAGGATGTGAGAATAACATTCCCCAATCGTTCCCTAACCACTCGTGAAAATTGATGGTGCCTTCAGTAGTCTCCGCTGTAAAATCGGGAGCTACATCACCTAGTCTTATGCTCATAGTGTTTTACTTATAGTTATACGTATAGGACAGCAACGCACCATTTTTTTGAATGGTTCGGAGATGAGTAATTTAAATCGAGTTAACAGAGGATTATTTTTGAACCTTGGTGAATAAGTCAATATGCATGGGAGGTTTTTAAGCACCAATAAGCAGGTTGAGATCACTTTTTGCTTGCTAGTGCCGATCGTTTCGATCCTAACTTATAGGCAAAAGAAAAGCCTAATAATGAAATGCCACCCTCACCGACCGACTCACCACTAGTGGCTACGTTCAACTCGTATCCAAAGGCACCCAATCAAACCTAGTTTGATACTATTATTGATTAGAAAATCATAACCGAATCCTATTGTTGGCTGTAAAACCGTAATATCTGTATTCCCTGACCTAAGAGGCTGGTTATCTCGCCAATCAATATCTAAAAACCACATACTTGCCCCTTGCTTCTAAAAACCAACCGGAAAAGTCTGTTTTGAAATATCGTTTGTAAGCTATTGTAAAACCAGGTCCACCACCTTCTTCATTGTCATGTTTGCCAAAGTCTTGCCTCATGGCAATGTTATACCCAAGCTTGCCTACAAGCATCGAGTTTGAAGATATTGCCCAATTGGTCTTCAGATTAATAATAGTACCAGCAGGATATAATTGGACGCCAATTCCCGCAGACTCCAAACCTCTGGAGCGTACATGCTGCGCAGATGCCCAATGTTGAAAATAGTACGAAAGCCAATGTAACCAGTAGTGCCTTCATAACACTAAATGAAAGTAAAATTGTAATTGGCAATGAAGTTCCAGAACACCACTACAGCGATAGCAATGAGTTTGGCCCAATAGAAATTCATGTTTCGTTTATTAATCAATAGGTAAATGATGAACGTATTGATACCTAAACCAATAAGAGCGAAACTCAGGTACTTAGAATACTGTATGAGTTCATCAGGGTTCTGATCGTTAAATGTCCAAAACTTGTTGAAAAAGAAGTTAGAGGTAGCTGCGCAAAGAAAGCCGACTCCATTCGCTACATACTTGTTGACTTTTATACGCTCCTTGCCCAAGAAGGTAATACCATAGTCAATGGCCATGCCGGATAGACCAACAAGGCAAAATCTAAAAAATTTGAAGCCTAATTCGAGCATTAAAACTGTCCGCCAATAAATCCAGCAATGCAAATATGCTGAACTATTTTGATTTCTTGAAAAGCTGTACTTTTGTTGCCAACTGAAACACTGACATGTCTCTCAATACTGTATCGTCCGAAAAACAGTCCAACAAGCTTTTTTATACTTTTCTAGCCGTTTGGTTTGTAATTGGCTTAATCCAGAATTATTTCACTGAGGTTAATGGAGAGGAAGCCTATTACTGGCTATTCTCCCAGTATTTGGATTGGGGTTATTTAGATCATCCTCCCATGGTTGGAGTAGTTACCGCTCCAGGTTATTGGCTTATGCCCAACCCCTTGGGGCTCCGTTTAGGTATGCTGATCATTAATATCCTAACAATGACTGTGGTGTGGAAGACCACAGAAAAAAAGGATACTCAGCTATTGATATGGATTTTTGTGGCGATGCTATCCGTCCATGTTGGTTCTTACATGGTAAAGACAGACGTTCCCTTAATACTGGGTGTGGCCCTGTTCTACTATTTCTATAAGCAGTATTTAAAAGCCGATAACCTTAAAACCGTATTTCTTTTGGCACTATCCATCGCCTTGATTCTGATGAGTAAGCATCACGGAATTTTGGTAGTGTTCTTTACGGTGCTCTCTAATGTCAAACTCTTAACTAGGAAAAGCTTCTGGATAACAGTAGGTTTTACCGTACTGCTCATGTTACCGCATACTTATTGGCAGTACATGAATGAGTTTGCCACCATCAAATTCCATCTATACAACCGTATTGATATGGGATTCAGTTGGGAGAACATAGCTTATTACATTGGGGTACAACCTCTTGTGTTTGGTCCTCTAATTGGGGTTTCTATGCTGGCTGCCAGCTACAAAAATAAAACCGGATCGGACTTTAACAGGGCTTTGAAATTTACGATCGCTGGTGTACTGATATTCTTTTTGGTATCAACCTTCAAGGTTGAATTCCATAAGCATTGGACGAGTGTGTTGTCTGTTCCTTTTATGCTTTTGGGACACGAGTTTATCAGTAAGCATCAGGGGTGGAGAAAGGTTCTGGTAAGGCTATCCATTGTTTCTATCATCATTGTGATTCCTGCTCGTATTTACCTGATGTATGACTTCTTTCCGAAGAAATGGACAGAAGGATGGGATGTACTACACAATTGGGATACTTGGGCTGATGAAATAGAAGAGTTGAGCGGAGGCTTGCCTATTATGTTCAATAATCATTATGAGAGATCCAGTCGATACGCCTATTTGACAAAGGACATCGTGCATTGCTATAATACTTTTGATTATCGAGAAACACATCATGACTTATTGCCGCTTGAAGAGAACCTTCAAGGAAAGACGATTTTCCAAATCAATAGATTTAGAGATACGGTCAATTATAAAGATTACTTCACGGAAATAGGTAAAGGGATTCATTACAGGACCATCGAAAATTTTAGGAGTTATCGGAATGTGTGGATTGAAATAGAGGATGCTGAAAAACATTACGATTTTGAAGCAGGAGAGAAGGTAGCGCTTAAGTTGAGGCTGATTAATAAGTATGATCGTGATGTTGACTTTGCCAATGCCGGTGATCGTCAGGTGACTTTAAATATTCATTATCTCAAAGGACTTACACCTGTCAGCAAAGAAGTACTTGAGGTGCTAAGTGGCCAAATGACAGAAGGAGAGGAGCAAGTTCAAGAAGTTAGTCTGAGCATTCCTGAACTTAAGGGGGATTTCGACATTCGCTTCTCTATCCAAGTCGGAGAAATTGAGCCTCCAATTAATAGCCGAAAGACTAAAGTGACAATAGACTAAAATCTGTCTTGGATTTGAGACTTGTTTTTAGGTTGGCCTTGCTTATCGAACCGCTGAGCCAGTTGGTATTCAGTAAATCCGATTACCACGAACATACTGATCATAATTGCGCCAAGCGCTACATAAATTGAAACCATGGCTTCCATTGTGAAGAAGGTAAATATTTGAAGAGTAATTGAAGCGATAGATGTCCACATCATTAGATTACCGGCATACTCATTGGCAAAATCCCAAGCTGCTTGGCTCTTCATAGACCTTTTGGTGCGGTAACCCATCATGGAATTTGGCTCTTCAGGACGAACGAGTTTGCCCAGAGTAGCGATGAGCATGGACGAAAAAGCCAGCATGACGTGTGCTATTATCAACTCAGAACTTTCCATGATTTAGGTTGTAAAGAGATCGAAGATATTAGTGATTGTTGATGATTTACCTCCTTTGTAGAGTTCTGTGTAGCCACAATTTCCGCATGAAACGGTCATGAATTTACGATTTTGTAAATCCAGAAATTTACTAAACCCACTACCGGTGGTAGCAATAGTATCTGTTTCAAAAGTTCTGTTATTGCACTTTGGGCACTTATAGTTTCTATGTTCCATATTACTTGTCCTGCGTTTTTTTCTTGAGTCGACCTGCGTCTTTTAGAGCCTTGTTTACAATCCATTCCATTTGACCGTTTGTACTTCGAAATTCATCCGCAGCCCATTTCTCAACTGCAGAAAGAAGCGCTGGATCTAAACGAAGCACAAAAGGTTTTTTCTTGGCCATGCTAGTACTTTTCTTTCCCTAAGATTAGGTGAGCCCCCTGACTCATATTGGTAATTACACGCCAACCCTGAGCGGATAGTTCATTCAACCGCTTTTCGAATTTCTCCAACTTCTCAAATGGCCCTTTGGTAACAAGTTTGTATTGCATAATTCTAGTGGTTTAAAGTTCCGGCATTCACAATAGGTGAAGCTGCCTTATCAGAACAAAGTACGACCATTAGGTTACTTACCATAGCGGCTTTCTTCTCCTCGTCTAAGTCAACTATATCCTTTTTGTTTAACTCTTCCAGTGCGCCTTCAACCATGCCTACTGCACCTTCAACAATTTTATACCTTGCTGCTACAATGGCAGTTGCCTGTTGTCTTTGGAGCATGGCACTTGCGATTTCCTCGGCATAAGCCAGGTAACCTATTCTTGCTTCAATCACTTTAATTCCTGCAATAGACAGTCTCTCTCTTAATTCCTCTTCAAGATCATGGTTTACCTCTTCCATTCCTGATCTTAATGTGATTTCGGAATCATCTTCGAAATTATCGTACGCAAAGGTACCGGCTAGTTTTCTAACAGCCGCATCTGACTGAACCCGAACAAAGTGCTCATAGTCATTCACATCGAAAGCAGCTTTGTATGTGTCCTCTACCTGCCAAACCAAAATCACACTGATCATAATGGGGTTTCCAAGCTTATCATTCACTTTTACACGCTCACTGTCAAAGTTGTGCGCTCTTAGCGAGACTTTTTTCTTTACGAAGAATGGATTAACCCAGAAGAACCCGTTTTCCTTTACAGAACCACGATAGTCTCCGAAGAATATCATAACACGCGACCTATTAGGTTGAATGATGAAAAATCCAGGAAGCATTAAAAAGAATAGAACGAATAACAACCCGAAAAAAGGATTGCGAGTGACAACAAGCCCGGCAATTGCTCCAAAGAAGATCAGTAATACTACTGTCAGCATTAAAAAGCCGGACATGGGGCTAAAGGGTTTCTCAATATTCTTCATAGTAAATAATTTATAATGATATTAAAATGATATCATTTCAAATATACGATCAATTTCGGAAAAGGTTATATGAGAGGTAGTTTTCTTCATTGTTCTTGTGAGTAGTGTTACCTTCGGAAATGATAGAAAAAATCACCCGTCCCACATTGCTTTTAGATACCAAAAAGATGGAGACCAACATCGACTTTATGGTTGAAAAGGCTGATCGACTAGATGTGAAGCTTGTACCTCACTTTAAAACTCATCAATCTAAGCAGATAGCAACATTTTTTAATGAAAGAGGAGTTGATGCAATTACCGTTTCATCAGTCGAAATGGCCGCATATTTCGCAGAGAATGGTTGGAAGGACATTACAGTGGCTTTTCCTTTTAACCGATTGGAAGTGGAGGTGATCAATGATTTCATTCGACAAGGTGTGACTTTCAAACTCTTGGTTACAGATGGAGAAACAGTTTCTTTTTTAAATGAAAGGTTAGTTGGTCGTGTGGGTCTATTTATCGAGTTGGATGCGGGTTACAATCGATCTGGGGTGAGTACAGAGCTGACAGATGAGATTAAGGCTCTTGCTCAGGAGATAATCAAATCAGAAAAGACCGAATTCTATGGTCTGTATTGTCACCCTGGAAATACATATCACTCAGATTCAATTGAGGATATCAAAAGGCTTTGGGCTGATGCCATCGAGAAAACCAATACAGTCCGCAAGGCATTAAGTGGTATAGGCAACGACTTGATTATTCGGATGGGAGATACACCAGGTTGTGCTATTGTGGAAGATATGGAAGGCATTGATGAGATTGGACCAGGAAATTTTGTTTTCTATGATTTAGTCATGAACTATCTGAATGTATGTGCGGAGTCGGATATAGCGGTGGCTGTGGCGTGCCCTATTGTGGCGAAAAATGACATGCGGAGAGAAATTGTTATTCACGGAGGGGCGGTGCATTTTTCAAAAGATCATCTTTTTGATGAGAGTGAAAAAAAGTTCTTCGGTGAAATGGTAATTATTAATGATACAGGTTGGTCGGATATCATTCCAGATGCCAAGCTCATATCAGTTTCTCAAGAGCACGGTGTTTTAAAAGTGTCTGATGAACTTTTAGAAACCTTGGCGGTGGGCGATATAGTAGGTATACTACCCATCCATTCATGTCTTACAGCCAATCTAATGGGAGAATACCTTACTCTCGAAGGGTATCAGTTTGACCATATGTAGATGATTTATATCTGTTGTTAACTTTTACAACGGTTGATCGTCAATTGGCCAAAGGTGATATGCACCTTTGAAAAACTGAAGAGTTCGCCTTGATCCTATCACAAGATTTCTAATAAATCAGAGAAAGATTTTTTGAGCTGCAACATTTGGTCTCAAAGTCCGATCTAATGATTCGTTGAACTAAGTTTTCGATCATTTACCGATCGTTAGCGATGGTTTACCGATAGCACTTTTTAATAAGGTGATACATCCAACAGTTTTGCATTACAACGGTCAAACTCAAAAACAATGATTAAAAACTATCTAAAAGTTGCGTTCAGAAACCTCCTGCGCAATAAATTCTACTCTATTTTAAATATCAGTGGGCTAGCAATTGGCATTGCTTGTTGCTTATTAATTGTCTTGTTCGTCACTGATGAGCTCAGTTATGACAGATACTACGACAACTCGGAAAATACCTATAGACTGACAATGGCAGGGGCCTTGAATGGTTCTGCATTCGATTTGGCAGTTGTGGGTGATGTTGTGGGGAAAACATTGGTCGAAGATTTTCCAGAAGTAATTGATTATGTAAGGTTCAGACAAAACGGTTCACCCTTTATTCGATCGGGTGAGAATATTTTCAAAGAAGAAAAGTATGTCTGGGCAGATCAATCCATGATTGACATCTTTGATCTGGAAATTGTAAGTGGAGACCCTAGTGCTGCGCTTACAGCACCAAAGTCTTTGATGATGAGCGAAACTGCTGCAAAAAAGTACTTTGGTAGTGCAGAAGCAGTAGGTCAGCAGGTTGAATTCGGTCAGGCTAAGGATTATAGGGTCACAGCAGTTTATAAGGACATTCCGACAAATACCCACTTTGATTTTGATGTAATTGGTTCATTGATCACACTTGACGAATCCCGTCAAAACATGTGGATGAATATGAATTTCCAGACTTATGTGGTCTTGACTCCGGATGCTGACTTGGAAAAAATGGCCGCGCAGTTTCCCGATATGTTGAAGAAGTACATTGGTCCGGAAGTAAAGAAATTCCTAAACATTGAGTGGGAAGAAATGGAGCAAGCAGGTTCTTCTCTTGCCTTTGCATTACAGCCCGTAGTTGATATTCATTTGACCTCTGACCTGCAAGGGGAGCTAGATGCCAATAGCGATAAAAGCTACGTCTATATATTTTCTGCCATTGCATTTTTCATTCTGTTGATTGCTTGTATCAATTTTATGAATCTGGCGACAGCACGATCGGCACACAGAGCTAAGGAAGTAGGAGTACGAAAAGTGCTGGGGTCTATCAAGGCTCAATTGATTTATCAGTTTTTAGCAGAATCCATTCTGATTAGTTTCATTTCCTTTGTTTTAGCAGTAGGTATTGCATATTTGGCACTACCGTTCTTTAATGATCTTTCCGCGAAGGAATTGATTATACCTTTCACAAACCCTCTTTTCCTGGGTTCAATTTTCGCAGGTGTATTGATGGTAGGCTTCTTAGCCGGTAGTTATCCTGCTTTCTTTTTATCGGCCTTTAAGCCCGTAACTGTTTTGAAAGGTTCATTAAGCAATGGAATGAAAAGTGGTGCATTAAGGAGTATATTGGTTGTTATTCAATTTTGTACTTCTATCTTTTTGGTCATTGGAACCTTGGTTATTCTTAATCAATTGGAGTACATCCAAAACAAGAACTTAGGTTTTGACAGAGATCAGGTTCTGATAATCAATGATGCCTTTTTAGCCCGAGGTAATACGCGAGCCTTGAAGACTGAAGTCGAGAGTTTCCCAGAGGTAAAATCAGCTTCATTAAGTGGGTTCTTGCCGACACCTTCTAACAATAATATGAACCTCTTCTTCAATGGGATTGTACCCAGTGAAGGAACGCAGGTAATTATGAGCAGTTGGACGGTAGACTATGAATATTTGGAAACCCTTGGTATAGACCTAGTTCAAGGGAGAAACTTCTCTAGAGACTTTGCCACGGATTCAACGGCCATCATTGTGAATGAGGCCGCATTGAAAGAACTAGAATTAGAAGGAGATCCACTGGGTAAGATCATAGGAACTTTTGTGAGTAATGAAGGTGATATCCAAGGCTACACTATAGTGGGGATCGTTAAGGATTTTCACTATCAAACGCTGAAGTCCAAAATCGGTCCTTTGGCCTTGCAGTTAGGAAACAGTACAGGCTTGTTAAATTTAAAAGTAAACACTCGTGATTATGCCGGTTTGTTAGGTAAGCTTGAGTCTAGTTGGATGGAGTTAGCTCCTAATCAACCGTTTGAGACTTCGTTTCTTGACGATAGATTCAATAGAATGTACGATGCTGAACAAAGACTTGGCAAGATCTTCGGTGTATTTGCCACGCTTACAATTGTTGTGGCGTGTTTGGGACTATTTGGTCTAGCTGCCTATACTGCTGAGAACAGAATCAAAGAGGTGGGTATTCGAAAAGTGCTCGGTGCCAGCGTTGGTCAGATTGTTTTCTTGTTATCTAGAGATATGGGTAAGCTAGTTATCATTGCGTTTATTTTTGGAGCGCCATTGGCGTGGTATGCCATGAATAACTGGTTGCAAGGTTTTGAATACCGCACCAACATCGGCTGGACAATCTTTGCTATGACTGCTCTAGGTTCATTGTTTATCGCATTGATAACGATGAGTTATCAGTCCTTAAAGGCTGCGGTCAGTAACCCGGTTAAGTCACTCAGAACAGAATAGTAAGAAAGAAATGGAATAGGTTAAAGAGCAATCCTGAAAAGGATTGCTCTTTTTATTTCGAACGGCAGACGAATTTCGCATTAAAATTGTTAGAATAGTGTTTTGACACTAGATGAAACCGTTTTTTAAGCTTCCCATCCTAGTTTGGATATCTATCTCGCTTTTGGTCTATGCCAGTGTATTGATATCTCCACTAACTTTTCGATATTCCGGGGTAGTTTCCTTAGGTATTCCATTTGTCATTCTTCTAAATTTTGTTTTCCTGATTTTAAGTTTGCTCTTCAAATCCAAAATAGGGTGGGTCCCATTTCTCCTGCTTGTTTGCGGGTGGCCTTTTATCAACGTGGCCGTATCATTAGATGGGAATGCTGATTTAGATCAGGAAGGAATCGAGGTACTTAGTTATAATGTGAGGTGGTTTGTTGATGCGCGGGGTGATAATTATAAGGAGGCAATGTCCTGGATCGAGGACGTTGATGCCGATATTATTTGTTTTCAGGAGTTTTACCCGCTTAGGGGTATAGCTGAAAAGATTCGAAGCAAAGGGTATGAGCTTTCTATGGATAAAGATCAGTTCAACACTGCCATTTTTTCGAAATACCCAATTATTAATGATGGGCTCATATTAGAGTCTACCTCTGTAAACAACATACGTTTTGCTGACCTTCTAGTCGAAAACGATACCATTAGAGTATATAATGTCCATCTCCAGTCCATGGGGATTGACCCTAACAAAATTCAGGATACAGAAGGAATTCAAAACGAGTATGATAATGTTAAATCGAAATTTCTCTTTTCGAGCACTTCGCGAACGAAGCAGATCAATGTATTGATGGATCATATTGGACTTAGCAACTACCCGGTTATCATAGCGGGAGATTTTAATGATATACCCTTTAGTTATAATTACTTTCAATTTCGAAGGCGGTTTGGGAATTCCTTTGAAGAGCAAGGGAATGGATTAGGAACAACCTTCAATGGGAAAATTCCATTTTTGCGCATTGACAATCAGTTTTTTTCTAAAGAATTCAGAATCAAGGCATTCAAGACCATTGATAATATTTATTATTCTGATCATTTTCCGCTAATAGGTATTTATGAGTTAAGTGATTAAATTGTTGCTTTGAATGGGTTTTTTATGGCTGGGAATAACAGTAAACTTACTAGATCAAGTGCGGATAAAGTAGTAGCAGGAGTTTGTGGGGGCTTGGCTGAGTGGCTTGGCTGGGATGTCACCTTGGTAAGACTCATTTATGTGTTAATTTCAATTTTTAGTGCTGGCTTCCCCGGGTTTATTGTTTATGTAATTCTTTGGGTGATCATGCCAGCAAAATGATGAACACCTTACATATCAGCAATTTGAACTAAACCAAATGAAACGATTTTTACTTGCCTGCTTGGTCTGTCTGACCATTGCAGCAGTACCTTCATGTGACTTGAAGTACTTCGAAAGCACCGAATTTGGGGATATAATCTTTGATCCATCCCTAGCAATTCCGGTGGGAACTATCACCTATACTGTCGCTGAGCTCTTTGAAGAGCTTAATGATGGAGGTGCAGTAATAGCACCTAACGGGGAAGATGTGGTGACGCTCACCTATACAGAAACCCTACAGTCCCAAAGTGCTTCGGGTTTCTTGACAGTACTTGATCAGAGTTTTGGGTCAAGCTTAGTGTCAGGAACTGATTTGGCTAACCCTCCGATAACCACCCAAATCGAAGTGTCTGAGCTTTATGAGTTCGACCTGACTCAAACAGCAGATGAGGCCTATGATAGCATACTATTTAATGCTGGGAGTTTTGACTTCAATGCAAGCTCTGATATTGGAGCTGATGTGAATTTTACAGCTACTTTTATTTCTCTTGAAAATGCTTCCGGACCCATCGTTATAAATGGCAGTTTGCCATCTGGAGGAGCTAATTTTGTACAATCAGAATCACTTGTAAATGGAAAGGGTCTATTTCACCTTGATGATCAGGGTAATCCAGCTTCGAGTAAATTCTTGGTGAGAATAGCCTATGATATAACGGTTGAAACTACCGATATAATCACTGCTAATCAGAGAGTTTCTTTTAGTATTGGAATTAATAATACCTCATTCCAAACAGTATACGGGAGTGTCGGCAATCAATCGTTAACGGTGGGCCAACAAGACATAGACCTAGATTTCTTTAGTACTTTTGATTCAGGAGATATCACGTTTGCTGACCCCACAGTAAGGTTCATTTTCGATAATAGCTTCGGGTTTCCCTTAGGGATTGATTTTCAGCAAATCACGGCAGTGAGTGGAGCAGGTACTAATATTCCACTTTCGGGGACTGTAGTTGATAATTTACAGGTAGTCAATGCGCCAGATGTTAATCAGCAGGGTCAGGCAGTCAGAACAGAGATAGAAATTACCTCTGGCAACTCTAATATTGCTGATTTACTCTCATCAAAACCGACTCGCTTTCTTGTAGATGTAGGTGCGGAGTCAAATCCAGCGACTGCTCCAGCGAGCTATAATTTCATTGATGATTCGAACCTATTAGATGTATCTGTGGAGATAGAGATACCACTAGAGTTAAATATTAATGGCTTGATCGCTGAAGAGGTGGTGAATTTCACGAATGGAGGCGACCTGGAAGAGGCTAAAAGACTACTGTTCAGGGTGATTGCAGAGAACGAACTCCCATTAGGAGGGCTGGTAGAATTACAATTTAGAGATGTAAATGGCAACGTAATCTATACAGTAGATGAGCGCCCGGCATTCTCAGCTGCTTCGGTTGGTACTGATGGAAGAACCAATGAAGTGGCCATGTCTACAGTGGATATTCTAATCCCAGATGAAGGAATAAGAATAATAGAAAACGCGACCAGCATTAATGTTGTAGCAACAATTACAACCACAGATGCTCAGTCGGCAACGGCTGTTAAGTTTTTTGATGATTATGAACTGAGGTTCAAACTCGCAGTTCAGGCAGATGTAGAAGTAAACTCAAACGGTAACTAAGATGAAGAAGCTATTAACTATCGCATTGTTGGTTTTGGGGTTTGCTAGTGCTAATGCCCAAGGATACCTGTCTTTTTATCAATTAAGAGATATAGTTCCCCAGACTTCAGGTATACAGCCTGCCTTTATACCGGAGAACTCATTGACAATCAGTATGCCAGCACTGAATTTTGGCGTAATGCTGCAGGGCGATTTGGAACTTCAACAACTCCTGTCAAGACCAAATGGTCAAACTGATTTGACTGTTGATTTCGATCTTCTTAACGAAGCAGCTCAGGGAGAGAATTTTTTGAACCTGGATGTTACAGCCAACCTATTTCATCTGGGAATAAAGACGAAGCACGGAGCCTTTTCATTCTTTGCAAATGCGAGAGCCACTTTTGACTTTGCTTATGGGGATGATTTGACAGATTTTTTAGCCAATGGAAATTCAAACTTCATAGGGCAGGCCATTGATTTTTCAGACACTCAAATCAGAGTTGAGGCATATCATGAAATTGGTATTGGCTATGCTAGAAGGTTCTTAGGAGAGCGCCTGACAGTGGGGGCAAGAGCCAAACTTGTTACAGGCATTTTTCATGCATCATTAGCAGATGGTGCAAGTGGAACATTGACTACCGATGCAGATGATTTCTCTTGGCAGGTTGCCGTTCAAAATGGTACTGCCAATACAGCTGGACTGGATTTCCTTTTCAATTCTGATGACCATGCTGATGATGCACTTCAGACATATGCACTTGGGAATGAGAACCAAACCATCGCTTTTGACTTGGGTGCCAAGTTCAAGCCTTTGAAATGGTTGGAAGTAGAGGCTTCTGTCAATGATATTGGTTCTATCGATTGGAAGGAGCAAGTCAGAAATTATAATACAGCAGACACTACTGTGACTTTCTCAGGAGTTGATCTTGAGGGTATTCAGGATTCCGGAGAAGTTTTTAAAGATAGTCTGCAAAATAAGTTCCGTTCTAACGAGACTAGAACTGCCTTTACGACCAATTTGCCAACCAGAGTTTATCTAACAGCATCTGCTTACTTGACAGAAAATGATAGGTTCTCCTTGACTTATTTCCAATCAAGCGCACTTAATAATTTGCCAGCGAATTATGCCCTTGCCTATAATCACAGGTTCGACAAGTTTGTAATTGGTATACTAGGAACCCATAGAAGATCAAATAATGAGACGAATATCGGTGCTAATTTGGGTACTAATATCGGCCCGATGCAGCTTTATATGGCCTTGGACAATGTGCTCGTATTAAATAAGCCTGAACAGTATTCTAAGGCGGATTTTAGGTTTGGGTTGAACCTAATGTTTGGGTATAAAAAGTGGAGGAAGAAGTCAGAGGTGGTTAACCTTGACGAACTCTAGAGCGCTTTTCAATACTAAGTATTAGGATTGGCAAAAGTGTCAAGTCCAATATGAGGGCAACCACGGCCGTAACAACTATAAAAAAGCCAAGGTAATAGGGAGAAGAAAGCCCAGACGAAAGAAACAAGGCAAAGCCAGCACATAAGACCAAGCTCGTTATGAGAATGCTCTTACCCGTGCTGGCTATGCTGTTTTTTAGAGCCCATAAGGCACTCTTAAACTGACTCCGTTCCATATAATAGCGAGCGAGTAAGTGAATACTATCATCTACAGCCACCCCAAATGCAACAGTAAAAATAATGGCTGTAGATATATTGAGATCTATTCCCAAATACCCCATTAAACCGAACAGAATTAATATCGGTAAGATGTTCGGTATCAAGGAATAAAGGACAATCCTCCAGCTTCCGAAGAATACAAAAAGAAAAAGTGAAACACTGAGAATAGCAATAGAAAGTCCCTTTACTAAGGATTTTGAAATATAGTTGTCGGTTTTATCAATCAAATATGAGGTACCTGTGAGCCTGGCGAATAATGCGTCATTGTTGACTTCTTCCGATAAAAATTCCTTAAGTGATTCGTTCAGTACTCTTGACTCAGCACTTCCTATGTCCTTTGACCTTCCAATGATCCTTATGGTTTTTCCAGAATCACTTTGAAACGCTCCTACAGCTTCTTTGAGCTTGACGGAGTTATAATACCGTTTTAATTTTTTTAAGTCTTTTGGTAATGGTAACGTATATCGGCTAGAGGCTGCACCATAAAGTCCGGCATTTAGAGTACGGATGATGTTTAATGGAGACTCAATATGTTTCACATTATGAGAATTCCTCAGATAGTCTTCTATAGAAGCAATAGCCTCAATAACTCCAATGTCAAATATATCTTGATTACCTCTTAGCTCAAGACCAATTTCGAATGGCCTATAGCCATCATAATTGTCATCGAAGTACATCACTTCCTTCAACTCCGGTTCGTCCTTTTGAAACCCAACAATTATTGAAGTATTGAGTGTCAATTGATTTGCTCCAAAAATCAATGCTATACAAAGAAGAGATAAAACCCAAACTACTTGTTTACGCTTTCTCATTACACTTATAAAGCAATGGTTGAATATTCTTTTCCAAGAGATGAGTTGACTCGTTTCTTTTTCCACAGGTTTAGGAAAAAAATATAGAATAGATGGTAAGAGTAGAAAGGTTATTAAGAAGGCAAAAACAACGCCAATAGCCGTATAAAGCCCAAAATCCCTTATTGGAGATATGGGTATAACATATAGGCTTAGGAAGCCTATTGCGGTGGTAATGGACGTGAGACAGGTGGCCTTTCCAATAAATATTATAGTTGATTTGAGAGATTCGGCTTTAGAAAGTCTTCTACGAATAAAGTGATCGTATTTATGAACAAAATGAATGACATCAGAGAGTGCAACAATGAGCAAGATGGATGGGATGATCACAACTAGTACGTCAATCGATTTTCCCGTAATAGATATAAAACCCATAATCCAGATGGCACTTAATAGAATTGTCAATAAGGGAATAAGGATTCCTTTCAAGGACTTGAAAAGTAAGAGTAAGATGACTATCACAAAACTGAAGGCCAAAAGAAGTAATAATGAAAGTTCTCGTTCTAGTTTCTTAGTAAAGTCATACTGCATTTGAACCTTTCCAGAAACTATATAATCATCTTGATACATCGATGTGAGATATCTTCGTAACTCAACAAGAAAAGCATCTGATTGCATATTGTTGTCAAAGGCCTTGTGCCTCAATAAGAACATTGTTGACCGCCCATCCCTCCCAAAGAACTTACCCTTCATTTTATTCTCATTCAATGGTTCTTCACTAAGTCTTTGATCAGGGCTCACTAAACTGATCTTGTTGACCCCAAAAGGAGTTATTTGAATCTTATGCTCATCGAAGATGCTTCTTGTGCCGATTACTTCAGGCCAGGACTCAAGAGATTCTATAATGGATTTCGCTGTCTTTAGTGCATATCTACTCGTTGGGTCATCAGATTTTAAGACAACAAATAAGAAGTCGTTGAACTCCCCGAATTCATCGCTCAAAGATTGATAATAGGCAAAGTCATCATCGCCTTTAGGAAAGAAGCTATCGAAGTCATAATTGAATTGGAGCTTCGGTATTTGAATGGCAAAACCTACAGTAAGCAGTGTCAATATGAACAATCGTATCAGAGCTCTTCGTCTGTTGAGGGTGGCGAACTTTTCTATCCACCGAGGTATGTGAAAAACTTGAGATGAACCCTTCCCATTCGTAACATTTTGACTTAATTTGTTCATTGATTCAAATCTAAAAAATCGAAGGCATTATGAAGCAGTACCACGACCTAATGAGCCATATTCTTGAAAATGGAGTAGAAAAAGGTGATAGAACAGGTACAGGTACAAAAAGTGTTTTTGGTTATCAAATGAGGTTTGATCTGTCAGAAGGTTTTCCAGTGGTAACCACAAAGAAGCTTCACCTGAAATCAATAATTCATGAGTTGCTTTGGTTCTTGCAAGGTGATACAAATATTAAGTACCTCAAGGACAATGGGGTACGTATTTGGGACGAATGGGCAGATGAAGATGGTAATCTTGGTCCTGTGTATGGCTATCAATGGAGAAACTGGCCTGATGGAAGTGGAGGGACCATAGATCAAATTACAAAACTCATAAACCAGATTAGGACAAATCCAGATAGCCGAAGACTCATTGTTAGTGCCTGGAATGTCGCAGATGTTGACAATATGGCGCTTCCACCTTGTCACACGTTCTTTCAGTTTTATGTTGCTGATGGCAAATTGAGCTGTCAGTTATATCAGCGTAGTGCGGATGTGTTTTTGGGAGTTCCTTTCAATATAGCTTCCTATTCATTGCTTGTTTTGATGGTTGCCCAGGTTTGTGGCTTACAGCCAGGAGAGTTTGTTCATACTTTTGGTGATGCACACTTATACTCTAACCACTATGAGCAGGCTGAATTACAATTGACACGTGATTTTAGGCCATTGCCTACAATGAAGATGAATCCTGAAGTCAAAGATATCTTCGCTTTTAAGTTTGAAGACTTCGAATTAGTGGGCTATGATCCACACCCGCATATTAAAGCTGTTGTAGCTGTCTAATCACAAGCTCAAGGAAGTTCTTGGGACTCTCATAGCTCCAATTGCCAATTCTTTTGAAGTATTTAATGCCAGATGCATTAGTCGAGAACACACTGCTTGCATCCTTTAAAACCTCTTTTGTTTTTTTGACTTCATGAACGGTTATATTGTTTCTACCCAAAAGGTCAATTAGGGCATTTCTCATTATACCTTCTATGCATCCTGTGACTATAGAGGGAGTGTAAACTATTTGATTATCTATCCAAAAGAGATTCGAGATGTGAGTTTCGGATAGATTTCCATAGGAGTCAGTCAGTATTATTTCATCCAGATTTTTCTCTGTTTTTTCCAGGCCAGCAAGTACATACACCAATGCATTGGTAGTTTTGGCAAAAGAAATTGGTGAGTACTGAGTGTGAACCTGGTCTGAGACATCAACCTTGTCAATACCTTGAAATAAATTGGAAGACGAAGATTTCACTTCTATTGTGAATGAGGTGCTAGATAGATCAGGAGCGTAAAGACCTCCACTGTCACGCCATATGATCACTTTGGTTCGGATATCACCATCAATGCCATTAATTGCTCGCAGTTTTTGAATCATCTCCTCCAATGATTTTGACTCTAGCGCCAAGGGAAATTCCATGTTCAGGACTTTGCAACCTTTTCTAAGTCGGTCAAGATGTTTTTCAATCAAGTTAATTCTTCCGCGCCCTGTAACAATTGTTTCGAAGAGGCCGTCTCCATAACAAAATGACCGATTGCTGGTTTTGATCAGGTAGTCGGAAGTTTCAATAATTCGAGAGTTAAATATTGCTTTCATGGAGGGTATTGACCTTTCAAACATAATAGAAATTTGGCAACGACTTATTTCTCTAATATTGAAAACTTAATTTCGCGTCCTAATGGCAGACCAGAGTAGTGTATTTGATATGATAGGCCCAGTGATGATAGGTCCTTCCAGTTCGCATACGGCCGGAGTGGTTAGGATAGGTCGTGTGGCTAGAAAGATTTTGGGTACGCAACCCGATCAGGCAAACATTACTTTTTACAATTCTTTTGCTAGGACTTATGAGGGGCATGGCAGCGATCGTGCGATTATTGCCGGCCTATTGGATTTTTTGACAGATGATGTCAGAATTAAGTCAGCTTTCGATGAAGCGGCCGGACTCAACTTCAATTTTAAGTTTCGCTCTGTTGGTAATGCATCCACCATGCATCCGAATACGGTAAGGGTAGTAGCCCAGGCGGGAGATAGACAAATTGAGGTCGTTGGCGAAAGCCGTGGAGGAGGAGTAATTAAGATTACAGAAGTCAATGGTTTTAATGTCGGCTTTAATGCGGGCTTAACAACTATGATACTTTTGGCTGATGACAGAAAAGGAGCTATCGCCTTTATTGCCACAGTATTGGCAAATGACCAGTGCAACATTGCTTCTATGTCAGTGAATAGAAAAGGTAAAAATGATAAGGCGTGTCATGTGATAGAGATGGACTCTAAACCACCGACCGTTACTGTAGATTATTTAAAACATTTGGATTGGATTAGAGAGGTCATATTTATTCCAGATATCGATTTTTAAAACGTAAACATGAAATTCAAACAAAAACTCTATTTCGGCTTGATGGTCCTTCTTATGGGGAATCTGGCGATAGGTCAAAGTTCAAAGACAGAATGGACATTGGAAGAATGTGTCAGTTATGCATGGGAAAATAACTTGACCATTAGAAATAATCAGCTGACTCAGCTTCAAAATGAGATTGCGGTAAAACAATCAAAGTTTGCTCTTTTACCCAACTTGAGTGCAGGAGGTAGTGTGGGTAAATCTTTTGGTAGAACAATTGACCCGGTATCTAACTCATTTGTAAGCCAGGATATATTGACCAGTGGACTATCGGCAAACTCAAATGTGACAGTTTATCAGGGAGGTATTCTTCAAAACACGATTAAGCAGAATGAGTTGAACCTTCAGGCTAGTGAGTTTGACTTGCAGAAAGCAAAGAATGACATTGGTTTGAGCGTAGCAACAAATTTCTTGAATGTACTCTTGAATAGAGAACAATTAGAGAATGCCAAATTCCAATTGGAAGTAACAAAAAATCAACTTGATAGGACGAAAAAACTGGTTGAGGCCGGTTCACTGCCCTTAACCAATCAATTGGATCTTGAGTCTCAAAATGCTTCCAATGAAGTACAAGTTGTGACGGCTGAGAATAACTTAAGTCTTGCAATGCTAAACCTTAAGCAGTCGATGCAAATGCCGGCAGATCAGGATTTGAATATTGTCGCACCGACAGACTTGTCAGTTGAGGACGTTGCTATGACCTTGGAGACACCTTCTAAAGTCTTTGATGTAGCGGTTGAAAATCAGCCTGAAGTCAAAAGTGCTGAATTAGGCATAAAGAGTAATGGCATAGGCGAGAAAATCGCACGGGGTGCATTCTTGCCGTCTTTGAGTATATCTGGGAGTATTTCTACTAACTACTCTGATCGAGCGCGTCAACTTTTGGGGAGTCAACTTGTTACGATTCCGGCACGAGATGTAGGTTTTGTACAGGGAACAGGTGATAGAGTGTTTTTGGATGCGTCTCAGGAGAATGTCCCCATCTTTAGTGATAGCTATAGCACTTTTGACCAGTTCAGCGATAACCTTGGTCAGTCAGTGAGAGTAAACTTGAATGTCCCAATATTTAGCAGGCTTTCGAATACCTCCAACCTGCAGCGTGCAAAAATTAATAAGCAACGCGCTGAAATCACTGCTCAGAATGTCAAAAATCAATTAAGACAGTCTATAGAAACAGCGTATAACAATGCTGTTGCAGGTTTGAAGTCTTATGAGGCAACCGGAAAAAGAGTGACTGCCTTGGAAGAGTCTTTTAGAGCTACAGAGCAACGATACAATGTAGGTGACGTAAACTTTGTTGATTACCAAGTAGCCAGTAATAACTTATTTGCGGCTCGAACAGATTTAGTTAGAGCCAAATACGAATACATTTTTAGAGTAAAGATTTTAGATTTTTATTTAGGTAACCCAATTACATTAGATTAAGAAGATGACTAAGAAGAAAAAAGGATCAAATAAGATCGTTTGGATATTACTTGTACTAGTAGTTCTAGTATTGGTGTTTGCCATTGTTGGAAAACAGGCTGGCGTTATTGGTGGAGAAAAGACCATCAAGGTTGAGTTTGCTGAGGCAAGCCGAGTAACCATCGTAGAAAAAGTTACTGCGTCAGGAGTTGTTCAGCCAGTGACCGAAATTGCCATTAGTCCAGACGTAGCTGGTGAGATAATTGAACTTAATGTTGAAGAAGGTGATGATGTAATTGAGGGTATGATTTTGGTTAAAATTCGACCTGACAACCTTCAGTCTGTATTAGACAGAACTAAGGCGAACTTGAATCAGCAAAAGGCTAATTTGGCTTCATCCAGAGCTAATAAGTTTAGAAGTGAGGCACAATTGAAGCAGACAGAATTGGCATTTAAGAGATCAGAACAACTGAGAAAAGAGAACGTGATTTCGGATGCCGATTATGAAACAGCCAAAGCCAACTATGAAGTGGCTAAGTTTAACTTGGATGCCGCAGAGCAAAGTGTAAAGGCTGCGGAATTTATCATCAAGTCAAGTGAAGCTTCTGTTGATGAAGCAGAAGAGAATGTACGTTTAACGACCGTGAGAGCTCCTGCAACAGGGACTATTTCTAAACTGGATGTTGAGCAAGGTGAACGTGTTGTAGGAACGCAACAAATGGCTGGTACTGAAATGATGAGACTTGCCGACTTGAATCAAATGGAAGTTCAGGTGGATGTTAACGAGAATGACATCATTCGTGTGAACGAAGGAGATACGGCCATAATTGATGTTGATTCCTATACGTCAATGGATAAAAAGTTCAAAGGTATAGTGACGGCAATTGCCAATACGGCTAACCCTAAAACTTCTGCAGATGCAGTTACGGAATTCAAAGTCGAGATCAGAATTTTAAATGATAGTTTTAATGACTTATTATCAGAGATTCAAGGACCTTCTCCATTCAGACCAGGAATGACGGCTAGTGTTGAGATTATCACTACTACCAAGTCTAATGTGTTATCTGTGCCTCTAGCTGCAGTCACAACCAGAAACCCTAAACTAGCTAAGAATCAGGGAAACAGTGGGTTCGGAGATGACGATGATAATGAACCTACGTTAACAAACACAAATGCTAAGCCAGAAGAAAAAGAAGACATCAAAGAGGTTGTTTTTATTAATGATGGCGGAACTGCAAAAATGGTTGAGGTCAAAACAGGTATTAGTGATTACGATAACATTGAAATTCTATCAGGACTTAATGAAGGAGACCAAGTAATATCAGGACCATTCTTTGTTGTATCTAAACGATTGAAGACTGGGGACTTAGTAGAAAAGACGGTTAGTAAAAAGCCATTGGCGAGCACTAACTAGTCGATTCTTATAGAAGGAAAGAAACTAAGGGGCCTAGTGCCCCTTTTTATTTGAACTTTAATAATTCTTTGTAGAGTCTATTGAGTGGTAGGCCCATTACATTATAGTAATCTCCTTCAACCTTGTTTATGCCGATCATTCCTATCCATTCTTGGATACCGTAAGCTCCAGCTTTGTCATAAGGCTTGTAATTGTCAACATAGTATGAGATGGTGTCATAGTTGAGCACATCAAAACTGACCTTGGTGATCTCAGTGAAGCTAAGGAGTTTGTCAGTCGCTCTTAAACAGACACCAGAAGCGACTTCGTGTGTTCTACCAGAGAGAGATTGGATCATAGATATAGCTTCGTCCCTGTTTTCAGCTTTCCCCAGAATCTTAGAATCGACTACAACTGTTGTGTCAGAGGTTATTAAGAGGGCTCCTTCTTGAAGTCCGCCAAAAGCATTGGACTTCTTTTTTGCCAGGTATTCTGCCACATCTAAAGGCGCTAAGTCAGAGGGGTAGGTTTCATCAACTTCTCTTGTTTTTACCTCAAAATCCAAGTCTAGACTTTTCAATAAAGCCTGTCTTCTGGGCGATTTAGAAGCCAGGATCAAACGGTAGTTCAAATTCATCATTCTTGATTGATCCAAATAAATAGCCACAAATAACTTTAGGGTAAAAGTAGGTGGACTTTTGTGGAAGGGTATGACCAGAATAGCATACTTTTTTTACCGTTTCCATGCTAATGTCCTGGGTTATAACCGCAAATTGTGCCTCTCCCTTAATTGTTTTGGTAAGACAGTTGGCGAAATTTCGTTCAAAGCTAATATTGGTTGACTTCCTCTGGTCTTTGCCTAGAATTCCCAAGCCCTTTTCAAGAATGAAATAGTGCATGACCGTTAGGTCAAGCTTTTTGATTACATCAGGAAAATTCCATTCGATATGATCAATAACTTCAGGTTTCAGCCGAACCTTATAGGCCTCATCACCAAATAATAGTCCAAATGCCCATGGTTTTCCCAGTATAATTTCAGTTACATCATTCGGGTTTTCTAAAGGCTTGATTATGAAATTGGGCTTAAGTTTTTCAAAAAAATCCGCCTTGTCGAAGTTTTCTAGTCCACTAATTAATCTATGCGTTGGTAGTATTCTCAAGTCATCTGCCTCACCATTTGTGAGGTACATTAAATGGTAGTTATACCCTTCTTCACCAGTATGACTTCCTTGCGATGCTAACTCCTTACGGTATATGATAGAGCCTTCGAGTCGGTGATGTCCATCTGCAAGAATGACTCTTTCCTTTCCAAGCTTGTCAATAAACTTTTGAATGATTTCTTTATCATGAATAACAGATAAGACATCGCGTACGCCTTGATAGTCTTCTGTTTCATAGATTGGGTTGAGCATACTTTCGTCCATATACTCCTCTAACTCAAAACCCGAATCAAAGTAGAGTCCATGTGTTGGACTAACATTGAGCTCGGTGGACCTAAGTACCTCAACTCTATCTGATACAGAATGTGGCATTGTATTCTCGTGCCTTAGAATAGCTGAATCTGGTTGACCCCAATCGGTAGCTTCAATAAAGCTGACAAATCCCTTTCTGACATAGTCCTTGTCACTGCCAGGCAGAGAAAAATGCTGATAATAAACATAAATACCAGGTAGAGGATCTTGTTCTATTATCCCTTCAGCTTTCCACTTAGCAATGGTTTTATGGGCATCCTCAGCTGTTTCACCATGTAAAGGAACGCTGAGGTGAATACTATTGTATGGGTTCTCGTAGAGAGCATCGCGTTGTTTTTGCGATATAACATCAAATAGAGGTGACGTTAAACTTCCAATCGAAGAGGATAACTCGCGATTATATCTCCAGGCTCTTAGGGGACGGATCTTGGCCATTAATTATTGTCTAGCTCTGAGTTTCCATTTGCTAATGGAATTATCATCATTTTTGGACGCCTTACCATTAGTTTTTTCATTGAATATGTGGGCTGCCAAAGCAATTGCCAACTCTTCTTTTTTAGGATCCCTGTCATCTAAAACATCAGGAGTAAAGTACTTGTCTACAAACTTGGTATCGAAATTTCCGCTAATGAAGGCTTCATGCCTCAAGGCAAAATCACAAAAGTCTAAAGTTGTCGCTACACCAGAAATCTGATATTCATTGATGGCTCTCAACATTCTTAGTCGAGCCTGCTCTCTATTAGCACCATACGTGATCAACTTGGAGATCATTGGATCATAGTAGATGGGGATTTCCATACCCTGCTCATAACCATCATCTACACGAACACCAGGGCCTTGAGGTAGTTTATATGTGTCTAAGGTACCTGTATCTGGTAAGAAGTTTTCTCTTGGGTTTTCAGCATAGACCCTTATTTCCATTGAGTGTCCATTTATTTTAAGATCTTCTTGTTTAAAGCTAATAGCCTTTCCTTCAGCAATATAGATCTGTTCTTTAACTAAATCAACTCCAGTAATTTCTTCAGTAACAGGATGTTCCACTTGAAGTCGGGTATTCATTTCTAGGAAGAAAAAGTCCAGATTTTCATCCATGATGAACTCTACAGTTCCAGCACCATAATAACCGCAGGCTTTGGCCACACCAACTGCAGCTTCTCCCATTTGCTTTCTTTTCTCTGGCGTAATCACCGCAGAAGGAGCTTCCTCGATTACTTTCTGATGTCTTCTTTGAATAGAACACTCTCTTTCAAATAGATAAAGGATGTTATCATGCTGATCTCCTAATATTTGAATTTCAATGTGTCTAGGCGATCCAATGTACTTTTCTACAAAAACAGACGGGTCTCCAAAAGCGGATTGTGCTTCACTCATAGCTCTTTGCATTTGGCTATCAAGCTCGTCTGCATGTTCTACTACACGCATTCCTTTTCCACCTCCGCCAGCACTGGCTTTTATTAAGACAGGATAGCCGATTTGTTCGGCAATAGACTTTGCTTCATCAACTTCTTTCACTGCATGATTGACCCCAGGTACCATTGGTATGTCATATGCTGAAACTGCATTTTTGGCAGCCAGTTTATCTCCCATTATTTCTATTGCATGGGCAGATGGGCCGATGAATATGATACCGTTATCCTCTACCTGCTTGGCGAAACTGGCGTTTTCTGATAAAAAACCGTACCCCGGATGAATAGCATCGACATTTAGTTCTTTGCAAACATCTATTACTCTATCGGTTCTCAGGTATGATTCAGACGATGCAGGTGGTCCAACATTAACTGCTTCATCGGCATAGGCTACATGTGGAGAACTACTGTCAGCATCACTGTATATGGCTACAGTCTTGATTCCCATTTCTTTAGCAGTACGCATTACACGAATGGCAATTTCTCCACGATTCGCAACAAGTATTTTATTAATTTTTCTTGAGGACATATCTCTTCTTAATAAGCATGCAATGCTAATTAATAATAATCGTAATCAGAACCAATGAATGTGTTATATGTGCTCTAATTTTTGATAAATGGTGTATATAGTGTTACCTTCGCAACTTGTTTTAGCCAGTCTAAGACAACTAATATTTAAAGACAAAAGAAGTTGGATTTATTTGAAAAGTTACTGACTAATCAAGGCCCATTAGGGAAACACTCCGATGTATCTGAAGGATACTTCATGTTTCCTAAACTAGAAGGTGAAATTGCACCTCGTATGAAGTTTATGGGTAAGGAAGTGTTGACCTGGAGTCTAAATAACTATTTAGGGCTGGGAAATCATCCTGAAGTGAGAAAGGCTGATGCACAGGCTGCTGCTGATTGGGGTATGGCTTACCCTATGGGAGCCAGAATGATGTCTGGAAATACCAAATATCACGAACAATTAGAACAAGAACTTGCCGCATTTGTGAGTAAAGAAGCTGGTTTACTGCTTAATTACGGTTATCAAGGTGTACTTTCTATAATTGACGCTGTTGTAGACCGCAAGGATGTTATTGTCTACGATGCAGAGTCTCACGCTTGTATTATTGATGGCGTTAGGTTGCACATGGGTAAGCGTTTCGTTTTCCCACATAATGATATTGAAAACTTGGAGAAGCAGCTTGAAAGAGCTACTAAGTTGACCCAAGAGACTGGCGGAGGGATTCTTGTGATCACTGAAGGTGTCTTTGGAATGTCAGGTAACTTAGGTAAGCTAAAGGAGATTGCTGCTTTAAAAGAGAAATTTCAATTCAGACTGTTTGTAGATGATGCTCACGGTTTTGGAACTGTTGGGGCTACAGGAGCAGGTGCGGGAGAAGAGTTAGGTTGTCAGGATGATATCGATATCTATTTCTCAACTTTTGCTAAATCAATGGCCGCCATAGGCGCTTTTGTGGCAGGCGATGAAAAGATTGTCAAGTATTTAAAATACAACTTACGTTCTCAAATCTTTGCCAAGTCATTACCAATGCCATTTGTCATTGGTGGTTTGAAAAGGTTAGAAATGTTGAGAGACAATCCAGAGCACAAGAATAAACTTTGGACTATTGTTAATGCACTTCAAAGTGGATTAAAGGAAAAAGGGTTCAGTATTGGAACCACTCAATCACCAGTTACTCCTGTAGTGTTAAATGGTACGGTAGGAGAGGCTGCTGCTTTAAGTAAGGACCTACGTGAAAATTTCGGAATCTTCTGTTCTGTAGTGATTTACCCTGTTGTTCCTAAAGGCACGATTATATTGAGGTTAATCCCGACTGCATCACATTCTTTGGCAGATGTCGAAGAAACTATTGCAGCATTTGAGGCTATTAAAGGCAAGCTGAAGAGCGAAGAATATAAAAAAGAAGAAGTAGCACTCGCATTTGGTGAGTAAAATCAAAAAAAAGTGCCTTCACTGTTGATAATAGAACATTTTGCTTTATATTGCTAGCAGTTAGACATTATTATCAACAACCTTAAAACACGATAAATATGAGTCAATTTAGCAAAGTTCAAGATTTAGTAAATTCTTTAGAAGGCGATTTCGAAAAGTTCTATGACAAAGGAAATCAAGCTGCTGGTACTAGAGTAAGAAAAGGCATGCAAGAGCTTAAGAATCTAGCACAAGAAATTAGAATTGATGTTCAAAACATCAAGAACAGCTAAGAAACTAAAATCCAGATAAATGAGGCCTCGACTAGTCGAGGCCTTTTTTATGGACTTTACTCAACTAATCTTGCTATTTGAGCCTTCAGAGTGGGGGAAGCTTTTACTAAGGGAAGGCGCACCTCGTTACTACAAATACCTTTTTGATGAAGCACTTCTTTTATACCAACCGGATTACTTTCCGCATACATTAGAGGGTTTATCTCTTCAAATGAGGAAGTAATTGCTCTTGATTTGTCAAAATCACCTGCTAGTGCCGTTCGTGCTATCCCACTGAACTCATTCGGAAACCCGTTGGCCAAGACAGAAATAACGCCTATTCCACCAAGTTCCATTATTTCTGTTGTGAGTAAATCATCACCGGAGGTTAAAAAGAAATCAGGTCCCATGCCATCTACGATTTTCCGAAATTGATCGAAATTTCCAGAGGCCTCTTTGGTTCCAATGATGTTTGGGTGTTTAGACAAAGTTAGAGTTGTTTCGGCAGAAATGTTTGACATTGTCCTACCTGGGGCGTTATAAAGAATAATTGGTAAAGGAGAATTGTCTGCCAAATATTGATAATGAGCCACAATACCTGCCTGACTTGGCTTATTATAGTAAGGGCTGATAGACAAGATTGCTTCTACCCCGTCCAAGTCCGCGTCCTGAATGTCACGAGCTACTTGAGCTGTATTATTTCCTCCAGCACCATAAACAATAGGAAGTTTTTTGGGATTGTTATCTTTTACAAATTGAAGAATCTCAGCCTTCTCTTCCGCGTTTGTAGTGGCTGACTCTCCAGTCGTACCAAGAACCACATAATAATCTACTCCTTGTCCTGTATATTCAAGTACTCTTGCCAGGCCATCAAAATCGACAGAACCATCTGAGTGGAAGGGTGTTACCAATGCCACTCCTGTACCTTTAAATTTTTCCATTAGCGAATTGCTCTAACGTATTTTATCATTTGATCGGCAAAGTTAGAAATGCCTGAACTTTTATTGATACCGATCATCAACTCATAATAGCCTGTATGCTCTTCGTTGTGAACACCGATTCTGCACTTAGCGTTCGTCTGAATCAGTATGTTTTTAAGAATTTCGTTTGATTCGAAGTCCAAGTGGAAAAGATATTCAAATGGAATTTTCACGAACCTTTGAACATCTTCTGAATTGAGTTTGCCAAAATTTGTCAAAATTGACTCATCGAAAGTTGGGTGTTGAGAATTGACCGGACCTCTGGTTGGGTTAAAACACAGTACCTCGACTTTCTTTTCAGCTCCCATTTTCTCAATAAATGCTATCAGGGCCTCCTCTTTCTTACTATCAGACCATGAGTACAAGATTCCTATATGCTCTGCTTTTTCAAATGGGACTAACTTCTTTTCCCTCTTCTTTCGCTTGTTAGGGTTGTTTAAAAAGCCCAGTATTTTTTTTCCAATTACTGACATTAGGTATCTATGAGTGCTAAGAATTCTGATTCTGAAATTATGCTTACCTCAAGTTTGGTGGCTTTCTCGAGTTTAGCAGGCCCCATTTTATCTCCTGCGACCAAGTAGTCTAGCTTGGCACTAATGGAAGAGACCACTTTTCCACCATTGGCCTTTATTTTCTCCTTCAGTTCGTCTCTACTGAATTGACTAAAAACACCACTTATGACGAAAGTCTTGTCACTTAAATTCGAGCCTTCACTTATGATTTCCTTTTTGACAATTTCGAAATTGAGGCTTGCAACCCTCAGTCGATTTATCAGGTCTAAACTTTCTTCACTATTGAAAAACTCTACAACACTTTCTGCAATACGCTCTCCAATTTCTGGCACTTCAATTAGTGTTTCAAAGTCTGCTGCGGCAAGTCTGTCAATTGTTTCAAAGTGTTCAGCTAGTTTTTCAGCTACAGTTTGTCCCACAAAACGAATTCCTAAACCAAAAAGTACTCTTTCAAATGGGATGTTTTTAGAGGTTTCAATAGCATTAATGATGTTTTGAGCTGATTTTTCTCTTAGACTTCTAAGACTGTAGTCTCCTTTTTTTTCAGAGAAGGTTCTGAATTCGAGCCCATTTAATTGTGCATAGGTAAGGGAGTACAGGTCCGCATAATTGCTAATAAGCCCATGGTCCAAAAGGCCCCTTATAGTTTCAGAACCCAGGCTATCGATATCCATGGCCTTTCGTTGAATAAAGTGTTCTATCCTCCCTTGAATCTGGGGAGGGCACCCTGTGACATTTGGGCAGTAATGGTTAGCTTCTCCTTCTAAACGCGTGAGTTCAGTGTTGCACTCAGGGCAATGTGTAATGTAGGCAGTGGGTATACTGGAGGAACTCCGTTGAGCCAAATCCACACCTGTTATTTTCGGTATGATCTCACCACCTTTTTCTACTGAGACAACATCTCCGATTCGAATTCCTAGTCTTTCTATCTCATTGGCATTATGTAGTGAGGCCCGTTTAACAGTTGTTCCAGCCAATAGGACAGGTCTTAAATTGGCAACAGGTGTTACGGAACCTGTTCTGCCAACTTGATAAGAAATACTCTCTAATACGGTTGAAGCACTTTCAGCTTTGTACTTATATGAAATGGCCCATCTAGGACTCTTTGCTGTAAAACCAAGCTCATCTTGTTGATTTAGGTTGTTTACCTTAATTACAACACCATCAGTTTCTGATGGTAGTGTGTGCCTTTTTTCTTCCCACTCAGCTATATATTCGAGTACCTCGTTAATACTCTCACATTTTCGATATGTCTGAGATACGTTAAACCCCCATTTCTCAATTTGGTGAATCGCTTCTGAGTGTGTAGAGTAGTTCAAACCATCACCCAGAAGATAATAGAGGTAGCAATCGAGTTTTCTACTAGCCACAACTCCAGAGTCTTGCATCTTCAGTGTTCCTGAAGCAGCATTACGGGGATTGGCTAGTTTATCTTCTCCTATGTCCTCACGCTCTTGATTGACACGCGCGAATTCGTGCTTAGGAAAATATACCTCACCTCGGACCTCAAACTCACCGGGGACGTTTTGATCTATTTTTAAGGGGATAGACCGAATGGTTTTGGCATTGGTAATTACATCATCTCCTTTTGTGCCATCACCTCTGGTGACTGCCTTCTTTAGCAAACCGTTTTCATATATAAGGCTGAGCGCCACCCCATCGAATTTCATTTCACAGAAATACTCGTATTGGGCACCATCCAGACCCTTGGATACTCTGTTGTCCCATTCAACCAGTTCTTCCTTGGAATATGTATTACCCAAGGAGAGCATGCGATACTTATGTACAACAGTTTCAAATTCTTTTGTGATTGTACCGCCTACACGCTGGGAGGGAGAGTCCTCAAATCTATGTTCGGGAAATTCATTCTCTAAAGCAATGAGCCTCTCAAGCAATTGATCAAATTCGTAGTCAGTGATTTCTGATCGGTTTTGCTGATAGTAGAGCTCACTGTGATAATTGATTTTTTCGGTGAGTGACTGAATTTCTTTGAGGGCCTCCTGAGTTGTCATATTAATTTAATTTGTCTAAGGAAGTTTGAAGGTCAATTTCTGCATTTTGAAGTTTGTCTTTACAGGTAGCAATCAAATCCGTGGCTTCTTTTACCAAGACAGTCAATTCATCTATATCGAGTTCTCCTCCTTCGATTATCTCCACTATTTCATTAATGCGATTAATAGATTCCTTATAACTTAAATTCTTTTTACTCATTTTCGACTTCGGTTACTTGACTATTGATAGTCTTATTTGTGGCTCTAGTTTCTAAAATATCACCAATCTCTATTTTTTGTGTCATTATTGACTTACCATTTTTTAAGGTCAAGGAGTATCCTTTACTGAGAATGGTTGCTGGATTGATTAAGGTAAGTTGTTGATCAAGTCGATTGATAAAGGACTTTTGGCGTTCTAATTGTCGTTCTGATAGGTGCTTTAGACCAAGAGTTTTCTGTGCAAGTCCATGAGCATGAGCATGTAGAGTTTCTTTGGCAGAATGATCGATTTGACTGGATAGATACTGTAACTTCTGTTGCTCAGTATTTAGTCTTGTTTTGTACTCTTTTTCTATCCGGTACAAGTAATCATATAGTAGATTGTCAAAATGCTTCATTCCAGTAATGAGAAATTCTGCTACTGCAGTGGGAGTTTTTAGGCTTGTATGTGCTACTAAATCCACTACCGTTTGATCTCTTTCATGACCAATCCCGGTCAAAACGGGTTGAGGAAAAAGTGCAATGGCCCTTGCCAATTCATAAGTGTCAAAGCAATCTAAGTCGGCCTGAGCTCCTCCTCCGCGAATAATGATTGTAGCATCAAAACTCGTCTTACTTTCGTGAATTTCCTTAAGCGCCTTTCGTATAGATATTACAGCTTCATTGCCCTGCATAAGAGCTGGAAAGAGCTGGGTATAAAAGCTATAAGTATCACTGTTGTTATTCAGTTGGTCGATAAAATCGCCATATCCAGCTGCAGTATTGGAGCTAATGATGGCAATCTTTTGTGGAACAATGGGAAGGGTTAATGACTTGTTTTTATCGAATAAGTCTTCGTTTTCTAATTTTTTTATGGTCTGCTCTCTCAGCCTTGAACGTTCACCAATTGTGTAATTCGGATCAATATCATTCACGGTTAGACTGAGGCCATAAACCTCATGAAAATTGATTGTCAGGTTGAATAGCACCTTTATTCCTGTCTTTAGCGGTGTACCCGTAGCTTGCTCAAATTGTGCGCTAAGCGTACGGTAGGTGTAAGACCAGATGTTGGCCCTCATCTTGGCCTGAATGAAGTTGTTTTCTTTTTCAACCAACTCTAAATAACAATGGCCCTTTTGATTAACACGCAATTCACTGATTTCAGCAATCACCCAATAGCTGGGATCAAGATTAACCTCTAATTGTGTTTTAATAAGGTTGTTAAGCTCAAAGAGGGTCAGCTGTGCCATGGTGCAAATTACACCAAAGTGTACTGGCTACAAACAAAAAAACCTGCCGAATGGACAGGTTTCCTTAGGTTTTTATAAGTTTTAATTACCGCCTTTATTGTCGGGTTTAGGTTTACCTTCTAATCGGTTACCTCGACTTACTCTTTGCATCAAAGATCGCCTGAAGTCTGAGTCAAATCGGATAACTCGCCAAACTTGCTTCATGCTCAGTACTTCCTTGAATCTGCCCAAGTATTTCTTTTCTAAATCAAGTTCGGCTTGTTTTTGATCTAAGTAGATGTCTAGCATTTTATCAGCATTTTCATCAGAAAGGCTTCTGCTATCTTTATCGAAAAGCAGTCTTTTTTGGGCTCCGTATTTCTTGGATAATTTACTCTTCTCGTTGTCGTACTCTGTAAATATGGGCCAAAAGACCTTAGCAGTTTCTGATGAAAGCTCCAGTCTATTAGTCAAAAAAGCAATACGAGCTGCCTGTAGTTTTTCCCGGTCCATTTGAGGTCCTCTTCGATTTCCATCTTGTGCAAATGTCAAAGCACTACAGAATAATAACAGCAAACTTATGTGTATGACTCTCATATCTTTAATAGTCAAAATATTCAAAATCGTAATCTAATTCCGGTTCGGTCTCAATGGTATTAACAAAAATACCAATCTCATCAGCGTAAATCTCATCAAGAACGCTGTCAATCTCCTCTAAGTCGACAAGTAAGTCATCACCAAGAGCATTTTCACTTTCGAGAAATGAAATAATTGTCTCATCAGAGACATTAGAAAGTAAATCTGAACCTGTTGAATCCGGTCGGGTTAAATAAAATGTAATAAGCAGTGCCAGTGATGCGGCTACGGCTACCCATCGCATTAGTGGACTCTGATAGAAACTCACTTCTTTTTTATCAATTGTGGTGAGCTTCGCCTCAATAGTCTCTGCCAATCCACCGAAATAGCCATCAGGTACCGTAAAGGGAGTTTTCTTCAGGTGTAGGTTATACTTCAGATCGCTTTCTTCGGCATTGATGGCATTAGAAATACGCTCCGATAAGCCATCGAAATAGCCATCTTCAACCTGAAAAGGAAGCTGTTTTAGTTCTGGCCTTTCTAAAGGGTTCTTATCGTGATCCTTATTGTTCATTTTCTATTTGATAATCAAACTGTTAAAGGGTTTAACCCATACTCAAAGACTCTTCGATTTTTTTAACTGCAAGGTGGTAACTAGCCTTTAATGCCCCTACACTTGTTCCCGTAATTTCTGAGATATCATCATACTTCAAATCATCGAAATACCTCATGTTAAAAACCAACCGCTGTTTCTCAGGTAATTTTAAAAGCGCTTTCTGCAATTTCATTTGAATTTCATCACCATCAATATGATCGCCATGGCTGAGTGTGTTTTCCAACTCATGATAAACATCATCCATGGAAACAGCCTGCCTGCGTTGTCTTTTCTTCAGGTGGTTCAATGCCTCATTAGTGGCTATTCTATAAATCCATGTAAAGAGTTGAGACGCTTCGCGAAAAGTATCTAGGTTCTTGTATACCTTGATAAAGACTTCCTGCACAACATCGTCAGTATCATCATGGGAGATCAGAATCTTTCTGACATGCCAATAAACACGTTCTTGATACTCGGACACCAAGTTTTTGAAGGCAAAATCCTTGTTTGATGATACTCTAAAGGCCTGAAGTATTTCTTTGTCTTCCAATTGGTGTCTTACTTTCCTAAAATTAGATACCCATTTGATCGAATGGTTTAACCAATGGTTAGTTAAATATAGCCTTTCACTCAATAGTTGTCGTTTCCAGCGTTATTATAGAGTTGATTTACAACTTATTACTAATTTAGTACCAATATAACTTACCAAGCGTATGGGTATTGAGGAAGATATTAAACAGGGTAAGAAATTTGACAACGTTTACGAGAAGCTCGTGGTAAATATTATGTATACCAACGGTTGGATCGTAGATGAACAGACCAAAATCTTTAAACCTTACGGGATTACCACACCACAGTACAACGTTCTTAGAATTCTAAGAGGCCAGTATCCCGATGCATGTACTGTAAATATGATTATTGATCGGATGTTGGATCGGATGTCCAATGCCTCCAGAATTGTCGATCGGTTGGAGAATAAGCAGTTGGTTGAGCGCACTGTGTGCAAAACGGATCGCAGGGCTAAGGATGTATTAATTACAGAAAAAGGACTTGCAGTGCTTAATGAGGTAGATAATGCGTTGCAGTTATGGATGAAGCGGATGGAAGTTTTGACGAATATTGAAGCTCATCAAATGAATGAGTGCCTCGATAAATTGAGGAGTGTTTAACCCTTAATCACTCCATACCTCTTTAAGATTTCTAAGACACTGTCTAGTGGAAGTGCCCGAATGGTATGTCCATCATGACCAGTCATGGTCTCAGCGGCAAACAATGAGTTGATAATGGCTTCTTCGGTTGCTTCAATTGTAGCCAGAAATAGAGGCGACATAGCATCATTTTTTAAAACGTCACCTTTATCAAGTCGTTCTCTTGTCTGATAGGGGATACGCATGCTTTCGGCTGTTGAAGCTGCCACAACATAGTCTCCACTGCCATTGGAAGCAATACCTCCCGTTTTGGCCAGACCCATCATAGCTCGTTTTGCTACGCGTTCCAATTGTCGAGCATTAAGAGGTGCGTCTGTCAGGACCACGATCATACAGGACCCATCGCTTTTTTGAATCGCATTGCGAAAAGGGTATCGTTCTAGTTCTTTGCCAACGGGTGCACCGTTGACGCTCAGCACACCACCAAAATTAGTTTGAACCAAAACACCTACTGTATAGCCGCCCAACGATTTGGGAAGAAGACGAGAAGAGGTTCCGATTCCTCCTTTAAACCCAAAGGCGACAGTGCCAGTTCCGGCTCCGACATTACCTTCAATAACGGCTCCATCTTTTGCACCAGTAATGGCCTCAATCACATTATCTTCGGAAATGTGCATTCCACGAATGTCGTTTAGGTAGCCATCGTTTGTCTCTCCGACTACGGCATTTACGGAGCGAACGTTCTCATTGCCTTGTAATTCGAGCGTGTATTTCACTGTGCCTTGAATCCCCATAGGAACACTCAAGGTATTGGTGAGCACAATCGGAGTTTCAATGTTTCCAAGTTCTTGCACCTGACTAATTCCAGCAAGCTTTCCAAAGCCATTACCAATATAGATGGCTGCCGGTACTTTGGATTGAAAGATGTTTCCATCATGTGGTAGAATGGCCGTAACGCCAGTTCGAATACTATCTCCTTTAAGAAGCGTTTGATGACCAACTTTTACCCCTTGTATGTCAGTAATAGCATTTAGGGGCCCTGTTTTCATAACACCGAATTCAATGCCATAGTCTCGGGCTCTTTTTTTGTTTTGTCCCAACGCTGGTAGAACTGAGATAATTAATAAAACAGAAATTAGAGCTTTCATAAACCTAAGTTACTAAACCATCTATTATCATTATAGACAAGCCTTGTCTGAAAGTAAATTCAGCCCATTTTAGTATCTTCCATCTCAATCTTGGAACGCGCTATGAAAAACAATGCGATTAAACTCTCGCTATACATCAACTATTTTGTCTTTGCTATTCTGCTGAATAGTGTAGGCATTGTCATACTAAAATCCCAGAATGTCTATGGAGTTGATGAAGTACAGGCCAGTGTACTAGAAGCATTCAAAGACTTGCCAATTGCCATTGTCTCTTTCCTCATTGCTTCCTTCCTGCCAAGAATAGGTTATAAAAAGGGAATGTTGGCTGCTTTGGCGCTTGTGTCCTTAGCATGCATAGGGATGTATTTTGGAAACTCATTTTGGACTGCCAAGCTGCTTTTTGCTACAGTGGGAGTAAGTTTCGCGATTATCAAGGTGTCGGTTTATTCTGTGATTGGGCTGGTCACTTCTGACTCAAAAGAGCATGGTAGCCTGATGAGTAATATAGAAGGTGTTTTCATGTTTGGCATTGCCCTGGCTTACTTCCTCTTTCCAGCATTTAATACGGAAAGTGACCCTAATGCCTGGCTCAATGTCTATTGGCTACTAGCGGGACTCTCATTGCTTTCTTTTGTGTTTTTGCTTAGAGCAGATTTTAAGGAAGGAGATGAGGTACCGGGAGCCAATATCGCTGAAGATTTTATGCAGATGTTTAGGTTGATCGCCAAAGTTCTGGTAATCGTCTTTGTGGTCTCTGCTTTCCTATTCGTAATGATAGAGCAAGGCATAATGACCTGGTTACCTACGTTCAACGAAAGAGTTCTTGAATTACCCGAGAATGTAGCCATTATGATGGCAAGTATTTTGGCCATCAGTCTAGGTATTGGAAGAATATTGGCTGGTCAATTGGCGAAGAAATTTTCGTGGGTTTGGGTATTAACGGTATGCATTTTCGCTTCCATGGCAGTTGTACTCTTTGTATTGCCAAAAGCGGTTAATGCCGATATTGGATTAGTAGAGACCTTAGCAGATGTACCGGCAATAGGATATGCCTTTCCGCTTGTAGGGCTTTTTATCGCGCCAATCTATCCCTTGTTGAATTCTGTAGTATTGAGTGCACTGCCTAAAAAGTTACACAGTCCAATGTCTGGTTTGATTATCATTTTCTCGGCTTTAGGAGGAACGCTTGGTTCAAGAATTATTGGTATTCTATTCAAAGAGTTGGGTGCTGATCAAGCCTTTACTTATACCTTGATTCCAATGGCCCTTTTATTGGTAGCCTTGTTCTTTCTAAAGAGATTAACGGCTAGAGAGGTTCTGAACAACTAAACCATTCACAGAAATTGAGGTCCAATAAAGAAATCAATTGAATAAATTCTTTCTGATAAAATTCATACCATGGAAAACCTGATAAAATTCTCATTGGCCTTTTCATTATTGTTTAGTACTGCCTTTGTCACCAGCACCAATAATCTTGCGCTTATCGATAACCAAGACCAGGATGGAATTGAGATCACTGGTAAGGTTAAGGAAATTATAGAAGCCAAATGTATGGGATGTCATAAGCCTGATGCTCGAAATGAGAAGGCGAGGAAGAAGCTTCAATGGATCAAAGTGCCTGAAATGAATAAAGAGGAGCAGGAGCACCTGGTGGCAGAACTTTTCGAAGTACTTGAGGATGGTAAAATGCCACCAAAACGAACTGTAGAAAGAAGACCACAAATGAAGCTCACTGATGACGAGACCAAGACGTTGCTTGCTTGGGTTGAAAAGGAAGAAAAAAGACTAAAGGGTCAGTAAACTTAAATTTCCCTGATCAAGTCCATTAGACCAGCGTTCTTGCCTTTAGGCCGAACCACCATCATAGGAATATCATTGTTGTATTGAATCAGTTGTTCAGCACGGCTACCAATAAATAAGGCCGTTGTTGAAGTACGTCCTTTTACACCAATGAAAATTGCTCCAGGTTTATTATCGTGAGCAAAATCAATGATATCTGTAACGGGGTTGTCGTTGGTATCTAGAGAGTATACAACTTCTAGATTTATACCGTCATGATCAATTTCTGACATGAAGCGTTTGTAATCCTTCTCTGCATTACTCTGCATTACCTCCGCAAACTCTTCGTAGGTCTTTCCAGAATAATGGTATCCGCCTGGAACCGTATAAACATTTTGACAGATGATTTTCACATCCTTGTATTTGCGAGCCACTTTTATTGCCTCTTCCATCGCAATTCGGGAGTGATTAGAGAAGTCACATGGAACATGAAGAAGACCAGTATTTGGTTCGACACCCTCTGGTATAATAAACAATGAACAGGCGGCCCTTCTTGCCAATCTATTTGATAAAACACCACCTCCAATGAAGTTCTTGTGTCGCCCCATAATGATAAGGTCGATGTCATTCTTTTCAACGAACTTCAATATGGCCTTTGAGGGAGCCCCTTCTTTAATGTGAACCTGGCTTATATCCACTAACTTTTTAGAAAGAACGCTCTTGGCAAGAACCTCTATTTTGCTTTTTCTTTCGGCAATGGACTTTTCTTTGATTTCCGGAAACTCCTTCAATACCTCATCAGGTATTTTCATTTCACTGATACTATTGAAGAAATGGATTTCTTGGGTCTCGTTAGTAGTGGCAATAATTTCTAGAAACTTCAAAAGCGTTCTGTCCGCATCTGAGGTGTCCATTAAAACCATTATTTTTTCTCTAGAAGGCATAAGCTCAAAAAATTCTCTGCAAAATTAACACTTCTTTCGCATGACGAATTATTGGTTTCTTGAAAATAATGAAATCGTATTCGAAATAAGAATAGTTGTCGAATTAGATTGTCCCGTTGATCACGTCAACCAACAGTTCCATTTGTTCTTTTGAATGGGTAGGGAAGGAGGCAATTCTTATCTGTTTTCCTTTATAGTTGCCATATCCACTGCCAAGGACAAAACCTTTTTTGCTCAGTTTCTCCAAAATTTCTGAAGACTCTTCAGTGGTGTTGGCAACAGTAACAGTTTTAGATCTCAACTTTCTGTCCCCTACAAAATGACTGAGCTTTGGATGGTTTTCGACCAAATGATTTAATAGCGCTGCTTTATAATTGGCCTCGCGCCTGATTACATCGATTCCTTTTTCCAGCATATCTCCAGCCACCTTAGCTAGCAAATAGATGTTGAGTACATTGGCAGTAAAAGTGGTTTGATGCTTAAGCCCATTTTTCATCAAGTTGGGTAGGGCCTGATATGCTCCGATTGAATGTCCTGCAGCGAGTTTCTGTTCTGCTTTTTTCAATGCTCTGGGACTAACAATCCAGACACCTAGTCCAGCAGGTAGGCCAAAGCATTTCTGCACTGAGAAATAGGCGCTATCAACTTGTGAAAAGTCCAGGTCAATTACTGGAAGAGCAGATACACCATCGATAGCGATAAGCGCATTCGGATGGCTAGCTCTAACTTTATAGATATCTTCTACTGGGAAGGAAACCCCTGTGCTTGTTTCGTTTAAAGGGAGTGTGATAAGCTCTGTATCTTCTGGGATAAGGCTCGGATTAGTATCAGGAAGTTCACCGAAAGGTGATTCGGCTTTTTGGGCATTAATGCCCCATTTTATGGCGAAGTCATAAAATCTATTGGAAAAGGCTCCTAGACAATAATGAAATGATTTTTCAATGACCAGGTTTTGCAGTTGTCGTTCCCAAATTTCTGTAGCCGAACTCAAAAAGAAAACTTGGTAGTCCTCCGGAATATCCATTAAGGCCTTTAAGTTGTCAGAAGCCTCTTTGTAATAACCTTCAGCTTGCTTGCTACGATGATTGATTTCCATCACCTGAGCTCTGGTGGCCTGCTTTAGGTGTTCTTCTACTGTGAAATAAAGTGCTGAAGGTCCAGGTGTGAAAAAAATCTTCTTAGGCATCTAACTCGGCTTCTTTAAGTATAGCAACATGTCTTTCATAATGCTTTTTCACAAATAGGAAAAAGTATATCAACGGGAACAAAAGTATTACTCCCGAAACAAAAAACATATTGGCCAAGCCATAATATTCAGCTATGTAACCTAATGAAATTGAGCCTGCTGCAATGCCTAAGTCTACAGCTGAGAAAAAGGTAGCGTTGGCAGCTCCTCTACGTTCAAGAGGCACCATATTGAGGGCCATAGTCTGAACCGTAGGCATAATAATGCCGTTGCCGATACCCACTAAGACGCCTACGGCCATGAATTGCCAAAAGCTATCTACATAACTAAACCAGATTAGTCCCAGAACAGTAACCGCAAGGCCCGCAAAGACGAGCATTGATGGGCCCCGTTTATCCATGATTTTTCCTACAAAAATTCTTGCTAAGGCAACTCCAACGGCCATGAAAATAAAGAACAGAGAACCCTGTTCTATGTTGAGTTCTTCGCTGTATAAGAGGATGAATGAGAAGATGGCCGCATATGGGAATGCACCAGTAAACATCACAATGGCTATTCTATTGACCCGCTTATCAAACATCTTTGAAATGCCGATTTTGGTTTCGCCTGTTTTGATGTTCGGAACCTTTATTAAGAACGCCAGGAGGAGAGCAGCTACGGCAAAGGCAAATGAGATTGTGAACAGATTGAAGAAGTTGTTTTGCCCCATGATTTGGTCACCTGAGAATGGTGCCAGGGCTATGGCTAAGGTCATCGCCAGACCAAAATATCCTATCCCTTCTGCTCTTCTGCTTTCCGGAATAAGATCAGCAGCAATGGTACTACCACCTGTGGTGATAATTCCCCAAGTGAAGCCATGAAAGACTCGAATAACCAATAGAATATAAAAGGTAAAAGAGTAGTGGTAAAGCCACATCAGAATCGTAAACAGGACCAGAGCAATAAGGTAAACAGCTCTTCGACCATAGGCATCGA
>CBDDKG010000001.1:0-192865 GCA_965230105.1 Roseivirga sp. | reverse complement strand
GAAATTCATATCGGGCAATGATGTTCTTTAAGCCAACACCGGCCGATTCTTCTATTGGGATATTCTTCTTTTGAAGATTATTCTTGATCACCAGTGTATCACCACTTTCTACAAAAACATCAATAGTCAAAGGTTCCTCTTCAGCAATCGTGTTATGTTTAATAGCATTTTCAAAGAGCATTTGAAGTGCTATTGGTGGAATCATTTTTTGTTCATGCCCGCTGATATCGATATTCACTTTTAACTTATCGTCAAACCGAATTCTTTGAAGGAATAAATATGAGTTGACGAAAGATAGCTCGGTTTCAAGGTTCACCACTTCCTTGGACTGATTGTCCAAAACATAGCGATAGACCTTCGATAGCTTTCGAATAAAATCTGCCGCCATATCTTGATTGTCATAGACAAGGTTAGTTAGCGCATTGAGACTATTGAATAAGAAGTGAGGATTAACCTGGTTTTTAAGCGATTCATACTTGGTAGACATCTGTTCGCGTTTCATACGCTCCGCGTCTACTGACGCTTTTCTCCAGTTGTCTAGAAATGCTTTGGCAAACATAAAAAAGGTGATGAAAAAAGTAATACCGATAGAGATGAGAACATCCATACCTCCCCAGTTTGTGCTGACGCCGGGGATTTGGTTATAGGACCAGTTAAGGACCACAATAACCAATGGCGTGTAAATAAGCACGGTGGCTACACCGACTATGAATCGTCTACCAGGTTGCTCTAACCATGAGATTCTTTTATTCCAAAAATCAACCAGGTAAGAGTTGCCTTTCCAAAAGAAGAGCCACATAAAACCCGAATAACTCATGCTCAGCCTCATTACTAGCCATGAGCGCTTATACAGGTCTGTATCAAAAACAAAAGCCATGGCACAGCCTAGGGCATAAATGAGAATGGACTCAAATACTTCCTTATGCCAAACCTTTTTGAATTTGAAAATGCCCATGTCTAAATATAAGGGTTAAACCGTACGGGTTTTGAACTGTGTTTTGTATTTCCTGTTCCAATAGCTGACTATCGGGAAGCCGATGAAGGTTGGGAGTACCCAAAGCATCCAGCCGAGTTGGTTTGGGAAGTTAAAGATTTCACCATTCTGTACTAAAAAAGCAGTGATGGTGGCGATGAGACTGCCTGACATGGAGTTCATATGTGCGAACCACCACCACATCTTGTCTGCTGAATCAAGCCTTCTATACATTTGAAGGTTTTCCCAGGCATTTTGGGCAGTGAAGAACCCAAAGAACAGGCATAAATAACCCAGCACAGAAGAGAAGCTGGGAACTAAGTAATTGAAGCCCATTCCAATCATAAATAGCCCGAACAATAGCGTAATGATGCCTGCAGCCCAGTCTATGGTTTCTGCTTTTCGTGTTTTCTTAATTTTTAGCGAGCGATAACCTGAAAAGGCCATATAGAAACTAAAAACAGCGATTACCATCAAAAAGGCATTGAAGCGAACCAGGCTGATAATGAGTATTGCACTGACAAATACCCAGAACATGCACCAGAAAAAAACTTTTCCTACTTGTCTGTGCAACTTTCCTCCTTTTCGGCCAAAGAAACCAGCCACCAATCCGGTAAGTAAAGAGGTAATTCCAGCAACTACATGGGATGTGATCAGTATTTGTTCCATTGGGCTTTTGATAATTTATGCCAGTTGAAGACACCTGCAAAGAGTAAGGTGTCTTCGGCTTAACCTCTAGCTATTGGCCGCATTGTTTTACAATGCCTTCTGCCATTTCTTTTCCCCATGTTGGTTCTAAAGTTTGTGTACCACTTTCCGCCTCAAAAGCAGCCAATGTTCCTTTTACTTTGGCACAAGGTTGATCTGTCGGAGAACCAAAGAATTGAGCCATTCCAAGTTGCATCTGGCCAAGAAGCATATTGGCTCGAGGGTTTTCCGGGTCGATTCTGACTGCCATGCTGAACTGTTGAATTGCTTTTCCTGAAAGCATCTGACCTCTTGTATTAGGGTCGGCAGCCAGTTGAGTCATGTAGTTGAAACCCTGAAGGGCCACAACCTCAGCATTATTTGGCTCCAATGCAATGGCTTTGTCTATGAACGTTTGTGCTTTCTCAGTGTATTTGTCTTTGGTGCTAAGGCCTTCGGCCATATATGACATGTTAATGTAGTTTAACGCAGCATAATAATTGGGCAACCATTCACTATCTACTTTTGCAGCAATTCTCTCAAATTGGCTCGCAACGGCTTGTCTCTCTTCTACCGAACCAGCAGTTGACATTTGCTCTAAACCCTTAGCCATTGCTTTAATATAAGCTTCCTGACCTTGTCCATGAAGGGCGAAACCTGCTACTAATAATCCGATTAATAAAAATATCTTTTTCATGATCTTGTGTTTTCGTTTTTGATGATTTAAAAGTAGCATGAACTATAAGTGAGGCATAAAAGGATTTACCGAACCGTAGAATATGCCAGATGAATCGTAATAGTGGAATGATTTAATCCCTTAAAACAAAAAGTCCCCGGCAAGCCGAGGATCTAATTTTGTGTTGTTTGGCCTAGAAACCACCTAGGTACATCAAATTCACAGAGGTGTCCATATCCTCATCTACATCAAAGGAGGCATCATCAAAATCTGGTGGACCTTGCTCTCCCATGGCATCATTTGAAAAGCCATAGCCTTCCGTAGGCATGCCATAACTGTTGAAATCCATTTCTTCATTACCATTTTCATCGTGCATAACGGCTAGGGCATACTCTCCAACAGGTACATTCTCAAATACTACCTCTACAGAACCACCTTCAGCTTCCACATATTTGGTCATAAAGGCCTCGGTGCCTGGAAATTCCGTTTCTCCATTATGAAGGGCTATCGCGATATAGCCATTTTCATTTCTTAGGTTGTCCACTGTAACAGTAAGTGTAACCTCTTCTTTTTTTGTGGGAACCATGCTTAGCATCAATCCCATTGCAATGATTAGTGTTGTAATTGTTTTCATGATTTTTGACTTATAAATTTTCCAATTGATTTTCTTGTCCGTCTTTGGTAAGTGTGATGAACAGACCTAGAAAGATAAAGCGTTTTGCGCCCTGTCTTATAGGCTGTCTGTCATATATACCATCGGTATTTGGCTGATTAGCATACTCATAGCCGAATATGTTGTCCCTCCCGAAAATGTTGGAAGAAGACAGGTAAATAATAATGTTCTGTTTCAATAAAATGGCAGCATTCAGGCTTAGGTCCTGATAATTCGGAGTCCGATCATTCTGAAACCCTGGTCTGTTTGGGTTGTGAAATGGTCGGCTGGAACCATAGTTAAATGTTGTTCCAAATTGTGTTCTCAAAGACTCAACAAAATGTTTGACCACAAGCGAGAAGTTGTGCTTTGACAAAAAGGAGGGAGTCGCCAAACTATTGAAGTCCTGGTAATTTCTCTCTGAGTCGACAAAGGAGTATGAAACCCAATAATCCGTTCCCTTAAAAGTTTTTCCGTCTCTCCAGAATACATCAACGCCTTTGGCTTCTCCGAAACCAGAGTTATTATAGTTCAAGGGATTGAAATCGTCCAGGCTTTGAAATTTCACCAAGTCATCGTACTTCTTCCAGTAAGATTCTACTCTAAATACTCTATTGTCTCTGATGTACTGGTAGTTCAAAATATGGTGGGTTGCTTGCTCTGGGGCAAGCTGTTGATTCACTATGGCGTAGTCGTTTAAAGGCGATTGTAAAAACTTGCCATAAGCCAGAGAGAACTGCCCATAGTCGTTCAATTTGTAGGACATGGCCAAACGTGGGCTCACCCAAGTTTGATTAACCAAAGAGGAATGCTCATAACGAAGCCCCGTTCTGAAAACCAATTTGTTGGAAGCAAAGTAATCGGCCTCTACGAAACTGGCTAAGGTGTTGTCTTCGAAACCAAAGCTATTCAGAGGACCGTCAGAAAGACCGAAAGATCTGTCGAATCGTTTGTGGAAAAATTCACTTCCCATATTAACCGTGATTTTCTCACTTGCATCCCAATTCAGGGCAACTTTGCCGTGTGCTCCTTTCTCAAGCTCATTGACCCTGTCTTCATTGAAACCGACTTTTTCCTTGTTATAGGTGGTGGATAGGCCTCCACGTATAGACCATTTATTGTTCAGAATGTCTTTATAGCTGGCATTGACATAAGCATAGTTATTGGCAACGCTCACCGTATCCTTCAAACCATTTCTATTAATGTTCGGGAAGCGGATCCTGAAATCTGATACATCAATATTGGTATAGATTTTCAACAGGCCATTTTTATTGACCTTATGTCTGAAGACAAGTTCTCCAACAGTACCCACTGGCGCTTGCTCCCAATCAAAGAATTGGCGGATTAGATCCTGATAAGGGCGTAGGTTGGTATACTGCACTTTCCCCGAAATGGAGGTTTTATCCCATTTTTTAGTGTAGGCAATATCTCCGCCTACAGACATCAATGAAATGTCTCCCTGAGTTTTTTCTGCGATATCATTCGAATTCAATACCAGGGCTGAGGACAAGGCCTGGCCATATTCTGCCGAGTAGCCTCCCGTGCTGAAAGTGACTCCTTTAAAAAGGAAAGGACTAAAACGACCACGAGTTGGTACATTAGGAGCTGTGGCTCCAAATGCGTTTCTTACCTCTAATCCATCGATAAAGACCTTGGTTTCGTAACCCTCACCACCTCGTACGAAAAGCCGACCTGACTCACCCACAGTGGCTGTTCCCGGTAGGGTATTAATAGCACCCATAATGTCTCCAGCCGCGCTTGCCGTGGTCACAATATCTAAAGGTTTTAAGACCGTGACCTTTTTGATATCGCTTGCCTCAAAGGCACCAGCGGTGATCGTTACACCATCTAGCTTATTGATTTCTTCCTGTAGGATTAGGTTCAACACTAAGGTTTCACCTGTCAACTCTATAGGTTTCTCGATATTCTTAAAACCAATGAAACTAACAATCAGAAATTGAGCACCTGACTCTGCTGTTTCAAAGACGAATGAACCATCCGCTTGGGAGTTGACACCGTCAAAAGAGTCTTTGATATAAATATTGGCCCCGGGGATACTGGCTCCTTTGGCATCTTTGATGGTTCCCTTAATGACCGTTTGCCCTAAAGCATTGACCGTGCTTAGGGCAAGTATTGTGAGTATGAGTTTTAGACGTTGCATCACTGTTGAGTATTTGATAACTCAAATGTGCAATGCCTAAACCTCTCCTATAAATAAGACTTACCGAACCGTAGGATTGTCAGGATGAATCGTAGTGAATCTGGCTTATTCATTTCTCAATGCCTCAGTTGGATTGATTCTATTGGATTGCAAAGTCTTTAGCCCGGCAATCAAATAAATGATGCTGAAGGTCAGTAAAGTGGTTATACCAAAGGTCAAAATGCCTAGCTCTATTCTGTAATTGAAATTGTTGAGCCATTGGTTTAACATATACCATGTAATCGGGATTGCTATAATGTTTGCGATGAACATCAATCGTGCATAATTACCCGATAGCAAGACCAACACTTGTTTCACTTTTACACCCAGGACCTTCCTAATGGCCAATTCTCTGGTGCGCTCTTGTACAGCAAAAGTAAGCAAGGCATAGAGCCCTAATACTGCCAAAAGGATAGCTACAAACGTAAGTGCTCCAACAATCTTACTGGTACGCGTTTCTGCTTCATAGAGCTTGGCAAAGCTGGCGTCCATAAAGGTATACTCGAATTGCATTTCAGGAAGCACTTGGACGTAGGCGTTCTCGAGGGAGCTAATAAGTGACCTTATATTGCCTCCATCTAACTTCACGGCCAATTGATTGTGATTGCGCTGTGCTCGGATCACCAATACACAGGGGTCAATATCATGATGAAGAGATCGAAAGTTGTAATTTTTGACCACTCCTGAAATAGGAATGGCATTGCTTTGACCAAAGGCACTGAAAGATTTACCAAGTGCTGTTTCCCAGCCAATTTCCTTTACGGCAGCTTCGTTCAAAATGAACTGGGTATTCTGATTACTGCGAATGGATGAGAGGTCACCCTCTATCAACTCCATATCAACTGTTTCTACAAAGTTTGGATCGGCACCTATCAGGAACATGCTGATAGGTTCTTCTTGTCCTTCCCACCAAACGGTTTGGTTCCAATTGGCACCACCCGGTACAAAATCGGTGGCGGCTACATCACGTACACCCGAGATTTGTCTGAATTGTTCTGCTAGTAGTGGGCCATTTTCCTGGGCAGTCGTGTTACTCAAGGCGACATTGACAATTTGGTCTTTTGACATACCCAAGTCCTTATTTCCCAAGAAGTTCAACTGCTTGTAAATGAAGACACTTGACAGGATAAGAATGGTAGAAATACAGAATTGAAGGCCGAGTAAAATATTTTTGAAAACCACCCCTTTATTACCGGCTTTGTAAGCTCCTTTGAGGGCATTGATAGGTCTGGCAGAAATAATGAAATAAGCGATATATGAGCCAGAACTTAGCGCAACTGCTAGTATCAGACCGATCAGCACCGAAAGCATAAAGGGGTCACTCAAATCCATTGAGATCCGACTATTCATTAGGTCGTTGACAGCCGGAATCAAGAAGAAGGAGGAGAGGAGTAGAGACACAACAGCAGCAAAGAAAGCAACCAAAAAAGACTCAGCTATGAACTGAATGATAAGTTGACTCCGGTTGGCACCGACTACCTTGCGAATGCCTACCTCTTTGATTCTTTTGGTCGAACCAGCAATGCTTAGGTTGACAAAGTTGATGAAAGAGATAAATAGAATGGCAAGGGCAATTGCACCATATATATAGATGTACTTGAAGTTGTAGGCTTGTTTTAAATTTCCACGATTATCCACAAAATGAATTTCCGAGAGAGGTTGAATACCAATTTGACCCAGGTCAAAGTTTCTGTTATCTCCAAGGTTTACCTCGGTATTTTGAATTTTTGATTGAACAGACTGTGGATTGCTACCATTAGCCAATTCCAAATAGGAAAAGTAATTGAATTGACCCCAATTGCCCGTCAGACTAGTGCCCGGAAGAACCTTTTCAAGGTTGCTAAAGGAAATGAGAAAGTCGAAATCAAAGTGTGAGTTAAACGGAATGTCTTGGAAGACCCCGGAAACCTGAAAATTGTACTGATCATCCACACGCAGTGTTTTGCCGATTGGGTCTTCGTTTCCAAAGTACTTTATCGCTGTTGAGGAAGAGATGATAACACTATTGAGGTCATTCAGTGCAGTGGTTTTCTCTCCTCTGAGCATTTCAATATCAAACATTAGCAAGATATCTGGGTCTGCCAGAAAAAATTGGCTTTCACTAAATATGATGTTATCGTACTTAACCGTGACCTGAGGATCTCTTGTGATATTCGTGAGCCTGGTGTATCGCTCTATTTCAGGGATGTTCCTTTTCAAGGCAGCTGGCATGGGGGCAGATACTCTGACCCAGCCATTACCTCCTTTGACATCACCTGTGACCAGGCGGTGAATGTTATCGGCCTTAGTATGATACTGATCGTAGCTCAATTCATAATTGATGTGCAAATAGCATAAGAGACAAGCAGCAATACCGACTGAAAGGCCAAGAACATTAATTAAAAAGTAGAGCTTTTGCTTAAGCAAAGCTCGGATTGAGGTTAAAAAGTAATTTCTCATCATAGCCGTAATGTTTGATTTATGTCTGGTATCTCGTCTTTTTAAGATTCCGAAGCGAACAAACCTAAAGGTGTTGTAAAGGAATAAGGCATTGGACCTAAACCTGCTTTTGTCCTTCAGGTTAAACTCGTATTGCTCAAGCAAGTCGCCTATTATACTCTCTTGAAGCTGCTCAGGACAGATGGATTCAAATAAGCTCAATGCCCATCTAGGCGGAGATGACATATCCCTTTTCATTATGAAGTTGTCTTAAGTTCGGGAATCAGATTCCAGAGGTTTTGTCGCCTTTCATTGATCTGCTGGAGTAGTTTTACGCCCAAAGAAGTAAGCTTGAAAATTCGTTTTCTGCGGCCACCTCTTTGTGCCGTAGCTCCACCATAGGAAGAAGTCACATAACCTTTGTCTTCTAGTCTATAGAGTGTCACATGTACTGCGCTGAGGTTGACCGATCTGTCCATTCTTAATTTGATCTCTTGAACTATGTTGATGCCGTAGGCTTCATCTTTCAATAGTGCACAAGTGAGCATTACAAGCTCTTCAAACTCACCTAAATAGCTTCCTCTCATTTATATATATTTTGTCAAACTAATATAACTATATACTTTGTAAAAGAAATGATTTCTACTAATAGACCATTGAGAATGTTGAGGGTTGCATTAGTACTTCAAAACCTCTTTGAGTTTGCCATGGCCGCTACGACTTACAGGCAATTGGCTTCCGGTTTTAAGAGATAGGAGGTAAGAATCTTTTTCGTAGAGCTCGAGCTTTTCGATTTGCTTCACATTTACAATGTGTGATCTATGAATTCTAACGAATTCCCCTTGAGGTAGACGGTTTTCAAGGTGCTTCATTCGGAGCAGTTTAAGAAACTTGCCTTGCTCGGAATGAATGGCTACATAGTCGTCTTGTGCTTCAAAGTGTGAGATGCTTTCCAGTGGAAGAATCTGGATTTTGTTACCTGTCTTCACCACTATTCTGTCCAGGGATTCGTCACTTTCTGACCGAGTCTCTTGAAGTGTTTCTAGCTCAGCCTTTGCAGCTCCCTGAGTACCTATTTTACCTTTCGCTTTTTCTACCGCCTCATCAAACCGTTGTTCTGCATAAGGTTTAAGTAGATAATCAGTTGCATTGAGTTCAAAGGCTTTGATGGCATATTGGTCAAATGCAGTACTGAAGATTACAACGGGTGGTTCGTCCAGCAACTCTAGCATTTCAAAACCTGTGATTTTTGGCATTTGAACATCTAGAAAAATCAGGTCGGGTTTGTGTTCTTGAATGGCCTTTAGGCCCTGAAAACCATCACCACATTCAGCAATGATCTCTATATCATTAAATTTTTGGAGATAGGCCTTGATTAGGTCTCTGGCTAAACTTTCATCATCAATGATAATGGCACGGATCATAGGTCGGTAGCGATTTGAGGAATGTCCAATCGAACGGTGAATAAGTTATCAGTCTTATCAGTAAATACCAATTGAGGGACGCCATAAATCAAGCGAAGGCGTTCACCTACATTCTTAAGGCCAATTCCCTTTCCTTTTTTACCAGTGGCTTTGGGGTCGAATTGATTAGAAACTTCGACCCTCAGAAGGTTTTGGTCTTGCCAGGCCTTCAACTTGACGGTCACCTGCTCGAGGCTTTCGTAGATGCCGTGCTTAATCGCATTTTCAAATAGTGGTTGTAGTATCAGGTTTGGGAGTTTCAATTGGAGTGATTCCTTACTGATATCGGTTTCAACCGAAAGACGATCCCCAAAACGGACTTTTTCAATATCGAGATAGAGCATGATATTATTGAGCTCATCTTCCATGGTGTTCATTTGGTCATTCTCTTTGCCCAAAGAATACCTTAGAAATTCGGAAAGTTTGATTACCATATTACGCGCCTTTTCAGGAGAAACTATGGTGAGTGATGCGATGGAATTAAGGCTGTTGAAAATAAAGTGAGGGTTAATCTGAGACTTGAGCATCTCCAATTCAGAACTTTTAAGCATGGTCTCCAGCTGAGATCGCTCGGTATTTTTTTGATTAAGATCATCATAATAGAGAATTAGGTAGTACACCAAAATGATGATGGAATAGTACATCAAGCCTAAAGCAGAACGCCAGGGAATGGACTGATTAAGAAATAGTACGTATTCTTCGTTCGCTGAGACCCTTGTTAAGATGCTTTTTGATAAGAAAATGGCCAGGGCAATAGAGATTACCAAGGCAGCGACATGACTGACGGCCAGGTTTAGAATTTGGGACTTTTCAAATGAGTTGTATCGAACATTAAACCAATAAGCCAAGCCCAGGCCAAAGAAGATACCATTGAAAACGATACTATCGAGGGCGGCAATTTTAGCTTCGAAATCATAGAAGTAATAAAGCGCAAAGGCAAAAAGACCTCCAATCACCAGCCAGATGATGGAATAAATAATGATGCTTCTATTTCGGATAAAGGGGTGGTCCATAAAAAAATCCGCGCTAGGCGGAAATTACAAAAATCTTTGAGCAAAAAGTTGGGAGTTTCAATTTGAAACTCCCGTAAATCCAAATCTATTATTTAACCTCTCCGCCTCCGAAAAGAACCAAACCTTTAATGACCAGTTCTTTTCCGTCATTGGCATCGTTCTCATTTATGACTTTTCGCTCGTCAGAGAATGCGCCAAAAACTGCAGTTACTTTCACTTTTACATTCATATCTGAAGGAACTCTAATATCGCAACCACCGAACAAAACAAATACATCCAATACGTTCGTGCCCCAGGCTAAATCAGCGTTTACTAAGTTTAAATCTGTTCCTCCAAATATTGAAGTGAGTTTACCTCCCTTGAATTCTTTCGAATAAACTTTACGTTCTGCCCCTGAGAAGATTCCCATCTCATCGACATGGTCGTTGTCGTTTTCAATATTTTTTTTTTCGTAATCGTTACCTCTGTTTCGTTTTAAAATCAGCGATAAACCAATTCCTACGAAGGCCAGTGGCCATAGTCTGAAGATATCTTCGATGTAAAAATCCCAGTAATAATAATCTGACATTCTATCTACAAGAAATATCGAACCGATAATGATTAGTGTGATTCCAGCACCTACTTTTTCTCTAACAGTGGCTAAGAACACACCCAGGATGATTAAGAAGGTATACCAACGAAATACGTAGTCTGGTAAATCGAAATTAAAGATATCCAGGTTGTCGAATGTGAGAAGCAAGCCTATGATAAGGAAAGCTGCTCCTACAAATATTCGTCTGTTCATTTTGTTTTCCATGACTGTTAGTTTTAAGCGTTGTTATATTTTGAGTTTTGACTTTGGGCTTATTGAGGGACCAACCTCAAGACCAAATGTTGTTTGTTGTTTTTGACTACTCAAATGTACGGGGTCTTCAGGCCTCTGGGGTTCGCTAAATCGGTGAACGAACGCCACACCTCGGTAAATGGTCAGGCGGTTCGACAGAAATTTTTGGTGATATGGCACCTATCGGTGAATAAGCTTGTTTTTCTTTTAGTATCAGGCCTCCAATGCCTAATTTTGGCCTGCTGAAAAACATCTCATTCACATGGAATACAGAATAGAAAAGGATACAATGGGCGATGTTAAAGTGCCCGCTGACAAATATTGGGGTGCTCAGACCGAGCGATCTCGAAATAATTTTAGAATTGGCCCAGAAAGCAGTATGCCACTAGAGGTGGTTTATGGATTTGCCTACCTAAAGAAGGCTGCGGCACATACCAATTGTGATCTTGGTGTACTGGCGGTTGAGAAAAGAGACCTCATCTCTGCTGTTTGTGATGAGATTCTAGAGGGAAAACTGGACGATCAGTTTCCTTTGGTCGTCTGGCAGACCGGTTCAGGCACACAGTCTAATATGAATGTCAATGAGGTAGTGGCTAATCGAGCTCATGTGATTGCTGGAAACAAACTGGGAGAAGGGGAGCGTTTTATTCATCCAAATGATGATGTTAACAAGTCACAATCGTCAAACGATACCTATCCAACAGGCATGCACATTGCTGCTTATAAAATGGTTTTAGAGACTACCATTCCAGGGATTGAGCAATTAAGAGATACGCTGAAAGCGAAATCAGAAGCTTTCATGAAAGTGGTAAAAATTGGACGAACTCATTTGATGGATGCCACGCCACTGACACTGGGTCAGGAGTTTTCAGGATATGTATCACAACTAGATCATGGTTTGAAAGCCCTCAGAAACACCCTGGATCACCTTTCTGAACTAGCCCTTGGAGGTACGGCTGTTGGAACAGGAATCAATACTCCTGAAGGTTATGCAGAGCATGTTGCCCAAAAGATTGCGGACTTTACAGGGCTTCCTTTTGTTTCAGCCGAAAACAAATTCGAAGCCTTGGCTGCTCATGATGCTTTGGTTGAGACACATGGTGCCTTAAAGCAGATAGCCGTTTCATTGAATAAGATTGCAAATGACATTAGAATGTTGGCCTCTGGGCCTAGATCTGGCATTGGAGAGATCATCATTCCTTCTAATGAACCAGGCTCTTCCATTATGCCAGGCAAGGTAAACCCTACCCAGTGTGAAGCAATGACCATGGTTTGTGCGCAGGTAATGGGCAATGATGTTGCAGTTTCTGTTGGCGGAGCACAAGGACATTATGAACTGAATGTATTCAAGCCTGTAATGGCCTATAATGTACTACAGTCGGCAAGGTTAATTGGAGACGCTTGCGTGTCTTTTGAAGAAAATTGTGCCATTGGTATAGAACCTAATACAAAAAGTATACAGCAACACCTGAATAATTCGTTGATGCTGGTAACTGCCTTGAATACCAAGATCGGATATGAAAAAGCAGCCAAAATTGCCAAAACTGCTCATGAAAATGGGACGACACTGAAGGAAGAGGCTGTCAATTTGGGCTACCTTACGGCAAGTGAGTTTGATGAATGGGTGAGGCCTGAGGATATGATAGGTAGTTTGAAAAGCTGACCTTATTGTCCTAAATTGTATTTAGAATTAATAATTACTCGATGAAATCTCAGAAAGTATTTTTGACGCTCTTGCTTGGAATTTTTGTCGCTTCAGTCGCTTTAGCACAAACAACAGAAGGCAGGCCCCTTACTAAGAAGGAGCTGAAAGAGTGGGCAAAGCGCAAGAAGAAGATGTCTATTGAAGACTTCAAATTGCTTTATGATGAGAATGTGACACAAAAAGCAAAGATCGCTAGTATAGAGGGTGAAATTCAAAACCTAGAACGCCAGGTTTCAACAAAAGACGATCGCGTAAGTGACCTCCAAAAGCAGGTTACTAGAATGCAGGCGGCATATCAGGCGGCACAACGGGAAATCGAAAATCTCAAAGATCAGTCAATCACCCCAGTTTATAACCCCGAGTTGATTAATGGAGAAGACTTTAGTGTTGGGGTCGTCTTTAAGGTGCAAGTAGGGGCTTTCCGAAAAATTGACTTGGCCAAATACGCAGAAACGGCTAAGGACTTTGATCAAGAGGGTAATGAACTGAGGAAGTACATTATTGGGAATTTCAGAAATTATGATGACGCCAATATACTCAAGCGTTACTTGAGAGAAATGGGTGTCGAAGACGCATGGATAGTACCTTATCGTGATGGTAAGAGAGTTCCACTAAAAGAAGTTATCGCTATTGAGAAGGTGTCTAACAACTAAGTTATAATCATATTATAGGGGGCAGTGCCTTAATAGGGTACTGCCTTTTTTATGCCTCATAAAAGAAGGATTTTTTAATTTTATCTAATGCAGAAGCGGTGGTTATTTGAAGAAGAATATGATGAGGCAGTGACTGACCTTTTGCAAGAAGAGGTTAAGGTTAGTCCTACTATTGCCAAGCTGCTTTCCCAGAGAGGGTTGACTTCTTTTGAAGAGGCTAGATCCTTCTTTAGACCCTCCCTTGACCAACTCCATGATCCATTTCTGATGCAAGACATGGACAAGGCTGTAAATCGCTTGACCGAGGCAATCGGGAATGGTGAAAAGATTTTGGTCTATGGAGATTATGATGTAGATGGAACCACTTCGGTTGCCATTTTCTATGGATTTCTAAATGCTTTCTACGACCAACTGGGTTATTACATCCCCGATCGTTATAAGGAAGGTTATGGTGTTTCTGCCGAAGGCATTGAGTTTGCCAAGAATAACGGGTATTCATTGATTGTAACACTAGATTGCGGAATTAAGGCAATGGATAAGGTCCAAATGGCTAATGATCTTGGCATCGATGTGATAATTTGTGATCACCATATGCCGGGGGATGACCTGCCCGCTGCCCATGCTGTATTAGACCCCAAGCGAAAAGATTGTAGTTATCCTTATAAGGAGTTGTCGGGTTGTGGAGTTGGGTTTAAGCTGCTTCAAGGTTTCAGCATACAATCGGGTATTGAACCAGAGGTGGCATATGAATTCCTGGACCTGCTCGCTGTAAGTATTGCTTCTGATATCGTGCCCATTACTGGAGAAAACCGAGTGATGGCTTATTTTGGCCTTAAGAAGCTCAATAGTAAACCTAGGCCCGGCCTCAAAGCACTGATAGAACTGAATAAAGTCCAGAAAAACCTCACCATTTCGAGCATTGTTTTTGGAATTGGACCAAGAATCAATGCTTCTGGTAGAATGGGGCATGCAGGTTCTGCGGTAGAGTTGTTGCTAGCAGAAACGGAGGAAACCGCTGTTGAGTTGGCCAATACCGTGAATGATAAAAACGAGGCCAGAAGAGATTTCGATAGTTCCATTACTGAAGAGGCTATTGCCATGATTCATTCTGATGAGGGTTTCGATCAGGCCAAGTCAACGGTCTTGTACAAGCAGGATTGGCACAAAGGAGTTATCGGTATTGTAGCTTCAAGGTGTATTGATAAGTTCTACAAACCAACGGTGATTCTTACAGAGTCAAACGATATGGTGACGGGTTCGGCTAGATCCGTAATGGGGTTTGATGTTTACGAAGCCATTTGCGAATGCTCCGATCTGCTGGAACAGTATGGTGGCCATATGTACGCAGCGGGAGTGACCATGCCCATTGACAATGTAGAAGCATTTAAAGAGAGGTTTGAAGAGGTGGTGGCAAGGAAGATTACAGATGATCAATTGATTCCCTGTTTGAAGATTGATTCCTTAATAAGGCTGGATGAAATCGATCAACGATTTTATAATATAATCTCTCAAATGGCTCCTTTTGGACCACAAAACATGCAACCAGTATTTGTTTCTGAGAATGTCTATGCAACAAATGTTAAAGTTTTAAAAGAACAGCACCTTAAGTTCATTGTGAAGCAGGAAGGTACGAATGTTGCTTATGATGTCATCGGCTTTGGCTTTGGGGAGTACTCTGACTTGATAGATAGCGGTATGCGATTTCATATCGCCTATGCTGTAGAGGAAAATGAATTTAGAGGGCATAAATCACTTCAACTCTTCATCAAAGACATCAAATTTGATTGATTAAACTATTTTTGCCTCGATGAAATTATCTGCTGATAATCTGATAAAGACTTACAAAAAGAGAAAAGTTGTAAACGAAGTCTCCGTAGAAGTAAATCAAGGAGAGATCGTTGGCCTTTTGGGCCCAAATGGTGCAGGTAAAACCACGACTTTCTATATGATTGTTGGGTTAGTAAGACCCAATGAAGGTACTGTTAAGCTAGAGGGGGAGGACATCACGCCCTTGCCAATGTTCAAACGGGCTCAATTGGGTATTGGCTATTTGGCACAAGAACCATCCGTTTTTAGAAAACTTACTGTTGAGCAAAATATCCTTGCCGTGCTCGAAATGACTAAACTTTCTAAGAAAGAACAGCGTGAAAAGATGGAATCTTTATTAGAGGAATTTAGTTTGACGCATGTCAGAAAGAACCTTGGGCGTGTGCTTTCAGGAGGTGAGCGAAGAAGAACGGAGATAGCCAGAGCCCTATCAGTTGACCCAAAGTTCGTTTTGCTGGATGAACCTTTTGCAGGGGTAGATCCTATCGCGGTGGAAGAAATTCAATCCATTGTGGCCAAGCTAAAAGACAGAAATATTGGTATCTTAATCACCGATCATAATGTGCAAGAGACACTTTCCATTACCGATCGCGCTTACTTAATGTTCGAGGGGAAGCTGTTAAAAGCAGGTACAGCCGAAGAGTTGGCAGCAGACGAGCAAGTAAGGAAGGTATATCTTGGAAAGCATTTTGAACTGAAACGGAAAATCTAGTCCATTGGCTATCCTTAATTCCATACTCACCTGGGTCATGAAGAAACGCATGCACCAGATTGACTTATTCATGAAATACCCTCATGAGGTTCAGGAGGAGTTGTTTAAAAGATTAATTACTACAGGTAGAAATACTGAATTTGGCAGAACACATGGCTTTGCCGATGTGCATACCGAAGAACAGTTCAGAAGAATGATCCCAGTTTCTTCCTATGAAGACATTTGCCCATATATTGAACGGAATATGGCCGGAGAACAGAACCTTCTCTGGCCCTCAGATGTAAAGTGGTTCGCCAAGTCTTCTGGTACTACAAATGCGAGGAGCAAATTTATCCCAGTCTCATACGAGGCACTTGAGGAATGCCATTTTAAGGGAGGCAAAGACATGCTTTCCATCTATTGCAATAATTTTCCTGAGACCAGAATGTTTGATGGAAAAGGCTTAACGATAGGTGGAAGTCAGCAAATCAACCAGTTTGACAGTAACAGTGAGTCATTCTATGGCGATGTGTCAGCAGTCATTATGTCTAATTTACCCTATTGGACCAAATTTGTGAGAACTCCCAGCTTGGATATCGCACTGATGGAAGAGTGGGAGTCTAAGATTGATAAAATGGCTGAATACACTATGCAGGAAAATGTGACCAGCATTTCCGGTGTACCAACCTGGACTATCATTCTCTTGCAGAAAGTGCTTGAACTTAAAGGTGCAAGTCATATTCATGAAGTATGGCCAAATCTGGAGGTGTTTTTTCATGGCGCAGTGGCTTTTGGACCATATAAGAGCCTGTTCAAAAGTTTGATTCCTTCTGACCAAATGCGCTATATGGAAACCTATAATGCCTCGGAAGGATTCTTTGGAATTCAGTATGATCCATCGGCAGATGATATGCTATTGATGCTGGATTACGGAATCTATTACGAGTTTATCCCATTTGCAGAAATTCATAAAGAATCACCAAAAGTTATTGGGCTCAATGAGGTGGTGAAAGGAGAGCAATATGCATTATTGATTTCTACCAATGCTGGGTTATGGCGTTATAAGATTGGCGATACAATCCAGTTTACTTCAACTGATCCATTTAGGATCAAGATTTCTGGTAGAACCAAGCATTTCATCAATGCTTTTGGAGAAGAAGTGGTAGTCGAAAATGCGGAAAGAGCAATAGCAGAAGCCTGTGAAAAGACCGGAGCTCAGATCAATAACTTTACAGCAGCTCCAAAGTATTTCGATAAAGAGGAAAATGCGGCCCATGAATGGATTGTAGAATTTGAGAAGGACCCCGATGACCTTAGCCGTTTTACTATGGCCCTTGACGAAACATTGCGCAGTATCAATTCTGACTATGATGCCAAACGATATAAAGACATGGCTCTGTCTGCTCCTATTTTACACAAGGCAGTCCCTGGTACCTTCTACCAGTGGATGCGCAAAAGAGGAAAACTCGGTGGACAGCACAAGGTTCCTAGGCTCTCCAATACACGAGAATATTTGGATGAGATCCTAGACCTTATTGCGGTCAAATCCTAATACGCTTAGATATAAATATATAGGGTAAGGCTTAATCGAGTTTTTGTTGTACAAACACGAATTGTTCCCTTTTAGCACAAAACTTAAAATTGTACTATTCTAATATGTCTTGAATTGAAAGTGCTTGGAATAAACCCAACATTGGAAGTGCCCTTTCTAAGACACTAGTATAGTAGTCTAGCCGTCAGATTTATGTAACAGCTTATATATCCGACATTAATGGTTGTTTAGCCTTTCCATGGGTAACATTCAAATGCTAATCAAACCTAATACTTGTTAAACTTTTCTTGCAAAAAAATTAGACAATTTGATCTGATAAAGGGCGACTTAGTAAGATCATTTTTAGACAAAAAAAAGAATCAATTTTTTGGCTGAGTTTTTTTCCACAATTTTCATTTTTTATCCACACAAATCGCCCTATTCTGGATAACTAATTGATTGACAGAGAATTAAGCACAAACACTTCTTGTTGATTTTTGTTGATAACTATTTTCACTTTAACCAGAAACTCAATTATTGATTTTTTTGAGAAGATGCCCTGACGCCCTTTATTAGGCGATTTAAGAGCCCATTTCCTTTTGTTGACGCTTCAATTTTGTTCTATAGGTATTGAAAATTCTCGACTTGGAAACGATACCCAAATACTGTCCTTCTTCTATGACCGGCAAATTCCAGGCGCCCGTCTTTTCGAATTTGGACATAACCTCCTGCATATGGTCACTAGGACAGACCGTTTCTGGAGGTCTATGCATCAATGTTTCAACAATTACACTTTTTTGAGATTCTGGGTCAAACATGATCTCTCGAATGTCATCAAGTGTAATTATGCCTTTTAAGACGTTTTCCTCATCAACTACAGGGAAGATATTACGCTTTGATTTTTTGACAAGAGCGACCAGTTCTTCCAAACTCTGCTGAGGTTGGACAGTCAACAAATCTTTTTCCAACAGCTTGGAAATATTCATCAGGCTTAGTAGTTGCTTATCCTTATCATGCTGAATCAGATCTCCAGACTCTATTAATTTGGCAGTATAAAATGAATGTTTCTGAAAATAGCTATTGGTACTGAATGCCACAGCTGATACAAGCATAAGTGGCAGAAAAAGTGTGTATCCACTGGTGATTTCCGCAATCAAGAATATTGCTGTTAGCGGTGCATGTAATACACCGCTCATCACCCCGCACATACCTACCAAAGTAAAGTTGCTGACGGAGAGCTCGCGGCCTAAATCCAACAGGTTATTCACTTGAGCAAACAGAAAACCAGTGATTCCTCCTATAAAAAGAGAAGGGGCAAATATTCCACCATTGCCACCAGCACCTATGGTTAGTCCAGTCGCAATGGGCTTGAGTAAGAGGACTATAAAAGCTAGTCCTACTAATAACCACTCGTCAGATACATTAGCAAAGAACTGACTATTGCTTAGTACCTCAGTACCTTGGCCATTTAGAATGAGCTTGATCGTGTCATATCCTTCTCCATATAAAGGGTTGAAAAAAAGCATCAATACTCCCAGTCCAAGCCCCCCTATCACTGCTTTGACGACAGGTTGCTTTATCTTAGACATGGCTCTCTCTGCGAATTGGGTGGTATTAGAGAAGTAATAGGAAACAAGACCGCAGATACCGCCTAATATCAAATAGAAGATAAAGTCTCGGGTCAAAAAAGGGTCCTTTAAATCGAAAGAAAAAAGGACATCATCACCGAGCAACAGCATGGACACTAACGACCCAATTACTGAAGCTATAAGTAAAGGAATGAAGGCAGCGATTGTCACATCGGTTAGTATGACTTCTATACTGAAGATCACGCCAGCGACCGGTGAATTAAAAATACCAGATATCGCTGCAGCAGCTCCACAACCTATCATCAAGGTCCGTTGCTTATAATTCAGGTGCATGAGTCGGCCGATATTAGAGCCAATGGCCGAGCCGGTTACTACAATGGGCGCCTCGAGCCCAACAGACCCACCAAAACCAACCGTCAGGCCCGAGGTGAGCATGCGACTATACATTTTCGTTCTACTAATAATGCTCGACTTCTTTGAAATGGAATAGAGGATTGTGGTGATTCCATGTCCTAAGCGTTCTTTGAGGAGATAGTTTGCGAGTAGGGCGGTTATCAAAATGCCGACTACAGGGAAGAAAATATATATGAACGAATCACTTAATCCAGTCAAAGAGTGCTGAATGAAATGAACAACACTCTTTAATGTTACTGCCGCAAAGCCACCAATAATGCCGATAAGCCCACCTAGAATGATCACGAAATTCTTAGTGCGAACATGGCGTATCCGCCAAATCAGAAACTTACCTAAGAGCTTTTTGAAATTCATTTTAACTTTTTAGCCCTTTCCCAATACTCGTCCATTTCCTCGAGGCTCATATCGCTAATGGATTTACCATCTTTTTTTGACTCCTCTTCCAGATATTGAAATCGCTTGATGAATTTAAGGTTAGTCCTTTCAAGAGCCTCTTCTGGATCAATATCGATAAACCTTGAGTAGTTGACTAATGAAAAAAGGAGGTCGCCAAATTCACCAAGGGCTTTTTGTTTGTCGATCGTATCGTTTTCATCTACGTTGAATTCGTTTTTGAATTCTTGCATTTCTTCCTCCACCTTTTCCCAAACCTGCTCCTTCTTCTCCCAATCAAAACCAATACCTCTGGCTTTGTCTTGAATTCGGATTGCTTTGACCAAAGCTGGTAGAGAATTTGGTACACCTCCCAGAACCGATTTGTTACCTTTTTCTTTTAGTTTAATCTTCTCCCAATTTGCCTTTACAGCCTCTTCATCATTTGCCTCTATATCTCCATAAATGTGTGGGTGTCTATGTACTAACTTATCGCTAATAGCATTCAGGGCATCGGCCACATCAAAGGCCTTCTTTTCATCTGCAATTTTCGAATAGAAAACCATATGTAGCATGAGGTCACCAATCTCTTTTTTTACCTCATCTAAGTTTTCTGTCAGTATGGCGTCAGATAGCTCATAAGTCTCTTCAATGGTCAGGTGTCGAATGCTTTCCAATGTTTGCTTCTTGTCCCATGGACAGTTCAAACGCAATTCATCCATAATAGTCAAAAGCCTATCGAAGGCCTCGAGCTTTTCCTTTCTGCGTAAATCTTTTGGAGGTTGAATCATCTGTTTTTCTTTCCAGAAACTTATGAGGCAAAGGTAGCGTTATGAAATCAAGTATGTTAAATTTGCCACAAATTAGTCTGTGATGACCACATTAATATTGACATTAGTTTTAGTAGGGTTGTTTTTTGTAGGGATGTCTGTGCGACTGATTCTTTTAAAAAATGGTGAATTCAAAGGGACGTGTGCCTCCCAAAGTCCATTTCTGAACAAAGAAGGTGTTCGCTGCGGATTTTGTGGTAAAGACATGAAAGAAGGGGAGACCTGCGGAAACCCTGACAATGAAGTAGATAAGGTACTCGCACAGTTCAAATAGCCTTTTGGTTTCTCACAATTTTTTCAACACATTTTATTAAAGTGTTTCTACACTTGTTTTGCTACTTTTGCAACTGAAATTAAGACAGGTAGCTAGTGACATTAATTAAATCAATTTCGGGTATTCGAGGAACTATTGGTGGTAAGGTCGATGAGGCTTTGACACCCATAGATGCAGTAAAGTTTGCCGCTGCATTTGGTACCTGGGTCAAAGAGAAATCAGGTAAATCAAAGATTGTTGTCGGAAGAGACGCCCGTCCATCGGGAGAAATGATCTCAAACCTTGTGACTTCAACACTCATAGGTTTGGGTATTGATGTTTTGGACCTTGGGTTATCGACCACTCCAACGGTGGAAGTGGCGGTCCCTGCTGAGCAGGCAGGTGGAGGTATCATACTTACTGCAAGTCATAACCCTGTCCAATGGAATGCTTTAAAGTTGTTGAACGAAAAAGGCGAATTTATTAGCGGAAGTGATGGTCAAGAGGTTCTTGAATTGGCAAAAAACGACTCATTCGATTTTGCCGAAGTAAAAGACCTTGGAAAAGTCACCTTTGATAATACATATATCGCTAAGCATATTGATATGGTTTTGGACCTACCATTGGTAGATGTCGAGGCCATAAAAGCAGCGAATTTCAGAGTAGTGATTGACTGTGTCAACTCTACAGGTGGAATCTCTCTCCCTCCGCTTCTCAAAGCACTTGGAGTAAGCCATGTGGAGGAGTTATACTGCGAACCCAACGGTCAGTTTCCACACAATCCCGAACCTCTACCAGAGCATTTGACAAAAATTTCTTCAACACTGGAAAATGGGAGTTTTGACCTTGGTATTGTGGTAGATCCGGATGTTGATAGATTGGCATTTGTTTCGGAAGATGGCACACCTTTCGGGGAGGAGTACACTCTTGTGGCTGTAGCGGATTATGTGCTGTCACAAACACTTGGCAATACAGTTTCCAACCTTTCTTCAACACGAGCGCTTAGAGACGTGACTGAGAAGCATGGGGCTACTTACGAAGCCGCTGCTGTTGGTGAAGTGAATGTGGTCAACAAAATGAAAGGTACCAATGCGGTGATTGGAGGAGAAGGAAACGGAGGAATTATTTATCCAGAATTGCACTATGGAAGAGATGCCTTGGTTGGGATTGCCTTGTTTTTAACGCATTTGGCAAAGTTTGGACAACCTATGTCCAGATTAAGGGCCTCATACCCTAACTACCATATCTCAAAAAATAAGATTGATTTATCTCCTGATATTGATGTTGATAATGTGCTTTCTACTATGGAAGAAAAGTATAAAAATCAACCGGTTAATACTATAGACGGAGTGAAAATAGAATTTGACAAGGAATGGGTACATTTGAGGAAGTCAAATACTGAGCCGATCATTAGAATTTATGCTGAGTCAGAATCTCAGGCGACAGCTGAACATTTGGCGAACAAAATAATATCTGATATAAAGGAAATTGTGTCCAATTAATATTTCAAGGCATGAAAGTTTATTTCGACAACGCAGCAACCACACCACTTGATCCAGAGGTTTTTGAGACCATGAAACCCTTGATGCTGGATGTCTACGGAAACCCATCATCTACACATGCACATGGTAGAGAGGCACGTACTAAAGTTGAGTACGCCAGGCGTACTGTTGCTGAGTTGCTGAATACTGCTCCCTCTGAGATTTTCTTTACTTCTGGGGGAACTGAGGCAGATAATACAGCGATTACTTGTTGTGTGGAGGCGTACGACCTAAAGCATATTATCACTACTGAAATTGAGCACAAGGCCGTTCTTGAAACCTCCAGGAAGTTGGAAGCGGAGGGCAAACTTAAGGTCAGTTATGTAGAGCTGGATGATCAGGGCCATGTTGATATGAGCCACCTTAACGACCTGTTGAAAAACAACAGCCGTTCATTGGTCTCTATTATGCATGCCAACAATGAAATTGGCACATTAAACGATATTGGAGCTATTGGAGAATTGGCATCAGAATATGATGCAATTTTTCATTCCGATACGGTTCAAACGATGGGTCACTTTGCTCATGACACTCAAAATCTGAAATGTCATTTCTTAGTAGGAGCTGGCCATAAATTCCATGGACCAAAGGGGGTTGGCTTTTTGAGAGTTTGTAAGAGCAAGAAGATCGGACGATTTGTACATGGTGGAGGCCAGGAGAGAAATCACCGTGGTGGAACTGAGTATGTTTACGGCATCGTGGGCCTTGCCAAGGCGCTTGAAATTGCATATCGCGAAATGGATGAGCATCAAAGGTATATCCGAGGATTAAAAGACAGAATGATCGCTGGCTTGAGAGAAAAAATCTCTGGGGTGTCATTCAATGGTGATATTCGTGATGGACATAGCTTGTATACTGTTTTGAATGTTAGTTTTCCACCTTCAGAGGATAATGACATGCTCCTTTTCAACCTTGATATTAATGGTATTTCAGCCTCAGGCGGTAGTGCCTGTAACAGTGGCGCTGCCATGGGGTCTCATGTTCTGAATGGAATTAAAGCTGATCCAGATCGCCAGGGAATCCGTTTTTCATTTAGCAAGTACAATAAACCGGAAGAAGTGGACTATGTACTTGACAAACTTGTCGAGATATTGGAGCCTGCTGTGGTCTGATGTAACTTTTTGATCAGAATACAGTCTGTATAGCTATACCAAGCACTTATGAAATCTGGCAAATTCTATGTCCTCCTATTTCTTTTAGGGATTCTGGCATGCTCAAATGAAGACTTTCAAATTGATGAAGTCACTGGAGTAGTTGAAGATGTTTCAGGAATTTTCGGTTTGGAAGAATGCGGCTATATGATTCGTATTGATGGAGAGTTATATAAACCTACCTACCTTAATCAACAATATGAGCAAGACGGCCTTCAAGTTTTGTTAAATGTAGAATTCTTGGAGTCTCGGGCGGGTTGTAGTACCCGGGCACTGGCACCACGAGAGATCAGAATAGAACAAATTCGTCCTTCCAGTTAAAGTTTGAGTTTTTTTTGCTGATATCCTCCCAAAGTACAATGTTGGTACTTAACTTGTCGTTTAACACGATGATTCTTTTCAAGGAATGCCAAAACCATGAAAATTAAGTACTTTTTCCTTTTAACCGCTTTAGTCTTTTTCGGATGTAGTTCTAACGATGGGCCTACCGTAACGGAACAAATGGCTATCATTAAGGATGGTGCCAATGTCTCTGGGCACCAATCATGTGGCTGGGTCATCCAGTTTGACAATGGTTTTAATTCAGTAGTGGTACCCGAGAGTTTACCCTTAGAATTTCAGCAAGATGAGCTTGAGGTGCTGGTAATTCTTACCAACAGTGCTGTTGCAGCAGATTGCACAAATGCTTCTAATCACCAGGTAAGTATAGTATCAATAAGGCTTGCGAATTAGGCCGATTTAACCAAGTCTTCCAAACACTCAATCCAGGTAGTAGAGGTGTTCAGGCTGGGTACCAAGTCCCAAACTTCACCACCAACCTCTTCGAATTCTTCTCTGAACTCTTCCCCAACTTCTAGTGTAGTTTCAAGGCAGTCCGAGATAAATGCCGGAGAGAAAGCTAATACTCTCTTGATGCCCTTAGTCGGTAATTCCTTTAGAAAAACGTCCGTATAAGGTTTTACCCATGGGTCTTTTCCCAATCTTGATTGGAAGGTGGTCGTATAATCGCCTTCTTTAAGACCAAGTCTTTCGGCAAGTTGGCGCGAAGTATAGAAGCATTGTGCGCGGTAACAATACCGGTTTCTTTCGTGAAGCTTGTTGCAACAGGTACCTAGCTGACATTGATTTCCTACAGAACCCTTCTTAATCTGTCTTTCAGGCAAACCATGATAACTGAAAATCACATGATCATAAGTCTCTTTCTCCATCAACGCCTTGCCGTTTTCCGCAAAGGCCTGAAGAAACTTCGGGTGATCCATAAATTGGTTAATATGGGTAACTGATGGTATAATCTGCCATTTGTTGATTATACTGTTTACCTTTTGCGAGACGGATCCCGTACTGGCCGATGCGTACTGTGGAAAAAGAGGGATTACTATGATTTCAGTTACATTGTGACTTCTCAACTCTTCTAGGGCGCTTTCAATGCTCGGGCTCTGGTACCTCATACCTAGCGCTACCTGATACCCATCTCCAAGGCTTTGCTGAAGCATGTCTCTAACATCAAAACCATTAAATTTTAAGGGAGAACCGCGATCTTCCCAGAGTTTAGCATACTCTTTTGCAGACTTAGGGGCTCTAAATGGAGCAATTATGCCATTTACCAAAAGGAACCTTGGAATCAATGGTATATCGATAACTCGCTCATCCATTAAGAACTCTCTCAAGTATTTTCTTACATCTTTTGTGGCAGGGCTATCGGGTGTTCCCAGATTCACCAGCAAAACCCCTTTTTTCTCTTTTCCCATCAGTAAATATATTCAAGCAAAACAGGCTGCAAAGATATTTGTTTTCTGTTATGCACCATACTTCTGGAAATGTTCAAAGGCTGCTAAAGAAGAAAGCTCGGGATGTCCCGAGCTAACGATCTATGATTGCCCAATATTCTCTTAAGAAATTGTGATTGCCAGTAATTTCCTCGATTTGCTGGCTAGCCCATCACATTGGACAAATTTATTAGGTAGTTATATGCTAAACACTCAATAGTGGGTTGACCCTTAGTTGAGCAAGTGATTATGGGCATATGTGTGCTAGCAGACAAAGGGAGATGTTGAGAACACTTAATTTGTATTTAGTCAAAGGGTCAATAAATGAAAGTAAACTCAAACAACGTGTTGCTATCGGCATTCTCTAATAAGAAGAATATCATACTAGCCATCAAAATGTCCTTAGTGGTCGGTACACTCCTAAATTGTATCAATCAGGCCGAGTGCTTAATAAATCAGGACTTTGAACAGCTTAATATCCCAAAGCTCCTATTTACGTATAGCGTTCCTTTTTTCGTTTCCATTTATTCGAGTACAATCGCTAAATTCAATAGGTAGCACGAACTTTTTTTGAAGCTCGTGACTTGTAGATGAAATCATTTATTGATGAAAAGCTTCAAACTTCAATTCCCAAATGCCGAGGGACAGATGCTCTCAGCAAGATTAGAAATGCCGGTGGATAAAAAGCCTAAGGCATACGCTGTTTTTGCGCATTGTTTTACCTGTTCTAAGAATTTAATGGCGGTTACCAATATTAGCAGAGCGCTGACATCCAAAGGGATTGCCGTTTTACGTTTCGATTTTACCGGACTCGGTGACAGTGAAGGAGACTTTGCAGACACAAATTTTTCGAGCAATGTTCAGGATTTGATCGTTGCCGCTGAGTACCTTAAATCAGAATATGAGGCTCCTAAACTGATTGTAGGCCACTCCTTAGGAGGTGCTGCTGTGTTAATTGCAGCTCATAGACTTCCTTACATCTCTGCGGTTGCTACGGTTGGAGCACCAGCGGACCCACCCCATGTAAAGCACTTATTTGAAGGAGCACTAGACGAAATTGAAACCGCAGGTAAGGCAAAGGTCTCGCTTGGCGGAAGGCCTTTTACCATAAAAAAGCAGTTCATTGATGACCTGCAGGAGTATGAACATTCTCAGGTGATTAAGGAATTGAATAGACCACTACTGATTCTTCACTCCCCTCAAGATGATACTGTAGATATTAAAAACGCTGAGAAAATATATCTCGCAGCACACCATCCCAAGAGTTATATCTCGCTAGATGGAGCAGACCATTTGCTAACAAGAAAGGAAGATGCCTCTTATGTAGGAGAAGTAATCTCCTCTTGGGCCTCCCGGTATTTGCCCAAGCCAGATGAAGGTGCCCTGACGACTGATCACCAGGTAGTAGTAAGGAATGAAAAGGAAAGAGGTCTGCTCACTGAGATTATGGCGAATGGACATTATATGATTGCTGATGAACCAAAAGATGTAGGAGGTACCGATTTGGCCGGAACGCCTTATGACCTATTGGTTGCTTCCCTGGGTGCTTGCACTGCCATGACAATTCGCATGTACGCAAACCACAAAGGACTTGATCTGGAAGAGGTAAAAGTCCACCTCACCAGAGAAAAGCGACATGCAGCCGATGCCGAGACTTTAGATGAAAAGAGCAAAATGGAATTTATCGATAGAGAACTAGAGTTGACAGGTAACCTTACTGAAGAACAGCGAAATAGGATAGTTGAGATTGCCGATCGTTGCCCAGTTCACAAGACGCTGACACAAGGTTTAATTGTGAGCACTAAATTGAAATAAGCTGTTTCCTGAAAATAAGGACAGTCGATTAGTCATTTTTGATTAATTTGTAAGCTTGCACAAAGCTAGAATTGAATCGATATCATTAATAAGGCAGCTGAATGACTGAAATACAACAGACAGTTTTACTTCTGGGTGGTTTTGCCATTATCGCTGTGGCAGCCAATCAGATTGCTGGCTTTTTCCAAAAGGTCAGACTTCCTTTTATCACTGGTTTGCTAGTGATAGGGCTGTTTTCCGGACCATTTATTTTCAAGTTACTTCCTAAGGAGGCAGGCTCAGGTTTACAATTCATTAATGATATTTCATTGGCCTTTATCGCTTTTGCTGCAGCTGCGGAGCTTTATTTGAAAGAGCTGAGAGGTCAAATGAAAAGCATCAAGTGGATGACTTTTGGTCAATTGGCGGTCACATTCATCGGTAGCTCCGTATTGATATTTTTTCTTGCCGGGCAGATAGAATTCATGCGTGAGATGAACAATGCGTCCAAAGTCGCGGTGGCGATCATGATGGCAACCATCTTTGTGGCAAGATCTCCAGCTTCAGCTATTGCTGTTATTAATGAGATGAGGGCCAAGGGGCCTTTTGTTCAGATGGCCATGGGGGTTACAGTAATCAAAGATTTCCTAGTCATCGTTTTGTTCGCAGTGTGCTTATCTATCGCAACATCGCTTGTGAATGGAAACCCATTTGATTTACAGTTTTTGCTTATTCTTCTGGCAGAATTGTCAGCGTCCTTTGTATTAGGCTATTTGGTGGGTAGGATACTCATTCTGGCCTTGAAACTAAGGGCCAATCCTTATTTGAAAATGGCTTTGATTCTGGCCATTGGCTATTCGGTTTACTTGCTATATTATTTTGTAAAGCACTATACATTGGATCATTTTGATCACGAGTTCCATATAGAACCACTGCTTATCTGCATCATTGGCAGCTTCATTGTGACCAATTACTCTCGCTTCAGGTATGAGTTCATCAAACTCCTGGAAGAAATTGGCCCAGTTATTTATATCTGCTTTTTCACACTTACGGGTGCCACGGTATCTATCGATATCCTTGTCAAAGTAATTGGAGTTGCTTTTATGCTGTTCGGCATTCGTCTTGTTACAATGATCATTGGTTCTTTGGTTGGAGGTTCTTTGGCGGGTGATTCGGCCTTGTTCAGAAAAATTGGCTGGATGCCTTTCGTGACACAGGCAGGAGTCGGTTTGGGATTGGCGACCATCGTAGCAAATACATTTCCTGCCTTTGGAGCAGAATTTCAGACCATCGTAGTTGCCGTAATCGTACTCAACCAATTCGTAGGTCCACCATTGTTCAAATGGTCTATTCAGATGGTTGGCGAAGCACGTACCAAAGCCAATACTCCACATTTTGATGGTGTTCGTGATGCTATGATTATTGGTATTGAGACGCAGTCAGTTGCACTGGCCAGGCAGTTGAAGGAACACAATTGGGAAGCTGAAATATTAACACAAAGTCAAGAGATCGAAGCCTCAGAATATCCGGATCTGATCGTTCACAAAGTAGATGGCTTTGATCAGGAGACGCTTATTGCTAAGAACATTGAAAAGGCAGAGGCTGTTGTTTTGATGCTCACAGATGAGGAGAACCTCGCCATCGCTGAGACCCTATATGAGAAGATTGGTACAAAGGACATTGTGGTCAGGCTCAACCATCGCTACAACTTCGAGAAATTTCATAAACTGGACTGCCTTATAGTAGATCCTGCAACGGCCATGGTGAGTCTCATGGACCATTTGGTACGATCGCCACAAGCGGCAACGCTGCTATTGGGTATGCAGGAAAATCAAGACACCATGGATGTAGAGGTACAAAATCCGAACTTACGTGGTCTGGCATTGCGTGACTTAAGACTGCCCTCGGATGTCATCGTGCTTTCTGTGAACAGAGGAGGTCAAAGTATCATCACTCATGGTTATACACGATTGAGGTTGGGCGATACCCTCACGGTGGTCGGCTCCAATTCGAGTCTGGAGGAAGTTTCTTTAAGGTTCGAGCGCTAACCGATGGGTCAAGTACCTCTTGTAAATTCTTAGGAGGGCTTTTGCCTATCAACTTTTATATTGGTACAAATCTCCAACCATGAAACTATTGATTAAGCCTGCTTTACTCTTAACTCTCTTTCTTTTTTCCTTGATAAGCCTTTCTGCTCAAGACCTCTATATCACTGGTGGTTCATACTTCGATGTGGCTTCAGGTGAAATGGTTAAAAACCAAGGGATAGTGATTCGTAGTGGGAAGTTTGTCAGCGTCAATCAAGCATTGAGTTCTAATGATGGCTATGAGGTATTAACACTACGTGATGATCAGTATCTACTGCCGGGCATTTTTGACTTACATGCTCACTATCGTGTGACTTTTGATGGGGTTCGAAGGGACGAAGTCGAAGCGAACCCGGTGATTTTTCTAGCCAATGGGGTGACTTCCACTTTTCCTGGAGGAGAAATTCAACCCGAGGTAATGCTGGAAGCCCGGAGAAAGATCGATCGTGGAGAGAAGGTTGGCGCGCGAATTCACAGTTCTGGGCCATACTTTGGAACAGCATTTCCAGCCTGGAATAGGGGAACAACCATTGAAGACATTTATAATACAGTCGACAAATGGGCAGAACTTGGGGTTGCTGGTTTTAAGGCCAAAGGTATTTCGCCAGTACTCCTGAAGGCCCTGATCGAAAGAGCACATATGCATGGCTTACCTGTTACAGGGCACCTGGGTTCGGGCTTCAGAAACACAGTGAACCCAAGGGATGCGATCACCATGGGGATTGATAGAATTGAGCACTTTCTGGGAGGCGATGCCTTGCCCAATACACAATCGGCATATGCGACACTCCAAAATTTGGACGTAAATGATCCAGCGATTGACAAGCAAATCGATCACTTTATCGCCAATGGTGTTTTCTTTGACGCTACGCTTACGGCTTACGGTTACTATGGTCATCGAGACGAGTTCTATGACCATTGGCATAATGAGCGTAAGTACTTAACCCCCTATGCTTTCGAAATCACCAAAGAGACCCGACAGGAGTTAGGGATGTTTCAAAAGATCTTCGATGTAAAGAAGGTAACCGTTAAGAAGTACTTTGATAAGGGAGGTAAGATAACCTTAGGAACGGATCATCCATCTGTTGGGGAATACATTCCTGGCTTTAGTGCACATCGCGAAATGGAAGCCTTGGTATCAATTGGTATTCCCAATGCCGATGTCTTAAAAATTGCGACAATCAATGGTGCTCAGGCTTTGAGAAAGAGCGATATTCTGGGAAGTATTACTGTAAGCAAGTTGGCGGATGCCTTTGTGATTACGGGCAATCCCCTGGATGAGATTACCAATACGAGAAATGTTCTTACCGTGATTAAAGGAGGAAAAGTATACGAGGCTAAGGCCTTGTTGAAAAGTGTGGAAGGCAAGATGGGCCCTAAGGATGAGGAAGATTGGAAGAATTAAGCCTGATGTATCTTATAAAGAACGTCATCCTGAACTTGTTTCAGGATCTAAAAAACTTAGTAGAACTCTCCTTGAGAGATTCTGAACCAAGTTCAGAATGACGTAAAGAGAAGGTATCAATTACCTCCGTCTCCACCTTTTTCTTTCTTTTCTTCAAGACGTTTTTGGGCTGCTCTCTTACGCAGCATCAGTCTTCCTTGTCTGAACTGTGCTCTACCCATAAATTGTCTTTGGCCGCCTTGTCTTCTTTGGCCTCTAAAGCCGTCCTGACCTCTTTGGCCCCTCATGCGTTGGAGTCTGCCTTTAACCTCCTTTTGAAGCTTTTGGAATTTTTCCCATTGCTCTGGTGTCAGGATGCTTTTCATGCGTTCCATTTGCTCCTGGCGTTTTACAAAAGCATCTCGCTTCATTTCTTCACGCAAGGCACGCATTTTCTCCATCTGGGCTTTTCTACTTTCCTGGTTCGCTTTTAACTCCTTATCTAGTTCAGCTTTTTGCTTGTCTGACAGTTCTAATTTTGCTGCGATTTGCTCAGTTCTGAGTAGCGTCTTCTCTCCACTTTGGGCAATGGCTTGGCTGGCCGAAAAAATGACTGTAAGTATCAGTGTGGTTCTAAATAATGACCTCATATCTCTTTGTTTAAATTCACCTTTTGGATGTGAAACAATGAGGATGGTTTAATTCAGAAGCCGAAAGAATTTTAGAATGCAGTGCCCTTAGCTTTAGCTTAGCGTACTTGAAAAGGCACTGTAACCTTGGTATGATCCCAGGCCAAAATTAATGCCGGAGTGCCGTTTTCTTCAGTAAAATCAATGGTAAATAGCTCCACTACATCAGGCAATAACTCTACTCTAGCACTTACATTGACAACGTTGCTTTCTGGATAATATGTGGTTCCCCAATCGGGAATTCTATCGTTGAAAATGACTTGCCAAGAAGAAGCATCTGGTATAGTGACTAAGGAATATTCACCAGCCGGAAGGAGTTGATCTTCACCAAATGTAATATCTCGGGAAACCTCAATTGTTGTTGGTTCGTTGGCCCCAGTTCTCCACCATCTGCCATAAGGAACCAAGTCACCAAAAATCTCCCGACCCTTTTTTGAAGGACGGCTGTAAGTGACTCTGATACTGACATCGCTGCTGGTATACTGAGCGATCGATTCAGGGCTGTACTGCTTGGTTTGATATAACATGTATTGCTGTACCCCGATAATTGCGAGTAAGACAAATACAATAGTGCCAAAAATGTATGTGACGCGTCTAGACATCTGTTGTAAATATACCCATTTAGGCATTTGAAACGCCTTTTTCTTCTGGGTTGTTGTTTAATCGGTTCATTTCCTTTTTTAATTCATGTCTTGTACTACTTGAATCCCTTTTCTATATCTTTGCCGCATGGCACAGAACGAAGATAATTTGCTCAAAAAGATCGCGAGTCACGCGAAGGAATACGGCTTCATTTTCCCATCAAGCGAAATTTATGATGGATTGGGTGCAGCCTATGATTACGGGCAAAATGGAGTAGAGCTTAAGAATAATATCAAGCAATACTGGTGGAAGGCGATGGTTCAGATGAACGAGAACATTGTGGGGATTGACGCTTCAATTTTCATGCACCCTACCACCTGGAAGGCTTCTGGCCATGTTGATGCTTTCAACGATCCCTTGATTGATAACAAAGATTCTAAAAAGCGGTATCGTGCCGATGTGCTTATAGAAGATTATATCGCCAAGATAGAAGCGAAGATCAATAAAGAAGTGACTAAAGCCGAAAAGCGCTTTGGTGACAGCTTTGATAAGGCGCAGTTTTTGGCTACCAATCCCAATGTGCTTAGAAATCAGGCCAAGATTGATGGAATTAATGATCGTATGGGTAAAGGTCTTGAAAACGGTGACCTTGCTGATATCAAAGCCTTGATTGAAGAATTGGGCATCGCAGATCCCGTATCTGGCTCTAAAAACTGGACTGATGTGCGTCAGTTCAACCTGATGTTCTCTACAGAGATGGGTTCTGTAGCCGATGATTCTAACAAGATCTACCTGCGACCAGAGACCGCACAGGGTATTTTTGTCAACTTCCTGAATGTACAAAAGACGGGAAGGATGAAAATCCCTTTTGGTATTGCTCAGATTGGAAAGGCTTTCAGAAATGAGATCATTGCCCGTCAGTTTATCTTTAGAATGCGTGAGTTTGAGCAGATGGAGATGCAGTTCTTTGTGAAACCAGGGGAAGAAATTGAATGGTACGATAACTGGAAGGCCAAGCGAATTGCCTGGCATAAAGCACTAGGTTTAGGAGAAGAGAACTACCGTTTCCATGACCATGTGAATCTGGCCCATTACGCGAATGCTGCCGCTGATATTCAGTTTAACTTCCCAATGGGCTTCAAAGAGCTGGAAGGAATTCATTCCAGAACTGACTTTGACTTGAAGGCTCATGAGGAGCATTCAGGTAAGAAATTGCAATTCTTCGACACCGTTGAGAACAAGTCCTATGTGCCTTACGTGGTAGAGACTTCAATAGGTCTGGATCGTATGTTCCTTGCCATTCTTTCAAGTGCCTTTACTGAGGAAACTTTAGAAGATGGGAGTGAAAGGACAGTATTGAAACTACCAGCACCTTTGGCACCTTATCATGTGGCGGTGCTGCCATTGCTGAAGAAGGAAGAGTCTGGTCTACCTGCCAAGGCAAGAGAAATTCTATCTGAATTACAGTTTGATTTCAACTGCCAGTATGACGAGAAAGACGCCATTGGTAAGCGTTATAGAAGACAAGATGCCATTGGTACTCCATATTGTGTGACTGTAGATCACCAGACTTTAGAAGATAATACGGTAACGATTCGTGACCGAGATGACCTTTCTCAAATCAGAGTATCTATCGATGAAGTGAAAGGCAAACTCAAGGAAACGACTTCAATGGAGAGCCTTTTGAGGAAGCTTTAGCACTCCAAAATCGGGATTTAAAATAACCCCAGTTGTCCTTTAGTTGTTCGGATAAATAAATCTGTACGAAGTGGAGGTCGATGAGGTATATCCTGAAAGTATTTGGCCTTGCTGAGTTCAAACATGCGATGAATGGACTGCACTATTCTGCCGTTACCGCGCATACGCATGCCAAATCGACTATCACTGAGTTTTCCGTTGTGGGCGTCTTTGATTTGGTTGAGAATCTTCTCGGCACGGTCGGGGAAGGCCTGAGGTACCCAGTTTTCAAATACTTGACCAATCTGGCCATTGAGTCTTACCATCGTAAAGCCAGCACTTCTGGCACCGGCATTGGCTGAATACTTCATAATCGCAGGGATTTCATGATCATTCAGCCCGGGAATTACAGGTCCTATCATAATGCTTACCGGAATACCTCGCTTTGACAGTTTTTCTATCGTCTTTAGCTTTTGTTTTGCCGTGGCTGTTCGCGGTTCTAATTTTCTTCTCACTTTCTCGTCTAAGGATGTTAGAGAGAAGTGAAGCCCAATCAAGTTCAAATCAGCCAAGGGTCCAAGTATGTCTATATCGCGTGACACAATCACATTCTTCGTGATCATTCCGACAGGGTGCTTATACTGAAGGAATATTTCCAATAGTTTTCTAGTGATCTTTAGCTTTCTCTCAATCGGTTGGTAACAATCGGTATTACCAGAAAGGACAATGGTCTTCGGGTTCCATCTAGGGTTTTGAAACTGCTTTTCCAGGAGTTCAGGTGCATTTTCTTTGTAAAGGATGACACGTTCAAAATCGAGACCAGCATTATAACCCCAATACTCATGAGAATTGCGAGCATAGCAATAGATACATCCATGTTCGCAGCCTTGATAAGGATTGAGCGAATATTCCATGCCGACATCCGGGCTTGTGACCTTATTAACAATGGTTTTGGGAAAGATTTTAATGTATTTGGTCTTAGGGGCATCTTCATCATACTCATCAATGCCTTCAATGTGTTCCTGCACATATTCGTGGACTAAGAACTTGTTTTTGACCTGAATTTGCGCTCCTCTTCCTTTGTACATTTGCTATAAAAATTAGTAAACTAAAAATAATAGTTAAAAACTAATTATTATAGTGATACACAAAATTGTTGAGCTTTTGTTGGTTGGAAGGTCAGGTTAAGCCGTGAGGAAAGCCGCACCGAAAACACCTGCACTGTCACCGAGTTTGGGCCTCACAATTTTTGTTTCCAGGCGAGGGTTGAAAACATGCTTTTCTGCTTCTTCTACCCCTCGCGTATAGAGCTCTTCTATGTTGCCAACTCCTCCGCCTAATACTATCACATCAGGATCTAGTGTATTGATGATGGTAGATATACCTAAGCCGAAGAAATGCATTAATCTATCCATGGTTTTGATGGCATTAGGGTCTTCACCTGAGCGCGCATCAGGAATAATCTCTTTGAGCCTTTTACGAACACCGGTGATCTCTTCGTAATAGTTTTCCAAGCCTGTTCCGGAGATAATTTTTTCTGTGCAGCCCGATTTTCCGCAGTAGCAGGGGCCTCCGGAAGCATCAAGGAAATTATGACCCCATTCTCCGCCAATGCCATGTTTGCCGTTGATCACCTGCCCATTGACGACTACTCCCCCTCCACAACCTGTACCCATAATCACACCAAAAACCACTTTAGCATCGGGGTCTACCTCGGGGACGATGCCCATTTGAGCTTCTGCAAGGGCAAAACAATTGGCATCATTGGCCATAATGGTTGGGATCCCGATCAGGGCTTCAAGGTCTTTTTTAAAGGGCTTTTTATTGATGGACTGAGAGTTGCTGTTTTTCAAAAGTCCTGTAGGAGGGTCAATCGCTCCGGGAGTTCCCATACCGATGATCTTTGGAGCTTCTCCTACTGCTTCAGTCAGTTGATCGATGAGCATTTTAATTCGGTTGAGTACATGCTCATAGCCACCATCACTTTCAGTATCGATTCTTTCTCTGACCAATACCTTGGGATCGTCTTTCGACTTCAAGACGATGCCTTCGATCTTCGTACCGCCTAAATCAATTCCCCAGAGCTTTGCTGACATACCTAAATATAATTGCAATCAATCATTTACCCTAAACACCTTAGCTTCCCAAGGTCTCATCAACAAGTCTTCAGTAGCATCGGTATAGTTGTAGATCAATAACTCAAGTCCCGTAATAATCGGATCGAAGTCGACTTCCTGATGAGAGAAGTTCAAGACGACCAAGAACTCATTTTCTTCGTCCCACCTTCGGTAGGCATAAATCTGTGGATGGTCATTGCGAATAGACTCATAATCGCCATAAATCAAGGTAGTGTGGTCCTTGCGAAACTGGATCACCCTTCGATAGAAATTCAGGATAGATTCCGTATTGCGTTCCTGATCTTCAACATTGATATCTGTATGATTAGGGTTTACCTTAATCCAAGGTTGCCCATTAGTAAAACCTGCATTTTTTCTGTCTGACCACTGCATTGGTGTACGGGCATTGTCTCTTCCAATAGTGTATATCTTGTCCAGATGGTCATTAGGGTCTTTACCTTGGGCTTGGAGCGCCTTGAAGAAATTCAAGGTTTCTACATCTTTATAATCTTCAGGATTATCAAAGGCAATATTGGTCATGCCAATTTCATCTCCCTGATATACATATGGAGTTCCTCTTAAGGTCATTAAAAGAGTGGCCAGTAACTTGGCTGCTTTTTCTCTGTAAGTCCCATCTGTTGCGAAACGCGAGACCATTCTTGGAAAGTCATGATTCCCTAAGAAGATGCTTCCCCAGCCTTTTCCTTTCAGTTTTTCATCCCAACGAGTGAATACATCTTTAAATTCTTGAAAGTCAATGGGTAATGGGTCAAAACGACCGCCAGGCCCCATGTTCATAAACATATGATCGAAGTGGAAGACCATATTCAATTCATCTCGGTCTTCGCCTACATAGTCCAAGCCATGTTCAAGCGTAATCCCAGGCCCTTCTCCAACCGTCATGATGTCGTATTGGCTCAAGACCTCTTTATTCAGTTCTTTTAGAAATTCATGAACTCTAGGCCCGTTAGCGAATTGATGAGTCACAACGTCATCGAATCGTTCAGCAATCATATCGCTGTATTCAGGCCGCTTGGAAATCAGAGAAATCACATCCATTCTAAAACCATCTACTCCTTTTTCGAACCAGTACCTTACAATGTCCTGGACCTCCTTACGAACTTTTGCGTTTTCCCAGTTCAAGTCTGGTTGTTTCACAGTGAACATGTGGAGGTAATACTCCTCCGTCTGTTCGTCATATTCCCAGGTAGAACCCCCAAAAAATCCTTGCCAGTCATTAGGAGGACCTCCATTTACTCCTGGTCTCCAGATATAGTAATCGCGATAGGGGTTGTCTTTTGACTTTTTCGACTCCTCAAACCAATTATGTTCATCGGATGAATGATTGACCACCAGATCCATTACCAGTTTCATTCCTCTAGTATGAATTCCATTTAGTAATCGGTCAAAATCATCCATGGTACCAAACTCCTCCATGATATGGCGGTAGTCAGCAATGTCATAACCATTATCGTCATTGGGGGACTTATACACAGGGCATAACCATATCACATCTATACCTAGTGATTGTATGTAGTCCAGTTTTTCAAAAATACCTGGGATGTCACCAAGACCATCATTGTTAGAGTCTTTAAAGCTTCGAGGGTAAATTTGATATACCACACTTTCTTTCCACCAGGTTCTTGTCATGTTGCTTATTTATTTGTTAACCAATAGAATTGATATGGCTTTAGGGAAAGCTTCCCATCTTTTATTTTCACTGTCTTACCAGTGACCCTATCTACCATTTTGAATGGATTGACTTGTGTTTGTGGAAATACTAAGTGAGGATAAACTTCCTGATCGCTATCCTTGAAATTGGCAATTACCAAGGTGTGCTGATTTTCCAGATTGCGCTGAAATGCGAATACATGCTCATTTGACACTTCAACTAACTGTGTGTTATTATCATCGGAGAACTCTATAACGGATCGCCTTATGTTAATCATTCGTTTGAGTGCACTGAAGACTTTTTCCTCGGGAGTATTTTTTTCCGCTCTTTTTTCGGCCCTTTTCCAATCCATTTTTGGACGGTGCATCCAGCGATTATCATCACTTTTCGCTTCGTCTTTTAGGAAGTCATAATCATTCAATGTGGCGACTTCATCGCCAGAATAGATTACAGGAATACCACCGTAAGAGAGGATAATACTATGTAATAAGTTGATCCTGTCAATGGCTCTTCTTATGCTTAATTTATTGCCTTCATTTAGTGCGTCTTCCAGACCTGAAAGAGAGGCCATTGAACCTGAAATCCGGGCATCACCTGTCTTTGGATTATACATAAAGGGCATGCCTTTGGCGAAAGACTTGTGAAAATCACCAGTCAGAAACTTTGTAAGGAATTGCCTATGTGGTCCTGGAGCAAAGCCTGATTCCTGAATATGCCGGTCTTCGAATCCCATACCGATATCATCATGACAACGTGCATAGTTAACCCATGTGGTCCCATTGGGTTTGCGAGGAATATCTCTCAAACTGGCTTTCATGACACGTGTGCTTCGGGTGGCCAATGAATTCCAGAGAAGTGCCATCAATGTGGCATTATAAGCCATATCGTGCTCATTACTCCAGACTTCTGAGTCACCAAAGTATTTGACAATTTCAGTGGGAGCAACAATAGCCTCGGCAAGAAATGCCACTCCTGGAGCACTTACTTGTGCACACAACTTAAATAATTGATGAATAATATGAGCTTGTGGTAGATTCTGACAGGCAGTGCCAATTTGCTTCCATACAAAGGCTACAGCATCCATACGGAATACATCTACTCCCATATTAGCCAGATGGAAGATGTTGTCAATCATTTCCACCAATACATAAGGATTGGCGTAGTTCAGATCCCACTGATAGTTATTAAAAACAGTCATGACCCATCGCTGCATCTCTTCATCAAAAATGAAGTTGCCAGGTGAGCTTTCAGGGAATACCTCAGGCATGGATCGCTCAAACATATATGGTGTAGAGCGGTCCTTATAAGTGTGGTAAAAGTCTTGGTAGGTCTTATCTCCGGCTTTCGCTTTTTTGGCCCAGGCATGTTCATCACTAGTGTGATTCACTACAAAATCGAGCATGACCAGGGTATCTTGTGAACGCAGCGCTTTAGTAACTTTTTTAAAGTCTTCGTTGGTGCCAAAACGCTTGTCAATTTTTCTGTAATCGCTAACCGCATAACCACCATCATTCTTGACTTTTGGACTTTCCAAAAGCGGCATTAGATGTAAGAAATTGATACCTAGTTCTTCGAAGTAGTCCAGACGATCAATCAGGCCGTTCAAGTCCTTATTGAAACGATCCACATAGAGCATCATTCCCGTGATTCGCTGACTTCTGAACCAGGCAGGATTTTCCTCCCTCTTCTGATCAGACTTCTTCAAGTATTCTGGCCGTTTTAGATAAGCCTCTAACATGACCTTACTGAGTTTCTCAAAAGCAGGTAAGGCATGTTCGTGCTGGCCATACAACTTTTGGAATCGACTATAAATATCACTGAAAAGGCTTATGTACCTTCTTTCAAAGTCTTCAATTGCCTTTTGCCCTGCCTGTTTTTTAAGCGAAGGCAGGAGCTTTTTTAATAATAAGTGGGCCGAAGGGTTGTACATTGAAGATGGTGTTCAATACGATCTAAAAGTGGCGGCTAAAGTATTTTATTCTTGAGTGAGAATCAATTACAAAAAACGTAAGAAAGCCCCTGTCCAGTGATTTTCTGAACGGAGCTTTTTTCAAATATTTCTTAAGCAAACCATAATACAATAATGGCTGTTAGAATCAGTAGCAATACCGAAAGCTTCCTGTAGTTTTTGTACCAAGGGAGACCAACCAATTCCTTGGTTTCGTCTTGGTAGATTCGCTTTCTCCAGATCATTCCCTCTAGTTTTTCTTCAGTCGGTGCCGGAGACATTGAACTAACAACAAGGTTAATCACACAAGCTATTACGAACAATACGGGAACAATATATAAGAAGTGAATGCCTGTTTGCTCTGTGCTAATGCCTCCGAATGTAGAGAAGCAATATGCGATCCACCCAAGTACCAGCAAATAGGAGAGTACCAAACTCCAGAAGCCCCCATTGGCATTGGACCTTCTACTGAAGAGCCCAACCACAAATGCTGCAACGATTGGAGGTGATATAAAACCAAGAATCTGTTGCAAGTATGTCCACAGTGAACGGAAGGTCTCAATCATTGGTGCCCAGGCCGCAGCGAGAATAACTAGCACTACAGTAGCAATTTGACCAGCTCTTACCAATCCTTTAGAACTGATTCCTGGCTTCAGTTTTTGCACAAAGTCCATCGTAATCAAAGTTGAAGCTGAGTTCAGTGTTGCCGAAATACTGGATGACATAGCTGCTAGTAACCCAGCGATTACTAAGCCGAGAATACCTGTCGGTAACAATGAATAAATCAGAACAGGATAAGTCATGTTGGGACAATCTGCTAATGCGCCACAGGTCTGAAAACCTCCTTCCACCGGAATTGGATATTTCAAGAAGCTTATGTCGGCATCCGAAAACAGAAGTATGGCAAGTACACCTGGTATAACCATAATGAATAGTACAGGAAGTTTGAGTAAACCAGCAAAGATGGCACCCCATCTGCCGTGGTTAAGGTCTTTTGCCGAAAGTACTCTTTGCACCATAAACTGATTATTGGCCCAGAAGTAAAAACCTAAAAGAGGTACACCGAGCAGTAATCCCGGCCATGGCATGGATTTGTCTGAAGCTGGCCGTATGAGGCTCAGCACTTCTCCGGAATCTTTTTCTATATTTCCACTGGCGTGGAGGTTATTTAAACCGTCTATCATAGCGTTCCATCCGCCTACTTCGTCAAAAGCATAATAGGTAACTAATACGGATCCAAATATCAGTAGAACTGCTTGAATTACCTCGGTGTGTACTACCGATGAAAGTCCGCCAGGAATCGTATAAGCCGCTGCTGCGAAGGCTAATAAGGCTATGATTATCCAAGACGGAGTATCTGGGAAAATGATTTTTAAGATCAAGTTTCCAGCATAGAGACCTGATGCAGTATCAATAATGACGTTACCGACTATGGTAATTCCTGAAAATAAGTATCGTGTTCTGGTATCGTATCGCCTCTCAAGAAATTCGGGCATGGTATAGACCTTCGATTTAAGGTAGAAGGGCAAGAAGAATATTGCAAAGATAACCAGCACTACAGCTGCCATCCATTCGTAGTTATAGACAGCCACATCTGTATTGAAGGCATCCGATGTAAGCCCTATAAGGGTATTGCTTCCAATATTTGCTGCAAAGAGGGAAATCCCCACGATGGGCCAAGCCATATTTCGGCCTGCGAGAAAGTAATCTTCAGAACTCTCTTGTTTTCCCTTTCGGATACCGTACCAAACGATTCCCACGAGGTACACGACAATGATCGTGTAATCACTCCATTCTAATCCATTAGGTTCCATTAGTTGTTTTTAAGGTTGCCAAAATACCTCTGCGATTGCCTTGAGTGTATTTTGGTAAAAGCGCGTTTCAGTATTGAAGCGAGTTGTAGATGAATTAACACCTTTCGCAACACATAATTATAAGCACTTCGAGGGGGAAATCATAGTTTTTAGACTTGAAAGCTTGACTGGCAAAAACAAAAAAAAGCCAGCGGTTAACGCTGGCTTTCAATGACTTCTGAAAAATCTACTGATTGTTCTGGGCTAGACTTTCATTTTTCACTTCGAGTTTGTCAACCACAAAGTTTCCGAGGGCTCTTCCTTGAGTCACACCATTGGCAATGGCCGGCATATAATGAATTCCACCATACATTCTACTAATGGCAGCTTCTTCAGAAGCATCGATAAAAGAAGTGAATGATCTTACCGGAAGGCCATACTTAACTTCGGTGTCGTCATCAAAGGCAAAATTATCACCGAAAATGGAAGTTAGGGCCACGGCAGCAGCATTTGATATTACAGAATGTCCACTAGTATACTCTGGGAAAGGAGGTGTCTGCAATAGTGGTAACCATTCTTGGTCAATATGCTTATTGATGAGTGTTTCTGGACGAATAAGGTTACTTCTAAACTTTTCATCCCAACAGCTGATAAAACCGTCTGCTAATGCGATAGAAGTTAAGGCATAGGCTTCAGCGGTTTTCATAGGGCTTGTTTCTTCTTTTTGACAAGCAATCTTTACAATTCCAATCCAGTGGCCTCCTGGTGTAATCTTTTTGGTGGCTGCCATTACGTGGCCAGTCACGTTCATCACATATGGATTACAATCCCAGAAGGAGGCAATTTCTTTTTGCTCTTCTGTTAAATTGTTTCCAACTGTGTAAACCTCCATCACTTCTTTGTAGAAAGGGCTACCTTCATTCATGTCAAAAGGAGTTGGTCTGACAGGTACAAACTGATCAGCAGAATCTATAACAAATGGCCTGATTTTAGTCCAGTGTGGCTCGATTGCTTCCATATAACCAGGAGGTGTCGGTTGCCATCTTGTAGGGTCGTCCGTTACGGTAAACTTCGGGAAGGTTCGCGTTTGCTTGTAATTGTCACCATCAGCCCAAGCCAAAATATGAGCGGCAACTTGATCTCCATAGGCAACCGAGGCATCAAAGTATGATCCTTTAACACCTTTTCTCAGGTCTTTGTAAAGCTCGGCTTTATAGGTATCCATTTTGTCTTCAGAAAAAATCAGAGCGGTACCTACTTTAATGAACGCCTCAAGTGCTGCCAGTTCATGACTGACGTTTCCTTCAGGTTGAGGAATAGCAGTCATTTGAGCCAATTGGCCTGCAAAGGCATTATACTCACTATTGTCTTGCGCCAGTATTTCATACATGGCAATGCTTGGGTAAGCATAGATTCTGCTCGCCACTGGCGGAGAGAAAATATCATGGACAATTACCTCAGAGAGTTTCTCCATGGTGTCATGATATACGTCCGATGGAATAACGATTTCTTCCTTTCCTGAGTCACAAGAACTGATCAAGAATAGACTTATGATACAAATGGAAAAATACTTCTTCATTCTCTTTATCCTTTTCGCTTTCACAAAGTTAAGGAATGAAAAGTAAGATGAACAATTTATTGACTCGCCTTTTTGATTGACAGTATTCCTTCTGTCAATTGAGTTATGAAAGAAAAAGAGGGTTCCTTTTACTATTCTACTTGAACAAAGGCATAAGCTTTTGATTATCGGGGTGTTCAAAGAACTTGTCAAACTCCAGAAAGTAGCCCTCTGGATCGAATCCAACAAAGGCCTTATATCTACCTCCGGGCCCTTCTTCAAAGGCCCCTTCTCTTAGTTCGAAGGGCTGATTGTTTTGAACGTATCGATACCAACCGTCAAGATCTTCGATGATGAATGATACGGTAACGCCCTTTTCTTCGGTGAACTTATGCATGCCCCTTCGTTCATCTACAAGACCGATAAAGCCAGTATCGGTGACCCGATAGATTTTTGTCCATCCCTGATCTGCGACCATCTCCAAGCCCAACACATTTTCGGTAAAGCCCTGCATGGCCAATAAGTCTTTATAATAAAGCCAGGTAATGGCACCATGAAAGCTGAGTTGTTTAGCGTTGTAGTTTACCGAAGTTTCTACTTCCTCATTTTGTTCTAAGTAGGGCACAAAGGCCTCATTTTCCTGATGCTGTTTGAACATCTCAAATTCCAATAGGTAACCCTCAGGGTCAATGGCCACAAAGCCATCATGTGGCCCTCCCTCTTTAGGTTTATAGGTGTACTTAATCTCAACTCCTTTTTCTTGTAAGTAGGCATACCAATCAGGCAATTGATTAGTGAGCAGTGCCAACGCTACCGTTTTTGGCTCATCGGCACTATGCATACCCTTGGCAGCATCCACCAAGATTAGTAAAGCACTGTCTGTAATTTTGATAATGCTTGCATTGTCATATTCCGTTAACAACTCAAGGCCTAAAGTTTCTGTATAGAAGGCCGTAGCTTTTGCCAGATCTTTATAATAGAGAAAGACATTGGTGGCTTGAATATTAAAATCGTCTAGAGTTCTATATGCTGTATTATCGGCAAGTAAGCTGTTGATTTTTCTAGGGGAATAGCTGAGTAAGCGGCCGAATCTTCTAGAAATTTCCAGACGTTCCCCTTGGTCATAGTTATTCGATGAGATTAAAGCTTCTTGATCTTTTTTGAGTTGATCATAAGCATATTTGGTATTTCCCTGATGAAGAAGAAGTACTTCTTTGCCTTCCACAATATCTTCCGGGAAAAGGGATGTTTTAATCAAATCTGGCTCTCTAGTGACCAACACATTATAGCCTTTGGCAGCTTCTACTGCCAGAGGATAAAAAGCATCCATCTCATCTGGAGTCATGGGTGAGCTCAAAGCAAGCTGTTTAACCCCTGCATTTACCAATTCAGAAAAGGCCGAAACGACTCCTAATTCTCGATCAAATTCTTCTTTGGTACTGCAAGCACTTAGGATAAGCAAAGCTGATAGTAGCGATAGGACTTTTGTCTTCATGTTTAGTCGTTTTGAGAACCTGAGAATAGTGGAGGGTGTTTTTCATCGAAATCTGTCACATCTTGGTAGGCTTTGGCCAGTGCCAATATACTTCCCTCGTCATAGAGATTGCCTACAAAGGTCATACTGGTAGGCCTGCCACGTTTGTCAAAACCAGTGGGTATGCTGATTACTGGGTGACCAGTTAGATTGGTGATGAAAAGTTGTCTTCCCCTAAATGTAGGAGCTATGATCACATCATAATCTTTAAAAAGCGTATTGATTTCATCCATCAGCTGACGCCTTTGACGGTTAGCCTGCAAGTATTCGACAGCAGGTATTAGACGTGCCTGACGAAGTGAATTGGCACGTGAGCCATAGTGTTGCTCGACCATTTGATCTACTCCTTTTGACAGCACTAGATCGTCAAAGAATGCCCCTGCTTCTGCTCTCAGAATGATATCAAACACATTGTAAGGATAATCTTTGGGCAAAGCAATTGGCTCAGGTACAATTCCCATTTCTTTCAACACCTCAAGGCCTTCCCACAGGTTCTTGCCTTGGTCTGAGGAATCTGCCTCTATGTCTTCTTTCAAATAGGCAACTTTAAGGTATTCGGGAGCTTTGTTCACTTGCTCAAAACCTACTGAATTGGTGGTAGGGTCGAGATTATCCTTGCCATAGATTGCGTTGAAAACAATCTCAGTGTCTACTGCCGATCGGCACAGCGGCCCGACTTTATCCATTGACCAACTGAGGCTCATAACGCCATGTCTACTGACACGACCGTAAGTAGGCCTAAGGCCTGTAACTCCATTTCGCGTAGCGGGAGAGGTGATAGAACCGAGTGTTTCTGTACCCAATGAAAAGGCAACGAGACCTGCTGATGTTGCGGAACCCGAACCAGCTGATGATCCGCTGGCACCCTGCTTGATATCCCATGGGTTTTTGGTTTTCCCTCCGAACCAGACATCTCCTCTGGCCAACGAACCGGACACCAGTTTGGCTATTAGGACAGCCCCTTGCGCTTCAAGCTTCTTGACCACGGTAGCCGTGTAAGTGATCATTTGATTTTTGTAGGGGGCCGCTCCCCAAGTGGTGGGGTAGCCCTCGACTGCCATTAGGTCTTTTACGCCATACGGTATGCCATGAAGTATTCCTTTGTAATTACCAACAGCAATCTGCCTATCTGCTTCACGGGCTTGTTTCTGCGCCAACTCTTTGGTGACAGTGATGACGCTCTGTAATTGGCCATCATACTTTTCAATGCGGCTTAAATAGATATTCGTAAGTCGTTCTGAGGAGAGCTTTTTAGATCTAATGAGGCTTGCCAGTTCTGGAATACTCATAAAGGCTATTTCGTCTTCCGAAGATGGCAGGACTATGTTTTCAGGAATGTCCCACTGGTTGCCTGATGCATCGTGATTAGGCATTTTGTAGCCGGCTGGGTGTGGATCGAAGAGCAAAGCGGGGAAGGTCTCATTGTCCGTTTCATATTTGCGTAGCGAATCATAGCCTGACTTATTTCTTCCCAGATAACGATACATGGTATTGACTGCGTGTTTGTCAAACTCAAGGCCTACCAATTTTTGACCCTTCCTCACGTCCTTTTTAGAAAACCCATACTCTTGACTTTTGCAGGCTGAGAACAAGCAAATGATGGAAGTGGCAAGAAGTGAGAGGGTAGCATTTCTTAAGGTCATAGCTCAATATAAGCATTGAGCCGCAAAATGAATGGGTGACTTTTTTTAGCCTCCTTTCAACAGGACAGGCGGCTGATTATTTCTTACAGCAATTATCATGGATTGTCCATTAATTACGATTGGTCTTGCCGATCGATACTCACCCCAAGTCGCAGGTGTATTCAAGAAGTAATCGGGTTGAGGTTCAAAACTTCCATTGGCATTGCCTAAGAGTAAGGTGATAGGTTTGGCATCAGAACGGCCGTAGTCGTTTCTAAAAGTGTAATTATTCCCGAAAACCAGGAGATCTAGGTTATCATCGCCATCAAGGTCCTTGATCACAAAGTCCATTGCACTTGAAAACTGTACCTCGTCAGGCAATTCAAGGGTTTCAAATTTTCCACTACCCATATTTATGAATGCTTTTGAGCTAAAGGTATATGCTCTCTTTATCGAAGTTTGGTCTTTGAAGTTATTACCCAGAAGGTCTTCCGGACCTTTGATTTGAGCATAAGACTTATAGTCAGGGTGAAGCTTTTTGATTCCTGCCATTTGTTTGACTAAGTCATCACGGGTAGCAAAAGGTGATTCTATGCCTTCTTGAAAGTGAAATACGAAAGGGTCTGTCTGTCCATTGTCATCAAAGTCTCGGAGATACAGACTTACGGGCTGATCGTTGGAGGCTTTGAGTTTATTATTCAAACCCAAATTGCCTGAAACAAAATCTGGTAATCCATCATTGTTGATGTCAGCTACTTTGAGGCTAAACCACCAGCCATTTGACTGGTCGAAAGCATCAATTTCTTTGGGCTCAAACTTTCCTGTTCCATCATTTTCAAGGAGTTGGATAGGTGTCCACTCACCAGCAATCAACAAGTCCTGATCACCATCCTGGTCGAAATCTATCCATTGGGAGGCATTCAGCATTCCGAGCTCATTGCTTTTAGCTATTCGCGTATTAATCTCATTTTTGAAAAGTCCTCTTCCATTATTAATGAGCAGGTATTGCTGTGGACTTTTGCCATAAGCTCCCGATACAATATTTGAGCCTAGGAAGACATCCAGATCATTGTCTCCATCTACATCAGCAATGGAAATGGTTTTGCCTTGAGACCCTATTTGTGGTAAAGCGGCAGGTGAAAACCTAAAGTTGCCGCGACCATCATTGAGGTAAAGACGATCGTAAGAGAAGAGTTGCCCTTCTTCAGATTCGTTTCCTCCTGTACTGACATAGAGGTCTTGGTCACCATCACCATCTGTATCGAAAAACTCAGCAGCAACATCTTCTGCCTTGGCTAATTGAGAGAAAATAGGAGAGGGCTGGGATGTGAACGTTCCATCGGCTTGTTGTACCCATAATTCTCCGGCCTGATCACGAGCACCACCGAAATAGACATCATGGAGCCCATCTTGATTCACATCCGCAACGGCTAGTGCAGGCCCCTCATGATTAAACTGCCTAGGAATTAAATATTCTCTATCGAAGTCAGTAAAGTCATCCTCCGTATGTTCAAAACCAAATGGATTAGTGGCGACAGATAATAATTGTTGTGTGGTATTGATTATTGTATTATTTGCTTGTTGCGCATTCTGATAATCCAGTGTCACTGTTTGATTGATCTGCTGATTGCTGAGGCTTTGTGTTTTTCCATCTGGCCAGGTAACGGTTAATTCATCAATGGTTTTCGATTTTCCAAGACCAAAATGTAGACTAGGGGCAACGCTCGACTGAAAACCTCTGGTGTTGAAGTTCTCTCTGGTTAATTCCTGATCGCCAATGCTCACCGTTACTTTAGCACCTATACCAAAAGGATTAAGTCTAGGCCCTTTAAAATTCAACTTTAGGTGTCCATTGTCTTTGGATAGGTTCTCATAAATGAAAGCTTCTTGCTCAATATTATTGATGATGAGTTCGAGGTCTCCATCGTTATCCAAGTCAGCATAAGCTGAACCATTAGAGTAAGTGGACTGGTTTAGACCCCAAGTTTCAGAAATGTCTTTAATCTTAAAACCACCAAAGTTTCGTCCAGCATAGTTTGGAATCTGAACGGTAGGCAGGGTTTCTACTAAAAATTCTTCAAGTTCCTCTTGACTCCTCTGTCTGACATCATTTGAAGTAGATTGATAATTAAGATAGTCCAGGTCGTTTGGCCTTTTGTAAATACCATTGGTGATGTGAATGTCCTGATAGCCATCATTGTCCATGTCAAAAATCAAAGGCGACCAACTCCAATCTGAGGCGTAGGTATTGGTAAAGAGACTCAAGTCAGAAAATTGGCCATTGCCCAGGTTTCTCTGTAGGGTATTTCGAACATATTGATGCCCATAACCATACCCTAATTTGATTTTATAGACTTCAGATTTGTCTTCAACAACGGACTTCTTCCAGATTTCTGGATTTGAGGGTAGCATATCAGTGGTGATTATTTCACCCAGGCCATCATTATTTAAATCGGCAATTTCATTACCCATAGAAAAACGACTGGTATGCGAGATTCTTTGTTCCAGTTCCTCTTTGAAAGTGCCGTCTTGCTGATTGATGTATAAGTAGTCGTTTTCGGTAAAGTCATTGGATACGTATATGTCTGGCCAGCCATCATTATTGATATCACTGATGGCTACCCCTAGCCCAAAACCAATAGCACTTGAGTAGATTCCGGCTTGATCTGTGATGTCTATAAAACCTTCTTTACCCTGGGAAACCTGGTTTTGAAATAGTCTGTCTCCTCCTTCATCAGACTTATAGCGAGTACTTGCATCGGTAAAGACAGCCGGATTTTTAATAGAGTGGTTGAGGAGGTACATGTCCAAATCCCCGTCTCTATCATAGTCAAAGAATGTTGCCTGTGTTGAAAAACCTTTATAGGCTAATCCATATTTTTCAGCTGATTCTGAGAAAGTATTATCACCATTGTTAATGTAAAGTTCATTTTGACCCTGAGCCTCTTTGTAATCACCAACATGCGAAACATAAATGTCCAATAGGCCATCAGCATTGATATCTGCCATGGTCACGCCCGCGGACCAGGTGCCTTTTCCCGTTATGCCGGCCGATTCGGATATATCTTTGAATTTTAAGCCTCCTAGGTTCAAATAGAGTTTATTTGAAGATTGATTTGAGGTAAAGAAGAGGTCAACGAGCCCGTCATTGTTGATATCTCCAGTGGCTACACCTCCGCCATTGTAGAAGTAGAGGTATTCTAAAATATTGAAGTCTGCCGAAGAGGAGACTATATTTTTGAATGCTACACCTGTCTCATCCGATGGCACAAGCCGAAATAGGGGTTCGGATTTCTCCACCGAGCAGCTGAAAACAACAATTGATAAAAAAAGAATTGAGAACCTGATGCGCATGGCCTAGAACTTATAGGCTTTAATGGCTTCGTTGTTCATAGCAATGAAGAGTACTTTTTCACCATTGATTTCACGAATCAGAAAATCTCTTACTTCTCCTTCAATAGAAAGTCCTGTTCCAGATTTCGAGAGGGCAGAGAAATTTCCTTTTCCATCACCAATGAGCAGGACACCATAATTGGCATCATATCTACCGGCCTGAGGCTTTACTCTATGTTGATTGCCTCCTAACAATATGTCAGTCGTTCCATCACCATTAAAGTCTGCAGTGCTGATCGCATAGGTGGGAGACAGCTGAGCCTGAATGGGTAATGCTTGTATGTTGAAGGTCCCATCACCGTTGTTGATCATCAGAGAACTGGCTAAATGAGTCACCTCAGAAACTACCGCTTTTTCTAGCTGCGCTGGAGAGAAGATTTGCTCCATGGTTTGATCGTTAAACGCTTCGTATTTGAGATAGCGTTTCTTGATGGCTGGTATTTGCATTTGGAGTTCATGTTTCAGAGTGTAGGGTAGATTCTTACCATCTAAAACTCTAGTGAAAATTTGCTCCGGGCTACCGTTTTGATCAAAGTCATTGACATATAACTTAATGGGTTCAATGGGAGATGCCTTAAATCTGGAATTGAGTCCATGATTTCCAAGAATGAAGTCCATATCTCCATCACCATCAATGTCACTGGCTTCTATTCTATGGTACCAACCGCTAAAGTCAGAAGTTCCGGCCTGTTCTGAGCTATTGGAAAGTGTTCCATTGTCATTTTTGAAAACCGTTGGGCTCATCCACTCACCTACAACAATCAAGTCTTGGTCATTATCATTGTCTATATCATGCCATACGGCATCGGTTACCATACCCAGGTCGTTTAGTGTTGGAGCAATCTCTTCTGTTGCGTTTTCAAATCCGCCCTTGCCATTATTCAGATAGATAAAACTAGGTGCCGGCACGCCATATAGAAAAGGTCTAAGTCTGGAGCCTACAAACAGGTCTGCATAACCATCTCCATTAATGTCGCTGGATGCTACGGTGCCTGTACTCCAGGTGTTGGCTCCAAGAACAGGGTCCTTAGTTTTTGTGAAGAATCCTTTTCCATTATTCAAGTAAAGTCGGTCAATGAATTGCATAGAGCCTAATCCAAATTCATTGCCACCGCTAGCTACGTAAAGGTCTTGATCACCATCATTATCAAAATCAAAAAATAGAGCATCTACATCTTCTGATAGTGCGTCTGACTTTATATCTTCTTGCTTTATTTCCCTGTATGAGCCGTTTGCTTCTTGAACGTAGATAGAACCTGCCTGCCCTTTCGCTCCACCGATATAGACATCTTCGAGTCCATCACCATTGACATCTGCTGAAGCTAACCTTGGTCCCTCATTTGAAACCATATGGTAGGTCAACCGATCGCGATCAAAGTCGATGTAAGTACTTTCCTCATGCGCATGAGAGAGCACCTTGCTTGCATCTATTTGAGTGAAAATCATTGCTACTTTTTCTTCTTCCTTGCTCGATTCTGCCCTGGCATCTTCCCAACTGAGCACAAGTGTTTGATTGGTAGGAATATTCCTCATGGTGGTAACTTTCCCATCAGGCCAAGTGACTTCGATCAAGTCTACGCTTTCAAGATCTCCCAAACCAATATTTGGTCTGGCGTCAACAGTAGATTGAAAACCTCTGATAGGTACTTGTTCAATATAGAACTGCTGATTACCAGTGACCACTCGAACCTTCGTCCCAATGGCAAAAGTGTTTTGCCCTTTTCCTTTCAGGTCGAATTTTAAATAATGGTTGTTTGCAAGTTGCTCACCCGCTTTGTTTTCGAAGATATTGGCCACAGCGTTGACGTTATTCACCACTAAATCCAAATCTCCGTCATTATCCAAGTCTCCGTATGCCGAACCATTGGAATGTACTGCCTCTCCCAATCCCCATTTCTGTGCTTGGTTAGAGAAGTTCAGGTTACCCGAGTTTTTGTAAGCATAATTGGGAATAGGAGTAACTGGTATAGGATCAATCAGGCTTTTATAATTCACTCCATCCTGGTTTATGGCATTGACTTTGGTGTCATTGTCATCGGCAAAATTGAGGTAATCCAAGTCGGTAATATCTTGGTAGATCCCATTGGCAACAAAGAGATCTTTCAGCCCATCATTGTCCATGTCGAAGAACAGGGCACCCCAGCTCCAATCGGTTGCTTCTACCCCAGCTAATCTGCCGACTTCTGTATAAGTGCCATCACCATTGTTCATGTGGAGCATATTTCGAATAAACTGATGGTGATATCCGTTTTGGACACCGTAGTTATATCGGTCGTAGCTTTCAAATGTGGTGACTTGCTTCAGTCTTTCGTCTGGTTCTGGAAGCATATCCGTGACGAAAATATCAGGGTTGCCATCGTTGTTAATGTCGGCCATATCGGCACCCATGGATGCTTGACTTATGGATCGCATGCTTGACTCCAATACTTCGTCAAATGTACCATCACCTTGGTTGATATATAGGTAGTCTCTTTCGAAGAAATCATTTGAAATGAAGATGTCCAACCAGTTATCAGCATTAACATCACCGACTGTCACTCCTAAGCCAAAGCCAATGATACTCCCATAAATGCCAGCATCTTCACTCACATCTGTGAACTTACCACCATCATTCCTGTAGAGTTTATCGCCTCCAACGGCATCTCGTACCGGCCTTTCATTCTTTTGAAGGTTAAAACTACCGATTGCTTTGTAGGAGTTGTTCAATAGATAGGCATCAAGATCCCCGTCACGATCGTAATCAAAGAATGCCGCATGGGTTGAAAACCCTTTATCAGCCAAACCAAAAGTTTCAGCGCTCTCGGTAAAAGTACCATCACCATTGTTGATGAAGAGCTCGTTTTGTTTGTCATCACCTGAAATATCACCTGAGTTACAGACATAAATATCAAGGAAACCATCACCATTAATATCAGCCATGCTCACGCCTGTGCTCCATGCCTTCTGTCCAGAGACACCAGCCTGATCTGTAATGTCTTCAAACTTCAAGTTCCCAAGGTTTTTGTAGAGTTTATTGGGTACCCTGTTTCCGGTGAAATAGATGTCGACTAGACCGTCATTGTCAATGTCTCCTAATGCTACACCACCACCGTTGTAGAAGTTTCTATAGGTATAAATGTTGAATTCCTCATCGAATACGAGCTCGTTTTCGAATGAAACGCCAGAGCTTTTGGGTTCAAGCTTGTTGAAAAGCGTTGGTCCTGATTGATCAGGAGTGGAGCAAGCTACTGTCAGGATGATAAGGCCAAAAAGGGAGGTTTTTATAGCGTTCATAAATCAGAATTAGGACTTTTCGCTATTGATCTCATTGAGTTTAAGTAGATCAGTAAATATTACTGATACTGATGAAATGCTCTGCTTATATACCCTGATGCGCCTATTGCCGTCTACTTTTACCCAAACGGTTTTAGTACCATCATCATTGACCATCTTGATAAAACCTTTTCCGTACCAGGACTCCAGTACATCAATGACTTCTTCTATTAGATTGTCAACAGAAAGCTCCTCATCCCAAAGGGCCCAGTTGTCGTACTTGAACTCAACAGGCATTTCAAAGATTTTTCCATCTACAAATTTCGGATAGAAGTGCATAGATGTTCTTTCCTTAAAGAACTCACTGGCGTCATATTTAATCTGATTCCCCACGCCATTGGTAAGCAAGCCTTTCTTGTTCATTTCCCAGCAGTGGACAAAGAATTCCTTCGACTCCATTTCCAGACTAATGCCCAAATAGAGGCTGTCTTGTCGAACGTTTGTACTCAGCTCTGCCTCCACGAGTTTTTGATACTCGGATTTTCTCGTGCAGCTTGTGTACAGACCTACCAGCATAAGAATCATTAAGCTGACAATTATCGATCTACTCTTCATTTATTGTTTTTTTGTAGGCAAGGCTACTTTCATTACTTCTCACAAAAAGAAAGACGTCTTCGCCTTTCACTTTTATTTTTTTGATTTGGCGCGTATCATTTCTAACCAGAATGCCAGATTCTGAAGGTTTTAGCACCTTGAAATCTTCATCACCAAGGTTAAGTAAAGTTAAGCCATAAGAACCATTATTGATACCCATTTCAGGCTTCATTCGTGTTTGATTACCTCCTATGATAAGGTCAATTAAACCGTCATCGTTAACATCTTCTGGAAGAATGCTAAAAACCTGGGAAAACTGTGCTTCTGCAGGCAATGGAGTTTTCTTGAAACCTCCATTAGGCTGCTGATAGAATATGCTTGTTCTAAGCTCATTGGCCTGACTTTCGATAGAATTACCTAGCGTCTCCTGATCAAAGATATCTTCGATAGTCTGATCCTTATAGCTCTCGTATTTCACATACTTTTTTCTCAGGCCTGGGAGCTGTTTGACCAGATCAGGTAGTAAAGCTATTGGATAACTGGCTTCTCCTTCGAACTGGGTAATGATTTGCTCAATGCTGCCGTTTTTGTCGAAATCATTGACATAAATAGATAGTGGGTGATCATCATCTGCTTTCAAGCGGCTATTCATGCCATGATTCCCCGCGATTATGTCGAGAAGTCCATCATTGTTCATGTCGGCAATCGAAAGACCATGCCACAGCCCCTTGGAGATCGGTATTTCTTCAACCTCAAATACGCCCTGGTTGTTGCTGAATACCTTGATGCCCATCCATTCTCCAAGAACAATTAAATCATCATCTCCGTCACCATCAATGTCAGAGACAACACCATCGGTCATCATGCCTACATCGGTAAATGAAGTGATACTCTTGACCTCGTTAAAGGACTGGTTATTGTTTTCGTAGAGATGTATACTTCCGGGTATGCCATAGGCAAATGGTGTGCTTCGAGTCCCTGAAATCAGGTCTAGGTCACCATCACCATCAAAGTCTATGGTTTTCAAAAAGGCTGAGCTCTCACTGACTGATTGGAATTGTGTCCATGGCAAGCGTTCAAAATTGGCCTTGCCATCATTTAGGTAAATCCTGTCTTGTAATACGGGATCCAGAGCCCCATATTCATAGCCTCCGCTGGCCACGATGAGGTCCAGGTCTCCATCCTTGTCTAAGTCTACAAATGAAGCATCTATATCTTCTGATAGTAAATCCTCATTGAGAGGTGAGGAGGCGAATGATCCATTTGCCCCTTGGAGGTGAATTTTACCGGAGAATCCTTTGGCCCCACCAATAAACAAGTCTTCCAGGCCATCATTATTGATATCTCCAATGGCGACAGCGGGTCCCTCATTAGAACTCATCTGGAAGAGGAGTCTGTCACGATCAAAGTCAATAAATTGATTTTCCGTATGAGACAGCACTCCATGAATGGAGGTCTGTTTGAATAGAGAAGTGATAAGGGGAGTATCAATCAGAGGATTGACCTTCATGGCTTTTTTGGAGAGCACAACCTTTTGGTCAACTGCCACATTTATTAATTCTGATCTGGTATCATCAGGCCATGTGATCTCAATTCGATCAATAGTGGGCTGGTTTCCCAAGCCGAAGTGGAGGAGATGATCCATCGAAGACATGTATCCCTTGACCGGATGAAACTCTTTTGTGAGCTTCAATGCTCCAGCATGGACTGTAATTTTTGTGCCGAAAAGTTGATGGGCCTCTAAAGCTTCAAAAGTGAGCTCCAGATAATGATTGTCTGTGTTTTGTCTGCTGAGGTTTCTATAAATGAGTGCAGGACTATTGATATTATTGACGATTAAATCAAGGTCGCCATCATTGTCTAAATCTCCATAGGCAGCTCCATTAGAAAAAGCTTTGTCTGTCAGGCCGCTTTCGCTGGCTTTATCGACAAACTGAAAGTCTCCCAGATTTTGAAAGAGGTGGTTCTGAAGAGGTACAGAAGGGATAGCATCTAGTAATTTAGTGACAACGAGGCTATCGGCCCTATACTGCTCAAAAAGGAGGGTGTTGTTTGCATAAAAGTTAATGTAGTCTTGATCCGTAAGGTCTTTGACTACACCATTTGCCACGAATATGTCTGACTTGCCATCATTGTCATAGTCGAACATTAGTGCTCCCCAGCTCCAATCCGTAGCATGGACGCCTGCTTGTCTACTAATTTCGCTGAAGACTACTTCCTTGTTGTTTTCAGGGTTGGTTCCAAGGTTTTGTTGTAGCGTATTTCTGGTAAATTGGTGATGATATCCGCTACTGATATTGGCTTGGTATTTATCCCAGCTTTCAAAAAGTGTTTTGGTTTTGACTCTTTCTTGAGAGGCAGGGAGCATTTCGGTCACATAGATTTCCGGATAGCCATCATCATTAAGATCGGAGATATCCGCCCCCATAGAGCCCATACTTGTTTCGGAAATCATCTGTTCTAGAGACTCAGTAAAGGTTCCATTCTGATTGTTAAGGTATAGATAGTCCCTTTCGAAGAAGTCATTCGAGACGAACAGATCAGGCCAGTTGTCTTGATTAACATCTGCCACCGTTACTCCGAGCCCAAAGCCTATAGCGCTGCCATAAATTCCTGCTTCCTCACTAACATCTGTGAATTTTTCACCATCATTTCGGTATAACTTATTACCCCCGTTCGGGTCTCTTAATTCTCGTTGCCCTTGGCGAAGGTCATATCCACCGACAGATCTCGTGCTATTATTCAACAAGTAAAAGTCGAGGTCACCATCTCTGTCATAGTCAAAAAAAGCTGCATGAATAGAAAGCCCTACCTCATCAATGCCATACTCCTTGGCCTTATCGGTGAAGGTAAGATCACCGTTATTGATAAACAGTTGATTGTATCTATGCTCTCCTTCTAATGGACCAGATTTACATATGAAAATATCGAGTAGGCCATCCCCATTAACATCTGCCATTGAGACACCAGACGACCAGACGTTTTTGCAAGCCACACCAGCAGACTCTGTGATGTCTTCAAATTGGAAATTGCCTTTATTCAGATAGAGCTTGTTATCAACCAAGTTGCCGGAGAAGTAAATATCAGTTAGCCCGTCATTGTTGATGTCGCCTAATGATACTCCCGCTCCGTTGTAAAAATTTTTGTAAGTATATGCGTTTAGTTGCTCATCATATTCCAACTCATTTTCAAAATCTACTCCTGATTCAGAAGCCTCGACTTTTTCAAATAGGGGCGCCTTGTCACTCGACTTCGTACAGCCGAGGATTATAAAGGACAATGACAACAGTAAGTAGGTTTTTAACCGATTAGGCATCTTACAAAGATGTAAAATATAGAGCAAAAAAGGCCCCGACTAATCGGGGCCTTTTCAATGATTATGATAAAGTAATCCTAGTTATATCCAGGGTTCTGTTGTAAATCTGGGTTAGCATCGATTTGAATCTGTGGGATTGGGAAGAGGTTAACAGAAGGGTTAGAAGCAGCCTTCTCCCACCACGCATCATTATACTTACCGAACCTGATCAAGTCAGATCTTCTATAACCTTCAGCAAACATTTCTCTACCTCTTTCAGCAAGAAGAATATCATCATCTAACATAGTAAGGTCAGCAATACCTGCTCTTGATCTGATTTGGTTCACATAATTCAAAGCACCAGCTGAGTTACCTTGTCTGTGCATAACTTCTGCTTTCATCAAAAGGATATCGGAATATCTGAAGATTGGAAAGTCATTGCTCAAGTTAGGTGTAGCACCTACTCTGTATTCGAACTTAGCAACTCTTACACCAGCTTGTCTTAATGAATTAGGAGCTAATTCGTTAATTTCTGGAGTAAAGTTAAGCCCAGGACCATCAGGGTCAGAAGGCTCGGCATTGTCATCAGTTAGAGGGCTTCCATCCAATGCGAATTGAGGACCGGCAAGGAAACTATTTCTTCTTGCATCATTAGCCTCATAAGCGTTGTAGAATTCCTCCAAAGAAGCATATCCATTCCAAGGAGAATCTTGTAGATCAAATGTCGCCTGAGTCTGGTAGTGACCAGTCATTTGCGCAATATTGAAACCACCTGCATTGTTCTCATCATAAGGTAGAGTCAAAATGTTCTCACTAGAGTTCTCATTGTTGGTTACAAAGTTAGAGAAGAAGTTATTCTCTAAGCTAAATACACCACCATTGATGATCGCATCAATTTGAGTTTCAGCATCGGCCCATCTTGCGCTTCCAGTATATACTTCGGCATTCAAGTATAGCTTAGCTAATACTGCACGAGCTGACCACTCATTCATGGTAGTCTTAGTGTTCTCACTTGATAGCTCAGAGATGTTATCAAGAATTGAGTTTTCAATGAATGTGAAAACATCTGCTCTGGTACGAGTAGGAGGTGTTGGATCAGTATCAGTTTCTAATACGATCGGCACATTTCCATAGGCGTCAATCAACCAAAGGTAAACCAAGGCTCTCAAAACTCTCAACTCAGAAACAAGCGCTGTTACATTAGGGTTCTGCTGAATCAAAAGGTTAATGTCACCAATTGCAGTGTAGCAATATGCCCAGGCATTGTTGACAGATTGTTCGTTTGCATTGTACTCATGTCTGTGCATTCTCAACCACTGACCACCATCTTCCCAGTCAGCACCTTTATGAGCAATTAACATCTCATCAGAAGCTACTTCATGCATTGACCATAGAGAGTTATGACCACCCCATGTTCCGATGATACGCTGATAAGCAGAAGCTTTCAACACATCAATTAGCGCAGGTTCCGTGCTATTCGCGAGTTCCTCTGGAGTTACACCATCGAAAATTTCCTGCACCGGTTCCTCACAAGCCGCTGCTACAAAAAGTAGCGCCACAGCAAGAATTGTCGTTTTAGTATATCTAATCATTTCTTAATTATTTAATATTCAATTTCACACCGAGTGTAAATGTTCTTGTAGGAATAAACGTGTTTCTTCTTTCAAGACCAGGAACCAAAGGATTGCCACCATCAGTATATCTTACTTCAGGATCTAAGCCAGTGTAGTTTGTAATTGTGAACAAGTTTTGTGCAGCGAAGTACACATTAATGTTCTCAACCCAATCAGAGTTAGAAGGTACAGCATATCCTAGCTGCAAGTTATCAAGTCTGATAAACGTTGCATCCTCGATATATAAATCAGAGAATGTAGGTGACGCAGTCACGACAGGAGTTTTGTCAGTTACAACACTGTTCCATGCACTTGTACTAGCATCTTGGTTTTCATAGAAACTTCTGAATGAGTTATATAGGTCATGTCCGATACTACCTCTTAAGAAGAAACTGAAGTCCCAATTGTTATATCTGAAAGAGTTATTGATACCAAAGTCCGCATCAGGAAGAGCGTTACCAATAACTGCTAGATCGTCAAGGGCAAAGTCTGCAGCAGAAGAACCTCTAACGCCATTTGCATCTTCTAGAACGTACTGGCCATTCTCATCGATTCCGATGAACTTAGCTCCTACAAAGTTACCCAATGTCTCACCCACAGTATTAAGAATAATCTGTGTGTTGTTCTGACCCGGAGAACCTAAATTACCACCACGTAGATCATCAAAACCTAGACCATCACCGATAGATAATTTTTCGATTGTTGTTTTGTCATAGATAGTGAAGTTGAATGAAGGAGTCCAAGATACCTGGCCAATTTTCAATCCGTTGTATGTAGCAGCAAATTCGAAACCAGCAGATCTAAGGTCTGCAAGGTTTACCCAAGTAGAACCTACAGTGTTGAAGTTTCCATCATCGAAAGGGTTCGGAGCTCCGATTGGTACTGGAATGTTGAAGATAAGATCCTCAATGTTTCTAGTGTAGTAATCAGTAGTACCAGTGATTTTGCCATCAAGGATAGCGAAATCAAAACCAACGTTGAATTCTTTTTTGGTTTCCCACTTCAAGGTTGGGTTAGGATTCTGAGCTTGTCTTGGAGCGATGAACTGGTCATCGGCAGTATTTGCATCGCCATCAAGGTCAATTCTACCACCATTTCTAATTACAGGTAGTGCCAAGTCAGCAGAAGGAGGAAGTGCTCCAGTAATACCATATGAAACTCTGAATTTCAATTGTGATATTGGACCTAAGTCGGCAATCTCAGTTAGTTCAGCACCTGCTGATATCGCTGGGAAGTAACCTGTCTTTTCGTTGTCACCAAAACCTGAGTAAGACTCAGAACGCACACTTGCTGAAATGAAGTAGATGCCTTGATAATTAAGGTTAGCTCTGAAGAATGCAGAATTCAATACGTTAGCATTCTTATAAGAGTAATAGTTAGTTCCAGGGCCTGTTGCCAAAGCACCAGCACCTAGGTTATTTGCTCCGAAAGAATCGAAAAGGAATTGACGCGTCTGAAGACCAAAACCTTGGCTTGTAATTTCCTGACGCTCAGCACCAATTAGGAAATTAGCATCAAGTCCGTCAGCAATCTCAGTATTGTAGTTCAATGTACCAGTGATGATTTCAGTAAACCTATCATCAGTAGTTCTTCCTGCTACACCACCAAAAGGTCCACCGAAGTCAAAGTCAGACTTAGACCAAACATTGCTGTTTATTCCGTTAAACCTGTCTTGGTTATACTGTACTGCAACTGTTAAATCATCTGTGATGTCAAACTCACCTCTGAAAGAAGCTAAGATAGTCTTGTTATCACCGCTGAAGTTTTGCTCTCTTCTTAATGCTTCTGGGTTAAAGAAGTCTGAAGAAGCAAGTGTTTGGAAGTAACCTCCTAAACTGTTCTGGCTTAGAGTACCATCATCGAAAATTGGAGCAGTTGGGTTATACGTCAATGCGAAATCGAATAAGTTATTATTCTTAGCACCAAATGATCCGTTAGTAATATTAATGTTAGCAGTTAGTCTCAAACGATCGTTGATCGCATTGTGCGTAACATTAAGTCTTGTGTTAAGTCTTTCATTTTTGAAGCCCTTAACAATACCTTCATTATTTCTGTAGTTAACAGAAGCACGGTATGAAGTACCACCCATAGAACCGCTCAAACTAACGTTAGTAGCGTAAGAGAAAGCATCTTGAGTAATTACATCTACCCAATCAGTGTTTGATCCAAAATCAGTTCCTCCTCTTGCAAGGAACTCATCTCTTCCAAGTACACTAATTTTATTCAATACTTTAGATTCGATACTTGCAAAAGTGTTAACAGAGATATTAGTCACACCTTCACCACTATTGCCTTTAGTAGTGGTAATAAGGATAACACCAGAAGAACCTCTGGCACCGTAGATTGCCGCAGCCGAACCATCTTTCAGTACATCGATAGATGCAATATCATTCGGGTCAACGTTTCCAAGGTCTGCACCTGGAACACCATCTAATACAATAAGCGGAGCTTGGTTACCACCGAAAGTAGAGATACCTCTTAATCGGATGTTGAAGCCACCGTTAGGGTCACCACCTGGTCTTGTAATGGATAGACCAGCGACTTTTCCTTGAAGCAACTGGGTAGGATTTGAAATGTTACCACTGTTGAAGTCTTCAGGTTTAATGCTGGCTACAGCACTTGTGATCTCTTTCTTCTCTTGAGATCCATAACCTACGACTACGATTTCGTCTAACTCAGCATAGTCTGGTTGTAGCACTACATTAATAGTGCTTTGTGTACCCACTAGAATCTCTTGTGCGATATAGCCCACAAAAGAGAAAACTAATGTTTCGTTGGCAGCTACTTGAATGGAATAAGTACCATCTAAATTGGTAGCTTCCCCTCTCGTAGTACCTTTAATCGTTACGTTTACACGCGGGATTCCTAAGCCGTCATCGCCCCCTGTAACCGTACCGGTAACGGTCTTTGTTTGAGCCAGTAGTGCCCCTTGGAAACCCACTGACATAACAAGTAGGATTAGTAAAAACTTTTTCATACAATCATTTTTAATTTACTTGATTTAAGGCCGAATTCGGCCAAAAAAGTGCAATCGAATGCTTAAAGTACTATTACTGGGGGGTAAATCATAGCCGACTTAACCTAAAATTAACGCAAACGTTTGCAGTAAATCGCGATTTTCGCATAGTACAGGCACAATTGAAGAATCTAACTCTCAGATTGGCTGTCTCATGTTAAGCACAGATTAAGCAATGCTTGAACTCTCTAAATAGTCAGAAAAAACACCAAAAATCATCAACCGTTTTAAGTGTTTAAATAGCCTTGAAATACGGTTTAATTGATAATAATTTGTGCTGAAGCAGAGGTTGTCTAATTTCAGCCCGTAAACGTTTTTTACAATGGACTGGAAAGTACTCTTGAATAGCGGAGAATCTCATCAGAAAAACACCGACCGATCGGTGTTTGATAGAGACTTTGACCGAATAATATTCTCTCATCCTTTTAGAAAGCTGCAGGACAAAACACAGGTACATCCGCTCCCAGAACATGATTTTGTGCACAATCGTTTGACACATAGCCTGGAGGTTTCAAGTGTTGGCAGGTCATTGGGCAGAACAGTAGGTGCAGTTATTTTACAAAGACACCCGGATTTAGAGCCTTTCTTTAGTGCAAACGATTTTGGTCTGATAACAGCATCGGCATCTCTGGCTCATGATATTGGCAACCCACCTTTTGGGCATTCAGGTGAAGACGCTATTTCTGATTACTTCGTTACTAATAAAGATCTTTTGGAGACTGATTTTTCAGAGCAGCAATGGTTCGACTTAATCAATTTTGAAGGCAATGCACAAGGTTTTAGGCTGTTGAATAAGTCAGGCTATCAGGGGTTAAGACTCACAAGGCCTACTTTGGCTGCGTTTACTAAATACCCAAGGCCATCGAAAGTCGCGGATACATTCAAACCGAGGAGGAGTCAAAAGAAATATGGCTTTTACCATTCTGAAGCAGAAATCTTTAAGTCATTGGCTGAAGACCTGCAACTTCATACACTTAGTGAAAAACAATGGTGCCGTCATCCTTTGGCCTTTCTGGTAGAGGCTGCCGATGACATTTGTTATCATATTATCGATTTGGAAGATGGTTGTAATCTCGGGCTTATTAGCCATGAGGATACAGTAGCCTTATACGCGCAAGTCATAGGCTCCAAATTTGATGCTGCCAAATTGAAGACTATAAAGAGTAAGGCTGAGCAAATAGCCTTATTAAGAGCAATGTCTATCGGGGCACTCATAGAGCAAAGTGTTGAGCACTTCTTATCTAATGAAGAGGAGATACTTTCGGGGGCGTATGACATATCACTTACAGATGATATTCAGGCCAAAGAAGCTTTAGAAGAAATAAAGAATGTGTCTATCCAGAAGATTTATCGTGCTCAACATGTGGTTGAAATTGAAGCAGCAGGATTTAACGTACTGAACGGATTGCTCGAATCGTTTGTACCTGCGGTAATAAATCAGTCTAAAATTTCTAAGAAGCAATCTGTTGCATTTCGGTTGTTGCCTGAAGATGTGAAAATGGAGATAAAAGCAACTCCTAATCAGTATGCTGCATTGAGGGCCTTACTAGATTATATTTCCGGTTTGACCGATTCCAATGCCATGAACCTCTATAGAAAACTTATGGGCATATCCTTGCCTAGCATGCGCTAGCTTTTTTATAGCGATTAATAAGAAGTATTTCGGATATGATAGAAAGGGGAAAATATTACCTTTGTCCTCTTGTTTGAAAATGTGGTCTAAACTCCCTCATATCGTACTGAAATACAGGCTTATATTGATCATCTCGATCTTCCTGTTTACCGCCTTTATGGGTTATCAGGCAAGGAATGTCAAGATGGCATTTAATTTCAATACGGCTGTACCGAGCACAGACGAGAGCTACCGCTATTTCCAGAACTTTAAAGAAAAATTCGGAGAGGACGGTAATATCCTGGTTGTGGGTGCAAAGGATAGCACACTATTTCAGCTGGAAAACTTCAATAAGTACAAAGAGCTTAGCGAAACGATTGCAGGTATTGAAGGCATCAGTAATGTGATATCATTGCCTGCTCTGCAAAAGATTGTCAAGAACCAAGACAACCGAAGTTTTGACTTAGAGCCTTTGATGACTGAGTCACCTCAAAGTCAGGAACAACTAGATGCGCTCTTACAAGAAGCATTGGGATTAAAGTTCTATGCCGGACAATTGCTCAATCCCGAAAATGGTGCAACGCTCATTCTCATTAATATGGAACGAGAAGTGCTCAACTCTGCAGGGCGAAATGATATTGTCAATGAGATAAAGAAGATAGGAGAAACCTTTGCAGCGGATACCGGAATTGATCTTCATTATTCCGGAATGCCTTTTGTCCGCACTATTATGCAACAAAAGACCAATAAGGAACTCACCCTATTTATTGTTCTGTCCTTGAGCATCACAGCACTCATCCTTTTTCTGTTCTTTCGCTCCTTTACCTCTGTCCTAGTACCATTGATCGTCATCAGTGTGGTTGTGATTTGGACGCTGGGAACCATAGGCCTATTAAACTACAACATCACAATTTTGATGGGCTTGATCCCCTCTATCATTGTGGTCATCGGCATACCTAATGGTGTATACCTAATTAATAAGTATCATCAAGAGTTTGCCAAGCATGGTAACAAGCCGAAGGCGCTGAGCAGAATGGTGAGGAAGATTGGTTTGGTGACTTTCATAACGAACTTCACTACAGCGATTGGATTCTTAGTGCTGGTAACAACCGACATCAAATTGCTGAAGGAGTTTGGTCTTGTGGCAGGGATCAACATACTGGCCACCTTTATAGTAAGTATCATTCTGATCCCGGGCATACTTTCTTATTTACCAGCTCCTAAAAAAAATCAACTCAAGCATTTAGAGTTCAAGGCGGTTGGTAAGTTTCTAGGCTTGCTTGATCTTATTGTCCATAGACACCGTTATCGTGTTTTTGCGGTGACAGCCATTATTTTGACATTTGCCATTATCGGTTTAACCAGACTATACTCAGTCGCCTACATGGTGGATGATATCCCCGAAAAGTCAGAACTGAAACAAGACCTATATTTCTTTGAGGATAACTTTAGCGGAGTGATGCCGCTTGAGATTATCATTGATTTTGGCAGGCCAAAGTCTACCATCAATGCTCGTAATCTCAGAAAAGTGGATCGTTTGGAAAAAGCCTTAGAGCCCTTAGAAAATATTTCATCCCCTATTTCAATTGTCTCTTTTGCTAAAGCAGTGAGACAGGCCTTTTATAATGGCAATGAGCGATTTTATGGACTACCTAGCCCTAGTGATCGAAACGTAATTCTTAGCTATTTGAGCAACCGTGATGGGGATGCGGGTCTATTAGATTCTTTTGTTGATTCAACAGGGCAAGTGATGCGGGTGTCATTGAAGATAGCCGATATAGGTTCCGAGAAAATGGACTCACTGATCACTAATGTGGTTCAGCCAGAAATAGATAAGGTATTTGATGATGAGAAAATAGAAACAGCAATCACAGGTTCCACGCTGTTGTTTGTTAAAGGGAATAAGTTTTTGATAGAGAACTTACGCTTCTCTCTGTTATTGGCTTTCGCCATTATTGCTGTGATTATGGCCATCCTTTTTGCCAATATTCGGATGATCATCATTTCACTGATTCCGAATTTCATTCCATTGATCATGACTGCAGGAATTATGGGCTTCTTTGGTATTCCGCTGAAACCAAGTACAGCATTGATTTTCAGCATTGCCTTTGGAATATCAGTGGACGATTCGATCCACTTTTTGGCAAAGTATAGACAAGAGCTTTTTGCCAAGAACTTCTTCGTGCCTGTAGCCATTAGCAATAGTATTAGAGAAACAGGATCGAGTATGCTATATACTTCGATCATTCTATTCTTCGGTTTTGTGATTTTCGTGTTTTCAGACTTCGGTGGGACTGTCGCTCTTGGTTTGTTGACATCACTGACCTTGTTCTTTGCCATGATTACCAACCTAACATTGTTGCCGGCATTGTTGATGGTTTTTGATAGCGGAAAGCGAAACCAGAAGATTCATCCTTTGATTGAGCACTATGAGTTCTACATCGAAGATGATGACGAAGAAATAGACACAGACAATTTATTGATTAAGAAAGACGACCCATTCTTGGGTTCTACCGATAGGTAATAAGTATTGAAAGGAATTAAAGTGAGTAGGTATAAAGAGTACAAAAAACCGGAATTTGCGAAGGTTGGCGAAGACATACTTCAATTCTGGAAAGACAACGAGATTTTTGAAAAGTCAGTTTCTGAAAAAGAAGGCAGACCGACTTTTACATTCTTTGAAGGGCCACCATCTGCGAATGGCACACCCGGTATTCACCATGTCATGGCCAGAACGGTCAAGGATATTTTCTGTCGATACAAAACCCAAAAAGGATTTCAGGTAAAACGTAAAGGGGGTTGGGATACCCATGGCCTTCCTGTTGAGCTCCAGGTAGAGAAAGAACTGGGCATTAAGAAGGAAGACATCGGCAAGAAAGTCTCTGTCGATGAGTACAATCAAAAGTGTCGTGAAACGGTGATGCGTTTCAAGGATATCTGGGATGACCTGACGGAAAAGATGGGTTACTGGGTAGACCTTGATAATCCTTACATCACTTTTGAGAAAGAATATATCGAGTCAGTCTGGAGTATGTTGAAGGAGCTCTATGACAAGGACCTCATCTACAAAGGTTATACAATACAGCCTTACTCTCCGGCAGCAGGTACAGGTTTAAGTTCACATGAATTAAACCAACCAGGTACTTATAAAGATATTAAGGACACGTCATTAACAGCTCAGTTCAAAGTATCTGGTACTGAGAATGATTACATCCTTGCCTGGACGACCACACCGTGGACACTTCCTGCAAACAATGGTTTAGCTGTAGGTGCGGGGATTGAATATGTGAAGGTCAAAACCTTTAATCAGTACACCTTTGAACCTATCAATGTCATCCTTGCAAGGGATAGAGTTAACTATTATTTCAACGATAAGGCCAAAGACCTTAAGATAGAAGATTACAATCCTGGCGATAAGCTTATTCCTTTTGAGGTGATCGACTCCTTTAAGGGAAAAGAGATGGCTGGAATGGACTATGAACAGTTGATGCCATACATTCCTTTGGAAAAACCAGCTTTTACAGTGGTGATTGGTGACTTTGTAACCACAGAAGATGGTACAGGGATCGTTCATATTTCGAAGACTTTCGGTGCAGATGACTTTAGAACATCTGCGCAGTACAATATGCCAGGTGTCTTTGTAAAGGACGAAGAAGGCAAGGATGTGCCGATCGTGGACAAGCAGGGTAGATACGTCAAAGAGATCACAGACTTTGCCGGTATGTACGTCAAAAATCAATACTACAAAGAGGAGGAGGCTCCGGAAAAGTCGCTTGACGTATTGATTTCCATTAAGCTGAAGGAAGAAAACAAGGCTTTCAGGGTTGAAAAGTACGAGCACTCTTATCCACATTGTTGGCGTACTGATAAGCCGGTACTTTACTATCCATTGGACTCATGGTTTATCAAAACTACTGCCTATAAAGATCGATTAGTAGAACTCAATAAGACCATCAATTGGAAACCAGCATCTACTGGTGAAGGCCGTTTTGGAAATTGGCTTGAAAATCTGGTAGACTGGAACCTCAGTAGATCTAGGTATTGGGGAACACCGCTACCGATTTGGGTTTCTGAAGATAAAAAAGAGCAAAAGTGTATCGGTTCCATTGCCGAATTGAAAGAGGAGGTTCAGAAGTCAGTGGATGCTGGTTTTATGAAGGAGCAGATTTCTGACGACTTCGATTTGCACAGGCCTTATGTAGACGACATCATTTTAGTCAGTGACTCTGGTCAAAGAATGAAGCGTGAGCTCGACTTGATTGATGTATGGTTCGATTCAGGAGCAATGCCTTATGCACAGTGGCACTATCCATTCGAAAACGATGAAATTTTTGAAAAGAGCTTCCCAGCAGACTTCATCGCTGAGGGGGTTGATCAAACACGCGGTTGGTTCTTTACCCTTCATACTTTGGGCGTCTTGCTTCATGATAAAGTGGCCTTTAAGAATGTAATAGCAAATGGACTTGTACTAGACAAGAACGGCAATAAAATGTCCAAACGATTGGGAAATGCCGTAGACCCATTCAAAACCATCGGTGAGTACGGACCAGATGCGACACGCTGGTATATGATCTCAAATGCGAACCCCTGGGACAACCTAAAATTTAATATTGAAGGCGTAGGCGAAGTACAAAGAAGGTTTTTCGGCACACTGCATAATACTTATAACTTCTTCGCACTATACGCGAATCTTGACGGATTCAAGTTCGAAGAAGCTTCAATTCCTTTGGCCGAAAGGCCAGAGAGCGATCGTTGGATTCTTTCCAGGCTCAATACCCTTATTAAAACAGTCGATGCTGCTTATGATGAGTACGAGCCAACACGTGCTGCCAGAGCCATCATGGACTTTGTGGCCGATGAGCTGAGTAATTGGTATGTTCGTTTGAACAGGAAACGGTTCTGGAAGGGAGAGTATAATGACGATAAGCGTGCTGCCTATCAGACGCTATACACTTGTCTAATGACTGTGGCAAAGTTAGGGGCTCCCATCGCGCCTTTCTATATGGAAAACTTATACAATGACCTGAATGCCGTAAGCCGACTTGATCAGAGTGAATCCGTTCACTTAACAGATTTTCCAGTTGCCGATGGGACATGCATCAATAATGATTTGGAGGCACAGATGGCATTGGCTCAGACGGTTTCATCGTTGACCCATTCAATCCGCAAGAAGGAGAAGATAAAAGTAAGACAGCCGCTTTCTAAGATTATGATTCCGGTGTTGGACGAGGTAACACGTCATCATGTGGAAGCTGTTGCAGACTTGATCATGTCTGAAGTCAATGTCAAGAACGTAGAGTTTTTGGACGATACCTCAGGAGTCTTGGTAAAGAAAGTAAAGCCTAATTTCAGAGCACTGGGTCAGAAATTCGGACCTAAGATGAAACTGATCTCAGGCGCCATTAACCAATGGGGTCAGGAAGACATTGCTACTATTGAGAAAGAAGGTCAGTATGACTTAGCTTTGGAAGATGAAACCATTCAGCTTTCCATTGATGATGTGGAAATCAGCAGCGAAGATATTCCGGGTTGGTCTGTAGCGACCGAGGGAAAAACCACTGTTGCACTTGACATCACCATTTCCGAAGATCTTCGTCAGGAAGGCATTGCCAGAGATTTGGTCAATCGTATTCAGAACTTGAGAAAAGATCAGGGACTAGATGTACAAGACAAAATTGATGTGCGCGTTCTGAACAATGAAGACATCGTGAACCAAGCATTGGGTTCAAACAAAGACTATATCTGTGAAGAGACTCAGGCCTTGAGCTTGGAGTTAGTAAATGAGCTTGATGAGGCACAGACCGTTGAAATTGATGACTGGAAAATTGATCTTAGCATTTCAGTGAGATAAGTTTAAGCTTGAAGCACCTCAAATACTTCTTTTTAACCTTGGGAGTAATTATCATCGATCAGGTGGTAAAGCTAGTGGTGCATTTCAATATGGCGATGGGTCCAACGGGCGAGATCAGCATACTTGGAGATTGGTTTAAACTTCACTACATCTTGAACAGAGGGATGGCTTTTGGCCTTCGCTTTGGTTCAGAATACGGCAAACTTGGTCTCACCATATTTCGAATGCTGGCCATGGTGGTGATAGGCATCGTGCTCTATCGAATGGCCAAGAAAAAATATCACCCCGGACTATTATGGAGTATTGCTGCCATTCTTGGAGGTGCGATAGGCAATGTGATAGACAGTATTTTCTACGGAGTATTCTTGGATAATGCCCCTTATGATGTAATAACCCCATGGTTTCACGGTCAAGTGATTGACATGCTCTATCTCGATGTTTGGGAGGGATACCTTGCAGACTGGATACCTATTTGGGGAGGAAAAAAAGTAGCGCTGTGGCCCATCTTCAATATAGCCGATGCCGCTATCTTCATTGGGGTATTTGTAATTCTAATCTTTCAGAAGCGGTTTTTGAGGCGCGAAGTTCAGCATTGAACAACCTTCTACAGGTATTAATATTTCGTTAAATAAAGTGAAAATATTTCTCGTTTTATCGTTTAACCCATATATTAACTAATTCAATAGTTTACAATCAAACTCCTATCCAATGAAAAACTCAAAATACATTCTTGGCCTGATCACACTCTTCTGTGTGTTGTCACCTCTAACCGTTAGAGGCTTTCAGGAGCTGCCGAACGATCCATCTGTAAAGGTTGGGACCCTAGACAATGGGTTTACTTACTATTTAAGAGAAAATAAGCGCCCTGAAAATCGGGTAGAGTTCAGGTTAGCCATTAAGGCAGGCTCTATTTTGGAAGATGAAGATCAGCAAGGATTGGCTCATTTTGCCGAACATATGTTGTTCAATGGCACCAAAAACTTTGAAAAAAATGACCTAGTTGATTTTCTTCAAAAAATGGGTTTAGAATTCGGAGGAGACCTGAACGCTTACACTAGTTTTGATGAGACTGTCTATATACTCCCAATTCCTACGGACGATCCTGAGAATATCGGAAAGGCACTTACGGTACTAAGTGACTGGGCCCATCAGGCGACTTTTGATAATGAAGAAATTGATAAAGAGCGAGGAGTGGTGATGGAAGAATGGAGACTTAGATTGGGAGCCAATGAACGTATGAGACAGCAGATATGGCCTGTTACCCTGGCGGGCTCAAGGTATGCTGAACGCTTGCCGATCGGTAAGCCTGAAATCTTGGAAAACTTTGAGTATGACGCGGCTAAACGCTTCTACAGAGACTGGTACCGACCAGACTTGATGAGCTTAATTGCTGTAGGTGATTTTGACGCTAACGCATTAGAAAAGGAAATAGAAAAGCTATTTGGTGTTATAGAAGGTCCAGAAAACCCCAAGAAAAGAGAGTACTATTCAAGACCTGATTTTGACGGCACCAGGGTTGCGGTGGCTACTGATGAAGAAGCTACCGGAAATACCATTTCTGTTGAGTTTATCACTCCGGGTCAGGCACAATCTGAAAACACACTCGAATCGTTTAGAAAAGGTGTATTAAGAGGCCTCTACTCTAGAATGATCAACCAAAGGTTAGGCGAATTGGTACAATCTGAAAATCCCCCGTTCCAGTTTAGTTTTAGCAGCTATGGTGGAACGCTCGGGAGGGACAAATTTGCCTATAGAATGTATGTCAGTGTCAAAGAGGATCAGTTCAAGGAAGGGTTTCAAGCGGCTGTTTCTGCGAACGAAAGAGTTAGGCGCTATGGATTTACGGAGGGCGAATTGGAGAGAGCTACGGCATCTTACAAAAACAGCTATGAAAGAGGTGTAAAGGAAGCAGACAAAGCCGAGTCTTGGAGAATTATCAATCAATATGTGGGACACTTTCTCAACGGTGGGTCATTGTTAAGCGCAGCTCAGCGTTTGGAATACTTTGAGCAAGTAATGCCGACCATCAAGTTGGAAGAGATCAATGAATTGGCAAAAGGATGGATTCGTGATGATAACAGAACCATAGAAATCAATGCAAAGACCAAGGATGCGGATGAAATACCAACGGAAGAAGAGTTGCTTGGCATTTTAGACAATGCAAAGAATGACAATAGCATTAAGCCTTATGTAGAAGATAAACTTGCCACTTCGCTCATTACCTCTTTGCCGAGCCCTGGAAAAGTTACAGATGAATTGACCAATGAAATCACGGGGATTACCCAGCTGACATTATCCAATGGGGTCAATGTGTATATAAAGCCTACGGATTTTAAGAACGATGAAGTGAGAATGACAGGTTTTAGCTTTGGCGGAGCATCTCTCTACAGTCCTGATGAGTTCATGTCAGTTCAAAATGCTGGGCAAATTGTGAGCCAGATGGGTATTGGAGAATTCAGCTCTGTGGATTTGGGGAAATTTATGACAGGGAAAACCGCCTCTGTAAATGCTGGCATCGGCTTGTATGAAGAGAATATATCTGGGTTTTCCAGTGTCAAAGACCTGGAGACCTTTATGCAGCTGCTACACCTCAAGTTTACTTCTGTTAGAAAAGATGAAAAGGCGTTTAATAGCTGGTTGACAAGAACGAAAAACCTTTATGCCAATGTTACTTCTAGCCCTGATTTTCAATATCAGATTCAGATGCAGGAAATCATGTATGGCGAAGATAATCCATGGGTCGGATTTCCTACTCCTGAGAAATTCGATGAGATAGATTTAGATCGGGCTATTGAAATTTACAAGGAGCGATTTGCCAACGCGGCAGACTTTCAGTTTGTATTTGTTGGCAATGTGGACATGACTACGTTTAAGCCACTGCTAGAACAGTATGTAGCCACCTTGCCGTCAAGCAACAATAAAGAGTCGTATAAAGACGTAGGACTCAAGGTAAGAAAAGGCCAGATTAGCGAAAATGTATATGTGGGTGTGGACGAAAAGAGTCAGGTTAACATCACAATCAGTGGTGATTATGACTATTCCATGGAGAATAACGGTCTGATGAACGCCATTGCTGGTATTCTAAGCAATAAGATGATCGAGACTTTGCGTGAGGAAATGGGCGGTGTATATGGCGCAGGGGCGAATGCATCACCGCGGGAATATCCTGAACCTCAGTTTCTTTTTTCCATCTCTTTTCCTTGTAAGCCTGAAAACGTGGAAGCATTAACACAGGCGGCTCTGAATGAATTGGAAAAAATCAAGAAAGGGGAGTTTACCGATGAGGATCTTCAAAAGATTGTCACCGCACGTAAGCAAAACTTTGAAGAGTCCATAAAGCAAAATAGTTATTGGTCTGCAATGATGGGTGCTTATCTCAAAAGTGGTGATGATTTTGAAATGATCCTTAAAGGAAATGAAAGAGCAGATGCTATTACAAGAGAAGCAGTGATTGCGGCCGCTAATAAGTATTTGACAAAAGATAATATGATCAAAGTGGTTAAACTTCCAGAGAATAGAAAAGAGGGGGACTTGAAACAAGAGATCAAGAAGAACTAGTAGCAATGCTGAAATTGGAAAAAGAGGCTTCGGTCTCTTTTTTTATTTTACAATCACCTCATTGACAATTGGCTGGCCGAATTCTTTAGCTAACAAAACCAGAATTTTGTCACGAGACATGTTGAGTTCATGTTTCAATGGAGCCGATGAAATATGGACGAAGAGCTTTTTGTCCCTTATATAAATCTTGGATGTCCTCGATGCGATCGGCTTACCCATTACGCGTTCCCATGAATTGATCAGGTCAGTCTCATAGAACTTTCCATCTATCCGAAAGGCCTTGAGCATTTCTCCAATGGCATTCCCAATGGTTTCGGGTTCACTCTTCCTGCCTTTTTGGGTTGACCTTCGTCTCATTTATTTCCGTTTGGGACACCAAAAGTACCAATTCAGTGGTTGTCGTTTGGCATTAGATTGAAATTAGTCAATATTTATTGCAAAGTCGTTCACAATGTTCATTCGTAAACTCTTTAAGATCGGAGATAAGGCTAAGTGGCTCACGCTTGAGTTGCTCATCGTGTTTATTGGGGTTTATCTGGCATTTCTGTTTCAGAGCTATGCGGAAGACAATAAGATAGATAAGGAAAAAGAAAAGGTCCTCGTTGGCCTTAAGCTGGAGCTCGAAGAGTTCAGAACCAGTTTTGAGCGATTTGCGGACTATCAAGAAGATAAAGTGAAGGAATGGGACTCTCTTTTTGAAGCCAGAGAGGTAGCTGCTTATTATGGTTGGCGCTACATAGAACCACAGTATAACTTTAAAATTATTGAATATGCCCTCAATCAGAAGGGAACGGATATTGTGAGCTTTGAACTATATTCAAACCTCTCTTCCTTATACAGTGAGATAAAGAAGCTTGAGCATGCTGAAAGGCTTATGACCGAGCTGGGTATGGAGTATAACCTTATTCCTAATGATTTAGACCCTGAAAAGGGCGAAGGAGCTATTTTAGCTGCAGAAAATCGATTTCACTTTTTTAAGTTTAAGGGCTTTGGTCGCGATAGAACAGGGATGCTCAGGCGTGTACAGAGTGCCTCATCAAGTATTATTGAATTAATTAACAAGGAACTGGGGCCCAAACGTACTAAGGAAGTTGATACTAAATTCCTTGAAAGGTATGTGAATGGTGGCATTCAGTTAGACTTTGTGAAAGAGGTTTTTGATCAGTACTTCCCTTACTATTCGGACGATGATTTTGAAAAAATGGTAGAGGAGATAGAGGAGAAAACCAGTACTAGTCAGACTCAATAAATAGATCAGAAGCTATTTTATCGGCAAGCAACTTTCCTTGATCAGTTAAGACTAAGAAGCCATCGTCTTCGAAGATTAAATCCTGACGGGAGAGTTTTTCCAAATAGCGTTCCTTAAGAGACAGTAAGTCTACTTGGTACTTGGCCTTTAGCAAATTCAAATCACAACCCCATTTAGTTCTCAGAGAAGTCAGGATGTACTCGTTGACCTGATCTTCTGGCGAAAGCGTAATGACCTCAAAGGGCACTTTGCCTTCTTCTAATCCTTTCAAATACTTGGCGTTATTGGCTACGTTCGCCTTACGAAATTTACCATTGTATGAATGAGCCGAAGGCCCAATACCTAAGTACTTCTCATCTTTCCAATAGGCACTGTTGTGTTGTGATTCATAACCAGGCTGGGCAAAATTCGAAATTTCGTATTGATCATAGCCATACTTATTCATGGTCTCCAATAGTATTTCAAACTGATCGGCAGCAAAGTCTTCGTCAATGGCTTTTAGCTTTCCTTTAGCCAGCCAATTGCCAAATGCGGTTTTTGGTTCTATTGTCAGGCAATAGGAAGAAATGTGCTCTGGCCGAAGGGTGGTAATCATTTTGAGATCATGTAACCAATTGTCATGATTGTCACCAGGTAGCGCATAGATTAAATCCAGGCTTATGTTTTCGAAACCAGCCTGTCGAGCCAGATAGAAGGTATCCATGGCCTGTTGACTGGTATGCTGGCGATTCATCCATTTAAGCTGGTCGTCATTGAATGACTGAACACCAATACTCAGTCTATTTACTCCATGATCAAAGAAAGTTGAAAGTTTCGCCTCATCGAGATCATCAGGATTCGCCTCGAGCGTAATTTCAGGATTGCTGGATAGTGCGTATTCATGCTGAATAATGCGCATTAGTTTTTTTAAGTGAGGGCCATCTAGGAGTGAAGGTGTACCACCACCAAAATAAACGGTATAAATGGTGTCTCGGCCTAAGAAGTCGCTCTGCATTACCAATTCTTCGGCAATGGCATCCACCATTGTATCGATTTGGCCAAGCGATTGGGTAAAGTGGAAGTCACAATAATGACAGGCTTTTTTGCAGAAGGGAATATGGATATATAATCCGGCCAAAGTTTCGTTATTTTAAAATCAAACCTAATAAATGTCAGGCTTTCGCGGTGCCATATTGGTCGTTTTCGGCCTGAGTTTCCTAATGTTTCACTCCACTTTTGCTCAACAAAAGACGGAACTGCTCATTAAGACCACAGCAGAATACGAACAGTTGATTCGAAAGTATAAGTATAGTCAAAATCACAATGACTCCTTAAGCGCTATTCAAACCATCCAGTCTTTGGTGAATCAACTTCATTTGGACGGTTATCTTTTGGCCAAAGTTGATACGATTGTTTCAAGCAATGGTAGAATGGAAGCTTTGCTTGATCCAGGTTCACCCTTTGAGTGGTTGTCTCTGAGAGCAGGGAATGTGGCAGGGAATGTTCTACGGAAATCTGGCTTTAAGGAAAGCCGTTTTGATGGAAAGAAGTTTAATCTGAATACTATTCGAAAAATTGAAGGAAGCATGATTCGTTATGCTGAAAGAAATGGCTACCCTTTCGCATCGCTCAAGTATGACTCTCTGCACATAAGTGCTAATCAGTTGAATGCCACTCTAAATTTGGACTTAGGACCCCTAATACGTTTCGATTCGGTCCATATTTCTGGGAAAAAGGTGTTGAAATCACGTTTTGCAACAGCCTATTTAGGTATACATATGGGAGACCCTTACGACCAGGTTACAGTTGATGGAATTGTAAGCAAACTTAGAAGACTTCCCTATTTGCGACTGGCCAAGAGCCCTGCCCTGTCTTTTCAAAATAGTGAGGCTAAGGTGACACTAGATCTTGAAAAGCGACCGATAAACACCATTGACGGAATCATAGGTTTTTTACCAAATACGAGCCGCGACAATGGATTACTGATCACAGGTCAGTTCGACCTAGAACTGCATAACCCATTTGCCACAGGAAAGAAGATTGGTTTACACTGGAGGCGCCTGAGTGAAGAGACCCAATCAATAGTAATGGAATATGATCACCCCAATATTTTCAGAAGCCCTTTGTCTGTTGAGACGGACTTTGAGTTTTTAAAACAAGATACTACCTTCACTCGGAGGGACTTCAGAGTGAATTTTTCCTTTAACCTTGGAGCAAATAGCTCACTTAGTTTCTTCACTGATTTTAGAAATACTGATTTACTGGCTACGGCACAGTTTGCCAATGCCACCAGTTTACCCGATATCGTTGACTTTGGGCTAACGAGGTATGGACTGAGCATGAATTTTGATCGCCTGGACGATACCTTCCTTCCAAAACGCGGTTTTCGTTTTAGTGCTTCTGCATCGGTAGGCAATAAGGTCATTGAACAGAATATTGATTTGCCTTCTGAGGTTTATCAAGGAGTAGACCTAAGGACTTTACAGTACCAGTATGATCTTCGCTTGAGTAATTATTTACCTGTTGGCCAGCGATTGATATTATATACAAGCCTAGATGCCGGCCTTCTTTCAAATGATCAACTTTTTCAAAATGATGCCTATCGGTTGGGAGGATTGAATACGATCCGTGGTTTCAGTGAGAATTTCTTTTTTGCTACTGCATATGCCTATTCCACAGTTGAGTCTCGCGTGTTTTTTGATGGATCTTCGTATTTGTCGGTTTTCACGGACCTCGGTATTATCAGGAGTGACATTGTGGATAGGGTAGGTGACAAGAACGAATTTGCATTAGGCTTGGGAGCAGGCATTAACTTTTCGACTAGCAATGGTATCTTTAACTTTGTTTATGCTCTGGGGACTTCAGACAGTTCGGGAGGTTTAGACTTTAACCAATCAAGAATTCATTTCGGTTATACCACCCGCTTTTAAAATGGAAAGTACAATTGACATTTCGCCAGCATTGTTTCGAGACATTGCCATTACAATTTCCTTTCTTCTACTGGCAACCTATGCAGTATCTAGAATAGTGTTTCCCAAAATGTTTGCTGCGACATACGATTTTTCCAAGTTCTTGAATTTCAAGTTGAAAGATGAGTTTGGTTCTAACCTTCGATTGTTAAGTACTGAGAGTTTTTACTTCACATTGATTCTCTCTGCTTCACTCAGTTTTGTGCTCTTGATACTGGTTTATAGTTTAAATCAGGTAGAAGAGTTAGCACTTTTCAGTTGGCTGATCCCCAGCGGTTTTTGGGCAGGCTTGTTAATTTGGCTTGGCGTAACTGCTTCATTTCAACTCATATTCCTGATAAAATATTTGTTCATAGCCTTAATTGGCGGACTGTTTAACCTTCCTGTTTCAACAAGCCGCCACTTTCAGGAGATTCAAAGCCTTAACAACTGCTTTGCACTCGCAGTGACCTTGGTTTGTGCGATTGTCATTTATAGCAATTTCATGATACCTCAAATCCTGACTAATGGGATTATCATGGTCACCCTCATCTATTTGCTTTACAGGTCGTTAAACATTTACATAAAGCTAGAACAACTCAAGCTTTATAGTAAGTTATATATATTTTCTTACCTTTGCAGCACAGAAATCATCCCTGCCATTGTAGGGATTAAATTACTGACGTAACACGCCAAATTCGGGTAAAAAGTAGGGAAGTATATGTCTAATAGCATCATTGAGGAGAGGCTGAAGGAAGTCAAGAGTTTGCTTGTATCTCAGCCAAAACCATCTGATCCGAAATCACCATATTATAAACTTGCAGATAAGTACGGAATTAAGGTTGACTTTCGACCTTTTATTCAAGTAGATCCCATAGCAGCAAAGGAGTTTAGAAAGCAAAAGATTGATATTCTAAAGCATACGGCTATCATTTTTACCAGCCGTAACGCTGTAGATCATTTCTTTGCGATTTGTAACGATTTGAAGGTGGATATTCCGGCTGATATGAAATACTTCTGTATTTCTGAACAAACAGCTAACTATCTGCAGAAGTACATTGTCGTTAGAAAGAGAAAAATCTTTACTGGTTCGAGAACGGCTGAAGATCTTATTGAGATCCTGAAAAAGCACAAGAACGAGAAGTATTTATTCCCATGTTCTAACATTCGCAAGGACGATATCCCAAACTTTCTGAAAGACAGTGGCTACGAGTATTCTGAGGCTGTTATTTATGAAACTGTTGCGAGTGATTTGTCAGACTTAGATAATGTCTACTATGACATCATTGCGTTCTATAGTCCTAGCGGTATCAATTCACTTTTTGTGAATTTCCCTGACTTCAAGCAAAATGATACTCGTATTGCGGTATTTGGCCCTACAACGGCTAAAGCGGCAAAAGAAGCAGATTTGGTTTTGGATATTGAAGCACCACAGCCAAATGCTCCATCGATGACTGGAGCCTTGGAGTTATACATTAAGAAGGCGAACAAACTTTAAGATTAGCGAAACCTATAAGGGCTCTTGCTAGTTTTGTTGTAATATATTCGCGCGGTTTAAATAAATGAAAGCTATTTCGCGTTACCACATTATGACAAGAGCTTTTCTGCTAACACTTCTATGCTTATGTTGTCATTTGAGTTTGCGCGCGCAGCAAGACGCGCAGTTCACTCATTACATGTTCAATCAGTTGTATTATAATCCGGCATTCGCTGGTCTCTCAAACGGTAATACACTCACAGCCATCCATAGATCTCAATGGTTTGGCTATGATGGAACCATCAATAGTGGCGGTGCACCAAGCACTCAGATGATTAGCTACAATACCAGTTCAAAGCTTTGGAATGGTGGTTTGGGCTTTCACGTAGTCAATGACAATCTAGGACCATCTTCTAATTTGGAGGTTCAGGTTTCAGGTTCTTATTTCCTCAACCTCCCCAATGGAGCGTCCTTAAGTATAGGATTAAAGGCTGGAATGTTTTCAAGCAGCATTGATTTTGATGAGATTGTGGTAGTCGATCCCAGGGATGGAGTAGGTAATCTAACGGGCAAAGAGTCTCAATTGCGCCCAGATTTAGGGGTAGGAATTCTTTATAGAAATGGAAATTTTTTTGGTGGTTTCAGTACAAATCACTTAATTCAACCCGAATTCGACTTCGGTCAGGATCAAATAGCCAATCAATTACTTCGACACTACTATTTGACAGCAGGGTATGACTACGCGTTAACTCCCGAACTCACAATCACTCCAACTTTATTGCTTAGATCTGTAGGATTTGATTCCTATAATTGGGATTTAAGTGTGATTGGTCGTTTTAGAGACCAATTGTGGGGTGGGGTATCATATAGACAATCTGAATCAGCTTCGGCTATGATTGGCTATAAAATACTAAAAGACAGGAGTTTATCTTTGGCATATGCCGTTGACATTGTTTTGACGGACAGGCAAAGTAAAGAGCCTACTTCTCAGGAGATTATGCTCATTTACACCTTTAAGTCAAAAACGAGAGTAAGAAATCTTGGACGAAATATCATAAGGACTCCAAGATACCGTTACTAAACAAAAGTTCGGTGAGATTGAAAAGTTTGAAATTTTTTGGCTCTCAGCGGATTACTAACAATAAAATATTAATTTTCGCGCTTTAAGCGTACTACTGGCGTCATTTGAGGAGGTAAATGGCCAGGAAAACTATAAAAACTGACTATGATGAGAAAGTCTGTACTGGGTCTTATGATTGTACTATTGCTCGGCACCACGGCCGGTTGTAGTATGTTCGATGGCTTCTTAGCAGGAGGAGGGAAAGAGGAAAAGCTGCTGGAAGAAGGCCAGCTACTTGGTGTCCTTGATAGAGAAGGTTGGTACCAGGAGCTCCCTTATGGTATGGTTGCTATCCCTGCCGGAACATTTTTTATGGGTCAGGCCGATGAAGATGTAGCCGCCTCTCAAATCAATTCTAATAGACAAATCACTGTGAGTCCATTTTTCATGGACGCTGAAGAAATAACAAATAACGAATACCGTCAATTTCTATATCATGTTTCTGAGCTTGCGCAAAATGGAGATAGATATTGGGATGCTACTTTGATCGCATCGGTTATGCCTAACCCAAAGGTGTGGGAAGAAGAATTTACCTACCACTATGCCGATCGTATGACACAATATTACTGGAAACATGCCGCTTTTGATAACTATCCTGTTGTAGGTGTTAGTTGGGAAGCTGCAGAGAAGTTTGCAGAATGGAGAACCATCAATCTAAATAATGGCCAACAAATAAAGTATGAAGGTGGAGGAGGCCTATTCTCCTTTGGAGGAAAGAAGAAGGATAGGGAGGCCGCTGCCGCTGCAGCCGATGCTGCTCCTGTGCTTGGTGCTGTTGGGCCTGCCGGTACTGCCAATGGTGCTGCTGCCAGTACTTTCGTTGATACTTCCCCAATTGAAACAAGATACCCTGATTTTAGACTACCAACAGAAGCTGAATGGGAATATGCAGCCAGAGGTGGTAGAGAAATTGTAAAGTACCCTTGGGGTAACCCATACACCAGAAATAAAGACGGTTGTTTCTTAGCTAACTTTAAACCTGGTAGAGGAGCCTATGCCGATGATGGCTACCCTTATACGGCTCCTGTTAACGCATTCTTGCCTAATCCATTCAACCTGTACAATATGTCAGGTAATGTGGCAGAATGGTGTAGAGATGATTTTTCACCGGTCTATAATCCATTGGTTTGGGATTTGAACCCGATGTTTACTTATAATCCAGAAACAGATAGTGACAGTCCGCACTTCGGAAAGAAAGTCGTGAGGGGTGGAGCATGGAACGATGTGTCTTACTATCTACAAACTGGAACAAGATCTTTTGAATACCGTGATGTAGCCTCGGCTTCTATCGGTTTCAGATGTGCCATGGACTACCTTGGCCAACAGTAATTTCACCTAAATGAATAATTTAACTTCAACCTAACTAAGAAAAAAAATGGCTAGTAAATTCGTTAACAACTTTTATGGCAACGTAATGCCCAAGATCTACGGTCTTGGTGCTTCTGTAGTAATTGTTGGTGCTATGTTTAAGCTTGAAGGCTGGGCTGGTGCAACGGTAATGCTTGTTACAGGACTAAGTGTAGAAGCACTAATTTTTGCTTTCTCTGCTTTTGAACCTAAGAGTACTGATTATACCAAGCTTTTATACGATCATTCCAAAGACAGCAATGGAGCAGCATCCGACAAGGGAGATATCTCTTTGCAGAAAATGCTCAAGGAAGCAGCCATGAATAAAGAAGGCCTTCAAAACCTGAAAGCTGGAATGGATAACTTGGCCAACAATGCCAAGCAAATGGCCAGTATGTCTAATGCATCTGTTGCCACCGATGAGTATGCAAAGAATGCAAAAACTGCTGCTGCTTCATTGGCTAGAATAGATCAATCTTCAGCCCAAGCTGCTACTGCATTTAGTGAGGTAGCTAACACAGTGAAGGGCTCTGGTTCAAACCAATCACAATTGAAAGCAGCAACTGAGGCTTACCAGGCACAGTTGAAAGATGCAGCTACTCAGCTTCAGGCTTTGAGTGGTGCGTATAAAACAGAATTGGCAGATACAGAATCTGTAGCAAAATATATGAAAGGCTACCTGTCGAACATGGAAACCATGATCAAAGGAGCCATGAATACCGCTAAGCAAACAGAGGAGTTCCAGGGCCAAATGGCAAAACTGAACTCAAATGTTACTTCGCTTAATAAGGTATACGGAGCGATGTTATCAGCAATGAAACAGTCAAACTCTTAATCTGAAAGATAATGGCAGGAGGTAAAGAAACCCCGCGGCAGAAGATGATTGGCATGATGTATCTCGTGCTGACTGCTCTTCTTGCCCTACAGATTAAGGACTCCGTACTGGAGAAATTCGTATTGATGGAAAGTGGTTTGGAGGTTTCAAACGCGTCTTTCTTGGATTACAACCAAACGATCCTTTCAGACATTCAGTCTGATGTGACTAATCAGGGTAATAAGGAAGGTGACCGAGCAGTCGCCAAAGTGGCTGTAAGTGTAAGAAATTATACCAACGACCTCGCTGCATACCTTGATAACCTTAAGTATGAATTGGGTAAAGTCTCAACAGGTGGTGATACATCAAAATTGAGAAAGAGATCTACACTAAAGAAGTACGAGGAGCCTTCCAACTACATGGTGAATAAAGGTTTTGCGGATGAGCTAAAGGAAAAGCTTGATGCATATCCTGAGAAGGTAAATGGTCTTATTGCCCTTCTAGGTAAGGATACCATGACTCCCGAATGGATGGAATCAATTGCCTTGAAGGCAAGTGATATCAAGATGTATGAGAACAATCCGGATGAGAAGAAGAAGGATTATGCTGATTTTAACTTCTATAAGGCTCCTTTGGCTTCTGTTCTTGCTCAATTGACCTTCTATAAAAATCAGATTTATAGCAAAGAGGCTGTTGCACTAAACAAACTGAAATCTTTTGTGGGTACGGCAGTTGCTGTCAGTCCAGATGATATTGAATCTATTGAAAGTGTTCAGTCTGCTCCCGCAACGCAAACAAGTGAGCCGCAGCAAGTAGCGGAAAATGACAATGTAGCGAATACACCACAAACAACTCCAAGCACTCCAAGTGGCTCTGAAAACACCGAAATTCTAGATTCTGATAAGCTTCAGGGTGCTTTTGCAGGTATTGATTATGCTCAGGCCATTGTTCTTGCAGAGTCGAATATTGTTACTGCTGGCTTACCATTTAAAGCACAGGCATTTCTTACACTTGGTAACTCTGAATTGTCACCTACTGTAACAATGAATGGTACAGAGGTACCTGTTTTAAATGGACGTGGTGTTCTGGATTTTCCAACTTCAGCGAGGGAGAGTGAATACGATGCAAATGGGTTGGCAAAGAGGTCTATAAACATAGATATTGTTGCGGATGATGGTACTGGTGGACAAATTACTAGAAGCAAGACCCATGAATATTTTGTGGCAAGGCCTGTAATTGATGTACGTTCTCAGTCTGTTGACGTACTTTACTTAAACTGTAATAACAATCTAACGATCAATGTTCCTGCCCTGGGACCTGCATATCAGCCGCGCTTTACAGTTACTGGAGCAACATATACGCAAGGTTCTACTAAAGGCCAGGTGTCAGTTGTGCCTAACAATAGAGCGGTTAAGATAGATGTATCAAGTGGTGGTCAGTATATTGGTTTCAGAGAATTTGAAGCGAGAAATGTACCGCTTCCTGCACTGGATGTACGTCCTAATGGACAGGTTTACAACCCGAATGTAGGACTTACAGATATGCCAACAAGACTTGATCTAAGACTGAATCCTGACGCAGCATTTGCTGAAAAGTACCCTGATGATGCGAACTTCTACGTAACGAAAGGTACTATTTACCTAACTAGAGGTACTCAAAGAAAAGGTCAGATCAGAATTGATGGCTTGACACCAGATGTAGATTTGTCTTCTATAAGAGCACGAATGGCTTCTGGAGATCAGTTGGTTGTGTCTGTAGAAGAAATTGCTAGAGTAAACTATAAGAATGATCAGGTTCCTATCGTTTTTGTAGATAATATGACGATGATCATCAATTAGATTTTAACGTTATGATGAAGAGATTATCCGGCTTGTTGTTAATGCTTTTGACCATTGCTGCCTTTGGGCAGGAAGAAGGTACAGGTATTGACCCTGCTAAGTTTCTGGAAACTATTGAAAGCACCACTAAAGTGGCAGGACTCAATAGTGCCAAGAAGCAAAACAATGAGTTTTCTGTGCGTCCAATAAGAGACGAGGATGTAATGTTTAGCATTCGTCTTTGGTCCAAAATGAATTTTAATGAAAAGCAGAATTCTAATTGGAATGCCAAAGAGTCAAGGATAACGAAAATCATTATTGAAGGAATTAGAGAGTATTACAAGGCTCAGAATGAAGCCTTAGATCAGGTTGTTGGGATAACGCCTTATCAGACCTTGGAAAATGAGGTGAAGACATTCACTGAAGACGATATTTTATTGGAAGAGGATTTCAATACAAATCTCTCAGACTTTTCTACTCAGCAAGGTAATTATGATGAGACGCAAAGACCTAGGGCCAGAACCGCTTTGAAGATTCGTGATGGAGGAATCTATGCGAATTACAGCAATGCCAGACTGGACTCTATAATTGACGCTGAATATGCATCTTCTTCTGGTGCTAAGGCACTTGATCCTGCGATTAAAGGTGATCTAGACGTGCTTTTGTTAGAGGAGGATCTACTCTTTGATCGAAACCAATCTTTGGCGAAGTGGGATATTGTTTCTGTTACACTTATCGCTCCTCCAAAGTCATCAGTAGATGGTGCTGAAAGAGAAATTGTGAGAGTGAAATATCAGGAGTTGACAGCCTATATTGCTAAGATCTATGGAGAGAGCAACAAGGACAGAGGTTATTGGTATAATGATAGAAACCCTCGGAATAAGGAACTGAGTTTTGCGCATGCCTTTGACCTGAGATTATTCAGTACCTACATTACCAAGTTCCAGAATATTGGAGACGATAATATTCAAACACTTTACGGTAAGCAGAATTATGACTACTCAATCATTGAGCAGGCCATGAAGAAGCGTTTCGAACTGTTAGAGAAAATGCACAACCTCTGGGAATACTAGAGATTGTCTAAGGATAAATAAGAAAGGAAGCTATTTAGCTTCCTTTTTTTGTTGGAAGAAATTCTTAATCAGTCTTGTTCTAGCCTCACCCACCAATTCATTCAACTCAGCTTCCGTGGCTGCTTCTATCTTACTCATGGTTTTGAACTGCTTGAGCAGTTTGTTTACCGTAACTCTTCCCAGGCCTTTGACATTTTCAAGCTCAAAGTTGAAACTGTTTTTACTCCGAAGGTCTCTGTGGAAGGTAATGGCAAACCGATGCGCTTCATCGCGTAGTTTTTGAATCAGTCTTAATGACTCGGACTTCTTATCAATATGTAAGGCAAATTGATCGCCTGGAAAATAAAGCTCTTCCAGGCGCTTGGCAATGCCAATGATCGGAATAGTACCGTAGAGACCGAGTTCTACCAGTGCATCACAGGCGGCATTTAATTGCCCTTTACCTCCGTCAATGACGACAAGTTTGGGAAGGGGGGCATCTTCATCTAAAAGACGTTTGTATCTTCTTCCCACTACTTCTTTCATGGAGCCAAAATCATCTGGCCCAACTACCGTTTTGATTTTATAATGCCGGTAATCCTTTTTGGAAGGTCTACCCATCTTAAAACATACCATTGATGCCACAGGGTTGGTACCTTGTATGTTGGAGTTATCAAAGCACTCTATGTGGGTTGGTAACTCCTTTAATTGTAGATCATTCTGGAGTTGCTTGAGCACGCGATTTCCCTTGTCTTTGACGTTTTCGAGTGATGCATATTTCTCCTTCTTGGCAAAGAGGGCATTCTTTAAGGACAGGTCAATCAACTTCTTCTTATCTCCGATTTGAGGTTGAATGGTCTTGAAGTTATCGGAGTTGAAATCGATCGGCTTATTGACAAGTACTTCTTTGGCGCTACTTTGATACTGATCTCGAAGTTGGATTAGGAGTAGCATCAAAATATCTTCATCAGATTCATCGAGTCTTTTCTTTACTTCAGAAGTTTGGGATAAGTTGATGGTGCCATTTTTTATTCTCAGATAGTTCACGAAGGCCCATTTCTCATCCGTTATGATAGTGAATACATCCAAATCGGCAATCTTGGGACTGACCACTACAGATCTTGACTGGAAGAGATCAACCATATCGAGTTTCTCTTTGAATTTCTGCGCCTGTTCGAACTCAAGGTTTTCAGCAGCCGTACTCATTCTTTCTTTGAAATACTGCTTAGGTATGGAGAGGCTTCCTTTCAGAATATTGATGGCTTGGTCTATATCCTTTAAGTAGTCTTCTTCGGTTTGCAAACCTTCACAGGGTCCTTTGCAATTGCCAATATGATATTCAAGACAAACTTTGAATTTGCCCTTTGCAATGTTGTCTTCAGAGAGATCGAATCGGCAAGTTCTTAAAGTGAAGAGGTTATTAATCAGCCTAAGCACGTTGTTCATCACTTTTACATTGGCATATGGTCCAAAGTACGTGCCGTTGGATGGGATGAACTTTCTGGTGCTGTATATGCGAGGAAAACGCTCATTCGATACGCAGATATAGGGGAAAGTCTTATCGTCTTTTAGCAGTATGTTATACTTGGGTTGATTCTGCTTAATGAGGTTATTTTCTAGTAGTAAAGCATCAAACTCAGAGTTGACAAGTGTAATCTCTATTTCCTTGATTTCGCTGACAAGCCTTCTGGTTTTCCGGTTGACCCCCGCATTCTTATTGAAGTAACTGGAAACTCGCTTTTTGAGGCTTTTGGCTTTGCCTACATAGATCAATACACCTTCTTCATTGAAGTAACGGTATACACCGGGACTATCGGGGAGTTTCAGAATGTCTGATGGTGTAAAGCGGGTGACCTCCATGGGTCGAAATTAATAAATCTCGTCATCAAAGATGATGGTACTATCAGATGTACTTAACACATCGCTGAACTTTTGGCAGTCGATTTCCATGTTGAGTACAGCGGGTCTATCGAAGAATGACTTTTCAATACCGAGTGTTGAATCGGCATAAACCTGCTGCATAAAAAGCCCTACAATTGGCATGGCCGTTCTGGCGCCCTGCCCATTCGCCCAATATTTAAAGCGTATAGCCCTGTCATCGCCACCAACCCACGCTCCTGCAACTAAATCTTGGGTTATGGCCATAAACCAACCATCAGATGCATTTTGTGTTGTACCAGTCTTGGCACCAATTTCATTTTTCTCTTGTTTATAATCGACAAGTCCATAATCTCTATAAAGACCTCTTCCAGAACCGGATTTAACAGTTTCTTGCAACATATTTAACATGACATAGGCCACATCTTCACTAATAGCCCTGCTTTTTCTTGGCGGTTCATTATAGATCACATTGCCAAATCTATCTTCAATTCTACTGACATAATAGGGCTCAATATGTACCCCTTTATTGACAAAAGTTCCGTAGGCACCAACGAGCTCATATAAAGACGCTACTTCTGTTCCTAAGGCAATCGAGTAGTAAGGAGGGATGGTACTTTTGATCCCAACCCTCTTAGTCATATCCACCACCTTTTCAGGTTTAACAATATTCATTACCCTGGCAGTAACTGAATTTACCGATTTTGCCATGGCTGTTTTTAGTGTCATATCTTCTCCGCTGAACCTATTCTCTGCATTTTGTGGGCTCCAGGGCTCATCTTGGAAAGGAATGTCAATCGAGACGGCTTCATCCTTGAATGTAAAACAAGGGGAGTAGCCTTGTTCTACAGCAGTGGCATAAACAAAAGGCTTGAAGAGAGAACCAGGTTGCCGCTTTCCTAATCGTACATGATCATATTTGAAATGTGAGAAATTGGTGCCCCCAACCCAAGCTTTAATTCCACCAGTTTTTGGGTCTGTAGCCATAAAGCCTGCTTGTAGAAACTGTTTGTAATACATGATGGAGTCAATTGAACTCATGACCGTATCAATATCTCCATTCCATGAAAATACACTGAGCTTTTTAGGAAGGTTCATATAGTAATCCACAGAGTCAGAATCCTCCCCGTAAGTTTTCACCAAATTGCGGTAGGCCTTGGTTCTGGGAATCACATTGTCCTCTAGGAAATTCTCAATCTCCCGGTTTTTACTATCAATCCACAGACTTCTTTCTTCCTGGGTTAATAAGGAGTCAAAAAGGTATTGAAGTTTTCCCATAGCACTATCCATAGCATTTTCAGCATAGGCCTGCATGCGACTGTCAATGGTAGTATAGATCTTAAGACCATCGGCATAGAGGTCATAACCAAGTTCTTTACAAAGTTCTCTCAAGTCACCTCTTGCTACTTCACGGAAATACTGGGCTAGTCCTGCATTCTGGTCTTGCTGCTTTAAGGTCAGTTCAATGTCTTTCGGCCTGAGTGTATCATATACAGTTCGATCTAAGAAGCCATACTTAACCATTTGACTCATCACGATATTTCGTCTGCGCTTTGAGTTTTCAGGATTATTGTCAGGTCTGTAGGTAGTTACTCCCTTTTGCATACCCGCTAAAACAGCTGCCTCAGGCACGGTAAGTTGGCTAGGAAGCTTGTTAAAATAGGTCTTAGCAGCTGATTTAATACCAAACGCATTGTTACCAAACTCAACAGTATTATAGTACATGGCCATAATCTCTTGTTTGGTATAAGACTTTTCAAGTCGAACAGAAAGTATCCATTCTTTGGTCTTGTAGATCAACTCGTCAAGCATTCGGTTCTTACCTTCCAGCTTTCCTTTGTCTCTCTCGTCCAATACCCGCGTAGAGAAAAGTTGTTTGGCAAGCTGTTGACTGATGGTACTACCACCGCCCTTTCTATTAAAAGTCAGCACCCCATAAGCTACACGGAACATACTCTCTAAGTCAATTCCTGAGTGTTGTTCGAACCGAATGTCTTCGGCTGCCAGTAATGCATTGATGAGGTTATCGCCCAACTCATCATAAGTCACTGGGTTTCTGTTATCGCGGAAGTAACCCGAACCGAGCTGAATGCCATCCGAAGTGTAGAGTGTGGAGGTCAGGTTTTGATCTGGATTTTCTAATTGAGAGTAGGATGGAAGTTCTCCAAACCAGTTGTTCATATTGGAGCTAACAGCCCATATATAGGTTGGCAAGCCAATAACACCTAATACAAAAACTACCCAAGCTGCGATAGTCAACTTTTTCAGCAAGGGGCGATTCTGGGTTATTTTACTTTTCAGGCTCATCTATTGATAAAATTTGTCATGAAAACTCATGTACTCTTCAATCTTCTCACTATCGAACAAGAACTGTAAGTTGTCGATAGAGATAGCAAAATTATGAAAATTAGTGTCTTCTTGATTAATCGCTTCTGCCAAGACTTCAGAAAGCACATCTCTATAACGCTCAGAAGCAGATTTAGTCTTAAATGAGTTGATATAAAGTATTTCTACGTTTTCATTCTTTTTCAAAGTAAGATTGCCGATCGATAGCCTTTGATTCGGAAATCGCTCACTGTTCAATGTGTTTATAATTGCTTTTACCTTATCTACTCCGTTCAAGGTCTTATCTATAGTTATGGCCACCAAATGCTGTTGTTGAAAATCCTCACTGAAATCAAAGCCTCTATCTGATAGTATTTCGTCTTTTGCTGGTTTTAAGGCAGAGAGTAGGCCGTTGGCATAATCAAATAAAGGTCCTTCGGTATATTTGGCTGTAAATTCCTCTAAGGCTTTCTCGTAAGGGAATAAACCCTCGGTTTTGGCTTTTAGAATTGCCGATAGTAATTCAACGGTTGGCAGAAAGTCCACATCTTCAAAAGAAGCTAGTGCGGCTTTTAACATTTGATCAGCTTCAACATAATTACCAGCTTCGTATTTGGCATAGGCTTCAGCGTATTGCTGCTGTAGTCTGAGGTTTCGAGCCTCCTTTTCCTGAACATAGTTGGGGTTGATCAGGACTTTGGCTGTTAAACTCTCAGGAAACTCAGCAATGATCAGTAGTTTGTACCCATCAGCTCTTCCAGGGTCTGTATTTTCAAACAGTGTATACAGAGCGAAGAGTGTTTCTAACCTGAATTCTGTTTGAGGATATCGGCTCAATAGCGTCTCATAGGAGTTCGCAGATTCACTGTTTCTTTTCAAACCGAACCGATAGATTCTTCCTAGGTTGAAGTAGGCTTCCTGAATTGCGGCATTGGCCAATTCCTTTTGTTCGGGCGACCTTGGTATGGTCTCTAATAGCTTTTGCTTTTCGACTGCCGCACCATCTGTGCCACTCGATGTTTCGTTGCCTTGGTTTTGATTGGAGTTGTTATCGGCAACCAGAGAAGGGTCGATTCCTACGGCAACAGTTGTTTTACTCGAACGCCTCCAATTATCTTCAAGTGGTCTGTTTCCCCAAACCCTTTGAAATTCACGTTCGCCTTGACTGATCGCTGCCTGATTATAAAAATACCAGGTGTCATCATCGGATATATCTGTGTTGGAATTGGTCGTTGATGGTGAAATTGGATTGGCTCTTCTCTTTTGCTTGTCGATTTCTTCCTGCTTGGCAGCCTCAGCACGCAGATACTGATCAAGAAAAGCATCCAGCGACACTGGATTCATTTCGGCCAAGTTTAATAGGCTATCATTTAGCGATATCGTATTTAATTGGGTCACAAAGTCGTTGAGGACCTTTTGTTTATCGGCAATGACTTCATAGTTATCAAAGCCTTCAGGTAGTTTGGCGATCGCACTGTCATAATATTGGCTTGAAAGGGGGAAGTTCTCATAAGGGTGAAAATAGATTTCCCCTAGTTTCAAAAAATTCATTCCCTGCTGTCGCTGATCGGGCTGTTCCACCTGTGTTCCGGTTCTATAATGGTTTATTGCGTTGAGCAGCTTCCCACGTTGCTCTTCCAATTGCCCCATCACATAGTAGATCTTGTCCTGATACTCCAGGTTCTTTCCGTCCCTGAGCATCTTGTCAAACGTCTTGTAGACCTTTTGAATTCTGTCAGGGCTGGATTTTGAATAATCTGTCAGGGCCATTTTATTCAATTCTGAATGGAAGACAAGTTCATATGGCGGATTTCCCTTTAGGGCCAAATCATAGTAGTCAAAAGCCTTTTGCCCATCACCGTTCTTTTGAGCGATTTGTCCCAGGATAAAGTTGGTTCTAGCCTTCTGATCGCGATTGCTAATCAAGTCATTAACCTCTTGAAGTGCTTCGGCTATTCCTGCTTCATTACCTTGGCGCTGATGATAATAGGCGAGTAAAACCCGATAGTCTAAATTGTTCTCAGGTGTCAGTTCTTCTTCTAAAGTCAAATAATTCGAAACGTCTGTCGCATTGTCCATGTCGCCCATGTCCATATAGGTACGCATCAGACCGATCAGCGCTTCTTGTCGTGCACCATCGTCTTTACTGGTTTGATTAACAAATTGAAAAGTCTCAATAGCGTATTGAAACTGAGCCCTTAAATGCCTGATTTTACCAATAAGAATATAGCTGTCATCTACCCAATCGCTGGTTTTGTACCACTCTATTACCTGTGATGCCTTCTTAAAAGCATCATCAAGCTTCTCCTTATTGCCTTGAACCGTACCTGAATCAATATCAGGAAATACCTTCAGAATATCGTTGAAGTTATAGTCATACTTGTCCTCAAGGCTTTGATAGACTTCATTGATGTATTGATTGGCATAGAAATACCCATTGTAACGGGCATTCATGTTTTGGTAGCCTTTTGAGTTACAACCCACTAGCCCAACTACCAAGAGGAGACAAAAAAATCTTTTGATATGTAAATTGCTGATTTTCAAATCAGAGTAATTTCTGAATAGGAACGAACAATAAGGCGCAATTAATACAATAAAAGGTATCTGGTTAGGTTTTAATCAATATTTTTGTTTCCCTTGATTTTTTATTGTGGCAAGATTCAAGAAAACACTATCTAACTGGCTAAATACCAGGCATATTTTCATCGTTCAGAATGAGGAAGACTTTTCTGAAAAGGCCACCTATAAGTTTACCTACGCCAAAATAGCCTTCTTTGCCTTTTTGGTCTTTCTAGTAGTTTTGACCATCAGTATTTACCTTGTTAATACTGTCTTGGCCCAATGGTTTGATCCACGTTATGCCGAACAGGAAACTCGCAAAGACTTGGTTCAAATGAGCATTTCACTCGATTCTTTGACACAGGAACTAGAGAGCAGAGACCAGTTTATTACAAGCTTTAAGAAGATAATGCAAGGTGATGTTACCTCTAATGAGGTGCTGGAATCGGAGGCTCCAAAAACACAACCGGCAGGGAATGTTGAGCAATTGGAAACTACGGATTCAGCATTTAAGGCTGAGTTTGAAAGAGGAGGGGACTTTCTATTGACCGGGCAAATTGAAAATGAAGAGCTTAGACAACTTTATTTCTTTTCACCCATCACAGGGTATATTTCAGAGCCTTTCAATGCTCAGAATGAACACTACGGGATTGATGTGGTTGCTAAAAAGGATGAACCCGTTAAATGTATAGCTGATGGAACGGTAATTTTGGCGAGTTGGACGCAGTCTGAGGGCAATGTGATTGCGGTCCAACACAGAGAGAATTTAATTTCAATATATAAGCACAACTCAACGCTCACTAAGGAAGTGGGTGATTTTATTACTGCAGGTGAGATTGTGGCCATTATTGGTAACACCGGAGAGCTGACCTCCGGTCCACATTTACACTTTGAACTTTGGTATAATGGTTCTGCCGTAAATCCGGAAGAATTCATTTCGTTTTAACTAGAAAGACAGATTGAGCCATGTTTTCAAAAGAAGAAAAAAAATCATCAGAAGATCTTAGCCAAACCAGTAATATAATTGGTAAGGAAACTGTACTAGAAGGCAGTATTGAGTCTGCCGGTAATATCAGGGTAGAGGGCAAAGTTTATGGCAATGCTAAAGCTAAGGCCAAGTTCGTAATGGGCCCCGAGGCGTACGTTGATGGAAATGTAGTAGCCCGGTCTGGAGAAGTGGCAGGTAATATTCGTGGTAATATTGAGATTTCTGAATTACTCATTTTGAAGCCTACGGCCGTAATCAATGGTGATATTCTTACCAATCAACTTGTCGTTGAACCAGGAGCAACATTTAACGGGGGTTGTAAAATGGGGCACTTGGCAAAGGACATTGTGATCGAATTGCCAGAAAGTCGTGCATCTGAGAAAGTAGCTAAGAGAGCCTAATAACAAAGCACTACAACTATTTGATTAGTTAAAGGTATCCTATACCTTTAATATATGTCGGTTGACTATTTCAAGAACGAAAAGTTCTTCTTATTCAGAACAAAAGTATCTTATCAGCACCTCCTGTTCCTAACACTGCTTACTCTGGCCTTTTGGTCATGTAACACCTCAAATCCTGTTGAGGAAGTCACCCAAAATGAGGCTCCACAATTAGTCTGGGTAAGTGTGACCAATGAAACCGATACTCCCATTAGTCTTAAGTTTCAAAAGGGACTCAATGATACGATTCAGCACAGACATCTGATTTCAAAAAAGACTGATACACTTGTTATACCCCTAATGAGAAACAGGCTTTTAACAGTAGAGAATAAGGCTTCACTCAGCCGAGATATTTTGGTGTCGCCTGGAGATTCTCTTTTCATAAACCACACTGAAGAAGGCTGTCAGGTTGTTTCAAATAGGCCTGATCCTTTTGTAGAGAAACTCCAAAGCCAATTTCCTTCTGAGCGATCAAGGTTGCAAGACTCACTATACGATTTGCTTGTTTTCACCGACAGTGCTCAAAAGATGATGGCCAAAAATGACTATGCGAGAATTATGATTTACCCCATATTCTTTCAAGAGAAGTTTCAAAAAGAACACCCTGAAGTATTACAACAATTCTGGCAAGAGTCGCTGGCTGAAGTCAACGGAATAATAACAAAGATGGACAACGAGATTCAGCAGAATAAGCCAATGAAGATCAGTTTGAAAGAGGATATTCAGCTGCATCGGCTGTTTCTACGAATGTCATTTTTGACAAAGAATTTGGATGACCGAACTTATATAAAGGAATTTATTCAAAGCCCCTTTTTTAATGAGGAATTCCTAATTCAAAGTGACTTCGGTGAAGCCTACCTATTCTACTTTATTACTCAGGTGATTCTCCGCGGAGAAGAGAACCGTACATCGAATAGAGTTTACTTAGACTATACAAAAGCTTATGACCTGTCGGATGAACACTTTGAAGGCCCACTTTTGGCCAAGGTCAAATGGTTTTGTTTAAAAAGAATGGTAGACTCGAATGAATCTTATGAAACCATCTCGGCATATGCCTCAGATTATCAAAACGCTTTTCCGGATGACACCCTCTTTAACCAAAAGTTTCAGGAGAACTTTTTGATTAGTCAGGCAGCTCGGGTGCAAAGCAAGGTAGGCCTTCATCTCCTAAAGGAAGATGGCAGCAATCAAATGCTAACAGGCTTGTTAAATGGCTTAAAAGGAAAAGTTGTCTATGTAGATTATTGGGCGAGTTGGTGTGCACCATGCCGGCAAGCAATGCCTAGCTCCATACAGTTGAGGAATAAACTCAAAGATGAAGAAGTCGCCTTTTTTTACTTTTCCATTGACAATAATCAGGACTCATGGAAGAGAGCCAGCACTGCAGATGACATTTCGGGCTACGTTCATAATTACCTTGTGTTAAATCATGAAGGATCCGATATGAAAAGGAATCTGAACATGGATGCCATTCCCAGATACCTGATCTTTGATAAGGCTGGCAACCTGGTAGAACGGAATGCACCAAGTCCGATGGGTGAAAGTTTGGAATCTCTGCTAATGAAGTATATTGGTCAATAAGTTTATGAAAGAAAATAATCCGAATGACTATCTAAAATATTCCCAGTTGGGTATTCAGCTTTTTCTGACCATTGGTATCTGCGGATGGCTTGGTTATAAAATGGATGAGTGGTGGAATTCGGGAAAGCCATTATTCATTATTTTGATGATTTTAGTAGGGACCACAGGTGCTATTTATATGCTTTATAGATCCTTGCCGAAGGACTAGTTTATGTTCTCATCTTTTTTTCGACTAAGCTTCCTCCCTAATTATCAAAAACTTACCTTTGCGGCATGCAGAGCATCGGCAAGCAAATCATTACATCTCTGATCGTTTCCCTTGTCTTGGCGGCCATTGTTTTTGGTCTTCAACAGATGGAGAGCACAGCTCAGTTTATACATGAAAAAGTGTGGTCTATCATCATTTTTTCAGCCATTCTGGGACTGATAGTAGTCATTATTGGAGACTGGGGCATTAGAAATATGGATGCTCAAAGTAGGCCTAATTTATTCTTGGGTCTTACAGTTTTGAGACTCCTTCTAAGCATGGGTTTTGTTGGCATAGTACTCTTTGTCGGCATCGAAGACAGAATCATTTGGGTTGCCAACTTTTTCGCTGCCTATTTATTCTACTTAGTATTTGAAATATATAGCATTCTGTCTAACTTGCGCGCGATTTCGACAGAGGGCGAAAAAACATGATGAAAAATAGCAGAACTAACTTTCCCAATTTACTGATCATAAGCCTCTTAATAACGCTTTTCAGTATTGCCAACAGTTCAAATTTATTTGCCGCTTCAGGCAGCGGAGACGAAGAAAAAGAGGAAGGAAGCACCGACTTCATCATGCATCACATTGCCGATGACTATCAGTGGCACATTGTGACTATTGGACATACCCACGTGACCATCCCTCTTCCCATGATTATCTACGATCACGGTGAATTCAAATTCTTTATGTCATCTGACTTCTATGATGAGCATCATGAGCCAATTGCACATGATGGTTACATGATTTCTCATGGCAAATTGGTAAGAGCATCAGCAGGTCATGGCGAGTCAGCACATGGTACAGATGATGGACATGGCGAAAATGCCGGTCACGAAACAGATGACGCACATGGTGCACCTGCTTCAGGTGATCATGAAGCTGAAGCTGACTTCTTAAACCTATCGATCACTAAGAATGTAGCATCACTTTTCTTAAGTGTATTCTTAATGTTGATCACCTTCATTACAATTGCCAAAAGATATAAGAATGGTGTTGCTGCTCCAAAGGGACTTCAATCACTATTTGAGCCTATCATTGTATTCATTAGAGATGATATCGCTAAGACTAACATTGGAGAAGACAAGTACCAGCGTTTCATGCCATTCTTGTTAACAATGTTCTTCTTTATACTATACAATAACTTATTAGGACTTACTCCTGGTGCTGCTAACCTTTCAGGTAACATCGCAGTGACTTTGAGTTTAGCCTTATTTACCTTCTTCATCACACAGTTTAATGGTAAGAAAGCTTACTGGGGTCACATCTTTGCGACACCTGGCGTTCCGCTTCCTTTAAGGCCAATTATTCTTGTGGTGGAAATCATCGGAATTTTCACTAAACCTATTTCACTTACGCTACGTTTGTTCGCCTCAATTACAGCAGGTCACATTGTAGTATTAAGTATTGTCGGTTTAGGATTTATACTTAATAGTGTAGCTGTAGGAGTTGTGGGAACACTCTTCTCTGTAGTTATTACTATGATTGAAATATTGGTGGCCGTGATTCAGGCATATGTCTTTACACTGTTCTCTTCGATGTATATCGGGCAAGCGGTAGATGATGGACACCATTAATTAGTTAGAATACCATTGTTTCATTTATAACAAACATAATTATGTTATCTATTTTATTAACTGCTGGTTATGCCCTTATGGGAGCTGGTATTGGTGCTGGTCTTGTTGCGATAGGCGCAGGTCTTGGTATCGGAAAAATTGGTGCTTCTGCTATGGAAGGTATGGCACGTCAACCTGAAGCTGCAGGTAAATTGCAGTCTGGTATGTTGATTATCGCTGCACTTATCGAGGTAATTGCGCTTTTCGGTGTTGTAGCTTGTTTCTTGCTTGCAACTAACAACAGCATCGTTTCAGCACTTTAAGAAGTATTTGAAGAGTTTCAGACTTAGCATTAGGCTGGTCTGAAGCTTTTCTTCTAAAAAAAAGAGACATGGAGATTTTATTACCAGATACCGGCTTATTTATTTTTCAAACATTAGCATTCCTATTGCTAATTTTTGTGCTAGGTAAATTTGCTTGGAAGCCGATTTTAAATGGGCTTAAAGAAAGAGAAGAAACTATTGAAAACGCTTTACTTTCTGCCGAACAAGCAAAAAGTGAGATGGAAGCTTTGAATGCCGATAACGCTAAACTTTTAGCTGAGGCTAGATCAGAGCGAGACGCAATGTTAAAAGAAGCAATGGCTGCGGCTAACACCATCAAGGAAGAAGCAAAAGAAGAAACTGGTAAGATCACTGCTAAGATGATCGAAGACGCCAAAGCAGTAATTGAAAACGAGAAGAGAGCAGCATTGGCCGATGTAAAAACATTGGTGGCTTCACTTTCTTTAGAGATTACTGAAAAAGTACTTCGCAAAGAATTGAGCGACAAAAATGCGCAAGAGTCTTTGGTAGACGAATACGTAAAAGATTTGAACTTAAACTAATTCTGACGAATGTCTGAATATAGAATTGCTTCCAGATACGCCAAATCCTTGCTTGACCTAGCAGTCGAAAAAGGGCAATTGGAAGAGGTAAATAAAGACATGTTGATGTTTTCTGAACTAGTGAAGGAAAACAGAGACTTACTCTTAATGCTTAAGAGCCCAGTAATTACTCCTGACAAGAAGTTGGGTATTTTGAATAGGGTGTTTGAGGGAAAAGTGAACGATTTGACGTTGGCAATCTTTCAAATTCTAACGAAGAAGCACAGAGAGATGTACCTCGATCAAATTGCGGTGGAATTCCATCACCAGTATAATACTAGTCAGGGCATTGAGGAAGCAACCATTACTACCACATTTGAACTCGATGCTAAGTCAAAGGCAGAGTTTGAAAATATTGTAACCCAGATTTCTGGTAAAAAAGTAGAGCTAACAGAAGTAATTGATGAAGAACTTATCGGAGGATTTATCCTGAAGATTGGTGATCGTCAAATTGATGATTCAGTAAGCTCAAAATTGAAGGCGCTTAGACTAGAGTTCACGAAGAACTACTACGAAAAGGCATTTTAAAAAAAGATTTAAACATTAACTGTAATATAAAATGGCAGACGTAAGACCTGATGAAGTATCAGCAATATTGAGAGAGCAACTCTCAAACTTCAAATCAGAAGCCGAATTAGAAGAAGTAGGAACCGTACTTCAAGTAGGTGATGGTGTAGCCAGAATCTACGGATTATCTAAAGCACAGTCAGGAGAGCTCTTAGAGTTCGAAAATGGCTTGAATGCTTTGGTACTTAACCTTGAAGAAGATAATGTGGGTGCTGTACTTTTAGGTGATTCTGCAGGGGTAAAAGAAGGAGATACAGTAAAAAGAACTGGTCGAATTGCTTCTGTAAAAATCGGTGAAGGTGTGGTTGGTCGTGTTGTGGATACCTTAGGTAACCCAATCGATGGTAAAGGCCCGATCGAAGGTGAAACTTACGAGATGCCATTGGAGCGTAAAGCACCAGGTGTAATTTACCGTCAGCCGGTAAATGAGCCATTACAAACTGGTATCAAGGCGATTGACTCAATGATTCCAATCGGAAGAGGTCAGCGTGAATTAGTAATCGGTGACCGTCAGACAGGTAAAACTGCTGTAGTAATCGATACTATTTTGAACCAAAAAGAATTCTATGATGCTGGTGAACCAGTATTCTGTATCTACGTAGCGATCGGTCAAAAAGCATCAACTGTTGCTGGTGTAGTTGCAGCCCTTGAAAAAGGTGGTGCAATGGACTACACAGTAGTTGTTTCGGCTTCTGCGGCTGACCCTGCTCCAATGCAGTTCTTTGCTCCATTTACAGGTGCTGCTATCGGAGAGTACTTCAGAGATACAGGACGTCCGGCATTGGTAGTATATGATGACCTTTCTAAGCAAGCTGTTGCTTACCGTGAAGTTTCTCTTCTTCTAAGAAGACCTCCGGGACGTGAAGCTTATCCAGGTGATGTATTCTATCTTCACTCAAGACTATTGGAGAGAGCCGCAAAAGTGAATGACAATGATGACATCGCTGCTGCAATGAATGATCTGCCTGAGTCTTTAAAAGGTAAAGTAAAAGGTGGAGGTTCTTTAACAGCACTTCCGATTATCGAGACACAAGCGGGTGACGTTTCTGCTTATATCCCAACCAACGTAATTTCGATTACTGACGGTCAGATCTTCTTGGAGACTAACCTTTTCAACTCTGGTGTACGCCCTGCGATTAACGTGGGTATCTCGGTATCTAGAGTAGGAGGTTCTGCACAGATTAAGTCAATGAAGAAAGTTGCTGGTACCTTGAAACTAGATCAGGCACAGTTCCGTGAATTGGAGGCCTTTGCTAAGTTTGGTTCTGACCTTGATGCTGCAACACAGTTGACCATCGATAGAGGTAGAAGGAACCAGGAAATCTTGAAGCAGGCACAGTTTTCACCTGCGGCTGTTGAAGACCAAGTAGCGATTATCTACGCTTCAACTAAAGGTTTGATTGATAATGTGCCTGTTGACAAAGTAAAAGAGTTTGAAAACGAATTCATTACTGTATTGAGAGCTACTCATGCAGATGCAATGAATGATTTGAAAGCTGGAAAGCTATCTGATCAAGCAGTAGACGCCTTGAAGCAGGTTGCTAAAGAGTTGTCTTCTAAATACTAATTAATAATAGGGCCTGGCCCATTTAATAATAGCCTATGGCAAGCTTAAAGGAAGTAAAAGAAAGGATTGTTTCGGTCAGCTCGACTCAGCAGATCACTAAAGCCATGAAAATGGTAGCAGCTGCTAAATTGAGAAGAGCGCAAGACAGAATCGTCCAGTTACGCCCTTACTCTGAAAAATTAGGTGCTCTCCTTGCTAACGTTTCTTCTGGAAATACGGAAGAAGGTATGAATACTTATGGCGAAGTGAGGGATGTAAAACGTGTCCTTTTTGTCCCGGTCACTTCTGATAGGGGATTGTGTGGTGCTTTTAATGCTAACGTTTTTAAAGGCATTAGAAATGCACTCGCAACTGGTGAGTATGCTGATGCTGAAATTGAGATCTTACCCATTGGTAAGAAGGCGTTTGACTTCTATAGAAAGAAGGAAAATCCGGTGAATGATGCGCATTGGGGTGTTTTCGGAGACCTTTCTTTTGATGTGGTTAAAGCTGCAGCGGAAGAAGCGATGGAGGGGTTCCAGTCTGGTAAGTATGACAAGGTGGTTTTGGTCTATAATGAGTTCAAGAATGTTGCAACTCAGATCATTAGAACTGAGCAGTTCTTGCCGATTGTAGAAAGCCAAGAGGATGCTGAATCTACAACCAATACGGATTATATCTACGAACCTTCAAAAGACTTCATCATTGAGGAGTTGATCCCTAAGTCATTGAAGATTCAGTTCTACAAGGCAGTTTTAGAATCCAATGCGTCTGAGCATGGTGCGCGAATGACAGCAATGGGTAAAGCAACTGATAATGCTGGAGACCTGTTGAAAGAGCTTCGTTTGACTTACAATAGAACACGCCAGGCAGCCATTACCAAAGAGATTCTTGAAATCGTTGGTGGTGCAGAAGCCTTGGCTGCAGATAGTTAAGATTAATCTGAAACTAGATATATTGAACCCCGACAGCAGTCGGGGTTTTTTTATGGAAAAAATCATAGCCTTTGTACAAAACCTAAGCCTTGATATCACGGCAGGCGCTGTGATTTCCAGTTTATATATTGCCAAAGTATTCAAGGTTGAGCTGTCTAACCAAGTTTTGCTAGGCCTTGCTGTGGCCATATGGCTTATCTACACTACCGATCATCTTTGGGACGGCTATCGGGTAAAAGGAGAGGCGGTGAATCCCCGTCATGCTTTTCATCAGCGTCATTTTAAGTTGATCTTTGGGATTGCAGTTTTCGTATTTGGATTTGGTGTTTACAATACCTTTGAATTGCCGAGCGATACAATTTGGTTTGGTCTCGGCCTTGTTGCCTTGACCGGTTTGTATTTCCTCTATCTCAAACTCAGTAAAGCGCATCTACAAAAAGAGCTCTTTGCTGCGTTTGTTTATGTAGCTGGAATCTTTGTCGGCCCCATGAGTTTGTTAGAAAACTTGGACTGGCTTATGTTGGTAGCCTTTATTCAATTTTTTCTATTGGCTTATGTCAACCTAATGTTGTTTCCCCTATTTGAACAAGAGGAGGATAATAAACAGGGTATGGCATCTATCGTGATAAATAGAGGGGCTAAACAAACTAGGAAAAGAATTGCATTAGCCTTGATCTTTAATGGTTTGATTGCAATTGCCTGTATTGGCTTGGGCTTTAATGAAAGCAGGTTTCAGTTTATAGTCTTGGCGATGTCATGGCCTTTGCTGCTGCTGTTCATTAGACAAGATGTGTTCAGGCCGTATCAACTCTATCGTATTATTGGTGATGGTATTTTCTTTTTACCAGGTCTGGCCTTGCTATGAAGAACGACTTCAACCTTGTAGCACCCGTTTACGATACTTTATCAAAACTTGTATTTGGTAAGAAACTGGATCAAGCACAAAAAACTTTTATCCCGATTATTAAGCCAAATTCTCGCGTGCTGATTGTGGGTGGGGGGACAGGCAACATACTGAAATGGTTACCGACAAACTTCAATTTAGCGGTCGACTATGTGGAGCTTTCTGAGAAGATGCTGGACAAGGCGAAGATGCAGGCTTCAAATGGGAATACAATTGAATTTTATGCCAGCGATGTGTTGGAGGTCAAGGGAGTTTATGATGTAGTGATTGCTAATTTCTTCTTAGACTGCTTTTCTCATGAACGACTTCCAGAAGTCATACAAAAACTCAAGGGTCGATTGGATAAGGGCGGTAGGCTGATTGTAACGGATTTCTATCCATCAGAAAATGGATACCAAAGGCTACTGCTCAAAATAATGCACTCATTTTTTAGATTAACCAGTAGACTAGAAGCGAGTGCGTTATCGGATATACATGGTACAATTAAGCAGTCGGGTTTTGAAACAGCTCAATTGAAATTCTTGAATGGAGCCTCTCTTTTTTCAGCTGTATATCAACCACTATCTGACTAGCACTTTGAGGGTAATCACTTGCTGATTCTCATCAAGTATACGAATCAGATTGAGCCCTTTTTGAAGCCTATTGGTGGATAGTTCAATATATTCCTCGTTTGCTAGTACTTCTTCTTCTTTTCTTAGGATCATTTGTCCGCTAGAACTTACGACAGTCATTCTTAATGTTTGATCTCTCTCGACACTGTATGCGATTCTTAATGTCTCGCCCTGTCGGATAGGGTTAGGGTAGGCTTTATAAGTAGAAATAAACTCCGACTTTATCCTCACAGATCGGATCTCTGATACATCGGATTCTCCACTGAAATCCGTTTGTCTGAGTCTGTAGAAAGATAAGCCATTAAAAGGCTTGTTGTCCGTGTAGCTGTAGTATAGGATAGCATCACTATTTCCAGCTCCATCAATTCTGCCTACTGTTTCAAAGTCGACCCCATTTGTACTTCTTTCGATAGTATAAAATGCATTGTTAACCTCAGAGGCAGTTACCCAATCCAATTTCACTTGATTGTCATCATTAACAGATGCATCAAATGATATCAGAGTGATCGGCAAGGCAGCGACTTCAATAGAACCCAATGTATAGTACTGACCACTTGTAAAATCTACTTCAAAGGTCACAATATCATTTGTTCCATCTATGGCAACGGGAGAAATCAAAGTAGTTCCTCCATTGGAAAAATCTCCATCATCATCTACCATCAAACGCGTCTGGTTCAGATTGTTGGTTCCAACACCAGTTGGGCCAGTAACAGTTGATAAGTCATATGACAGTCTAATGGTACCGACCGTGCCAGTTTCCTGAACACGCCATTCTCTATTCAATCTACTTCTTATAGAGGCTGGTTTTTCGACATTTCCGGTAGCTTCTATAGCTGCATTGTCATTTCCTGAGAGGAGCCATGAATCGTTAGAACCAAAGCTTCCATTGTTGTCAAAAGTCACCAGTGCATCAGCGTTTTCACTCTTGGACTTGATCTGCTCCAAACAAGATAAATCATCTCTGCCAATTCCAAAGATGTCGTTATGGTAAGTGGTTCCTTGTGCATCAATGTCCCAAATCACACCACCATCTGCTGCCAGGTAATCTTCTGCCGCTTCTGTCAGGCCTGATACTACTCTGGTAACACCATATTTTACGGCCAGGTAAGACTCTACTCTTGTCCTTTCATTTTCATCCAGTGCCTGACTGAATACGATAGTTTCAGCAATGTCCCCTGAGAATTGTGCCGCCACGTTTGCATCGCTATGGTTACCAATACCAATAGTGGTAGGCGCATCAAGTGCAGCTGTTGAACCAGTACCAGTAGCAACCGACTCTGAATCTACAAAGATCTCAACAGCACCGTTTGATTGTACGCGGGTAGCTAATGCGAAATGAACAAAGTCATTGTTATAGGTGGTTGTAGACTCCGCATCCGTGCCGGTTGTTGTGTTAGCATTAATTGTGATTCTTCCATTTTCTATGCCTAAACCATAGTCTGATGTAGAACTTGAAACATCAGCGCCTATGAGTGCCGGAGAGTTGACAAAATCATTGCTTGTTCCATCACTCTGTCCAGATTTGAAGACTGAAATTAGAGTGAAATCACCTGATACACTGTTAGCACTTCTCATATAAGAAGCATTAGAAGAGTTTGGATCGGAGAACCTTAATACGGGATTAAAATTGAATTCTTCAGTACGGTAGACTGGTAATACTGGACCAACACCTCCCAGATCAATTTCAGAGGCATTTTCCGCAGGTGAACTTTGATCATTCCATTGTTGGGTGTTGTCCAAATTAACAGCGGCTGTGCTCCCTGCATCAGAGAAAACCTCCAAATCAGCCCTTAACCATAAGGCAATGTTGGTATTCACACCTCCTGGTCCACAAGTCTCGAAAGCTGTGCCAATTGTGAAGAATTGTCCATCGGTAAGGTCCACTCCAGTGAAGGATAACACATCTCCATTGAAAGTGCCGCCAGTTGTAAATGTGGCATCAGCCATGGTAGCCGTGTTACCAATCAAAAGAGAGTAGGCACTGGCGTCTACGGTGCTATACCCAAGAGAAGCCAGGTCAAATTGCAACTCTGTATTTCCTACCGTACCATTGTCTTGTACTTTCCAAATTCTTTGCATTCTGCTCGATACGGAAGACGGTAAATCAGAGGTGTTGTCACTCGCCTGATTAGTAGAACCGCCATCATTACCCCAAACCAGGAAGTCCCTGTCATCTGCAAAGGAGTTGGCATTACTAGCATTATTAGCGGCAACGTTGCCCAGGCCGATTGTCAGGATATCGTCAGTAGCCTCACTGGAAGACTGTTTTTGATTTAAACAGGAGGTGTCGTCTCGACCAATACCTGCCACATCCTGATGGTAGGCGCTATTTGCAGATCTATCCCAGATAACACTGCCATTTGAAGCAAAATAATCGCTCTCATCTACTGCTCCAGTTGAACCGATATCTGTACTGTTTTTAAAGATGCCATACTTTATAGCGAAGTAGGTCTGAATTTGTTCTAATTCTTGCTCTGATGGTGCAGTATTGTAGATCAATATCTCAGCAATATCTGCATCATAGAAGTTGGAAGAGCCATTGGAGGCTATATTGAAACTGCTATTATTACCGGTGCCCGTGATGCTAGAAGTGTTTGTGTCTAGTACTGTGCCATCTCTCAAAATCGCCTTGTTTGCATTTCCTGAAGCTGTGGTTAAGCTACTGGTACTAGAGAAAAGTGTCCAAATATGAGGTGTTCCCGTTGACGTTCCCCATGGCTCACTTATTCTTCCATTTCCTTCAGTCGCATTAGGATAATCGTAGTAAACGTTGTTATCTCCCCAGGGCACGTGAGCACTAAATCTTCCGCTACTCGCCAACCCTTCAAAGAAGAGCCAGCTGTCTTGCACGGTATTGACCTGAGAGATTCCAAAAACCACTAAGTCATTCGGAGAAGATGTACCCAGAATACCACTTGCAATAGCCATGGTCTCATTCGTCCCGTTAAATTGTAAGGAAGGATTAAAGTTGATGCCATTACTAATGAGTTCAGGACCATTTGTGGCTGTGGCGCTAAAGGCATTGGCACTTTGATCGGCCCAGGCCGTTACCGTAGTAGTTCCAGTCGTTCCAATATCACCCTTTAAAGAAAGGAGTAAACCAGTTTCTACTCCTCCTGGTGCACAAATATCTCTGTCTGTACCTAATGTGAAGAACTGACCATCAGTTAGGTTCACACCAGTAAAGGTGACAGTATTGGTACCTACATTATAGCTTGTTGCAGGTACTGTAGAACCAGAAGCCATGGTGGCAGAATTAGATACGATCAGTTGGAAGTCGGTTAGGTTTGTTCCATAACCTAGGCCAGTTAGGTCAAAAGTAATTGTAGTGGCACCAACGTCTCCGGTGTCATCTACCCTCCAGATACGCTCGATTCTTTCCGTAACACCACCCGGTAAATCCAGGGTATTTGCGTTTGCCTGATCAGCAAAATCTCCATCATTTCCCCAGATTAAGAAATCTCCATCATCGGCAAAGGCGTTGGCGTTACTCGCATTGTTGGATTCGATGGTATTCAACCCCATTTTCACAATACTTCCGGAGTTTTCACTCTGTGATTGTTTTTGATCTAAACAGGCGTCATCATCCCTTCCGATACCAGCGATGTCATTGTTGTACGTGGCGTTCGTTATTGCATTCCAGACTGCCATACCATCCGATCTGGTATAGTTAGTCGCTGAGGTTTGATCTAGTGTGATACCATACTTAATGGCCATACTGGTTTCAATTCTATTACGATCAGTAGAAGTGTAAGAACTTGGTTCATTGTAATAGCTTATTTCAGAAATAAAACCATCAAAAGATAAAGCACCTGATGTGGTGGCATCATCATATCGTGAGGCACTGTTCTCATCACCAAGTCCAATGGCATCTGTGTGTGGATATAGCCTACCCACATTGGAAAGGGGTGTTCCAAAACTCTGTCCATTCAAATAGCCTGTAATTGTTCCTGTTATGGCATCATTACCAGCATAATCGAAAGTGAGCACATAGGAGGTGTTTGATGCGATTGATGTGGTGTTCACAGTAGTGACACCTGCCGCAGTGTTCCAAGGTGCCCCCACACCATCACTTGCTTGATTCCAGCCCGAGATATGTAGCGTACTCGACTCAATGTAGACATTAAGTCCTCTTGTAGCTCCCCCTTGTTCATAGATGACTTGATTTGTCGCGGGTGTGATATCTCCGGTTTTGAAGGCTATGGTAAACTTTTTTGATAGTGACTGTCCATCATTCAGTCCTGTAATGGTTGGCAGGGCTAGACCAGTACTGCCTGTGCTAAAGTCAATGGTGGGGTTATCATTGATGAGATTAGTGGTTGCTCGATAGACAGGTGAGGTAAGGTTAGTACCGTTATTGCCCGTTGGAGTTTGGTCAGCCCATAAGGTTACATTAGCCCCCTCTGTGGCTGTCGTTACCCCTGCGTCTGCTCGTAACCATGTCTGAATACCATCATTGTATCTACCTGGAGTACAAAAGAAAAATGCGGTGGCTAAGGAAAAATACTCGCCATCATCCAAGTCAACACCTGTGAAAGTGAGTACATCACCTGCAAAGGATCCTCCGGTGATCACCGTAGCACTACTGAAATCAGCACCTGAATTGTTAGCGGCCACCAAAAGGCTGTAATCCGCGGCATTGCTACCAAGCCCCAAACCTGTTAGGTCAAAGGAAACAGAGGTGGTTTGTGCTTCATTTCTTTCCGCCACTCTCCAAACCCGCTCTAACCTTGTATCAATGTTACTCGGTGAACTAACGGATGAACTTTCTGTAAGCACGCCACCATCATTACCCCAAATCAGCCAGGTATCATCGTTTGAAAGTGTGGCTCCGCGGTCAATCGTAACGATACTACCTGGGTTTTCACTTTTCGAAGCAGGCTGGTCAAGTTCAGATGCATCATCCCTGGCAATACCAGCAATGTCATTGTTATATTCCAAGTAGCCACCAATAGAGGCAGGATCCGCTGTGTTGAATACAATGTTTCCGTCAGCGTTCACATAACTCACGGCAGTACTTTGGTCTAGTGTGATACCATATTTGATCGCCAGGTAACTCTCAATTTGTTGTCTTTGCGCAGTAGGAAAGGAAGCTGGCTCATTGCAATAAATAAACTCTGAAATTTCCCCATAGAAAGATGCTGCGGCCGTTGTATTGTTATGATAGCGTGAACCTCCATCCTGATCTCCAAGTCCAATATCATTTCCGTGAGAATAGAGTAAACCGACAGAACTAAGTACGCCAAAACTCTGACCATTTAAGTAGAAAGTAATCGTTCCAGTGGAGACACTGCTACCATCAAATTCCATAGTAAGTATATATTCAGTATCAGTGCTTACAGAAGTACTCACGAAATTAGTTGGAGTGGCATCATTCCAAGGTGCCCCGGCACTTCCAGAGTTGCCCCTGTTCCAAATGGCACCATAGAGGGTGCCTCCGTCTATATAAATACCTAATCCATTGGTGCCACCACCCTCTTCGAAAAGCTGTTGACGTGTGGAAACGTCTGAGCCTTCGGTACGGAAGGCTATATTCAAGCCCTTACGCGTGAAGGGTCCGCCAGTATTATAATCATTATTATCTCCAAGCTGTAATCCTCGTTCAGCAGCACTGATAAAATCGACAGTTGGATTGAAATTAATACTGCTAGTACTACTTCTAAATGTGGGGGCCGTAGCGAGTGTGGTATAGTCATGATTTCCAAGAGATTGGTCTTCCCAGAAGCCCACATTGGTTCCTTCAGTAGATGCTGCGCCACCATTGGTGACAAAGGCTCCATCATTGGCTTTTAGCCAGGTTCGGAGGGCGTCTTTAGCTCCACCTGGCCCCACTGAAAGGCTGATCTCATTGTCTACAGAAGCAGCTACCGAGGCCGAGATCACCAAATCAAGTCCAGCAATACTTCTTGGCGTATTATCTGGAAAAGTAGAAATGTCAGATAGGGTAATCCCAGCGGCAGGTGTGTGAGGGCCAGCTGTTAATGTTCCACTAGTGTAGCCATTGACTACATCAGGAGCAAAAAGCGAGTAACCAAAAAAGCTTTGACCGGCAGTAATACCCAAATCCTGAAACGAAACGGAGATCCCCTCAACGGGGACACTTCCAAAGTTTGCAAAGGGGAGATTATCAAGTGCTGCGGTTTCCTGACGAAACGCTGTGATATCTCCTATGTTAATGTTTCCGCCAGTCCATACATTATCACCGATGCCTACTATTTGACCATAAGAGGCAGGATCGCCATTGGAATCCAAGGAGGTGATAGCGGCCATTGCCACATTGTCATTGCCATTGAGATCAAAAACAGGAAAAGAAGAGAGAGAGGGGTCGGTAGATTGAATTCCCTGGAACCATACAAAATCTACACGCTCAATCTCAGCTTCGAAACCAGCTGTGATGTCATCAACATTTGAGAGAATGTTTGTCAGGCCAGCGTTAAGCGCTGTCAATAAGTAAATCGAATCAGCGGCAACAACCCCAGTTGTTTCAATGCCAATTGTACCAGGAGTCGGTCCGGCATCAAAGGATGTTCTGGAGTAAAAAATTGATAGCTGTTCATCTCCAGCAAATTGTCTTTGTAAAATGACAGTATCTGGAAATAGTAAATCATCATATGTAGAGCCACCAACTACAAAGGATTGTAATGGCTCCAAAAGTCCTGTTCCATAGGTGACATCATAGGCCTTTACGGTAATTGAAGCATCTGCAGGAGCAGTTACATTTTTGACGCTACTGGTGGAGCTGGCAGTGGTAGCTGTGATGGTGGTAATAGCAGTTTGACCACTGACGCTCAGACGTAGAAAGAGCATCAGCACACAGCATAGAAGTACTATGTGAAGTCTAGTAGTGATTGCCTTGATGTTTAGGTACAGAGCTTGTTAGCTCAATTGTACTTTAATGATAGTACAAATTAATGGTATCACAACCCTACTTTTTATTTTTTTGTTTGAAGAAAAACTCGTTTGAGGGGTTTTTTAAACTGTGATGAACGGTAAATCGATATTTCCCTTGGTCCCTTATCGTATAATTATTTAAATAAAATTGGAATTGAAGTATATGCTCAAGAACCAAGAAAATGCATTTGACCAACAGTTTTATGGGTTTGTATAACCCAAAATAACAAATCTAAGGATTCGAAAAGCCCTCTGAACGGACTTTAAAGAGGATTTTGAGAAGCTTATTTGACTAGAATTTTAAGAATTTTAGTACGGTTATCGGCATCCAATATTCTTATAAGATTTAGCCCCTTGTTCATCTGATTTGTTGAGATTCGGAAAAATTTGCCAGAAGGATTTACATGCTCAGTTTTTCTTAACATGATCTGGCCCGTGTTGCTTAGTACCGTAATGTTCAGATCTTGGGTGAATTCTACGGTGTAAGCTACCTCTAAATACTCTCCCTTGGTTACTGGATTCGGATAGGCACTGAAACTTGCATCAAACGTTTTTTCCACTTTGATAGATCTGATTTCAGAATAGTCGAACTCTCCGTTAAAATCAGTTTGTTTTAAACGATAGAAAGAAGTTCCAATAATCGGACTTACATCAACGAAAGAGTAGTATAACAAGTCGCTGCTGTTTCCAGCACCATCAAGGTTAGCAACGGTTTCAAAATTCACTCCATCTGTACTTCTTTCGATGGTATAGAAAGCATTGTTCACCTCAGAAGCGGTCACCCAATCGAGTTTGACCTGATCATCTTTATAGTTGTTTACTTCAAAGGATATTAAAGTGATTGGAAGCGCATCATTTTCAATAGAACCTAGGGTGTAGTATTGTCCATTGGTGAAGTCCACCTGGAAGGTTACGGTTTGACTACCACCATTGGTGGCGCTAGGAGAGATAAGTGTGGTGCCTCCGTTTCCAAAGTCACCATCATCATCCACCATCAAACGTGTTTGAGTGAGGTTATTACTACCCGAAGCAGTACCTGTAACATTAGAGAGGTCAAAAGTCAACTCCACTGTACCGACAGTACCGGTTTCTTGTACCTGCCACTCTCTATTGAGCCTACTGTTGATTGAGGCTGGTCTTTCTGTGTTTCTAGTAGCTTCCAAGGCAGCATTGTCGTTTCCAGAAACCAACCATGAATCATCAGTATTAAAGCCTCCTGTGTTATTGATCGTTACAATGGCATCGCTGTTCTCACTTTTAGACTGCGTTTGATTTAGACATGATAAGTCGTCTCTGCCTATACCAAAGATGTCATTGGTATAGGTGGTCTTGTCACTATAATCCCAAACAACTCCACCATCACCTGCACGATAATCTCTTTCATCCACTGCTCCAGTGGCGCCATCGTCAACTCCGTTTAATGTGATACCATATTTGATGGCCAGGTAAGATTCTACTCTATTTCTTTGGTCTGAATCCAAAATCTGATTGTAGACTATAGTCTCAGCAATATCACCGGCATATTGAGCTTCTATATCAGTAGTAAAATGGTTGCCAATACCAAACCCGCCATCGGCATTATCTAAATCAGTAGTAATACCAGAGGCAGTGGCGCTTTCAGCAGCATCCACATAAATGGTAAGATCACCCGGATCATCATCCCTTACCCCAATAGCAATATGAGGGATGTTATTGTTATACGTACTGGCCGTTTCTGCTTCAAATGCAGCATCTGAATCGGCATTCACCCATATGGTACCATTGTCCATACCAATGGCATTATCCAGACCAGAACCAGATCTTGAACTGATTAATACCGGAGAGTTTACATTGTCATTAGCTGTACCTGAGGCTTGACCTGTTTTAAAGACTGAGATAAGCGTGAAATCAATTTGATTCGTGTTGGCAGGAACCATAAAACTATCATCAGTTCTGAAATAGGAGTTATTGGTAGAACCGGGATCAGTGAAGTTTACAACCGGATTAAAGTTAATCTCACTGGTTTGGAAAGTAGGCTCAATCGCATTGGCTCCCCCCCCTAGGTCGACTTCTTCCATATTGTGACCTTGAGCACCCTGATCATTCCAAAATAGTGCATTGACTCCATCAGTTGCTGCTGTAGTTCCTGGATTATCTGAGAACACCTCTGTATTAGCTTTTACCCACATGGCAATGTTGGTATTCACTCCTCCCGGGCCACAAATGGTGATGCCTGTACCAATGGTAAAGAACTGGCCATCAGTCAGATTTACTCCTGTGAATGACAATACGTTACCGTTTAATGTACCTCCAGAGATAACAGTGGCACTAGCCATAGTAGCGGAATTGCCAACAAGTAATGAGAAGGCTGTGGCATCAGCAACAGAGTATCCCAGGCCGGTTAGGTCAAACTGAAGTTCGGTTTCACCAACAGTGCCGGTGTCCTGAACTTTCCAGATACGTGTCATTCTTTCCGAAACAGAGTTAGGTACATCCACAGTGTTTTTGCTTGCCTCTGCAGTAGCACCATTGTCATTACCCCATACCAGATAATCTCTGTCATCTGTAAAGGTGTTGGCATTACTCATATTGTCAGCAGCAACACTTCCTAATCCTACTGTAAGAATGTCATCTGTACCATCAGCCGTAGATTGTTTTTGGCTAAAGCATGATGCATCGTCTCTACCTATTCCGGCTACATCATTGTGATAAGTAGAGTTGGCAGAATATGTCCAAATGACGGTGGTGCCATTGGAAGACACATAATCTCCTTCTCTTACACTACCAGATATTACTTCATTTGTGGTGAGGTCATTGTCATTGTCATTGGTTAGTGTAAGGCCATATTTAATCGCTAAATAGCTATTCACCTGGAGTTCCTGAAGAGCGGTTAGGTCAGAACTGTATGTGACAATTTCCGTGATTTTCCCTCCGTAATAAGTACCCGTTCCTCTGAAGCCCACATAGTCTTGCTGTGTTCCTGTGAGCTGAACGGTATTGGCGTTTGTGACTGCAGAAAAGCCTCCGTTTCTAGTTTCCTCCAGAGCATGCCCTGAACTATTTAATTCACCAAATAAAAGATAAGGAGAGGCATTTGGCGAATCAAATGCGTCTAACGTACCACTATTTAAGTCATTACCAAATTGAGCAATTGTTGCTTGTGTATTGGTTCTATAACCGAAGTGTATAATGGTGTTATTGACTTCACCCGTTCTATCCGCTCCTAGAATATAATTATTGGTATTTCCATCACCTCTTTCGCCTGTGGCCATGATGGCATAGTTGGTGTTTTTGATTCCACTAAGGTCTACCGCTAACCTGTCGTTTGTTCCATCAAATTCTAAGACCGGGTTGAAGTTAATGTTGTCAGTAGTATTGTTTCTGTAAATAGGAGGATTGCCATCGGTAGTACCGTTATTTGAATTACCAGACTGATCAGACCAAGTAGCCACGGTTTGACCATTGGTAGCTTGTATTACACCTGTATTAAAAGACTCAATATCAGCCCTCAGCCATAAATCGAGGTTCGTATTCACCCCACCAGGACTACAAGTAGAACGTGCGGTACCCAATGTAAAGAAATCCCCATCGCTGAAGTTCACACCAGTAAATGTCACTACATTGCTGGCAAATGAGGCCGCAGGAGTGATGCTACCACTGGCCATGGTGGCAGAACTCGAAGTAATTAAATTAAAGTCTGATGCGGAGGTACCGGTATAACCTAGACCTGTAAGGTCAAAAGTGATGGTGGTTGCACCCACAGTTCCTGTTTCCTGAACATGCCAAATGCGTTCCATTCTTTCGGTAATAATGCCCGGAACATCTGAAGTATTGGCACTTGCCTGTGCTGTAGCATCATTGTCATTTCCCCATACTAGATAACTATTGTCCGTGGAAAAAGTGTTGGCATTGGCGGCATTACTTGACTCTATGCTACCTAAGCCTACCGTGACTAAGCCATCTGAGTTGACGCTCGAGGATTGTTTCTGCGTAAAACATTGTGCATCATCACGGCCTATGCCGGCAATGTCACTATTGTACCCTGAAGACTGATCTGTGAAGTCCCAAATTACGGTGCCCTCTGAATCTCTATAATCTCTTTCGTCTACCGAACCTGTAGCTCCATCATCCGCTGCGTTTTTGGTAATGCCATATTTGATGGCAAGGTAAGTTTCTACTCGATTCTTCTCGTCCGATGTCAGGTCGTCCGAAAAGACAATCGCTTCAGAAATAGTACCAGCGAATTGTCCATCCCAGAAGTTAAAATCATCCCTTAAATGGTTGCCAATGCCAATACCATTATTGTCATTTAAGGAGTTTACATCCGATACTGATGAACCGTCACTTGCTCCATCTAGGTAGAGTTGAATTGACCCAGCGGCTGTAGATTGAACCCTTGTAGAAAGGGCCATGTGAGGGACTCCGTCATTATAAGTGCTCGTACTTCTGGCACCGAAACCAGTTCCGGCAATGAGGCTTGAATGCACTCGTCCTCCGGAGTGTCCTAAAGCATACAAGTTGCCGCCACCTCCATCTTCGTTACTTAAAAATGCCGGTGAATCGAAAGTCCCGTTAAGGCCACTTGCGTCAGGCTGTGTTGTGGAGAACACGGCAATAAGAGTCATGTCATCAGTTGCTGGATTTGTTGAGGTAGTCAACCATGAATTGGTTGTATTTCCAGATCCCTGATCAGTAAATGCTATAGCGGGGTTGAAGTTTGTGCCTACTTGTGTATAGGTTGGCTCTACTGGAGTTCCTCCAGCATTCGTTTCAGAGGCATTATATCCATTAAGGGATTGATCTTCCCATGAGGTAATGTCTGCTCCATTTACAATGGTGTTAGTACCAACATCTGCCCTAAGCCATAGTGCCAAGTCGGTCTCTACCCCACCAGGTGCACATGTTTCAAAGTCAGTACCTAGTGTAAAGTATTGACCATCTTCCAGGTCAATTCCTGTAAAAGTGATGATGTTGCCATTGAAGGTACCACCACTGACTACTGTTGCATTGCTGAAGTCTGCATCGTTTCCACTGACGGTTACCGCATTACTAGCAGCAATTAACAGACTGAAATTGGCAGCGTTGGAGCTGAGCCCTAATCCTGTCAAGTCAAAAGATACCGAGGTAGTTTGTACTTCTTTTTCTTCTGCCACACGCCATACTCTTGTAAGTCTTGCATCGATGGTATCTGGCATTGTGAGCATTGTGGTTTCTGTGAGTGCTCCATTGTCATTACCCCAAATCAGCCAAGAGTCGTCAGTACCGATAGTTGCACCACGGTCTACGATAACGATACCATCTGTATTTTCACTTCTTGATTTGGGCTGATCCAGTTCAGAGTCATCGTCTCTACCAATGCCGGCAATGTCATTATTGTATTGTTTGAACCCACCTGCGGTTTCATCATTGGTAGCGTCAAAAATCACGGTTCCTGCAGCATTGACGTAGTCGTTAGCAATGGCCTGGTCAAGGGTAATTCCATACTTGATGGCCAGGTAAGATTCTATTCTATCTCGCTGTGCAGTAGTAAATGAACCGGGCTCGTTACAGTAAATCAACTCAGAGATTTCTCCTTCAAAAGAGTTGGTGCTTGAATTGGTACCATCATCATATTGAGTAGAACCATCAGAGCCACCAAACTCGATGCCATCGGTATCAGAGAAAAGAAGCCCTACACTAGAGAGCATACCAAAACTTGCTCCATTGAGATAAGGTGTTAATGTACCAGTGGTACCACTGTTTCCATCCAATTCTAAGGTTAGAATGTACTCAGTGTTGAGGGCAACGGAAGTACTTACAGTGGTAATGTTTGTTCCATTATTCCATGGAGACCCTGTACCATCATTATTTCTGTTATAAGCAGATACATGCAAGTTTCCATTGCGTATGTATACGATAATACCTCTGGTATTACCTCCCTGCTCATAGATTACCTGGCGGTCAGTGATATCTGTAGTACTGGTTCTGAATGCGAAGTTTAGTCCTTTGTTGGTATAGGAAGCAGCGGTGTTAAAGTCAGTGTTATTGGCGATGGTAAGGCTTGTAGAACTAGCAGTAAAATCGACAGTAGGGTTAAAGTTGATGGCACTGGAAGTACTTCTGTAGGTAGGAGCTGCTACTCCAGTGGTAGCATCATGGTTACCGATCCAGTGGTCTTGCCAATCTGTTACAGTAGATCCATCGGTAGAAGTGGTGACATCGGCCGCTTCGTTGGCCTTCAACCAGGTAGAAAGCGCTGCCTTATAGCCCCCAGGACCTTTGTTTTCGACTATAATGTTTCCTGTGCTGGCCACTCCAGCCGCTACTCCTGCTACTAAATCTAATCCTGAGTCTGAAGACAGCGTATTCGTTGGGAAAGTGCTAATATCAGTCAGGTCGACACCAGCTTTTAAGGTTGTAATGGTGCCAGTAGTCAGAATATCGCCAACATCTGCTGGCACAGTGACAAGCCCAGTAGTAAATTCATCTGCTAAGTCCGCAGGGAATATGGAGTAACCAAAAATAGACTGATTAGCAATAACTCCTAGGTCACTAAAGCTTACAGCCACACCTTGAACAATCTGGCTGCCAATATCCAAAAGAGGAATGGGATCGACCCCAACGGTTTCCCTTCTTAAGACAATGTAGCCATTATAAGTTTGTCCAGCCGCAGGCCAACTATCCTGACCAATACCTATAGTTGTGCCGTAAGATGCAGGATCACCATTGGCGTCTAAAGATAGAATCGGTGCTATTATGATATTGTCATTGCCTCCTCTTTCAATGATGGGAAAAACAGCCTCTGTCGGATCTGCAGTTTGAATACCAGAGTACCAGATAACATCAACTCTTTCAGTCTCTACCTCAATACTACCTGAAGCCAAATCGTCCTCATTTACCAAAATGTTGTCATAACCAGTATTTAGAGCATTAGATAGGTAGATGGCATCTGCTTCTGCCACTTTTGTTGGTTGAATAGTGACAACACTTGCCGTTACACCATTGTCTTCATACCAAATATTTACAAGTCTAGAAGAAGAGACTCTTCTTAGGAGCAAAGTATCAGGAGCAACGAAGTTGTTATAGGTCAAACCACCTACTGTATAAGAACTTACCCGAACGTCATTACCAGAGCCGTAATTGAGTGTATAAGCTGCACTTGCACTAACTGCGTTTGAAGCATCACTTGGGGAGGTGACATTGTCTGTAGAACTTGTGGCCGACTCATTGGTCACGGTAATAGCAGTAATATCCGCCTGCGCGTAGAGCGAAGTGGACAGTACAAACATGAGCACACAGCCCAGCAGCCAGCCTATGGGTTGTTTAAGTTTAATAGTAGTAGTGTTTTTGGAAGGTCCCCAGACCTTCTGGTAAAGCTTGTGTTAAACGCTATCTGTTACTTGAGATAGAGAGAAGTGCTCAGATGATTGTACTTGGAATACCTCTGCAACTTCTTGATTTTGAGAAGGTGAGAGAATGGAATTTGTGTAGTTAGGGGATGCAAAAATCGACTTTTTCTGAAAACTGGCAACAATTCGTAAACAAAATCCCCCGCAATAGCAGAATAGTGATAAAATCTGTTACTAAAATACACTAAAAAGAATTTGACATATACGAAAATGTCGTTCACATGTCTTTAGTGATTGGGTCTAATTATGCGAGAAACATTTCACCAGAAGAGCGGTCCCAATTACCGAACAATGACTTTTAAGGTGACAGTGTCATTGTTCTCATCGAGGATCCTGATCAAGTTCAACCCTTTGTCTAAGCGATTCGTCTCAAACTCCACATAACCTCCGTTCACTAGCACATCTTTGTTCTCTGAAAGGATCACTTGGCCTCGAGTATTCAAAACAGTAAACCTCAAAGTCTGACTCCTTTCAATCGCATAGGCAATTCTAAGTTTGTCTCCCTTGGTTACTGGATTCGGATAGGCACTGAAACTTGCATCAAACGTTTTTTCCACTTTGATAGATCTGATTTCAGAATAGTCGAACTCTCCGTTAAAATCAGTTTGTTTTAAACGATAGAAAGAAGTTCCAATAATCGGACTTACATCAACGAAAGAGTAGTATAACAAGTCGCTGCTGTTTCCAGCACCATCAAGGTTAGCAACGGTTTCAAAATTCACTCCATCTGTACTTCTTTCGATGGTATAGAAAGCATTGTTCACCTCAGAAGCGGTCACCCAATCGAGTTTGACCTGATCATCTTTATAGTTGTTTACTTCAAAGGATATTAAAGTGATTGGAAGCGCATCATTTTCAATAGAACCTAGGGTGTAGTATTGTCCATTGGTGAAGTCCACCTGGAAGGTTACGGTTTGACTACCACCATTGGTGGCGCTAGGAGAGATAAGTGTGGTGCCTCCGTTTCCAAAGTCACCATCATCATCCACCATCAAACGTGTTTGAGTGAGGTTATTACTACCCGAAGCAGTACCTGTAACATTAGAGAGGTCAAAAGTCAACTCCACTGTACCGACAGTACCGGTTTCTTGTACCTGCCACTCTCTATTGAGCCTACTGTTGATTGAGGCTGGTCTTTCTGTGTTTCTAGTAGCTTCCAAGGCAGCATTGTCGTTTCCAGAAACCAACCATGAATCATCAGTATTAAAGCCTCCTGTGTTATTGATCGTTACAATGGCATCGCTGTTCTCACTTTTAGACTGCGTTTGATTTAGACATGATAAGTCGTCTCTGCCTATACCAAAGATGTCATTGGTATAGGTGGTCTTGTCACTATAATCCCAAACAACTCCACCATCACCTGCACGATAATCTCTTTCATCCACTGCTCCAGTAGCGCCATCGTCAACTCCGTTTAATGTGATACCATATTTGATGGCCAGGTAAGATTCTACTCTGTTTCTTTCATCAGATGTGAGTATCTGGTTAAAGGCCAGAGTTTCAGCGATATCACCTGCATACTGCGCCTGAACATCGAATGTGAAGTGGTTGCCAATACCGAAACCACCGTCAGCATTGGTAAGCGTGGTTGTGATTCCTGTTGCAGTGGCATCTTGTGCAGCATCTACGTAAATCTCCAGGCTTCCTGTACTCACATCCCTAATACCCATGGCAATGTGTGGGAGGTTATTATTATACGTACTGGCCGTTTCTGCTTCAAATGCAGCATCTGAATCGGCATTCACCCATATGGTACCATTCTCCATACCGATTGCATTGTCGAGGCCAGAACCTGATCGCGTACTCAAAAGTGCAGGCGAGTTTACATTATCATTGGCAGTACCGGAGGTCTGCCCTGTTTTAAATACTGAAATCAATGTAAAGTCACCATTCACAGTACCACCTGATGCAGCTCCTGTTCTTATATAAGAGTTATTGGTAGATCCCGGGTCGGTGAAATTAACAACGGAGTTGAAGTTGATTTCACTGGTTTGTAAAGTAGGTTCAATCGGCCCTGCACCACCTAAGTCTAATTCTGAAGCATTCAGATTACCAGTTCCCTGATCATTCCATTGGATGGCATTGGCTCCATCTACAGCAGGGGTAGTTCCTGCATCGGAGAACACTTCAAGGTCACCTCTCACCCAGAAAGCAATGTTTGTATTCACTCCTCCCGGGCCACAAATGGTGATGCCTGTACCAATGGTAAAGAACTGGCCATCAGTCAAGTCCACTCCTGTAAAGGATAGCACGTTACCGTTTAATGTACCTCCAGAGATAACAGTGGCACTAGCCATAGTAGCGGTATTGCCTACAAGTAGAGAGAATGCTGTAGCATCGGCTACAGAGTATCCCAGGCCGGTTAGGTCAAACTGAAGTTCAGTTTCCCCTACAGTACCTGTATCTTCAACTTTCCAGATACGTGTCATTCTTTCTGAAACAGAGTTAGGTACATCCACAGTGTTTTTACTTGCCTCGGCAGTAGCACCATCATCATTACCCCAAATAAGGTAATCGCCATCATCAGTAAAGGTATTGACATTACTCATGTTGTCCGTTTCAATACTTCCTAAGCCTATAGTTAATATGTCGTCAGAATTAATGCTAGAAGATTGTTTTTGACTGAAACATGATGCATCATCTCTTCCTATACCTGCGATATCGTTATTATAGCCTGAATTAGTTGTAGCGTTCCATATTACAGTCTCTGAAACATCTGACCAGATGTAGTTGGTTGGACTAGTCTGATCAATGGTTATTCCATATTTAACAGCCAGGTAACTTGTAACTCTCGCTCTGTCCGTTGCTGAAAGATTTGCATTTATCATCACTATTTCAGAGATCGTTCCCTCTAAGAAGGCCGTTGGAGTAGTATTGTTTGTAGTACCAGACCCGCTTGGCGAAGCACCAAGAAAAATCACATTGTCTGAGGAAAGGAAAGCGGAACCCGGAGTGTCAGTATCAGTAGTTCCAAGGTTTAAACTATTGTTATAAGTAGTGGCATCCTTATAAGAGACATTAATATATGGCTCATCATAGACTATGGTGTTTGAAGCATAGTCAGCACCATTATTATTATCTGAATAACTGTCTTTTGCATAATGTACCTCTGTTGTACCATTGTTTCTAGCCAAGCCCCATCCATTTGGCCAATCAAAGCTGCTTGTTTTCATGATGAAAGGAGCCCAATTCTGGGAGCTGGAGTTCATAGTTCCAACTACAAATAAGCTCTGTTGATCTGGACTCAGGTTTGAAGCATCAGCGATTTGCATATAGTCTGAATTAGAGCTGGTGAAGTCAATTGAGGGGTTAAAGTTGTGGTTGTTAGAATTAAAGACTGGTGAATTTGTCGCTGAAGCATTATTTGAATTGCCAGACTGATCATTCCAAGAAGTTATGTTAGCACCATTAACTGTAGTATTTGTCTCAATATCGGCTCTAAGCCATATTTGAAGGCCAGTTTCAACTCCTCCCGGCCCACAAGTAGAACGAGCCGTACCTAAAGTAAAGAAGTCTCCATCACTGAAATTCACACCGGTGAAAGTCACTACGTTGCTGGCAAATGAGGCCGCAGGAGTGATGGTACCACTTGCCATAGTAGAAGTACTAGAAGTAATTAAGTTAAAGTCTGATGCGGAGGTACCGGTATAGCCTAGACCTGTAAGGTCAAAAGTAATTGTGGTCGCCCCTACAGTTCCTGTTTCTTGAACATGCCAGATACGATCCATTCGCTCTGTTATGATTCCCGGTACATCCACTGTTTCGGCAGTCGCCTGAGCGGTGGTTGCATTGTCATTACCCCAGACTTGGAAGCTATTGTCTGCTGTGAAAGAGTTGCTGTTAGAAGCATTATCAGTCTCTATGCTTCCTAAGCCCATGGTCACGAGTCCATCGGTATTGATGCTTGAAGATTGTTTCTGCTCAAAGCATTGTGCATCGTCTCGACCGATACCGGCAATGTCATTGTTGTACCCTGAAGACTGATCTGTGAAGTCCCAAATTACGGTGCCCTCTGAATCTCTATAATCTCTTTCGTCCACCGAACCGGTGGTGCCATCATCTGCAGAGTTTTTGGTAATGCCATACTTGATGGAAAGATAGGTCTCCACTCTATTTCTTTCATCAGAGGTCAGGTCATCGGAGAAGACTATTACCTCTGAAATGTCACCCGCGAATTGAGTGGCCGTGGACGATGCTTCATGGTTTCCGATACCCATAGCATCTGGGGCAGTAAGGCTGGTTGCGTCTGAGGCATCCGTGGCAATGCTCGCGCCATCAATATATAGTTCTGTATTTCCAGAAACGACTCTGGTTGCTGTTGCAATTCTGGTGATGCCATCATTATATGTTGGACTTGCTGGGCTTTGAGCTCCTACACCATCTCCATTTTCAATTTTTGCCAGAACTCGTCCATTGCTATGACCTAGCGCGTAGTTGGCTCCGGTGGCGCCATGATCAGCACCTAGAATGGCAGGTGCTTGCCAATGTTGACCACCGGCATCTGTTTGAGTGGTTGAGAAGACCGCTATCAATGTCATATCATCTTCGGCAGGTCTACTTCCTGTGGTAAGAAATGAATAGTTAGTAGTTCCCGGGTCTGTAAACCTGACGGTAGGATTGAAATTCACTCCATTGGTCTGAAAAGTAGGTTCGTCTGGAGTTCCTCCGCCATTGGCCTCAGTAGCGTTGTTAGCGTTTAACGACTGGTCTGCCCATGTGGCTACATTCTGTCCATTGGTAGCCTGTGTAGTTCCTGTGTTGAACACTTGAGAGTCTGCTTCGAACCAAACAGCAAGGTCAGCTTCTACCCCACCAGGTGCACATGTTTCAAAGTCAGTACCTAGTGTAAAGTATTGACCATCTTCCAGGTCAATTCCTGTAAAAGTGATGATGTTGCCATTGAAGGTACCACCACTGACTACTGTTGCATTGCTGAAGTCTGCATCGTTTCCACTAACGGTTACCGCATTACTAGCAGCAATTAACAGACTGAAATTGGCAGCGTTGGAGCTGAGCCCTAATCCTGTCAAGTCAAAAGATACCGAGGTAGTTTGTACTTCTTTTTCTTCTGCCACACGCCATACTCTTGTAAGTCTTGCATCGATGGTATCTGGCATTGTGAGCATTGTGGTTTCTGTGAGTGCTCCATTGTCATTACCCCAAATCAGCCAAGAGTCGTCAGTACCGATAGTTGCACCACGGTCTACGATAACGATACCATCTGTATTTTCACTTCTTGATTTGGGCTGATCCAGTTCAGAGTCATCGTCTCTACCAATGCCGGCAATGTCATTATTGTATTGTTTGAACCCACCTGCGGTTTCATCATTGGTAGCGTCAAAAATCACGGTTCCTGCAGCATTGACGTAGTCATTGGCAATGGCCTGGTCAAGGGTAATTCCATACTTGATGGCCAGGTAAGATTCTATTCTATCTCGCTGTGCAGTAGTAAATGAACCGGGCTCGTTACAGTAAATCAACTCAGAGATTTCTCCTTCAAAAGAGTTGGTGCTTGAATTGGTACCATCATCATATTGAGTAGAACCATCAGAGCCACCAAACTCGATGCCATCGGTATCAGAGAAAAGAAGCCCTACACTAGAGAGCATACCAAAACTTGCTCCATTGAGATAAGGTGTTAATGTACCAGTGGTACCACTGTTTCCATCCAATTCTAAGGTTAGAATGTACTCAGTGTTGAGGGCAACGGAAGTACTTACAGTGGTAATGTTTGTTCCATTATTCCATGGAGACCCTGTACCATCATTATTTCTATTGTAAGCAGAGACATGCAAGTTTCCACTGCGTATGTATACGATAATACCTCTGGTATTACCTCCCTGCTCATAGATTACCTGGCGGTCAGTGATATCTGTAGTACTGGTTCTGAATGCGAAGTTTAATCCTTTGTTGGTATAGGAAGCAGCGGTGTTAAAGTCAGTGTTATTGGCGATGGTCAGACTGGTTGAGCTAGCGGTAAAATCGACAGTAGGGTTAAAGTTGATGGCACTGGAAGTACTTCTGTAGGTAGGAGCTGCTACTCCAGTGGTAGCATCATGGTTACCGATCCAGTGGTCTTGCCAATCTGTTACAGTAGATCCATCGGTAGAAGTGGTAACATCGGCCGCTTCGTTGGCCTTCAACCAGGTAGAAAGCGCTGCCTTATAGCCCCCAGGACCTTTGTTTTCGATGATTACATTAGTGGTACTGGCTACCCCAGCGGCCACTCCAGCTACTAGGTCCAAACCAGAATCTGAGGATTTAGTGTCAGTAGGGAAGGTAGTAATATCTGCTAAATCCACTCCGCTGTCAATAGTTACCTCTGGTGGCGTAGTATCAAGGGCAGTGCCTGAGGTGTAGCCATCCACAACATCAGCAGGGAAGATAGAGTAACCATAAATCGTCTCATCTGCTGCAATGTCAAAATTAGTGAAGCTTACCGCCACACCTTGCACCGTTTGTGTACCAATATCCAAAAGAGGAATAGGGTCTACACCAACGGTTTCGCGTCTGAGAATAATATAGCCGTTATAAGTTTGTCCGGTTCCTGGCCAGTCATTTTCACTAATGCCTATTGCTGTACCATAAGTCGCTGGGTCACCATTTGAGTCCAAACTGAGAATGGGAGCCACTACAATGTTGTCGTTACCACCTCTTTCTATAATGGGGAAGACAGCTTCATCAGGATCTGGTGTTTGAATGCCCGAATACCAGATCACATCTACTCGCTCGGTTTCTACCTCAATACTACCAGAAGCCAGGTCGTCATCATTTACAAGGATATTATCATAGCCTGTGTTCAGTGCATTGGAAAGGTAGATGGCATCTGCTTCTGCTACTTTCGTAGGTTGAATGGTCACAACACTACTTGTAACCCCATTGTCTTGATACCAAATATTTACAAGTCTAGAAGAAGAGACTCTTCTTAGAATTAGCGTATCAGGAGCTACGAAATTATTATAAGTTAGGCCACCTACGGTGTAAGAACTTACGCGCACATCATTACCAGAACCGTAATTGAGTGTATAAGCTGCACTTGCACTAACTGCGTTTGATGCATCACTTGGGGAGGTGACATTGTCTGTGGAACTGGTGGCCGACTCATTGGTCACAGTAATAGTGGTAACATCCGACTGCGCATACAGCGAAGTGGATAGTACAAACATGAGCACACAGCCCAGCAGCCAGCCTATGGGTTGTTTTGTTTTAATAATAGTAGTGTCTCTTGGAAGAAGGCCCCAGACCTTCAAACTTCTAATAAATCTGTATAACCCCATCGAGAAGAATACCCCCCTCGATTTGGAGAAATTTTTTAACCTTTTTTCGTGTAGATTTTTCACGGCTCTTTTCCAATGGAGAATAACCATTAGTCAAGACCGTGCCAGAGAGCTCTGAATGTTGATTGGGGTGCGAAAATCGCACTTTTTTATGTATTCACAACGAAGACCGATAAAAAATTATTCCCAAATTGGGAATTCACACTGTTTTACGGGAAAAAGGCAAAAAAATGTTGTTCGTATGTAGATACTTGTAATTGAAACACGATAATTTCGGTTAAGGATATTAGAAATTAGTGGAGGGATTTTGGAAAAACTGGGTACTTATCGTATGATAAATCGCTTGGTAATGGACCTCTTATTGTCCACGAGAACTCGGACAAAATAGACTCCTTGATTGATTCCTTTTGTATTGAATTTTGCCTCTCTTATTTCAAGGTCAAGGGCTTCTCTGTGAAGCATGTTTCCACGCATATCGAATACCCCAAGTATGGCTGAAATTGTACCTTTTGGCAAATCAAAATCAAAAGTGATTTCTTGCCCAGTCATCACTGGGTTTGGCATTACTTTCAGCTTGAGTTCATCTGGCAATACTACAAAGGCAGACTGGATAGGAGAGTAGCTGAATTCGCCATTTAGATCTACCTGTTTTAATCTGTAAAATGATCTGCCTGATAGTGGTTGACGATCGGTATACTTATATTGGTTAATGGCATCGGAGGTGCCTGCTCCATCGATTTGAGCAATGTTTTCGAAGCTTTGACCATCATTGCTTCTTTCGATAAAAAAGAATGCATTATTTTCCTCAGAAATTGTAGTCCATTCTAGTGCCACTGTTTGGTTTATTGAAGTTGCAGTGAAGGACAAAAGCTCTATTGGCAGTGCATCATTTTCAATAGAACCCAGTGTGTAGAAATAACCGTCTGTTCCATTAAAGTCTACTTCAAAAGTGACAGTCTGAGCTACTGCGTCAATACTGGTTGGCGAAACCAAAGTAACACCAGAGCTAAAGTCATCGTCCGTATCTATCATCATCCGGACCTGGGTGAGATTATTGTCTCCAGTCGGTGTACCAGTTACCTCACTTAAATCAAATGTAACACTGACGGTACCAACAGTACCACTTTCTTGAACCTGCCACTCTCTATTTAGTCTACTGTTGATATTAACAGGTCTTTCTGTATTTCGTGGCTGCTCAACGGGGGCATTATCATTACCCCAGATCAGCCAAGAGTCATCATTATCCCAAGTACTAATCGCCATATCCACAATGGCATCATCATTTTCACTTTTAGATCTGATTTGGTTAAAGCAAGAAAGATCATCTCTACCAATTCCTGCAATATCATTGAAGTAAGTTGATCCTCTGGCAGCATAATCCCAAATGACCGCACCATCTCCAGCGACATAGTCGCCCTCTCGGATGATACCAGAGATGACCTCATTGGCCGTACCATCCCCATCGGTATTGTTAGACCTTGTAATTCCATACTTCAAGGCCAAATAGCTCTCTGCTCTGGACTGCTCTTCACCTGATAAAACAGAGGAGAAGACCAATATTTCAGCAATATTTCCCTGGAATTGACCCCCATTGATATAAGTACTTTGATTTCCTATGGCCCATGTATCGGCTGCATCTAAGGAAGTGGCGTCTGAGGTTCCGGTGCCAACATTAAGGGAGTTCACATAAAGATTTACTGCTCCAGAAGCTGCTTGTACCCTGGTCGCTGTTGCCATATATGGTTCTCCATCATTATATGTAGTGGTGCTTCGGGCAGTAAAATTGTCATTGTTGGCAGCATTGACAATTACTTCACCCTGATAGACCCCAAGTCCATAACCATCATTGGTACCATTGATACCGGCACCAATGAGAGATGGAGTGTTTTCGAAATCATCATTTGATCCTTGGTTTTGGGCCGTATTGAAAATGGCGATCATGGTGAGGTCATTGTCCACATTGTTGGATAAGGGACCCGAGGTTGTCTCTAGGAATGAGTTATTCGTAGTATTCTGATCAGAAATAAAGATTACTGGGTTATAGTTTATGGTATTGTTAGCATCGGACTCAAAAACAGGTTCTACAACGGATCCTCCTCCACCATTACCTTCCGAGGCATTGTAGGCCGGAGAGCTTTGATCATTCCATTGCAGTGCATTAGCCCCATCTACAGCTGGCGTAGTACCTGCGTCTGAGAAGACCCCCAGATCTGCCCTCAACCATAGACCAATATTGGTGTTGACACCTCCAGGACCACAGGTGGTTAGTGCTGTTCCAAGCGTGAAATACTGGCCATCAGTTAAATCAACACCGCTGAACGAGAGCACACTTCCATTGAATGTTCCTCCAGTGGTTAGCGTACCATCGGCCATAGTAGAGGTTCCGGAGATGATTAACCTGAAGTCATCAGCATTGCTACCATAACCTAGTCCTGTCAAATCAAATTGAATCTCGGTTGCCCCAACCGTACCTGTATCCTCAACTCTCCAGACTCTTGCCATACGCTCGGCAACTGTACTTGGTAGATCAGAAGTATTGGCACTTGCCTGGGCTGTAGCGGCATTATCATGGCCCCAAACCAAGAAGTCAAGATTGTCATGAAGACCGGAATTTGCCGCATTATCAGCTGCAACTGAGCCGAGGCCCATGGTTAATATGGTCCCATCACTGGCACTTGTACTTTGTTTTTGGTTTAAACAAGCATCATCATCTCTACCAATACCTGCCATACCATTGTGGTAAGTAGCATTGCTATTTGACTCATCCCAGATAATTGTTGTCCCATCAGAAGCTACATAGTCTCCTTCGGCCACAAGGCCTGAAATGGTTTCGTTAAGGGTGAGGTCATTGTCATTGTCCTGAGGTAGTGTGATTCCATACTTTATGGCGAAGTAAGAATAGATACGGAGTTTTTCTATGTCCGATACAGCCCCATTATAAACTAATACTTCACTAATAAAGCCATCATAGTTGCCCACACTTGCTAAATCTCCGATATAGTTGGTCTGTGTGCCACCAAGGTCTACAGTATTGGAGTTTGTATTTCGGTTGAAGACGTCATCCCGAAGTTCTTCTATTATTTTCCCGTTTCCGTCATAGGTAGCTCCAATGAGGAATGGAACATTTGGACTGTTGAATGCATTTACGGATACATCTAAATCATTGCCCCATTGAGCAATGGTGGCCGCTGTGCTGTTCCTATATCCGAAGTGAAGATCTTGGTTGGTAGTTCCGCCAGTAGATCCAATGACATAATTAGTTGAGCCATCATCTCGCAGACCAATGCCAAACATACTGTACCTAGCTGTTCCGGTGACCGATTTAATTTCAGCTAGATCGCCAATGGAAAGTCTGTCGTCAGTACCATCGAAAGATACTGTTGGCTGAAAATTAATATTGTCAGTACTGTTATCTCTGAATTCCGGACGTGCAGTGAGCGTTTCAGTGCCATCATTGCCGGCTGTAGATTGGTCAGTCCATGTGCTGAGTGGGTCCGTATTGGTTGTTGTTGAAGTGCCCTGATCGCCTCTTAGCCAGAGAACCATGTTACTGGTTACTCCTCCTGGGCCACAGAGATCGGCAGAAACCCCAAGGGTAAAATACTGCCCGTCTGTAAGGTCCACTCCACTAAAAGTCAATACCGACCCATTGAATGTTCCTCCAGTTACGGTAGTTCCGGCTTCCAAAGAGGTATTATCTCCACCACTAGCAATGATCAATTGATAATCGCCAGCATTGGTACTGTATCCTGTCAAGCCTGTTAGGTCAAAGGAAATATCAGTGGCTCCCACATTGCCCGTATCCTGAGCTCTCCAGATACGGAGCATTCTTTCGTTAACAGTTCCTGGAGTACCTGCAGTTGTAATGTTTGCGAAAGCGGTGCTTGCCCCGTCAGAGCCCCAGGTCAGGAAGTCAAGGTCATCATCGAAGTTGTTTGCATTGGCAGCATTTGTGGCGGCAATTTCACCTAATCCGACTGTAAGAATTGCGCCAGAATTTACACTTCTGGATTGTCTCTGCTCCAAGCAGGTATCATCATCGCGGCCTATGCCAGCCACATTAGTAACAAAGCCAGTATCATCGGAATAATCAAAAGTAATTGTGGTTCCGTCTGAAGCCACATAGTCACCCTCAACGACAGCGCCACCAAGTGTTTCATTTGGTGTTGCATCTGCATCATTATCATTGGTGAGTGTTACACCGTATTTAATGGCCAAATAGCTGCGGACTTGCTGTGCCTGGAGATCAGATATTTCTTCGTTGTAAACAATGACCTCTTGTATATCGCCATAATATCTACGGCCATCATTACTATCTATGGTATTTGATTCAGACAACCTACCAATTGATACTGGACCTGCATTCGTACTGTGAGTACTTGCTTGCGTTATCGCTGCATCATCTAGTTCTATGCTTCTTGTTTCTGTTCTAACCTGTTCTCCATCGATGTTGAAAACATGAGTATCAGATGCACCGGCACTAATATCATAGTCGCCCTCAACTATAAACTCCGTGGCATTAGGAGCGATAGTGAAGTTATTGTTGTCACCAGGAGTCTGAATTGTTCCCCTTATATGACTTGATCCCAAACCAATTTGAGACCCAGTTCTGTCACCAAAACTATAGATCATTTTTTGCTGCCTGGTGTTATTATTCGTTCCGGCATCTATGGGTTCTATGGTGGCAAAAATGTGTGTTCCTCCATTGGCATCTTCGGAAAAGATATAGTTGCTGCCCAAATTGAACCCTATTGCATTCGATCCGCCATCATCAGGAAAATTAAGGCCAGGGTTGAAGTTGACATCATTCTCAATCCATGTTGGGTTTCTATTTACATCTTCATTAGCATCAAAGTTATTTCTGCTTTGATCACCCCATTGTTCAACGGTCTGACCATTCGTTGCAAGCGTTGTTGCCGCTACATTATAGGCCTCAGCATCTGCTTTCAACCATAGCGAAAGGCCGTCTTGGACATTGCCAGGGGTACAAATAAAGAACTGTGTTCCCAAAGTAAAGTATTGACCATCCGACAAGTCGATATTATCGAATGTAATGACGTCCCCATTAAAAGTACCACCAGTCACCACCGTAGCACTTGAAAAATCTGCCCCGGAAGAAGTACCAGCTATTAATAGCGAAAAGTCAGCTGTGTTCGTGCCAAAGCCTAAGCCTGTTAAGTCAAAAGAGATATCCGTTACACCCACTGAATTTTCCTCAGCAACACGCCAAACGCGTTGTAACCGCTCATTGATGTTATCTGGCTTTGAAACTACTCTGCTGGAAGTCGTGGCTGCTCCATCGTTGCCCCAAATCAACCATGTATCATCGGTACCGATGTCCGTATTCCTATCGACCTGAACTATGCTTCCAGTATTTTCACTTTGAGATGACAATTGAACAAACTCGGAATCATCATCGCGACCAATGCCTGCGATGTCATTATTGTATTCAAGGTATCCTCCGAGTGAAGCATTATTGGTTGTGTTGAAGATGATGTCACCTGCAGAGTTGACATAGTTGATCGCAGTGGACTGGTCCAGGGTAATACCATATTTGAGGGCTAAGTAACTTTCAATTCTATTTCTCTGTGCCGCAGAGAATGAGCCTGGTGAATCACAGTAGATAAACTCTGGGATACTTCCATAGAAAGAAGCTGCTGCTGTGGTGCCATCATCATAACGAGAAGCTGAGTTCACATCACCCAATCCAATGCCATCGGTATCAGCAAACAGCAGACCTACATTTGAAATAGTACCAAAGCTTTGTCCATTGAGGTAGGCTGTGACGGTACCAGTCACTCCCGAGTTGCCATCAAATTCTATAGTTAGAATGTATTCCGTTTCTGTGCTGATAGAACTGGTGTTCGTTGAGTTGAATGCCCAGTTATCACCGGTGCCATCGGTATTAGGTATGTTCCATGCCCCGACATATAGTGATCCAGCTCTTATGTAGGCATTAATACCTCGATCATTACTCCCCTGTTCATAGATCTGTTGCTTTGCGGTGATATCGTTACCTGTTCTGAAGGCAATATTGATTCCCTTTGTGGTGTAAGAAGTGGCGGTATTAAAGTCAGTGTTGTTTGCAATCTGAAGGCCTCTTTCCGTTGCATCAAGAAAGTCGACCGTTGGGTTAAAGTTTATATCAGCAACCAAATCCGATTCATACACTGGAGCTGTGGTTAAAGTGGTGGCATCATGGTCTCCCAGCCATTGGTCCTGCCAGTCGGTTACGTTTGATCCGTCTGTGGCGGTGGTTACTCCTACATTTGCTTTCAACCAGGTATTTAGTGCTTCTTTATATCCACCCGGACCTTTTGCTCGTACCAGATTGTTATCGCTTGCAACTGCAGTAGAAATACCGGCTATGAGGTCTAAACCTGAACCGGTGGTGCCAGTCGGAAAATTGGTTGAATTGGTGAAGTCTACCAGGTCAGAACCTGTTACCGTCACATCATCCGCAAAGATGGAGTAGCCATAAACAATGTCATCACTCGTAACACCAAATTCTGAAAATGCTATAGCCGAACCGCTGATGTTCTGAGTACCTAATACTTGGACTGGGATTGGATTTGATGTGGCATCCTGCCTTCTCATAACAAGTGATACATGGGTTTGTCCTAGATTACCCCAATCGGTAGTTCCGTCATTACTAACCCTGATGACCGTTGGGTAATAATCATTTGGATCTCCATTCGAATCTAATCCACGAATTGCTGCTACTCTTATATCGTCATTTCCTCCACGCTCTACTATTGGAAAAACGGCAGTACTAGGAGAAGAAGTGACAACTCCTGAGAAATAAATAATATCGACACGTTCTACATTGGCAAAGTTGGTAGAGTTATTTGTCAAAATATTATCATAGCCTGCATTACTCAGCCCGCTTTGATAAAGCGCATCTTCATCGTCTTGTTGTTCAGGGTTTAGAATTATTTCGTCTGGATCAGGTGCAGTGTTAATGCTATTGTACTCATAGAAAATAATAAGTTGCCTGCCTGCATCTGTTCTTCGAATAATTAGGGTGTCTGGTGGCACGAAATTGTCGAAGGTATTTCCACTGACCGTATAGTCTGTGATGAACTGATTTCGGGTCTGACCGTAACTCACTGTATATGAAGTAGAAGCTGATATTCCTCCACTCGCGTCCGATGGAGATGTAGCGACATAAGATGAAGTCGTTAGGCCTGTTGTAACATTATTGAATGTTGCTGATGAGATTGGAGTTTGGCCAAAGGAAACCTTGCACAGTACTGTAAGGAGTATAGTCAGTACTGCGTATCTGGTGAGACTACGTGTAATTAGTGTGCTGCGCACAGATGTCTAGGTTTACCAAATTCGAAAATCTGGCTGAGGTAAAGATAACGTTTTTGGTGTTGTTATCTCACTTTATATACCCTAGTATTCGTATTTACCCCACTCGGTTAGGATAGAAAGGTGCTTTTTTTGTGATTCTTCAACATGTCCTACAATTTGCGCTGGTATGCCGAATGATTGTGAAATGGAAATTATTTCATCTGAAATACTTTTATCTGCATATATTTCCATACGATGACCCATATTGAAGACCTTATACATTTCTTTCCAGTCGGTACCACTTTCTTCCTGAATTAATTTAAAAAGTGGTGGTACTTCAAAGAGATTGTCTTTGATGATGTGAAGATTTTCAACAAAATGAAGGATTTTTGTCTGTGCTCCCCCGCTGCAGTGGATAATTCCTCCGATTTGACTTCTAAACCTTTTCAAGATTTCTACCATCACCGGGGCATAGGTTCTGGTAGGGGATAGCACAAGTTTTCCGGCATCTAAGGAAGACCCATCTACAGTGTCGGTTAGCTTTTTGGAACCTGAGTAGACTAAGTCCTGAGGTACACTTGGATCGAAGCTTTCTGGAAATTTTTCCGCAAGATATTTATCGAAAACATCATGTCTGGCTGAGGTGAGACCGTTAGAACCCATTCCACCATTATACTCTGTCTCATAGCTTGCCTGGCCATAAGAAGCTAAGCCTATAATTACTTGCCCTGGTCGGATGTTTTCATTGGTAATAACATCTTCTCGCTTCATTCGGGCGATGACTGTACTGTCCACGATTACGCTTCTAACCAGATCGCCAACATCAGCCGTTTCTCCTCCCGTGCTAATGATATTCAAACCGTTGTCACGAAGCATTTGGAGTACCTCCTCGGTACCATTAATCAAAGCTGAAATGACTTCTCCAGGGATTAAGTTCTTATTTCTTCCAATGGTGGAGGAGAGCAGAATATTATCCGTAGCACCTACACAAAGTAAGTCATCGATATTCATGATAATGGCGTCTTGGGCAATTCCTTTCCAGACACTGATGTCACCGGTTTCTTTCCAGTACATATAAGCCAAAGATGATTTAGTACCAGCACCGTCCGCATGCATGATGTTGCAATAAGCATCATCTCCTCCCATAAAATCAGGAACTACCTTGCAGAATGCTTTAGAAAACAATCCTTTGTCAAGGTTTTTGATGGCATTGTGAACATCTTCTTTCGAGGCAGAAACTCCTCGTTGCATGTATCGCTCGTTCATCTTCAGAGTGTTATGGCACAAAAATAAGAAAGCCTCCAAATAAGGAGGCCTTTGATCTATTTTAACTTTGATGTTCTGGAGAAATTCTAGTTTTGATCTACTTCTATCACCTTAAACTCTGTTCTTCTATTTTTTTGATGATCCTCTTCTGAGCACTCTACATCATTGGAACAACCATTGACCAGCAAAGATTCTCCATAGCCTTTTGCCACCAATCTATCTCTGGAAATTCCTTTAGAAATGATATAATCAACTGCCGATTGAGCTCTTCTTTGCGACAAATCCATGTTGGCGTCATCATCATCTCGTGAATCAGTATGAGAACTGATTTCAATCTTGATTTCCGGATTGTCATTTAGCAACTGAACCAACTTATTGAGCTCAAGAGCTGCATCTTCACGAATATCTGCCTTGGCTAAATCGTAATAAATGTTTTCTAACAAGATCACTGCATCAAGTACGATTGGATCTAGGGTGACATCTTCGTTAAAAACTTTTTCGGTAAATCTCTCCACTAGATCTTCTTGAGCAATACCCTGTCCAACAGTAGTAAATATTTTTCTGGCGGTAAAAAATGCATCTTTTTCTCCCAACAAAGTGTATTCCTTCTCTGGGTCAACCGGAAAGCTATAAGAACCTCCTCGACTACTCAATACATCATCAACTAGCTGACCATCTGCATCCAAAAGCTTTACCCGAACTTCCCCCAAAATGACTTGAGTACTATCCTCGTTTCTTTGATAAGTTGTTCCGCGCAGGACGTATGTAATCTTCTTTAGATCACTTGAGTTGTCCACAAAGCTGTAAATATCATCTCCACCTTGACCTCCGTCACGGTTTGAAGTATAAAATCCCTCAAAAGGAAAATCAGAATAAATTAAACCGAAATCATCTGCTGAGGAATTAAATGATGGCCCCAAGTTCCTTACTGTTACAACACCCCCCTTATTTTCAGCTGAGAATAAGTCGAGCATACCGAAGCCTGCATGTCCGTCAGAGGCAAAGTAAAGCTTATTATCTGGTGCTACGTAAGGGAAAACCTCATCACCCGCTGTGTTTATCGCTGGACCCATATTGCTCACATTGGCCCATCGACCACGTGCGTTCAATGTTGCACGGTAGATGTCAGAACCACCAAAACCTCCAGGGCGATCTGATGCAAAGTACATCGTTGTACCTGCTTGATTAAAGGATGGAGATGTATCCCAATATTCAGGGCTATTAATGGGCATGGAGACAGGAGTACTCCATCGGCCATTCTTTTTGGTAGAAATGAAGAGGTCTACGCTTCTTCTGCTTTTCTTCTCATCTGTATTACCCTTGGCGAAAACCATTGTATTGCCATCAGGTGAAAATGCCACAGAGCCCTCATTAATACCTTCTGAATTAAACAACTCTGGTAGACGACTCAATGATGAAGCATCAGGAGTCAGGCCTTCAACACCTACTTTGTACAAGTCACTAAAAGGAACGTTGTACCTATTGAAAGTTTCAGCTTCGCGTGTGCTTGAAAAATACAGTTCATTATTGAAGAAGGTTGGACTGTACTCGGCTTGAGCCGTGTTTACTTCATCCAGTGGTGTCAAATCTACATTTCTTACATACAGACTGATGCTATCCAGCTTTTCAAGGTTTTTTATCTCTTGTTCTGCCCTTTCTTTATAAATCTCGATGGTCGCGAAGTTCGCATATTGTGTCAGTACCTCTTTGGCATCATCATATTGCTCATTGGCTTTCAATGCCAGTGCATAGTTCAATTCTAGCTCTGGATTATCAAAACCAGCAGCTATTGCCTTGGCATAATAGGGGATAGAAGCTTTTGGCTTACCTAACTTTCGATAAGACTCTGCTGTGTAATAGTTCAGATCTCCAGCATCAGGATTACTTTCCAATTCTTTTTGAAAATCCTCTATGGCTTGAATGTAGTTCTGATCTTCTACATAATTCTTCAATACCTTAGGCGTCTTCTTTTCTTCCTTATCTGCAGTTATAATCTTTGCTGCATTTTGCGATGGGCCAATGGACGGACTGCTAGGCGCAGGGGCAGTTTTCTTAGGTGCTTCTTGAACGCCCAAAAAATTTGTCTTTTGCGATGCACAACCACTTGCGTAAAGCAATGCTGTAATGAATAGTAATGAATAGAGCTTCTTCATTGCATGTAAATTAGCGAAATGCTACTTTATAATACGCTTTTTGCAGTCTGAAAGTATCTCTTAAGCCAACTTTCCTCTGCTTTAACGATCCATCGATTATCAAGTTCTGACTTAGTGCTTAGATTGTTATCAAAGAAAAGCGAATCACCATTCAATCTACCTGATTCAATAGTAGATTTTATATCTGGCATCGCTACAAACTGCACTTCGTTTTCTATCAAAAAAGCGAGATTCGCTCGGTCGAAGAAATTGATATTAAACCTGGCCCCGATTTCCTGTACAAAACGAAAAGAACTGTCAATGGAACAACCACTGGCCATATTAAAACCCTCATCGGTAGCAATAATCAAGAAGTGGTCGTGTTTGATCGTTGCAGAAGCCAATAGTGCTTGTCCGTGGGCTGCCCATTGCTGTAGGAACTGATCAGAGGCATTTAATATTGAAGACTGTTCTTCTTGGCTCAAGGCTCTGTGGGCTTGATAAACCCAAATTCTGGAGGCTGGACTTAGTTCTGAAAAGGGGCTTAACATAGGGGCTGTTTTTCAAAAGATTAAAATTCGACTATTATTTAGTCTCAAATGTCGTGTCGTAGTCCTTTGTAACCAATTAGTTGGCACAAAAATTCAATTGCATTGTTTCATAACAGGCTTTGAAAACTAAAAGTGGAATTACATTGTTGATTTTTCTGTGACACTTCTGTGAAGAATGAACGCTAATCTTACCAATTGTTATGAATAAGAAAGTACTTATTGTCGAAGACGATGCTGATATCAGTGGGCTCATTGAGATTCACTTGAAGGATATGGGCTTCGAAACACTTATTGCTGATCGTGGAGATACTGCCTTAGAAATAGCGCTGACTGAGGCTTTTGATTTCATCATTCTGGATATTATGCTTCCTGGAAAAGATGGACTAGAAGTTTGCAGGGAGTTGCGGGCTTCAAAACTCAAAACTCCTATTCTAATGCTTACCGCCAGATCTGAAGAGATCGATAAGATATTAGGTTTGGAAATGGGGGCAGATGATTACCTGACCAAGCCTTTTAGTATTCGTGAACTGACGGCAAGGGTGAAGGCAATTCTGAGAAGAACTGAATCTCAGGCTGACAGCGGTTCGGTCTCACGTGAGGTTCTACGTTATGACGAGTTAGTCATAGATAAAGACAAACGTAAAGTACTGCTCAAAAACGAACGGGTAGACTTAACTCCAAAAGAGTTTGATCTTCTGGCATTAATGGCCGAGAACCCAGGAAAAAGCTACAGTCGAGAAAGTCTTTTGAATGTAGTTTGGGGCTATGAGTTTGCAGGTTATGAACATACAGTAAACTCTCATATCAATAGACTAAGAAGTAAAGTCGAAACGGATCTTTCAAGCCCTAAGTACATATTGACTTCTTGGGGTGTTGGTTACAGGTTCAATGATGAATTAAATCAAGACAAATGAGTGAAGCGAAGAATTTAAAGGGAGGAATTAGCCTTTTTTGGAAACTCTCAGCTACTTTTTTGGCCCTATTGGTCATGGTAGGGGTGTTCCACATCATACTCTCAATCTCCACTAGCGAGAAGTACTATCTGGAAAGAAACCAGAGGTTAAATGCCAATATTGCCCAAAGTATAATCCAGGAGGTAAAACCCTTTATTGATGGTGAGCTGAGTGAAACAGCAACGGATGATATAATGCACCATATGATGGCAGTCAACCCGAGTATCGAGGTCTATCTGTTAGATGATGAAGGCGAAATCCTCAATCATGTGGCACCTTATAAGAAAGTAAAGCTCAAGGAAGTAAGTCTTGGACCGGTCAAAGAGTTTATCGAAACCAAAGGCGAGATTTGTGTGATGGGGGATGATCCCCGCAAGCCAGGGGAAGAGCAGATTTTTAGTGCTGCACCTATAATGGAAGGAGATGTCCTTCAAGGTTATGTCTATGTGGTACTTGCAGGTGAGGATTACTATGCCGTGGCCTCCAACCTTTGGAACGACTATATCACGGCACTGGGTGGCGGTACTATGTTAACCATATTGATTGCAGCACTCATTGTAGGCCTGATTGCCATTTGGTTTATCACTAGAAACTTGAGAGGTATTATCGATACGGTTAGGCGTTTTCAAGAGGGAGATTTGGACGCAAGAATTGAGACAAAATCGGGAAAGGAGTTTAATACCCTCGGAGTCGCTTTCAATGAGATGGCAGATACCATTGTTGGAAACATTGAAAACCTCAAGTCTATGGAGAACCTAAGGAGAGAGTTAGTAGGAAATGTAAGCCATGACTTAAGGACCCCACTAGCTGTTATCCATGGTTATATAGAAACTTTAATGATCAAAAAAGACAATTTAAACCCCGCTGAAAGAGATAAGTACCTCAACATAATTCTTCAGAGTACTGAGAAACTGAAAACAATGGTTTCAGAACTATTCGAGCTATCAAAGCTAGAATCTAAGCAGGTGAAACCTAAGAAGGAACCATTTTTTGTTAATGAGTTGCTCCAGGATGTTGTTCAAAAATATCTGATACTTGCTAGAAAAAAAGGAGTACTTATTCAATCGGTAATCTCGAATAATATTGAGTTGGTCAATGCTGATATTTCTCTAATTGAAAGAGTCCTGCAAAACCTTATTGACAATGCACTCAAGTTTACACCGGAGGGAGGCACCATTACAATCAAGACTAATGAACTTGATGATGCCGTAGAAATTCAGGTGAGCGATACTGGTGTGGGAATTCCCGAAGAGCAGATTCCATTCGTCTTTGACAGATATCATATTGGTGATAAGCGCATAGGCCTGGATAAGAGTAATACGGGCCTTGGCTTGGCTATTGTGAAGAAGATTCTCGAAATCCATGATGCTACCATCCGCTTGACAAGTAAGCTCAATCAAGGCACATCATTTTCATTTGAACTACCATACCATCAGGCATGAATAAGATTAAATCATACATAATACTCGCCCTGGTTGGCTTTGGCCTTACCAGTTGTATTGGCACGGACATCGTTGAAGATATAATAGTTGATCAGTCTGTAGCGATAAGTAACAGACTTGAAACGCTGGCAGTTGGTGACTCTTATCAGTTTGAGGCCAACTTCTTTGATGAAATGGGAGAGCAGGCGACTGCTGATATCACCTGGTCATCAAATAATGAAGCGGTTATGTCCATTACAGCTTCTGGATTAGCAACCGGGGTTTCTCAAGGAGGTGTTTGGATTAGCGCTATGTCGGGTACAGCCCAAGATTCAGTTATGGTTTCTGTTGGTCCAAGTACCACTTTTGCTGCTGCCGAAAGGACTGGCTCGTTTGTCGGTTTAAGAGATTATAACGTGAGTGGTAATTTCACCCTTACTGAAGACGGAGACAACCTAGTACTCACTTTTGCCTCGAACTTTGTGGCCTCGAGAGGCCCGGGACTGTTCGTATACCTAAGCAACAATTCCACCAGAGTAAATGGCGGTGTTGAGATGGGGCAGTTGATGCAAAACTCGGGCGCACAAACCTATTCCATTGCATTGACAGAAGCCCAACTAGATACCTATAACCATGTTTTAATTTATTGTAAGCCTTTTGGTGTAGCTTTTGGAACAGGCCAATTTGACAACTAGAAATGAGGAGGATAAATCAAATATTGGCATTGAGCCTATTAATGCTTTTGACTAGCTCGGCATATGCCGGAGGAGGTTGGCCTACACCAAAGGGAAAAGGTTATTTTAAATTAAGTCAGTATGTGTTGCAGGCGAATCAATACTATTCACCAAGTGGAGAGATTATTGACATTGCTACAGCGGGCATATACATCAGTAGTATTTATGGCGAGTATGGACTTACCAATCGTTTTGGAGTCTCAGCATACGTACCCTTCTTCTCAAGGGCTACATTAAATGAACAAGTATCTGGTTCAGGAGCTCTCCTAGCCGAAGGCGATGCTGTAAACTCACTGGGTGATTTCGATATTTCATTCAAGTATGGACTGATTGTCAACAAGCCTATTGTTGTAAGTGCGAGCTTGACCCTTGGTTTACCACTAGGTAACCCAAGTGGAGGCGCAACGGAAATTCTTCAAACAGGAGATGGTGAATTCAATGTAATGCTGAGTGTGGAAGCAAGCCGAAGTTTTAATGGAGGCAAAGGTTATGTGAACACTCTCTTGGCCTTCAATGACCGAAGTGAGAATTTTAGCGATGAATTCAGGTGGGGCGTTGAGGTAGGCTATACTATTGCACCAAAATGGAACGCTGCTTTAAAAATCCTTAGTGTTAACTCCTTGAGTAATGGCAGCGATCTGGAAACACCTGCGAATGGGATCTTTTCTAACAATATTGAATTCTTGGCCATTACGCCTGAACTCAACTATTCGCTGAATGAGAAATTCGGTGTCTCAGGAAGTATTGGCTTTGCAGCATCAGGTAGAAGGGTCTTGGCAAGACCTTCTTATTCGCTTGGCGTATTTATGAAATTGTAAGGTATTTTAATGGGGAGAGGTAAAAGGGGCTTGCTGATGGGTGGGCCCCTTTTTAATTAGAGTCCTTCGTTTTTCGCAATAAGCTCAGCTAAGTCCATTACTTCTACAGTATCTTCTTTTTCTTTTGTCTTTACCCCATCACGCATCATTGTCATACAGAAGGGGCATCCTGCCGCAATGATGTTAGCTCCGGTACCCAGTGCTTCTTCTGTACGTTCAATATTTACTTCTTTATTGCCAGGCTCTGCATCTTTGAACATTTGCGCACCACCAGCACCGCAGCAGAGACCTTTGGTACGGCAGCGTTTCATTTCTACTAATTCGGCATCTAATGCTTCTAAGACTTCTCTAGGAGCGTCATAGATGTTGTTAGCTCTACCGAGATAACATGAATCATGATAGGTGATCTTTTTCCCTTTAAACTCCCCACCACCTTTTAGACCAACTTTGCCTTCGTTGATCAGCTGCTGAAGAAAAGTAGAGTGATGAATTACCTCATAATTACCACCCAACTCAGGATATTCATTTTTAAGCGTATTAAAGCAATGTGGACAGGCGGTTACTATCTTCTTGACATTATAGCCATCCAGCACCTGTATATTCGCAATGGCCTGCATCTGGAACAGAAACTCATTGCCAGCTCTTCTGGCCGGGTCGCCAGTACAAGTTTCTTCCTCTCCCAGAACGGCATAAGAGATGCCTACTTTGTTCAGTATTTTAATGAACGCCAGGGTTACTTTTTTGTATCTATCATCAAACGAACCTGCACAACCTACCCAAAATAATACTTCAGGAGATTCTCCTTTGGCGGTCATTTGAGCCATAGTAGGCACTTGGTTAATAGTATCACTCATGTTCTTTAGTTATCGTTTGAAAGAATAATGTCCAATGATTTTGTATGAAAAAAGGCAATCGGATAGTTCTTGGCCATTGCCGATATTATGTGAAATCAAATACCGTTCGTTGTCGGCTGATTTTTTATCCACCACAATCCCAATATGAGTAGTGCCACCACCCAAATTCCATGCAACAATGTCTCCTGGAGCATAATCTAATGCCTTATTTGACAATGGCTTTACCTCGCCATGTCGTTCAAAAAACTTCATAAGATTTGGTACTCGCCTATGGTCGATATTCTTATCAGTTCTACTGAGTCCCCAGAATTTTGGATATTCGTCAAAGAAAGCCTTCATGTCCTCATGAACCTCCTTCTGGAGATCAACTCCTAATTTTCTGTAGGCCCTAATGACCACGTCTGTACATACTCCTTTGCCCTTTGGAACATCTCCATTTGGATAGCCAATAGAAAAATAACTTGGATCGTATGCCACCTCATCATTCGTCAATGCGATTGCCGCATCAGATAGCCTTCGAGTAAAGCCTTCTTGAGCAAAGAGCCCAATTGGAGTTAAGATCAATATGAGAATGATTTTCTTCAACCTTATGATTCCTTTTTTAAATCTTCTGCCCAGTTGAACCTATCGGTTGGGGCGAACTTCCATGGGGAGAAACTCGTCTCGATATTTTGGAACATCCCATTCCATGATGCCGGTGCTGCAGATTCTTCCATTGAGACATAACGCCTCATTTCGAGAATAATCGACAGTGGATCAATATTTATCGGGCAGGCCTCTACACAAGCATTACAGCTCGTACAAGCGTTTATTTCTTCCTTGGTAATATAGTCGCCTAATAACGACTTGCCATCTTCAAGGCCTTTTCCTCCCTTGGCCAGACTTGCACCTATTTCTTCGGCTCGATCACGGGTGGCCATCATGATTTTTCGAGGTGACAGCTTTTTGCCAGTCATATTGGCTGGACATTGGGATGTACACCTACCACATTCAGTACATGAGTAGGCATTCATGATGTTAACCCAGCTCAAATCATTGACATCCTTGGCTCCAAATCGGGCAATCTCGGCAGGTGGTTCGTTGGCGCCTTCAGCAGGCATGCCCAGCATCATTTTCACTTCGTTGGTCACCACAGGCATATTCTCAATTTTACCCTTTTCTTCAAGGTTTGAATACCATGTATTCGGAAAGGCCATGGCAATGTGTAAGTGTTTGGAATAAGTCACATAAATGGCAAAGCCCAGAATTCCGATAATATGGAACCACCACGCAAAGCGTTCAACAAAGATCAATGTCGAAACACTCATGCCTTCAAACAATGGGATTAAAAAACTACTGAAAAAGAATGTTCCAGTCTGTGCATAGTGATCGTCCTGACCTTGAATGAGCATGTCTGTTGCGTTCATGGTAAGAATGGCAAACATTAGAATGATTTCAACGACAAGAATGAGGTTCGCATCGAGTGTAGGCCATTTACGCATTTCTTCTCCAGAAAAGCGTTTTACTTTCATCACATTTCTTCGAATCAGAAATGCGAAACAGGAGAATAAAACGGCTACGGCCAGAAATTCAAAGACATTGATCAACACTGTGTAAAAGTTACCCAAATATGGAGCAAAAATCCTGTGTGTGCCCGCTAGCCCATCGATCACAAACTCTAAAACTTCTAGGTTGATCACCAAGAAACCCGCATATATCAAAAAGTGTAGAAATGCAGGTATTATGCGTTTGAACATCTTTTGTTGTCCAAATGCCACAAGTAGCATAGTCTTCCACCTTTGAGGGGTTCTGTCTGTTCTCCCAGAGGGCTTTCCTAGGAATATATTCTTTCTAATTCTTGTGATGCGTTTGTAGAGAAAAAATGATGCTGTCGCAACGATGATGAGAAAGGCTATTTGAGGCAGAAATTCCATATTATAAGCTAGTAAGTGTTGGTCTTAATTCTCAATTTTGAATTTATCAAAAATGTTTTGCACGCTTTAACTTTTTATATACTTTTGTGCTCCATTTCGGGGTGCTGTAGCTCAGTTGGTAGAGCATCGGACTGAAAATCCGTGAGTCGGTGGTTCGAGCCCACTCAGCACCACGCTAAAGACCTCTCTTCTTGAGAGGTCTTTTTTATTGTCCTGTCCTGAAATCGTTTGCATAAGCCCTGCTAATATAAGGATGAAACACAAAATAGTATGCATGCATACTATCTTATTTTAACCAAAGTACCTCTTTCTCGGTCAGAAAGCGCCATTTCCCTCGAGGTAAGTCCTTTTTGGTAAGGCTGCCATAGACCACGCGATCCAGTTTTGTCACGGTATAGCCGAAGTGCTCAAAAATCCGTTTGACAATTCGATTTTTACCTAGGTGAATCTCAATACCCAAGGTAGAACTGTCTCCATCTACTACTGCCAGGTCATCGACAAACACCTTTTCATTATCCAAGGCAATACCGCTGAGAATCTCCTCAAAGTCGTTCTTGGTAATGGGTTTGTTTAAGCTGACTTGATAGATTTTTTTGATTTGATGTTTCTGATGAGTGAGTTTCTTTGACAACTGACCATCATTAGTGAAAAGAAGGAGCCCGGTGGTCGACCGGTCTAGTCTTCCCACCGGAAATACTTTTTCTGGGCACGCTTTGGAAACGAGATCCATGACTGTTTTTCGACCATCAGGATCAGAAGTAGTGCTTAAGAAGCCTTTAGGCTTGTTCAATAGGATGTATACTTTGTTTTCGGGTTTAAGTACGTTCTTTTCATGAACCACAACCTGTCCTGGTTGTACTTTATAGCCAAGTTCCCTAATCACTTCTCCATCTACGGTGATCTCTCCCTTTTCTATAAGCTTATCAGCCTCACGTCTGGAACATACTCCGGCATTAGCGATGTACTTATTTAACCTTATGGCTTCGGTCTGTTCAATGGGTTGTTGAAGCGCCTGATGTTTGTAGTCAGGTCTTTTGACGGTCTTGTGATTGCCTTGTTTCTTAATTGGCTTGAATTTCTTCTTTGTCATAGAGATGCAGTATCACTACTGGATTTCGACAAAGGTAGCCAATTAATCAGCGCTAGACTCACCTTCCGGATCAGGTGTACCTATTTCATTATCGGGAGTAGAAAAGTCCTTGGGTGTTGGCAGGTCTTTCAGGTCATTGATTCCAAAATAATCCATGAAAGAATTAGAGGTACCATAGAGCAATGGCCTTCCTACTGTTTCAGCCTTCCCTTTAATTTCGATCAGCTCTTTTTCTAATAGCTTTTGAACAGAGTAGTCACAATTAACTCCCCTTATTTGCTCAATTTCGGACTTAGTGGTGGGTTGTTTATAGGCAATAATCGATAGTGTCTCCAATGCGGAAGTAGAAAGCCTTTTCTTTGATTGCTGTTTGAGTAGAATGCCAATACTGGCTTGATAAGATGGCTTTGTAAGAAATTGATACCCCCCTCCACTCTTAGCTACCTCAAATGAGAAGGTATCAGCACTGAATTTCTCTGTCAATTGTTCAATGGCTTTTTCGATATCCTTTTCCGGAACGTCAGCCTCGAACATTTCTGATAGGCAGGCTTTAAGCTCTACAAGCCTAATAGGCTTTTGTGCGCAGAAGATAAGTGCTTCAATATGCTGAGCCAGAAAGTCCACTACTTTCTTTTCGAAAGTTTAGCAGCAATTGAGTGCATAGTATGTGGAACGGCCATGAGCCTTTCCTTAGAGATTAGTTTGCCTGAATCAATACAAATGCCGTAAGTACCGTTCTTTATTCTAACGAGTGCATTCTCCAAATTATTGATGAACTTTTGTTGCCTTGCAGCCAACTGATTCAAGTTTTCTTTTTCCATAGTGTCTGCACCATCTTCCAAAACTTTGGTAGAATTATTAGTGATGTCATCACCGGTGTCACCACTTTTGGTCAAACTGCGCTTCAACTCCGTTAACTCAACTTTGGCTTTATCTATTTTTTCAAGGATAAGTGCCTCAAACTCTTGAAGCTCATTCTCAGAATATCGTGTCTTCTCCGCAGTGCTCATATGATTTCAATTTGATTAGTTGAGAAAAAAATTTGCGCTAAAATAAGGCTGCGCTATTCATTTGCAAAGTAATAAGATGTTTTTTGATGGCATTACTATTCAAACGTTCGTTTGGTAAAAAACACTTTACTAAGCAAAGATATTCTGAGTACACGGATTTTGACAAAACGTGTTGAGGTAAAAAGAAAAGACCCCAATAGGAGTCTTTATTTGTTAATAGTTGATGTTCATTAACTGCATTCTTTTGGTCAGTGCCGATGTCTCTATACTTACCCGATAGCGCATGCGCATGTACCGAGCAATGACATCAACCTTCCGACCCCTACGCAGATAACGGTCAACGGTTTCATTGATTAAGCAATTCATTTCAGTCTGTCTCTTAGATTGTAGTCGTAGTCTTAACCTTAATATAGGCAAGATTGTTTTAATTTTAGCAACGATTGTGAAACAATTGTATGCTGTATTACCAATTTAGTGCTAAATAATTCTTTCAAAGCATAGAAGGAGTAGACAAACTGTTGACATGGCCTAAAAAGAGGTACCAATGGCTACCTTATTTTTTGTGTATCTAATGGTTCCGTTCGGTGATATTATTTCCACCAGAATCATATAATAACCTACTCTGGCTTTTTGAGATGCATTGGTTGTCCCATCCCAAATGATAGACCCCTCACGGCCAGCAATGGTATTTTGGGTAAGTTCTCGGACTTTATTACCATTGGCGTCAATTACCGTGATATTTAGTGTATTGCCGCTTGATACGAAAGAGTAGTTAATGGTGGTAAAGTTGGCCGTTGTCGAAGACTCTGGAGCAAAAGCCAATGGTTCAATGGTGATTTCTCCTCTTTGGGAAACAAGTGCTCTTGATTGTGAGTTTGCATAACCCGGTGTGGCGGAGTATTCTGTTGATGAAGCAGAAAACCAATTGTCGCGACTGTTGGAAGGTAGGGATGCATTGATCCTTTCTAAAGACACACCTCTTGGATCAATCAGTAAAGGCGAATGGTAATCTTCGCTATAGGAAAGTGTATCTATTGTCGTTGACTTAGAATTAAGCAAAGATATTTCCCCTGAGTCCGAGGGAATACTAGGCATAGATGATAATTCGATGAAGGTCTCTGGTCGCGCATTTGGATATTGCTCATATAGTGTTTCTCCATCATTCGTAATGACAAAGTAAGATTGAGGAGCCATGAACATGTTGTCTGATGATAGTACCCTTTCGTTGGTGGACCCAACGAGGCTCCAGTTTTTGAGGTTTATGTACTTTGATGAGTTGTTATAGATCTCAATGAAGCGAACCCCACCCGAACGAGGGTTAAAGAGAATTTCATTTATGATAATGTCTTGGGGGTCTGCGCTTGAGGCTACAATAAGTTCAATGGAATCATTATTCTCTTGTATAAGGTTTCCACTGCAATCGGTGATGTTATCCACAGAAATCGTATAAACCGTGTTTTCAATCAAATCTTCATGTGTAGTGAGCTGAATGGTTTTTTCATTTTCCTTGACAATTGCCGAAATAAATTTCAAACCTTGACTACCACTGAATTTCGAAGATCTGACAGTAGAAACATCTAGTTTTTCGTCAAATAGCAATTCTACGGTTGAAACATCCACGGCAATGGCCTGACTGAGCTTTGGACCGAGTAAATCTGGATTGTCTCCATTAACGGAATTAATCTGCCCAGGCGTACCACCTGAGGCCCCAATGGAAGCCATCCAATTGCGCTCTTCCAGACATGGGTAGTTGAGGTCAATCATCTCGAGACTATACCCTCCATTGGCTTTTGCCTCAGACCTGTACCAGGTATCAGCGTAATCTACCGAATGGATGAGAATGCCGTTTTGGTTGTGGATGGATAATTGATCACCGCTATTGTTTAAGCTCACCCAGTTGTTGACGCCCAGGACTTGACCAAAAGCTATGAATTGGTCTGAGTTATTATTGGCTGTCAGGATTATCCGCTGGTTAGGAAAAAGCGAGAAGTCATTTAAGATTGTAGAATTGCTAGCATCTGCTAGCACTGTTTTTCCTAAGGCTATTATTTTTTCAGAGTTATTATAAAGTTCTAAGTATTCGACCTCTGGTAAACCTTGAGAGGGGACAGGGGAGGCCATTATTTCAGTAATCAATATGTCATGAAAATCGGGGATGGCACCAATGAAAAAATCAAAAGAAGTTTCGTCAATAGTGTTTCCAGAACAATCTTTTAGCGCCAATAGCCTAATGGAATGAGTTATACCAGGAACTGGGGGTTTATTGAGGTGGACGAGTATGTTGGTTCCAACCTCATTTGTTATGGATATATTCTTAATAGAAATATTATGTGACAATGAGAAATTTGCTGCTATAAGACTGGATACATCCATCGTTTCGTTGAAACTAATTTGCAAGGTGCTATCATTCTGGAACAGAAAAGTATCCACCTCAGGTGCCTGCGTATCAGGGTTTGGGTCATAGATAGAATTTTGATGACCTGGCGTTCCTCCCTGATCGTTAATCGAGCTACTCCAATTATGAGCTCCTATGCAAGAAGGGTTAGGGTTAATTAATTCAATAGACCACCCTCCGTCAGATTTGTCCAGATCATTGTACCAAGATGCGCCATATGTGATGCTGTCAGTGGTGTTTCCCAGATTGTCCTCAAGTGTAATGGTTTCTCCGTTATTACTAAGACTATTCCATGATGACACGCCAACAACATCGCCAAAGCTCAGAAACTTCTCTACATTGGATAAAGCTGTTGCGATGACATAAGCTTTTGGCATCAATACAAAACGGTCAAGTGTACCTTCTGAAAGACTAAAACCCGAGATGTCAATGGCATCTAAAGTATTATTATATAATTCGATATACTCATCTCGACTATCATTTGGGAGCACCGATGGGTTCGGCTCATGATCTCCAGAAGGGTCAGCAAATATTTCGTTGATCAATATGGCCCGTGGAGGAGTGGACACTTTATTGCTAAATTGAATTGTAAGTTCCTTGGCCATCGCATTACCACTTTGGTTAATGACATTATTGATGGTAATGGTGTAAGTGTTATTGACAAGTGGGCGGTTAAGTTTTAGATGAATTGTACTATCGGTCAACGTGGAGAATATAGCTTCTAGGTCAAAATTGAGGTCATAGTTGGTCAATGCCAGAGCACTGTTGTTCTCTACTTTCTGATTGAAAGTTAAATCAACTTCTGTTGAAGAAATGATCGATACATGAGATACCTTTAAAGGTAGATAGTTGAATGCTCGTATTAAGTTATTTGCTAGTGCCAAGCCAGATTTATCACGAAGTCCATGGATTAAGAGTTCGTAGACCTCTTCTTCCAAATCCTCTGCGAGCTCCAGTATAACCTTGTTTTGAGATTGGCTGTCCAGTCTTGCGATAACAGGCGCTCCAATTTCTGGTGTGATGGCATAGTAACTTGGAACTATGGCCAGAGAATCATCAAGTTCAAGATTGAATGTCAAAGCTAGCGTGCGTTGATCGAGGACTTTCACTTCCAAAACCTCCAATGGCTCAATAAATGTGAAGTTCGTATTCAGTGTATCTGAGGTAATTTCCCCAGAGACACTTTCAAGTCCGCTTACCAAAATACTATAATGCCCATTTTCAAGAGAAGAAGTAGATAGTCGAATGGTGTTCGATGTGATAAGTCGTGCCTCACTGATAACCACACCTGGATTTATAGAATAGTTGATCACTCGTTCTGCCGATTCTTTTGAGATCGGTTGATTGAAGTTGACTACTACTGAGTTTTTGGAAGTCGCTTGTGCGGATATGATTTCTATAGGGAGCTCCTGACTTTCAATTGTGAAGTCATCAATTATCAACTCGGCTGCTGAGCCCGAACCGCGGCCCCTTTCGGCCGTTAACCTGACCACAACCTGAGACTTTCCATTAGCTTCTGGAGGCAGTTCGTAGAAGTACTCATCATATGAGGTTGAATCATTATTAGGGAAAGTGGTTTCGTTTCCAATCAGTGTGTTGGGTGTAAAGCTCAAGCCTCCATCGATTGAAGTGGATAAGCTAAGTAGGACCGGTCTGGTTGATGAGGAAGAACCGTTCCTTTGAGAAAAGGCAAAAAATGATATTCTGGGATTGTTGATTCCAGTGAGGTCTAGGTCGATCTCTATTATACCTTTGAAACTTGAGGTAGGGATAATGTTAAGAGATTGGTCTCCCGACCTCGGTGATGACCCGGCAAAAACCCTGTTTCGTGTGCCAATCGTATTGCCCTTCCAGTTTGGAATAAAGTAGATGTTTGTGCCAGTATTGAATCTTTGTTCGAAACTTTCTTGGTATGGAAAACTGTTCACCTGACTTAACAGTATATTTGTACTTAGTACGAAAAGGATACATACTATTAGCTTCATGTGTATTAATTGTTATTTTAATATAATTGATTTGCATTATAATTGCTAAAAAATAAAACCTGGTTTAATAAAAGAGAAATGAAAATTGCCGTTGTAGGAGCGACAGGACTTGTAGGAGGAGAGATTCTGGAAGTCTTGGAAGAAAGAAATGTTCAGTTTGATGAGTTGTATTTGGTAGCTTCTGCCAGATCTGCCGGACTCAAGAAGACATTTAAGGGTAAGGAATACACGGTAATTACCATGGAAGAGGCTGTTAAGCTAGCTCCTGACTTTGCTATATTCTCTGCAGGTGGAGGCACCTCATTAGAGTGGGCACCAAAGTTTGCCGCAGTTGGATCTGTGGTGGTAGACAATTCATCGGCTTGGAGAATGAGTCCCGAGCATAAACTTATTGTTCCGGAAATCAATGCGAATCAACTTGCAGCAGATGATAAAATCATAGCAAACCCCAATTGTTCGACCATTCAAATGGTTGTGGCTTTGGAACCCTTACGTCAACGTTATGGAATTAAGAGGCTCGTAGTATCCACTTACCAGTCCGTTACAGGTTCGGGTAAGGCAGCAGTTGATCAACTCATGAATGAGCGAAATGATCTGTCAGGAGAAATGTGTTATCCTCATAAGATTGACATGAACGCACTACCTCATATCGATGTCTTTCAAGAGAATGGTTATACAAAAGAGGAGATGAAGATGATCAACGAAACAAGGAAGATCTTTAGTGATGACAGCATCGCTATTACTACGACTACGGTTCGCATTCCAACTATTGGAGGTCATTCTGAAGCCATTAACGTAGAGTTTAAAGAGGATTTTGACTTGCAAGAGGTAAGACAAATTCTGAGCGATACGGAAGGCATAATTCTTCAAGACGACCCAAGTCAAAACTTATATCCAATGCCACTAACAGCCCACAAGAAGGATGAGGTGTTTGTAGGAAGGTTAAGAAGGGATGAAAGTCAGGCAAACACTTTGAACATGTGGGTTGTGGCCGATAACCTCCGCAAGGGGGCCGCTACCAATGCTGTTCAAATTGTAGAATATTTGCAGAAGCAAATGCAAACCGCTTGATCGAAGTATTGACCAAACCAGAAGTTCAAGAATTTATAAAGGCCCATCTTTATGATGATCCTGCAGCTTTGATGCTTAAGGCCAATCAATATCCTGAATGGCCCATGAAAGAGATTGTCGAGCAAATACAATCCAAGAGAAAGGCAAAAACTAAGCTATCATCCTGGTTTCAAATAGAGGGAATCATTTATCCACCTCAACTGTCCATGGAGCAATGTTCCTCTGAGATGACAGCCAGGTATAAGGCAAGTTTAGTCCCTGGAGGCTCCTCTATGGTGGATTTGACAGGAGGCTTTGGAGTAGACTTTGCTTTTTTGTCTGATCGGTTCGAGCGCAGTACTTATATAGAACGTCATCAACTTCTGGTAGAGATTGCCAAGCACAACTTTCAAAAGCTAGGATTGTCAGGCCTGAGCCTTCACCATGGAGGATCAGAAGAATTTGTGACCAACGACAAGACCTATGACCTCATTTATCTTGACCCTGCGAGAAGAGGCGACCACAATGAAAAGGTGGTCAGGCTTGAGGACTGTGAGCCAAATGTGCTGGCATTGTTGCCAAAACTGTTAGACAAGTCGAAACACATGATGTTAAAGACTTCTCCTTTGCTAGATATAAAGGGAGCGATTAGCCAATTGGGCTGTGTAGCAGAGGTGCATGTTGTGTCCGTGTCAAATGAAGTAAAGGAGTTGGTTTTTATATTAGATAAAAAGGCGACCAACCAAGCCAAAATTCACTGCATTAACCTCAGAAACAAGGGTAATGAAAGTTTTGAATTTACCTTTGGTGAAGAAGAGGATACCACGATCGGCCAAACTGAAGTGGAATCATATTTATATGAACCCAATGCTTCAATTCTTAAGGCAGGGGCATTTAAGAGTGTCGGCAGCCGGTATGGCTTGGCTAAGCTTCACGCAAATACTCACCTCTATACATCATTAGAAATTGTCAATGATTTCCCGGGTAGAACCTTTAAAGTAGTGGACAGTATCTCATTGAATAGAAAAGTGATTAAGCGCCATTTTCCAACCATGAAGGCGAACATCACGGTAAGGAATTTTCCGATGACTGTGGCTCAAATTCGAAAGAAGACTGGTCTGAAAGAGGGTGGAGATATGTATCTTTTTGGTACGACAGACTCGAAAGGGAAGCAACTTTTGTTATGTGAGAAGGTAGATACCCAGTAGAAGGATAAGCAACCCACCATAGTATTTAAGAACCAAAAACCGATTCTGTTTACTCATCCACCAAAGTGCCCTCCAAGGGCTGATTAATCCCAAGATGATTATAAGGACGTTTAATACAATGATATAGATGAGTAGATTGTCCATAAAAAAACCCCAACTCATTGAGTTAGGGTTTAATATATCGATTTAGAACTTTTATAAAGTTCGTTTCACTTCTTGAATTTCGAATCCTTCAATTACATCACCAATTTTGATATCGTTGAAGTTCTTAATACTCAAACCACATTCGTAGCCCGACTTCACTTCGTTCACATCGTCTTTGAAACGTTTCAATTGGCCGATGTCTCCGGTGTAAGCCACGATACCATCTCTGATCAATCGAATTTGATTGTTTCGCTTCACAAAACCATCGGTTACATAACATCCGGCTACAGTTCCAACTTTAGAAATCTTGAAGACTTCACGTACTTCAATGTTACCTGTGATCACCTCTTTCTCAGTTGGCTCGAGTAGACCTTCCATAGCATCCTTGAGCTCATTAATCGCATCGTAGATGATAGAATATAGTCTGATTTCGATCTCCTCAGTCTCCGCAATTTTTCTTGCCCCACCTGAAGGTCTAACCTGGAATCCAATGATAATCGCATCTGAAGCGGTAGCAAGCAATACATCAGACTCAGAAATCTGACCCACTGCCTTGTGAATGATATTCACCTGAACTTCTTCAGTGGAAAGCTTCAATAATGAGTCACTCAGTGCCTCTACGGAACCATCCACATCACCTTTCACAATAACGTTAAGCTCCTTAAAGTTTCCAACGGCAAGTCGTCTACCAATTTCGTCAAGCGTAATGTGTTTTTTGGTACGAACGCTTTGCTCACGAAGAATTTGCTCACGTTTGTTGGCAATTTCTCTTGCTTCTCTATCCGTATCCATCACATTGAAACGATCACCGGCTTGAGGGGCACCATCTAATCCAAGCATTTGAACCGGAGTAGCTGGACCGACTTTTTCAAGTCTGTTTCCTCTATGGTCGTACATGGCTTTTACCTTTCCGAAATGAGACCCTGCTAATACAACATCTCCAATCTTCATGGTACCACCTTGAACCATAACAGTAGATAGATAACCTCTTCCTTTATCTAGAGAGGCCTCAATTACCGTTCCTACAGCATTTTTATCTGGATTCGCTTTGAGCTCTAGTAGTTCAGCTTCTAGCAATACTTTTTCCAACAGTTCATCGATACCCTGCCCGGTCTTGGCAGAAACTTCCTGACACTGGTATTTACCACCCCAATCTTCCACAAGGATATTCATTTGCGAAAGCTCTTCTTTGATCTTATCAGAGTTGGCGTTTGGTTTATCAATTTTGTTAATCGCAATAACGATTGGCACTTCAGCCACCTGAGCATGATTGATTGCCTCTTTAGTTTGAGGCATCACGTTATCATCAGCTGCTACCACGATGATTACTACATCGGTGATTTTGGCACCACGGGCACGCATTGCCGTAAATGCTTCGTGACCAGGAGTATCAAGGAATGCAATTTTCTTATTGTCCTTGGTCATCACATCATAAGCACCAATGTGCTGTGTAATTCCTCCAGCCTCACCAGCTGTTACATTCGCATCGCGGATATAATCGAGAAGTGATGTTTTACCATGGTCAACGTGACCCATGATGGTCACAATTGGTGCTCTGTCCAATAAATCTTCTGCCTGATCTTCCTCTTCTATTACATCAACCTCTTCATCTGCAGAAGTAAACTGAACGTCATAGCCAAACTCATCTGATATAATGGTGATGGCCTCTGCATCAAGCCTCTGATTGATAGAGACAAACATGCCTAAAGACATACAGGTAGAAATCACATCGTTGACAGAAACATCCATCAAACTCGCCAAGTCACTTGCTGAGATAAACTCAGTCACCTTAAGCGTTTTGCTTTCTTCCTGCTCCTGAAGCATTTTTTCTTCAGCCGCCTCGGCCGCTGCAGAACGTTTTTCTTTTCTGTATTTAGAACGGCTTTTGCCACCTCCTTTACCGCCACCACTTAGGCGGGCAAGCGTTTCTTTAATTTGTTCCTGAATTTGCTTATCTGTAAGCTCTTCTTTTGGAACTCTGCTCTTATTGGAGCCTCTCTGTTGGCCACCTCTTTGCTGACCACCTCCGCCTTGACCCGCACCTTTATTGGCACGTTCAAACTTTGATTGAATGCGTTTTCTCGGTCTTTTAGAATCGCCACCCTGTTGATTTTTCTTTTCTTCAGGTTTTGTCTTCTTTGGAGGGTCAGGCAATTTGATTTTACCCACAACCTTAAGCCCTCTCAGAGAATCGGCTTTTGCTTCTATAACCTTCTCAGGTGTAGTAGCTTCTTCGGCAGGTTTTTCTTCTGCCTTTTCCTCTGTTTCAGCAGGTTTTTCTTCTGCCTTTGGCTCTGGAGCCACATTTTTCTTACCCTTGTCCAGGTCTATCTTTCCCAAGATTTTAAGACCAGACTTTTCTTCAGCAGGTTCTTCGGTTTTTACTGGTGCTTCCTCTACAGGCTTCTCTTCAACAACTGGGGTCTCTTCGACTTCAGCCTTTGGTTCTTCCGGTTCAGGAGCTTCAGCTTTTGGCTCAACAGGTGCAGGCTCCTCTTCTGGAGCTGCCGGAGCGGGCGTTACCTCTTGCTTAGGCTCCTCAGCCGGAGGAGTGCTAGAAGTAATCGGTGCCAACTCTTCAACATGTTTGGTGCCAATAGTAAGATGAGACGCTTCCTCTTTTTCAGAGGCAGACGCAGCAAACTCCTTAGCAAGCAAATCATACTGCTCACCATTGATTTTGGCATTGGGGCTGCTGTCGACTGAGTGGCCTTTGGCTGACAGAAAGTCCACGATGGTATTTCTACCTACGTTAAGCTTTCTTGAAACCTGGCTCAGTCTCATCATTTTTTCTTCTGACATACTCAAATATCCCTTTTTTTCAGGTTTTAATAAAATCTATTATTTCTCGAATTCCTTTTTCAGGATTTCAAACAAGAACTTTACTGTTTCTTCCTCTAGTTCAGTTCTTCTGACGATATCTTCCTGGGCTAACATCAATACGCTTTTCGCTGTATCAAGGCCGATACGCTTAAGTTCATCGATGATCCAGCTATCAATTTCATCCGCAAATTCATCCAAATCGACATCTTCTTCTTCGTATTCTGATAGTTCTCTGAATACATCGATTTCAAGACCAACTAATTTAGATGCGAGCTTAATATTCTGTCCACCTTTACCGATCGCTAATGAAACTTGATCTGGTTTTAAATAAACCGATACTCGTCCATCATCATCCAAAATCTTCATGCTTGAAATTTTGGCAGGGCTAAGTGCTCTTGAGATGTATAGCTCCATGTTATCAGTAAAGTTGATCACATCAATATTCTCATTCTGCAATTCACGAACAATACTGTGAATTCTTGAACCTTTCATACCGACACAAGCACCCACAGGATCTATTCTGTCATCATAAGATTCAACAGCCACTTTTGCTCTTTCACCAGGCTCACGAACTACCTTCTTAATAGTGATGAGTCCATCAAATACTTCAGGAACTTCACTTTCGAAAAGTCTCTCAAGGAATTGACCAGAAGTTCTGGAAAGAATGATTTTCGGACTGCCGTTAACCATATCAACACGGTCAACTATCGCTCTCACAGACTCACCTTTTCTAAATCTATCTTTAGAAATTTGCTCATTTCTAGGAATTGAAAGCTCATTTCCTTCATTGTCCACTAAAAGGACTTCACGACTCAGGATTTGATATACTTCTGCCGAGATAATCTCACCAACAAGGTCCTTGTACTTTTGATAAAGAATGTCCTTCTCAAGATCTTTGATTCTTTGAATCAATGTCTGACGAGCAGTCATTACAGCTCTTCTACCAAAATCAACAAGCTTGATTTCCTCTGCTACCTCTTCACCGATTTCAAAGTCTTGTTCGATTTTGCGAGCATCGGTCAAGCAGATTTTGTCATGATCCCAAATATCTTCAGAGTTATCATCAACGATTTCACGGAAACGCCAGATCTCTAAATCGCCCTTATCGGCATTAATTACAATGTCGAAGTTGTCGTCCACTTCGTATTTCTTTCTTATCATGGTTCTGAAAACATCTTCCAGAATCCTAATCATTGTAGGTCGGTCTACGTTCTTGCTTTTTGCAAACTCTGCAAATGACTCGATTAATACTACACTGTCCATTTTTTCTAGTTAAATGACACGATCACGTTTGCTTTTTCTATTGTGTTGAAAGGAATAGATGTCTTTTCAAGTTTCACCTTCTTCTTTTCATTTATCTCTTTTTGTATATCCAATGCCTCACTGGAAAGACCTTCTAGTTTTCCCTGAAGCACAGTCCCATCTACCAATCTGATCTTTAGTTTGCGGCCCACATTTTTGGCAAACTGTCTTTCAGAAGCCAGCGGATGGTCCAGACCAGGCGAGGAAACCTCTAAAACAAAGGCATCCTGAATCAAGTCTCTTTCTTCGATCTGGAAAGACACCTGTCTGCTCAGCGATGCACAGTCGTCAATAGTAACGCCATTGTCACCATCGAGCAAAATCAAATGTTTTGTCCTTCCAGTCACTCCTTTAGATATGACATCGACTATAAAGTAGCTCTCATCCTTTAAAAAGGACTCTGCAAGGGCCCTTATTTCTGACGTTATATCCATATAAGTACAAAGAAAGAGGGGACTTAAAGGTCCCCTCTGGTGTAATTCCAAATAAGTACGGCAAAAATAGTTGATTTTTATTTCTTATCAAATATGTATGTCATTCCTATTTTATGGAAAAAGGCTCTTATTTTTAGGTCAGATCTATGTCCTATGCGCTTTAAGTACTCAATAATTTTAGTGGTTTTAGTCCTTACGGTTTTCTCATGCGGAGGTGACGGGAATTCCAAAAAGACGTCAAATGCGAAAGTTGAGTTAAAACCAGCCCCATCAGTCAATGCAGATTCGGTTTATGGCTTTGTTCAAAAACAAGTTGATTTTGGCCCTAGAGTACCGAATACCCAAGCGCATAAAGCTGCTTCAAAATGGTTCAAGGAAAAATTTGAGGCTTATGGTGCTTCGGTCATCATGCAGAATTTCACCGAATACATCTATGATGGTACCAAAGCGGAGCTTACTAATGTGATCGCCTCTTTTAATCCAGAAAGGAAGAAGCGAATCTTATTGGCAGCACACTGGGACACGCGTCCTTTTGCCGATCGAGATGATGAAGATACTTATGCCGCCATTGACGGAGCTAATGACGGTGGAAGTGGTGTTGGCGTGTTGTTAGAGGTAGCTAGGTTGCTAAGTGAGAATGGAGCACCGAATGTTGGTGTTGACATTATCTTATTCGATGGAGAGGATTGGGGAGAACATTTTGAAGAAGGAAGTAAACAGTTGCCAGCAGGTCAGGACACATGGTGGTGCCTGGGTTCTCAATACTGGAGTAAAAACAAGCACAAATCAGGTTATACTGCTTATTATGGAATTTTGCTAGACATGGTAGGTGCCCCAAATGCAACCTTCCTTTATGATTCTGTTTCTCGAGAAAATGCTGGAAGAACACTTGAAAAGGTATGGGGTATTGCTGGTCAACTAGGATATACTTCAATGTTCATTAAGCAGAATGGCTTTAATAATATCATTGATGATCATGTTTACGTGAACAACATTGCCAGAATTCCAATGATCGATATTATTGATTATCGTGAAAATACAGGTTCATTCACACCAGCCTGGCATACTACAAACGACAATATGGAGAACATAAGCAAGGAAACTCTGTCAGCCGTTGCTTCTGTGATCATGACTGTTCTCTACAACGAATAATTAGTCTGTCACTAGTTTTCTTAGGTATTTTCCATAACCGGATTTTTCAAGAGGGCCGGCTATTGCTACCAGCTGTTCCTTGGAGATATATTTCATCCTATAGGCTATCTCCTCAATACACGAGATTTTAATGCCTTGTCTTTCTTCAAGGATTTGTACGAACTGAGCCGCTTGAATTAGGGAGTCTATTGTGCCAGTGTCTAACCATGCAGTGCCTCTGTCCATTTGACTCACTTTCAACTTACCCATCTTTAGATAGGCCTTATTGATATCAGTTATTTCAAGTTCCCCCCTAGGACTGGGTTTAAGGTTTTTGGCTATCTCAACAACTTGGTTGTCGTAAAAGTATAGTCCTGGAACTGCCCAATTTGACTTTGGATTTGATGGTTTTTCTTCAATCGATAAGGCATTCATGTCCTCATCAAAATCAACAACGCCATAGCGTTCAGGATCATTGACTCTGTAGGCATAAATAACTCCTCCATCTGGATCAGTATTACTTTGTAAAAGTCTTGGTAGTCCTGAACCATAAAAAATATTATCGCCAAGCACCAAAGCCACCTTGTCATTACCAATAAATTCTTCTCCTATAATAAAGGCTTGGGCCAGCCCTTCCGGTTTGGGCTGCTCAGCATAGCTAAAAGTACACCCAACCCTACTTCCATCACCAAGTAGTTGCTTAAAAAGCGGGAGATCATGTGGGGTAGAAATGATGAGGATATCACGAATACCAGACAACATTAAAATTGAAAGAGGATAGTAGATCATCGGCTTATCATATACAGGCATAAGCTGCTTGCTGATGGCAATGGTCAATGGATGAAGTCTAGTGCCAGACCCTCCTGCTAGTATAATTCCTTTCATGCCTTGTACTGTTTATCGTAATATTTTTGGTATGAGCCAGAGGTGACATGTTCGAGCCACTCCGTATTTTTAAGATACCAATCTACTGTTTTTTCAAGACCTTCCTCAAATTGGAGAGATGGCTCCCAGCCCAGGTCATTCTTTATTTTGTTTGCATCAATGGCATATCTCATATCATGCCCGGCTCGATCCTTGACAAAGGTGATTAGTGCTCTGGATTTACCTTCTGATCGCCCAAGTTTTCTATCCATTATGTCACAGAGCAACCTTACAATATCAATGTTCTTCCACTCATTGAAACCTCCCACATTGTAAGTACTACCAATTTCTCCCTTGTGGTAGATATCATCAATGGCCCTGGCATGATCAACCACAAACAACCAGTCTCTTATATTCTCGCCTTTGCCATAGATAGGGAGTGGCTTGTTCTCTTTGATATTATTAATACACAGTGGAATTAACTTTTCTGGAAACTGATTTGGGCCATAGTTGTTAGAGCAGTTAGAAATAACTACGGGAAGCTTATAAGTATTTGCGTAGGCTCTGACAAAGTGATCTGAACTTGCTTTGGAAGCCGAATAAGGAGATTGGGGATCATAAGGAGTGTCCTCAAGAAAGAAACCACTAGTTCCCAAAGATCCATAAACTTCATCTGTAGAAACATGATAAAACCGTTTGCCTTCAGTGTCGTTGCCCCATGCTGACTTAGCACTATTCAATAAATTTACAGTGCCAAGGACATTGGTGTTTACAAAAGAAAGGGGGTCAGTAATTGACCGATCGACATGAGATTCTGCAGCAAGGTGAATGACACCGTCAAACTGGTATTTGTCGAACAGCCTGTCTAAGAAAGGAGCATCACAAATATCTCCTTTTACGAAAGTGTAGTTCTTGTTTGATGCGATATCGGCAAGATTTTCTAAGTTACCTGCGTAGGTTAGTTTGTCGAGGTTGACGATGTGGTATTCAGGGTACTTGTTGACCAACAACCGAACCACATGGTTTCCGATAAACCCAGCTCCTCCTGTAATCAATAGGCTTTTCATATTTCGACTTTATCAAATTCAAAATTAAGCTTTCCGAGCGAAAGGGGGATTCGTTGACTATTTATTTTCTAAAGTTGAACTGTACAAATTGCGGGTTAACTATTCTGCCTAACAAACGTTTGTTTGGAAAAGTAAATTGACTAATTTTCGACAAACTGTAATAGGAATGGATTTTGAGATGAATGAGAACCAATCTATGATCGCTGATATGATCAGAGACTTTGGTGAGAAAGAGATAACGCCACATAGAAATCAGTGGGATGATGATCAAGAGTTTCCGCTTCATATTTTCAAAAAATTTGGCGAATTGGGTCTAATGGGTGTTTTGGTACCACAGGAGTATGGAGGCTCTGGTTTTGGTTATCATGAATACATTACTGTGGTATCTGAGGTAGCCAAGTTAGACCCGGGTATAGGTTTGTCCGTTGCTGCTCATAATTCACTTTGTACCGGTCATATTTTACAGTTTGGCTCAGCTGTTCAGAAGGAGAAATGGCTACCGAAATTAGCTACTGCAGAGTGGATTGGTGCCTGGGGTTTAACAGAGCCAAACACTGGTTCAGATGCTGGAAACATGAGAACAACAGCTAAGAAGGACGGTGATCACTGGGTGATCAATGGTACAAAGAATTGGATTACCCATGGTAAGTCTGGAGATGTTGCTGTGGTGATTGTCAGGACAGGCGAAACGGGAGATTCTCACGGGATGACCGCCTTTGTAGTAGAAAGAGGCACACCTGGGTTCAAGGCGGGTAAAAAAGAAGATAAGCTTGGAATGCGTTCTTCAGAAACTGCGGAGATGATCTTTGAAGATTGTAGAGTTCCTGCAGAGAATATGCTGGGTAATGAAGGAGAAGGGTTTATTCAGGCCATGAAGGTGTTAGATGGAGGTAGGATTTCCATTGCAGCATTGAGTCTTGGTATTGCCGAAGGAGCATTTAATGAGGCTTTGAAATACGCTCAAGAAAGAGAGCAATTTAATCAGCCGATCTTTAATTTTCAGGGCATTTCATTCAAGCTGGCCGATATGGCTACCAAGATTGAGGCAGCTACGCTATTGACCCATCAGGCGGCCCAACTTAAAAATGAAGGAAAACCAATGACCAAAGAATCAGCCATGGCCAAGTATCATGCTTCTGAATGTGCCGTAGAATGTGCCACTGAGGCTGTACAGATTTTCGGTGGTTATGGGTATACGAAAGATTATCCGGTAGAGAAGTATTACAGAGATTCAAAGCTTTGTACAATCGGGGAAGGGACTTCTGAGATTCAGAAACTGGTCATTGCTAGGCAGATTTTAAGCTAATTAGATAAGGCTTATTCTTTCTTTTACAGATAGTTATTGAATTACCGAAAAGGTTGTACCTTTGCGGTCCGAATTGAGAGGAGGTGTTTAATATATTATGATCATCATTAATGTAAAAGAAAACGAGTCTATTGATAAAGCCCTTAAGCGTTTCAAGAAGAAATTCGAGAAAACTGGAGTACTAAAAGAGCTTAGATCTAGAACTGCGTACGAAAAGCCTTCTGTCAGTCGAAGAACTGAAAAAATTAAGGCGGCCTACAAGCAAAAGATGTACGCCAAAGAAAACTACTAAGGCGTTCTAAATATGCCTTTAAATTACTATGTTAGTACTGTGTGTAATACGCAGTGCTGACATGGTAGATTCTTTCCTGAAATACATATCATTCGAGAAACGTTACAGCAAGCACACTGTAAGTTCCTACCAAAACGATCTCGGGCAATTTCATTCCTTTATTCAAGACAAGTTTCATACTGACCAACTCAGTGAGGCAACTCAGTTGATGATACGCTCGTGGGTATTGTCTCTTATGGATGCGAATATTTCTGCGAGAAGTGTCAATAGAAAGATTGCCAGCCTCAGGTCCTACTTCAAGTTCTTATTAAAGCGAGAGGTAATTAAGAAGGACCCAACTTCTAAGATTCGTTCATTAAAGATCGACAAAGAGTTGCCAAGCTTCGCAGATGAGGCAGAATTTTCGATTTTTTTGGATAGTGTCATTTTCCCAGATTCATTTGAAGGAAGGAGGGATCAGGTGGTTCTTGAGATGCTTTACGGTACAGGCATAAGGCTAGCCGAATTACTTGGGTTGAAAGTTTTGGATATTAACCAAAGTCAATCGACCATTAAGGTTCTCGGTAAACGGAATAAGGAAAGAGTCATTCCAATATCTAATACGCTTGCTGAATTGGTAAGAATTTATATTGATGAGAAAAATCATATGTTTTCTCATGATCAAAATTCTTATTTGATCGTAAATAAAGATGGAGGGCAGGCATATTCGATGTTGATATATAGAACCGTAAAGAAGTACTTAAGTCAAGTCTCATCAATAGATAAGAAAAGTCCTCATACCTTACGCCATACATTTGCGACACACCTGCTTAATAAGGGTGCCGACTTAAATGCTGTAAAGGATTTGTTAGGTCATAGCAGTCTGGCGGCAACACAGGTATACACACACAATTCACTAGAAAAATTGAAGTCTGTTTTTGATCAGGCTCACCCTAAAGCATAAGTTTAACCCTTTAAATTTTAGAATTATGAAAGTACAAGTTCAATCAATCCACTTCGATGCCGATGCAAAGCTCATTGATTTCATCCAAAGGAAATTAGATAAGTTGGATACCTATTATGATAGGACTATTGATGCTGAAGTAATACTTAAACTCAATAATGAGGGGATTGAGAATAAGACAGTGGAAATTAAACTTAATGTGCCTGGTGACCAGCTTTTCGCTAATAAGACCAATGGGTCTTTTGAAGCTGCTACCGATCATTGTACCGAAGCCCTAAGACGGCAAATCAAAAAGCATAAAGACAAGTTAGTAGCACATTAAATAAAAAAGCCCCAAGCAGTTGGGGCTTTTTTATTATAGACCAAATGTCTGTTTTACTTTATCTACATAATCAAGTTTCTCCCAAGTGAAGAGCTCCACTTCGAATGTCTCCGGTTGTCCGCTTGAATTTATAAATGTCTTAGTCACCGTTTCATTTTTTCGGCCCATATGTCCATAAGCCGCTGTTTCAGTATACATAGGGTTTCTTAGTTTAAGTCGACTCTCTATTGCAAAGGGTCTCATGTCGAATACCTGAGATACCTTTTGTGCAATTTCTCCATCACTCAAGTCGACTTTGGCAGTACCGTAGGTATCAATGAATATTCCCATTGGCTCAACAACCCCAATTGCATAAGAGACCTGAACCAATACTTCATCTGCTACTCCGGCAGCCACAAGATTTTTTGCTATGTGTCTTGTTGCATAAGCAGCAGAGCGGTCAACTTTTGAAGGGTCTTTCCCAGAAAAAGCTCCTCCACCATGAGCTCCTTTACCACCATATGTATCTACAATAATCTTACGGCCTGTGAGTCCTGTATCACCATGAGGACCTCCAATTACAAATTTGCCTGTCGGATTGATGTGATACTTGATCTGATCATTAAAAAGCGCCTGAATATGCGATGGGAGCTTAGCTTTTACTCTAGGGATAAGAATATCTACAATATCTTTTCTGATTTTGGCAAGCATAGCCTCGTCAGTATCAAAGTCATCATGCTGCGTTGACACAACAATAGCATCAATTCGTTGAGGTGTATTATCATCAGAGTATTCAATGGTCACCTGCGACTTGGCATCTGGCCTTAGGTAGGTGATCTCTGAACTTTCTCTTCTAAGGTCTGCTAACACTTGAAGGATCTTATGAGAAAGGTCAAGCGCCAAAGGCATGTAATTTTCAGTTTCTTTTGAGGCATAGCCGAACATCATCCCTTGATCACCGGCTCCCTGTTCTTCCTTTGAAGCTCTATCTACCCCTCTGTTGATATCATCTGATTGCTCATGAATAGCGGAGAGAACCCCACAAGATTTACTATCGAATTGATATTCTGCCTTTGTATATCCGATATGTTGGATGGTTTCCCTAGCAATTCTCTGAACGTCCAGATAAGTTTTTGACTTGACCTCACCAGCTAAGATTACCTGACCTGTAGTCACAAGTGTTTCACAAGCTACCTTTGACTCCGCGTCAAATGCCAAGAAATTATCAATGAGTGCATCTGATATCTGATCAGCTACTTTATCAGGATGACCTTCTGAAACTGACTCTGATGTGAATAAATAGGGCATACTTCAAATGTTATGAGGGCACAAAAATAGAAGTATGGGTGGAATAAAGAAAACTTATTTTGCTTCAGGCTAATTGGCGTAAATCAAGAATATGGTAGGGATTTTATTTAAAGCGATTTCCCCAGGCTTCCACTTACCAACTGACTTGGTCCTTACCACTTCTTTTTGTCCTGTGACATCACGCGCTATACAGAGAAATGTGTCTTTTCTAGCCACTTTTAAAATATCTGCCAAGAGTTGTTCATTACGGTAAGGGGTATCCATGAATATTTGTGTCTGATCTTTTTCCTTAGATTCTTTCTCTAAGATTCGAATCCTTTGTTGGCGTTCTTTTTTATCAATGGGCAAATACCCGTGAAAAGCGAATGACTGTCCATTGAAACCACTCGCCATAAGTGCCAATAGAATAGATGACGGACCGACTATGGGCTGGCATTCTATACCGAATTGATGTGCCATGTGAACCAACCTGGCCCCTGGGTCAGCAATACCAGGACAACCTGACTCAGATATTATTCCCGCATTTTTCCCTTCAAGAATAGGTTGTAAAAGGTCAATACAGTTTTCGAAAGAAGTGTTTTTGTCTAATAATTCAAATTCTAAATCTTCTATTACCAAGCCCAGATTTAAAGAGCTAATATACCTTCTGGCTGTTCGGACATTTTCTACAAGGAATAGGTCTGAACTCAAAATTGCACTCCTAACCTGATTAGGAATAACCTCCTCCTGAGTACTTTCAGAAATGATATTTGGAATGATATAGACTTTTCCTGAACTCATTTAAGATAGAAATTGGATTACTCTTTGGTAAAAATCGCTGGGCTTTTCAGCATGTAGCCAATGGCCTGCTCCTTCAATAGTGTCTACTTTGCTATTCGGAAAAACGGAGTGAATCAAATTAAAGTCATCATTTAAAACATAATCAGAATTTCCACCTCTTAGGAATAACGTATCGTTATTTATAATGGAGTTTTGGTTTAGGGCTTTGCCTACCTCTTCTATGTTCTTAGCGATAATATCTAGGTTCATTTTCCACTTAAAGCCACTACCCTCTCTGCTTAGATTTTTGAGTAAGAACTGCCTTGTTCCAAAGTCTTTGATTGAATTTTCCAAAATGTCATCAGCCTCTTTTCTAGAGGTCAGTTGATCGATGGGTACAGAGTAGAAAGCCTTGAGTATTTCTGTATGATGTACAGGATAGAACTTAGGACCAATGTCAGCCACAATGAGTTTATCGACTTTTTCAGGGTGTTGTCTTGTAAATTCCATGGCTGTTTTTCCTCCCATAGAATGACCAATGATATGTGCCTTTGATATGTCGAGATCGCCCATAAATTGGCATAGGTCTTCAGCCATTTGTTCATAAGAAAACAAGTCATCATGGAATGATTGACCATGATTTCTTTGATCTACCAGAAATACTTTGAAGTCTTCTCCAAACTTTTTTCCCAGTGTCACCCAGTTATCCAGTGACCCAAACAGGCCATGAAGAATAATTAAAGGTTCACCTTCACCAAAGGTTTTATAATTGAGTAACATTTATTTTAACTCTCTTAAATATAATTGAATGGTGTTCTCAAGGCCATAATATAGGGCATCACAGAACAAAGCATGGCCAATACTCACTTCATCCAGATTGATTAATTCCTGCCTCAAATAACTCAGGTTAGTTAAGTCAAGGTCATGGCCTGCGTTTATCCCCAGACCTATTTCATGCGCTCTTTTGGATGATGCTATGTAGGGAGCTATGGCTTTCTGTGGATTTGTTTTATGACCTGTAGCATACATTTCGGTGTACAGTTCAATCCGATCCGTTCCAACCTTCGCAGCACCCTCAATAATTGAAAGTTCGGGCTCTACGAAGATAGAAGTACGAATGCCCATTGATTTGATATGATCAATCAATTCCTTCAATCTGTCCTCGTGAGTAACGGTATCCCAACCAGCATTTGAAGTCAAAACATGTGGAGGGTCAGGAACTAGGGTAGCCTGATCAGGCTTTACATCCTCGAGAATTTTCAGAAACCTTTCATCTGGATAGCCCTCAATATTAAACTCAGTGGTCACTACTTCCTTAAGGTCATATACGTCTTTGGTTGTAATGTGCCTTTCATCAGGCCTGGGATGTATTGTAATTCCTTGTGCTCCAAAACGTTCCGCATCTTGGGCCACTTTTATCACATTGGGGTTATCTCCTCCTCTTGCGTTTCGCAGTGTTGCGACTTTGTTGATGTTAACACTAAGTCTAGTCATTCAAATTTCCTTTATTGCATAACTTTGCGCGCAAGTTAGTGATTAAAAAAATCGAAATTATTCTCAAATGAGCTTAAAACAACAAATAGAAGCAGATATAAAAACAGCCATGTTAGCGAAGCAAAAAGATGAGCTTCAGGCGTTGAGGGCCATTAAATCAATGATTTTACTGGCAGAAACTGAAAAGGGAAATAATGGTTCTGTATCTGCTGATGCTGAGCTGAAATTGTTGATGAAAGCGGTCAAACAGAGAAAAGATTCAGCACAGATCTACAAGGATCAAGGGCGCGATGACCTAATGGGAACAGAACTGAAAGAGATTGCGGTAATCGAAAAGTATCTGCCGAAGCAATTGTCTGAAGACGAAATTCGTTCAGAACTTGAAAAGATCATTGCACAAACAGGTGCTTCAGGTCCACAGGATATGGGTAAAGTTATGGGCATGGCTTCAAAAGCATTAGCTGGTAAGGCAGATGGAAAAACCATATCTGGTATTGTGAAATCAATTTTGGTGGGCTAGCTTGAAAACACTGGATATCATACTGATTATCCCTTTGGTTTTTGGAGCCGCTATGGGTTATAAAAAAGGCCTCCTACTCGAAATTTTCGGAATCCTGGCGTTTATTTTGGCAATAATAGGAGGCTTCAAACTTATGGAGTTGGGTATGTCCTACCTTTCTGACTATTTCGAGGGTATAGACCACTTACTTCCTTTTATATCTTTTTTGATCATATTTATCGCAATCATCCTTCTGGTCAATATGCTTGGCAAATTGGTCAAGAAGATGGTGGATATGACACTTTTAGGCGGGGTAGACAAGTTTGCAGGTGCGGTAGTCGGAATCGTCAAGTGGGCTATTGGTTTGAGCATCATCTTGTGGCTGACCAACAACTTCGGGATTGAACTTCCTGGCCAGGATGAAGATTTAGTACTTTATCCATTTCTAGCTGAACTCGGTCCTAACCTTATTGCCTCACTAGATGTAGTTTTGCCATTTGCCGAAGAAATGCTTGATTCAATCAAAGAGTTAATCTCTCCAGTTTGATCCTACTTTTAGACAATTATGATTCATTTACCTATAACCTGGTTGATTATTTCGGTCAACTTGGCATTGAATCAAAAGTATTTAGAAATGATAGTTCACTAGAGCAAATTCAATCCTTCGAATATGAAGGGATAGTACTATCCCCAGGCCCAGAAAATCCGTCAAGTGCGGGAAATTTATTAGAAGTGGTAGGTCATTACCTTGGTAAATGTCCCATGCTTGGGATATGTTTAGGTCATCAGGCAATTGCTGAGTTCTTAGGGGGAGATCTATCAAAAGCAGAATATCCAATGCATGGAAAAATATCTCAAATCTCTACCGAGAGGAGCCATGCTTTTAAAAACCTGCCTCAACGTTTTGAGGTAGTACGCTATCACTCATTAATTGTTAATAGTCTTCCCGCGGCCCTAAGGCCTACAGCTTTTACGGCATCAGGAGAGTTAATGGCCTACGAGAGTGATCATACTTTAAGAGCATGGGGATTTCAATTTCATCCAGAAGCGGTGTTAACACAATATGGGTTAGAAATGCTTAGAAATTGGGTGACATTTTATAATATTGTTTAGCTCCTTGAGAGCAAATCAAGAACTAAATGGCTTTTGACATCGTTTTAGGTCAAAGTCCAATGATAATGGTAGCCGTAGAATTAATTAATCACATGATTCCCCCTTTGAAGCAGTCCGATGATGGCCATAAGGCAATTGTGTGGATGGAGGAGTTACGGACGAACCAGCTACCAGTCATTGAAAAAGGGAAGTTTCTTGGCTTTATTACCGAAGAGATTATTCTTGAAGAGAACGATTCGAAAAAGCCAATTAGAGACTATTATTTAGATGGTGAAGATTGCTTTGTGATCGAGCATCAGCACTTCTATGATGTCATAAAGGCAGCGACTGAGCATGATTTTCAGATGGTTGCTGTTTTGTCAGAATCTGGTAGTTTTCAGGGTGTAATAGCTATTGAAGATACTATCAATGCGTTTGCTGAATCTACTGCAATTCAGGAACCAGGAGCTATTTTGGTGCTTCTAATGAACCAGAGAGACTACTCTCTTGCCGAGATTAGCCGTTTGGTGGAGGCGGAAGGTGCTAGAATACTAAGTAGTACGGTCAACCCTGACCCGAAAGATATGTCAATGCTCAGGGTTACACTTAAACTTAATAAAACAGAGATTTCACATATCACCGCTTCATTGGAGAGGTTTGGTTATCGTATAATCGGAAGGTTCCAAGAAGAGGAGATAAAATCGAATGATCAAGAGCGATTTGATCTCTTGATGCGTTACCTCAATATTTAATCCATACATGAGAATAGCAATACATGGTAAAAGTACTGGACCTGAGGCTCAGCATTGCATTCGTGATGTTTTTGAACTTTTAGAAAAACATAATATAGAGGCTGCTATTTCGAGTAGTTATCAAGTGGATCTCAGTGAAAAAAACTTTGATTCCAACGATTTAAGCACCTTTGACTTGGGTGACGATTTAGGGTCCTTTGATTATATTTTCAGCTTGGGCGGTGATGGTACTATACTTGATACCATCACCTACACCAATAAGACAGAGGTGCCGATTATTGGCATTAACCTAGGTAGGTTGGGATTTCTTGCCACCACTCCGCGAAATGAGATCAGTAATATATTTGATAGGTTGATGTCTGGAAATTTGAGTATTGAGTCTCGCTCATTAGTTCATGTAGATTCAAATCAAGGACTTTTTCAGCCACATAACTTTGGACTCAATGAGCTCACTATAGTGAAGAAGGAAACATCTTCAATGATTGTTGTCCATACATATGTGGATGGTGATTACCTGAATTCCTATTGGGCTGATGGTATCATCGTGTCTACCCCCACTGGTTCTACTGGCTATTCTTTGAGTTGTGGGGGCCCCTTGGTACACCCTAACATGAAGAACTTCATCATTACCCCTGTAAGTCCGCACAACCTTAATGTTCGACCAATTATAGTCTCAGATCAGAGTGTTATCACCTTTGAAATAGAAGGCAGGTCAAGGCAATTCATGGTTTCTTTGGATTCTCGTTCCCAAAGTGTAGACGATAGTGTGAAAATTTCCGTTAGGAGAGAAGAATTTGAGGCGAAACTGGTTCGTTTTAACGACCATAAGTATTTTGATACCTTGCGCCACAAATTAAATTGGGGCTTGGATGCGAGAAATTGAGTTAACAATATTTAACTCGCACCCTGAAAAACGTTACTACATTGTTATCTAGCTTGCGCTCATATCATACGGATAAACTGACTCAGCCAGTTTTTTGGCTGACATTATTTTTCCTTACGCTGTCACCTCAGTATCTGAAAGCACAGAATACAGAAATTGGGATGGAATTAGGTGGATATAGTTACTTAGGAGATGTTGCCCGAAGCTATCAATTTAGCAATAACTCTTTAGGAGGTCAGTTTTTCATCAGAAAGCATATTGATGATGGTTTAAGCATTAGATTTTCTGTCGGTGCGGGACAGTTGGAAGGTGCAGATGATGAAGCTTTTGACGTATTTTCAGCAAATAGAAGGGCCTCTTTTCAAGGAGACTTTGTCAATACAGACATGCTTTTTGAATATCACTTCTTAGACTATCGGAATCCAAAACTAGATCAGTATTGGACACCCTATATCTTGTTTGGCATCGGTGCCTATAGGTTTGAGGGACAAGACCAACTATCAAATGTATATTCTTCTGGTCTGAAGCTTAGAATCCCCGTAGGAGTGGGGATTAAAGTGAAACTTGACAGACGTTGGACCTTGGGTATGTCAGCCTCAGTCATTAAGACAAACTCTGACGTTTTAGATAATGTATCCTTGTCAACGCCTAACATTAAAGACTATCGAGGAGGTAATCCAAATGATGATGATGTCATGTTTTTTACTGGATTCTCTTTGAGTTACACTTTCTTTCGGATTGTTTGTCCAAAACCATTCTTTTAATCTCTGACAAAGAGTTGATTAGGACATTTAGAAACCAATTCCATTTTTGTACCTTCGCGGTTGATTTTTGAGAAGCTGGTAGAATGAAGGAACAAATCAAGGCAGAATCTCTTCCCCAACATGTGGCTGTCATCATGGATGGCAACGGCCGTTGGGCTAAGAAAAAAGGGGCTGCGCGCGTGTTTGGGCATAAAAATGCAATCAAGGCTGTGCGTGATGTCACGGAAGGTTGTGCGGAATTAGGAATCAAATACCTGACTCTTTATGCTTTTTCTACAGAAAACTGGTCGCGACCAAAATTAGAGGTTACGGCACTTATGGAGTTGCTAGTTTCTACTCTTAGCTCTGAAATGAAGACGCTAATGGATAATAGTATCAAGCTGGATACCATTGGCGATACTGAGAGTTTACCTGCAAAGTGTCAAAGAGAACTTAAAGAGGCCATGGAAAAAACCTCTAAGAATAGCAGGATGACACTGGTTTTGGCTTTGAGCTATAGTGGCCGTTGGGATATCACACAAGCTACAAAGTCAATTGCCAGAGATATGGCCGAGGGCAAAATAGATGCTGAAAATATTAATCAAGATTTAGTAGATAATTATTTAAACACCTCAGGTATTCCTGATCCTGAGTTGTTGATAAGAACCAGTGGAGAACAGCGGTTAAGTAATTTCCTGCTTTGGCAAATGGCTTATACCGAATTCTTCATAACAGATACGCTTTGGCCTGACTTTAGAAGAGAAGACTTATACAAGGCACTAATATCATATCAGGAGAGAGAACGTAGATTCGGAATGACGAGCGAACAATTAAAGAGTTGAGAAAGCGGATGAGAAAATTATTGGTAGCTGTCATAGTCATGCTCGTTTGTGCGAGTGCTTTTGCCCAGAATAGGTATGGTGTGAATGCCGGTGAAGGTGTTCAAATCGACTATTCCAACCCGAAAGTTTTTGAGATTGCCGATATTAAATTCACTGGACTTACGGGTTTGAGTGAGAAAGCATTGATCTCATTTTCAGGTATTAAGGTTGGCGATCGAATACCAATCCCAGGTCAGCAAATTTCTGATGCTATTAAGAAACTTTGGACTGAAGGTATCATAGCTGATGTACAGTTTTGGTTAACTCGAACGGATGGTGATAGGGCATTTATTGAAGTTAAAATTGCCGAAAGACCGCGAATTCGACAGTTTGAGATATCCGGTATTAACTCTACTCAAGAGACTGATATTAAAGATCAGATCGGTATTATAGGAAAAGTGGCAAGCCCTGCACTGATCAAAAACTCCGAGATTGTAATCCGTAAGTACTTTGTAGAAAAGGGTTTTTTGAATACAACTGTAAAAACCATTCAGAACCGAGATACGGTATTGACTGATGGTGTTGGTTTGAGATTTGAGGTTGATAAACGTTCGAAAGTAAAAATTAACAAGATTTACTTCGAGGGGAATGACTCTTTTGATGATAAGCGATTGAAGAGAACTTTTAGAAAGACCAATGAGAAGCCTCGTTTTTGGTTAGTTTCAAAACTTTTTGATCAGGTTTTTAAGACTAACCCTAATTCTATCAGAAACTATGTAGACTCATCTTACACTGTTTCGAACAAAAAATTTAAGGAGTTTTTGAATGATAATGTCAAATTAAACTTTCTGAATGGCTCCAAATTCATTCAGAATCAATTCCGAGATGATAAGCAGTCCTTGATTGACTTTTATAACTCAAGGGGCTTTAGAGATGCCGAAGTAGTTGATGATGAAGTAATAAAGGTCAATGAAGACTTTATTGATGTGAAGGTCAAAGTGGACGAAGGCAATAAGTACTATGTACGCAATATTGATTGGGTAGGAAACTTTAAATACTCCGATGAATTTCTTTCGGAGAAACTCGACATCAAAAAAGGGGATGTATATAACCGTCAGAAATTTGATGAAAGAACACAGTTTGATGGTAGAAATGGAGATGACATTAGTTCTCTGTACACAGACGATGGGTACCTATTCTTTAGGCTTGATATTGTTGAGGTTAGAGCCGAAAATGATTCTGTAGATATTGAAATGAGAATGTATGAGGGCGAACAGGCCGTCATTAAGAGGATCATTCTCAAGGGTAATAATCGAACCAGTGATCATGTAGTTTTAAGAGAAATCAGAACCTTACCTGGACAAAAGTATAGTAGAAAAGAACTGATCAGAACGATCCAAGAGCTTGGCCAATTGGGATATTTCGATCCTGAACAAATTAATCCTCAGCCAATTCCAAATCTTGCTGATGGGACTGTTGATGTTGTGTTTGACCTAGTTGAAAAGTCCTCAGACCAGATTCAGCTATCAGGTGGTTTTGGTGGTCCTTTCGGGTTTGTGGGTACAGTTGGTCTTTCCTTGAATAACTTTTCGATTAGAAATATTAATGATTGGGATAAGTGGAGGCCATACCCAAGTGGAGATGGTCAAAAACTATCACTGCAATTGCAATCCAATGGCCGAAGATTCAGGAGCTACAGTTTAGTGTTCTCTGAGCCATGGCTGGGGGGAAGAAAACCAAACAACTTTACAGTTAGTCTGAACAGGACGTCCAACAGAACAATCAACTTTACTAATAACGATCTACTTGGTTTTCTTAAAGCAACAGGTGTTACCGTTGGTTTGGGTAGAAGATTGAGATGGCCTGATGATTATTTCCAGATTCAGAATACACTTTCTTATCAACTTTATGATGTGTTTAACTTCGGTAATACACTTGGGTTCTCTACCGGGCAGTCCAACAGTTTGACCTTTAATACTACCATTTCAAGGAGTAACATTGACCAACCAACTTTCCCTAGATATGGCTCTCAGTTTACTCTTGCCATAAACGCAACTCCTCCTTGGTCGCTGCTAAACCCGGATAGGTTTGAGGGTGAATTGACAGAGCAGGAGCGTTATAGATTTGTCGAATATCATAAATGGATGATGGATTTTTCATTGTTTATTCCACTGAGTAAGAAGCTTGTTATTAATGCAAGAGCGCATATGGGCTTTATTGGAACTTACTCCAGTCGAACTGACTCAGGACCATTCGAGAGATTCTTCTTGGGAGGTAACGGTCTCAACGGAGGGAATAATTTTATAATTGGACAAGACATTATTGCGTTAAGAGGATATGAAGACAATGTTATTGACCCTGTAGACCCTAATACGGGCTTTAGAGGGGGAGTCGTATATAACAAGTTTGTTGCTGAATTGAGGTATCCTGTTTCGTTAAAACCTTCTTCAACTATTTATTTGTTGGCGTTTGGAGAGGCCGGGAACACTTGGACAGACTTTTCACAATACTCACCTCGTAAATTGTTCAGGTCTGCTGGTGTCGGTGCAAGAGTCTTCTTACCTGCCTTTGGCTTGTTAGGAATTGATTGGGCACATGGATTTGATCAAGATCCTTCGTTCTCGCCAGCAATTGTTGGCGGAAGCCAAGTGCATTTTACAATTGGACAACAAATTAGGTAGTATGTACAAAGTTTTTTCCAACGTAGTAATCTTAGCATTAATCTTTAACTTTGCGCCTGCTCAAAAGGCGACTGCACAGAAATTTGGTCATTTTGACTCAGAATTTGTCTTAAATAAGATGCCTGACTATGCTGAAAAGCAGAAGGAAATCGAAGCCTTAGCAGGCACTTATGACAAAGAGGTACGGAGTTTGTATGATGAGTTAGAAAAGATGCGTGCGGAACTAAGAGCAAGTGAGGTACTTCTGACTCCTGAAATGAAAAAAGATAGGGAGAAGGCAATCCAGGATAAACAAGGAGAAGCACTAAAGAAGTATACTGAGCTCTTTGGGTATGACGGACTCTACTATAAGAAAATAGACGAGCTGGTACTTCCACTAAGAAATAAAGTAAACCAAGCAGTGGAGGTGGTAGCGAGAAGATATGGATTGGATTATTTGTTTGACAAGGCCGAAAGTATCGGTATGATTTATACAAACCCAGTCCATGATTACACCGAGTTCGTATTAGAAGAATTAGGTTTGAAACAAGAACAAGGAAACTGAAACATTAAAATAGAGGAATCATGAATCGTAAATTATTGGTGATGGTAGTGGCACTTTTTATGTACGGTGCTGCTCAGGCTCAGGATTTTAAAATTGGATATACATATATCGATTTTATTGTATACAACATGCCTGAAATGGTGGGGATTAGATCAGAAGTAAAAACTTTTGAAGATCAGTTGGCATCACAGGCACAAGCGAAAAGAGCTACACTACAGACTAAAGTAAACGAGCTTCAGCAAATGGCACAGCAGCCAAACGCGAGCCAAGCGGCATTGCAAGCTAAAGATGCTGAAGTGAGGAAAATGGATGCTGATTTTCAGACGTGGAGTGCGCAAGCGCAACAGTCTTTAGTAGCTAAAGAATCTTCTCTCATGAATCCGGTATTCACGAAGGTTCAAACTGCGATTGAAGAAGTTCGTAAGGAATTAGGCTATAAAATCATTCTTAATATGAGAACATCATCTAATGATGGTATCGTATTGGCGGCTGAGGAAGACCTGAATATAACTGAAAAGGTATTTGAAAAGCTAGGTGTACCTATGCCTACAACTCCGAGTCCTACGGATCCGGCTACCGCTGATACTGGAAACGGAAACTAAGAATTATTATTTATTCATAATCAAACCTCTTCCTTGGAAGAGGTTTTTTATTTTGGTGTCATGAAGATTCCTCAGTTTTTGAAAGAAGGAGATCGAGTGGCCATTGTGGCTACTGCTAAACGGCTCGAGAGGGACATTTCTGAGGGGATTGGTACATTAGAAAAGTGGGGCTTAAAGGTCAAAGTAGGAAAGAACGTTCATAATCAACATGGCTATTTTGCAGGTTCGGATGAAGAAAGAATTCATGACGTACAGAATGCACTGGATGATCCTTCAATAAAGGCGATCGTTTTTGCCAGAGGGGGTTATGGTACAACGAGAATTCTTGATCGAATTGATTTTACCTCATATTTAGGTCAGCCTAAGTGGATTGTTGGTTTCAGTGACTTAACAAGCATATTGCTACTATCATCCGTATTGGAAGTGCCGAGTGTGCATGGCCCTGTAGCCTTGACCATAGGCAGAGATGAAGTATCTGATAATCAACTTAAAGACCTGCTGTTCGGTAAACTTGACTTGGATATTCCTTTACTTGAATCAGTCAACACCAAAGAGGGGAGTTGTTCTGGAAGGATTGTTGGAGGAAACCTCTCTTTGGTTTATGAATCAATGGGTGCCTCAAATGAAATAGAGACAGATGGGAATATTCTCTTTTTAGAAGAGGTCGGTGAAGATATGTACGCTTTGGATAGAATGATGAATAAGCTAAAAAGATCCGGAAAATTAGAAGACCTTTCTGGTGCAATCATTGGAAGCTTTACTGACATTTCTGATTCGCAATCCTATTTTAAAGAAAGTGTAGAAGAATTACTGTTAAAATACCTTGAAGATCTAGATATACCTGTGGCCTTTGGTTTGGAAGCAGGGCATGAAAAGCGCAATTACCCTTTAATTTTAGGGATGAATTGTGAAGTACTATTCTCAAAAAATCAGATATCAATTAAGTATATCATATAAGAAACCCAGCCAGAAGCCCCGCAAGAATAATAAACGGAGGTGGAATCTTGGTCAGAGTGAGCAATAGAAAAGTTCCTATTACAACAGAAACATCCATAACCGAACCTTGTATCGGTTGGAAAAGAATATAGGCTGCGGCTGCCACCATTCCGGAACTGGCAGCATTAATACCTTCAAGTGAAGCTCTAACCACTCGATAGGTCTTTAGGCTGTCCCAAAACCTAATTACAAAAAAGATCAGAAAGGTTCCGGGCAAGAATATACCACATGCGGATACAAATCCAGCCAATATTTGTCCTCCAATACCAAGGTCTCGAACCGAAAGAGCCCCAACGAAAGAACTTACAGAAAAGACAGGTCCGGGAACAGTCTGTACCAAACCTAAGCCCGAGAGAAATTCTTCAGAGGAAAGATATCCTTTGAACTCAACAAATTCAGTATTTAGAAATGGGATTAAAACTTGACCTCCTCCAAAAATCAGACTGCCATTTCTATAAAAGTTCTCAAAAAGAAGTACGAATCGATCTTGTGTGAAAGCACCTAAAAGTGCGGCAGCTACTAATACTAAACCCCAAAGCGTGAAATTTCCCCATTTGATTTTGACCTTCTCCTTAATGGCAATTTCCTGTTTTTTGTATTTAAATGCTGTGATCGTTCCAGCAATTACTAATACGATCGGTAGGGCTGCGGGTGTCGATATAAAGTAAGTCACCACAGCTGATAGGATCATCAAAGCTACAGCCGTCTTGGTATTAATAACCTTTTTTGCAATAGTGAATGCTCCATAACTAATGAATCCGACAGCCATGGGTTGTATGAATTTTGTGAATTCAAGGCTAAGGTTTTTGGCCTGGTAAGAATTGATCAGAATGGCAGCAGTGGTCATAATAGTCACTGCAGGTATCATCCAAACGAGTAATGTTAGGTAAGCTAATTTAGCTCCACCAATCCTAAAGCCTATTGCCGTAATCGTTTGAGTAGATGTAGGACCAGGAAGAATCTGGCAAAGTGCATTTAACTCTATCAAATCAGCTTCTGTGAGATAACCTCGTTTTTCAACCATCACCTTGATGAACATGGCAACATGTGCCTGAGGGCCGCCAAAAGCACTGATGGCAAGAAGCATCACATCTTTGAGGAATATAAAATACCGAATTCTCTTAATCGCCATGATTAAGAACTACTTTTTGCTAAGACCTATTTCGGCTAATCGCTGTTGTAAAAACTGACCAGCAGTTATATCGTCATATAATTTGGGACTGTTCTCATCAATACAATTTGAAAGTACAGTCAAATCCATATCTGATCTAGGGTGCATGAAGAATGGAATGGAAAACCTGGACGTTTTCATCAATTCTTTAGGAGGATTTACCACCCTGTGAATAGTAGACTTGAGTTTATTATTGGTGTGCCTTGAAAGCATATCACCTACATTCACAATGATTTGATCAGGAAGCGCAGTAATAGGTATCCACTTATTATCACGTCTTAGCACTTGAAGTCCATCGGCACTGGCACCCATCAGGAGTGTAATTAGGTTAATATCACCATGCTCAGCAGCCCTAACTGCATCAGCAGGTACTTCTTCAGGATTTTCGATTGGGAAATAGTGGATAGGCCTTAGAATGCTATTGCCATTATGAACTTTGTTGTCAAAGTAGTTTTCATCCAGACCGAGATAGATGGCTATGGCTTGAAGCATTTTAATTCCGGTTGCCTCTAGGGTCTGGTATACGTGCAAGCCGATTTTTTCAAGCTCTGGTAGCTCTTTTGGCCAGATATTATCTGGGTACTCATTTTTGATAGCATCACCGTCAGTTACCTCTTGGCCTATATGATAAAATTCCTTGAGATCGCCTGTAGTACGGCCTTTGGCATGCTCTTTTCCTTTGCCAATATATCCACGTTGACCAGCTAGTTCTGGAATTTCATATTGTTGTTTGACTCCATCTGACAACCCAAAGAACGCTTGAATTGTGGAGTAGAGTTTGGCCGTCATTTCATCAGTCAGGCCATGATTTTTGATAGCCACAAAACCGATATTATTATAAGCTTCGCCAAGTGCCTGAACGAACGCAGCCTTTTTTTCTGGATTTCCACTAGTGAAATCTGCAAGGTCCAAAGAGGGGACTTCATCATATAATTTCGTACTCATTTTTCTATCGGTTTGGTTCGAAATTAATAATTAAATGGGAGAATTAATCACTCAAAACTACTTTGAGTATGTTAAGGGATTTGATTTCTCGCAAGCTGTCGGAGTGAATCCGATAGAACTTAATGATATGGTCTAGGACTTCTCTTCGGAAGTCGTTCGTCATATTTACATGACATCCATAATTATCAGAAATCAACTGGTTTATGAATTCTTTTTCCCCTTCCAACGTACTGAAGTGAAACCCTGATTCACTCAATTGGTTGATAAAATCCTCGGCACTACCAGGTCCAAAGCCGAGGTATTGGGTAGCTTTTAGAAGTAATTGTAAATGGAAATTGGCTACATTCTCGTTGAGGTGATCAAAGAGTTCTAATGAATGAAAGAGAAAGTCGAATAAATCATTGTTTTCTGACTCTTCTCTCAGGACTTTCCCAAAAATCTCTGTTATGAAAATCCCAATGGTCCTTTTCAAGGGGTCAAAAGGAATTTCAGAAAACGTTTTAGCGAATTTAGCCTCTGAGATTCGCTGAATGTCTTTTCCTGGTTTTTGGTACACCACCATATCCAATAGGGAGAGGGGTTGGTACATGGCGATTTTTCCTTTGGATCTTTGACTCCTAACACCATTAATAATGTAGGATTGCATGCCATAATCTCGTGTGAATATTTTCACAATGATGGAAGTCTCTTTAAACTTCACAGCACTGAAAACTATGCCTTTTGTATGATACAGCATTAGATCACAACAATTTTACCCACAAAGGTCTCTGAACCATCAGCATTTGAACTGAAAAGGAGATATACTCCTGGTTTTACTCTATTTCCATTACTGTCTCTGGCGTTCCATAAGGACGTACTCCCGTTCGACCTGACTTCTCTAACAAGCTTTCCTGACACATCTGTGATTTTAACAAAGGCGTTATTTGCTAAGCCATTGATGACAATATTTCCTTGAAAAGATGGGTTCACTGGATTGGGATAGATTTGAACATTTACATGTTGGTCAGTCCCCAGCGTGGCATCACTTCTGAATGAGACAGTACCCTTGTCTGTACCTATGAATACTTCACCTGAAGAAGGGTCGAGGTACAAAGAATTGATTTGATTCGATGGAAGAGGACTATTGGCAAATGTAAAATGATAGATAAGCTCTTCTCCAGTTTCGCTAAAAAGCCAAAGTCCATTATCCCTTGTTCCAAACCACTTGCGGTTTGCAGGGTCTATAACAACTTGGGTAATAAACTCATCTCGAAGCAATAAGCGGTTTTCAAAAATTGGAACGTTGGCTGTCAATGATCGGTTTTCAAGAACGATGGAAGGATTCGGGAAGAATGCGATTCCCTGGTTGGTGCCAATCCAAAGGAATAAGTTTTGATCGAGGGTCATATCAGTGACTTCCGAGCCTGGGAGTCCGCCCTGACCGCCATTGGTATTAAGACTTCTGGTTCTGTTGGTTATTTCATCAAAAACCACAATACCCCCCCCTCTGGCAGGATCAACACTCATCCATTTGTTGCCATCAGGCGTAATGAATAAGTCAACCGGAAACCTACCTAGTGTGGTGGGCAATGCATAACCCATCCATTCATTCAATGTCGTATTGAATGAATAAAGGGATGTCGATCTGTCAGGTGTTGTTACCCATAGTCTATCACTTCCCTGGCTGGTCATAGCTGAAATATCATAGGAGCCATTCTCAAAAGTCGGTGGAGTTCCTGCAGTTACGGTTTCGATAAGGTTTTCAGAATTATCAATAGTACTTCCTCCAAAAAAAACCCCTTGATCGAATGATGAAAACAAAGGTCCTGATATGCTGCCTTGATTGGTCACTCCAAATTCAAGGTCGGTCAAATTGCTGATTGGATTACCGCTACCATCTCTAGGGTTAAAGAAAGTCCAAGTTTGTGTTTCCAGGTTAAATTGCGAGATCGCAGCACTAGATTCCTCATCGATCCAATAGATACTACTCTCAAAAGCAGCGGGCTTCAGTAAGATATCTGCACCAGGACCAGCGGGTTTAAGGCTACTGGGAGTTGTGCTGAGCATATTAAACCGAAGTAAACCTTGATCAGAACTTCCCAACCAAATTTGATTATTGAAGAGCTCCAATTCGCTAAACCTCTGCTCGCTCTCGGCATCAAGTTGTTTTGAAAACCCATTGCCATCATCAAACCAGAGTGCAGTTTCGGTGAGCACAAATATGGAAGAAGTGTTAGACAAGTCAAGGTCTGCTATGGGTTGACTAAAATTCTGGTCAAAGTTCCAAGTTCCGGTGCTATATGAGAATAGATCAGCATCAGCACTAGCGTAAATTGAATTTTCAGATTCAACAATGTGTTGAAAAGGAATTCCGGTCAATGCCCGCTTCCAGTTATTGAAATCCTGCCTGTTTACATTTGCTTCCAGACTAGCTGAGAGAATCCCGCTCTCAGTCGCGGCATAAATGCTATCATTAGTGAATGCTGTTTGATAGACAATAAGTTCGCCTCCATCAGGACCTAAGTTTTGGTATGATTCAGTGATTTCATTCCTTGAGAGATCATAAACCACTATTCCCAAGTCTCCTGAGATGTAGAGTTGATCCCCAAATTTATGAATATCGCGTAATCGCTTATCCACAGTAGTTTCGGCCTCACTGATAGTGGTGACAGTTTCAACCTGGCCATTGGACCAGAAGTCAATATTACCATTTTGATAGGCTACAATAAGCTGATCATTATCAGAGTTGAAGGCCATAGCTCCTATTCCTACTCCTGAAAGACCGGTATTTTTGTTAATCAGGTTAAGACTGTTGTCTTGGAGGTCATAATAGAAAATTGCATTCTCAGTGGCTGCGAAAACCTTGTTATCACCACTGGTGACCTCTTTCACATGCGAATAACTGAAATGTGTTCTCCAACCCAGAATGGGAATGCTGCTTTGAGCAATGGATGGATTGGTGATAAGAAAAGCCAAAAGCATTAAGCCAATACTGACTAGAAGGCTATTGCTCTTTTTTGTCAAGCTTTTCCTGTTGTCCTTCATAGAAGTATTTCCTGTTTCGGGCCTCATAAATATCGGTTTCCCCTAATTCAACAGTCCTTTCAGAATCCGTCAATCTGTAAGAGAACGATGCCAATGAACCACTTATGGCACAAATTGCATGAAGTTTTGTCACAAATTCTGCAATGGCCAGGAGATAGGGCATTGGACCAAAGGGTTTACCACTAGCATCCATATCCAGTCCGGCCACAATCACCCTTTTCCCACTATTAGCCAGTTTTCGGCTTACATCCACGATTTGTTCATCAAAGAACTGGGCCTCGTCTATCCCGATTACATCACTGTCTCCAGCTAACAACAGTATGTCTGAAGCAAACTGGACAGGGGTTGAGCGGATAGCTGTCTTATTATGAGACACCACATCTTCATCGTCATATCGTGTATCTAAGGCTGGCTTAAAGATTTCTACATTTTGCTTAGCAATAGTAGCTCTTCTAAGCCTTCGGATGAGCTCTTCCGTTTTACCAGAAAACATACAGCCACATATTACCTCTATACTTCCAGAGGTATGTTCACCTGCGATCTTTGATTGTGGTTCTAAAAACATTAGTCTGTATAGGTCATATGTGGAAATTTATTGATTTCCGCTACGCTGATTTCTAAATCTCCTTTGGCATTGTTTTGACAAGCAAGTCTTTCATTGTTCTTCAGTTTTCCCAGAACTCTGAATTTTGCTTCGGCTTCTGTATCGGGGCCAAAACTCTCTAAACCTGAATGTACAACCATTTTGCAAGTAGTGCACCGACCCTTCGCTCCGCAGGCATGCATCCAGTCAATGCCAACACTATGAATAGCATTCAATATGCTAGCCGAATCTTCGTTAGCTAGGATGACTTTATTGTTCAGATTTCGAATCAGGATTTTGGGCATAATGCTTAATTTACAAATCAAAAGAAATAAGCGATGCGCTACAAGTTAAAGCACGAAGCAGTCAGTGAAATAAGTGAATTAATTGGAAATGATATAGTGAGCCAGTCTTTCCAAAGCTTTGACAAAATTGACGGAGAAAGATTGATATCATTAACTAACTCCAGACAAGTTAATTCCTTTATCATCCGATCTCTTTTCAATCAATGGAGAGGTGAAGTTGAAAGACTTGAAAGTCCTTATTTCGACTTCAACCATGAAAGGGTCAAAGAGGCGCTGAAGGCATTTATGAATGTGCTCTCAAATCACATTAGCATTGATAAAGAACACCTGACACCACTGCTTGTGAAAGCCATAGAGGATGCTATCCTCATTTCCTTCGAACCGAAAGGTTATCTGGAGAGTATTCTGGATCGGATCGAGAAACCTCAAGATTTTAGGCTCCAATTCAAGTACATTAAGACTAATCGCGATTTGTTTAAAAGCCTAATCGATAAGATTGGTGATTTTGATACTAAGGCAAGCATTATGATTTCATATGATGCACTAGACGATTCGCAGCTTGAAACTGTTGATGCGAGTGAGTTTTTGCAAAAGCTGGGTGCAGAAAACAGAATAGAGGAACTCTTTGAGGCAGTTGAAGAACCAAAACCTGAGCCAATCATTGAGGATCCAGTTGCTGTGGAAGAACCAGTGTTGGCAAAAGAAGGTGAGTCTGTTGATCATGATCAGCCTGTGACCATTAATGACAAGTTTGACCCACAGCAAAAAGGTATGACCTTGGCTGAAAAACTACAGCGCAAGATGAATCAGTCTATAGAGTCTTCTCTAACCTTGAACGAAAAATTTATGTTTCAAAACAACCTGTTTGGGGGCGACAATGGACAAATGAGAGAAGCTTTTGCCAGTGTTGACCAAGCAGTTGATCTCAACGATGCACTGAATAGAGCAAATGCATTTAACACGGGTTGGGATATGGACAGTGAAGAAGTAGAAGCCTTTATGAACGTTTTAGAAAGGCGTTTTGCCTGACTAACTCCGCATTAAAACCTGGGTTCTATGCATGTCAATCTTTAGCAGAACAAAAAGCATTATCGTAAATGACCATAGAGATGACCCTCCATAACTAAAGAATGGAAGTGGAATACCCACAACTGGGAACAATCCGATGGTCATAGCGATATTAATGGTGAAGTGAAAGAAAATAATACCCGCTACACTATAGCCATAGATTCTCGCAAACTGTGATTTTTGTCGCTCTGCAATAAAGACCACTCGCATCATCAACGCTATAAACAATGCGATTATAAATGCACTGCCCAGCCAACCATGTTCTTCTGCCAATGTGCTGAAAATAAAGTCTGTACTCTGTTCAGGCACAAAGTCAAATTTTGTTTGTGTTCCGTCCAGAAACCCTTTCCCCGCAAAACCTCCTGAACCAATAGCGATCTTACTTTGGTTTAAGTTGTAGCCAGCACCTTGAGGATCGATTATATCCGGATAAAAGATTACCAAGATTCTGTCTCTTTGATACTTGGGCAAGACTTCTTCGAAGGCATAATTAAAACCACTGGCAAAACCAATACTGGCTCCAACAATGAGAAGAGTAAGCAGAATATTCTTCAAAGACTTTGAAGTAAGTAGTACCCAAATCACACCAATTGATCCTAGTACAATGGCTATTTGATCGATTGGTAACACAATTGTGAGCACTCCTATAATAACCAAAGACAGACCAGCAATTAGATAGATTGGGGGTAGCCCTTCTCTAAAAATTGGGATTACGAACGAGAAAAAAATGAGAGATGATCCCAAGTCCGGTTGAAGCATAATAAGGCACACCGGAAAAAGCATAATAATAAGTGAGGTCATCTGACTTTTGAATTCTGTCAGCTTTACACTGTTGGTAGAAATGTACCTACCTAACAAAAGAGCGGTGGCAAATTTGGTGAATTCTGAGGGCTGTAATCTAAAAGACCCAAACTGAAACCAAGCCTTCGCCCCATTAATTTCTTTACCAACAATCACCACAGCAATCAGCAGTAGAATGAAAATGCCGTAAAGTAGGGGGGCTATGGACTCGTAGATTCTGAAATCCAGCAGTAGAATAATGATGATCAGAATTACGGATGAGCCTATGAAGAGAAGTTGTTTGCCTGAATTTGTACTGAAATCCAAGATGCTTAAATCTGCTACCGGGTCGTAAATGGATGCATAGATATTAAACCATCCTAGTGTGATTAGAATGAGGTATAAAAAGACCGTTAGCCAATCTAAGTTTGCAAAAAATCCGCCTTCCCTGCTCAATGGTCCTCCTCATCATCGTCTATAAAGTCACCCTTCAAGACGTACTCTTCTCTATTCCACCAGTTCTTTTTGATGTAGCCTCGTAAATACTTTTCGATGATAAGGCTTGCTGTCATTCCAGCTGCTCGGCCGCCCATCCCCGAGTTTTCTACATACACGGAGATGGCAATTTTGGGATTCTCTCTTGGGGCAAATGCCATGAAAACAGAATGGTCAGGTGTTTCGTCTTTAAGGCCGTTTTCTGCGGTGCCCGTTTTACCGATAATTTCAATGTCGTTAATCACAGCTCTGGGAGCCGTTTGCCTCACCGCCTGTGCCATTCCTTCAATAATTTCAGGATAATAGGCCGTTTCATTGCCCACATATACTTTCTCATGTTCAAACGGAATAACTTCACCGTTATCTTCAACCCCTCGGATTAAGTGTGGTTTAATGTAATAACCTCTGTTGGCAATTGTAGCTCCTAGGTTGGCTACTTGTAAGGGCGTAACTAACATTTCACCCTGTCCGATAGCTAGCGATTGAATATTACTGTAAGCCCATCGATTTCTTCCATAGACGCCATCATAGTACTCCACATCGGGAACTTTTCCAGGAACTTCTCCGTGTACGTCAATTCCCAGTCGACTTCCAAAACCGAACTTCTCCACTGCCTTGGACCATTTTTCCATTCCCAGTCTACTATCAACAAAATAGCTTGGTGATTCACCACGTGTTATGAGCCTTCTCATGATCTCAACGAAGTAATTATTCGAGGAATATCGAAGACCTTTTTTAACATCATAGATTCCTGCTGGGGCATGATCTCCAATTTTGGTGAGGTCCACTTTTACCTTCTCACCGGTGGTAGTAACACCTACGTCTAATGCGATTAGTGCCTGAACCGTTTTAAATATGGACCCAGGTGGGTAGGTAGCCATAATTGGGCGATTGAATAGGGGCGATGTGGTGTCTGATCTTATCTTTTCAAAATTATCCCCCAGATACTTTCCGGTCAATAAATTTGGATCGTATGTCGGAGCTGAAGCCATCACAAGGATTTCACCAGTTGATGGCTCAATGGCTACTACACTGCCTCTTTTGCCAGCGAGCAGTTTTTCGGCATACGCTTGTAAACCTAAGTGAATAGTACTGATCAGGTTTTTACCCGGGATAGAAAGTGTATCGATGGCACCATTCTTATAAGAACCTTTTTCAATGCCTTGAACATTGACCATTTTATAACTCACTCCTCTTTCCCCTCTTAACTCAGGTTCATAGTATTCTTCTAAGCCTGTGACTCCAATGTAATCGCCCGCCTGATATCCAGTGGTGTCTTTGGCCAGTTGAGAGGGGCTTATCTCACCGATATAGCCGAGTTCATTGGCCAATACCGGCTGAGAGTACCTGCGAACAGTTCTGGGGTTTACATAGAAACCATTGAATTTGTAGAGTTGATCTTGAATCTGCGCATACTTTTCATGCGATATTTTCTTCAGGAAAACCGATGGCTTAACTCTTGAATAGCGCCTTGTTCTCGTGATATTCTCATCAAACTCATCCCTGCTAATATCGAACAGGTTACAGAACTCAGTTGTGTCTGAGATTTGCACATCTCGGGGAACAACCATTAGGTCATAGATGGGTTCATTATAAACGATAAGCTCATTATTTCGATCGTAGATCAGACCTCTAAAGGGGTATTCAACAATTCTTTGAAGGATATTACGCTCGGCCTTGGTTCTATAGGTATCGTCTGCTACCTGCAGAGCAAACAGGCGCACCAAAAAGACGAGTCCAATGAAAATGAAGAAAATTTGTATGATGTATCGTCTATTCTCCAACATAGCCTACCTCGCTTTTGAATAGAAAAGATATTGTAGAATGATCACAAAAAAAAGAGTAATCACTGTGGTAATCAGTGCTTTGGACAAAATCATCCAAAAAAGCCCAGTGTTGCCTGCCTCTATAAACAAGACAGTCAAGGAGTAGACCAAAACCAAGGGTAAGGCATATACAATAAACCAGCCTAAACCATAATTAGGAATAACGGGTAGATAGTTGACTTCATATCCACTCCGAGGTGTGTTTACATTCAACCAATAAGGCTTTAGAAACATAAGTAATACGCCAGCGGCTGCATGAATACCAATGGTCTGATAAAAGAGATCGATAACCAGACCTATAATCAAAGCGATCACCATGCCCAAGCCTATGCTCAACTCTCTTGGAAGGCTTAGTAGAAATAATAAATAGATGAAACAAAACCCCAGATTGAAGAAAACAAAGTTCCTGAACACAAATACCTGAAGAGGTACTAGAACAACCAAACTAATAATTAATATGAGTATGTTTCTGTTCATTGAATGTCTAAAGGATTGGTATTACTTAATGAATCCTGTTCTGGTTTTCTGATATTCTCAATTACGTATACGTAGGAAAGTCTTCCAAAATCTACGCTCAAGTCTATATCAATATCCAAATAGGTATTATTTGCATCACGATTACTACTCTTGACGGTACCTATGATCAGGTTTTTTGGAAAAACGGCATTGAAGTTTGAGGTCACGATAGTGTCACCAACTTGCATGTTGACATCTGGCGTGATGAATAAGAGTTTCGCCACTTTTGGGTCCACACCATCCCACTGCACAGTGCCAATTCTATCTGAGTTTTTGTGCTTGGCTGAGAAAGAGTTTCGAGTATTTAGGAGCGAAATTCCTTCAGCATAGTTCTTTGATACCGATCGAATTTTGCCCACAACTCCAGTTGGGCTGACTACCCCCATTTCTGGTTTTATGCCGTCTTTACTTCCTTTATTAATCATAAAGAAGTTATTAGCTAAACGGATATTATTTCGGACGATTTCTGCAGACCTCAGCAGGTACTCTAATGAATCCGTGCTATCGGATTCAATGGTATAGTTGTTCAATGAATCAATAGAAACGCCTGGTCTTGAAAGCAGTAATTCGCGAAGTCTTGCGTTTTCATCAGCTAACTCACGATTTACTCGCCTTAGGCCGAAATACTCTCCAATGTTATCGGATGATTCAGTGACAGCTCCAATCAGACCGTTTGACGATTTCAAATAGGCACTGCGCTGGTAGTCATTGTTTGAGACAATAAGCGAGATGCATATCAACTCCAGAAAAAGAAAGATGAAAAATGCTCGGTATTTAACTAGAAAGGCTAGTAACTGACCCATTCATTTTTAAGTCATTAGTACCGTTCGATACGAATCAATATTCTTTAGAGACTCTCCTGTTCCTCTTACAACCGCTCTTAATGGGTCGTCCGCAATGTGAATTGGGAGTTTAGTCTTAAGCGCTAGTCTTTTGTCCAGGCCTTTAAGCATCGCCCCTCCTCCCGTGAGATAAATACCACGATCATAAATATCAGCAGAAAGTTCTGGTGGAGAAATCTCCAAGGCTTTAAGTACCGCTTCTTCGATTTTAGAAACGGACTTGTCCAAAGCAAATGCAATTTCAGAATACGAGATCTTAATTACTTTAGGAATACCTGTCATCAAATCTCTACCTCTGATTTCATAGTCTTCTGGCGGATCTTCAAGTTCGGTTAGCGCAGAGCCGATGGCTATTTTCACTTTTTCAGCAGAACGCTCACCAATGAGGAGGTTATGCTGCCTTCTCATATAATCAAGAATGTCTTTAGTGAAAGTATCACCTGCTACGCGAATTGATTGATCACAAACAATTCCACTCAAGGCGATTACGGCAATCTCAGTTGTACCACCCCCGATATCCACAATCATAGAACCGACAGGCTCATCTATCTTAATTCCTGTACCTATTGCTGCAGCGATCGGCTCATAGATCATATAGACTTCTTTGGCATTGGCATGTTCCGCTGAATCTCGTACTGCGCGTTTTTCTACCTCGGTGATTCCAGATGGAATACAAATCACCATTCGGTGAGATGAAGGCATAAAGCTTCTCTTTTTAAGGTCGATCATTTTGATCATCCCTTTAATCATCATTTCAGCAGCTTCGAAATCGGCAATTACACCGTCTTTCAATGGCCGAATAGTTTTGATATTGTCGTGTGTTTTTTCGTGCATGTTCATCGCATCCTTGCCTATGGCTAATACCTTGTTGGTATTTCTGTCTATGGCAATGATGGATGGCTCATCTACTACGATTTTGTCCTTGTGAATGATCAGTGTATTTGCTGTTCCAAGGTCTATGGCAATGTCACTTGTTAGGAAGTCGAAAAAACCCATTTAAGATAGTCTCCTTGTATTTTAATGAAAGAACTAAAGTAACGAATTACTTATTAATTCTTATGCTATGTAAATTAATGTTTAAAGTGCCTGGTACCTGTAAATACCATGGCCATACTGTGATCATCACAGAAGTTAATTGACAGTTCGTCCTTAATGGAACCGCCTGGTTGAATAACGGCTGAGATACCCTCTCCGTGTGCTATTTCAACACAATCTGGAAAAGGGAAGAATGCATCTGATGCCATCACGGAACCATTGAGGTCAAACCCGAATGATTTGGCTTTTTCAATGGCCTGTCTAAGCGCATCTACCCTCGAAGTTTGGCCAACACCGCTGGCTAAAAGCTGACCATCTTTGGCCAGAACAATCGTATTAGATTTGGTGTGTTTACAAATTTTAGACGCAAACTCAAGAGCCTCTTTTTCCGTTGCAGTTACATCCTTCTTGGTTACCAACTTGAAATCAGCTGATTTATCTGAGACCAAATCTCTGTCCTGAACAATTACGCCATTCAACAGGCTCTTGAATTGTTTTTGCGCTGTCAGGTTTTGCTTTTTGACTAAAAGTACTCTGTTCTTCTTGCCCTTGAGAAGGTCTAAGGCATCGCTATCGAAACCAGGAGCAATCAAGACTTCGAAGAACAACTTGTGCATTTCTTCTGCAGCAGTAAGGTCAACCTTCTGATTTGTAACCAGAACACCTCCAAAAGCACTTACAGTGTCAGCAGCAAAAGCTCTTAGATAAGCATCTTTCACATTGCTACCAGTAGCCATTCCACATGCATTGGTATGCTTCAATATTGCGAAGGCATTGTCATTATTGTCAAATTCCTCGATGAGTGAAACAGCGGCATCAATGTCGACTAAATTGTTATAAGAAAGCTCTTTGCCATTTAGCTGATCAAATAGATCGTTTAGTGGCCCAAAGAATTGCCCTGCTTGATGAGGGTTTTCACCATAGCGCAATTGCTTGCCGGTACGCTCACTTACTTTGAATTTGTCAAGTCCTTCTTCCTGATTAAAATAGTTGAAGATGGCACTATCGTAATGAGATGATATATCAAATGACTCTGCAGCGAACTTTCTTCTATCCGAAAGATCAGATGAACAGTCTTTTTCGCTCAATAAAGTCTCTAATGCAGGATATTGCTCTCTTGAAGAGACAATAAGCACATCTTTGAAGTTTTTAGCTGCCGCTCTGATAAGTGAAATTCCTCCGATATCGATTTTTTCCACAATGTCTTGCTCTGGAGCTCCTGAGGCTACTGTTTCTTCGAAAGGATAAAGATCTACAATGACCAGGTCAATGCTGGGGATCTCAAATTCGGATGCCTGTGATTTATCACCTTCATGATCCCTTCGGTAAAGAATTCCTCCGAAGATTTTTGGGTGCAATGTTTTCACACGCCCCCCAAAGATAGATGGGTAGCTAGTCAAGTCCTCAACGGGTATCACTTCTGCACCTTGATCTTCTATAAATTTCTGAGTGCCACCAGTAGAATAAATTGTTACGCCATTGGCCTTTAGCAGGTCGATAATTGGAGCCAGATTATCCTTGTAAAATACTGATACTAAAGCGGATTTGATTTTTAGTTGCGACATGTTGGAGGGGTAAAAACCGAAGTCGCAAAACTAGGAATTTTATATTGATTTCCGAATTACTTCAGCTACGACTTTCGGATAATTTTCATGCTCCAAACGCAATACTTTTTTAGCTATTTCTTCGGCAGAATCTGAGCTGTCAATGGCACAAGAAGCTTGGACAATGATTTGCCCCTCGTCATAGTTTTCGTTCACAAAGTGTATGGTTATTCCAGATTCGGATTCTTCAGCGGCCTTTACGGCCTTGTGCACATTCATACCGTACATGCCTTGCCCTCCAAATTTTGGAAGAAGGGCAGGATGGATATTAAAAATACGATTGGGGTAGGTCTTTACCAGACCATCAGGAATCAATAGCATGAAACCGGCCAAAACGATGAAATCAATTTGTTCTTGCTGTAATACATCTATGATCGCCTCTCCGGTCTTCCAATAGGTACGGTTATAGATATGATGAGGAATATTGAACCGGTTGGCTCTTTCTATGACACCCGCTGATCGATTATTTGTGAAGGTGGAAGTGATCTCTATTTCTGGATCATTTTGGAAGTGTTCAAAAAACTTTTCAGCATTAGATCCACTGCCAGAAGCGAAAATCGAAACTCTTTTCTTACTCATATCCAAATCATACTAATGACGCCTAAAAACATGATGGCTTTACACAAAATGCTCAAATGATGATAGGCTTTTACAGTATCTGCCTTTATGAGCCTAAAGATCAGAAAAATTAAGGCAACAGAGAGAATAATGGGTAGAATCATGGAGATGTGACTGATCATTAAAAACACAGTTGCCAGAAAGCTCATAGCTATAATATAGATGATCCACTTTGTTTTGGCGATTCCAAAAACTATCGGAACGGTTTTGCAGCCAAAACGTTCATCACCCTTCATGTCTTCCATGTCCTTTATGATCTCTCGAATAAGCGTAATGAAAGCGGCAAAAACCGCGTAACATAGGATCAGATACTTTTTATCCCCAAAGTATTCGCTTACCAGAATTAGTGTCGCTCCTGTTAAAAGGGCTATGGAAAGGTTTCCTACAAAAGGAAGTCTCTTGAGTTGATTTGAATAGAGCCATAGGAGAAAAGAAGCCCCAAAATTGATTATGCCGATTGTTATCGAAAGGCTAAAACCGATGACTACTGCCCCGAGATTCAACGCGGTGTGCCCGGCAATCACCCATCTACGCTTTAAGTCTTTGCCCACAACAACGCGCTGTGGTTTATTGATCAAGTCAATTTTGACATCGTAATAATCATTGATCAAATAGCCCGCACCTGTAATCATTACTGTTGATGAGACCAGTAGAAAGAAGCCCTTATCGGTCAATATCTGATACCAATTTTCTGCACCACCAATTAAAAAGATAGCGGTTAGGTATTGCGTAAGAGCAACCATAAACAGGTTAAAACCCCTAATGAGCTTCAGATAATTAAAGACCAGCGATTTGGAATTGGTAATGCTTTGCATTGCTCCTATGTACGGTGCAAAGCTAAACCTGTTTGGCTAATTATAGTGATTTATGCGAACCATCACAGAATGTACTCTTAATTGAGTGCTTGCGTGTATACCATAATACTGTCTCAGCATCTTCGAATAATATTTTCCAAGGATTGTTCTATTCTTGATAGTAATCGATAATATTCTGTGAAATCAGACGATACATTTCGGCAACATTAGGATCGTTGGATAGAGATTCAAACTGTTTGTCTAAGGTTTCCATATCACCTCTCATGGCGGGCCCTGTTTGCGCATTATCAGGCCCTATGTCAAAGGATTTGTTCAATGTTTCTACAATTAAAGGTTTGAGCAAGTCAAATTCAAGATCGTTGGAATCCAAAATACCCTTTGATATGGTAAACATATGGTTGGTGAAGTTGCAGGAAAAGACGGCAGATAGATGAATGACCTTTCGCTGATTACTATTAAGTACATGAACCGTGTGACTTATGCTGTTGCCAATACTTCTTAGAAGTTCGATCGTCTCTTCAGATTCTCCTTCAATACATATTGGAATGTCAGCAAAGTCTGTGTTTTTTCCTTTGCTGAAAGTTTGAAGAGGATAAAAAACACCAATGTTATGAGTCTGCGCATATCCTAGAATATTCAAAGGGATTGTTCCAGAAGTGTGAACAAGTGTAGCGTTTTGAGGTAGATTTAACTGCTGCGCCACTTCTTCAATACTATCATCTGAAATTGCCATTATAAATAGACTGGCATCAACTTCTGACAGGTTTAACGAATCTCCAGTGGATGCATTGAAATAGTCCAGAGCAAACTTTTCTGCCTTATTTATATCCCGATTGTAGATATGACTTATGACGTGACCTTTGTTTTCAAAGGTTCTGGCTAAATGCCATGCTACATTTCCCGTTCCAAGAATTGCAATTTTTTGGCTTTTCATTGCTCGCGAATCTATGAATTATTTTGAGGCAACCGCGTTGATGGCCTCAACCAATCTCTCCATATCATATTTCTTAGTGTAGACATGCGGTGTGATTCTTGGACCATTTACCTTTTCCCATTTTATGGGGCTTGTATGAATTTTATGAGTTCTGAACAGCGCATTATGTACAGGCCCCGCATCCATTCCATCGATACCAAAGTTAAATAGGGCTGCGCTCAGGTCAGGTTTTGTGCTGGTATAGAATTTTACTTTATCAACCCCTTTCACCTGGTCAATCCAAAACTGCTTTAAATATTTTAAGCGCGCTTCTTTTCTTGCTGCTCCTATGGCATTGTGAAAATCTATCGCAGAACCAATAGCCTGCTCGATGGCAAAAGATCTAGTACCTATGTTTTCAAACTTTCGGATATTATCGACCTGATTTTCAGGTGAGGCCAATAGGGGCCAAACATCCTTAATTTTCCCCTTTTTAATGTAAAGCAATCCAGTACCGAATGGGGCACACAGCCATTTGTGAAGACTGGTGCCAAAGAAGTCACAACCCAAATCAGAGATTTTGAAATCTAAATGAGCGAAAGTGTGGGCGCCATCTACTATTGAATAGATATTGTTTGCCCTGGCAAGAGCACAAAGCTCTTTTGCTGGCATAATGTGACCTGTCCAATTGATCATATGCGTTATATGAAAAACTTTGGTCGCAGGAGTAATGGCCTCCTTAAACTTTTGGACTACTTCCGCATCGCTTTCCATCGGAATATCAAAGTCTAGCCACTTAAGGACAATTCCATCCCGTTTTTCTCGCTGCTTCCAGGCATTGATCATATTAGGGTAGTCATACTTGGTCAGGACCACCTCATCGCCCGCTTTCAAATTGAGCCCGAAGATTACGGTATTGATTGCTTCGGTAGTATTTCGATTGATCGCCAATTCCTCAGGGCTTACATCAGCTAGGGTGGCTAATTTGCTTCTTAGAGGTTCTCGACCCTGATCCAGAATCCTCCACATATAATAGGAGGGGGCTTCATTGGCGTAGGTATAATATCGGTTAGCCGCCTCTTGGACCACTTTGGGCTGTGGACTCACACCACCATTATTTAAGTTAATGATTTGATTGGATGCCGTATATGCTTGCTGTATTCGTGCCCAAAGCTCTTCGTCTTGGGCGGCCGTTTCAGGGGTCAAAGAATTCAAAGAGTGAAAGGCATCTGCGATATCGGCAGCTATAGATTTCTGAAACAGAGAACCGATAGAAAGTGTCCCTGCTGTTAGAAAGGTCTTTCGGATAAAAGATCTACGATTGTTCATTAGAGTCGAATTGGCTTCAACTCAAATTAGTCAAATTAGGGTAGAAGAGAAATGGCTTTTATGCGAAGCCTTTGTCGCGCATTTTGACAAACTCCACATAACGTCTTCTGGTGGCTATGATAAAGCCAATGATCATGACAACCGTTCCAATCCAGAGAATATTGATCTGTGGTTTTTCTAAAGATTGAATAATGATGTAGTCTTTTTGAGCTGTTTGTATGCTAAATTCTACCGAACCGTCCTGAGGATTGATGCTCTCAAATATTATCCTGGATGCGACTTCCTGATTCATAAGTGTGGGTCTCCTCAGGAAGCTATTTTGGATTACATATAATGGTTGGAGCTTATAGTTATTCCCATCCTCGGCAAAGACTATAATGTTTGCCCTAACGGCTACATCATTTGGTCCTAAGTCTGCAAAGGGCACACTTGGTATCCTCTCAAAGCCATCGTAGATGGCGACATAATCATTAATAAAGAATCTCTGGCCTATAGAATCTACTTTGACGATTTCTTTCTCGCTCCATTCAGTGAACTCATCCTCAAAATCATTGCTCAATGCCACATATGTATAAATATCTCTGTTCCATTGCTTCTTAATATCTGGTGAGACAACGATTCCCTGACCCATGTTCTCATTCTTCTGAACCCTTGGATAAAGGGTGAACTTTTTGCCAGAACTTAGAGAGGTATATTCTACTTCGTGGTAAGTGTTTTGTGGAGTCCTAAAATAAAGGGTGTCTCCAACGGCAGCATACTGGATGCCCTCTTGAATAATAGGTTGAATGGCAATTTTATAATGAGGATCACTTGTCGATTCTAACAAGGACTTCTTGATGTAGCCCGGCACGCCTGTTGCATTGAGCCCCTCACTTTTATAATGCAATTGATAGCCACCTACTGGCTTTGGGTCATTCAGAAACAGAATGACCATGTTGTTGTTCTGCTCTTCCGTTAAATCGTTGCTAATCTTACGGGTTAAGTTTTTGGACAAGACCCTTGAATATCCTTCAGAAAACATAATTCCGATGAGCATCATGGCAATGCCAATGTGGGCTACAGATCCTCCGGTTAATTTGTAACTGCGTGACTTAATAAGGCTCAAGAAAATCTTGGTGTTAGAAACAATTGAGTAAACACCCGCCACCAGTATGACAATGTATACTGGGTCATAGATTTTGGCAGAAGTGAATATTATAGCGGAAAGAATCAGGGATATAATCACAGGAAGTGCCAAAGCTGATTTTAGCTTGTCTTTATCCATCTTTTGCCAAAAGAAAAACTGGCCAGTGCCTGATAATATGGCAATGCCAATGGCAAACCAAAGCTGCCATTGAGAATAAAACTCAACTTGGTTTGCAGGTTGAGCCAGTGATGAGATACCTCCAAATGCTTCAATGATTGCGTTGAAAACAGGGAAGGAAGTGGGTACAATCACCTGAAAAGCCATTAGGCAGAGTGTTAATGCTCCTATGAAAATCCAGAACTCCCTCGAATATGTTGAGGCCTCTTTTTCTGAAGTCGGAATATGTTTCCAGCGAATTACTGCCAACACGATAGCCCCTATCATAAAAACGAAGAGGTAGACCAGCAGCTGCCCTGAAAGTCCCAGGTCGGTGAAGGAATGCACTGAGGCATTTCCTAAGATCCCACTTCGGGTAAGGAAAGTGGCATAGAGTATTAGAAGGAAAGTAGAAATGACTAATACAATCGAAGTTTTTAAAGCAGTCTCACTTTTCTTAAAAACAATCATAGTGTGCATACTGGCAATGAGTACCAACCATGGTACATAGACAGCATTTTCTACAGGGTCCCAGTTCCAATAGCCTCCAAAGTTCAGGGTTTCATAGGCCCAATACCCCCCCATAATAATAGCGGTCCCTAAGATCACTCCTCCAAAAATTGTCCACGGTAAGGCAGGTCTAATCCAGTCTGTATAATCTTTTCGCCATAAACCAGCAATACAGAAGGAGAAGGGCACCAATGTTAAGGCAAAGCCTAGGAAAGTCATTGGTGGGTGTATAACCATCCAGTAATTCTGAAGAAGAGGGTTTAAGCCCGTACCATCTTCGAAAACAAAGTTTGGATTAATTAGAAACCTAGGGTCACTGCTGAATACATCTCTTAAAAGAATGAATGGTGAACTACCTAACTTGAAATCACCAATAACAATACCTAGGATCATAGAGGTAAGAAATACCTGAACCAAAGCAAAAACGGTCATCACTGGTGCTTCCCACTTCTTATTGGTTCCTATTAGCACGAAACCTA